>JAQGHU010000040.1 GCA_028291515.1 Schlesneria sp.
CACGCGCGTCCGCAAATCCATCGCCAATGGCGCTGCCATCATCGTCTCCTCCCTGAGTCACATGAACTCAGGAAAGTTACTCCAAACCACACCTCGGAGTGAAGATCATTTTCAAATGTGCTCTAGCATTTGAGGCAAGCGACGTGCGCAAGAATGGAGAAAGATGATGAACGGTTTTGATGAATTGTTTGAGTCGGCAGCTCGTTTCGACAAGATCGGAGTCACGGTTACTCGTATCGGTCTGGTTGTCGTGCTGGTCTGGATCGGGGCTCTCAAAATGTACAAGTACGAAGACGAAGGGATCGTCCCGTTCGTCGCCAACAGCCCCTTCATGAGCTTCTTCTATCACCAGCCCGCGGGTGAATACCGCAAGCATATGAACAAAGAAGGAGAGTTGGTTCCCGCGAATCAGGAATGGCACGAGAAGAATGGTACGTATCCATTTGCCCAAGGTTTGGGAGCCGTGATCGTTGCCTACGGGGCAATGATTACGCTACACGCGGCATCGCCGCTGTCGGGAGTTTCCTCGTGTTCACAATGTCGTTTGTCACGCTGTCATTCCTAATAACGACTCCAGAATGCTGGGTCCAACCGCTTGGCAGTCCCGAGCATGGTTTCCCGCTACTGTCTGGTGCGGGCCGCCTGGTTGTTAAAGACGCCATCATGATGGGTGCCGCGCTCGTGACAATGGCGGACTCCGCGAAGGCCTACCTGCGATCGAGGAATCTTATAAATCAAGCAAGTGGCAAACAAAATGAGACTGAAAATAGCCCACGAGAGCTCTGCGCCGTGTAGTGTCGGTGAATAGATTAAGGAGAAATCATCATGGTCGCATTTCCCAGTGACATCGCCTTTACGCCTTCGGTTAAAGCGATCCAAGAAGAAAAAGGTTCACGGGTCAAGTACTCGCGTATGGAGAATGGGTATGGATGGCAAACCACCGTGACCGATGAATTGGCCGAGTTTTTAGCGAGCCTGGATATGTTCTACCTCGGAACGGCCAACGCGCAAGGCCAGCCTTACATCCAGTACCGAGGGGGAGCACCTGGCTTTTTGAAGGTGGTCGACGATCACACCTTAGGATTCGCCGATTTTGGAGGCAACCGACAATATATCACTCTCGGGAACCTGTCAGAAAACCCGAAAGCGTTCATCTTCTTGATGGACTATGCCAACAGTCAGCGAGTGAAGTTGTGGGGAACAGCCAAAGTCGTTGAAGATGATCCAGGTCTGCTTGAAAAGCTTCGCGACCCTGCCTATCCGGGCAAAGTAGAACGAGCGGTCGTGTTCACACTCGAGGCTTGGGACGTGAACTGTCACCAGCACATCCACAAGCGGTTTTCACAGAATCAAATCGCGCCGGTTATTGAAGGACTGCAGAAGCGAATCAAAGACCTTGAAGCCGAACTGGCAGAACTTCGCGATAAGAGAGTTCAGCCACGGATTGAACACGGATGAAACTCAATCGTTTGTAGTACGGATGAAACACGGATTAGGAAGAAAGGCATGAGGGAAGGTGGTCGGAAAAAACTGATCTGGCTTTTTGTCTTCTTCTTATTCCTTGTCCGTGTTTCATCCGTGTTCAATCCGTGGCTCGCCCTTTCTCCTCCGTAGCCGCTTCACTTCGCCTAGTTGGTTTTCGGCTTGGGCTTGGCCTTCGGAGCGGGTGCCGGATTTGAAACTGGCTCGGGCTTCGATTCTTCCGCCCGTACCTCGCGTAGCTTGTCGAGCAGTTGTCCCATGGTCTGCCAGCGGTCACGCGGTTCGACGGAGAGACCTTTCATGATCACATATGCGACCCGCGGATCAACGTCAGGGCAGTGTCGCTTCAGATCTTCGGGAGGGTTGTTGATGTGCTGGACAACCGCATCCAGCGTCTCGGCCGCTTCCCAAGGGAGTCTCTTGGCGTACATCTCGTAGCAGGTCACCGCGTACGAAAAGATGTCGATTCGCTGGTCGGTCCGTTGCCGTTTAATCAACTCGGGGGCCATATAGTTGGCGGTCCCCGTGCGATTCCCGGGAGCTTGAAACTCGGGAGTGTTCGGGACGACCAGACCGAAATCAATGAGCTTGATCGAGTAGTCTGTGTCGAGCAGGATATTCCGCGGACAGATGTCTCGATGAATCCAGTTCTGGCGATGAAAATATTCGATCGCCTCGCCCAGTTCGATCATGAATCTCAGGCGATTACGCTGCATGACTTCGTTCTGGACATCCACCAGATAGCTCAGGCTGACCCCTTCCACGAACTCCATCACCAAATACTGTTCGTTATTGGTCGTGATTCCCACCTCGAAAGTCTGGACGATGTGGGGATGCTTCAGCTTCAGGGCCACATCGCCTTCAGTCGGCTTCGGGGTCTTGATTCCCTTAAAGCGAGCTTCCAGGCGTTTGGTCTTTTCGATGTCCAGCAGCTTCAACGCGACCGTGCGACCGTTGTAGCCGTCAACGGCACGCCAAACCTTCGACATGCTTCCCTGGCCAACGCGACTGACTAATTGGAAGCGTTTGGTGACATCCAGTTTCGGCACCTTGGATCGGCCCTGCATCAGCTTCTTGAAGAATTCGAGCATGAACAACGTCCGAAGCAGGTGATGCAGGCGATCGAGAATTCAGGAAATCAAACGCAGCGTTTCATCGCTCTTACATCCCGCAGTAGTCGATCATGCGCGAGATTTCTGTCCGCAGTTCCGGTCGAGGAACTATCCGATCGATGAACCCGTGCTCCAGCAGGAATTCACTCGTCTGAAAGCCTGCTGGCAGATCGATCTTACAGGTTGCTTTGACGACGCGAGGTCCGGCAAAGCCGATCAAGGCTTCCGGTTCCGCAATGATGATATCGCCCAGCGATGCAAAGCTGGCGGCAACGCCCCCCATCGTCGGGTTGGTCAACACGGACAGGAAGAGTCCCCCCGCATCGTGAAACTTGGCGAGCGCAGCCGAAACCTTGCCCATCTGCATCAGCGACAAGATCCCCTCGTGCATGCGAGCCCCGCCACCGGATCCGCTCAGGATGACCAGCGGCAGATTCAGTCGCGTTGCTTCTTCCACTGATCGAGTCAGCTTCTCGCCGACGACCGATCCCATGCTTCCCATGATGAACGACGAATCTGTCAAAGCGAAGACCAGCGGTCGACCGCGCATGTATCCACGACCGGCGATGCACGCCTCCGTCAATCCCGACTTCTTTTGCTCGGCAATCAATCGATCCTTGTACGGCTTCGTATCAACGAACCCCAGCGGATCTTTCGGCTTGAGGTTTGTGAACCATTCTTCGAAGCTATCTTCGTCCAGCAGTTGCTGGATTCGAATTCGCCCCGGCACCGTAAAGTGATAGTTACAGTCCGGGCAAAGGAACAGGTTCTTTTCGACCTGCTTCCGAAAGACGGTGTTCTTGCAGTCCTCGCAGGAAATCCACAGCCCTTCGGGCACGCCGCGTTTTTTGCGCGGGACTTCGCCGCTTTGATCGGCATCGCTCATGGTGACAGCACTCATCCCACATGCCTTCTAATGAGGGCAGTGCCCTCAACCCAAATCGAGCTACCGCTCGGAAGCTGACATCACCGCTCCCGTTGGTCGCTCACCGAAATCATGCGCGCAAAACGCGTCCATCCCGTGACGAAAGAATCTGGTCGACAATTCAGGCGACATGACCCGCAAGCCGCCGCAGGTTTTGAACTGCGGAAGTATAATCGGCTTCGCCAAAAATGGCACTGCCCGCCACAAACACCTGACACCCGGCGGCTGCGGCCAAGCCGATCGTCTTAATCCCGATTCCGCCATCAATCGACAGCAAAGTCCCCGGTGCCAACCGTGGTTTCAGGTACTTCGCCTTCTCCAACGCTTCGGGCTTGAATTTCTGACCTCCAAAACCGGGCTCAACACTCATTAGCAGTACCAGATCGCACATCGGCAAAAATGGCTCGACACGAGACGCAGGCGTCCCGGGATTGATCGCCAAACCGGCTTTTCGGCCAGCCTTTCGGATCCGCCCCAGCAGCTCAGTCGGCTCGGGGACCGCTTCAATATGGAAAGTGATCGCGTCGCAGCCTGCTTTGATGTAGTCGTCGAGGTATCGGGCGGGGTCCGAGATCATCAGGTGAGCGTCAAAAAATGCCTTTGTTTTCGAGCGAATACTCTCGATCAGCAAGGCTCCATACGACAGATTGGGGACGAAATGGCCATCCATCACATCCCAATGCAGCCAATGCGTATTCGCCGCGGCCAATCGATCAATTTCCTGCTGTAAATTCGCGTAGTCACACTTCAGCATCGAAGGCGCCATGATCGGCGACTCGTGCGGAAAAGAGGTGGTCATTGTCTGGGCTCCTTAAGTTTCTACGACCAGTATCGGTTTCGATCGGCCAATTGCCAGCGATCCGGCGGTCGCGTCGGAAAAACTTGATGCGTGTGCTTGCGGGAAGGCGACTTGCCCCGTCAAATGATGACGTCGATTCCCCCGCTACCCCCACCCGCCAGTCTCTCGAAGGCTCCGCATGAATCTGACCGATTTGACCTGGTCCGAGGTCGACAAGCTATCCCGCGATCTTCCTGTCGTCGTCCCTGTCGCCGCTCTCGAACAGCACGGGCATCACCTTCCCGTTTTCACCGATAGCATGCTGCTGGGGGAAGTCGTCCGGCGAGTCGGTGACACCCTACAGGATTCGATTCTCATCGCACCGCTGATGTGGCTAGGCAATTCGCATCACCACATCGACTTCCCTGGTACATTATCAGCCACCCCGCGTGTCTACCTCGATCTGCTGAACGACCTGACAGACAACCTGATTACGCACGGTTTCAAGCGAATCGTCTTTTTGAATGGCCACGGCGGAAATACGACACCCGGCAAGCAGGCGATCTTCGAAGCCCGCCAGCGTCATCGTACGCGAACAGATCTGCTGCTGCTGTTCGCCACCTATTGGGATAGCGCGAATCCAAACAAGGATCGCTCGGATCTGGTGCAGTCGCAGATGGGGCATGCCTGCGAATGGGAAACCTCAATGATCCTGCGACTGGCTCCGCACTTGGTGAAAGATATCACGAAGTTGCAGGAAGTCCCGTTCGGCTTCGCTTTCGAACCCGCCTATCGCGGCTGGATCACCAAAGACCGAACCGTCCCCGGTCACATCGGCAGCCCACAATTCGCGACTGCTGAAAAAGGGGAATACCTATTCCAGACATTCTCCGCAGGGGTGACTCAGTTCCTCGAACAGGTGATCGCCTGGGATGGATACTCCTGGGGGTAAGACGAAGAGATTGCAAATTGCAAAATGACAATTGCAAAGTGCAGATTTAAGAGCACGACTAAGCGAACGATCGCGCCTCCTCGGCTGTTTCCTCCCCAAATTTTGAATTTTCATTTTGCAATTTGCAATCGCCTTCTCCCGCGAGGTGACATGTGCCTGCTCCCCCTGAACGTTCGCAGGCCATGGTCTGGTGGATCTGTTTCTTGCTGCTGCTGGCCAGCACGATTAACTACATGGATCGCCAGACGTTATCGAACACGTCCGAGCGGATCACGCGGGAGTTCAAGCTGACCGAAGCGGGCTATGGGTCGCTCGAAATGGCTTTTGGATTGGCATTCGCAGCTGGGGCGACCTTATTCGGCATCATCGCAGACCGTACGAATGTGAAGTGGCTGTATCCTATCGTGCTGCTGCTCTGGTCAATGATGGGATTTGCGACAGGTCTTGTCACCACCTTCTCCGGGTTACTCGCCTGCCGTTTGCTATTGGGGTTGTTCGAGGCCGGGCATTGGCCCTGCGCTCTGAAGACGACTCAGCGATTGCTCCCTTCGTCCAAGCGCACGCTCGGAAACAGCGTCTTGCAAAGTGGGACCGCAATCGGGGCGATGGTGACGCCGCTCATTATCAAGTCGCTGGTCGTTGACGATCGACCAGGTAACTGGCGCCCCGCCTTTCAGATTGTCGGTGCAATCGGCGTCGTGTGGGCAATTCTCTGGTTGATCTCGCTGTGGAATCAAGACCTCCAAGCGACATCCGCAGACCAACGGAGCGACGCGGCCACCGATGCGGCGTCGCCTCAGTCGTTTCTGAATGTTGTTTGCTCACGCAAATTCATCGCACTGGTGATCATGGTGATCGCGATCAATCTCTGCTGGCATCAGTTCCGCGTCTGGATGCAGAAGTTTCTGATTCGAGGTCGCGAATACAGTGAACTGGAAAGTCTGGACTTGAATTTCTGGTTCAATGTGATGACGGACGTTGGTTGTATCACCGCAGGTTTCGCGACAGCTTGGTTATGTCGCCGCGGGCTGACGGCTCACAAGTCGCGACTCACCATTTTTGGTGCGTGTTCGCTGCTGGTGGCGTGTGGCGGCTTGATTCCGCTGCTTCCGAAGGGACCGGCACTCGTGGCTGTCCTGATGATTGTCGGCGTTGGGTCGCTTGGCTTGTTCCCCTGCTACTACACGTTCACGCAAGAGCTTTCCGTGGCTCATCAGGGTAAGGTCTCAGGAACTCTGGGAACAATCGCGTGGATCTTTCCTTCGCTATGGCATTGGCGATTTGGTCACTTCGTCGATCAGACCCCAGATGCCTACAAAGGACTCGCCTATGCCTACGGAATGTCGACAGTCTGTTGGATGCCACTTCTCGCCTTGCTAGCATTGATCGTGATCTGGCCGCGAGAGCCTTCACCGGCGGTTGCTTCGCCTGACTGAGTTGATCATGCCGCGACTGTTTGTCGGAAACTTCGATTTCGAGCATCGTTTGGCTGCTCCAGGACGGCAGTTGCCCGCGAAGCTACAACGCCTGAACGCGGAACTCGCGACATCCTGGCTGGCGATTGCCGACGATGGCGACTACCTCTGGACACCTGAACTGATCGATGCCAGTTTCTTTGAAGGGGCGGTGGCGAACGGTCTTCCCAAAGTAATTCCGATCATTTCGTTCGATGCGGTTCCTTCCCGCGTGGAATGCGTCCCGTGGGGTTGGACCGACGACATCCGCCAGCTTTGCGATCGCCACGGTTGGATCTGCAACGACCCGCACGATCACGCGGTCCGCGCGGCCAACTCGCGGCGGCTCTCGTCGGGACTCGAACAAGAATGGCGAATCGGCCTGCCGTTCTCTGGCGAAGCGACCTCGTTCGACCAGATTGAACGGTATATCGCCCTGCAAGACAAAGGTGGTCGCTGGGTCATCAAGGCTGAATTCGGTATGTCCGGCCGCGAACGATTGCTCGGCAGCGGAATCCCAGTGGGAGCCGATCGAAGCTGGATCGATAAACGGCTGAACGCCAAGGGGATCGTCTTCTTCGAGCCCTGGGTCAAGAACGTCACTGAGGTTGGTATCCAGATCGACATCCCGCGCGAAGGAGAACCCCAGTTGCTGGAAGCCGTGACCATGACCGCGGATGACCGCGGCCAGTACAGCGGCAGTCGGCTTCCCTCGTTGGTCACTGAGCAGACTCACGTCGTTCTGCGTCCGTCCGACTGGGGGCTAGCCATCGACATCGCGCTTCAAGCGGCTAGGCGCATCCAAAGCCTAGGATACTTCGGCCCACTTGGTATTGATGCGATGCAGTTTCGGGATGAGAACGAGCAACTGCACATCCGATCATTGCAAGACATTAATGCCCGCTGGACCATGGGGCGGCTCAGCCTTGGTTTCCGCAAGCTGTTGAAGCCAAGGGAATCAGCTAAGTGGATGCATGGCCCACCGAACATCAACGCACCCGTGGACATCCCAAACGCAATCACGATTCTGCGCAGTCTACTCGAATCGAAAGGAATGCGACTCACCCCCGAGCGCGAATTGGTGGTGCAAGCCGTATTTGAGAAGAATGAAGTTATCGACGCTGATCAACTAGCTGAAGAACTTCATCAAGTTCGCGTCAGTCGCAGCACGTTCTATCGCACGCTCTCGCTATTGGAAGAAGCAAACCTGATTCGGGCCGTCTCTCCTGACTACGGTCCCGCACTGTATTTGCCCGGCACCGGCGATCAAGGTCGTTGCGTTCGGACGTCACCGGCACTTATTGGTGGACGATCTGCTGCGCATTGTTCGCTGCTCCGCATCCAGTCTTGAAGACCAGAGTCCAACCCTACTCGCGTGATGCCGCCAGAGAGCCGGTATCAGTTCTTCGGATGCAGAATCACCTGCAGACCTTGTGACTTTGTCGAGCGCATGTACTCAGTTACTCGCTCGCTCTTGGCATCGAGGCGACCGTTTTCGAGCTTGGCAACAACCGTAATCGAACTGTCGATGGACTGACGTGCTCCTGCTGCACGTTGAACTTCCGGGCGCCCCGTTCGATTGCCGATTTCCAGGATCCGGAATGGTCCGACGATTTCACTGTTCGAATTGGTCGGTGGGGTCTGGTTGTTATCGGCAACTGGAATCTGAGTTGGACCTCCGACTCGAGGCAGAACAAACGACACTTCGTCGTTGGGGTTCACTCGCGCCGAGTTGAAAGTCCGCATATCGATCGGAATCCAGATCGCAACTTCATTCTTGCCGATCTTTTCGTTCAGGTCTTTCGCACCCGGCGTCCGGATATCCTGCTGCAGCACGAGTTCGCCGCCGCGGTAGCTGCGAGTCGAAGTGGCTCCGACAACTAGTGACAAATCTTTCCAGCGGGGGGCAACTTGATCGAGGTTGCCGACCGCACTTTGCGGGATGTCGATCTTCGCCAACTGATCTTCGCGCAGGGTGTCGCCGATATTGATTTGATAGTCAGCCTTGATCGCGATGAAGGAAACGCGGTTTTCCTTACCCGCCAGGCGCTCCAAGTACATCCAGTTGCAGATCGCACCGGCCAGACCCAGGCCGAGCGACAACAGCAATCCTTGGACACCCTTCATTGCGATTTCCTTTCAGGCGCAGACCAGATCACCCCCGTCAACCGATCATCCGGTTCTCGCCGAATCTGGATGTCAGTCACAAACTGGTCGCGTCGGATCTTTAAACTGGCTGCTTCTGGACTGATCGACTTGGAGACGACGAACTTTTGACCGTATTGAACTTCGAAGTGTTGTACCCAACCGGCGATGTCGCCGCGACCCTGGATGATCCGCCACCGGCATCCGTCGGCCCCGTGTAGATCGGTGATGTTGCGTGAGTTGTCGGGCAATTTCAGCGAAGAGGGCGCTGCTGGAGCGGGTCTGGCCGAATCGGGGCGGAAGACGTAAATCGTCCAGTCCCCCGGTGATGTGGGAAAGCCCAGGCCCCAGGCGACGATTCGCTGCTGGCCTGCTTCATCACTGGACCCTTCAATAAATCGCGTCGCTACAAATGATGGCAGCGGTTCTTTGCGGCGATAGACGTTTCCTAGCGACGAATCCCACAGGACTGCCGGCGTTGCCTCGAGCGCCGTCAGCCAGCCTTGTTCCGCTTCTTCCATTGGCTGCGTGGGAGTTTCACTGGTCAAGACTAGCGATTGACCGATTCGCGTCAGTTCTTCTTCCAGTTGTTTGCGTTCCCCTTGAAACGGGCGTCGTTCCATCGCCGTCGCGGAGTCCCCGAACCGCAGTGTTACAGGCGTGTGGTTCCAATCGAGATCGACGGCGGTCAGGCCTGAAAAATCGGGGGTTAATGAACTCGGATCTGTTCGCCACCAATCGATCAATTGCCGACCGACCGACAATCCGACTGTCAACACAAACCCCATCACCAGTAAATCGACGGCACGCCGAGTCAGCCGGCGACCGAGCGATGGAGCCGGGGGCGCGGGGGAACTCAATGGCCGACTCCAATCGGAGACGGCGGGCATGCGCAATTCGTTTTCTCAGGGCACTCGCAGCGCGTTAACTGGCCGCTCGGTGCACCGTTGCATTTTTGGGCCTGCATGAACTGAGCCAGATCTTTGTAGCGCTGCCGCAAGGGATCGATGCCATTGTCACTGAAGCCACACATTTCCAGTTCACAGATCCACTTCTTGTAGAGGTCCTCAAAACTGCTTGACATCGTACATGGTAGATTATCGATGCGGCTGAGCAACGATCCGCGATTCGGACTTCCGTCTTTGTGCAGGCGCGAGACGATGCTGGTATAGACGGTGTCCGGTTTCGATTCACACATCCCGCCCAATCGCGGATAGAAGTCCGGCGGTCGCCAACTGTGATACCGCCTAAATTCGTCGTCGTTGTCGAGAGGATACAGATCCTGCTGGTTCGGATTGGACTGCAAGACCTGCAAGTTGGCGTTCAACATTTGCAGACTGGAATCGACTGCTCCATCAAGCGATGACAGGTCCGAGTGTTCAATGTCCCACCAGACATCCGCTCGGATATCCGTATTCCAGCCGATTCCCAGCGAATAGAACTGCCATTGATTGTCGAAGACATCCTGCTTCAGGTTGAACCGAAACTTTCCGCCCGGCAGTGCCGTTTTCAGCAGTGGGACGGGCCTTTCCAGGACGGCATTGCCTTCCAGCACGGTCCCATCCATCTCCATTCGCCCCGGCACGTTCACGGCAACTTCCGCACTGGGAGCGGTAAGTTGCGGCCCACGGATACAGGGGCAGAGCAACGCCGGCTGTGCGTCCCAAAGCTGGCTGGATTGCGGCAGGTCCATTCCCGCATTCGTTGTCAGCGGGGCACTGGCTGGCCAATATCGAGGGGTCGGATTGTATTCGCCGGTTCGCGCGTTCACGGTTCGCCAGGCCGCATACCGTGTATTCGCCTGGGTTCGGACCTTCCAGGCCCCGGCCACACCAAAGTCGATCATCAGAGCCATCAGGAAGACCAGCATCGGCAGCGCGAGCGTCAACTCCAGCGGAGCCAGCCCGCGTCGTCGATGGAACTTGGTGCGCGGCATCTGGCGCGGCTCTGGTTCGAATCGATTTGGTTGGCGACAGCGATGCATGGTTCGTTTCGGGATCTCAGTGAGTGTTCACAAGGTGGAACTGTTGTACCGAGACATTCTGCAGATTGGGCGGTTGATAGCCTGAGAGAGCTCCATTGAGATGGGGACCCGGATGTTGCGAGAGTATCTGGGGCACATTGGCGGCGGTTGCGGGAACCAGCTTGGTCGTCCAGTTCTGATTGAACGAATCCCACTGACCATACTGTTCCCAACGATTCTCAATCGCAAACGGCGGCAGATGCCACCAGACCTGAATATTCGACGGGTTCGTGTTCGACAGCGAGTATTGATCCCACGATCCCGGCGCTAGATCGTAGAGATTCGCACAACAGGTTCCATTCGGCGGACACGGATAGAGGTGGACCCACGGCGCATTCTCAGGCCAGGTCGTCGCCGCATTGACTCGCGAGAATCGTCCGCGCGGTGGAAAGATCGAGGCTTGAGCGAAAGCCGTCGCATACGTCTGGCTGTCTCGTTCCTGCGGGTTCTTGAACAAACCCGGGAACATCGGCTTCTGATGCGGCCAATAAACTGCCGAGACGAAAGTGTACGATCCTTCCAGCGTCTGCTGCGTGATCGGATTGGCGGGCCGACATGGTCGATCGGGCTGGTCGGCCGTCTGTACGCACCCATCGAAGTCCCAGGGCTTGGTCATATCGTAGTCCCTGGGCGGACCACCGTTATAAGGTCGAGTCGGCGCGTCGCGCATGACGAATGGCAGGTTCGTATGAGGATACTCGTTCTCGAGCAGCGAGTTCAAATTCGCACATGTGTAGACTCGCCAGAAATTGATGTAATTCGACATCTTGGCCGATGTCGCACCATAGTCGGGCGTGCCGTCGTCCGGGTATTCGAAATACGGGCTTAGCCAGTGCCGAATCCACGCATTGACATACTGATGAGCCAACTGTGATCGCAGCTTGCGGCTGATGCATTCCGAGCAGGAATAGCACGTCGGGCAACTGGGCGGGACGACATCGCCGACTTGCGCCGCATCCGAACCGAATCGAGAGGGATCGATAATCGGTATCGTCCGAGTGGTCGCCGCGGCTTCGTTACGCGTTCCCACCACAGTGACATCTGTCGCCCACAGCAGGCCACGCAAGTCCTGGTTGCGGTGTTGCGACTTCGTCGTCGTTCCATAGCGCTGGGTCAACTCGTCTGTTGCGACGCTGGCGATGTAAGGAACAGTTTGGAGTACGGCCCGCTGGAAACGGGGAATGAAACCTCCTTCGAAAGAGCGATCTGGAAGGCCAGCGCTATTCTCAAAGTCGGGTCCCGCCAGGATGAACTCGAACAAGGGGAGAGTCAGTCGCGATTCGTTGAACGCCATCTGACTGAACTCTTGCACCATCAGTCGTTCGGTCGGCACTTTCGCGACGATGGCTTTTCCCATCAGCTTGAACTTCTGAGACTTCTCCTGTGTTCCTGTGCCGTTCGCAAACTTGTTGCCAACCGCCAACCAGGCATCAAGGATCTCGGGCACAAACTTCTCGGACTTGCGATCGCGCCCCTCACGCATGTACGCGACGAGCGCGAAGGTTTCACATTCCAGATGATTACTGAACGCAATGGCATTCAACCCGCGAGCGATGACAGACGCGCCCGAGTACGCCGCGGCGTCGGCGGCGTTCTGCATTCGCAGTTTGTCGTCAATCTGCCGACCCACGTTGACGATCAGGACCAAAAGGATCGTGAACAAAAAGATCGCGAAGACGGACAATACGCTAATCGCGCCCCGTTGGTCGCGATGCACGCCGATCAGTCGATCACGACACCAATGCAAAACCGCACGACAACGTCCGCTGCCGGCTGGATTCGATATGTGAGATCGTGCGTTCATGTCGGAGACTTTGAAATCATCACTGAGTCGGCAAAGCATAACGAGGTTGAATCACCGGCTTGACGGATTTCCAGCCTTCACACGTCATTGTCACCGCCGCCTGGATCTGAGTCGTGTACAGTGTCCGCGAGGCATCCAGACTAACGGCGTTGATTCGGGCTGCCACACGATCTGGCAGGCCATCCGAGCGAACGATCCGATTTGCGAGCAGTCGCCCCGGGCCAGGAAGTAACGCGAATTGGTGGATCACGTAAACGGTAATCGGATCCTGCCAGCCAATCTCGGCCTCGCGAAAGGCCGACTGCCGCTCGGGATCGGGGCATGTGTGGTTTCGGGGGTTGTACGAGATGAAGTTCAAAGAATCTCGCCCCTTGGGATCATAGGAATCCCGCCATTCAACAATGACACGCGTGTTCTGGTCGGCATAGTTCAGCTTGTTCGCGATTCGATTGGGCAACTGAGTATTGGATTGAGAGGACGGAAGCAGCGTGGCATAGACCTGCTGATTCGCCATGGCGAGGTTTGCCAAGTAAGGCATCTGGCCGCGCATTCCCAGGCTGCGAGAGGGGCATAGCGGCATCAGACCCTGAACGACGGCCGCGCGGACTTTCCATAGCTTTTCGCTGGTGACAGAGGATGTCACTTCATAGTCGGTGAATTCACCATCGGACGAAGTCGGCCGCTGACCAATCCGGTTTTCGACTTCGGAGTACTCATTCAATTCCATCTGACTTGGATCGTCGATCGCCGCGGGAAGCCAAACCGATGCCGAACGAGCCCCCGCGAATGCCGCGTAGTGGATGACCATCTGGGCGATCATCAACTGGCTGACCTGCACGATCAGCAAGATCACCATGATGAACATCGGCATCGTCAGCACAAAGGCGAGTGATTGAACGCCGCCTCGCTGGCACGAGTGGACTTGTCGTAACCGCTGCCAGTTCCAGGAAGAAACACCGACCGCCAATAACAATCGTAGGACGATCATCGACGCGCACAGCACGATGAAGCAAGGGAGACAGGCGATGAGGATTTCGCGATGCACGGCCGCGGTCATCTCCTGAAGGACAAATCGTCTCTGCGTGATTGGCGTCGCGCCAACTACAGCAAGAGGCCCTGTCGCCAGATGTCATAGGTCACAATCAAAACGGCCACTAATCCTGCCGGTGCCAGAAACAGCGTTTGCTTCAGCGGCTGCCGGGCTTCTGCATCCAATGGAACCCAACCCCGCGCCTGCCACATCTTCATCAGTTGTCGCATGGTCCCGGTCACGATGTTAAGAAACCCTAATTGCCAGACCACCACCACCGATCCCAGAATGCCTCCCAGAACCAGAGTCCACAACAACGCTTCGACACCCCGTTCGAATCCCAGGAACGCTCCCATCATGGCGATCAGCTTCAGGTCGCCACCACCCAACTGAAATAAGACGAAGCAGACCAGCATCAGGAATCCGCAGACCAGGAATCCTTTAAACGAATCTTCGATCCCCGCCGCGCCACCATCGAACCAGCGGAGCACGAATCCCAGCAAAATACCGGGATACGTGTTCCAGTTGTAAATGATCTGATCGCGCACATCGGTCACTGTCGCGACCACGAGCAACAGCACGAGCGTGACGACAATCCCCACGGTCAACGTCACCGAGGCCTCAAATCAATTAGAGCCCGTTCCGCTGCCGCCGGTCGTGACATTGTTTCCTTCGTTCTCCAGGTTTTGCATCCCGGACTCGAAGTACTTCTTGATGCTCGGCCAGCCGAACTTAATCAAATAAATCAGGATCGGCAACGCGATGGCTGCGACGATCAGAATCGTTTCCAGGCTGACGGCACCTCGTTCGTCGCGATGCACTCGCAGCATCAGTTTGCGCCAAGAGAATTGCTGCATGGTCTTTGATCTCCACCCTTGACTGTTTTCGATGCGCGTTGGCGCACTTGTGGTCAGTAATCCCGATTTCTCAATCTTACATCAAAGGCCACGAAATCTGCACACACAACATTTCCCAGACAAGTTGCATGATTCTTTTCCCTTTCACCGTGATGAATAACACGATGGGAAGCATCGCTGCCAGAATCAGCATGTAATCCAGGGCCGAATTCCCCTTTCGGGTGGAACGGATGTGTGTCGGAGATCGCTGCCGAAACGTACGCATAAGGCTAGACAGTGTAATCGGCAGAAAACGTCGACGCCAGAACGACTTCTGGAATGTTTTTCCCGAAGCGGTAAACACCGCCAACAGAACAAAAGACCGGCGGGCCGGTTACTTCCACCAAAGGATCGCCCAAACGATGAATTCCTCGCAACATACGGACGGTTACACCTTGTCCTGTCAGGCCTGTGGTCAATACTTAGATCAATGAGGGAAAAGACAGAAGCCGTTGGAATCGAGTTGCGAAGATCGGCCAGAACGCAAGTCCTTCTCTTCCTACTGGTTCCTTAATCCTGGCTTGGCTGGTCCCCACGATTTGATCTGTTGCGACGTATTGATCGTTATGTGTTTGAGGGTATCCGGTTTGCTCTACGGTTCACATTTCATGGATCACGCGATGCTACTGATTCGAAGGAAAGGGATGCAACCATGTCCATTTCAATTGCTGAAGATCGGATTGTACTGAAGGATGCTGCCGCCCCTTGGCTGAAGCAGTATCCAAGTTGTACACCTGCTCATCTGAACTATCCTCAGGAGCCGGTCTGGTGGCTGCTGAAGCATGCCGCCGAACAATTCCCACACCGTATCGCCGTCCGATACTTCGACGAGCGTACGACTTACGAAACGCTGTACGAACAGGCCCGCCGTGCGGCGTCATTGTTCCGGTCTCTCGGAATCCAGCCCGGTGACCGAGTCGGTCTACTGCTTCCCAATGTCCCGGAATACCTGATTGCCGCCTACGGCATCTGGATGGCTGGCGGCATCGCGGTTTCGCTGAGTCCACTATCCGTCGCGACTGAAATCGACGAGATGCTGCGTGCGACGGACTGCAAGCTGATCGTCGCCCTCGATCTGCTGGCTCCATTGGCCACTCGAGGCGAACATCGTCCCAGCCGCATCCTCACCTGCTCGATCGCATCGCGCCTGCACACCATGAAACGGTTGCTGTATCGAGCCGCCTGCCTGCAACGACGTGGCTTGCATACGGACTCACATATTGAGTTCAAAGACTTCGCGACCGAGATCAGCCATCAGGAACCGATCGCGGATCCGGTTCATGCCGATTCGCAATCGCCGGCCTACATCCTGCCGACAGGTGGAACGACGGGACATCCGAAAGCAGTGACCCTGTCGCATGCGAACTTGATGGCGAACGCGCTGCAACTCAAGGCCTGGTGTGGAAATCGAACCGGCCGCGACACCTTCCTGGCGGTGATTCCGTTCTTCCACAGTTACGGTCTTTCCACCTGCGCGACATCCGGCATCGCGATGGCGGCAACACTTGTCCTGCATCATCGCTTTCAGCCCGAAACGGTGTTGGACTTGATCAAATCGTCACGACCGAGCGTATTTCCTGCAGTTCCGGCGATGTTGCATGTGCTGAATCAGCGCCTGCGAGACAACCCCGGTAAGTGGGATGTCCGTTCGTTGATGTGGGTGATCTCGGGCGGAGCTCCGCTGATGCCGGAAACGGCCACTGAATTCGCGGAATTCACGGGGGCGCAGGTTGTCGAAGGCTTCGGCCTGTCGGAATGCAGTCCCGTCACACACGCTGGTCCGCTTGACGGCAATGCTCGAATCGGCACGATTGGCCTGCCGCTGCCAGATACGGATGCGCGAATCGTCGATGCAGAAACAGGAACTCGAATCCTTGGTCCCGGTGAAGTGGGTGAGCTGATCGTCCGCGGTCCTCAAGTGATGCTGGGCTACTGGAACAACGCGGAAGCCACTTCACAGGTGCTACGAGATGGCTGGCTATTCACCGGAGACCTGGCCACCTGTGATCAAGACGGTTTCTTCAAGATCGTCGATCGCAAGAAGGATTTGATCATTACCAGCGGATTCAACGTCTATCCCAACGATGTTGAGTACGTTCTAAAGCAGTATACAGATGTCAAAGACGCAGCTGTGGTCGGCGTACCCGATCGTCAAAGAGGCGAGATCGTGAAGGCGATTGTCGCGGTGAAGAGCAAATCGCACTTCAATCAGCATCACTTTCAGACGTACATGAAAGAGCACCTGGCACATTACAAAGTGCCGAAGATTCTGGAGATCATCGAAGGGGAATTGCCACGCAACTTCCTCGGCAAAGTGTTGCGTCGCAAACTGCGAGACGAGCCCGGCTCGACGGAAAATGTCACTGAAGCTGTCACAGAGGCAGAAGTACCGGCAAAGGCCGATTGATCGGTCAAAGAGTCACCCCATTGGCATGGTCCTTGCTAAACAGGTAGGGGCCTAGCCAATGGAAGTAAGAATCACAATTTGAACTTGGATATGCCACTGAATGAGATCTGCATCACAAATCAAAATCGCGTGGTCAGAGTAGGGCGAACAGAGATGGGTTTGAAACAACCAGTCTGATCTCGCTGTGACCTACGCGTAGAAATGCGGAAGGTCGATCATGAAACGCACACGGGAAACATTGCCCGAACCGCTGGCCGTCATCGGCGGGATGCGCACTCCCTTCGCGAAAGCGTTCGGGCCACTGTCGTCGGTTGCCGCCGATGAACTGGGTCGAGTTGCCGTCACGGCAGCTCTCGACCGAACCGGGTTGAAGCCCGATCAAGTCGACGAAGTGATCTTCGGCAACGTCGCCTCGCCACCGAATACGGCTAACGTATCGCGCGTCATCGCGTTGCGAGCGGGCGTTCCACAAGACCGCCCAGCCCATACCGTGCATCGCAATTGCGCATCGGGCATGGAGGCGATCGTCGCGGGTTGGCAGGCAATCCGGGATGGCCGCGCCGAAATTATCGTTGCGGGAGGGACCGAGTCGATGTCGAACGTCCCACTCTTGTGGGATCCGCGAGTCAAAGATCTGCTGCTCGAAATGAGTCGGCAGAAATCGATGCTCGGTAAGATCCGCGTCATGACTCGGTTCCGTCCTTCAATGCTTAGTCCGATTCCCGCATTGCAATTGGGTTTAACTGACCCGATTTGCGGGTTGAATATGGGTCAGACGGCCGAGTTGCTCGCCAAGGATTTTGGCATCACGCGGCAAGAGCAGGATCAATTCGCCTTGCGCAGCCACCAACGAGCGATCGCGACTTGGGAACGCTGCTTCTACAAGGGTGAGACTGCACCGATCACCCTGCCGAATGGCAAAACCATCGAAAAGGATTCTGGTCCTCGAGCCGGTCAAACGATCGAAGCACAGGCAAAGCTGAAACCTTTATTTGAACCCTCCACGGGCTCGGTCACCGCAGGCAATAGCTGTCCGATCACGGATGGTGCCTGTGCGCTCGTTCTGATGCCGGCGAGCCGAGCCCGTACCTTGGGGCTGACCCCGTTGGGTTACATTCGCGACTATGCCGTGAAGGGCTGCGAACCGCAGCGCATGGGGCTGGGTCCCGTACATGCGACGCAAGATCTGATGGCCCGCAATGGCCTCTCGCTGTCAGAGTTTGATCTGATTGAAATCAATGAAGCGTTCGCGGCGCAGGTCATTGCCTGTCAACGAGCCTTCGCGTCCGACAAATTCGCGGAAGAGCATTTTGGTCGCACCAAGGCTTTGGGCGAAGTTCCCGATGAAAAATTGAATGTGAACGGCGGAGCAATCGCCTTGGGACATCCAGTCGGCACAACAGGTGCGCGTTTGGTCCTGACTCTGCTTCGCTCGTTGAAGGAAAAGAATCTGAAACAAGGGCTGGCGACGCTGTGTATCGGCGGCGGGCAGGGGATGGCGATGTGGTTGGATACGAGCAACGACTAACACGACAAAACGAGTAACTGTGTCATAAAACAAATGAATTGGTGATAAGTGCTTGAGGGAGGGAAATCATGGACCTGCACCTGGCTAATTTCGATGTGCATCGCGATTTTCGCGGCGTGATGACGGCAATTCTGAATGTCGCCGACCAATCGATGAACGTCTTCAATGAAAGCGTCCTGCATGATCTTGATGAATTGCTACGAGCTGTGGAACAGGATCCCTCGGTAAAGGCGCTCGTGTTCCGTAGCGGCAAAGATAGCGGCTTCTTGGCGGGTGCAGATTTGCATGTCATCGCGACATTGAACTCATCCGAAGCGGCGGAGCAGATTTGTGCTGCCGGTCAGGGATTGATGCAGCGGATCCAGTCGCTGCGGATTCCAACTGTCGCCATTATCAACGGAGTATGCCTGGGTGGAGGACTCGAGTTCGCGTTGGCTTGCCGATATCGGATCGTGATGGACGATCCTCGGACCAAGTTGGGCCTGCCGGAAGTTGAACTGGGCCTGCTGCCTGGTTGGGGCGGGACTCAACGGTTGCCTCGGCTCGTCGGACTCACGGCCGCGTTGCCGATGCTGCTCACCGGAAAGAAAGTCGGTGCCAAGGAAGCCGTTAAGATTGGACTCGCCGATGCCATCTGCAAGCGAGAAGATGTCGATGCGAAGGTCGCCGATCTACTCGCGATCCATTTGTCGGGAAATCCAGTCGAGAATTACGCCGAGGACTCCTCCTTCAAATTGGGGCCGGCGATCTTCGGGCTGTTCAAAGGACAGACCGGGCACAAGGACGGCATGCTCGGCTGGCTGAAAGATAGGACTCGCCTGGGCCAGTGGGCCGTTAAGAAGTTCACCCAGCGAATGATTGGCAGCAATTCGAAGAACTATCCCGCGCTGCCGGCCATCATGACCGCGGTGTCGGCTGGCCTGCATAATCGGTCTGGAAAAGGCTACGCCGTTGAACGCGAGCAATTCGGTAAGTTGATGATGACCGATACGCATCGCAGCTTGTTAGGCCTGTTCTTCCAACGTGAACGAGCCCGCAAGATGGAGACGTGGGTGCGTGGTCTGGAAGGGAAGCCTCGCAAGATTCGCAAGGTCGGCGTGATGGGTGGCGGCGTCATGGGAGCGGGCATCGCGCACTGGGCGAGTATCCAGGGCTTTGAAGTCGTTTTGAAAGAAGTCGGCGCGGAACTGCTCGACGCGGGCTTGGGACGGATCCGTGACCTGTTCGACGAATCAATTCGGAAACACGCGATCAGTCCCGCCGATGCCGCTACGAAAATCGGCGCGATTACAGCGACGACCGACTGGCGAGCTTTCGCCGATGTCGATCTGGTGATTGAAGCGGTCACCGAACGGATGGATATCAAGCAGGCCGTCTTCCGCGATCTGGAACTGTACTGTCCGAAGCACGCGATCCTGGCCTCGAACACCTCGGCCTTGTCAATTCGCGGAATCGGCGAATCGATCCACGATTCCGGGCGTGTCGTCGGTATCCACTTCTTCAATCCGGTGCATCGCATGCAACTGGTTGAAATCGTTCGCACAGAACAGTCGCGAGACCAGGACATTGCCGCTCTGGTCGAGTTCGTGAAGAAGTTAGGCAAAGTGCCGCTGGTCACCGCCGACAGCCCGGGTTTTGTCGTGAACCGGATTCTATTCCCATACCTCGACGAAGCGGTGCGACTGCACTGCGAGGGAGTGCCGACCGAAGATATTGATAAAGCATTGAAGCGATTTGGAATGCCAATGGGTCCGCTCGATTTGCTCGATCAGGTGGGGCTCGATGTGGCGGCGCACGTGGCCGATTCCCTCAACGGCTTGAGCGCTGAACCGAGTCCCACCGGCGAGCGGTTGCATGAAATGGCCGCCGCTGGACACATCGGTCGCAAATCGGGGCAGGGCTTCTATGTCTATTCGCCAGGTGGCAAGAAACGAGGGAAAGCAGTTGCCAATACGGCGAAACCGAAGCAGATGTCGATGGACGACATTCGCGACCGAATCGTGCTGCGACTGGTCAATGAAGCCGCCAAATGTCTGCAGGAAGGGGTCGTGCCGGAAGCCTGGATGGTGGACCTGGGGATGGTCCTGGGGACTGGATTCGCTCCGTTCCTGGGTGGCCCGATTCGCATGTGCGAACTGCGCGGCTTCGGCGACGCGGTGGCGAAGCTCGAATACTTCCAGAAAGTGGCCGGTTCGCGATTCGCGCCATCGCAATGGCTGATCGATCAGATTGAACATCACACCGAGAATCGAACTTTGTGATCAAGCCGCGGTCGGCAATGTCTTGCTGGCGGGCGACGGATCAAATGACAGATCTAATCATGGAATGTGAGGGGAATCATGATTGCCAAATCTAATGAACCGCTAACGGAAGCGGCTGATCAACCCGATGCCAAAGTCCCGGCACCCGTCGCCCAACGTGCCACCAGCGGAGTGGCGTCGTTCGCCGAAACAGCACTCAAGCTGGGCGGCAAGAGCGACGAGGAAGTCCGCCGCATGGGAGCGGTCGACAAAGCCGACGATGAAGTCGAGACGATGTTTCAGCGACAGCATCAAACGTCGCAAAGCCCAATCCACCGAGCGGTCTGGGATCGCGAAGTGCCGATCGACCTGTTCTCGCTTGATCCGGGTGCAAACTCGGCGGACGCCGCTCGCGTCATGACGGATTCGCTGCATGTGGTGGAGGAGCACCTGTATCGCGGCACGCTGCACGATGACAAACGCAAGCTCCGTGCAGACGTACTGCAAAACCTGGGCGATGTCGGCTATTGGGGCTTGCTGGTCGACAAGGCCTACGGCGGCTCACAAACTCACTTCTCACAGTTCGCGCCGTTCCTGACGAAGATGGCCCAGTTCGATCCGACAATTGCCGGCTTGGCCTCGGTGCATGGCTGCATTGGTGCGGTTGATCCTCTGCAGACGTTCGGCACCGTCGAACAAAAGTATCGGTTTTTACCGGGTTTGGCCAGTGGCGAACGACTCTCTGCGTTCGCCCTGACCGAACCCGGGGCCGGTTCCGATTTGACGGCCCTGAAGACCGTCGCCGTGAAACGAGGTGACACCTACTACGTCACAGGTGAAAAGCTATTCATCACAAACGTCACACCGGGACGCACGATCGGCCTGGTCTGCCTGATCGAAGGTCGACCCGCTGTTCTGATTGTCGAATTGCCCGCTGAAGAGAACGATGCGTTTCAGTTGAAGCAGTATGGCTTGTATGCACTCAAGCATGCCTATAACCAGGGAATCGTGTTTAACAATCTCCCCGTCCCTGCGGAAAACCTCCTCGATCCGGGAGACGGAGATGGCCTGACGATCGCGTATCATGGCTTGAACCGGGGCCGAGTCGCCCTGTGTGCCAATGCCGCCGGAACGATGCGCCTGATGCTGGCGAACATGATTCCCTGGTCGCATTTCCGCAAGACGTACGGCCACGCGATTGAAACTCGCGAACTGGTGCAGCGCCGGATGGGGCACCTGGCCGGGATGATCGTCGCGTGTGACGCCCTGACCGAATGGACGGCCAGCCTTCTGGACCGCGGCTTCCGCGGTGAAATGGAATGTATCATCGCCAAGATCTTCGGCAGCGAAGCTCAGAAGGAAGCGGCGATCGAACTGTTCATGAAGACGCACGGCGGTCGGTCGTTCCTGCATGGCCACCTGTTCGGCGACAACGTCCACGAATTCCTGGCCCCTTGCATTTATGAAGGGGAAGGAGAAATGCTGGGGATGGCGTTCTTCAAGTCGCTGGTCAAGCAGCACGGTCGACAGCTCTTCGAACCGATCGGGATGGCGCTGGCGGCGAATGGGATTAAGCAGCCCAACATGGCAAATCCCAAACATCTATGGGCATTAAAGGGCCCACTGGCCAACTACACGAAATGGCTGGTCGGTCGACAGATGCATCGGTCGAAGTACGAATTGCCCGATATACCATCGCGTCTGAAAGGGCACGCTGCATTCGCTTCCACTTGGTTGCAACGCAGCCCGCTCGAAATCAGCGGGACGATGCGGAAGTTCCAGTTGAAGCTGGCCGATCGTCAGTGCCGCATGGCAGAACTGTCGGGGCGAGTCCAACTGGCGGTTGTGATTCTGTGTACGAGCCTTTACGCCGCTCGGCACAAGAATGACATCATCACCGAAGCCGCCGACACGATCTGCCAGGAACTAAAACGTCGCATGGTGGGTGGTCTGCCAACCGATCGCTACTTCAAACAAGTGACCACGCTGGGTCGCGCGATCTCGGAAGGACACTTCCCCGGTCTCGATGAAACGCCTCAGGCACCCACGATGATGCCCTATCAGAACTAGCAACCGTAAGTACTCGCCCGGAACTGTCATGCCGATGAAACCTCATTGCGGGGATTCATCGGCATGCTTTTTTTGCGGCGAAGCTACAATCGCAGTGGATCAAATTCAGTTCCTGAGGACGGGCGAGATTCGCATGCCTGCTTTTGCGGCTCGCGAATGCTGCCGAAGGAGGACATCTTGTTTGCAACTTCCAGAATCGTCGCAGTTGTCGCGCTATTCGTGTCGAATCTCACAACAGGGACTAAGATTGAGATCGTGACGCGCGATCAATTTAAAAATGACAGCGTGCCCATTCACGTTGAGATAGAAAAAGACGGAAAAGATGTGGCAGTCAGCTTTGAGTACATTCACGAACATCCCAAGAGACTGTCTCTGGAGCCTGTTGAGGTATGGATGGCACTGTATTTCGACCACCCAACCGCTGGTCGTGGTCGTATTACCATGAAGACTCGCGAAAATCGCAATAAGGACGGCGGCAAGAAAGTCACTGAGGGCACGATCCACATCACTCCCGATTTCGCACAGTATACCCATGTGAGGGTCTACCTCGGAGAACCGGACGCCGAGGAACTTTCATATGCAATCCCACTTGATATCTTCGCGGATGAAATCAAGGCCGCATACTTGAAGAAGTGATCCGCGGAAGAGCTATGGCAATTTGTATCAGTAGGCCGCGTGATCAAGAGCCTACAATGGTCGGACGACAGCTAAATTCAAAGGAGTCGCAGAGTGCCGAAGACCACCTACGAGATCGACGGGCAGAGCTTTTCGACATTGGACGAGTTCTACGGGGTGATCTCGCGTACGCTGATTCCAGGCGTCGACTGGGGACAGAACCTGGACGCATTCAATGACATCCTTCGCGGTGACTACGGCACGCCTGAGGGTGGTTTCGTGCTGCGATGGGTCAACTCTGAACAGTCGCGCGAACGCCTTGGCTACCTCGAAACGATTCGGTTCCTCGAGCGTCGAATCAAAGAGAGCGATCCAGATTACGATTTTATCGTCGCCGAAATCGAAATGGCACGTGAAGGATTCGGCCCGACCGTGTTCGATTGGCTCGTCGAAATCATTCGAGTTCACGGCCCTGATGGAGAAGAATCTGGTGACGGCGTGGAATTGGTGTTGGCGTAAAAGCAGCGGGAAACCGTCAGCAGGTTTCTCGAACTGACTTCACGTTTGCGGGAGGCGATAAACTTGAAACACGGAGGCACGAAGGACAGAGAGAAGTCTCGGAGAGTACGGTCTTCTACTGACCTCTCCCTTTCTCACTGCGACCTTCCCATCTCTGCGTTTTAATCTCCTCGCTCAGGGTGGCAGTCGCCCCGAAACGCGCTAACGGCGTCAACTTACTCTTTCGCTTTAACAACCTTCGGCTCGCAGTACTTCAACGAGATCAGCGCGAACGCGGTTCCCAGGTCGGGGTTCCCTTCGAACCAGCGATCTGTCTTGTTGACCCACGAACCATTTTCCTGTTGGGTCTTGATCAATTGCTCGGCCAGTTCCTTGCGCCAGTCATGTGGCTTCCCCTGGGCATCCTTGACGGTATCGAGATCCATCGTCCAGAGTGTTTTGGCGAACATTTGCGAGTAGTACAGCACACCCTGCTGGCCCATGCCGGGATTCTCTTCGACAGTATAGAATTTCGTGATCCACTCCATGGCTGCTTTGACGCGAGGATCGTCTGGTTTCAATCCAGCGTGGACCATGCTCTTTAAGCCCGCGTAGGTCATGCTACCGTAGGATCGTAAGCCGCCATTGGGCGTGTTCCCAGCGGCCGAATTTCCGCCACCGGCAGGCGTATAAATAAAGCCGCCATCATTGACCAGTGTCGAGAACTTCAGCGTATTGTGCTCGGTCTCGAGGTTCTGGCACCGTGACAAGAAGACCACCGCTCGCTGAATCGCTGGATCGTCCTTCTTGGCCCCTGCCGCTTCCAGCGCTTCCAGAAAATAGTACGTATTGGACAGATCGGGTCGGTCGCCGCTGCGGCCGTAACCGGCACCCCCATACTTCACGTCCGAGGCATCGACCTTGCCGTCGACTCCCCACTGCAGCTTACGCAGGTAGGCATCCGCCTGCTTGATGTTGTCGTTGTACTTCCCGTCCTTGTTGGCCTCATGAAGTGCCATCACGCACAGCGATGTTTCATAGTTGCCGTTCTGACCTTTGGGCGAATAGATGCCGCCATCAGGCTGAGTGAACTTCAACATCTGCTTCAGCGCTTTTTCGACGGCAGGGTCCAAGGCCGGGACTCCATTGAGCACCAGCGAATAGACGACCAGCCCACAAATCCCCGGCACATCAGGCGATGTCCAGTGACCGTCAGCAGCCTGACTGGTCCTCAGGAAGTTGATCGCCTTCTCACGAGACTTCGCCAGATCTTCAGCCTTGGGGCCGACCGTCTGGGCCTGAGCGCAGGCATTCCAGCAGAGAGAAATGGTCAGAGCAGAAATCCAAAATCGCTTCGCCAACATGGTGCACCTGGTTGTGAGGAGGAAGTGGAACACTTTCGCAAGCAGAAGCCGATTTGCGATGGCCCTAATCGATCGCCCAACCCGCCTGCTACAGTGTGAGAGGTTTCGTCGCAGTATACACCGCGGAACCCAAGGCCCTATTCAATTCGGGGCACCAAGCTGCAGCAACGTGCGTGCCGACATCGAACGTCAGCGATTGGCTGCAATAACCAATGGCCATTTCGAATATCGATGTCGATAGAATCGACAGGCGTGTCGCTTGGCTCGACATTCGCGAGATCACTGTCGGATTCGCGCTCGTCTCAACACGACCTCGTTACCTTGGTCGTTGTACGTGACATCGTCCATGAAAGCGCGCATCAGCATCACCCCGCGACCGCACGGGCGATCCAGATTCTCGGGATCGGTCGGGTCCGGTAATTTGGCGGGATCGAACCCTGGTCCTTCGTCGCGGATCGCGACTTCGACCTCTTGCGATGTCAACTTGACTGTCACGTGGATGCGTCGATCCTGCCATGGTGATGAAGTTCGGCGTTCTTCCACCAGCTTATAGAAGGCGGTGTGATCGACTTCCTTCAGATCCGAACTCACTTCAAGGTTGCCGTGGTAAAGGGCATTCAGCAGCGCTTCTTCGAAGGCTGTCCCCGACCGCAATCGCTCCGTTCGATCAATACCCCAAGCATCGCCCAGTATCTGCTGCAAGTGGCGCGATAGCGACAGCAACAGATTCACGTCATTCTCGACTCGATAAGCCTCGGTCCTCAGTTCGATGCGGTTGAGCAGTTCCGCCCGATAACGGTCATCCTGCAATGCCGCCAGGACTCGCCGCGACGTTTCGACAAGCGACACCGCCAGTGCCCGCTTGGGGACATAGCTTGCTGCCCCTGCATGCAGAGCCTCCACCGCGATCTCTTCGCTTCCCTTACCCGTCATCAGAATAACCGGGATCTGAGCAAACCCTTTGCGGATGGTGGCCACCAGTTCCAAGCCGTTCACGCCCGGCATATGCATGTCGGTGACGACCAGATCCGGTGGCATGTTCCGAATCATGTCCAGCGCACGAGCCCCATCCTCGGCGAATTCAATAGTCCAGTCCGTGTCTTGCCGCAGCAAGCCACCAACGAGCTGCCTGTCTATGGGTGAGTCGTCGACGACAAGGACCGTCGCCATGCAATGCCTCCCTGGGGGAACAACATCCACCCCGTTGGTGACGTTGCCTTCAGCAAGATACGTGAGACGTTGGCCAACTTTCAACTTGCTGCCATCTAAACTTGACCTTGGGTATGATACGCGGGAAGTCAATTGCTCACACAAACACGACAGTTTCAGCAGGAGCGTCCTTGAAAATGCAGACCATCAAACAACGGTTGACGGCTGGTGAAATGGTCATGATCTGTGGGATTGGCCGCGTCTGGCACCACAATCTGGTGCATATCCTGGGAATCAGTGGTGGGTTTCACGGGCTGTGGTTCGATATGGAACACGTCGGGATGTCAACCGTCGATCTAGAGCTGGCGACCTCAGTCGCACGCAATCACGGACTGGACACCTTCTGCCGAGTCGCACCAACGGACTACGCAACAGTGACTCGATGTTTCGAAGCGGGATCCAGCGGGATCATGGCCGCTCAAATTTTCACCGCGAAGCAGGCCGAAGAATTTGTCAAGTGGTCCAAATTTGCACCACGTGGCTATCGCGGACTGAACACCGGAGGCTGGGACGCCGCTTTTACGACGATCCCCGCCGCCGAGTTCACTCGTCGCGCGAATGATGAATCGTTCGTCGCGATTCAGATTGAAACGCTGCAATCGGTCGAGGAATGCGAGGCGATCGCGGCGATCGATGGGGTCGACGCCTTGTTCGTGGGACCGGCGGATCTAAGCCAAAGCCTAGGGGTGACCGGTCAGTTTTTCCACGAGAAGTGTCTGGCGGCGATCGATCGAGTTTCCGCCGCGTGCCGCAATACGGGCAAGCAATGGGCTGCCGTCGCGTTCAACCCTCAACATGCCGACATGCTGGTCGAAAAGGGTTGCCGGATGATCTCGCCGACAAACGATACTCGAATCGTGGTGGCCGGAGTCGCGGCCGCCAAAAAAGACTTCGCCAAGTTCTTCGAAGCGGGGCTCTCAAAGTGACCGACAGCAAACCGACCGTTGCCATCCTGGGAGCTAGTCGCGATCCTCGCAAGTTCGGATTCCGATCCGTCGTCTCTCATTTAAGACATGGATACGACGTGTACCCCATTAACCCGCATGCGAATGAAATCGCTGGCGTGAAAGCGTATCCGTCGCTTGATCAAGTTCCGTTGTCGGCGATCGAAAGAATCTCGGTCTACCTTCCGCCCGAGACGGGCTTGATGCTGTTGGATCAGATCGCCGCCAAACATCCGCACGAAGTCTGGTTCAATCCCGGCAGCGAAAGCAGCGAATTGCTGGAACGAGCGGAGTCGCTTGGTCTACCGGTCATCGCCGCCTGCAGCTTGATTGATCTGGAAAGCCGCAGCAGCTAAACGGCATCTAACCGCCGTCTAGCGAAACAACTGTGTACGCGATGCTCCGCGAGCAACGTCATCTCGCACGCTGGCGTTCCCCGGAACACCCACCTTGGCTTCGAGCGACTGTTCTCCAAGCGGAAGATGATTCAGGCGCGGCCGAAACGTGACAATTAACATCAGCGGCAGATACCAGAGCACGTATATCCCACCTTGGTGGGGATACCAGAACTGGGTGGCCACGACGACGGTCGTCGAATGGGCCAGCAGATGCTCGACGTTCTTTCGCTGAGGCCAGATTGTCAGTGCGATCAGTAGGATCATGAACGTGGCGAAGACCGGGATGCGGTAGGCCGAATCGTACAGGCCCCAGAAGCCGACTCCTTCGTCCGCTTTGAACTTCAGCACGCTCCAGTCGATCGAGCCCAAGGTCTGCTGTTTGAACGAAGTCGAATCGGCTGAGGTCAATATCAGGCTGCTCAACAGCACGGCACCGGTGAGCACCAGTGCTGATCCAAACTTCAATGCCCCCCGCTTCCAATAGAACGCCATCCAAATCGGCAACAGGAAGATCGGAAAGAAGACCGTGCCGCAAGCGAGGCCCAGCAGCACGCCAGAAACCATCGGTTTCCGATAAGCCGCAACCGCCCAGACGATGAGCGCGGCGGGTAGCAGGTGGTTCACTTTACTGACATCGAACGCGGTACACGGCAGCAGTAGATATAACGCCGCCATTGCCAAGCCGAGATTGGTATCACTGAAATGCCAGCGTCCGACCGCGATCAGTCCCAAGATGACCGCGATATGTGAAAGAATGGCCATCGTTCGCGCGGCGGCGATTGTTGTTCCACCTGCCAATGGAACAACTGTCGTGGCTAGCAAACGTCCAGCAGGCCCGGTCTCGGAATTTGGATCACCCGAGTCGGTCGAGGCACCCGCCGAAACATCGTGGCGTTTGAGCAATTCGTCCGCACCCCGAACCGTTCGAACTGCCGCCAAGTCGGGCTGCTCCGTCATGATCTTGGTCGTTTGGAACAACAGTGCCGACCCGCAGAGGAATACCATCCCAGCGGGATTCAGGTTCTGCTCCAATCTGGGTCGGCGGGTGAATACCGAATCCAGCAGCAGTCGAACCAGCAGCAGGCCGCTGATCACGAACAGAAAACAGTATCCCACTGACGGAACCAACGAAGTGGCTCGAACCAGCAGCAGGCCCGGCGCTAGAGACAACAAGAGAACGAGATCTAGATTTCGAACTGACCAGATTCGGCCGAACTTGAAGAAGACTGCCAGAATCAAGAGAAGCGATAAATAGAACCAAGTCGGCTCGTTAACGTGATATCCGCGAAGTAAACCTTCCATGCCGCCAACTCCAGGAGGAAGGCGCACGAAGTCTGGATCCCCTCGGGGGCAGACTCGCGGCACCCACATACCGCGACAATGCGCCGAATAGCATACGCTTCCCCAGACCGGTTGGAAACTCCCCAAACCTTCCCACTGAGACAGCGATTCGCGAACAGCCAAGGACTGGCCACTCGATTCGTCGTCGTCGGAGCATCTTTTCCAAGCGGAAGTCTTTACCAATCAGGTACATCAGTCACATTCGCCCGAATCGCTCGGATGTCAGAAACACGGGGCCGTCGCTTGATTCCACGACACTTCGGTTGGGAAAAGATGGACCACTTTCGATGTCAGCTGGAGCGATATTTTTTCTGATCTTGTCACAGAAACGAATCGTCGGACGTCTCTCTTGGCAGAACTGATGCATCGCGGGAATCGCAGTGCAAGCCAAATGAAAATAGGGAACTTTCAAATGCGAATCTTTGTGGCGGGAGCAACAGGGGCGATTGGACAACCATTGCTGACAGAGCTGATTCGACAAGGGCACTCCGTGACAGGAATGACTTCGAACGACGCTGGCGCCCGGTTGATCGCCAGCTTGGGAGCGAGTGTCGCTCAAGTGAACGTGTTTGACGCAGCGGGCGTTGAAGAGGCGCTCCGTCGGTCGCAGTCTGAGGTTGTGATCGATGAACTCACCTCGTTGCCGAAGGATCACGCTCATATCGCAGCGTCGGCCGCCGCCGACCGAAAGGTACGATGGGAAGGGGGTGGAAACCTGCAGCGGGCGGCGATGGCCACCGGAGTGCGACGCTATATCCAGCAGGCCAGTGGCTTCTTTTTGAAACCAAGCCACGGAATGGCTGATGAATCGGCAGGCCTGACCACGGATGCCAGTCCCTTTGTAACCGGATCAGCTCAACTCTATCGGGATCTGGAAACTCGCTTGCACAACTTGGGATCGATTGAAGGAGTCGCCTTGCGCTACGGATTCTTCTACGGTCCCCAAACCTGGTACGACCCCGAGGGAACTGCCGCTGACGCTGCACGCCGACAGGAATTGCCGATTATGGGACAGGGTGAGGGGGTCTGGTCGTGGGTGCATATCGAAGATGCGGCCTTGGCGACTGTGGCCGCGCTGACCGCTCCTGCAGGAGTGTACAACATCGTCGATGACGATCCTGCTCCGTGCAGCGAATGGATTCCCAACTTTGCCCGCTGGGTCGATGCACCGCCGCCACCTCGGATCACGGAGCAGCAAGCTCGGGAAACCGCTGGTGAAGATGCTGTCTACTATATGACAAAGTTACAGGGTGCTTCGAATCGAAAAGCGAAGGAAGTGTTAGGCTTTCGACCTCGCAGAACGGAATGGCTGGCCGAGTGAATGACCAGTCGCTCGGACCGGCGAGTGGAAAAGATACTCTAGTGCGAACCAACAAGCAGCATGGCGGCGGCCATCGCAATCATGGTCGAATCTTCGATCAGCGTCACGGTCGACATCGGCAGGTTGAACACGGTCCCCAGGCAGGCGCAGCGGATCTTTCGCTTTTCCAGCAGACTCTGGATCACTCCGATGCTGCTGATTGACATCACAATCACGGTGGCGAGGTTGGTCGCAAAAGGTTGGAACCCGCCGACATATGCCGCACCAAGGAACAGCTCGATGAACGGGTAGACGTACCCATATGCGGGAACCTTGCGCGCAACGACATCGTACATCCGATACGAATCGGCGAATCCGCGAACATCCAGCAGCTTGAAGAACGAGAATGTGAGGAAGAACCCGCCCATGAAGTTCTGCATCGCCCGCTCCCAGACGACACTCCCCGCATGTATTTCGACTAATGCGACCACTCCAGCGAGAAAGGCGACGAGCAGGATCAGCGGATAGTAGGTCAAACTCGGTTCGACGCTCGGCGACGCTGCCGGAGATCGAACTGCGGCCACCAAAGGCTCGGCTTGCCCAATCACTTGAAAGCCCGCGTTCCTCACAGCGGCCGCTACTGTCTCTTGTTCGACTCCTTCGCCTTCAACCGTCAAAATCTTATCTTTTGCCGAGGTGTCGACTCCCCAATGACTGATCGTCGATTCGGCATCCAGAAACGGTTTCACTGTTGCCACGCAGGACTGGCAATTCAAATTGGTTTTGAGCCGTAATGTTTTCGTCATAGTATCTGCCCTCTTGCCGAGATCTCTCCAAACAGTGCCAATTGTGGCTTGGCAGCGCGATTTTTAGTTCCAGTTCGTACGATCTTCTCCGCGGGTATCTGTATTCTACACAGCGGAGAGTCGTCCATGGAGAAAGATGGATTAGGAATTGCGAGATGACACACGCTTGGTTCACGAATTCAAAAGGGGCCGCTCATGACGCTTCGCTTGATCCTTGTTCTGGCATCATGTGCGCTACTGAGGCTCTGCTCCGATGCCACAGCGCAAGACGCGGCGCCAGCCAAGGCAACAGCGGCGTTTTCGTTTGCTGATGTCGAATATCAGCATCGCTATTCGCATCAAGACTTGCATGAGTTCACACCGCTAGATCAGCCCGACCTGAAGCGTTGGTCGGACATGGTGACGATCAACTTTTACCCCTCCGTGACCGACGGCGAGGGACTGGCGAAAGTCGCCAATGCGGTGCTGGCGAACTACAAGACGAATGGCGGACGAGTGATCCGGACTAACTCTGTTCCCATGACCAAGGAGACACCTGCCGAGCATCTGATTATGGTGCTGTTCCGCAGACCCGAATTTGCGGAGGCAACATTCATCCGACTCCAACTCAATGGCGACACAGGTGCTTCGACCACGTACTCACGACGGGTGTACGGCGAGAAGAGTGGCGAAGTGATCAGCGAATGGCTGAAGAACAAGGGGTTAGCCACCGAGAAGGTCCTGATGAAATGGGACGGGTTGGCAGCGCTCGAACTGAAGAAAGCTGATGAGCCTGTCTTTGAAACTCGAACGCTCACGTCGTGGCTGCAGGATTTCGCGATCGGGCGGAATCCTGACATGGACAAGCATCACGCAGCAGAACGAGCGATCCGTTCGATTGGAAACGATGTCCTTCCGTTCCTCGTGAAGCGTTTGGAGGTTTCTGACGAACCGAGTGAGGGGGCTCAAGACATCCAAACCGTCTCGGCGTTTAGAGCCCTCGGCACGGAAGCGGCGCCGGCGATCCCGGCACTCATCCAATGTCTGGCCCCCAGCTACGATGCGGCCGGCAGCGATTTATCCAAGCCTGAAGACATGTTGAGGAATCAAAAATCAATACAGGCAGCACTGGCGCTGCAAGCGATTGGCGAAGCCTCGATCGCACCACTCACTGCCGCCTTGCGAGACAAACGACATCAAATCCGTTTTGGTGCAGCGATGGCTTTGGAAGATGTTGCCAGGGGTGACAACCACCTTGGCGTTGTCGAACAGCAGGTCGTCCCAGCACTGATCAAAGCTCTGAAAGACGAGAATCGCAACGTTCGCTGGCGAACCGCACGCACTCTTGGCGACTTGCATGCCGCTCCGGAAAAGTCGGTCGCCGCTCTGGCTGAACGAGTTCGCAGCGACCAAGACGAAAGCGTGAAGATCTACGCAATTTGGGCGTTGCAAAAGTTCGGCAAGCAGGCCGAATCTGCCTTGCCCGATCTTCAAAAGGCCACAACAGACGTGAATCCCGTCGTCTGCGACGCTGCCAAAAAAGCGATTACTGCGATCCGAAAAGAGATTGAGTGAGCTATGTCTAACTTGCCTGGATCGTCACTTCGTTGTCGGCAGTTCGCATCTCTTTCGCCAACCGCCAAGCCAGATAGACCGACACCACGACGCAAACAAACGGGCCCATCCAGATCTCTCGTGGAGGGGGCGTCATCAGTTTGGCGAGGTCGAAGTTCAGCGTGGTCGCCAGCGCGGCTAGAGTGAAGCCGATCGTCAGGCCGATGTTGCGGCGTAGCAGTAGTGATTCGGCGAGCAGAATGCCGTAGATCGGAGCCACCATCGCGTACGTGCTGCCTTCAGTGCGCGAATTGAACAGCATCAGGTAACAGTTGGAGAATGCGAACAGGAAGAATAGTCCTCGATCTTGTGGCAGCTTGCGAGCAGCCAGCCAACAGGCTGCCAGAGTGCCGACGGCGAAGACGACTCGTCCTGTCTGCTGGACCGGCGACGGCAGATCGAGGCCGAAGACCTTCAGCATTCCGTAAATGTGCGCCCAGTAACCTGTTTCGCCATCTTTGAAGGCGATGCGCGAGTTTTCGTAGAAGGCGACGAATTGAGTCATCGCGTACTCGGGTCTGGCCACAAGAAAAGGTGCGATCGCGACAAAGACGGTCGCCACAGCCAATCGCCACAGCATCGGTCGGTAGATGGCTGCGACCAACAGGATCATGACGAACGCCACCGGCTTAAAGGCAAATGCGAGCGCCAATAGGACTGTCGCCCGCCACCATTGTTCCGCTTTCAATTCGACTGTCGCCAGTAACATCAGCCCGGTAATGATCAGCGTCGCTTGACCGTTGCGAGCACACCCTGCCGAAATTGCGGCTGTCACGACGGTATTAATCAGGAACCAGCGATCGTCATGACTGACCATTCGTGTCAGTCGAAAGACGCCGACTGCCAAGACGGCCAGAATCGTCCAACTCCAGACGATTTCACCATAGGGCTTTGGAAGCATCGCCCACGGGACGAAGACTAGCGCACACTGGGGAGCATACACAAAGCCAGAACCGCCCATGTTGTAAAGCGGATTGCCTGCGATCCAGTTCACGACAGCCGCTCGATAATTCGGTACCACGGACCGTTCGCGGCCATTCAAATCATCGAAATAGAGGATCAGGCCGATGACGACGGCCATCCCGATCCACGCCAGCCATGCTACTCGGCGGACCGCTGGGGATTGGTATTCAACCGTCTGTGGGCCAACAATTTCGCCCATGAAACTCGTCCTTGATCGGGGCGACAAGACTCGCAAGCAGTAGTTCCACCGCGCGGCCGCGAGGGGACTTGGACTTCCGTGTCCAAAATCGAAGTTGTGGGGGGATACTAGATTGCATCAAAAATCCCGTCAACGTGACTGTTTTTGGCCGGATCAATCATGGTGAATGTCGTGCAGACCTTCTGCTTCCCCGATAGCTAAATTGCCGCACCGTTTACTTTAGAGCAAACTCTCTCGTCATGGCTATTCTTTGGCGGCGACGCAAAACAGATGAGTTTCGCCGCGGATCAGGATTCGATTGGCGGCGGGGACAGGTGAACCGATGACAGATTCGCCCATGTCATTCTCGGACAGCACTTCGAATTTGTCATTGGCGATGCTGGCCACAAACACTGTTCCGTCCTCACGTGGGGCGTACAACTTGTCACCCGCGATCAGCGGCGAGGCGTAATAGTTCGAACGATGTCGAGGAAACGTTCCCTCCCAAATTGTCTTGCCGGTGGCGGGGTCGACGCACGCGACTTCGCCTCGATCTCGAACGAGAATGACGCGGCCCTGATATGCGACCGGCGTCGGAACGAACGTTCCCACATCGTCTCGTCGCCACACATGATTGGTTGCAGTGACATCACCGCTGCCGGTCATTCGGATCCCATGCAGACGCGGAACACCTCGATCGTTGCGACCGTAGGCGATCACCACCATATCTCCCACGATCACGGGGGTCGCAATCGCCGGCCACAACTTGTTGGCTTCAGGATTAAAGTTGCCGCACGACCAGACGACTTGCCCGTCGCTCGCGTTATGAATGGTCAGGTGTTCCGCACCCCACACCAGGATTGACTCCTTCCCCTGATGCTGAATGACCAGCGGCGTCGTATAGCCGTGATCGCATTCGGTCGGCACCGAGTAATTCCGAGCGACCTTCCAGGCGATCTCGCCCGTCGCTTTGTCAAACGCCGCCAGCCACGATTCGCCTTGGTGCATGCGAGTCATGACAACGTACTTCTCGGTCAACACGGGCGAAGTTCCATGATCCCAGAACAACGTGTCTTTTCCGAATCGCTCGACGAGATCAGTCTTCCATCGCACCTTGCCGTCCAGTTCCACAGCCGCAAACGTGCCACTCTTAAAGAATACAAACACTGCGTTCCCATCGGTGACCGGGGACGCATTACTGCCAGATCCGTTGCGATGCTTCCCAGCATTTTCCTTCCCAAAGACGGCTCGCCATTTCTCGACGCCGTCGAGGTCATAGCACAATAGCGCGTCATTCCCATCTGCCGGCGATGTCAGGTAGATCAGCCCATCGAGCAGGATCGGCGTGGAGCACCCCTTGCCCGGCAACTGAGTCCGCCAGAGATATTCGTCCGCACTGAACTTAACGGGATAAGTGCCTCGCTCAATACTCCCATTCCCCAACGGCCCCCGCCATGATCGCCAGTCGGGCACATCAGCAGCCGACCCCAGTTGCACCGAAAAGCACACCAACCCAACCACGGCAACCAGAAGTTTGTTCGGCATTGTTGTGTAGATCCTGACGAAGTTCATGGGGAGCGTTGAGAGCGTGGCAGTATACTCTCTACTACGAACTGCTGAACAGCAGTGGTCCTGTCAGTTGCGATCCAATGCACATTCTGTGGAAGGATTCCTCGACGCCCTCAGGAGTTGTTGCTTGACGCCATCTCGTTCGTTCTCGATCCTAGTTCCCAGCGATCAAATCACTGCTATTCAGTGAACGCCGTCACGTCTGTGACACTTCTGGGAATAGATTAATGAAGTCTGCGCTCCGTGCGAGTTTGCCACGAGGTTGTTTCCATCCCCTATTGGTTCTCTGCGTCGCTTTGACCGTGGCGATCACGGCGAAGTCTGGAATTGCGCAGACACGTGCCGCAGTCCCATCGGCAGCGAAACAGAAGGAACTAGCCAAATTACTTGAAGACGGCTACAGCTTACCTCGGCTGGATAGCACTGCGAAGAAGCAGGATGCGTTCGCGAAGCTGATGGAATCGTTGACCGATGAGAGTATGGGAGCCGACGAACGTTACGTCGTTCTGACGACTGCCATCTCACTGGCCAGCCAGACGGGCGATGCGGATGACTGGTTAAAAGCCGTGAACGCATTGGTCGCGACTTTTGACGTTGATACGACAAAAGAAAAGACGCGGCTACTGACTGAGTTCCTAAAGGCCAGTAAGCCGGGCGCTCAGATCAAGCCGATCGCGGAAGAAGCCATGGAGATGTCTCAGGCTGCGGCCGCGGAGCATCAGTTCACTGAGGCTCTGTCCATACTCAGTGCCGTCGATCCGGTGCTACGCCGCGCGGCCGATGGGGCGGCATTGAAGCCAGTTATCGCAGAATTACGGACGGCGATTCTCAGTAGCGAAAAGCAGTGGAAGGCATACCAAAGTGCTGTCACAGTCTTGGCAACAAAGCCCGGCGATCCCGCGGCGAATCTGGCCGTTGGCCGCTGGCATCTAGCCGAAAGCGGCGATTGGGAGAAGGCGCTTCCGTTCATCTTGAAAGGCGGCGATCAAAAATGGAAAGCTGCCGCGGAACTGGAACAAAGCAATCCGACCGATGCGATGGCTCGAGTGGCAATCGGTGATGCCTGGTGGGAGATCGCGCAGAAGGAAACTGGATCCTTGAAAACTGCGATCCTAGCTCACACGGGCCGGTGGTATGAGCTGGCCCTGCCAGACCTCACGTCAGCCCTGAAGAAGCAACAACTGGCGAAACGCCTTGAAGAAATCTCGGCGTCGCAAAACGACGCAGCCACACGCCAATCGCCGAAGCAGTGGATTGATCTTCTCGAGTGGGCCGAAGGTGTCGATTGGGCACCTCGTGGCATTAACTGGAATGAGCATGTTGTTGGAAAGCCGGGTAAGGACGGAATCACATTGCGATCACCAAATTGGTCATGCTTTCCACTTCCGGCCATTATCGACGGCGACTACGAAATGGAGGTGGAGTTTAAGCGGGTCAGCGGATTGGAAACCGTCGGAGTCTATTTCCCCGTGGGCACCAAAACGTTGATCTTCCGGGTGTCGCATGGGGGGGCCTACTCGGGCGTCGGATTCGTCGACGGCAAGATGTTTCGCGAACGCTCTGAAGAAGTTTCGAACAATCAATTGCATCGTATTGTTATTCGTGTGAAGCACGACGATCAAAAAGCGAGCTTCGAAATCGATTGGAACGACGCTAAGAATTACATTCGGTGGGAGGGCTCCCCGACGTCGCTTTCAAATTCGGATAACTATACGACGACTGTGCTTCATCCTTGGATCGCGGGTTGGAGAAACCAAGTCGTATTTCAGAAAATGCAGGTGAGAATGACGTCGGGCACTATCCGTCGCGATGTGTTCACCAACACCGATCGTGAACAGGATCTGAAGAACGGATTTGTCAGACTCACTGGCGAGAAGGCGAGTGGGATATCTACGGGTGCCTGGCGGTTCGTCGTCAATCAATTGCCCGCAAATGATATGACGTCCGGTGACGTACCGTATGTTTGGCCAATGATTACGCGCGACTTCAAACCCTGCGATGATTACTACGGTGCCCATGCGCCATCGCGCCTCAAATGTCCCATTCCACCAGGGGCTAAGAGTTTTTCCGTTGTCGGAAGCAATCATGCCAGTCGAAGTTCAAAATACGTGATTCTGATCGATGGAAAGCAAGTCCAAGAATCGGGGGTGACCAGTATCGCCGTCATGAAAGTGAATATCCCCGAAAAAGCATCCCAGTTGGAACTCGTCGCCGATCCCGCCGGAAGCCCTAACTTTGAAAATACTTACTGGTGTTTTCCTCGATTCCACGCGGTGGCCGCCGACCGGTTGACGGATAAAATGCTGGACGGCAAACACGGCCCTCTCAAATTCAATATCGCATCCGGAACGGTTGCTTCCGGTGAAATGAGCCACAATCAGCCGATCGAAAAATCACTCTCAACCCCGATTCACTTTCGGGACGCACAGCCGTGTGACGAATTTCTGTTTGGGCATGCTCCCTCTGTCGTGACGTATCAGGTGCCGCCCGGCATGACTCGTTTCACCGCCATTGGTTATGACGTCATGAGCGACTCTGTAAAGTACGAAGTCTGGGCCGACGGAAATCGCATTTACGAAAGTCCACAAGTTGGAATTGTCTCCATTGATGTCAAGCTGCCGCCCGGCGCCAAGACGATCGACTTGAAGGTCAACCCTCTTGGCAACTACGCAGGTGACTACAGCATGTGGTGTTACCCGCGGTTGTATCGGAAATGAGATTGAAATCGCTAGCGGCGATCGTACGCAAGATGGCATCTCTGTTGGAAAGCAATTGATGAAGCTCTCATTCGTGCGCGGTGCGGGATGCGTTCCCCTGCTTGTCCTGACAATGGTCACGGGGCTCTCAAGCCAAAGGACTCGACCGCGGAGCTGAAGCAGATTGGGTTGGGACTGCACAACTACCACGACAAATTTGCAGCTTTCCCCTTCGGCGGCTCATCAATCAACGGCGGGGTAATCTTTCCCGCATGGCAAACGCAATTGCTTCCATTTGTCGAACAGGAAGCACTGTATTGTCGACTCGACCATGAGGACGTCGCGAGCCAAGGTACTGTCCGCGCAACTCTTGCTCAACGCAAGATCTCCGACTTGGATAGAGTTGAGCGATGAAGCAATTTGACCAATTTTAGATTTCCAAAACTCGCCCCTTGACATATTCCCGTATCGGAATATTATTAAGCCATGTCACGAGCAGCCACCACATCCGATGTTTTCAATGCCATTGCCGAACCACGGCGGCGTGAGATTATTGGATTGCTGGCTGGCGGACAGGCTCGATCCGTGAATGACCTGGTCGAGGCGATGGGGCTTGCTCAACCCGCGGTGTCCAAACACCTCGGAGTGCTGCGCGAGGTCGGCGTCGTCTCGGTGCAACAAGATGGACAGCGTCGTCTGTATTCGTTGAATGCGTCGGAGTTAAAAGCCGTGCATGACTGGGCCAGTCAGTTTGAGCGGTTCTGGTCGGCACAGGTCGACCGAATCAAGGAACGGGCCGAGCGGAAGGCTGCGGAAGTGGCCAAAAAGAACTAGCAACCATTCTGGAGATCAACATGGTGACAGCGACAGCAACCGAGGCTGTGCAAACCCTTCTTATCGTGAAAGAAGTGTCTATCAACGCTCCGATCGCAATTGCATTCGAAGCAATCCTGGAGGAAATAGGGCCGGAAAACGCGATACCGGGTTCGCCAATGCCAATGGTCCTGGAAGCCTGGCCGGGTGGACGCTGGTATCGAGATCTCGGCAACAATTCGGGCCACTTCTGGGGTCACGTCCAAGTGATCAAGCCCCCGACACTGCTCGAAATTTGCGGGCCGCTATTTATGTCATATGCCAGTGCTAATCACTTGCAGTATCGATTGGTGGCTGCAGGAGCCACGACGAAACTGACGCTGACCCATCGCGCGATCGGAATGATCTCGGACCAGCATCGCGAGGGAGTTTCCCAAGGCTGGGGACAGGCATTGGAAAAGATTCGTGATCACGCAGAACGCCAATCAAACAGCAAAAAGGAGACGAAGTAATGACCACGCATCCCGTCGTTTCTCAGGCAGAGTGGCTGACACGCCGCAAGGAACTTTTGAAGGAAGAGAAAGAGTTCACGCAACAGCGAGACGAGTTGAGCGCCAAGCGGCGTGAGCTTCCGTGGGTCAAGGTCGACAAGTCGTATGTTTTTGACGGACCCGATGGTCCTGTGGCCCTGGCCGACTTGTTCGATGGCCGCAGTCAACTGCTGGTCTATCACTTCATGTTTGCCCCGGAGTGGTCTCAAGGGTGCAAGTCGTGTTCGTTCCTGGCCGACAACTACGAACCTTCCGTTCTTCATCTGCAGCACCGCGACACAACATTGGTCACGGTCTCGCGCGCTCCACTCGACAAGTTGCAAGCATTTCGCGAACGGATGGGCTGGAACTTTACCTGGGTCTCGTCGTTCAAGAATGACTTCAACAAAGACTTTGGCGTCTACTTCACGGACGAAGAACGCAATTCCGGTCTGTCGATCTACAACTACGTTTCGGGACCGTATCCGATCAGCGATCTACCAGGCCTCAGCGTGTTCACTCGCGACAGTTCGGGAAACGTGTTTCATACGTATTCAACGTATGCTCGCGGCTTGGACATTTTTATCAACACCTACAACCTGCTCGATGTCACGCCGAAAGGCCGCGACGAAGAGGGGATGACCAATATGGACTGGTTGCGTCACCACGACCGATACGATGATCCAAACTTCGTCGACCCGTGGTTGGAAAAGCAACCCGCAGCAGCGAAAGCGTAGTGATCACAAGAGGTGTTTGTTCCGGGAGACAACGCGATGTGCAATTGCCATAACCGCGCGGCGGACGCTCAACCCAACGAGCAAACTCCGATGCTGGAACAAAAGACGCCTCGTGGTTCAGCCTATGCAGCAGGCCGCAAGTTTCTGGCAGTGCTGGTTCCGGGCCTACTTTGGGCGCTAATCCCAAAGTGCCCGGCCTGCCTGGCGGCGTACATCGCTCTGGCGACAGGCCTGTCGGTGTCTGTCTCGGTGGCGAGTCACTTGCGATACGTTTTGATCGCAATTTTCTTGGTGACCGTGTCGGTGCTCGCGTGGAGCCAGATGAGAAGATGGGTGACCATGAAAATGCTCATCGACCGCAAGTGGACTCGGCCAACTATCTGACCGAGTAGAAACAGGCAACGGTTCCGTCGGGACACTTCACTTACGACCTCCAGTGAAGCGACCGATTTGCTGGATCCCCAAGACGGGAGAGGGACTCCAGAACAGATCGGTCGTGTGCGAGCATCGATTTATCAACGGGTCTCGTCTCACGTAAACCACAACGCCCAGATCATCGCGTTGTATCCCGCGTGAATCAGCATCGACGACCACAGGCGGCCGGTCTTTTCCGTAGTCCATGCGGTGACTGTTCCCAGGACGATCAAAGCGGGGAAACTGGCGACGGGATGCAGGGTCACAAACAGGAGAGTGGTCACGACGATGCTGGGAGCGATACTCCAGTTCCGGCGAAGCGTTCGATACAACACTCCACGGAAGGCCCATTCTTCGAAGATGGGGGCGGCGACGACATAGAGCACCAGCCAATACCACTTGTCGTAGATGCTGCGGCGAACAATGACGTTCCCCACCGACTGCGACAGTACGTCGATGTTCAACCACTGCAGCGAGATCGTCAGCAGCAGTCCGGCGGCACAGCAAGCGGCGAGGCCCACAACGATTCGTTTTCCGACTCCAGCGTGAATAGGCAATTCCGGGAGAGTGAGTTTGTTGCGATACATCCAGATCGCACAGATGGCACTCGCCATGATGGCACCAGCACAGTACGAAGCTGTCATGATCGCGGCCGCACTGAATTCGGGCCGTTCCAGCAGGAAGGCGCGAGCTGCTCCCATGAGCGCTTGGAACCCGATGATCAGCAGAAGTCCGTGCATCGGATAGACTTTTTTCGGCGGTGTCGCGACAGGGTCGCTGAGCCAGGGAAGCTCGACCAGTTGCCGTTCACGGATCGCGGCCGCGAGAATTGTCAGCATGGCCAGCGAACTGAGTTGCCCCCACCAGCTTTGGTTATAGATCGCCAGAGAGACGTCGCTGATCATCAGCATTGGGATCAACAAGTTTCGCTGACCGTATGGAGCAACTTGATCGTTATTGATCGTTGTCGCCAGAGCAGTCAGGCCGAAGATCACTTCTGCCAGCAGCCAGATCGCAGCCAGCAGGTAGGGAACGCGAATCAGAATCGTTAAGGCGTCGCCAGGTCGCATCGCCACTGCGGCTCCGATGAACGGAATGCTGACAGCAATTGCGATCGCACCCCAGACACGAGCATTTGTGCGAACGATATCGGCCAATGGACGCGGCTGACATTGCAGCATCCACAGATATTTTGCCTCACTCGTCATCGACTGGATGGACGCGACCATCAGCATGTAGGCCACAGCAACCAGGATGGCCACCGAAACCTGTGGAGCCCCCTGCGTCGCCAGATCGATCACCTTGTGGTAGCCGCTGAAATAGAGCATCACGATGATCGCGATCGGCGTCGTGATCACTTGCGCCAGATGCTCGGGATGACGACGAAGCAACAACCCGACCTTCCAAGCCCCGACACCCAGCCATAGCGGCCGTGATGTTGTCTCCACGGCAGCTTTGTGATGTCCACGAGCGGCTTCGTTTGCTGTGGCTAAACCATTTCGAGTCAATGCGACAGCGAACTGGACCGCTCCTAACGCGGCCACGCACGCCGTCAGGGGAGCGACCAGCCACCAGGCTGGGGCTTGAGCCATCATGGCCTCAGTTCCGATCCCCGCAGTGAATGGGTTCCATCGCGCCCATCCAGGCAACACGCCGGCCAGGCCGATGAAAGATTCGATGAGAAACTTCGAATTATTGCTGAGCATAACCGCCAGGATCGAAATGCTGCCAAAAGAGGCCACACCTGCGACGACGGCCCCACGGGTAGCTCGCCGCAGTCGCTGGATCATGAAGATCTCGATGACAAGGCGAACAGCGGCGGCGGTCACGGCTGCTGCCAGACCAAGCAGCAGACCAAGTCCTAATCCCTCTAGAAACGTGGCTCCGCAAGTCCACAGAGCACAGGCGTAAAATAAGCTGGTGATCGGTGCCGCGGGATTGTCACAGACCAGTTCCATCAATTTTGAACTGAATAGAACATGTCGCGAAACGGGAAATTGCCACAGCCACGTTAATGAAGGATCGACACCCGAGAGCTGTCGACTCATCAAGCCGATTGACATGCACAGGATTGCCATGTTGATCAGCGCTACATAAGTGCCAGTCGCCTGCATGGCCGTCAGGCGGCCCGCCGGTGTCAGTACGGCCATGGAACCGCCCCAGCGGGGATCTGCAGGCCGCAATTCGAATGCGGCTAAGCCCTGCTTTTCGAATCGTTCCTTGGCTAAAGCCCTGCTGGCGTCAGTCAGCCAGTTCGCCCCACTGGAATACTCGCTGCTGATCGCGCTGTCGATCGCATTGGTTCGTTCGGTGGCGTCTGCGATGCTGGAGGCTTGCTGCAAGCGATCGAAGCATTCCTGTGAGACCCTCAGGACCGCTGCGTCATTCGATTCCGAGAATCGCACGGCATCGACAATGACGAACATCGTCATCAGGCTCATCATGATCATGCCGAACAGGGCCATGGCTGGTAGCCATAGTCCCAGTCCTCGCGACATGAATGACTTCTGCTGGGATCGATGCCGTGTCCCCAGGCGTGGTGACGCTGCCGTTGGCGTGACGCCGTCGATCGCCGGTTCCGACTTGGCGTCGCCACTGGCATCCGTTGCAGCGGCAGACTTCTTCAGCTTGGGCAATTTCATGTCTCGACTGCGATTGATTGCTCGCTGCATGGCGGTTCGCCCGAACAAAATCAGCGTCGACGTTGTGGAGATCCGGCTCATGACAAGACTCCTTCCTTGGCAAAGCAGCCCACCGCATGATCTGTTGCCGACTCGGTCAGCCGGAAGAACAGCGATTCCAGGCTTTCACTGGTCCCGAAGCGGCTCTGCAGATCGCTCAGCGTTCCTTCTGCAGCCAGCTTGCCATGGTGAACGACGGCAATCCGATTGCAGAGCCGCTGTGCCTGGTCGAGCAAGTGCGTCGAGAACAGCACAGTTCGACCTGCGAAGGCGACTTCACGCATTAGTTCATGCAGCACCACTGTCCCGTGTGGATCCAACCCGTTGGTTGGTTCATCGAGTACCAGCAGTTCCGGTTCGTGCAGCATCGCACAGATCAGGCCGAGCTTTTTCTTCATGCCGCGCGAATAGTTTTCGGCGAACTCGTCGAGAGCATCCGTCAGCAAGAGCCGTTCAGCCAAATCCGCACTGCGCCCCTCAATGAGTAGTGGGTGCAGGCCATGCATCTCACCAACAAATCGAATGACTTCGCGGCCACGCATGTAGTCGTAAAACACCGGTTCATCGGGCAGATAGCCAACGATCCGCTTCACCTCGACACTGTCGCGGAAGGCGGAAAGGCCTCCAACGGTCAGTTCGCCGCGGGTCGGTTGCAGCATTCCCATCAGCATCTTCATCAGTGTCGTTTTGCCGGCACCGTTAGGCCCCAGCAGCGCGAAGATTCCGCCCGCCGGAATGTCTAATGTCAGACCATCGACGGCGGTGAATTCGCCGTAACGCTTGCTGATATCGAGAATTCGAACGATCGGTTGCATCATTTCTGGTCCTTCCAAAGCTGCGGTAATGGCCCGACTGCTTCTCGAAGCGAAATCCGCACCGACTTGTTACAGAGTTAAATTTTGATTGTCAGCAAAAAAACAAAACAAGCACAAACAAAAACGCTGTAATCACTTACAGACGGCTCCATTTTTTCGATCGCGCTAGAGCCGTTTGCCACCGATAGCGATCGCAAAAATCAGCTTTCTCAAAGTGCGTTCTGTGAATTGGCTAACAGAACTCGACCTCACGCTGCGATATGGTCGCGCGGTGAACGGGTGGATTTCTTGATCGCCGCGAAGCGCCAGATTCTGTCGTAATCGCAGGAACCTGAGCGACTGCCAGGTCGCCAACTCAGAGGAAGAACAATTGGAAGGACCGGCATCAATGCAAGCGGCCCGCGTCATCGTTGAATTGCGGGATGGCCGCTGGATCGCATACTTCGGCGACGAACTCTATACGGCTGTCTTCGGTCCAGACGCCTCGCAAGCACTTCTGAATTTGCTGGTCGCGATGGGAGGGGGAACTTCTCGGAATCTGGACTTCAACGCATCGACGAAGCCACGCATGAAGGCTATTTCGAGTTCCTGGCAACCTTTGAAGCGGCTCCTTTTCCGACTCAATTCGGCCACAGTCCGCCTGAATATCAGGGACCGGGACAGTCGTGACAGATCAGCCGGTCGGATGGTAGGCTTCGCGCGTGAAAAGCATCCGCTGTCATCGCCGAAAGAAACTTTTCGACAGCGATGGTGTTACACACCATGTCGCATTTCGCGAGGACAGAGTACGAATCGATGCACGCGGGCTCGACGAACCGGCACATTCTCAGGAATTGATGATGCGAATCACTACCAGCCTGTTTCTACTGATGTTAGCGGGATCGACGTTGGCAAGGGCCGCGGATTCTCCGCTCGCAGAAAAGAACTGGAGCGTCGAGGGAGTCACTCGAACCGCGCTGGTGCATGTTCCTGACTCGGCCAGTCGATCAGCCGCGCCAATCGTCTTTGCATTTCACGGACATGGCGGGACTATGAATCAAGCGGCACGATCATTTTCGTATCACACGATCTGGCCGGAAGCCATCGTCGTCTACATGCAGGGCCTGAACACACCTGGACGGCTGACTGACCCCGAAGGAAAGCGTCCGGGATGGCAGCCTGGTCGTGGCGATCAAGAGGATCGAGACCTGAAATTCTTCGACGCCGTTCTCGTGTCATTGAAGTCTGATTACAAAACCGATGACAAACGCATTTATGCCACAGGTCATTCCAACGGCGGCTCCTTCACGTACTTACTGTGGGCCACTCGGGGCGATGTTTTTGCCGCGGTCGCCCCTTCCGCAGCAGTTCCGGGCCTCGAAATCCGCAACTTGAAACCGAAACCGGTCTTGCACGTGGCTGGCGAAACGGACCCACTCGTCAAATGGGAATGGCAGAAGCGGACGATGGAAGCGCTAAGAAAATTGAATGGCGTCGACGGCGAGGGAACCGAATGGGCCAAGGCGGGAGATCTGACCTGCACGATCTACCCGTCCAAAACCGGCACGCCGTTCGTCTCGGCGATCAATCCCGGCGGTCACAAGTTTCCGAGCGAAGCCCCTGCGATGATCGTGAAGTTTCTAAAAGAGCAGGCGAAGAAATAGCAATTCCCATGGTGCCGCCGTGGCCGTGTCATGGGGTAATTGGTTACTCGCGGGATTGGCGATCTCGCGTTTCAACTCTGACATCGATCAAGTGATCGCCGTGACAGCGCGTCACTTCTTCTCGGCCGGTAAATATGCTTGCTCCACGAATTTCAAATACTCTTGGAGGGGTTCCATTCCGATCGCTTTGCGTCGTTCGTCGACCTGGTCGAGGTTTTCGATGGGGTTAGGGACAAATCTGCCGTCCTTGAAGATGACCTGAGTACCGTAGAGTTGCCGCTTGCCGGTGCCGACGAGGACTCGATCAGTCAGATACGCGGTGTCGCGAGGATCGACTTCATCTTTCGAGAGGGTTTTCATTTGGTCGAGACATTTCTGTTGGAAGTCTCGATCGGTGTCGGCGTGCTGGACCAGAATCCACGCATCTTTAGCCCCCTGGCCTCCCACGAGAGACTTACTCGGCCCATGTTTGGTGACGATTTCTTTCAGCCAGATGACGTTGTGACTGTCCGCGTCTTCAAGGCGTAGCTTGAGCGCGTTGTAGATCGCCGCGACTTTGGGATCGAGCGATTCGAGATCGACAGTCCCAACCGTCAGCTTGTACTCCAGACAGAACTCGACCGATTCCTTGCGAAGCCGCTGTTCCCACTCGACCCGCGTTCGCAAATCTTTCGCCAGTTCAGGCTGTTTGACTGCGGCTGGGTTTGTGTCTGCGAATACCGCGGAGACGAGGACTCAGAAGAACAGCAGCGAAGCGTAGCGCATAGTGGCATTCGTTTCGGATGGTCAAATTGAAAGAGGGAGCCCCGAATCGGACGAATAAATAAGAAAGCGATGTCGTTTTCCGCGTACTAACGCCGCGCGGCCCGCCAGCGGACCAAGCCAGCGGCCGACATGTTATGTTGGCCCATTCTGGCTAAGGGAGCAGCTTACCTTTTGGATTTGCCATGCGTGACGAGACCGCTACTCGACATCGGGCTGGGGCCGCTACTCGTACTAGGAGTACTCGAGGAACTCGGCAGGGGATGAGAGCTGTTGCTGCTGATGGAGTTGCTAGAGGAACTTGAGCCAGTGGAGTTGCCTGAATTACTAGAATTGCTGGAGTTACTCGGGTTACTGGAGAGCGACAGGGTGCTGGATGACGAACTGTTTGACGGAGAACCGTTGCTCGATGAACTGCTGCTGGAACTGTAAACATGAGCTCGACCATCGCGCGTCGGGCCGAAGCCTCCGGCCCCCGTGTCAATCGACCAAACTACCACGATCACCGTGTCATTGCCGTTCAAATTCGGAGTAATTTCAGTCCTCGGGATGGGAGCATCTCGTGCGTCGATAAAGAGGTGTCCCCCGTCGTTTTCAAACGGATTTGCAACCGTCGCAATCGTTCCCGCTCCCGTCACCGCAAACCATTTCGCCCAAAATTTGCAGGTGGTGGCGTCAATATCGACATCGAACTTGCCCTCAGGCTTGGCGGTGACGCTCACGGAGTTCGCTGCCGTAATCCGTTGATGGCCGACGGTCACGGAATCGAGCGAGAGATGAAGGGAGATCTTCAGATTTTTGAGTTCATCAGTCAGATTGACAATCATGGCGGCGGGTCACTTTTGGTCTTTGCGAAATCCGAAGTAGACGCCGTATTCACCGCGCCGTGACTGACCTTGAACTTTGAGCCCGAGTGTCAGCCCGGGATTTTCAGGTTTGGTTTCGCCAAGTTGCGCGAACCGAATCGACTTGCGAGCCTGAACCACGAGAGCTCCGATCCCCTCGTCGATGCGTGCCGAGCCGATGTCCTTAAAACGCCCCCACGGCAAGTCGATCGGAAGCTGACCGAATTCGGCGTGCCAGCGCGTTTCCACTGGCCCCCGGGATGAAACGGAACCCTCATCATGTCCCTTGCCTGACTTGGGAACGCGAGGAAGGAAATCTTCGGGCGGAGCAGGAGTGATTCCCACGAGAGACTGACCTTGAGTTCCGCTCGTCCCATTGGCGGGGGAACGCAATTGCTGGAACGCCACCCAGGCTAGCAGGAAAACCAGGCAGACTGAAATGCCGATGATCGCCGTCGGCTGGCGTGGAACCTGAGCCGTTTGCGCATTCACCACGGTGGGCTGACTGGACAGCGAAGGTGTTTTTGAGGCATTGCCAGAGTCACGGTCGGTTGCACTCCGACCGCTTGGCACCGAGCCTGCCAAGCCGGGCAAGATGAGTGAAGGAACATCAGAGGCCTGGCTGAACGGGAGCAATGCTTCGGCCAACTCGCAAGGTTCGGCGAAGCGATCATTGGGATCCTTCGCCATCAACTTGTTGATCAGCGCGACGAGTTGGGAAGGAACATCCGAGCGGAACCGTTGCATGTTTGGAATCGGATGGGCCTGGTGAGCCCACATCTTCTTCATCGGGGTATTGTTTTCGGGACTGGCGAACGGCGGTTGACCCGACAGCAGCCGGAACAATGTACACCCAAGGCTGTAGATATCGGCGCGGATGTCGACATGGTGCGACTTCTCGGTCTGCTCGGGCGCGATGTAGTCGGCCGTTCCCAGGATCGTGTGATTGCCGGTTAGTTGATCGTCTTTAGAGTTTTCTCGGTGCAGCAGCGCGAGCCCGAGATCGGCGATCTTGACCCCAGCAGCCGAGGTCAGCAGGTTGGAGGGTTTGAGGTCTCGATGGACGAGTCCGTTCTGGTGAATGTGCTGTAATCCCAGCGCAGCTTGTCGGATGATTTCACAGGCTTCTGCAACGGGGAGCGGTCCGACTCGACGAGCGAGTAGTTCGACGTTTTCTCCGTCGACCAGTTCCATCGCCAGGTAAAGCGTGCCGTCCGCTTCGCCGGCGTCGTGAGCATGCACGATATGCGGATGATTGAGTTGCCCGATCGATTCCATTTCGCGAAAGAATCGCCGGCGAACGGTTTCGTCGGCCGTGTCCTTCTTCGACAGGATCTTCACGGCCAACCGACGACGCAGCCGAACATGCATCGCTTCGAAGACTTCGCCTCCGCGTCCAATGCTTCGCAGCAAGTCGTACTGCCCAATCCGGCGCAGCGGGGGGCGAGGATAAATCTGCGTCTCGTCGATCACGGGGACGGTCTGTCTGGTGGACTCCGATGGTGGCGAGCCGATTCCGCTGCCATCAGCCAGTGTCCGAAGAATCTGCTCCAGGCGCGGTTTCTCATTCCAGCTGGCAATGAGGTCGCGGCAGGGAACGCATTGAACGACGTGCAAGACCGTATCGGTCGACGTGACCGGGTCGGTCTCGCCACTCAGAAAACTTCTCAGGATCTCATCAGATGGACAGACCACGAGGCTTTCCCGTGTTGAAGTGAAGCCGACAGGGACAGTATGCCGCCCGAGAAGACTCACCGCAATCAGTGAGAAAAGGCCTTTTCGGCTATTCCGCTCGTCCCAACGACACACATTTCAGGGTGTTTTCGTTTCGCAAGTAGAATCGGCCATTGGAGAGTGCCGGGAGCGCGCGAGTTGTTCCAGGCAGCAATGTCGCTGAACCAAGTTCACGATAAGCGGACTTGGAGAGTGCCACGATTTTGAGTTCGCCGTTCGTTTGCATCACCAGCAGTTTGCCGTCCGCGGCAACTAGGGTGGCGTAACGGAACCCGGGTTCCGTCCAATAAACCTTTCTCGAAATCGGGTCGAAGCACTTCAGCACAACTTCACCCAAGTCCGCCCGACCATCGATACCGTAGACTGCCCCTTCATATAAAATCGGCGTCGTGTACTGACTCGACAAGACTTCGTCTTTCCAGACGATGTCGGCCGATTGATCGTTCACGGTCAGGAATTCGGCACCGATACCGTAACTGGCCGTGACTAAGATCTGATTCTTGATGACGACGGGAATCGCAGCGTTGACTGTTGGTCCGCGTTGGCCGAATGGGATGCGAAATCGCTCAGTCCCGTCGTCTGGATCGAGCGAAACCAGGTTTAGACGGGCAAGGCAAAAGAGATGACGTGTGCCACCGATCGTCGCTGCAACTGGCGACGAGTAACTCGCCTGATCACGAACGGATTTCCATTGCGTCGAGCCGTCGCGAAGATCGAACGCAACAACCCCGGCGGTATCCTTGTCTCCGCCAACGTTGACAATCAGCTTGTTGGCTTCGACGAGAGGTGAACTGCCAAATCCGAAGTAGCCAGCGGGTGCGTGAAAGTCTTGTTGTGTTTTCCGCTCCCAGATCGGCTCACCGGTTTTCAGGTGTACGCAGTACAAGCCCCCATTAGCCGCGAGCGCGTAGATCCGGTCTGCGTGAATCGTGGGGACAGCCAAAGGACCGTCTTCGCCGCCGACTTGTGGCTGAAAGTCGGTGCTGAACCCGCGCGACCATTTCGGCTGACCCGATGTCGCGTCGTAGGCAGTCAATGTGTCTTCGTGACGTAGGCGATGAAACAGGACAGCGGTGTCGCCGTACACGACGATCCCAGCAGCGCCTGACCCGATCCGCGCTTCCCAAAGCTTCTTCGGGCCTGAGGCCGGCAATGTGTCGACCAGCTTTTCCCCAGTGGCAATCCCGGATCGCTGTGGTCCCAGGATTTGTGGCCAATCTCCGGCGGACGAAATGGAAGCAGCGAACAGCAGCACGGCCGTCCAGCACCATGCCGCGACTCCGATTCGACCAACCGGCATGGTGTGCTCCATCAATATCGAACGTTGTCAGACGATTCTAAATGGACCACGTGGCATCGCATGATCCACATTCGAAACCAATCAACGTCGCCGTACCGGGAACTTCCAATCCGCTGGAGTTAACCAACGCGTCGTCGAGTTCGACAGGCTTGACGACGGGGTAGTTGCAGTGTCGGCAACGTCGGTTCTCGAACAGCAAACGAGCGCGAGAAATGACATCCAATTGGGGTGGTGCTGCGGTCGCCGACGAATTGGGAAACCTCAAAATCACGGGGGCTTCCATAGTGATTTTGGACACAGTACCGCACTCATCTGGCCAGTAGACACTTAGACGGCTCATCCATGAGCTCCTTTTTTGGGGGTTCGCGAAATCCTATGCAAACACCAAATCCCACCGGCTGAACAGCCTGATTCGATTCCGACGTGAGGGTCTACGAGTTCGGATTGACTGAGTCGATCGATGGGAATGTGCGGAAGTTACCGCTTCGAGCGCGCTTCGGCAAGATTGGCTCGTCAAAACTCTGCTAATCGGAAAGGTCAGCCGAATCGTTGCAGTTGACAAAACCGTCCCGCAGACCACAATGATTAGGGACGACTGGCCAATATTGCTACCACGCAATGTGTTTGGCCTTCGATCTGCTGACGCGGGCCATCGCAAGTTGACAGTTTTTTGGAATTTGCATTCGAGTGGATTGTTTCTGCGGAAATCCGAGCTTGTTCCCAAGGATGGCGACAACTGGATGTCCAGAGGATCGATACTCTTTCTAGAATGGCGTCCTTCAATTTCTGGCCGGTAGCAATCTCTTTTGCCGATGGACTTTTGCAGAGCCATTGGTGCGAAGATATTCAGATTTATTAACGTTTGAAATCACGTGTTCCCTTTCCTCCCAGTCTTGCGTATATTCGCAAGGGAATTGCACTTCCGGAGGCCTACGCATGTCGGCATTTCTTGTCCCGCTCGATCCAGGCCTGTGCTTGATTCCCTTGGAAAAGGCGATCGTGCTGATTGGCCGCCAGGCGGACTGCGATGTCTCGCTGACGCATAGCCGCAAGGTTTCGCGCAAGCATTGTTGCATTGCTCAGGTTAACGATTCCTATGTGGTCCGGGATCTGGGAAGCACGAATGGTATTTTTGTGAACGGGACTCGAGTTCGCAAAGAAACCGGACTGGCCCTCGGCGACGAATTGGCGATTGGCGATGTGCGCTTCCGATTGCAGGTTGAGGCCACGTCAAAGTCCTCGAAAGTTCAAGTCGAGGATCCACGCTCAGTTCGCGGCGCGGTTTCGCGGCCGATTTCTCCAAGTTCAGATGTGCCGGTCGCGATTCCTGACATGAACGAAGACTTCATCGTCGAAGCATCGATTCCTCAGATGCGGTCGCTCAAGCATCGCAAGTCCGAAGATGATGTCGTGCCATTGGCTTCAGACAGCTTCTGATCGTGCGATCGCAAGCGCAGTTGCTTGCACCATTCATTGCGTGCGGAATGCTTAGCACACGATGTCGGTACCGTTCGACACTCTGATGTGAATCCGACAGATGACATCTCTGAGTTCAAACCACGCGGTCTATGTCGGCAGTTTCGATCCACCGACGCTGGGCCACCTCGATATCATCCGCCGAGCCGCTGCGATCTTCGATCAGTTGACCGTGGGAATCGGCATCAATCCCGATAAGCGGCCGTTGTTCTCGCCCGATGAGCGACGAGCACTTATGACGGAGGTGGTGAAGCCGTTCGCGAATGTTCAGGTCGAATACTTCCACAGTCTGACAGTCGATTTCATTCGTCAACGTGGTGCCCGAATCCTGGTTCGTGGCGTGCGAACATTGTCGGATATCGAAGCGGAGTTCACTATGACTCTGGCGAATCGAGCCTTGGATCCAGAGATCGACACGATCTTTCTCATGGCCAGTGAGAAGTACACACATATCTCCAGTAGCTTGATCAAGCAGATTGCGCAATTGGCTCAAAACAGCGCGGCGTCTAAGTTGGGCGAGTTCGTTCCGCCGGAAGTCGTCGCACCGCTGCTGGCTAAGTACAAGCAGTCTGATCCGGCGACATCTGGCTGAGCAGCAGCCTTCGGCCCGCAGGACGTTCAGTCTATGCGAGTCCCTGATTGCTGTTAGATCCCCTGACAATTGAAGCGACGAACTTTCGATCGGCGCGTTTACGGGCCGTTTGAATTCCCTTAGAGTGGCAGCGATTCGATTCGGGTTTTTACTTCCAAAGGGTAGCTTCGGTGCAAGCAAAGATTGTTCTTCTTCCCGGCGATGGAATTGGTCCTGAAGTGGTGGCTCAGGGTGAGCGGATCTTGCAAGCCGTGGCGAAGAAATATGGACATTCGTTCCAGTTCACGACTTGTCCAATTGGCGGCTGTGCGATCGATGAATTTGGCGATCCATTGCCCGAAAAAACCTTGGCAGCCTGCCGTGAATCCGATGCAATCCTGCTGGGAGCCGTCGGGGGTCCGAAATGGGACGATCCCACCGCGAAGACGCGGCCGGAAGTCGGATTGCTGAAGATCCGCAAGGAACTCGGTCTGTTCGCAAACTTGCGACCGATCTTCGTCTCGCCACATCTGGTCAGTTCGTCCCCGTTGAAGGCTGAAGTTGTCGCCGGGACGAATATCCTCTTCTTCCGCGAACTGACCGGGGGCCTGTATTTCGGTAAGTCTGGAAAAGAAACGAATCCAGACGGCGGCGAAACTGCATTTAACACCATGATCTACAGCACGCATGAGATCGAGCGAATCGTGCGACTGGCTGGTCAGGCTGCTCGCGGACGCAATAAGCGAGTGACTTCGGTCGACAAAGCCAACGTGCTGGAAGTCTCGCGTCTGTGGCGTCGCGTCTTCGAACGCGTCATGAAGGAAGAGTTCCCCGACGTTCAATTTGAGAATGTGCTGGTCGACGCGATGGCGATGTACTTGGTCGCGCGCCCCAAATCATTCGATGTCGTGGTCACAGAAAACATGTTTGGTGACATCCTGACCGACGAAGGATCTCAGTTGCCCGGTTCGCTGGGAATGTTGCCGTCCGCGTCGATCGGCTCGTCCGGCCCCGGACTGTACGAACCAATTCATGGATCGGCTCCGGATATCGCAGGTCGCGGCATCGCCAATCCACTGGCAACGATTTTGGCGGCCGCCATGCTCTTGCGTCATTCATTGAAGTTGGATGCGGAAGCGACCGCTATCGAACAAGCCGTTGATCGGGTCCTGGCCAACGGGCATCGCACATCAGACCTCGCGATGGGCGGTCCGAGCATTGGGACGACAGAAATGGGTTCGCTGGTGTTGGCCGAACTTGCGTAGTTCATGTAATTGATTCGACCGTATGACGGCGTGAGGTTCCCCTCACGCCGTTTTTCTAGAGAGATCGAAGACGGGGCGTCGCCATGCAAACGGACGTCGCAATCATGGTTGCGTCTCTCGCCGTGTGAGTCTGTCATGCCATCGTTTCATGTGACGCCGAAACGTCGCTATCTCGTCCGCTACAATCCCAAACGGGTTCCGCATCAATTTACGGATGTCTTGATTATTGGCGCGGGCATCACGGGAATCCGCGCAGCGCTGGCGATTGACCCCAAGCTGGAAGTGGTCCTAGCGACCAAGGATGTCATCAGCCAGTCGAATAGTGCGTATGCTCAAGGCGGGATTGCCGGAGTCTTCGACCCGTTGGATGACTTTGCGAATCACGTCGCCGATACGATGGCGGCGGGCAAAGGCCTGTGCGATCACGACATCGTTGAGACGGTCGTTCGCGAAGCACCGGATCGGATTCGTGAACTCGTGTCGTTTGGAGCCGTGTTCGATCAGGCCGACGGCGAGATCGCGCTGACGCAAGAAGGGGGACACAGTCATCGGCGTGTCGTGCATGCCTTGGGCGATGCCACGGGCAAGGAAGTAATGCGCGCGCTAATCGATCGCATCCATCGAGAACCGCAGATCGCGACGTGGGAAAAGACGTTCACGATCGATCTGCTGACGCATGAAGGCCAATGTCGTGGCGCTCTAGTTTGGAATCCCGACCATGGCAAGACATTCGTCTGGGCCAAGCAAACTATTTTGGCCACGGGGGGTGCAGGGCGATTATTTCGAGAAACGACAAACCCTGAAATCGCTACGGCCGACGGTCAGGCGATGGCGTTTCGCGCGGGGGCGGAACTTCGCGATATGGAGTTCATGCAGTTCCATCCCACCGTGTTGTACATCGCAGGAAGCTCACGCCATCTGATTTCCGAAGCGGTACGCGGCGAAGGAGGCTTGTTGCGAGATTGCCAGGGGCGTCGGTTTATGCCCGACTATGATCCCGCGGCAGAACTCGCTCCTCGCGATATCGTCAGTCGCGCAATTACTCGTCAGATGGAGAAGACGCGCCATCACTGTGTCTACCTTGACCTGACTCATCTTGATAAGGCGCTGGTTCATGAGAGATTTCCGCATATCGGTCAGGTCTGCGCGGAGTTTGGTCTCGATCTGACCCGCGATCAGATCCCGGTCCGCCCAGGCGCTCACTACATGATCGGCGGCCTGACGGTGGACCCGGAAGCACGAACCACTTTGCCACGATTGTGGGCGGCTGGTGAGGTTTCGTCGAGCGGACTGCACGGAGCGAACCGACTGGCGAGCAACAGCTTGTTAGAGGGCCTGGTCTTTGGTCTTCGCGCCGGGCGAAACGCCTCTGTTGCCGCATTGGGCGAGGAAGACCGCTTTACGGCATTGTCACTGGAAGCAGATAACTCGCCTCCGATGCAGCCGATGGACGCGAGTTTGAAGTTGGACGATCTGCTGAACTCGTTGAATAGCGAGATGTGGCGCAACGTCGGCATTGAGCGTTCGGCGGAAGGGTTGGAGGCAGCTCTGCAGCAGGTTGAATTCTGGGACCGATACGTGGGCCCTCGCGAGTTCAGCACCACACAGGGCTGGGAGTTACAAAACATGTTGCTCGCCGCTCGGCTAATGATTCGCGCTGCCATCGCCCGCAAGGAAAGCCGCGGGACGCACTTTCGCAATGACTTTCCGGACACCGACCCCCAACAGGCCGAACATATCTCGATTACGGCATCCTAAAAAACGGGCGTTGCTATTGGCAACGCCCGATCTATTGCCGTCGTGGTGAAGACTAGTCTAAACGCTTCACACGAATGTTCTTGAAGTGAACGCGGCTTCCTGGATCGTGCGCTTGCAGAGCGAACGTCCCCTGATCGATCTTGCGTGTGAAGTCTTCTCCGGCCTTCTTGTCAGCTGGTTCGTCGTAATCAACGACGGTCTTGTCATTGATCTTGATCTTCACGTTCTTGCCCTTCACGATGATGGTTTCAGTGTACCACACGTTGTCATCGACGTTCTTCTCGGTGACGGGCTTGATCGCATACAAGCTGCCGGTCTTTTGCGGATCCTTTTCGTAGGAATTATTGACCTGAGCTTCGAATCCGTACTTCGGCCAGCCTTCGGGTTGAAACTTGGTATGGAAATAGATGCCGCCGTTGCTGTGAGGTTCAGTCATCACGTCGGCTCGCAGTTCGAAATTCACGAACGGCTTCTCATCGCCGACATAGAACAGGTGGCTGCGATCGCCCTTGGCTACGAATGCTCCGTCGACAATCGACCAGCTTTCAGAGCGTTCATTGATCTTCCAACCATCGAATGATTTGCCGTCAAACAGTTGGACAAATCCTTCTTCTTTTGAATCGGCCGCAGAAGCGGCGATTCCTAATCCAACCAGACAAGCTGCAACGAGACACTTCATCACGCGGTTCATTGGAAGTCCTTCGAGGTTTAAAACAACAATGCGCGGTGGCATCTGTGTAGTGTGCCCAAGTCCGATGGCGGTGTAAATCGAACATCTCGCTTCTGGGCTTTACGCCGCGAGCTGTTTCTACGAGCCAGCGAATACTCGATCGCACCCGAATCTGCTATTCTTAATTGGCAATTGGTGACCAGATTGCCAGTAACGTATGTGAAATGGAACTTCGCATGGAATTGTTGCGATGAATCAACCGTCAGCCGGAGATGCCGAACACCCGCCGGAAGCGAGTGCATCGACATCAGTTAGTGCAGACCGCAAGCAGCCCGTCGACCCCGCCGAACGTGTCTGGCTGGGTTTCGACTTGGGTGGCACCAAGATGAATGCCGTCCTCTTCGATCGAAAGTTCGAAGCGCTGGCTCGTCGCAAAAAGAAGACGCGCGGTGCCGAAGGGGCTGCCGCAGGAATCGAGCGGATTCGATCGTCGATCGAAAAGCTGCTGGAAGAAAGCAAAGTTGAGCCCAATCGACTGGGCGGGATCGGTGTCGGCTGCCCCGGCCCACTCGATCTAAACGAAGGTGTGATCCTTGCCGCTCCCAATTTGGGATGGCGCGACGTGCCGCTCAAAAAGATTCTGGAAAAGGAATTTGGCTGCCCAGTCTGGATCTGTAACGACGTTGATGCTGGCGTCTACGGCGAATACCGGTTTGGTGCTGCGGTCGGAGCGCGTACGGCCTTAGGAGTATTCCCGGGGACTGGCATCGGTGGTGGCATGGTTTACGAAGGAAAGATCTTCCGCGGCAAGAAATCGAGTTGCATGGAGATCGGTCACATCCCCGTTGTTGCCGACGGAGCGATGTGCGGATGTGGTCGACGGGGTTGCCTCGAAACTGTCGCCAGCCGACTGGCGCTCTCAGCGGAAATCGCGAAGGCAGCTTATCGCGGTCAGGCACCTTACCTGCTGCGTGTCGCAGGAACGGACCTGGCCAATATCCGTAGCGGCACAATCAAGGAATCCATCGAGGGTGGTGACGAAGTCGTCGAAGGGATCTTAAGAGACGGTGCCAAACTCCTGGGGATGGCGCTGGCCGGCACCGTCAATTTGCTGGCACCTGACGTGATCGTTCTGGGTGGTGGCTTAGTGGAAGCGTTGCCGAAGCTGTACCTCGATGAGGTTGGTAAAGCGCTCTCCAAGCACGTGATGCCGTCGTACGAGAAAACATTCGAGTTGAAGACCGCCAAATTGGGCGACGACGCGGGAACCATGGGCGCTGCTGCTTGGGCTCGCTACTGCGTCGAGGGTTAACCTCCTTTCCTGACTGTACGTTTCACTCATGATTGCCGACACCACTTCGACAACATCGCGAAGCACCGCCAGCCGCACCGCGGCCGTCATTGATGTGGGAACGACATCGATTCGAATGGCCATTGCCGATATCGATGATGCCGGAGATGTCCGGTTGCTGTCGTCCTTGTCTCAAGCTGTAGCATTGGGCAAAGACACTTTCACGCGCGGTTCGATTGAGAAGAGCACAATCGAAGAATGCGTGCGAGTCCTGAAAAGCTATAAGCGCGTCCTGGCTGAATACGGCATCGATCGGCCGGACCAGGTCCGTGTCGTCGCCACGAGTGCTGTGCGTGAATCGCTGAACAAACTGGCGTTTCTCGATCGAATCTATACCGCCACGGGACTGCCGGTTATTCCGATAGACGAAGCGGAAGTGAACCGAGTGACCTATCTCGGTGTGCAACCGTTGCTGAAGCTTGATCCGGCGCTGGCGGCCGCTCGCACCGTGATTACTGAGGTGGGTGGCGGCAGCACGGAACTGCTCCAGGTTGAGAATGCAGATGTCCTGTTTGCTCACACTTATCGATTGGGATCGCTGCGAATTCATCAGACTTTAGAAGCGTATCACACGTCGCAGATGGCGACGCGACGATTGATGGAAACCCAGATTCAGCGTGTCATCGATCAAATCCTTCAGCAAGTGCCCCCAGGCCAATCTCAGGAAATGGTCGTGTTGGGTGGCGACATGCGTTTCGCTGCGCAGCAGCTCGTTCCCGATTGGAATCGCAATCAGCTGACACCCATCCCTTTAAGGGATCTGGAAGAATTGACTAACACGGTGCTGTCGCTGAATGAGGACAAACTTGTTCACAAGTATCACATCACCTTCCCCGATGCCGGAACCTTAGGGCCGGCGTTGCTGGCCTATGTGATGTTGGCTCGAGCGTTTCAACTGAAGCAAGTCATCGTATCGAGCATTAATCTGCGCGACGGGTTGCTGATGCAAATGGCCACTCGCGGTGGCTGGAACGAAGATTTCAGCAACCAGGTCATTCGATCCGCATTGGACCTGGGGCGAAAGTTTGACTTCGATGAACCGCACGCCAGACAGGTTTCGAAGTTGTGCAAGATCCTGTTTCAGGGCCTGCGCGACGAACACCAGCTTGATCCACGCTACGAACTGCTATTGCGAGTCGCCGCACTGCTGCACGAGATCGGGCTGTACGTCAGTACTGGCAGTTATCACAAACACTCGATGTACCTGATCCAGAACAGCGAATTATTTGGGTTAAGCCGTTCGGATGTGCAGTTGATCTCACTGACTGCTCGGTATCACCGTCGAACCTCACCCAAGCCGACGCATACTGTTTTTACCGCTCTCAATCGAGATCAGCGAATCGCGGTCGTCAAGATGGCGGCGATGCTGCGAGTGGCCGACGCTTTGGAGGCTTCGCACGCTCAACGATTGCACGAACTACGCTTCTCGCGAGAAAGCGGTCGCCTTGTGATCTCGATCCCGCAGGTTGAGGATCTGAGCCTGGAGCAACTCGCACTGAAGCAATCGGGATCTCTCTTCGAAGAGACGTTCGGGATGCCAGTCCTGCTACGGAAGATGCGCTAGTTCCGCTACTTCCACGGATAGGCAATCATTTCGTGGATAATCAACGCAGAGAATTCGCGAATGAGAGGACATACGAGAGTCCCTCTCGTTCAAGCTGCGGCTCGCGGTACGTCAAGCCGTTCTTGCTGCACGGGAATCGCGACTCCGCGCGCCAAACCTTCGATTTCTGCGGTTAACTGATCCATCTCTCGTTGAACAATCGCCACGTAGTGCTGCATCTGATCGCGTGACATCTCTGTCGGGATGTCGATCGGGTGCCCCATGGCAACGTATACTGTGCTGAATGGCTTGGGGATCAGCATGTCGGTCCAGCTTCCTTTGAACCGCCATGCTCGAGTCGCCGAGTAAGCACTTGGCAGGATTCGGCGGCCCAGTTGTGAGGCGACGAACACGGCCCCGGTCTTCAGTTGACGACGAGGTCCTCCGGGACCATCAGGAGTGATGACAATGTGCTTTCCGGCCGTATCATCCAAAAGTTGTCGCACAGCTTGTGCGCCGCCGCGACGACTGGATCCTCGCACCGTGCTATAGCCAAGCAAGGCCATCGCATACGCAAGATAGGAACCATCCTGATGCTGGCTGACGAGGCAGCAGGTTTTTTCTCGCAGGCCACGCGGGGCCGCGAATGTTGGAACCAACAGCGCGTCGTGCCAGACAGACAGGATGAACTGCTCGTCTCCAGGGGCTGGTACGTAGTTCAGCTTCTGCTTCTCTTCGGGCCCGATGTAGACCTTACGACACGTCGCGAACAATATCTTTGACAGACCAACAGCAGTACCGGCGGCAACCCAAGTCAGCCAGCGACTTCGAATCCTCATTGCATCCACTCCTACGCACGACAAAGACGAGCGGAACTGTAGGAGAAAATCGATTCTGCGGGAATCCCATTCGCCGCCAAGCCGGGCAAAAACACGACCCGACTGTCATGAAAGACAATCGGGTCGCGAATTGAGTCAGGCTGCGAAAAAATCATCGCGTCAGAGTGGCTTAGAATCCGGCGTCCAGTTTCAGCAGGCCGCCTGCTGGCTTGTCACCTGTGTCTTTGCCGGTGCCGAAGACGGTGATGTATAGAGCACCATCTTTGTCGAACGCCAAGGCCGTTGGACGGTCCAGGCTGATGATCTTCTTTGGCTTCACTTCTTCGCCATCGATCACCAGTTCAAACAGCCCGCCTTGAGTGGTATCTGACCACGCAAAGTCGGTTGCATACAGCTTGCCGTTTGCCGCGTAGGCCAAACCGGTGATGTCATGCAAGCCGGTCTTGTACTTCTTGACCAGCTTTCCTTCCTTGTCGTACGTCGTCAGCAACGAATCGCCTGGAACATTGACTTCGCCCATCTGACCGACGACAAGTTGAGTCTTATCGGGGCTGACGGCGATCGCGACAGGAGCATCAACTTCAGTGGCTTCCTTGGTGGCGATGGTCGTCGTCAATTCGCCAGGCTTGCCGTCGGCGATCTTCGAAGAGACGATCCAACCCTTGGTATCATCGCCGTTCGAGGTGACATAGATCGCGTCGTTCCAAACAACGGCTTGGTAGAAGTTTCCTTCGCCCTTGTTCGTGTCGCCGGTTCCCTTGATGGGACCGAGGGTGAATTCGGCTTCAGCTTCTTTGCGTGGCTTGGCGGGCAGAGCTTCTTCGATCTTGTAGATGCGAACCAGTTCTTCGCCGTCAGGTCGGCTACCATCGGGAACGATCAACCGATCGTTTCCCCACAACGTGCAGCCCAAGGGGCCGATGTTGTACTTTGGTCCTTTGCCGTAGATGTCAGTCGGGAAGCCTTCGACTTCCAAGTAAATCTTGCGCGTGCTGGGAACGAAACGGAAGACCCCTTGGCGCGAGGTGACGAATACCTGTCCTGTTCCTGGATGAACGGCGACACCGGAAGGATTGTCCAAGTGGACGACTGCAGTCTTTGTCGCAGGTCCAGTTGGTTTGTCGGCTGGTTTCTCAGCAGGCTTTTCTTCCTTCTTTTCTTCTTCCTTCTTTTCGGCAGGCTTCTCGTCCTTCTTCTCAGCTTCCTGCGCAAAGACCGTCGGGTAACCGATAGCCATCACCAGAGATGCGGCAATCAGGCTGCAAAACATACGGCGCATGCTCACTCCATCCTTCTGTTGTCGAGACCACGGAGGCCACGAACCGTTACGACCGATTCGCGGAACGCTGCAGGGACTGCGTGGGAGGCCTTCAGGCGAATCCTATTCCCTCAGCGGACAAAGGCGCTCAAATCGTACTGAACGTCTCGCGCCAATGCAATTTACGGCAGGAGAAACGCGACACCGAATGACAGCGGAAATGCCAAATCAGATGTCAACACGCGTCGTTCGCTAAATCTTTTGCGGGCCACCACGAACAGACATTGGCGCCGCACCGCCCCCTTCGGCGGGGCTGCTCGTAGCGGGCTTCTCGGGTTTCGCCTGCTCCGCCGGTGGTTTCACCCAATCTTCCAGTGCTTGCACCTGCTGCACCGTCAATCGCTGAGCCTGCAGAATCGCAGCGACGAGTGGATGGATCAAGGCATAGGCCGGCGCTGCGGCCGCCTGCGAATTATTGAGCAGACCTGCCTTGCTCTTCTTATCCGCCATCAAGTCCGTGGCATCGAATTGCTGGAATGCCAAATAGAGTTTGAAGAACTCGCCCTTCCACTTCGACTCATCGCCTTTCGTTTGAGGCGCTTGTTGAGCGGCTTTGGCCAGCTTCAGCGCGAAAGCGGCGACCGCTTTTGTGACGGATGGTGGGTTACAAGCGGCCGGAAGCGGCACGCGGCCCAACGATCTGGCAGCTTCGGCGCGGACAGTCCAAGTGCGTTCATCATCGGCGAGGACCGCTTTCAGGACATCAACAACGATTGGCTTCCCCTGAACCAGATCGACATCCATCGCGGCGAGGGCCGCGGCCAGTCGCATTTGATACCACGAGTGAGCCTTCTTATTACTCAGTTCCGCCACCAGAGCCTGAGCCACTTTGGTTCGAACGGTGACGTTGGCGTTACCCAAGCGCAGGTTTCTTGCCAGTCCGTTTACTGCAACAATCTTCACACCTTCGGGTTGGTCCGGTGAAGAAATCACCTGCAACAACGGCTCGCAAACGGGAGAGTAAGCCTCCAGCTTCAGTGCGAATTTGGGGTTCTCTTCCGTGAGGTTCAGCTCGCCCAATAGCAGGGCGATATGCAACCGGACATGAAATGGTTGAGTGACGAGCAATGGCCCCGCTTGACTGACAATTTCTTGCATCACAATCTGGCGGAAACTTTTGATTGCGTTCGCGTTCGCGGCCTCGGGTGCAGAGGCCGCCGAGTTCAAGTCGCGAGTCAGATCTTCGTGCAGCTTGCTTAGCTCCAGCCGGTTCTTCTTCAGGCACATCAGTGCCAGGCGATAGCGAATCCCGTTGCGGATCAGAATTTTGTCAGCGTCGGTCGATTTCGCCGTTCGCATTACGGTCTGATATTTCGCCAAGTCCTTCTTGAGTTTGTCGATTTCGTCTTGCATCGCCAACGGTTGGTCGAGGTCCATGACCTCGGCCTTCGCGGCTGGGGGCGCGAATTTTTTTGGCAGCGTCTCTGAATCGATCTTCAACTCGGTTGGAGGGCCTTTGAGGGCATTGGGGTTGGCTTGCCCCGGAATTGGTGGACCTGCTGGAGCACCTGGACCACCAGTTCTACCCGGCATCCCGGGCATTCCTGGCAATCCGGGCGGGCGTCCTGGTCCACCTGAACCATGTGCCCCGCTACTACCGTGTGCTCCGCCCGCCTGTGCGAACGTCACCTGGTCAACTGAAAGCCCAAGCAACGCGATCGTGAGCCACGCCAAACGGGAAACAGCGGCAATCCGAGAGTGGACGGGCAACGAGGTCACAGTCATGTCTCGCACGAGGCCATCCCTTAGTGTTCACGAAACCGTGCCGTGAGGAACTTTCACAAGCGTTTGCGGATGGACCAATCCGACTGCATCCAGTTCCGCTTGAGAATCCCCAAACACACTACCTGCGAAAATAGGCTTTTACCACCAGTTTAACGACGATTCATCTTCGATCCATGACCATAGCGAGACAACGGCCCGCATGTTCGGTATTTGGAGCGTGATGAGTTTAGCGATCAGGACATTTGAAACGATCAGAACGACGAGAAAGGAACGATACGATACGGCGGGAAGATCGACAACTGAGCGGCTCGAACGAGCCCGGAAAAAGTGGATAACACTTCCCAAATTGCAGTGAATCAGAATAAAGATGATCAGACGGGAAATGCCAATTGAAACTATCACTGCAGTGCCAGCAATGTCAAGCACCGTATTGCATCGAAACGGTGCTGATATCGCGGCGCAATATGAAAATCAGGCTGTCAATTGTGAGAAGAATGCTGTGAGACGGCTGTCGTATTCGGCTGCAGCAACGGCACGAGCCCGGTTGTGTTTTGCACTGGGGACCGTCCAAACTTCGGCAGCCGAAGAATGAATGCACCGAACAAGCTCACGAGCCACATCTGGATGGACGTAATTATCGCGTTCTCCAGCAACCAAAAGCACAGGACGATTGCGAAGCCGCGGCAACCAACGCTCCAAAACAACATAAGGCCGTTGTCGCAAGATACGGCTGGTCCAACGGACCATTTTCATTGTGAGGCGATAGTGCCAGAGAGGAATAAGAGTCCTGATCCAGCCGGGAACGTACAGCCGTGACCAATGCAATATGAAGTACAGCATCAACGAATCGGTTGAATAGGCACCCTCGCAGCAGACCGCACGCACGCTTGGGCATTCAGCCGCAGCAATCAGAGCCAGGGTAGAACCGCGGCTGACTCCCATTAGTCCCAGCGGAAGGTTCTGCAGATCGGGACGTCGCGAAATGAAGTCGATCGCCGCTCGCACGTCTTCGACTTCGTACATCGTCGGCCAGTGGTTGGGGATGTACCCTGGTGAGGCGTCGCTCTCACCCTGTCCACGGAAATCGAAGGACAGGACATCGAACCCGTCTTGGATCAATGCGTGGCAATATGACATGGCAGACCAATGGCTGCTGTCGGTTTCGGGGCAGAATAAGATCAAACCTTTGGGTGTACGGTCTGGTTGTCGGTGCAAACTGCCCCGCAGGATCACTCCATCGCTGGACGTAAACTCAAGTGCTTCAGCCGTGGGATCGGGTGGAAAAATGTGAGCGCGGAACGGGGGCTTTGTTTCAAACACCCGGAGCACGATCCGGACGTAGTAAACTCGCACCGCCAAGTCAAAAGCCAAGAGCACGACGAGCGCCACAAGTAACCACACCACAACTGATTCTCCTGCAGACCACTCGAGGTCTAAGACGCCCGACAAAAAACGCTCGTGGGGCTAAAACCTCAAGCAACGTATTCGGAGAAAATCAACGATACGTTTTGCCCGCCGAATCCGAAGCTATTCGACAGAGCCCGCTTGACTGGCCAATCTCGAGCCGCATTCGGGATGTAGTCCAAGTCGCAATCTGGATCCGGCGTCGTGTAATTGATCGTCGGAGGCACGACATTATCGCGAATACTCAAGAGACAGGTAATCGCTTCAACACTACCCGCCGCAGCAATCAGGTGTCCCATCATGCTCTTGATGCTGGAGACGGGAGTCTTGTAGGCGGCACTGCCGAACGTTTGACGGATGGCAGCGGTTTCCACCTTATCATTGACTTCGGTGCTGGTCCCATGCGCATTGATGTATTGAATGTCCTCGGGATTCACACCGGCGTCTCGCATCGCCATTCGAATACAGGCGACCGCCCCGCGTCCTTCGGGATGAATGTCCGTAATTCGGTAAGCGTCCGCCGTTGAACCGTAGCCAATGATTTCGCCGTAAATTCGGGCTCCTCGCTTCTTGGCATGTTCGAGTTCTTCCAGCACAACCATGCCTGCCCCTTCGCCCAGCACAAACCCATCTCGATCGCGATCAAACGGACGCGATGCCCCTTGAGGATCTTCATTGTGGGTCGACAGTGCGGTCAGCAGGTTGAACCCCGTGACGCCAAATGGATGGATCATGCTGTGGGCTCCACCCGACAACATCGCATCGGCATCCCCGCGCCGAATGATCTCTGTCGCCTCGCCAATGGCCTGGCTGGAAGCGGCGCAGGCCGTCAAACAGTTGAGGTTTGGACCTTGAGCGTCGAACAAGCCAGCCAAGTGTCCGGCGGGCATGTTGGGTTCCTGCTCCAATTCGGTTTGGGCATGGAGACGTTGAAGGCCGGCCCGTGTGAATGACTCGAGGTTGACCTGTCCCTCGTGCTGGGATTCTGCGATCAGCCCCATCACCAAGTGGAAGTCTTGCTGCCCCTCGCCCGCTCCCAGGTAAATCCCTAATCGCGATGGGTCCATTTTGGAGTCAAGAATTCCCGAATCGTCCATCGCCTGCTTCGCAGCACCTACCGCAAACCGGATATTGCGTCCCGAGAACTGAAAACGCTTCGGATCTTCGACATACATCCCAAGATCGAAGTCTTTGACTTCAGCAGCGAATTTCGTGGGAAAGTGAGACGCGTCGAAGTGGGTGATCAAACCAATCCCACTTTTCCCCTCGCGAAGCGACTTCCACATTTCTTCGATGGTCCGGCCGATCGGTGTGACGGCCCCCATTCCAGTGACTACGACTCGTCGTCTCATCGCGAATTCCTCGTCAATAACTACGGAACAATGACATCGTGCCGAGGCTAAGGTGACACAATACCGTATTCCGGCAAGCGGAGCAGTTCGGGAACCGGCCCATTTCCGGCGAAGTCATCCCGGTGCGAACTTACGCACCGGTCCCGTTACCTGCCTTGCCGACATCCATCACGTTCCGCAGAATTTGAAACACGAAGTTCTTTTGGTCGATCTTCGCCCCGCCATTGGCGGCATCGTCAACATGCGCGAACACAATCTCACCCTCGGCGACCAGACGCTCGCCGACATGGGCTTTCACTTCGACCATTCCCCCTTCTTCACTCTGCTGAATCAGCTTCGCTGAATAAAGCAGCGAGTCTCCAGGGCAGGCCCAGCTGTGAAACGTCATCTTGGGCACTTTCGCCAGAATCACAATATGGGCGAATTGATTGCTTTCGCCCAGCAGAATCCCGCCCGTCTGTGCCATTCCTTCCAGCATCAATGATGCGGGCATGACCGGGAACCCCGGCAAATGGTCATGCAAGTGTTCCTCGGCCAAGGTAACGTTTTTAATCGCCGTGGCGTGAGATCCACTTTTAAATTCAGTGAATCGGTCAATCCAAAACCAGCGCATTCGATACCCTTCGCAGCCGCAATTAACCGTTAAGCTTGGCTGTCAGGAAATTGACGACCATGTTCACGGTGAACAAGTCCTCGACATTCTCAACCCGAGGATCCTTCGCCAACGCTTCAATGGTGTCTTTGTCAGCATGCGGCAAGCGCGTGCGAAGTTCGGCGATCCCCTTGTCGGTGACGCGACCGTTTTCGGCGAAGCCAGAATCTGCGGTGAACAAGCTTTCCGGGAACAGCTCGTTCCGTGGGATCTTGATGCCGAAGTTCTTTTCCAGGCGGAAGACGATGTCGAGGAAGTCGATTGATTCGGCACCCAAGTCGGCCTTCAGCCGTGAAGTGCCGTTGACCTCGTCTTCGTCCAGACCCAAGGCGTCGACCAGTGTTGTTTTGACTTTCTCGAAGATTTCGTCGCGTGAAGGCATCCAAGATTCTCCTGCGGAACGAGTCGGGACAGTGCCACGACCTTGTCCGCCAAATTGGCCCCAAAACTGATGACTGATCGCCGGGGCAACGCACGTATCAATCAAACCCATAATACCGTCAGACTGGTTGGAGAAGGGGTCTCAGCCCATTCCGCCCAACGTCAGTCCTCCATCAACTTTAATAACCTGACCGGTGATGTAGCTGGCTTCTGACGCTGCCAGAAACAAAACCGCATATGAGATATCTTCCGGTTTTCCCAAGCGCTTCACCGGAATCGCATTCTTGATTTTGTCACCTGCCAGGTTCACCACCGCGACCGTCATGTCCGTTTCAATAAAACCGGGCGCAACGCAATTCACCGTGATTCCACGCTTGGCATATTCAGTCGCCATACACCGTGAAAAGCCTTCGATACCTGCCTTGCTGGCGGCATAGTTGGCCTGGCCAGGATTCGAAAAATCTGCCGAGACACTGGACATGTTAATGATTCGGCCATAACGCGCCTGCATCATTGGCCGAACGACTGCCTGACAGAAATTGAAGACACTGGTCAAATTTGTATCGATCACCGACTGCCAATCCTCGCTGGACATCGCCAGGATCGGTTTGTCACGGATGATGCCAGCGTTGTTGACAAGAATGTCGATCTTTTCCCATTTCGCCAAGACTTGTTCGACGACGGCGTCGGCTTCGTCTTTCTTGCTGACATCTGCCTGCAGGGCTATCACGTCGCGCCCGAGAGCCGTTTGTTCGGTGGCCAATTTATCAGCCGCGTCACGGTTCGACTGATAGACGAAGGCCACCTTCGCCCCTGCTTCGGCGAGGCTGCAAACGATGGCGCGACCGATACCGCGGCTGCCACCAGTCACCAATGCTGTCCGTCCGGAAAGATTCATCAACATCAAGACAAAATCCTTAGTGAGTCAGGCGTCCCAAAGCGTCAGGCGACTGGCTTCCAAATCTGTTTGAATAGACCACGATACACTTCCCGGCGAGCGTCGTCCGATGACTGCATCTCGGGGTTTTTATCGCCCAGGTTAAACGCTTCCAGGATCAGTCGGGCCGAAACTGCCGAAGCCCCGTTGACTGTCCCGCTGGCGTTAAAATCCCAAATCGCGCCTTCTTGTTTGCGAACCGTCAGGTCGACCTTCAAGGTGTTTCCTGGCGAGACAAAATTGTTATACCGAATTGCTCGAACCTCTTTCAGCAGGATCGCGCTATGAGCAAAGTCTTCGGATTCACGGACTAACCACCCACCAGCTTGAACCAATGTTTCCAGCATTAAGACGCCGGGCATCACCGGAAAGCCGGGAAAATGATCCGCGAGATACTCTTCGGCAAGTGTAAGGTTCTTGACCGCCGAGATCGACTTGTGCGGCACAAGTTCCGTGATCCGATCAATCAGCAGGAATCGCATCCAAATTATCCAACGGTGTCATTATTCAATGAAGTCGCGAAAAACGCGAATCCGGATATTCTATTGGCCCATCAATCCCCCCACAACTGAGAAGGCTAGACGGACCGTTATCGTTTTGATCGACCAAAATACTCGACTGGCCACGGACTTGTGTTCAGTAACGGTAAAATTCTACCCGTCCTCCCTGATCATCCCGATCATTGCAGCAGGCATGGGGAGCACAGTCGATGTCCAAAGAACAAAAAACTCGAATGCGCGACGAAACGTAAGTCGCACATTCGAGTTATGATTCGTCACGTTTTCCTCGTGATCAACTATTCCATATCATCAGGTGCTGGTACGAGAGGAGTTTTTTCGGCCGTCTCGCTTGAGGTCGCATCGATGGGCTGGGGCTGCGAGGTCGGTGTGTGCTTCGAAATACGGGTCGCCGTTCGTCCATCCAGAATTAACCGGGCTGCGTGACGCAGCTCTTCATCGCTCAGCCGACGCAGATTTCCAAGTTCTGACAGCGGCTTCATCATCCGCGACACTTTGGCCAGAGTATTCTCCATCATGCTGATTTCCAGCAAACTACGATGCATCTCGCCCAGTACTTGGATCTGGGTAATGAACTCATCCTGAAAGCCGTTCATGACTTCCAGCGTTTGAATCGCGTCGCCGAGCGACTTGGATTGGCCAACCAGATGCTGCTGAATTCCGATCAAACCGTCCAAGTTCTTTTGTGAAGTCGTCACGTTCAGGCTTTTATCGTCGAGCTTCTTGTTCAAGGCGATCAACTGACCAGCTCGCTCTGTGGCGACTTCGACTGATTGCCCCCCTTCGGCGAGACGTCGTTCCAAGGCGACGAGTTGGTCCGACACAGCCTGAGCGGATTCCAAATCTTCGGCAGCTTTTGTCAAACCGTTCTTCAAGGTCGACAAGCCGTCGAGTCCACGATTGGCGAGCGCCATTCCGTCGTTCTGCTGTCGCAGTTCTGCAGCAACGTTGATCATTTGCTTCAGGGCGCTACGGGTTTCTTCCAGATCTTTCGCTTGCTGTCGGATTTCATTCTTCATGGCGATCATTTCGGCCAGCGTGATGCCCGCAGCCTTGTTAGATTCAACCTGAGCCGTCAGAAGGCTTTGCAACGACTTCATTTGCTCGAATGATTCGCCGGCCGCTTCAACGGCGGGCTGCTGATCGATCAGTTGCGACTGCAATTTCGCCACGAGATCCAATGAGTTTGTCGCTTGAGCGTTGTGGCTGGCTTCTTCGATCAAATCGCTACGCAATTCGCGAATATTCTGGAGTGCTCCGCGAGCGTCCGAGATCTGCCCCTGTTGTGCCTTCAGGCTGGAAAGCAGGCTATTCGCCTCCCATACCGTGTCTCGAGCGCCAACCAGATCTTGCATCCGTTGTTCGACTTGGGCCATGTTCTGCTGCATCTGGGCAATCTGGCGGACCAGCGGTCGCGCCATCATAAAGTGCAGGCCGATGAAGCCTGCAGTAATTCCAGCCACCAACATGAGCCAAGATTGTTTCTGCTGTTCTGCCAGTTGATTTTCAATTGATCGCATTTTCGCACCTTCTGATGTGTACACGATGACTCCTTCGATCCGCGAATAGGGAGTTCTTTGTTGACGCGGGTCTTCCTGGACCTGTTTCTGCATCCTGGGCATCGGTTCAGTCCCGGCGACGGGACTTTGTCACTGAAATATCGATGCATGTCCGATGGGGAGTTGTTGAGCAGCAATCCCCCGCAAAGTTTCCTCACGCGAATCAATATCGCCATTTTCACTCGGCAAGTTTTGCCGATTGGCGACTCACCCCCGCATTCGTCAGACTGTTGGTGTGCATCCGCGCCGTGCGTAACGACTGCAGCGAATGCGAAGAGATTAAGCCGTGAAGTTGCCTGAAAAATTGCAGTTCACCGATTCCTCGCAATGGCGCATCGCGAAATCACCAGTCCGCCTCAAAGAGCTGTTCAATGACACCACCGCCATGTCAAATCCGACTCGCGACAAGCGACGACTACGAAGTCATTTCCGATTTCAACACTCGCCTGGCTTTAGAGACCGAAGGGAAGTTCCTAGACCCTGAGACGATTCAGGCAGGAGTGAAGGCCTTCCTCGCGGATCAGCATCGTGGGTGTTATTTCGTTGCCTTCAGCAAAGGTGCTGTGGTCGGCCAGATGGCGCACACGCGGGAGTGGAGTGATTGGCGCAATGGCGAGATCTGGTGGTTACAAAGTGTCTACGTGCTTCCTAAGTTTCGTCAGCAGGGGATATTCCGGGCTCTCTACCAACATCTGGAATCTTTGGCACTCAGCTCACTTGATGTGATTGGCGTGCGGTTGTATGTGGAAACCCACAACCGAAGAGCCCAAGAGGCCTACGGCAGTCTGGGGCTTCGAGACGCCAATTACTCTGTGATGGAGCGAATTTTTCGTAACGATGTCTGAGAGGGATCAAGGACTGTCACTGGCCATCTGGCATCGGATGACTACACTGATATCCGTACCGCGTGAATCGCCCTTGGGGGCGATCACTTCGCGCGGCTGTCGGATCCCGCCAGGAGTCTCTGCCGATGAGAATGCTTGCCGCCTGCCTGTTCACCGGAGTCGCGATCACCCTGACCGCTGGTTCCCTTCCTGCAGCTGAAAAGGCTTCCCCAGTGCTCGAACACAAAGTCAAAACGATCAAGGGCGAAGAAGTTGACCTGACCAAGTACCAAGGAAAGGTACTGCTGGTGGTTAACGTGGCCAGCAAATGTGGAGCGACTCCGCAGTATGAGCAACTCGAATCGCTCAATGACAAATACAAGGACAAAGGCCTGGCTGTCCTCGGCTTCCCCTGCAATCAATTCGGCAAACAGGAACCGGGCACCGAAGAAGACATCGTGAAGTTCTGCAAATCGACGTACGATGTCTCGTTTGATATGTTCGCCAAGATCGACGTGAACGGTCCAGACGCTTCACCAGTCTACAAGACGCTAACTTCGAAGGAAACGGATCCCAAGTTTGCCGGCGACATCAAGTGGAACTTCGAAAAGTTCCTGATCGGCCGCAACGGTGAGATTGTTGCTCGATTCCCAACAGGGACCAAGCCTGACGCTCCCGAAGTGGTTAAGGCGATCGAAACGGAACTTGCCAAGACCGCTAAATAGTCTGCATTGCGAATGTTTGGCACTTTATGAAAGCCCGGCTCCCTCAAGGCCGGGCTTTCGTTCTGTCAGGAGTGAAGCTCTACGTGGCATTTCTTTTTTTGGGCGTCGTCTTTCTGCTAGCGGCTGGCTTCGCCAAATTCATGGCGATCTGGATCAACTGGGTCTGCTCGTTGCGAATCGCCAGGAAACTCGTCATCGCCGACAAAGGGCTGAACCTGCTCCTAATCGGAGCGTATCCGCTTGTCCTGCTCTATGGACTCGGTTGGCACGGGCCTCAATTCCTGCGTGGTGGTGGTGGCGCGACATCAATTGAGCCGCTGTGGTGGTTGCCGATCGGCTTAGGAATTTTCGGCTTCGTGGCGCTCGTGCATGCGGCGATTCGATTTCGAATCTATCGGCCGCCCGCCTGCGAATTGGACGCGACAAGGGAGCTACTGGATCTCCGTATGCTTGAATCGTGGCGGGAACGATTTGTCGGATCAGGAGGCCTGATGCGTCGAATTGCGTTGCTGCCCGGCAATGAGCAATTCACGATTGAAGTCAGTACGAAATCTTATCGATTGCCGCGACTACCCGTCACATGGAATGGCCTGACAATTGTCCATCTCAGCGATCTGCACTTTTATCACAGCGTGGCTAAAGACTACTTTAAGCAAGTGTGCGAGCAGGCGGCGAAGTTGCAGCCGGACATCTACATTTTTAGCGGCGACCTGCTGGACGATGTGCGACGATTAGACTGGCTACCCGAAACACTGGGCCAACTGCATGCCCCGCTCGGCCAATACTTTGTCTTGGGAAACCACGACTGGTACTTGGACCCGGTGGCGACGCGAAGTGAATTGGCCCGCTTAGGGTGGACCGATCTGGCACCCCACTTCGCTTTAATCGGTTCGCCGACTGATTCATCAGCGGCCCCGCTGGTCCTTTGCGGCGATGAAACGCCCTGGATGGGAGCACATGCCGATTTGACGAAAGCACCACAGGATACGTTTCGGATCCTGGTCAGCCATACGCCGGACAATATCGAGTGGGCAAGGCGTCATCGGATCGACCTGATGCTTTCCGGGCATACTCATGGCGGACAGGTGCGTTTACCGCTACTGGGTCCGATCTATTCGCCAAGCCGCTACGGGTGTCGGTATGCATCCGGGGTCTTCTGGCGCGACCCGACGCTGTTGTATGTGTCGCGCGGTATCAGCGGCAAAGAGCCTCTTCGTTATAACTGTCCACCAGAGGTGACAAAACTTGTGCTGAGATCCACGCCATCGTCCGGCAGGTGACCCGAATTCGATCGGGCCACCTGATCGTCGAGAGTTCGTACTACGCGGCATTGGATTCGGGGCGATCTTCGGTCGACCCAAAATCTTTCAGCAGAGTTTCGCTAAACGTCAGCGAGGGGACCAGGCAAGGATGCTTGTACTGTTCCAAGCTCGCACCGAAGCGAGACTGGCGTTGGCGAATGAATCGGTCCCAAGTCCCATTGGGCAGGGCCACACACTCAATCGGCCCTAAGCGACCTGACTGGCGTTTTTCCCGATACTCGACATTCAGCTCTTGAAGTTCCGTATCGACGTTGGAGGCCAATCGCTGACGCAGCTCGGGAATCGCCACGTCGTTGCGTTCCACATGCAGCCGATACTTCGGAGGATCTTCCCAGATGGGGGACAGCGTGAAGTGCTGCAGATCCAGCTTCAGACGATCCAATCCCCCGCGAACGGCGGAAACGACTTGCGATTCGGCTAGCTTTTCACCTGTGACACTGGCAATGTGGGCCCCCTTGTGGAGGAATTCGAGCAGCGGGGTGGTTCCGCGAAATCCTGTACAACGCACGACATCGCGGATGTCATAGCGATAGAGTCCGGAGACGGTGGTCAACAGGATGAAATAATTGCGGCCCACTTCCAACTCATGAGCTTCAAGCACCGTTGGGTTCGTCGACTCGTGTTCATCTTCGGGGATGAACTCGAAGAAATGTGAGCCCACATCCAGAACGCCTGCCGCCGTACCGTCGGCGAGCGGAATCGTCATGCGACCTTCACTGGCCGAGAGACCATGATCTCGAATAGTCACATCACCGAAGTACTTTCGCATCGGCTGCAAGTAGCCGCCGACGCTTCCACCGGTCCAAACAGCAACCATCGCGAGCTTTGGCCAAACATCGCGGGGCATGATCGTCCCTGTTCGTGCCGCGATCAGTTCCAGTTCGCGTGCTCGTTGACGATCCGGATGTTTGATGCGGCCACGAAGCTGCGCGCGAATGGAATCGTCGACGTTAAACTTTGCTGACAAAGTTCCGTCGGCAATGTCGCGGATCAGTTCTTCCTGGTGCTGATGTGCTGCCTTTGAGAGTTGAATCAGCGTGCTCGGATTGGCTGTCATGATGAGGCCAACATGAGCATTGGCATACGCACATCGTAGAGCGGTATACCCTTTGGCGGCCGAGTCAGAGATCATCGCGACCGGGTTTGGGACTGCATACATGGTCTGCACGACTCTGCTCTGCATCGCGCCAACCAAGCCACTGATGTTGCCGCAGGGTGTTCCGCTCTCAGTGCGGTATTGATCGTGATTGCTTCCCAATTGCACGATATCGGACATGTGCAGCGAAGGATGGTTATCCATGGCGTTGATGCCCCAGACCTGCCATCCACGACGATAATCGCTCAGAAATTGCGACGTGATCGGGATGTACTTGGCCTGAGATGTCGTGCCGCTGCTGAGGGCAAACATCAGCAGCTTGTTCTTCGGGCCGAGCAGGCTCTGATGGTTCCCCTGCTTCATCTGCTCGATTTCGTCACGGACTGTTTCGAAGTCCGAAATCGGCAAAGCACGGCGAAATTGCTCGACAGTGAGGCTTCCACTCAGGCCCCGCCGCCGCGAGTAAAAACTCTCGGCGTTGAGGTCCATGATGCGAGCCAAGGTTTGTCGCTGAGTTGCTCGACAATTCTCGAGCAATCCAATGAACCGTTTGGCGTCGCGGCGAATTCGTGCTCGGACGAGAATACCGCCGACATAGCGCAGATGACGGATCATGCCACCCTTCCCTGGGATTTAGTGTAATCACACAATCCCTGGGATAGATGACGGACTCCGATCGACCTGCATCAGACGGCCTTGCCGCCTGATGCAGACATCAACAAGCCCACATTGCCGCAGGCCTCAGAAAAAATCAACGGGTAGCAAGACAGTTGCCCTGAAGGGGCCAACTCTCGCCACCCGCCGGTATTCCTCCGCAGATTCGACACGCCCCCAGGGAATATTGAGCACCGACAAAGTCGGTGCCCATTCGATGATTCCCTGCGGCCAAGGCGAGTCGACCCGCTGGCAGACTATTTCTTCTTAGCCGCCTTCTTCTTATCGGCCGCAGCGTCGCCGCCTTCAGCAGCCTTTTTCTTTTTCTTCTTACCCAAGACCAATCGAATGACTCGTGTTTTGGGAATCCCAAACGGGCTGGTCCCGTCGGCCCACTTTTCGTTGGCCTTCATTTGGTCGATTCGCTCGGCTCGCGTCAAAACGCTGCGAACGCGGGCAAGGCGGCTCTTTCGCTTCAAACTCTTGTCAATGGACACGTTAGACGACTCCAGTCTCACAATTCCGACAGCAAACCACTCGTTTCACGCAGCCCCGTTTGGCGAAACAGACCCGGCCCAGCACAGGGGGCGGCGAATTCTGCGGGAATCTACGGCAATTTCCCAAAAGTGGAGGGAAAGATGTTAGTCCACCGTTCAAGATGTTGCAAGTAGACCGAGGTCGACTTTGTCTCCGCGGACAAACCTCTGCTCGATTCCCGGCTCAAATTGCAGTCTCTGCCGGTTGTCATCCACCGCCTCCTTCTTTATAGTACGCGACTCGACCCGGATCCTGGGTGCCGCCGTGCGCCTGGATCACCGCTTCATGTGGTGCCATGCAATTGCATGCTCCGGACCTCCAGAACCCGAGTTCGTAAACGATGTTTGAAGGTATTACTAGCAGCCTGCAGTCCGCGCTGTCGGTGTTGGGTCGTGGTGGGAAACTCACCGAGGCCAACATCCGCGAGGGACTCGTCCAAGTTCGTAAGGCTTTGCTCGAAGCGGACGTCCACTATGATGTCGCGACGAAGTTTATCGAGCGGTGTACGGAACAGGCAGTTGGTGAAAAGGTTCTGAAGTCTCTTCGTCCCGACCAGCAAATCGTCGGGATTGTCCACCAGGAACTCTGTAACCTGATGGGCCCCACCGATCACTCGTTGCATTTGCGACGTGACGGTCTCAGTAAAATCATGCTGTGCGGCTTGCAGGGAAGTGGTAAGACCACCACTTGTGGCAAGCTTGGCCGGATGCTGAAGGAGCAAGGTCGCCGACCGATGTTGGTCGCAGCCGACTTGCAACGCCCCGCTGCGATCGAGCAGTTGAAGGTCATCGGCCAGCAACTCGATATCCCCGTTTATTCTGAGCCTCCAGCAGGCACCACGCCGTTGAAGGTCTGTGTTAATGGTCTCGCCGCTGCCAAGCAGGCGGGCATTGATGTCGTGATCTTCGATACCGCCGGTCGATTGCATGTTGACTCGGCGTTGATGACCGAACTGACGCAGATCGATGTCAAGATCCAGCCGGATCAGATCCTGCTTGTTTGCGATGCGATGACCGGCCAGGACGCGGTCAACAGTGCCAAAGCCTTTAACGAAGCTCTGGAACTCGACGGCGTCATCCTCACCAAGCTCGACGGTGATACCCGCGGTGGTGCGGCAATCAGCGTCAAAGAAGTAACCGGCGTTCCGATCAAGTTCATTGGTGTTGGCGAACAGCTTGATCGTCTGGAACCGTTCCATCCCGATCGAATGGCGGGACGCATCCTCGGGATGGGTGATGTCGTCTCGCTCGTCGAACGCGCCCAGCGTGAGATGGATGCCGACGAGGTCGAGCGACAACAGAAGAAGATGATGGCCGGCAAGTTCTCACTTGAGGACTTCCGCAACCAGATGAAGATGATCCGTCGCATGGGTTCGCTGCGGGATCTGATGAAGATGATTCCGGGACTCGGCGGATTGATGGATTCAAATCCAGATATCGATGCCGAATCAGACATGAATCGAATCGATGCGATTATCAGCTCGATGACGAAGTTCGAGCGGAACAATCCCGATCGCATCGATCGCAGCCGACGACATCGTATTGCTCGCGGCAGTGGAACCCAGCCAGCGGATATAAATCGGCTCATCAAGGACTTTCAGAACATGTCCGGGATGATGCAGAAGATGGCCGGCATGGGAGCGATGGACAAAATGAGAGCCGTCAAGGACCTCGCCGGAAGCGGCCTGTTGAATCCTGGCGCGCAGCTAGCCTCTGTGAAAAAGAGCGGCAAAATGGGGCCAGCCGATCAGCGGTTGGCGGATGAAAAGAAGAAGAAGGCTCGTAAAGACTCAAAAAAGCAAAAGAAGCGGAATCGATAAACCGCATTGAACTTGTCAACAACTGTTGGATTTTGACAGAAGGAGATTTGAGTGGCAGTAAGAATTCGTATGAAGAAGATCGGACGCAAGCATCGTCCGTTCTACCGGATCTGCGTGATGGACTCCCGAGTCCATCGTGAAGGTAAAGCGATCGAAGAAGTGGGCTGGTACGATACGTCGGTCGCCGACAAGTCGAAGCGAGTCCTCGTCAAGATGGATCGCGTCGATTACTGGCTGTCGGTCGGTGCCAGCATGTCCGAACGCGTCGCCACCCTCGTCAAGAAGGTGAAGACCAACCGGTTCGGCGTCGCTGCTCCTCCTCCACCGATGCTCGCTCCGAAAGAACCAGCACCACCAGCTCCGGCTGAAGGTGAAGGCGAAGCTCCTGCCGAGACGGAAGCTGCTGCTGAATGATCTAGCGTGACCTGTGACGAACACCTGTGTTTGTCACGTGACACTGACGAAACGTGTGGTCGACCGAGATGCGATTTGATGTCCTTAGTCTGTTTCCCGAGTTATTCCAGAGCTATCTTCAACAAAGCCTGTTGAAGCGAGCCATCGAGAATCAACTTGTGGATGTCAGGCTCTGGAATATTCGCGATTGGACGACTGACAAGCATAAATCGGTGGACGATACCCCTTACGGGGGCGGCCCCGGAATGCTGATTGCCTGCCCACCGGTCTACGGTTGCGTGGAAGCGGTTCAGGCTGACGCTAATCCTCCAGGTCAGTTGGTGATGTTGACGCCGCAAGGGCGTCCGCTGAACCAAGCTTTAGTCCAGGAACTGGCGACGTACGAGAGACTGTTGTTGTTGTGTGGTCGTTATGAAGGATTCGATGAACGAATTGCTCAGGGGCTGAAACCGCTGGAAATCTCAGCGGGCGACTTCATCTGCAATGGAGGCGAAGTTCCGGCCATGTTGGTCATCGACACCGTCATCCGACTGGTTCCGGGAGTCTTGGGAGACGAGACGAGTAGTAAATACGATTCGTTCAGCGAAGCGGGATTGTTGGAGTATCCGCAATACACTCGCCCACGCGAATTCCGAGGCATGGCGGTTCCCGACATTTTGTTAAGCGGCAATCACGGTGAGATTGCCAAATGGCGGGAGCAGCAAAGCTTGGAACGGACACGACAACGCCGCGGCTGATCGAGTTGGTCGAGAAGCTGTCGATGAGATTGTTGAGAATTGATAATGGCGCAGACGGATCACCCGTCGCGAATTGGAAACGAGTGACGGCTGGGCCGCTGACGCCCCTTGATTGAGATTGGAAATAAACATGATTCCCAAGATGCTTGAGTTGGTCGAATCGAAGCATATTCGCCAAGATCGGCTGGTCTTTGAGATCGGTGATACGGTCGACGTTCATACCAAGATCCAGGAAGGCGACAAAGAACGCGTCCAGATCTTCTCTGGTATCGTGATCGCCCGTCGTGGTGGTGGAACTCGCGAAAACTTCACCGTCCGACGCATCGTCGCCGGTGAAGGTGTGGAGCGAACGTTCCCCATCAATTCCCCAAGGATCGCCAAAGTCGATGTGAAGCGTCACGGTAAAGTTCGCCGCGCCAAGTTGTTCTTCCTGCGTGATCGCGTCGGTAAGGCCACCAAGCTGGTCGAACGCGTGGATCTCGCCGAACGCGAAGCCGCGAATCAGGCCAAGAAGGCTCGCAAGGGCGGAGCGACCTGAGTTCCGAACTGAAGTTCGGCTCAGCTTGCGTTTGTGATCAATTCGTGACGATAGCGTGTTTGTTAGCTCGAACGCGCTATCGTCGCCGTTGTTTCACGCCTATTAGGTGCCGTCCTAAAACCCTTGTCACGTTCCCGGTCTCAGGGGTCGACATGTGGAACTGGTTGACCACGCTATTCCGGCGTCCTCAGACCACCGCTCGATTGGGCGATCGCGGTGAAAACGTCGCGGCAAATTATCTGGAATCCCAAAGTTTTCGGATCCTGGAGCGCCAGCACCGCGGACACTACGGTGAAGTGGATTTGATCGCGATCGACGGAGACACAATTGTTTTTGTCGAAGTTAAAACCCGTGCGACCTCCGCGGCTGGCGACCCGACCGAAGCTGTAGATCGAACCAAACAGCGTAAAATCACGAGGTCAGCTCTCGCTTATCTGAAGCAGAAGGGCTGGCTGGAACGGCGTGCTCGATTCGATGTCGTGGCGATCCTCTGGAACGGTGGCGGCGGACAGCCGACGCTTAAACACTATCGCAACGCCTTCGATGCCACCGATTCCGGGCAGATGTACTCGTGAAATCGGTGGTTTGCTCGAAATCGCAGCCGCGTTCGTGCGATCCGAATTTGACGACTGGCGAATCTCGACGTAGATATTCCATACCGCCAATGCCTCGCTCGGTCGACGCTGACCATGCTGTCGATTTCCCGTTGGAACGAGGTGACGGCCAAGGGTAGATCCGAAATGGGAGACCGCCGTACCGCCGGAGACCGCCGAGTCTCCGATCGTCGCCAAGCACAGCGATCACCCGTCGATTGTCAAATTCGCCTGCTGAGCGCCAAGACTCCTTCGCAGGTGGTGCAAGGGAGCTTGTTGGATGTGTCGGCGACCGGTATGCGCCTGATCCTTTCGCAACCCATTTCGACCGGCGAAAAATTGTTGATCGAGGCTCGTCGTTCGTCGCGCGTGGTCTGCAATGTCACCGTGCAAGTGATCTGGGTTGAGGCCGGAACCGTCGGACAGATCAACGTCGGCTGCGAATCGATTGCCGATCTTTCGCCGAGACAGTTGAGTCAGCTAAAATCAGCAGCCACCGATGTCGCCAGCGTCGCGACGGTCTAAGCTGATCACTACGATCATCTCACCTGCGGTTCGACAATCGAATCCGCTCGGCTCTCAATTCCACGAGAACCCGCGTGCGTATCTTTGTATCGGAATATATCGCTGGCGGAGGAATGGCGGGCCGTCCACTTCCTGCTTCGTTGCTGCGCGAAGGGCGAGCCATGCATGCCGCCGTGGTTGCAGATCTACTGGCAATCCCAGGGTGTCATGTCGCAACGACGTTGGATGAGAGACAGCGTGTTTCGTCAACGCTGCCACCCTCGCAATTTCTTGAGGTCGAATACGTCGATGAAACAGCGCGCGAACAGACCGCATTTGATCGGCTCTGCATCGAAACAAGTGCAACACTTGTGATCGCGCCAGAAACGGGTGGCGAACTGAATCGGCGAGTACAGCACGTAGTCGACTTGGGACGACTGGCGTTAAATTGCGCGTCCCACGCGATCGGTCTCTGTGGGGACAAGTTGCGTCTCGCCGAGCATCTCTTGAATCAAGGCATTGCCACGATTCACACGCGCGCGGTTCCGGATAGCAAAAATCCCTGGGATGTTTTCGCTGGCGATTGCGTTGTCAAACCTCGTGATGGAGCTGGGTCCTGGTTGACGTTTCTGGTTCCGGATCGCGATGCCGTCCGTTGGGAATGTGTTCGCGGTGAGATGAAGGCGGCTCACATGTTTGAGAGTGCGATCATTCAGCCGTACATCGCAGGGGAGTCACTGTCTGTCGGATGCTTGTGCGACTCGGTTGGAAATGTCGAGGTATTTCCAATCGCACGTCAAAGCCTGAATGGCCCCAATTTCGAATACCAAGGCGGCAGTCTGCCGGCCGAATTAGAGCCTCGGACAGTTGCCGCCATCCACGAACTTGCTCGATCGGCCTGCAAGTCGATTCACGGCTTGCGGGGCTACGTGGGTATCGATTTGCTGCTTCCAGATGCTAGCTCGATCAGTCCGCTAATCGTCGAGGTCAATCCGCGATTGACGACATCGTACATTGGTTATCGAAAACTCTGTCGCAATAACATCGCCGAGCGAATGCTGTCGGCCTCTGTCAGCGAATCGCTGCCGCCGCTCGATTGGAATTCGGGCTCGGTCACTTTTGACGCTGCGGGAGACTGCCAACATCATATTGGCGGAGGGCCGTCGAGTTGACGAGAAGCCTCGGCAACCGCCAACTCGCGTCGTCGACGTTTCAGACGCGGATTCGTCTCGTCTTCTCGCTGTTCGCGACGGACCTCTTCGACCGTCATCATCAATCGACGTTCTGCCTGCCAGAATTGATAGCCATAGTCGGCGATCGCCACTACGACCAGTGACAACGATAGAACGACGGCCAACTCTCCGATCAACATCGTCGAGATTGAGTAGATCACTGAAGGTGAGCCGGTCACCAGCGGATCGGCTGAGATGAGGCGCATGCGCGTATAGGTCATCAGGACTCCGAATAGAATCGCCAGCTTGATCATCGATAAAAATAATCCGAACCATGTCGACATCGACCACCATCGGCCTAAACCGCGAGCCAAGTCGAGTCGCTCTAGCTGGGGGAGCACTGCTGTCGGTACCCATAAGAAGCCAGTCTGCACCAGGCTGGCCGCCGCTGCCGCCGCCGCGATCATAAACAGAATTGGGAGTAAGACGATACCGAGGCGCGTGGCAAGTTGAAGAAAGGTCTCGACGACAATCTGCTCATTAATTGATGTGGGCGGTTGCGACGACAAGGTGGAACGCATCATGCCGGACAGTTCGCTTCCCAAGCCAGGCCCAAACCACCAGACCCCAAGAGAAGCGAATAGCAACACGAACGCACTGACAAAGTCAGTGCTGCGAGCCACTTCGCCTCGTGCGCGAGCTTCGCGACGCCGACGCTCTGTCGGTCGCTGCGTTCTTTCTCCAGTGTCATCGGCGGACATTCTTAGCTCTCACAACGCAGTGTCTGGACATCAATCTTGAGCGGAGGGCGAGTCGATCTTGCTCGCCGCTATCTCAATCGTTTCTTGAACCGAAGACATCACCGCTTCTTGAATCCCCGGCAATGTCGCAGCCAGAACTAACATAGAGGCTGCTGCACGCAAAACAAACGCGATCGAGGCCAGTTCCCATCTCGATGATCGCCGGATCCAACTCAAAGTGAGATCGAGTAACGACATCGCCACAACGAACGGCACAGCAATCCGTAATCCCAAGATCAACGACTGCTGTGTCATTGCAATCAGTAACTCAGAAATGGAATTCGGCAGTCTCGTCAAGCCGACAGGAATTACATGAAACGTGTCGAGGATCAGACGAACGAGATGCAAGTGACCATTCATTGGCAGCATGGTCAGAATCACGGCGATGCCAAATAGGCAGACCAGTTTCCCCGTCCCCGAGTCACCTGATGAGAAGTCGGGATTCAGGACCTGCCCCATCCCCAGTCCGCTATGCCGATCGATCCACTCACCGGCGAGTTTCAGGCCGGACAAGAAAATTGCAATCGACAGTGCCAGCGACACTCCGACTGCCGCGTTACAAATCATCCCCGCGACCAAGTCGGTTGATGACCAGTCTGCATCGATGGTAGAGAGTGCGGTCTGATCCAGCGGGCGAATCTCAACTCGTTCCAGATGCGAGACTGCACGTATCGATCGACCGTCATCAGGAGCGAGTCCGATTCCTGGAGCAACAATTAACGTCAGCAGTACGACCAAGCCGATGCGGATGGGCCATGGAAGTATCCCACGTTCAATCAACGGCCAGGCCAGGAAAAAGCCGGTCCACCGTGTGGCCACCAACAAAAAGACAGCAGCCCGCGCGACACCGTCACCCGTCACCACTTGCAGAAGCTCGTGGGGGATGTTTCCAAACAAGGATTGAAAGAGCTGGTCCATTGCAATGCCTTGTGACGCATGCCGGTCAGATCGTTCCCGGGATCCCTCGGATCAGATCAACCGCGTATTCAGACAACAATCCCAATCCCCATGGCATCAGCAGCAGCACCACGACAACCAGAGCAATCAGTCGAGGGACAAATGTCAGCGATTGGTCTTGCACCTGGGTCAGCCCCTGCAGCAGTCCCATCACCAGTCCAACTGCGAGGGCGACCAACAGGACTGGGCCACTGATCATCAATACCAGCATCGCGGCGTTGCGGCAGAGTTCGATGGCAGTATCTGGAGTCATGCGAGTCGCACACTTTCCAGCAACATGCCGATCGTTAAGAACCAGCCGTCGATCAGCACGAACAGCAGCAACTTGAACGGAAGCGAAACCATTGAAGGCGGCAGCATATTCAGACCGAGGCTGGTCAAGATAGAAGCCACAACCAGATCGATCACCAGAAACGGAAGGAAGATTTGGAACCCAATCAGGAACGCGACTTTCAACTCGCTCAATAGATAAGCAGGAGCGAGGACATTCAGACCGACATCGTCGTAGCTCTTGGGTTCATTCCAATCGCTTGCCGCTTGTGACTTCGTTTCAGGCCGTTGGTAGTCGATCAGCATCCAGACGGCATCGGCGTTGCCCGCCTGATCGATTTGTCTAGCCATGAAGTCGCGCAATGGAGCCACTGTCTTCTGGAAGGCAGTGGCCTCGTCCAACGGTTGAATGCCTGCGACTGGGTTGGTGTAAGGATGAATTCCATCGTCGTAGGCTCGTTGCCAAACTGGCGACATAACCAGGAACGTCAGAAACATGGCGAGTGCCATCGAGATCTGCCCTGGCAAGGCTTGTGATGTGCCGAGTGCCTGCCTTAGTAGCCCCAGCACAATACTGAAGCGAACAAAGCACGTTGTCATCATCAGGATTGACGGAACCAGACCCAGGATCGTCACGGCGACGAGGACTCGTAGCGATGTTCCTACGGTTGCTGGATCGACATTCGGCAGGATCTCAGCAGCCTGCGCCTGGGCTGCGGCATCGATCACCTTAGCCGCGTCGTCCAGACGACCGGGAGCAAGTTGCCCCACCTCGCGGTTTTGCTGCGGTCCTCGGACAGATGCTGGATTAGGGCGAGATTGACGCTCACTTTGCGCTGTGGCACTTTTTGGATCAGAAACAATGATGACCAGCGCAGCAATCAATGTTGCTGCGACAAGTCGGCTGCGGTAGTTCTGCGAATGGATGCTATCCACGGCGTGAATCCTCACCGGGGAGTGGAGTTCGATGCGTTGCAGGGCGCAAAGTTGAGCCGAGTGGGCTGGCGGAAAAGTTGCTCGCCTGCTTGGAGTCACGTGGTGCATGGCAGGCGTCAACCAGTCGTCGCACTTCGGCCGGATCGGTGATCTCAGACAACGTTCTTGCCCCTTCGGGCGACACACTGAGCACGAGAACCCGGCCGCCGCAGCGGACCAGATGAATGGCGACTTTCTGTTCGAGCGATCGCCGACCCAGCAATTCAACGGCCTCGACCGGCAGACCGCGAGAAACGCCCAGATAGGGCTTTATCCAATAGGTCAGCGTGCCCAAAGCGGCAACGATCACAGACAAAGAGACGATCGTGGTCCAGAGTCCGTCCGTCGCAGACGTACTTTTTCGTTGCGGCGTCGCAATGGAATCGCGGCCGCCGTTTCGTGGAGGAAGCTTAATGGACGTGGCGGGCTGTCGAGGTCCTTCATTGAGATCATCGTCGGCGCAGGCGACTGCCGACAGCGATACCGCAAACGCGAGCAACATCACCAATCTCAATGGTGATTGCAGGTTATGGCTTCGCAACATCCTTGTCGCACTCAGCTTCATCCGTGACTAGCTCGCCCGTTTCCAAAGACATCCTGGTCGGCAGAATTTGCCGAAACTAGGGGGTCGATGAGATACCTGGCGCGGCGAAAACGGGCAAGATCAGATTTGACAACCGATTTGGCCGGGATCAAATGCCAAGGGCTCTCCAAGGCAAGCGGCGGAGACGACCACTTCCTCGGAGAGCCCTGGTAACACCAACCACTCACGACGGACGTTCGATTAATTAGCGGTTCGAGATTCGATCATCGGCTGAAAAACATTTGGCGCAGGGCGGCATTCTTACGCCGTTCCATTTCCATCAATCTTGCGAACGGCCCATCAGACTGCACGTTCTGAACTGCATAGCCGTTGCTGGGTTGAGCCGTGCTCGTGCGGATTCGGCGATTCGATGCTTCGCTGTCTGTACAAACCAAAGTCATAACGGCCAACGCGGCCAATGCGATAAGCTTTTGCATGCTGCTCCTTCATGGTCAGGAATCAGGTGATTTCAATACGTCCAGGAAATACGGGCGAATCAGTCGACCAACACGGTTGTTGACGTCACGTTCAACAGTGCTGGCAGTACGCGAATCCACGACGTGTCGACGACGTTGTGAACCCGGACTAGCCCATGACTGATTCTTCCGGCTCATTCGGCAAAAACTGCCGAAGCCCCTCTACACTAGTTTTCGACCAACATCGCGGGGTGGATTGAATCGATGGGGTCATGTTTTGTTGAATCACCCAAGGTGTTTCCACCTGTGTGGACTGACCTCAAAGCGATGGATTTGGCTGCCAAGCAACATGGGTAAAGCATTCAGCTTGGGCGAACCGTCACGGCAAAAGCGGTCAATCCAAGCCTCGTAGCTCGTTGGAATCGATGCAATCGCTTTCTTCGAACCAGCAGTTCCCGTTCGCCGACAGGTCCGGAGGCAATTTGTCCGTGCAGCATGGGCTATGTTTGCATAGCGCGATCCCTGCGCTATCACTTAAACCGGCCGGAGCCACCGATGAGTGTCACTGTTGCAGAACCTGTTTCCGTACCTAAACCGCAAGATGGTGGATTTGCCGATCTGTTCGACCAGTACGTGGGCGACATGGATCTGCCTTCAACGGAGTGGTTTACCCGGCTCAAACTGGAACGACCGCGAAGAAATACGAAGTGTCTGGGTGAGACGACGCGGTTGCTGAAACGAGCCACTGATATCCTCATCGCTTCAATCCTGCTAGTCACACTTGCTCCTCTGATGCTGCTGGTGGCCGTCGCGGTTCGCCTGACATCGCGCGGACCGGTCATCTTCAAGCAGACTCGCGTCGGATTGAATCTGCGTTCGAAGAAGACGGATCGACGTAGCAACATGGCAAATGCAGAGGCACCAAACGGTGTGGATCGCCGCGATCCCGATCGTGACCGCCGTCGAGATCAAGGCTACGGCAAGCCGTTTACGCTCTATAAGTTCCGGACGATGAAAGTCGATGCGGAAAAGCACGGCGCTCAGTTCGCTGTGAAAGGCGATCCGCGGGTCACATGCATCGGTCGCTTCATGCGAAAGACGCGACTAGATGAACTTCCCCAGTTGTGGAACGTCCTACGTGGCGAGATGTCGCTGGTCGGACCGCGCCCGGAACGTCCCGAATTCATCGAGACGCTGTCTTCTGAGATTCCCAACTACATAAATAGATTGGGGTTAAAGCCAGGGCTGACAGGGCTGGCGCAGATCATCAATGGTTATGACAACAATATCGAGAGCTTCAGGCGCAAGGTGAATCTGGATCTGATGTATCTCCAGAACTGCTGTTTCTGGAATGATTGCAAGATCCTGTTTCGCACGATTCGCGTTGTCTTAACAGGCAGCGGCGCGCTTTAGAGCGGAATCGAAGCTGAAAAATGACATCGGGCTGGCAATCGCCAGCCCGATGTTTTTCTTTGCTTAGCGGCAAACCAGCCAGGGCAACGGTTCACCTGCACGTGGCAGTTTCACCAGTTCCACGCCAGTGACCGCAGGATTCTTCGCCACTTCGGCCAACGTCGCAGCATCGGGTTCGTTATCGAGGTTCAGCACGGCGATCGCATCGCCACCTTGCTCGTTGCGCTCTCGTCCCAACGCCATGTGGGCAATGTTGACGTTTCGTTGGCCGCAGACGGTGCCGATATAGCCGATGACACCGGGACGATCGATGTGCCGATAGAGCAGCAGCAACCCATCGAGATAGGCATCGAGATGGAACTGATCGAGCCGCACCAGTCGCAAGAATTGCTTCCCGAAAATCGTCCCGGCAGCGGTGATTTCGCCGTTGTCGGTCACGATCGTCGCGGAGACTAATGTCGAGAAATCGCCGGTTTCGTTCGACAACTCTTCCTTGATCTCGATGCCGCGTTCCTTGGCGAGCAAGTCGGCATTGACGATATTCACATCCTCGGCCATCGCATTCATCAACAGTCCAGACGCAAAAGCGCTGGCGATCAACTGCGTTTTCATCGAAGCGGCTTCGCCCCGGAAGTTCAACGTCGCCTTACGAACCCCGCCACCCTTGTTGAGTTGAGCAAGCAGCAACCCGAGTCGTCGACCAAGATCCAGATAGGGCTGAATCACGGCCATCTCGGCGGCTGAGACCGGCACCATGTTCATGGCATGGCGAACTTCGTTTCGCAACAAGAAGCCAGTAATGATTTCGACGGCTTCGATCGAGACCATTTCCTGGGCTTCTTCGGTGGAAGCACCCAGATGCGGTGTCGACAAGATCTGCGGCGTTTGTGCCAGGGTCCAGTCTTTCGGTGGCTCATCAACGAAGACATCCAGTGCCGCACCGGCGACATGTCCAGACTGGATCGCTGCCTGCAATGCTGCTTCGTCGATCAAGCCGCCGCGAGCTCCGTTGATCAGCCGGACTCCCTTTTTCATCTTCGCGATGCGTTCAGCATTGATCAGTCCGCGAGTTTCTGCGGTCATCGGCGTATGAAGGGTCAGAAAATCGCACTTTCCAACCAGATCATCGATATCGCGATAGAGTTCGATCCCTTCATTGCGAGCCCGTTCCTCTGATAGGAACGGATCGTATCCCAGGACCTTCATCTCGAATGCGAGGCAGCGACGGGCGACGGTCAATCCAATTCGGCCAAGACCGATCACGGCAATGGACTTTCCGGCCAGTTGGGTTCCCGTGAAGCTCTTTTTGTCCCATTTTCCGGCCTTCATTGAGGCAGCAGCCGGTGCGATGTTGCGAGCCATGGACAGCAGCAACGCCATCGCATGCTCGGCGGTCGAGGTGGTATTTCCCGCCGGGGTGTTCATCACGACGATTCCCTCCCGGGTCGCCGCGGGGAGATCGATATTATCGACGCCAACACCGGCTCGCACGATCACCTTCAGGCGTGGCTGATCTTTCAGCACTGCCGGGGTAAGCGTCGTGGCACTGCGAATGATAATTCCATCCGCCTCTTTCAGGTATTCGCGAACCTGTTCCGGGGTGTGCTTTCCGCTACGGACATCGACCTCAATGCCAGGGATGTCTTGCAACATGGCCAGTGCGGATTTGGACAAATCATCAGTAATAAGGACTCGGTACATAATAAATCGACTGATTGATGCCTGGAGGGTATTGAAACAGGCAGCGCACCGCTGCCGCGACCCCGAAATGCCTGCAATTGGCGGGTCACCTTTGGCCAAGAGCATACGCGGCAGAACTGGATGGGCCAAGTGTGACACGGGATTCCGAAGACCGGTGCATCAATGTTGACCGTTTCGTAATTCAGGAACGAGACCGCAATTGATTTTGAGAAGTGGGGAACTTCCAAAATGGTTTCCGCGCAGGATTCGGCGTGCCAGCAACTTCTGCTAGAATCCATTGGCGGAAAAACGACAACCGAGAATGGAGTTCTGATTCGAATGAAGATCATCCTGGCGAATCCACGGGGATTCTGTGCTGGCGTCAATATGGCGATTGAATGCCTGGATAAAGCCATTTCGATGTTCGGATCGAACATTTATGTCTATCACGAAATCGTCCACAACAAGTATGTGGTCGAACGCTTTACGCAGCAGGGCGTCAAGTTTGTCAACGAGATTGCCGAGGTTCCCCCCGGCTCAATCTTGTTGTACTCAGCTCATGGTGTCTCCCCGGAGATTCGCGAGCAGTCCCGCAAGCGAGATCTGCGGACGATTGATGCCACGTGTCCGTTGGTGACAAAAGTGCATTTGGAAGCCGTTCGCTACGCTCGCGATGGCTATCACATCATCCTGATCGGCCATGAGGGGCATGATGAGGTCATTGGTACGATGGGTGAGGCCCCGGCCAGCATCACGCTGGTCGAGACGCCTGAGGAAGTTGCCAATCTCCAGTTCCCTGACGAAGCCAAGATCGCGTATTTGACTCAAACAACCTTGAGCGTAGACGAGGCGGGCCGGGTGATCGCGGCCCTCCGAAGTCGGTATCCGAAAATCGATAGTCCTCCGAAAGAAGACATTTGCTACGCGACTACCAACCGACAGGACGCGGTCAAGCAACTGGCAAAGGAAGCCGACGTCGTACTGGTGCTTGGCAGTCAAAACAGTTCCAACAGCCGAAGGCTGAAAGAAATTGGAGCATCGTTCGAGAAGAAAGCCTTCTTGATCGATGGAGCCAATGAACTGCGTCACGAGTGGTTTGAGGGTGTGAACTGTGTACTCGTGACGGCCGGGGCGAGTGCTCCCGATGTTGTCGTCCAAGATTGCATTGACTGGCTGGTTCGCGAATACGGAGCAACGTTAGAGGAAGTCACAACCCGAGAGGAGCACGTGTCATTTCCGCTGCCGAAAGAGTTGCGTATCCTGCAGTCAGCAGGGCATTAGCGTCCGGAGAAGGCAACTCGGGGATGTTCAGTTGCGACGACTAACGAACCGCGGGAAACGATTCTCGCCTTGCCGGGTTTTGAATCCGGTGGTTCAATACCGCACGATTTGGAAATGCTGATGCGGTTCTTGAGATGGGAACCGTATCTCGATGCTCGTCGTTGGCACGACGGCGACATCGTGACGGGTGAATATCAAGGAGTCCATGGATGGACATGCTGGTGGTACGTGGTGGTCACTCACTTCGTGGAGCGGTGACGATCGGCGGAGCCAAAAACGCCGCCCTGCCGATCATGGCCGCGTCTCTTGTCGCTGAGGGAACGACCGTCCTGCATGGCATTCCCGATCTGGTCGACGTGACGACATTGTCGCACGTCCTCCGCTCGCTGGGGGCTCGAGTCGCTCGGCGGATCGATGGTGCCATCGAGATCACTGTCGAAGATCAGCAGCCTTGCCTGGCGGACTATGAACTTGTCCGTCGAATGCGAGCCAGTGTCTGCGTGCTGGGTCCGCTACTGGCTCGTCGTAAGCGTGCGCGCGTCTCTTTACCTGGGGGCTGTAATATCGGCCACCGACCGATCGATTTGCATCTGAAAGGTCTTCGAGCTCTGGGGGCTGAGATCACGATCGAACGCGGATACGTCTTTGCGCGCGCCGATCGATTGCGCGGCACCGACATTTACTTGGGGGGGGCGTTCGGAAGTACGGTCACCGGAACTTGCAACGTAATGTCAGCCGCAGTTCTGGCTGAAGGAGTCACCCGCATTTCTGCGGCAGCCTGCGAGCCCGAAGTTGTTGATCTCGGAAAAATGCTGAATGCGATGGGGGCCCGAATCGAAGGATTGGGAACGCCTCTACTGCTGATCGAAGGCGTTAAGCATCTTGATTCTGTGGAACACACGGTGATTCCAGATCGCATCGAAGCGGCCACGATCATGATCGCCGCCGCTATGACGAAGGGAGAACTCATTCTCGAAAACGTGTGCGCAGACCACTTGGCTGCCGTCACGGATGTAGTGCGCTCAACTGGTGCCATCGTCGAATTCTGTGATTCGCAGGCGATCGTTCGTGCCACCAAAGCACCACGGCCCGTCGATGTCACGGCTCTACCATATCCCGGAGTTCCCACCGACGTTCAAGCTCCAGTGACCGCTTTGCTCGCATTGGCCGATGGCATCAGCATCGTGACGGACAAAGTGTTCCCTGATCGGTTTATGCACATCCCCGAATTGATGCGACTGGGGGCAAATATCCGGCGCGAAGGGGCGAGTGCGATTATCAGTGGAACTAATCGACTCAGCGGAGCGTGTGTGATGGCGTCGGATCTACGAGCGAGTGCAGCGTTGCTGCTCGCTGCGATGGCCGCTGACGGCGAGTCGATTATTCGCCGCGTCTATCATCTGGACCGTGGATACGAGCGACTCGAACGAAAGCTTAATGCGGTTGGGGCCGAGATCTTGCGTGTTGTCGATGATCCAGCCAACATGCCCGACAGCCTGCAGCTTTCGATGGATGATCAGTCGACTCCATCAATCGATTCCAGCGACACGCCACCCCCGCCAAAATTCCTGCGACATCACGAGTTCAGCAAGGGTGGCGAAAAGCGAGAAACCAACTCGCGCCCCTGAATCTGGGCTCGAGATGGCTTCCCGCATGGACTATCGAACTGTCTTGTCACTTAGTCGATCAAGGCACATTCACCTCGGTCTGCTTGATAATCGCATTGCCCAGCAAGGTAACAACGTCACTTCCTGCGCCGCCGTCGATCGACAGCAATGTATAGATGGAGTTGTACAGGAAGCTGGCGGTGTCATTGCCGTCACCCAAGGCGAGGGTGATCGTCGAGCTGAAGAACGAGTTGAAAGTAATCGTATCGTCCCCTGCACCCATGTTGGCGTTAACTGCGTATCGCAGCTTACCAACCTCCAATGCGACCCCAGTCGAAGAACCGTTAACGATAGTTGAGGTATCGCCGGGGACAATGGTGACCGTCGCACCAGTGAAGACTCCGGACACCTTGGTCTGCTTGTATGTCATTGTGATGTTATTTGGCTGAGCATCACCCGTGATCGTCAAGATGCCATTGGCAAACGAAGCGGTCACCATTGGCGGCGGTGGCGGCGTGTAGTTGGTGAACAGTTGCGTCAGCGGCACTCCATTTGGCACGCCCAGGCCAGTACACGCGTCGGCACCGATTGCTGCGCTATATCCGCCGTTCGAACCTTTCGTGATGTCCACAAATGCTTTGGGGTTCTTCCACAGCGTTGGAGAGACAAACCCTAATTTCTTGCCGAATGCGGCGAACAGGCCGGAATATAGCGGTGACACGCCGCTCGTGCCGCCGACTTGAGATTCAAAACCCCAGGAAACGATGAGCATTCCAGTATTTGGATCGGCGCAGGCCGAAATATCGGGGACCATTCTCCCCAATCCTGCAGGAGCTTTGGGGGCGTTCAACTGGAATGACTGAACAGGGAAAATGGACGAGAACCCGCCGCCCGTTCCTGAATCATTCTGGAAGCCATCACCCCAGACTGTTTCCGTGGTTTTCGTCTTGTTTGTGCCACCACAGGCGATGATATGGGGGCACGCTGCCGGCACGTCAACGTTGTTGCCAACCGAGTCATCACCCGAGCTATCGTCACCAGCCGCTGCAAAGATCGCCATACCGCTGGCTGCGGCGGCGATCGCCGCATTTTCCACGATCTGCGCCGAACCTGGTGCCTGCTGTTTCCAGACGGCTTCTGAAGCACCCCAACTGATCGAAAGGACATCGCACTTGGCCGCAACCGCCGCTTCAATCACTGACTTGAAAGAGGCATCACTGTTCTGTGCGAAGAAAACCTTGATCGTCGGCATCGTTCCCGTCGCGTAATAGTAGCTTGCCGCTGCGGCTTCGATATCGAGAGCGACTTCCGTATCGGCTTGGAAATCGACCCCGTAATCATTCGTGGTGCCATCGACATTCACATCGGTCACCTGAATTGGGGGAAGATTGTTCCTGGCCGAGAACAGATCCAGATCGTCCTGACTCCACCCGCCGCCCAGTTCCAGAATCCCAATGACACCGCCACCTGGCAAGCCAGTCGGAAAGTTATAGGCCTTGCAGAGTTGAGACACTCTCCAGACTGCACTGCCAGCATTCGCAGTATTCCGATTGATGATGACATAGGGACGCGATTTCACCCGCGTTGCTGCTTCGCCAAGATTACAGGTTCCCACCAATACCGCGAGAGCGCCGAGCGCTCGGCAGAAGGTACGAAATCGCAGACTCGTCATGTGGAGGCCCTTATAGCGATGGCACTGGAGCAAGAGGCAGCAGACCGCAGAAATTTTCCCCTCGATAGAAGTTGATCATGTAACCGAGAAAGCGGGCCGGATTCCTTATCGGCTGCTACCAACTTCGTAAGACAAGCGATCCCCGAAGTCGAATTTGTGGCCTCACGTTGCGAATCTCGTCGTCATCGATGCGAAAACTTTCGCTACTGTCAGCATCGAAGGGGGGCCACCAGTGAAATGGTGAAGAGTGTCGAGACGACAGGCTGTCACGACGTTGCATGCCGCCTTGGCTGATGATGCTCGTACGAAATGAAAGAAGCCACCTCGCACTTTAATGCGAGATGGCTTGCGAGAACGCGAGCAATAGGTCCAGGCCTTACGGAACGTTCGTCACCGTTTGCTTGATGATTGAATTGCCCGTAAAGGTCACGACATCCGAACCAGCACCACCGTCAATCGACAACAAAGTGTAGATTGAGTTGTAAAGAAAGCTGGCGGTGTCATTGCCCAAGCCCAGTTGAAGATTAATCGTTTGGCTGTAAAACGAGTTGAACGTTACAGAGTCATCGCCGGCCCCCATATCGACGTTGGCATTGAAGCGGGCCGTCCCCACATTCAATACGACCGAGGATGTGCCATTGACCATGGTATAAATGTCATTGGCGGCGATTGTGACCGTTGCACTCGTCAACACACCAGAAGTTTTGGTCTGCTTATAGGTCATGGTGATATTGCTCGCTTCACCGTCGCCCGTAACCGTCAGTACGCCATTAGCAAATGACGCCGTGACAAGCCCCGGTTGGATCGTCAGCGGTAGGCTGGTTGGAGATGCGATGCCGTTGGCAATGACGCTGACGTTATAAGTGCCAGCTGGCAGACCGGCTGGTGCCTGAAAATTGAACGATCCGAAGTTGCCGCTACCCGGCCGCGAGATCCCCGCATTCCAGTTCGACGTGCGAGCATATCGCACAATCCCTCCGGTGGAGGTCAGTTTGACGATTGGATAATTCGTCGACATCCGTGCGTTGTTGCCGAAGGTGGCTCCTTCGGAGATTCCGTTGAGTTGACTTCCGATCACCTGGTAGGTGTTGGCCGCCGTTTTCGAGACGCTCGAAATCGTCGGCTTCCACGTTGCCAGTGGTGTCCCCGATGTCTTGTACACCCAGATGTTGTCGAAGAATCCGCCAGTGCTTAGCAGCAGGCCTCCGTCAGGTAGCACTAGCATTCTGCAAGTGCTTGAATCTGTGAAAGAGAGCTCGGATTGCAGTTGGCTGGGAAGTGTGGCTGTGATGTTCGTGATTGTATTGCTGACATAGTCGTAGTCGAACAGCATTGTTGGTGACGTTGACGGGTAGAAATCGGCCAGGAAGAGGAAATGACCATCTGGCAGCATTGCTCCCGGAGCGTCGTCTGCCCCCATACCCACTGGCAGGCTGGGGCCCGCGACCCAAGTTCCTGGCTGGGCGCTCGAAACTGGAGGAGTGTAGATCGCGGTCGCTTCGTTGCCGCCGATCTGGATCACCTTGCCGTTCGGAAGCACACTTCCGGGACCGACTTTAGATTTTTGTGTTGCGGTCGTCAGCAGTGCCGTCAGTGTACCCGCATCCACCCAAGCATCCGAGTTGTAACTGAACTTTTGGGCAGTCCCAGCAGTGTTTGTGATGCTCGCATTCACGTCATAAGAAAGAATGTTGTTGTCCGGAAGCAGCAGCCAGGTCTCTTCCGTGTTGACATCGGTCCGTAGTTTTGGGTCACCCGCGAGGTTGCTACCAAAGGTGAACCAAAAATCGGATGGCGGATAGTAGAAGTGTGTGAATGCCGTTTGTCCGCCTGCCAGTACGTAACCGAACGGATGCAACACCGCTGGCCCGGCTCCGAATTTAGGTTCGGGGAACGCTGTCATTGTCGTCCATTTGTTAGTGACGGGGTTATAGATCGTCCCGGTGTTTGTGTCATTCTTCGTCAGCGAGGGACCGCTGAATTGCCCGCCAAGAACCATAACCCGACCATCAGTTAAGACCGTCGATGCAAAATTCTGGCGATTGGTCGACATGGACGGCAGATAGGACCATGTTCCATTCACGTAACTGCCGGTTGCATCCGGAGTCAGCTTTGTCCACGACCGATAGTCGTTGCCGGACAAGACCATGACGCTCCCATCTGTTAGTAGCAGCATGGTGTCAGTAAAGAACTCTGGATTGCTATTCGAAAGTGGAGTCCAAGTGCCGGCTTGAACTATGCTTGTCGCAAGCATGAGGGACGCAACGAGTCCGCAAATGGTCTTTTGCCACAATGCGCGACGGGTCGTGCGCGGGGTGGCTACCCCACGTTGGAAGGAGGATACGGAAAAATGAGTCATCGGATGTCGTCCTGAAAACCTGGAATCGAGCACGAATGGCAGAATGACGGCGCAAACACTTTCACGTGGCGAAAGGGGCTTTGCAAGCGGAAAGTCGTCCGGTGACTCGAATGTCTGACGAAATGTCTTGAAAAAGGCTATCGACTAGGAATTCGTCGAGCATCACCGACCTGCTACACACGAACTTAGCAGAAATTCGAAACAGCTGATTCGCCACGCGCACCGGTGGACGTAGGCAAACGCGTCGTGTTTTGCCGAGGCCGCCGGTGATTGGCAAGTTACCGCTTGGAACGATTCCCCGATTTTCAACCTGGCCGATTAGGGCGAGTTTAAAGATCGTTCGTCATTGGCTTTGCCTATTGGACAGTTTCATTTGTCGCTAAGGGCGACGTTCGCAGAACTAGATAGATAGTATCAATAGGGGTGCTTGAGCAGATCGTGCGGGGGAAGCGATCGAATCCCGCTAACCTCAGCCACCGGGACGATCTGGCGCAGGATTTCAGACTCCGCGTTACAATTCCTGCTGTCGGAACAACTGCGAAATTTGGCTGAGGTCTCAGATGCTGCGATATGCTTGGATGGTTGCACTGACGGCGGGGCTGACATTCTCGCGCGGAGCCAGCGGAGCAGATCCCTCGATGACGAGGATTCAAAAGTCGTTCGAACAAGTTGTGCAACCCTTCTTGAAGACCTATTGCACCGATTGCCACGGCGGCGAGAAGCAGGAAGGGAAGCTCGATCTAAGTGGTTATCAATCGGTCGCCTCTGTTGCTCGCAACCATGAAACTTGGAAGCTCGTTGCCGATCGTCTCGAAGCGAACGAGATGCCTCCCAAGGAGACGGCGCGGCGGCCCCCTGATCAAGATCGCCAGGCGGTGATCGACTGGATTACGCAGCTACGCGACGATGAAGCGAAACGAAATGCAGGCGATCCGGGAGTCGTTCTGGCCCGTCGACTGAGCAATTCCGAATATGACTATACGATCCGCGATCTCACGGGGCAGGACATTCGGCCGACTCGCGAGTTTCCGGTCGACCCTGCCAACGAAGCCGGATTCGATAACACAGGCGAATCACTGACGATGTCGCCCGCGCTCGTCAAGAAATATCTGGCAGCGGCACGACTGGTTGCTGATCACGTTGTTCTCAAGCCGCAAGGGTTGCTCTTCGCTCCGCACCCGATGATTGCTGAGACAGATCGAGACAAATACTGCGTCCAGAGGATCGTCCATTTTTATGAACAGCACCAGGTCGACTTGGCCGACTACCTGTTCATGGCCTGGGAGTATCAACATCGTGTTGCATTGGGTCGTACAGATTCATCGATTGACGACTTCGCCAGATCTGGTACGGCGAAACAAAAGCTAAGTCCGAAGTATTTGACATTGATCCTATCCGCTCTTGTTGAGCCGGTTGCTTCGGGGCCGCTCGCCGAGGTTCAATCTGAATGGAGCAAGCTTTCCAACGATGTCCGCACTTCAGTGGCCACTAGGCGGGATTGCGAACGAATACGCGATCTGATCTTGAAACGTCGAGCTGAACTCGATGTGAAGATCGAGAAGTTGCACGTGAAGGGCGAGTCAGATGGTAGCCAGCCGCTCATCCTCTGGTGGAACCGACAGTTGGCCGCGCAACGGATGAAATATCGCGGCGATGGGATAGACGCGACACTTGATGCTGCTCGCGATCGATTCTGCCATGTCTTTCCGAATGCCTTTGCCGTTTCGAGCCGCGGTCACTACGCAGATCAGAAACTCGGTGCGGAAGTCCGATTGTTGACGGCCGGGTTCCACCTGATGCAGGGCTATTTTCGTGACGATCAGCCGCTGTGCGAATTGATTTTGAGTGATGAAGAACGGCGCGAGTTGGATTTGATGTGGCAGGAACTGAATTTCATCACGTTGGTTCCCCTGCGCCAGTACAAGGACTTTCTCTTCTTCGAGCGTGCCGAGCCGCCGCGATTTGCGGGCGGGCCGGAGTTTGATTTTGCCAGGCCCGAAGATAAAGATTCCACATCCGATGAAAAGCTCACGCGGATGCGAAAGGCCTACCTGGAGAAAGCTCGAAAGAGCGGTGCCAGCGAGTCTGCGTTAGAAGCCATTGAGACCTATTTCACCAATATGTCCTCTGACGCGCGTTGGATCGAGAAGACTCATCGCGAAGCGGAGCCAACTCATGTTGCCGCGATTGTCCGATTCGCAGAAAAGGCCTATCGTCGCCCGTTAGATCAGGCCGAACGCGATGATCTCGCAGCCTTCTACTGCCGCTTACGAGACACAGATGGGTTACTTCACGAGGATGCAATCCGAGACTGTATCGTCAGCATCTTGATGTCACCGTTTTTCTGTTACCGGTTCGACCTTGCCGCCGATAGCGGGCAGATTCAATCGCTCACAGATTACGAATTGGCGAGCCGCCTCAGCTACTTCCTCTGGTCAAGCATGCCTGATGACGAATTGCTCGCTCATGCCGCAGCGAGCGACCTGCACCATCCACAAGTGCTACTGACTCAGGCTCGTCGTATGTTGCGCGATGCTCGCGTACGTGCATTGGCTGTGGAGTTCACGGGGAACTGGCTGGACTTTCGTCGATTCGAGGAAGCAAACAGCGTCGATCGCCAACGGTTTCCGACATTTACAAACGAGTTGCGAGCGGCCATGTTTGAAGAGCCGATCCGGTTCTTCCTGGATGTGATTCAACGCGATGGTTCGGTGCATGACTTCCTTTACGGCGATCACACCTTTGTGAATCCCATTTTGGCAAAGCACTACGGAATCGACATTGAGGACTCCAAAGACGCCACATACTGGATAAGGATCGATCAGGCTCGGCAGTACGGTCGCGGCGGTCTACTGCCGATGTCGGTCTTCCTGACCAAAAACTCACCTGGATTGCGTACCAGCCCGGTCAAACGAGGGTACTGGGTCGTCCGAAGGTTATTGGGCGAACACATTCCCGCTCCGCCACCCAACGTTCCCGAATTACCTGCCGACGAAGCGAACTTGGGCGAACTCACTCTAGCCCAGGTGCTTGCTCGCCATCGGGATCATGAGGCCTGCGCGGGTTGCCATCTGAGATTTGATTCGGTCGGTCTGGTCTTTGAAGGCTATGGTCCAATCGGAGAAAGACGCCAGAAAGACTTTGGCAGTCGCCTCGTCGAAACGAAGGCGACCTTTCCCGATCATAGCGAAGGAAGTGGGCTCGACGATCTGCGCAGGTATCTCGCCGAAAAGCGAGAGAGCGACTTTGTGAACAGCTTGTGCAGCAAACTGCTTTCGTATGGTTTGGGCCGCAGCTTGCAGTTATCCGATCGGCCGACGGTCGAGCAAATGCAAAAGAATCTGGCGGCGCGCGCCAATCGATTTGGCGCGCTGGTGGAATCGATCGTCACCAGTCCTCAATTTTTACGGAAACGAGGTCGCGAGAATTCGTTAGAGCAAGACTAACCGCGGGCCAGATAGGCTTGATCTCGCGGCAAGACGATTGCTTCCAGGAAATTCACATCTGCGGGCAACGTGACCATCGCGAGTGCCGCGCGGGCAATCGTTTCGGGGGACATCATTGCTTCGTCGTCGGAAGAGACTCCGGAATCCGTCCGGCGTTCGACTTGGACATTACCCGGATGCAGACACGAGCAAGTAATTCCATAGGGGCGAGCATCGATCGCAATCGCCTGGGTCAGGCCCCACACGCCAAATTTGGCGGCGGCATAAGGCGTGTTCCCTGCGCGGGGGCGTTGAGCTGAAATCGAGCCGATATTCAGAATGCGTCCCGAACGTCGGGGCTTCATCAAACGAAAGGCAGCGCGACTGCAGAGGAACGAACCGGTCAAGCACGAGCCGACCACATTGTTCCAGGCGGCCAGCGACACTTCATCCAGCGGTCCGCCGTCAAACGCGCCGGCATTATTAACGAGAATATCGACCCAGCCAAATCGCTGCTGAACGGCAGCAAACAACGCTTCCACGTCGGACTCGCTGGAAACATCGCATGTCTGCGCCAGGACTTTGACACCTTCCTGCGTGAATTCATCCGCAACCTTCTTCAGCTTGTCTCCGTTACGAGCGCAGAGCACAAGAGACGCGCCTTCTTGAGCGAAGGCCTTGGCAATCGCCTTGCCGATTCCTTGGTTGGCTCCGGTGACAACAGCGATCTGGTTGGCGAGCTGCGGCATAGTTGGATCTCAGTAGTGATGGTGGTCAGACGCATTGTTTTAGCAGGCTCGTCCGGAGAATTCATTCCTGCGACGACCGACGTTGTCGGCCGTGACGCTGCAAGATCGCCTTCGTGGACGTGGCAATCAGCCTATGACTTTCCGAAGTGTATCCTCCACCCAACAGCATCACCGTGGGTAGCTGTCGTTGACGAAGTTGATCGACGACGAATTGGTCACGTTCCAGAACGTCAGCAGCCGACAACGCCAACATGCCAAGATCGTCGCCTGCGAATACGTCCGTGCCCGCGGTATAGATCGCCAACGCGACATCGCCCGAGCGGGTGATGGAATCCAGAAATGCTGGAAGCCGAGCCTTTAATTGCTCGAGGTAGTATTCTCCCTCACAGCCGATCGGAACGGGAACTCTGCAATCGATCCGATCTTGCGCAACCAGATCGCTGGTGGGATAGATAGCTTCGTTGTACATGTCGAAGATGAACGTGCGTGCATCCTGCAAGAACTGGTGGCATACGCCGTTTCCCTGATGGGCATCAAGATCGACGTACGCAATTCGAGATTCCAGTTGAATCGAGCCATCCGCGCGTAGCTGGGCGACAATCAATGCGATATCTGAAAACAGGCAAAAACCTTCTGCGCGATCCGGTTTGGCATGATGAAAGCCGCCACCAAGATTGATGGACAACCCCTGACGCAAGGCTTGCCGCGCGGCGATCACGGAACCTCTGGTCGCCCAGCGCATCGGGTGTAGAAAGCCCGAATCGATCAGCGAGAACGGCAGCAGGGACACTGCCGGAATTTCGAAAGCTTTCGCAAGAGCATGGGAATCTCGCATGCGTAGCAAGTGATCGGCGGTATGCACTGCCAACATTTCTTCGTCGGTGATCGGACGGTCGACTTCGACGTGCCAACCCGCCAGAGTTGCACCCAATTCCTGCTCCAGCAAGCTCCAGGCCCGCGCGAATTTCTTCGTGTCGAAGGGATGCAGCTTTTCCAAGCCGAATAGACCCATATTGTAGTGAGAGCTGTAGACGATGCTCATGACTGGTTTTTGTGAAGAGCTTATGTGATGAACTCGGCAGGTCTGCTTTTTTGAGGTGATCGCGTCACCCTTCGAGGTCCTCTGTGCTGACGCAACCTACCACAACCTCGAGATCGGCAACCTGAGCGAATCCTTCTTTTTCTGAATCGCCTCATTCGCTTTCTTAACGACACGGCCTTCTTGCGAATGGATCAGGTCTTCGAAGAATTTTCGTGAACTATCTCCCAGTTCTTCGGCGATATCGCCTCCGATGCGGCCAATACGGTGAGTATTCACGTCCACCAGATTGAGACGCAGGTATGGACGGCTGGATCCAGGACCAGATCTGGCAACAGGCTGCCGCGCTTTGTTTCAGGGCGGATAGACATTTGCACGATGGCGTGCATGTGGACCTCGACATCAGACTCGAAGTCGAAGTTCAGCCCTTTCACTCCCATGACCCACTGTTCGAACTGGCCATGTAACTGAATGTTCTTCATCGCCACATGGACGGCAAATGAGAATTTGCCGGTTCCCTGAGACTGGATTTGATCGATGACCAGCTTCAGATTTTGTTCTGGGTTTGGAAAGCGAATGGTGTACATGTACCACGATCCGTGGTTGACCTTTCGCTTTCGTTCCGACATACGAATGTTGAAGCCGCGCTGCTGGACGCTAATACCGTCGAAGATCTCGCGAGTTTTATCCCAATGTTTTCGGTCCACGTATTTGTCCGGAATCGCCGTCAGCACAATGGCCCGGGCGAGTTCCGACCAGGTCGGCACATCTTTCAGCGGCGGTCCGTCCAATGCTGATGGCGGAACGAGTTTTGGCTGCACAACTGGTAGACGGACTGCTGTGGGGGGCTTCGGAACCGTCGGATCCGCTGCGAAACATGTTATCGCGATCGAAACTGCCGCCGAGAATTGTGCCAACAATTGGATCGATAGGATGCTGGTAAGCGTGCTCGCCCGTGATTCGCGATTCACCTGAATTCCTCCGATACCAGATCGCCAACCGCTCATTGAGGGGGCCACACCCGGCCACACCCCTCCGCCATTGTATCCCATAACCTGCCTGCGCCGGTCCAGAGGGTTTTCAATATCTGGAAGTCGAATCACGAAAAACGTGGTGCCGTATTCGCCGGCATTTTCCTGAGATCGACTAGGGAGTGATCGCGAATCAACTCTGCACTCGCGCTGCGCAACATCTCATCTTGGGAACCGCGCCGAAAAATGGGTTTCCGCCCCTCTCTACAGTCCGCACTCAACAAGGGAACCAGAGATGTTCCGCTCGATAACGGCAGACCGGTTTGTCAAACGCCTATGGTCACAGGCATCATTGAAACGCTCGCGAGATGATTCGCCGGCAAATGGAGGTTCGCCGCCATTGTTTGCAGAAGCAGTAAAGATAACTGGTGCCTGTGCGATCGCTCAGTCCGTCGTGAGTTCCCAAAATATCAATGTTGAGGTCTCCCCAGACATCGGCACTCTCGCGAATTGATGCAGAGTCCGCGGAAATCACACTACTGTCACGCAGCAATTACTCCGAATGACGCGATTTGCGATAGGCGTGGAATTATGGACTGGCGCATCTCGCACGGATTGTTTTAGTATCGCGAAATGAATCCAAGATATGGCATTGTGAAGTTTTTTTTGAGGTAAATGTTAAAAACTCGCGATATTCGACGCACAGTTCGATGTAGACCCGCGTTTCTGGATAGTCCTTGTCCATATGCAGCTGGCTAAGTTGCCAGACTGCGGGTCACCACACTTCAAGGGGTCTGTTTACTGTGCCAAGTCAAGTTCGACGGAGTTCATCTCGACGGGGGTTTACATTAATCGAGTTGCTGGTGGTCATCGCCATCATCGCGGTGCTGATCGCACTGCTCCTGCCCGCTGTGCAGCAAGCCCGCGAAGCCGCACGACGGACACAGTGTAAAAACCAACTGAAGCAGTTGGGACTGGCTTTGCACAACTATCATGACACGACTGTCAATTCGATGCCGCCAGGTTACATCAACAACATCGCCGTGCCAGCCACTTATCTCTTCTGGGGCTGGAACGTGATGTTGCTGCCACAAATGGATCAGGCTCCGCTCTACAGCTCGCTCTCTTCGGGAACCCTCAATTTCAACAACGGGCTCGGGTATTTGACGGGCGCAACAGCACCTGCTTCGACGATTCAGAGCAACTTGTCTGCTTTGCGATGCCCTTCTGATCCGGGACAGCCAGCCACTACAATCTCGGCGATCCAAGGAACGCCAGTTAGTGGGGGAACGGCTCAGTTTGGTCGGACCAGTTATCTGGCTGTTGTCGGGGCGACGGCGATCGCGAGCGCTCCAATCGATACCGCGACCTACGGTGGAGTTTTTGGAGCCAATAGCCGTAGAGGGTTGCGGGATATGACCGACGGCAGCAGCAATTCGATTTTGGTGGGAGAACGGTTTACTCCCACAACCCCAGGCTTGGGTGATGGTATCTGGGCGGGCGTCACTCATAATGGCACAAATACAGGCCAGGCTAATGCTTTGGGCGACACGTCCATTCGAATTAATAATGGAATGACGGCCGGGGTTCGCCCCCAAACAACGGGGTTCGGCAGCTTGCACGTTGGTGGTTGTCATTTCCTAATGGGTGACGGCGCAGTCCGGTTTATCAGCGAAAACGTCGATCTCTTGACCTACCAGCGCCTGTCCACGGTTGCTGATGGTAATGTCATCGGCGAATTCTAAGGGCTAATCTGAGATTCGCCCCTCGAGGTAAGACCGCCGGGTGCTTGAAACGGCATCCGGCGTTGTTTACTTCACGATGAATTGCACGGATGCCGACTGGCCGGAAATGCTCACCGCACGCAATTCATGTGAGCCGCGGGAAACAATCAGGCGGGACGCGTCGTCTTCCGTCAGCACTTGCCCGTTGTGAAACCAGGTGATCGCTTCGCGACAGCTGACAGTGGGGTGAACTATAGTCGTTCCGTTCAAGGTAAGGAATGCAGCGTCATTGCGCGGGGAAAGAATCGCAATCCGCCCTTCGGCTTCAACAGGTCGCGGCAGAGGGTTTTGTACTTCCCATTTCTCGTAGGTTGCTCCCGTCATAACAGCGGACAGCGATTTCAATTGAAACAGTCGGCTCAGGATTGGCTCAGCGGTCTCACGACCGACAAATTCGAGATGTCCGCCCCCATGGAAATTGCCGACCCAAACACCGATTGCGTACCGGCCATTGTGCCCGATTGCCCAGGCATCGCGGCGTCCAGAACTGGTACCCGTTTTCCACGCGAACCACGTCGGCGAATTCTCGGACGTTACTCCCCATCCATTCGGGCAACGATGCTGAGACGATAAGATCGAGGTGATTGCGCGGCAGACATTGGCACTCAGAACCCGCCTTGGAGATGGTCGAGGGTGCTCATAGTTAATGACCAGGATCGGCTCTTGATGCAATCCTTCGCACGCAATCGTGGCATATGCATTTGTCAGTTCCAGCAAGTTGACTTCCAACCCACCAGTGGCGACAGCCAAACCTCCCCGTGACTCCGAATCGGCCGGTAGTTCGAGGCCCAGCGAATTCAGCACGCCCAGGCAGCGGGGTAAGCCCAAACCCTCTGTGATCGTGATTGCAGGTACGTTCAGCGATTGCCGCAATGCTTCTGTTGCGGATACAGAACCGCGGTAGGTACGATCAAAGTTTTCGGGGGACCAGCCGGCACGTTCAATGGCCACATCGTCGACGAGGGAGTCCGGTGATAGTCGTCGAGCCTCAAATGCCGCCGCATACAGCAACGGCTTCAGTGTCGACCCTGGACTGCGACGTGCTGTGGCCCCGTTCACCTGACCGTCGATCGGGTCTTGATCATTCGCTGACCCGACCAACGAAACAATTTCACGTGTCGCGACATCGACGACGACGACAGCGAGATCCGCGCCCTCTGGCAACTGCGCGACATTGCTTCTGGCTGTCGCTTCGACTTCCCGCTGCAAATCGACCTCTATGGCAGTGCGTCCACCTGCCGGCCACTGAGCGAGAGCCATCCAAGCGGCGTGGGTTGCGACTGCTGGTTTCAAGTCGCGCGACTGAACGGCAATTGGTTCGCGAATCGCGTCATCGTGCTGAGACTGCGTGATGTTCCCCAGTTCCAGCATGCGATTCAATACAGCATTGCGACGGATCTTTGCAGCATCGGGATGACGATCCGGTGCAAAGCGGTTCGGGGACTGCGGCAATCCAGCCAGCAGCGCCGCCTCGGCCAAAGACAGTTCCGATGCGCTCTTGCCAAAGTATGCTTGCGAGGCCGCCTCGACTCCACGCAGGTTACCGCCACAAGGAATCAGGTTCAGGTATCTTGCCAGAATTTCGGGCTTCGATCGTTGCTGCTCCAACTGCAAAGCGCGGAATGCCTCGATCAGTTTCGCGCGACAGGTTCGTGGGCGTTCGTCGATCATCTTGCAAAGCTGCATCGTAATCGTGCTGGCCCCCGACACCTTCCGTCGGGCATGCAAATTCTGACCAGTGGCGCGAATCACGGCGCAGAAATCCACGCCCCAATGGGACTCAAACCGCTCATCCTCGATGGCCACAATCGCCTTCGATAGCCACGGCGACATTGCCGCCAATGGTACGCGTCGCTGGCGTTGGCCAGCAGGCCCTACGAGTTCGATCAATACTCGTCCAGAACGGTCGGTCACGAGGACGCTGTCGAGTTTTGAATCGAGTTTTTCCCATGGAAAAGGGAAAACGTGCCAACAGATGATGAACGCGAAGGCAGGGATTGCGCCGGACAGAGCGCAAAGGATTGTCAGCACTCGCCAGCGAAGACGAACCTGCGCACATAGCCCCAGAAGGCCGCGGTAAACGCGGCTTGATTTGAACGCGCTGGTGCGTCGAGAACGATCCATCATTCGTCGACCAGGAATTAGTGAACAACGCTCCGCGTTGCCGGCATCACTGCCAAATCTCTAACTCAAGCAATCCAAAGGGCGGTGGCCCGCCCCGACGATTAGTACGAAATACCAACCTGTTACTTAACGAGTGCGTTCTCGTGATCCAAACGCTTCTGCATGACATCGGCCTGAGCGCGGAAGTGCTTGGCATGCCACAGAAACGTGTTCTGCTTTGGCTTGCTGCCAGCGAGGCCAGCGAGGCGCTCGTACTTCTTCGACAACTCCAGTTTGACCTGAATTTTCTTTTCAACAGACTTCGACATGTTTCCAACTCAAAATCGAACGAGCGGTCTGCCCATTTAGCAGCGAATTCCGCCGGTTCCAGTAAATCTTCTTCCCGATCCCACGCTGGGCGGAAGGCGAGATTGTAACGAAAGTCGCTGACTGCAACATCCCACGCCGTTGAATTCCGAAATCTTCAGAGCACCAATGGTTGATGTGCTTCCCTGATTGCTTGGTGTCGACTGTCGTAAACGTGATATAAGTGTAAACTGTATAATAGGTTGAGACTTGTTCTGCATGCTTTGCAAGTAGCGGATCCGTGAATGGAGCTGACACATTGAGGCCCTGATAATTCGCGCCACACTTAAGCTGCTCGATCATGCACCGCGGCCGATTTGCTGCTGGAATTCCTGTGATGTTTTGAAAACAGAATGGCAGCGAGACCCGATAAATATGCCCCAAAGTGAAATGTCACTTGAGTTTCATGCGTATCCTGGACGTTGTGATTGGAATTGTTTGGGAAAGTATCGCGAGTGCGCATTGTTCTGCCGAGTTGAAATCTGAATGGGTATACTCCACCAGCCGGCAGCCTCGGTCCGGCTGTGAAGCTTTGATTTTCGTCCCGCCTTCAGAGAGGCACTTCCCATGCGCCAAATGTCGACTCTCGTCCTGTGTGGCGGAACGCTCGTTGCCGGGCTCGTTCTGGGAGCAGGATTTGGCTCGTCGACTTTCCCTCGCACTGTCCAAGCCGATCCGTTGGATTCAGCCACCACTGAACGGCTCTATCGAGAGCTTAGCCAGGATACGTCGGCGTTTCAGGAAGGGAGCAATCTGCTGGCGAAGATTACCGCCGTATGCACTCCCGCTGTCGTCCATATTCAGAGCGAACGCAAGGTTCCAGGTCGAGGACGTGAAGAAGAGACCGGTTCCGGCGTGATCATGAACAGCGCCAAGCTGTCGGGTTTTTTCGTGGTGACGAACGCTCACGTTGTCGACAAGACACCGATGGAATCGATCTCCATTCACCTGCACGACGGACGGCAACTCCAGCCTGAACGCGTCTGGGCCGATCCCCAAACTGACGTGGCAATCTTGAGGGTGAGCGCCCCCAATCTGACGGCCGCGAAGTGGGGTGACAGCATGCGGCTGGATATTGGCCACATGGTCCTGGCAATGGGCAGTCCATTCGGCCTCAGCCGCTCGGTCACGTTCGGCATCATCAGTGCCAAAGGGCGACGACAACTGAAACTGGGGCAGTCGGAAGTGCTGAACCAGGACTTTCTACAGACGGACGCAGCGATTAATCCCGGTAACAGCGGTGGGCCGCTGATCGATATGCAGGGTCGCGTCGTGGGGATCAATACTGCGATCGCATCATCGAGTGGTGGCAATGAAGGGATCGGCTTCAGTATCCCCAGCCATCTCGTTCAACGCGTTATGGAGCAACTCCTTGAACATGGCGTGGTCACCCGGGCGTGGATCGGCGTCAAACTCGACGACAAATTCGATTCCAAAGCGGCTACCAAGCTAAAGCTCGATCGCCTGAGCGGAACCCGTGTCAGCGAAGTGTTTCCGAATTCGCCTGCCGCACGCTCCGGATTGCAGTTTGACGATGTGATTCTGAATTTCGATACCACGGATGTTCAGGATCATGACCATCTCATCAATCTGGTCAGCCTGTCTCCGATTGGCAAACGCATTCAGATGGTCGTCTGGCGCGGTGGCAAGAAGATCAACCTGTTTATCGTACTGGCTGACAGGAGCGAGCTTCCGGCGAATAGCGAAGCACCCAAATCAGAGTTGGGTGTCCCCGTTCGCACGATGGGCTTAACGGTCCATCCACTTGATGAAGATCTGGCAGATCAACTGGGCCACTCCCGAGCCGCACGCGGCCTGTTGATCATGAGCGTCGATCGGAACGGACCACTCAGTCAACGCCTTCAGCCGTACGATATTATCGAAGCGATTGGTCGAACCCCGGTTTCCAATCTCGATGAGCTGACCGAGGCACTGAATGCCAATGCCGATCGCGATTCAGTCGTCCTGCGCATCCATCGCGGAGACAGCGCAGAATCGGGTTTGGAGGAACAACTGATTGTCTGGAAACGAGCCCAACAGGCCGAGTCGAGTGACAGATAGCGGCAAACCGTTATTGTAGGGCGTCTCGGGCAGGCTGGTCCTGCGAAACGTTGTCACTTGTCCCCTCGGATCTCTTGTCTCATGCAGCTCGATCGCTTGCAGGCCTTGCTGGGCCAGTTCCCTACCCGGCGCATTGCTGTGCTGGGTGATTTCTTCCTGGATAAGTATCTGGAAATTGACCCCGCTTTGGCTGAGCCAAGCCTGGAAACAGGCCGCGTGGCTCATCAGGTGATCGGTATCCGACGCAGCCCGGGAGCGGCCGGCACGGTGGTGAATAACCTCGCGGCGCTCGGGGCGGGTCAATTACAGGCAATCGGAGCTATCGGAGACGACGGCGAAGGGTACGATCTCTGTCAGGGTTTGGAACGACTGAAGTGTTCAACCAATGGTTTGCTTCGTTGTTCGGACATGATGACCCCCACGTATCTCAAGCCGTGCGATACGGGGGTACATGGTTTAGAAGGCGAACATTCTCGCTATGACACGAAGAATCGACGACCGACTTCAGAGACGATCGTGGCTGGAATCATCACGAATCTGGAGCGGATATTCCCTGAAATAGACGCGCTAATCGTGATGGATCAAGTCGATCAGGCGGATTGCGGCGTCGTCACTGCAGCAGTTCGAGATCGTCTGGCGCAATTCGCCAGGCAGTATCCGCATGTCTTGATTTGGGCCGATAGCCGGCGCTTCATCCGGCAGTTCCGGAATGTCACGATCAAAGCGAATCAGTTTGAAGCCGTGCATAAGCTGAATCCCGCCGTGGGAGAAGAGGTATCACTCGAAGAACTGCATCGGCTCGTTCCCAAGTTGCGGGCAGAAATGGGAGCGACCGTATTCGTGACTTGTGCCGATCGAGGGATCCTGACCAGCGACCCGGAAATCACATTGGTGCCCGGAGTCCGAGTGAAAGGTCCCATCGACCCGACTGGTGCTGGGGACAGCGCCACGGCAGGTGCAGTACTTTCTCTGACGAGCGGTGCCACACCCGCGGAGGCCGCATTGGTTGCGAACCTGGTGGCATCGACTACGGTCCAACAATTGGGGACGACCGGCACCGCGTCGCCTGCACAAGTCTGCGAAGCGTTGGCTGAGTGGACACGGCAGCAGGCGAATTGAACATGGACTTCGTTCGTTTTGATTCCGATCCCATTGTGCTGCGTTTGAATCGTGATCTGGCTCGTACGATTAAACGAGGACACCCCTGGGTATTCGCGGATGCACTACGCGATCTGCCTCGTACCGTCGCGGGGTCGTCCGCAGTGCTGCTCGACAATCGCAAAGGCCAACCGATTGCAGTCGGTTTCTACGATCCTGCGTCACCGCTGGCATTTCGAGTTTGTGATACAGACGGACGGGTGAAACTCGATCAGCGATGGGCTCAGGGCCGCCTGCACGATACGTTAAGTCTGCGCCGATCTTTGTTTGATTCAACAACGACAGGGTTCCGACTGGCGAATGGCGAAGGGGACGCTGTACCAGGCCTGGTGATTGACATCTATGGCGAGACGGCTGTTGTGAAGCTCGACGGGGCCGGGCCCTGCGGCTTCTGGCAAACTGACGGGATTGCTGACTGGTTATCACGCGAAGCCGCTATCGGTTGCGTCTACGAACGGCGCAAAGAGCGAGGCCGTGAGGGGCGGCCACTTATTGGGACCGAGCCTTCGGATCCCGTGACCTTTCTAGAAAACGGACTGCGATTTACTTCGGACATTGTTCGCGGACAGAAGACCGGATTCTTCCTGGACCAGCGAGACAACAGGCATACGATCCGCCGGTTGGCTCAAGGTCGAAGTCTCCTGAACTTGTTTGCTTACACTGGCGGATTCTCCGTCGCCGCAGGTGTCGGCGGTGCATCACACGTCACGACGGTGGATTTGGCCCAGCCTGCGATCGACGCCGCGCGACAGCATTGGCGACTCAACGAGCTCGATGATGCGACGCACGATGCGATCGCGGTTGACGCCTTCGAATATCTCGACGAAGCAACTGCGAAACGCCGACGATGGGATATCGTCGTCGTCGATCCCCCGTCGTTCGCTCCCAACCAGGACTCTGTGACGAAAGCGAAGGCCGCGTATCAAACGTTGATTGCTGGGGGAGCTCGATCTACGGCATCCGGCGGTCTGCTGGCTGCGGCATCGTGTTCGAGTCACATCGACTTGTCCACGTTCCTCGCGATTTGCGAAGAGGGGATCTCTGAGGCTCGACGACGCGGCACTGTGTTGGCAATTCAAGGACAGCCGGCCGACCATCCCAGCCCGCTGGCTCTGCCAGAATTCCGCTACTTGAAGTTCGTGTTGATCCGAATCGACTGAATATCAACTGGCAATCAGCAGATTGCCAATGACAACTATGGCACCATCAGTTCGCTGGTTCCATTCGGGCCGCCCTTGCCGGTTTCGCGGGCCTTCATTTCGATCGTCACTTCGGTCGTTGGTTTGAAGGCATCTCGTGGTTCTTGTGGATCTTTTATCTCACGAGTAATCTTGGCGCTCCATCGGGCGACACCAAACGGCACCTCCGGGCTCTTCCAGATCGTCGATTCCATGATCGTGCGACTCTGCGGACGTTCTGTGGTGACTTGTCCCTGCCATTGTGATGCGGTCTTCACTTCGGCCAATCCAACTTCAGGATCAACAGAGGCTTCCACTTCGCGCAGCTCTCTGAAATAGCCCACCAGGATTCCCAATGGGTACAACTGCAATGCGGGTTCCGTGAGCACTTTAGGGTCGGTTTTGCCAACCTTTCGATAGCCTTTCACCAGAGGTAAGAAACTGATGGGAACCCCTTCGCTGTCAACGTTGTCGGTAATGACCGCTGAATCCGGAATCAGAACCTTATAGATTGTCGTGCCGGTTAGACCGGTATCGATCTTGCCGTCGATTTCTCGACCCCGCTCGATCTTGATTTCGATCCAGCGGCACTCAGTCGTCTCGCCTCGATACTCGGCCGATTCGGCTCCGACCGACTTAATCCAGACATGCTCGATCCAAGGGGTGATTTCGAGATTCCCGGCGGCCCCGTCGGGACGGATTTCGGATTGGGCGTAGGTTCCTTCGAACCGGACCCATGTTCCGTCTTCGGGTAACTGGCAAACCACACCTTGAGCGCACGCGACTTGTCCAATCACGCCAATGTGAGCGACCAGGCAAATCAGTGCTGCAACGAAAACCTTCATCGGAATATACCCTTCCAGACCAGAAACTGTCCGAATGTCCAAGTCTGGCAGACGTTGGCACCCCTGACAAGATCGAATCGCCGCCGAAATCACAATCGTGGCAAGGGGTTTCGGGGTTGTTTCATCCCTTCCGTGTTTCTCGACGACAGCAGGGTGGCTACGATGGAACTCCGTTTCCAACGATCGTGCCTTGGCGGCCCTCTGTCCCACTCTATCCAGCCTCGCCGACCTATGACCGCAGAAAAGATCTCTCAAACACCCACAATATCAGTCGGACGCGTCTACCTTGTCGGTGCAGGACCGGGAGATCCCGGCCTACTAACGCTACGTGGAGCCGAATGCCTGCAGCAAGCGGAACTCGTGCTATACGATGGACTTGTTAACCCGCTGCTGTTGCGACACAGTCGGGCGAATTCCGAACGAACGTGTCGTGCTGAGGGGCCGACAGGTCGTCATATTCCTCAGGAAGAGATCAATCAACGCTTGATTGCGGCGGCTCGGCAAGGCAAGACGGTTGTGCGTCTGAAAGGGGGCGACCCCTTTATCTTCGGACGGGGTTCCGAAGAGGCCGCGGCTCTGCGAGAAGCTGGGATTCCCTTCGAAGTCGTTCCAGGAATTACTGCCGCGACGGCCGCCGCCGTCTACACAGGAATTTCCCTCACTCATCGCGATCATGCGTCGGCGGTCGCTTTTATCACCGGACACGAGGATCCGTCCAAGCCAGCGTCCGCTTTGGATTATGACGCGCTGGCTCGGTTTCCCGGAACGCTCGTCTTTTATATGGGGCTTCATCGACTGGACGCGATCGCCTCGGCGTTGGTCGCTGCTGGAAAGCCTGCCACCACTCCTGTGTGTGTCGTCTGCCGCGCAACTCAGCCGCTGCAACGGACTGTTACGGGGACTTTAGCTGATGTCGCTTCCGTAGTCAGCACGGCTGGCCTTCATCCCCCCTCGCTGGTGATTGTGGGCGAGTGCGTGAAGGTTCGAGAGCAGGCTCGCTGGTTCGAAGACCGGCCATTATTCGGCCTGCGAATCGGTATCACGCGTCCTGAAGAGCAATCGACCGATGCGGCGCGGCGCGCGTACGAGTTGGGGGCATTGCCTGTCCTACTACCGACGATCGAAATCGCCCCTCCCGAAGATTGGACCGCAGTCGACAGTGTACTCGGTCGCCTGGATCAATTTGACTGGATCATCTGGACAAGCTCCAACGGCGTGCGAGGGCTATTAGGGCGACTCTGGGAACTGGGTGGCGATACGCGCCGCCTCAATCACGCCCAACTTGCTTGCATCGGTTCTTCGACCGCGGCCGAATTGGAAAAATACTCGCTTCGGGCCGATGTTGTCCCACCAGAATATCGGGCAGAGTCGCTTGCTGCTGAATTGAGTTCGCAAGTCTCGGGGAAGCGGGTTCTATGGGCACGCGCCAGTCGAGGTCGTGATGTACTTCCTCAAGAACTGACGAACGCCGGTGCGTCATTGGAACAAGTCGTCGTCTATCAGAATCGCGATGTCCCGACACTTCCGGCCCATGAATTGGGACAGATTGAACGAGGGGAACTAGACTGGATCGGCCTTTCGAGTCCCTCGATCGCTCGTTCGCTGGCACGTCTGCTGACACCAAGCGCTCGGCAGCATGTCGGGTCCAGAACCCGATTGGCCAGCATCAGCCCCGTGACGACGGCGGCAGCGCTTGAAGTTGGCTTACCCATCGCGGCCGAAGCGACCACATACACTTGGGAAGGTTTGTTTCAGTGTATGGTGAAGTCGGAATTGGAGCGAACTCACTAGCGCTCTGACATGACGCTAGCGGCATTTTAGAGTTTTCGGTCAGCTTCGTGGGTGAGGCGACAAGCTAACGAGGATCGCGGCCATGGAAAGTGACAATCAGCAAATACGAATGCTGTCGATTGCTCACTACGTCGTGGCAGGAATGATGGCATTGTCTGCCTGCATCCCACTGATTCATGTCACGATCGGCCTGCTGCTGTTCTTGCATCCACCAGAGAACGGACCAGGTGGCGAACCGTTTCCTGCCCAATTTGTCGGACTGATCGTTGCGGGTGCGGGAACTTTGATGATCCTGTTCGGTTGGGCAATGGCAATCTGCATCCTATTGGCGGGGCGATCGCTGGAACAACGACGGCGTTATCGTTTTTGCATGGTAGTTGCCGCGATTATCTGCTTGTTTCCACCTCTCTGTACGGCATTGGGAGTGTTGACGCTGATCGTACTGTCGCGTCCCTCCGTCCAGACTCAATTTGGGCAAGCGGGACCTCTTCCAGAATCTTCGGACGAAATTCCATTCGCCGACGCCGATGATCGCGATGCGACTACGAGTTGAAAAAGACGCGTTCGGCAGTCTTCCGAAGCAGCCATGCCATGTCTTCGGCAGAGACGAAATCGAGTTTATCCCTGATCAGACTGATTGACGCTTTGTAGTTGTTCACTCCTTGAATCTGATACGGGCAGTCACTCGCCCACATCAGGCGCTGGGGCCCGAAGGCGTCGTACAGGCGTTTGATCATCGGTATCAATTCGACGTGCGGCGGCTTTTTCTGCCCCAAAGCGTAAAATGCGGAAAGTTTCACGCAAGTCTGCTTGTGCCGCGCGAGGCGAACGAGTTTCTGGATGTCTTCGTCCCGCGTCTGACCATCAGTACCGATTCTTGCAAAGTGGTCGATCACCACCGGTGTCTCGGGGTTTTGTTCACACATTGCGTCAACGCCGGGAAGATGTTCCGGATTCACCAGACAGCACATGGCCTGCCTTGTTTCGGCACCGGTCTTCCACATTTGACGCATCCCTGCGGTGTTCAGCCAATTCTCAGGTTGAACTTTGCGAATGAAGGGGGTGATACGAAATCCGGTCACACCTAGCGGTTGCAGCCGATTCATTTCGGCTCCTGAAGTAGATTGGTGGTCGTCCACCATTCCAACGACTCGAAACCGCTTGGGATGACGACGAACTGCATCGATAAGGTAGGAGTTATCGAAGAGGTGGAAAACCGAATGCTGAATCAGTACGACTCGCGTCACCCCTTCGGGGCCGGCAATCGCCATCAGCTCATCATCGGTGAAACTTGCAGGTTCGAGATCTCGCTTTGTCAGTCCCGCGACTAGAGGAAACTTGTCGGTCTCGGCGGGCCAGATATGCGAGTGCGCATCAATCCAGCCATCGCTCTCTTCCGCCTGGGCTAATGATGCCAGGACCGAAAGACCGGCAGCCATGGCACCGGATTTGATCGCTTGTCGCCGTGTCATCGATCCCCATTCGTTCATCGCGCGTTCCTGTGCTTGGTACGGCAAGAAGTCTGACATCAACGATCACTATAACTCGCTTCAAGCAGCTTGTCAGAACGCATCAAGCCCAAGCTGGAAGTGCCCTAAAAACTGCGTCACCCCGACGCCAGTGGCAGGTTCCGCCGTTTCTGGGCAAGTGTCATCCGCCGACATCGGCCATTCAAAGCAGTTCGTCCGCATCGGAAGGTGCAACGGGAGTGTGAGACTTTGTGGCTTATGACGAAAGTAGCTTTTGTAGCGGTAATTCGCTCAACAGCGTCGCCCTACTTTTCCGAAAATTACGGATAACCGCTAGAGGTGGAATAACCGTCAAGGTCCCGGACCGCGCGGGATTAGCGGGAAATGTCGCTGGGCAGGGGTGGCGTGCGAGGTCTTCTCAGCAGTCGCTGGAGCAACCGATGAATCTTCGAATCAAACGGTGTTGGTCAGGACTCATGGCTTGGGCCGCTTTGACGGGTATTGCCGTCGCTCAATCGCCAAATGAGCCGGAAGGGTCTGTGAAACTGGGGCAACCCCCAGTGACTCAGGCATCGCCCGAGGCCACTGAAGGCACCGTCCAATTAGGTACGGCACCTGCTGCCGATCCAGGACCGCTGACGCAGTTGTCGGCACCTGGAATCGGGTATAGCAATGGTGGCGGTGGTGGCAACTACTTCCCCTTCCAGAACGTTGATAACCGGTATCAGCCGCGCTACAACGTCGATTCCCGTGGCGGCGGGCTGTACGGCTATTCCGGCGGTTATACCACCGTCGGTGCGTTCGTGCCGTTCTCCATCGACGCGGATGACGAGGCGATTTTCTTCGTCGACGGTCGCGGGTTGATCACCTACGACAACCAAGGCGGTGGTGCCAACGTGGGTGCCGGTTGGCGATGGTGGATGCGTGAGTTCGACTCCGTTGTGGGCTTGTCGACCTGGTACGACAACTCGACCGGCGGTATCGGACCAAACTTCAACCAGATTGGTCTAAGCTTTGAATACTTGAGCCGCTACGTGGACTACCGCATCAACGGATATATTCCGGTTGGTTCGAAAGATCACATTGGGACATCGGCATTGGCCTCAACTGCGTCGTGCATGGGCAATAACATTGTCTTCCAACGCACGACACAAGTTGCACAGGCTTACACTGGTTTAGACTTCGAAACAGGCGGTCCGCTGCCGCTGATCGGTCGCTATGGAGTGAACGGCTATATCGGCGGTTACCACTTCATGGGAACAGGACAGGCTGGCGGAAGCTTCACCGGTGTGAGCGGACGATTCCTCTCGCAAATCAACGAAGATGTTTCGTTCGGTATGCAGGTCACCAACGATCACACGTTTGGACTGAATACCCAGTTCCAAGTCTTCGTTACTCTTCCAGATGGCATGCCCAGCCGCTGGATGCGTAATCCTGCGGTTCAAGATCGCATGACACAGTCGGTCTTCCGTCAGTTCCGAGCGATCACGCATATTGACGCTGTGAAGACGAATGAAGAGGCAATTAATCCGCTGACCAACAAGCCATACTTCGTGGCCTTCATCAATCCAAACCTGACCACCGGTGGTTCTGGCACGGACGAGAATCCATTCAATTCGGTTGCTCAATTCAACAGCCTGACCGCACTGCAACGAGCATCTTACGATGTCATCCTCGTAAATGGTCGTGTTGACGGCACCAGTACCAATCTCGACACCGGATTGGGCACTGCAGCTCCCGCTTTGGGCCTGCAACTGTCAAGCAACCAGCACCTCTGGGGTGCGAACATCGTGCATGATTTTGTGACCCCAAGCGGAACGTTCCAGTTCCAATGCTCTGATGGTTCGGCAACACCGATCCTGGTTAACCAGCAAACGACCGGCGGTAACGTGATTACCCTGGCCGACAACAACGAAGTGTCTGGCTTCAAGATCAATGGTGCCACGCCTCTCGGAACCCAGAACTACGGCATCCGCAGCCAGGCGGGTGGAATCACCGGCGGCTTCAACATCAACAACAACAGCTTCATCAATACTCTGTCTGCAGTTCAGTTGACACATAGCGGCAGTGCTGTGGGTCGGCTGGTGAATAACACTGTGACTGGTGGTCCGGCAACCGGATCCGCAATCGGGTTCCAATCAAATGCTGGCTTCGAAGTGACACAAACTGCTGGAACGCTTGGCCTGTACGTTCAAGGCAATACGATCACCGACGTGAAGGGTGAAGACGCCAATGGAAATGGCGTTCTCGATCCTGGCGAAGACACGAACGGCAATGCCACTCTCGATATGGGCATCGGAATGCGATTTATCGCCACCGGCGCGACGGCTGCAATTGATGCTAACGATCCGACAAACACGACCCTCCCTTTGGGTATTCTGAGCAACACTGTCAGCGGCAGTGGAGCTGGGATCGAACTTGACGCCCTGGCGGGTGGGAAGGTCAATGCCGCGGTCCAAGGTAACACTCTCAGCAACAACACGACCGACTCCAGTGTCGTCCCAACGGCAGGATTCGGCTTCAAGGCTGTGGCCGACGGGGTTGGCAGTGTGATGTCGATCGGAACGTACATCGACAACCAAACCAACAACAACGAGGGTGACGGTGCGGTACTCGCTGCACGCAACGGCGGAGTACTGCAGGTTGTGGGCGACATCGTCGGCCCGCAATCCGGCGGTACCGCAGTCGGTGATACTTTCACCGGCAACAAGGGCGATGGCCTGCGAGTTGAAGCTGATAACGGAAACGTGCTGATTCAGTCAATCACCAGCACGACGTTCGACACGAATGGCAAAAATGGCCTGAACCTGATGGCTACGAATGGCGGTCTAATCCAGATCACCGATCCGTTGGCCGGGAATTCCTTCACCGGAAATGGGCTGAATGGCCTGTTGGTCAATGCGCAGAATGGCACGATCGACGTCATGCTTAACACTACGACATTGCCGAACATCTTCACAACGAACGGTGGCGATGGATTGTTGTTCCAGACCGCCACAGGTGGTCTGATTAACACAGACCTGGCTGGTGTGACATCGACTGGCAACACAAAAGACGGGATCGGGTTCTTCCTGGATGGCGGTGTGATCAACGTCACCAACATTCAGTCAAACATTGCCACAGGCAACGGACAAGACGGCCTGAGCATCGTCAATAGCAATGGTGGTACCTTCAACACCAATCTCGTTGGTGGATTAACGCCAGCCTTGGGCAACGATTTCTCCAACAATACCCGTGCGGGTCTGTTCTTCGGTGGTGTGACACCACCAACCCCGCTGTCGTTCAACAACATTGTACAGATCGCCAACAACAACTTTAACCGTACGACCACAGGAACTGACGGGATTCTGTTCGACACGACGAACGTCCTGACCTCCAACTCAGGTGCTCTGACTTTGCTGACTCAGAACACCTTTGTCGGTGGAGCGAATACTGCTGATCGAGGTGTCGGCGGTACGGTGAATGGTGGGGGCATCGGATTTGCCTTCGGTGATAACAGACTCTCAAACACCAACACCTTTACGTCCAACAAAGACGCGAATATCGGATTGATTCTGAATGGTGATTCAACCAACGTGATTACGATCGATAATCACGACTTGTCAGGGGTCGTGAACGGAGCCAACGCGACGTTCAATGGTGAAGGCGTTGCGTTCATCGTCCAGGACACGGCAACACTGGCTGGCTTTATTCAACGGTCGACGATCAACAACAATGCGAACGACGGCATCAGAATCGATGTCAGCGGTACTGCACTTCCAACGGAATTCGCGTCGGTTAACAACTTTGTGATCGGGGGAACCACGGCGAATCTCGGTAACACCATTCAAGGAAACGGGACCAACGGTATCGAAGTTAACCGGACGACGAATGGCGAAGTCAACAATATGCAGATTCTCAACAACACCATCCAGACTAATACGACTAACGGTATCCGACTGGTGGCCTCGAACCAGCCGAACCAGGATACGTATGTCATTAACAACAACTTGATCACTGCAAACGGGTTTGACGGAATCCAACTGCGGGTGGAAGCTGATGCTTCGATCAATGCGATGATTGATCTGAATACGATCACTGGCAACGGTACGGCCGGCAATCCAATCTTCGGTAGCGGTATCCATACGTTGGAACAAGCTAACAGTGCTAACGACCTGCGATTCGTCGCTGGTATCTGGACCCGCAACACGATCACAGGCAACAACCTCGACGGTATTGACCTTGACTCCGCCATGACCACGCTCGTGATTGGGGATCCTGTCGATACGACGTTGGGCAACTTTATCTCAGCGAACAAGCGAAACGGGGTGAATGTCGAGGGCGCCACAGGTGCGGGTGAAGTCGTCATCGGCAGCAACGTGATCTCTCTGAACGGCACAGCAGGTACTGTCGGCACAGCCAACGAATCCGCCGGTATCATGGCGAATGTTCGTCCCACCAGTAACGTGACGATCATCAACAACCAGATTGTCAACAACCTCGGAGACGGAATTCAATACGGGATCAACCGAAACTTCATTGGTTCCGGTCAGCTTCAGGTTATTGGCAACAATGTCGCCTTCAACGATGGTCGCGGATTGGACATCTTGAACCTTGGTGACGACTTCATCCAAGTCACGGTCGACAGCAACGTGTTCAATCGCAACCTGCTGGAAGGTGTGTATGTCGTCAATACGGCCTCCCGAACGCAGGACCAGTTCAGTGCCCAAACGGTCGCGATGGCCGCTGATGGAAACGTCTTCCGCGATCCTGTCATCGAAATGCAATTCACTAATAATCAGGTCATCGGAAACGGCTTCGGAACAACTGCGGGTACAACTGCCACAGGCTTGGTTGTGCGTGTCGGAACTAGCGGTGCCACAAGTAGTGCGAGCGATCTTGGCGGATTCGCCAGTGACGGTGGGCCTGTCGCAGTGGGAGCGAGTCCATTCGGAACCTCGACGTTCCGAGGTGGTGTGACGATGACCGTAGACAACAATCAGTTCAGCGGTAACTTCGGGGATGACCTCAAGTTCGCGTCGTTCGTCTCGACCGTCGATCCAAACACAGGGACAGCATGGGATCTCGGTGCTGCTCCTCCAACATTTAACACGAACGGATATCAGAGCGACCCACTGGCTCGATTGGACCTGTATTTCCGCAACAACACCTATGATGGTCAAGGGACCGATATCACAAGCGGTATCAACAACGCTCAAGGGATTGCCAACGGATCTCAGTCGAACGTGGCTTACTACAACAATGCGGACGGGGTCTTCAAATCTCGTACTGGGTTTAACAACAACGACCCAACCCAGTCTGGTCCATTCACCAGTGCCACCCGACGTCGAAATGCTCAACGTCAGGCATCACGATCAATCACCGGTTTTACGAATCCGAACAACCCTGTTGGGGCGAGCTTTGTCTTCCCTGGCGTTGGCGAAAGTACCTTCCGAGTTAGTTCGGACAGTGACACAATCGACTTCCTGCTGGATAACGAACCCGTCACGAGCCCTGCAGATTGGAATGGATTTAACTTCAACAACGTCAATACCGTCGGCGAAGCACCCTTTGGTTGGGGTTCCTTCTAAGAAGGCAAGCGTTACCTGAAAAACTCTGACACGCCGCACCTTCAAACGTGCGGCGTGTTTTCTTTTTGATCCTTGGCAATGCCGATCGATCGCGTCAGAAACTGGAAGGACTCTTTCAGAACTTCCGGAGCAATATGACTATGGCGACTCAGTTCGACGTTCAAGCCGCCTCGATAGTCCAGATCTTGCAAGGCCTTGAATACGGACGGAAAATCGATGGTCCCTTCGCCGAACCGCAAGTGATCGTGAACCCCGCGATTCATATCCTCGATGTGAATCGTATAGATGCGGTCATGCCATTCGGCCAGGTAATCTGCAATCGGTTTCGGTTCGAGGCAATGTACGTGTCCAATGTCGACGCAAAGTCCGAAGCCCGGCCCATCGACATGCGACAGCAATTCGCGGAAGTCGTCAAACGTCTGGATGAACATGCCAGGTTCGGGTTCGAACGCCAATTTCACGTCTTGTTTGTTGGCATAGTCGATGACTTCACGAATGCCAGTTGCCAGCCGGCCGAAGACTTCGTTACGCGACGCATCGTCGCGAACGATTCCGGCCCAGAACGAGACCGCCTCGGACCGCAGTTCGCGTGCGATGTCGATGCACCGCTTCAGGAAGTCGATCCGGATTACTCGCTGTTTCGGCAGCGGGCTGACTAGAGTCGGCTCATGCTTGTGCCGTGGGTCCAACAAAAACCTCGCCCCTGTTTCGATGCACGAGATCATGTCGTACCGCGCTAATGTCTGGCGCATGCGGTCGATTTCGAGAGGCAGGTTCGGCGAATAGGGATCCAGGCAATGATGATCAATCGTGATCGCGACCGAGCGATAACCGATCTCGTGCATCAGTTCCAGTGCCTGCAGCCAAAGATGTCCTGTCAATCCGTTTGTGTTGTAACCCAACCGCATATTGATCCTGCTCGACAAATTTTCTGACAATTGATGTTGGCGATCTACTCCATTTCCCAACTCAGGTTAATGTCTGCATCTATTTTGGGGCGGGAACCTGAGCTTTGATGAAAGCGATCAGATCGGCCAGTGCCTGCTGGTCGATGTCCTTCTCCAGGCCTTCGGGCATCAATGATTGTCCGGTGGAGACCAATTCATCGATGGCCTCTCGCAGCACGACATCCTCTTTGGCCTCCGCTCGTTTTAGAGTCAGGCTGGCGGTTGTTTCAACGGAGATAATCCCCGCATGAACCGTTCCCTGCTTGGTAATCGCGGTATAGGTCTGAAAGCTCGGCTGAGCTTCCCGGTTCGGGTCAAGAATCGCGACTAATAAATCGGCGGATGACTTGTTTTGTACACTCGCGAGATCGGGACCGACTTGATGGCCTGAAGTTCCTGATCGGTGGCATTGCACGCACGTCTTACCATAAAGCATTTTCCCACGCTCTTGATTTCCTTCCAGTTCCAGAGCGGGCTGGTAGTCGGCGACGACCTGCTTGCGGTTGCTCGGGGGATCGGCCAAAACTTTGCGGGCCGCTTCACGAACCATGGTATTAGGATGATTCAACAGCAACTGACGCTTGTCCCGTTCAATTTCTCCAATCTTGATTTCTCCGACTTCAACAGCTTTGATCAGTGCTGTTGCTCCGCGAGCTGAGCCGACAAGCTGGTCAACCGCTTCGCGCCGTGTTGTCGGGCCGAATGCTTTCCACGGCGCGATGATCAAATCTGTGGAATGCAGTGTATTGCTGATCGCGAGGGCTTTCACCGCCGATTGCTGAAGCGAAGGAGAAGTCTGAGGTGTACACAACTGCGGAAGAGTTTGCTCAACGAGATCGCCGTCGGCGTAAGCCATCAAAGCGACCGCAGAGATGCGATCCGCCTCCAAAGCGGCAGCATCAAGCGATTTTACGGCCGCTTGCTGAAAGACCTTGGCGAGCGACGTATTGACATTTTGATTACGTGCCTCCGCCAAAACATTCGCGATGGAAGTTCCGCGCCGCCGCAATCCTTCTCCAAAAGCTGATAACACGGCAAAACGAGTCTGTTCGGGAACACTCGGTTTTGAAGTCGCGACGAGAAACTGAACGGCGTCGTTCGTTTTTGGCGAAGATCCAATCAGTAGCGCCAATTCGACCAATAGTGGACGAACAACTTCTGTTTCTCCGGCCAGCAGCTCTGCAGCCAAGCTTCCCATGTACGGATGGACCGATGACAGCCACGCAACGCGCAGGTCAGGATCGCTGGCCGCAGCGCGGGCCAGCTCTTTCAACCCGGGAACGGCCCGCCTGGCATCCAGTTGTCCCAGTGACAATGCCCATTGCCAGCGAAGTTTTGGCGGCCCATCAGCTAGCAGCGTCGTGATCCGCTTCAGGCACTCGCTACTGCGGAGATTCTCGAACAAGATGATTCCGTGACGCTGCACTCGCGGATCGGGATCATGCAGCAACCCCAACACATCAGTTTCATTGAGAGCTCGCAAACCTTGCAGTGCCAAGGCCGCATGCAGCCTCGCGACCGAACTGAACGGGGGTGTACGCTTGGGTAGCCAGGGTAGCGAGGAAGAGGTGACCACCCGCAGTTGGTCGATGGCCGAGTTATTCTGGCGTTCAACCAGCAGACGTTGCGCGGTGTCGCGGACAGATCCATGAGGCGAATTCAGCTGTGTGACAAGTTCAATCGTCGTCGCGCGGCTTAAATCAGGAAGTGGCAGTGTTGAACGCTTCATATCCGACGAAACCAAACGCCAGATCCGCCCTTTGTCGAATCCACTTTCGAGATCGCACAGTGCCTTGATGTCTTCGGGAATCGAAGCGGGGTGTTCAATGGTTTCGCGATACATGTCCAGCATGTACAGCGTTCCATCGGGCGCGTTGACAAAATTCGCCGGGCGAAACCAATTGTCTGTGGAGGTCAGGAATTCGCAATTGGCATCCGCACGTTCCGCAATAAAGCCGATGCCATCCTCGGTCAACTTCTTCCGATGGACGAGATTTCCACCCACATCGCCGATGAAGACGTTTCCGAGATAGTCAGCAGGATAAGCCCCTCCGCGATAGACCGTGATTCCCGTCGCTGAAGTGAAGAATCCAATCGGAACCAGTTCGGTGGGAGGCAGCCGCTTGGCAAATTCTGGATCCGCCGCGCGGCGCGCGGTGCGGACGAGTCGCCACGGTTCAGCGGAGCTTTTGCGAAAGACGACTGCAGCAGCCCCTTCTTTCGCAATCGGGCGAATGACGCTGGGGATACTGAGTTGCGGATTGCGTTCCAGGTAGTGCAACGGCCAGGCGACATGGACAATGTGATTGCTGTTCGAGCAAATGAATCGCTCGCCATAGTCATCGATCGTATGACCAAACTGTTGGCCTCCCGAAACCATCGTGATTTCGTTCGTCATAGGGTCAAGTCGCAGATCGCGACGGCCGGGCGTCAGCTTTCGTTCCGCAGTTGTTCCGTGCGCGGGAATCGTCAAATCACCGCCTGCCATCCCCGAAGAGAAATAGATCGCGTTGTCGCGTCCCCATTCCAATCCATTCGCCAGACCTTGCACATTCGTCTGGCTGAAGCCGGTACAAATGACGTCTTTCTGATCGGCGACATCATCGCCATTGAGATCCTTCATGTAATACAGATGGGGCGGAGCGAGCACGTACACTCCCCCTTTCGAACAACACACCGACTGTGCCCAGCGCAGCTTGTCAGCAAACACAACGCTCTTGTCCATCTGCCCGTCGGCGTTCGTATCTGACAGCAGGCGAATTCGACTCCAGCTTTCTGGCCGCTGATCTCGATACTTCTGAGGTCGTTGCTCGGGCAGAAAAGGATAGTCGGACATCTCGACTACGTACATCCGATTTCGCTCGTCGAATGCCGCGTCGATTGGATTCGCGATCTGCGGTTCACTCGCCACTAATTCCAGCGAGAAGCCATGCTGCAGCTCAAATGACTTCAAAGCTTCATCAGGAGACTTGGACGGGATCCGCGGCATCAGGTCCGCCAGCGGTTTGTCCTCGGCGCAACGAGCACTATGCGTAATCCAAAACTGACTAAAGATGGCGGCAACAACAAATAGCCAGGCCGTGTGGTTGCGACACATGAACTGGTTCTCCACAGGTGGGCTTTTGCGATGGGGCGTGACTGATTGAGAATACCGCATCGTGCCTGCGAAGCCACCCATCCATGATCAGTATTCCATCTGGAACACTCCTCACTTCGGTGAAGCCCAGTCTGGGCCATGTCTTAGGTTTCGGTCATCTTCGTGAAGCCGAACTGCTGATATGGCATCAACCTCGGCATCGGTCGCGAGCCTGGATCAGTAAGAAGCCACTATTGCGATGGGCCGTTCTACTTCCGCTGAGTATATCGCATCCAGCAAAAATGCAATCTCACGCGCAATAAGAGCAATCGCGAGATCACTGCCCCAGACGTTGAGGAGTGGAGATTCATCCGCGGCCCATTCACGCAAACCCAGCTTGCGACTGGACACAACGACAGAAGCAGCATCCCGTCGAGGCTGAATGACTATCATTTCGCCGGGCTTGAATGGATTGGGTCGTGTGACTGGAGATCCCCTTACGAGCCGAGGGTCAGACTCGCAAAGCGCAATCCAGCGATCTCTATCCAACGGCGCACTGTCCGATTTCCCGACAATGACGCCGTGAAGTTCCATTAATCGGTGACTACTTCTTGAACGGATGTACTAGCAAGTCCAGATACAGGACGAATCCCATCAGGCCCAGCAGGAATGCCATCCCGGCATAGGTGGCACCGATCAGGACCTTTTCGCTCGGGCGGCGGCGTGTAACCGCTTCCCACAACAAAAAGACCATGTGTCCCCCGTCGAGGACCGGGATGGGCAGAAAGTTCAGCACCGCCAGATTGATGCTCAGGAAACCGAGGAACAACAGCAGCGGGGCAAACCCATGCTCAACGATCTGAATCGCTGCCGAGGCGATACCGATCGGGCCATGCAGTTCCTTGGGAGAAACTCGACCCGTAAATAGGCTGCTCAGCGTGAGATAGATGTTCATCGCTGAGTTACGAGTATAGTTCGACGACATCGACCAGGCGTCACCAATGTTGTGTGCCTTCAGTTCGATGAGCAATGGTTGAGTGCGCAGGCCCAGGATCATTGGCAGCGGCCAGCTTGGATCGGGTTGCGGAATCAAGTCGACCTTTCGTTCCTTCTGGTCTTCGATCAACGTCAATCGGACATGGCGCTGCGGAAGTTCCTGCATCTTCCAGAAGGCGTAACCCCAATTGTTAGACTTGGCTTCTTTGATGGGGTCATCCAGATCGATCGCAATCGTTTTGTCTTTCAGTCCGTCGGTGGCTGCGGCTGGCAAGAAGAGTTCAATTCGCTTCACCTTGGACAGTCGCTTGATGCCTTCCTTATCGGCGGCACTGCCGGGCTCAACACCCAACACCACCGGAATCGTATGAAATGCCACGCCGATTGCTGGGATGGCGATTGATTCGCCTTCCATGAATGGTTGATCGGTCCAACCTGGTTGATCAACGGGACGGATTGTTAGATCAACCTGTTTGGGGCCTCCCTCTTTGGGCTGTCGGGTGACGCGAACATCGACTTCCTGACCTTGCAACTTAGCGAATTCGTTGGGCAACTTGAGCGGATCGAGTTCCTCACCCACGGTCTTGCCATTGACCTTCACAAATTTATCGCCTTCCAGCAATCCGGCAATCTCGGCGGGCGACCCCTTTTGGATCGATGCGATCGGGCCCGAATCCATCGACAGCCCCAACGTCCGAAACACATTGTCTTTCACGACAACCGTCTCTTTTGTCCCATTGCTTCGCTCGACTCCCACCTCAAGTGGCTTTGCAGTCTGAGCAGCCAACTTCTTTCGCATTTCCCAGAATGTGGTGACCGCTTCGCCATTGATGGACTTGATTGCATCACCAGGCATAAACGGCGGTTCAGCGTTGGCAGCCGGAGTCCCCTCGGCGGTCGCTTTGATCTTCTCTGTGGGATCTTTGAAAACATTCAAACTGCTGGAATGCAGCACGCCGATCTGCGGTAGAGAACCGGTCTTCTTCGGCAGAACCTCGATTTCAAACGAGCTTCCGTCACGATGACGACCTTCGATCGCCAACGGGGGAGACGACAACGCCACATTCAGTCGCACTTCTTCAAACGTCAGAATGCGGCGGCCGTTGATCTTCTCGATCAAGTCGTCTGGTCGCAGTCCTGCCTGCCAGGCGGGCATGCCCGGACGAACTTCACCGATCACGGCAGGAGTTGTTTCGTAACCCAGCGCGAACGCTCCAGCAACGAAGAACACAGCAGTGATCACGTTCATCGTGACGCCAGCGGAAATGATGGCCATCCGCTGGAACACATTCTTGGCCAGGTACGATCGCGGATCTTGAGCGATCTCTTCATTGGTCAATTGACTCGGATCGGCATCGTCCTGGCCCAGCATCTTGACATAGCCGCCAAACGGGATCAGCGACAGCGCGTACTCGGTCTCGCCCCACTTCCAACCAAACAGAATGGGGCCGAACCCAATGCTGAATCGTTCCACATTGACGTTGCACCATTTGGCGACCGCGAAATGCCCGAGCTCGTGAAAGAAGATCACCATGCCTAGACCAATCGCGGCCCACGCGATGTTCACGCCGTTGGAGGCCAGATAGTTCAAGTTGTCCATCAACTTGGCAGCCAATGTCAGCATTTCCATCGTCTCATCTCCTCGCGAGCCCACACATCCTGACGCAGCAATTCGCTGAGCGTCGGATGGGGATCGTCGTTGTGCGCATTTAGAATTTCCCGGCAAGCGCGCGGGATATCAGCGAATCTCAAACGTCCTTCCAAAAATCGCTCGACAGCCACTTCATTCGCGGCGTTCAAAACGGCACCGGTGGCACCGCCTCGTTGAGCGACCTCAAACCCTAATTGCAACGCCGGAAACGCATCCATGTCCGGCACTTGAAAATCCAACTGAGCCGATTGCGTCCAGTCGATCGTCGGGCTGACACCCGGCCACCGATCTGGATATGTCAAAGCATACTGAATTGGCAGTTTCATGTCTGGTGGAGAAAGCTGCGCGATGACCGACCCATCAACAAACTCGACCATCGAATGAACAATCGATTGCGGATGAACGACGACGGAAATCTGGTCCGCGTTCAAGCCGAACAGCCAGCGCGCTTCGATAATCTCCAACGCCTTATTCATCATTGTTGCGGAATCAACGGTGATCTTCGGCCCCATCTGCCATGTCGGATGCGCCAAAGCTCGCTCGACCGTCACCTCAGTCTCTAATCGCTGCTTGGACCAGCCTCGAAAGGGCCCTCCGCTCGCGGTCAAGATGATCCGCTTCACGTCGGTCGGTCGGCCGGACTGAAGGCATTGGAAAATCGCACTGTGTTCGCTGTCGACTGGAATTAACTCGGCCTTCGTCCGCGCTGCCAGTTCCATCACCAACGGACCGGCGACGACCAATGTCTCTTTGTTGGCGATCGCGACTCGTTTGCCAGACTCGATCGCAGCCCAGGCTCCACGCAGCCCCGCGGCTCCGACAATCCCAACCACAACCGTATCAACATCTGGATGCGAGGCCAGCCGCTCCACGGCTTCCGGACCAAACATCACTTCCGTCCCTTGCGGGAACTCTTCGGCTTTTACGGCGGATTGATCATCGGCGTTGGAGACAATGGCCCAGCGCGGGTTAAAACGTCGGCACTGTTCTGCCATCGATTGCCAGCGTCGATGTGCCGTGACTCCGGCCAGTTCCAGGCGATCACTATGAGCGGCGATCACGTCCAGACAACTGGTACCGATCGAGCCGGTTGATCCGAGGAGGGCAATTCGATTTCGAGACTGTTGATTGGCATTCGCCAAGGCAGGGGACTCGCTCTTCATCGCGACTGGGAGGAATCGCCGCAACTCGTGGCAGCCATTTCAATTGCACGCTCCCTCATGCAGCCCCGCATTCTAGATAGCAAACCGAAACCGGGCAAGGGAGTTCCGGTCGCCAGTCGGATTGACCCCGTAGCATTGGAGTCTGCGGGCCGAATGTTACACTGCCCTGCACAAATCGATATGACTTTCGACTTCTACAACTCTCATCCGTGTCGAACAACCTGAAGCTCACCCATGCCGGATACTGCAGAGCCGTTACCGCCATTGCTGGACTGCCGCAACATCGGCGTGCGATTTGGCGGAGTGATCGCACTTCACGGGGTCAATTTTGATATTCAACCCGGCGAAGTCCACGGTCTCGTCGGGTGCAACGGTGCCGGGAAGAGTACCCTGATGAAGGTGCTGGCTGGTGCCGTCCCCGAATATACGGGGGAAATCAAGATCGACGGGCAACTCGTGCGGCTGCATTCCCCGCGCGAAGCGCTGACGCAGCGGATCGCGATGGTCTATCAGGAGTTATCAGGAATCGGCGCACTGACCGTGGCTGAAAACCTGTGCCTCGGACGGCAACCGACTCGTTGGGGCCGAATCGACTGGAATCGCATGAATCGCGAGGCCGCGGCGTCGCTGGCAGAACTGGATATCCAGATCAACGTGAAGCGGCGACTGGATTCCTATCCGTTGGTGATTCGGCAGATGGTCGAAATCGCCCGCGGCCTGCATAGTGGAGCCCGAATCCTGATTCTGGATGAACCAACCAGTGCGCTCAGCCTTCCGGAAGCCAGACGCCTGTTCGAACTGATCGCCAAGCTCAAGATCCGTGGGGTCGCGATGGTTTTCATCAGTCACTTCATCGAGGACGTGCTGGCAATCTGTGATCGGGTGACGATCCTGCGCGACGGTCGCAGGTTGCAGACGAAACGGTCCAGTGAACTCAATCGCGCGAGCATCCTGCATCAAATGGTCGGCGAAGAGCGCGAATCGGCCGCGGATGAGAAAACAGAGGCGTTGCTTCCTGCGGCTGGCACTACGATGCCGAGATTGGCTGTGAAAAACCTTCGACAAGGCGTCCGGTTCCAAAACATCACCTTGGACGTGAAGCCTGGAGAGTGTCTGGGACTGTACGGATTCGTTGGAGCCGGCCATCAAGAACTGGTCCACGCCCTGGCGGGTGCTATTCCAATCGACGCAGGGGAAATCACACTCGATGGACATCGCATGCGAACCGGCGACGTTCCGTCCGCCGTGTCGAAAGGAGTCGTTCTCGTCGCCGCAGATCGTGCTCAAACCCTGGCGCGTCGTGCGTCGATCGCTCACAATGCGACACTCGCTCACCTCAAGCGGACTGTCGGTTCATGGATTACGGGTCGCAAAGAACTGCGTGTCTGTCAGCCACTTTTGGAACGGGTCGGATGTCGACCACCCAACCCCAAGCTTCGCGCCGGTGCCCTCTCTGGCGGAAACCAACAGAAGGTCGTTTTAGCCAAATGGCTGCTGGGGCCGATCCATGTGCTATTACTCGAAGAACCAACGCGAGGGATGGACGTGCATGCCAAGGCCGAAGTGATGGAATTGGTGGCTCAGCAAAAGCGAAACGGCGCAGCGATCATCCTGGCGACCACCGAGCCTGAACTGGTACTGGCACATGCAGATCGAATCGTCACTTTCGCGCGGGGCCGGATCACGCGAGAATTCTCGGGGCAACGAGTCACCAAGCAAGACCTGATGCACTGTGCTGAGGAATCCTGCAGCAACTAGAACGGCATTCGTTCTCAGACCGCGAATCAACACCTCTGAAGATCACCAATGACCGCTAAGCCTGCCTCACTCGACTTGGACAAATCCAGACGCCGAATCGACTGGGCGAGTCTGGCCCCGCTGGTCACATTGCTGGCCATCATGGTCGTGTTCGGGTTTCTGGCAACGGAATTCTTCAGCCTGGGGACGATTTCGCAGACGCTGAAACGTGGATCTGTACTGGCGATCGTGGCAACTGGCCTGACCTTTGTTTTGCTGTGCGCCGAAATCGACCTTTCTGTGGGCACCATGGCACTGTTCTCCGCATGCGTTTGTGGAGTGATTTGGGCGCAGCCGTTTGCGGCAGGCGCTCGCGAAATCCAGGATCAACGTAAAACCGCACTTTCCTTGGTCGATAAGCGTCTGTCAGCCGAGCGAAAGCTTGACGCCGCAATCAAGGAACGCGATGCATTGACTGACGCGAACGACAAGCAACGCGAGCAGCTCGAGAAAACGATTCGGGAGTCGACCGAAGTCATCGATAAAGCGACCGCCGCAATTGATCAAGCCCCCGCAAGTAGGACTGGTGCGGAATTTCGTTCGACAGCGGTTGCGATCGCAATCCCGTTTCTAGTCGCGCTGATCCTGGGGGGCGTCTCTGGGACATTGACCGTTTCGTCGGGGTTGCCAAGCTTCATCATTACACTGGCAATGATGTACATGGCGAACGGCCTGGCGCGATTTGTCACGCTCAGCCAGAAATACGATGTCCCTCAGTTTTTAAAAGAACTCGGCAACGCGCCGCTCGCCAAGTTGAATCTGTTTGGCCGCACTTTGGAAATCCCGCAGAGCGCCGTGCTGGCGGCGGTGGTGATGCTCGTCGCGCATGTCGTCTTGCAGCACACGCGGTTCGGTCGCTACGTCTATATGATAGGCGGCAACCGACAGGCGGCGCGACTAGCGGGCGTGCGAACAGAGCGGATTGTCATTGGATCGCTGATGATTTGCGCCGTCACGGCTGCCTGCGGAGGTATGGTGAATGCCGGCCGTTTGGAAAGCGTGAGTCTGGATCAAAACGCGGACCTCTTGCTGGAAGCGGTCGCCTGCGTCGTCCTTGGGGGAACTAGCTTGTTTGGTGGCGAAGGAGGAATCGGCCGCACAGCGGTCGGTGTCTTCACTTTCACCATTCTGCGAGTCGGCTTGGAAGCGACCGACCCCGCTCGACTCATCAAGTACTCGTGGCTCTCGCAGGCTTGGAAACAGGAACTGCTCAAGATGAGCTGGGTCACGCAGTTCGACCTGCTGCGACCGTTCCTGCTGGGCATCGTGTTGATGCTGGCACTGGTCATCCATGGCCGGCTCGTGCGAAAGCATCACGAATAGCGGCTGCAACCCGTACCCTACGTATCGATCCGTACGACCACGTCTTCGGTCTTGAATCGCACCTTCGGCAGTTGCGCATACTTGTCATGGTCCGCTCGATAACCCGCCACACAAGCCACGACGGTCGCATAGCCTTGGTCAGGCAAGCCTAACAGCGCGTCATACTTGGCGATATCGATTCCCTCCATCGGGCAGGTATCAATCCCCATCATCGCCGCCGTCGCCATGAATTGGCCCAGGGCGATGTACACCTGCAACGCGGCCCAGTGGTTCAAGTTGATTTTGCCACCATGCAGCGCGCCGATCATCGACTTTCGAAAACCACTGAGCGCTTCCACGGTCGTGCCACGAACTTCAGCGGTTCGCGCCACATATCTATCGATATCCTCGGCCGGCAGGTTCTGCCGCGTTGCGAATACAACTACGTGCGAGCCTTCGGCGAGCTGATGCTGCCCCCACGAAATCAGCTTCAGCTTGTCTTTCGTCTCTTGCCCCGTAACGACAATGAATCGCCAAGGCTGCAGACCGAATGACGACGGTGTCAGCACCAGCGATTGCTCCAGAGTCGCCCAATCCTCCTCCGCGATTTTGCGGGCGGGATCAAAGCGCTTCGTGGCATACCGCCACTTCAACTGCTGCAGTACCGTTTCATTCGAGACGGGTTTCATAGCGCTCTTTCGCGACAATTTTGTAACCGGGACAACGCCCAAAGCCTAGAATCTGACCGACTTTCTGACAAGCAGAGATTTTCGGATGCCATTGTCGCAAGCCGTTCAACAATCCGTAGCTACGCGCGATTGAGCACGTTTGAAGGCTTCACATTCCGAGTTCTGGCGAATGCAGCTTCCTTCTCGGCTGCAAGAAACCATCGGGAAATCTGCTTGACTCAATCGCAAATATCCGATAATTGAATTATTCGAATTCCGAAGTATCCCGGCGGCCGCGTCTTTATGACTCACTTCTCCAAGAATGCCCGCGATCTGAACGAGCAGATCCAGGCGATCATTCGCCAACAACGCGTGGTCGACTGCAGCATGGCATCCGATCCGTTGCTCCAACTGAATCGGCAGGAGTTGTACGTCGTGGAATACTTGGGATCACACGGCCCCTGCATCATGAGCGACTTGGCGAAGTTCCTGCTGGTTGCGGTGAATACCGTCACCAGCATCGTGGATGGCATGGAGCGAAAAGAGGTCGTACGACGCGAACGGAGTGAAGTGAACCGCCGGAAGGTTTGGCTGCATTTGACAAAAACGGGTCAGGGCTGCTTCCAGGAGCATCAGCGACTGCATCTGCAAATGGCTCAGACCTTGTTGTCCGCTCTGAATCCCGATGAACAACAGATCTATCTGGTGTTGATGCGCAAGATCGGGCGAGCAGCTCAGCAATATGATTCAGCCGCTGCTGTCCACAAGACGGGTTAGCTTTATTTGACTGTATAGTTCGAAAATCGAATTGTTCGGATTGAGCACTGTTCGGATCGAGAAGATCCGATGGCTCTCACGGCCTGCTTGGAAGATTCCCATGACCCCGCCTGCTGAACCAAATCCAACCTCCCCGCCAACTGCTGTCACGCCCCCGCCAAATCCTGTTCTCCACAAGACCAGTCGGCTTTCGTCGTTCATCTCGACGATGGCCGTGTGTGGCGTCTTGCTTGGAGCGGCTTGGTGGCTGATGAGCAGTCAGCATCACAAGGCCGAAGAGCACGCCGGGCGACATAACGCACCATCAGATCCTATTGCCATCACGGTCGAATCAGTGACCCCTCGTGTCGTTCAGCGGTCCGTCTCGGTGGTCGGCTCGCTGTACGGACAAGAGGAAATCGTCATTCGCCCCAAGGTCGGCGGGCGAGTGGCTGAGATCCTGCATGAAACGGGCGACCGTGTTTCCACGGGCGACGTTCTGCTGCGAGTCGAACCAACGGAATACGAACTGGCGGCGGCCGAAGCTCGACGATCTCTCGAATTGGAACTCACTAAACTCGGATTGAAGCAGCTTCCGGGCGATGATTTCGACCCGGCTCAATTGCCTTCGGCTGTACGAGCACGCGTGGAAGAGCAGAACGCTCTCAGCCGTCTGAATCGAATGCGCGAACTCAGCAAGCGCCAGGTTTTATCCGGCGAAGAATTGGAAACGGCCGAGACCAACTACACGGTTGCTCGAGCGAACTCTCAGCAAATGCGACTCGATGCCCAATCGTTACTGGCAACAGCTCAGCAACGACAGGCGACCTTGAACACTGCCATGCAACGGTTGGGCGAAACCGAGATCATCGTCCCAGGCCCCAGTTCGCGACGAGACAAAGCATCTGCCGGTCACCAGGAGTATGTGGTGGCCGACCGTTCCGTGGCAGTCGGTGAGATGCTTTCCACGACTCCGGGTTCTGATCCAGGTGTATTCAAACTCGTCATTGATCATCCGCTGAAGTTGGTCACCACCCTTCCTGAGCGCCATCGTTCTGAGATTAAACTGGGACAGTCCGTCGAATTGCACGTGGAATACTCACCAGGAAAGACATTTGCTGGGAACGTGGCTCGCATCAATCCTGTCGTTGACCGAGCCAGTCGGACGTTTGAAGTTGAAATTCTGGTTCCGAATGAAGATCGTCAGTTAAGCCCTGGCAGTTTCGTCCGTGCTACGGTCAGCACCCATGTCGACGAACGTGCACCCACCGTTCCCGAGCAAGCATTGGTCAAGATGGCAGGGGTCACAAAAGTCTTCGTCGTCCGGGACGGCATCGTCCATGAAGTTCAAGTAAGACCGCAGGGAAATGTCACGGTCGCTGGTTCCCGTTACTCGGAATCCTGGGTCGAGATCGACGGAAACTTACCAGCCCAGTCGATGGTTGTGACCAGCGGATTTTCACAACTCTCTGACGGTAGCGCCGTCAGAATCCGTCCAGCGAGTGTCGTGGCAGCGCGCGAACAGGAGTCGCATCCGTGAATATCTCCATGACCATCTGGGACATCTGCATTCGCCGTCCGATCTTCACGCTGGTGCTGGTCGGTGCGCCGATCGTGCTGGGGTTGGCGTCGTACGCACGGCTGGGTGTCGAACTGTTTCCCAACGTCGACATGCCCTTGGTGACCGTGACCACGACCCTGCGTGGTGCCAGCGTCGAAGAAATGGAAACCAGTGTCACCAAGCCGATCGAAGAAATCGTCAATACGGTTTCCGGGATCGATCAGCTTCGATCCACCACGCGCGAGGGACTCAGTCAGGTCATCGTTCAATTCAAATTGAGCAAGAACGGTGATGTTGCCGCGCAGGAAGTCGATTCCAAAGTGCGCACGATCCTGGGGCGACTGCCAGCGGGAACAGATCCGCCGATCATCGACAAGCTGGCTATCGACGCCGCTCCCGTGGTGACCGTCGTCGTCTCAGGCCGTCGCGATTTTCGCGAAGTAACCGAAATCGCCCGCAAACAAATCAAAGAACAGTTGGAGACGATCAGCGGCGTCGGTTCGGTGGTGATCATTGGCGGACGGCAGCGTGCTATCAATGTCATTCTCAATCCGGACGCTCTCTTCAAATATGATGGTCTCACAGTGGACGACGTTCGGCAGGCCCTGATCCGGGAGAATCAGGAACAGCCGGGTGGTCGCGTGGATGGCGGCGGATCGGAGCGCGTCCTGCGCACATTGGGTCGTGTCGCACGCGCCGAAGACTTCGAAGAAATGATCGTCAGCAACCGCAACGGACAGCCCATCCGCATCCGCGATTTAGGACATGTCGAAGATAGCTACGAAGAGCCACGCGGACTGTCGCGACTGTGGAATCGGGATCCCGAACATGACAATCGAGATCAACCGGCAGACAATGCGGTCAGCCTCATTATTCAAAAACAGTCAGGCAGTAATACGGTCACCGTCGTGGATTCGGTGCGTCGACGACTGCAGGAATTGGGCGAGACACTGCCAAGTGACATTCGCTACGAAGTGATCCGCGATCAGTCACGATTCATTCGCAATTCGATGGATGAAGTGAAAGTCCATCTCTTGCTGGCCGCGGTCCTGGTCAGCTTGTCGATCCTGCTCTTCTTGCGGGACTGGCGGACAACGATTATCGCCATGCTATCGATTCCCACGTCGTTGGTGGGGACGTTTGCCTTCATGGACATGATGGGTTTCACGATCAATAATTTCACCATGCTGGGGCTGATTATGGCCGTTGGCATCGTCGTGGACGATGCCGTCGTGGTGCATGAAAATATATTCCGGCACATGGAAGAGAAGGGGTTGTCCGCCTGGCAGGCCGCCAGTAGCGCGACTCGCGAAATTGCCCTGGCAGTGCTCGCAACCACACTCTCACTGATGGTGATCTTCGCACCTGTCGCCTTCATGGGCGGTCAGGTTGGTCGATTCCTGTCCTGCTTCGGCTGGGTTGTCGGCTTCTCTGTGATGATGAGTATGTTCGTCTCATTCACGCTGACCCCGATGCTCTGCTCGCGATTCCTGAAAGCAGAAGAAGGATTCTCCAGCAAAGATGGCTTCGTCTGGAAAATGGTCGAAGGGATGTACGTCTGGTCGCTGACGTGGTCCTTGCGGCATCGGTGGCTGACACTGCTGCTGGCGCTGGGGACTCTCGCTTCGACTCCGTTTCTGATGAATATCGTTGGTAAAGACTTTGTTCCCCAAGATGATCAAAGTGAATTCGAAGTCGCGTTGACTCTGCCGGAAGGGTCTAGCCTCGCTCGAGCCGACGAACTGTTCAGCGACATCGAGAGCCGCCTGCGGCGACTCGACGGAATCGCTTACACATTCGTGGTGATCGGCGATACAACCGGCCGAATTTCGAAGGGGCAAGGCGATGTGACTGTCGGCAATATCTATTGCCGCATGATCGATCTGCAAGAACGCGAGTATTCGCAGTTCGACATCATGGCGCAGGCCCGCAAGATTCTGCTCGACTTCCCGGACATTCGTGGTGCCGTTCAACCCGTGGCTGCAATCTCAGCGGCAGGGGCCAGGCAGGTCGATGTCGATCTGAACTTGATCGGCCCCGACATGGAGAAACTGCAGTTCTACGCGACCAAAGTTGCGGACTGGATGAAAGAGCGCGGGGGATTTGTCGACGTTGATACGAGCTTATCACTCCAAAAGCCGGAACTGAGGATTCGTCCGGACCGCGAGCGAGCCAGTGACCTCGGTGTGTCACTGCAGAGCATTGCCACCACGACGAATGTGTTGGTTGGCGGTGAGCCCGTGAGCACCTTCAAAGATCAGAACGAGCAATACGACGTTTGGCTGCGTGCAGGACTGCCCGGTCGATCCGATGCCCAGGCGATTGCCATGCAAGGGATCCCTGCGACTCGCGCTCCTGGGGGAGTCGTCCAGTTAGGGAGTGTCGTGTCATTCGAATATGCAATGGGTCCGAATGCCATCGATAGGTTCAGTCGACAGCGTCAGGTCGTCGTCTCGGCGAACCTCTCGGGAATCGACATGAGCGGGGCGATCGATGCCATTACCGAACATATGAAAACACTCGACATGCCTGCGGAATATCGTTCCGAGTTCATCGGTCGGGCAAAAATGCTAAAGGAATCCAACGCGAACTTCCTGTTTGGGTTTCTGTTGGCATTCCTGTTCATGTACATGATCCTGGCTGCCCAGTTTGAAAGCCTGATTCATCCGATTTCGATCTTGTCGGCTCTCCCGTTGACGATTCCCTGTGCCATCTTGTCGCTGATCCTCTTGCGAACAAATCTCGACATCTTCGCGATGCTCGGCCTGTTCATGCTGTTCGGAATCGTGAAGAAGAATGGGATCTTGCAAGTCGACTACACCAACCAATTGCGCGAGCAAGGAATGCCTCGCGACGAGGCCATTCTGGAAGCAAATCGCACTCGCCTGCGGCCGATCCTGATGACCACTGTAATGCTGGTGGTAGCCATGATCCCGATGGCCATCGGCGAAGGCCCCGGTTCCGGCACTCGCGCCAGCCTCTCCAAAGTCATTCTCGGTGGGCAGGCTCTTTCCCTGCTGCTAACGCTGTTGATCACACCCGTGGCGTATTCCATGTTCGACGACATGGGAAACGTCTGGGGTTGGATTGGCAGGAAGTTCTCGAAGTCGGCTTCGGGAGGATCACATCCGGAATTGGCGATAGCCCACGACGTTCGCCCGTCAACGGACCGGGTTCAAGGCGTAGCCTCAAATCCCACTTCTAAGACATGAAGGCAAACGACGCTGAAATGACGACATGGCCAATCTCGCCAAGACATTGTGTCTTTATGGATGTGGCTATGTTCGTCAGAATGCGGGCGCATCAATCATGCACCCGCACTCTGCGGCAACGCAGTCACAGGTTCTGAAACCACTGAACTGATCAGGCTGTCAGGACAAGATCCCTGTTACGGCGTCAGCGCTAACCATTTCACGTGGCTGATTGAGGTGGTTGTAGACCATTCGCCGAGGGTTCATGCCGACGCTGTGATAAATCGTCGCCAGCAACTCAATCGGATGGACAGGATTTTCAACAGGGGCGGACGCTGTCTGATCGGATTTGCCCCAGACCAAACCTCGCTTCACCCCCGCTCCCGCGATAACCCCTGTGTAGCAGTAAGGCCAGTGATCGCGGCCATCGTCGCTGTTACCGTTGCCCGAGGTGCTGACGCCTCGCTTCGGACTGCGTCCAAATTCTCCGATTGCCAGGACCAAGGTGTCTTTGAGCATGCCGCGGTCGTCCAGATCCGAGATCAATCCGGACAAGCCGGCATCCAGCATCGGCCCCGACTGGTTCTTCATACGACCGGAGAGTCCAACGTGGACATCGAATGAATGGTTGTCACTGTTAGCGACCTTCGGCCAGTTGACCTGCACCACCCGGGTACCAGCTTCGATCAATCGTCGAGCCAGCAGGCAGCTTTGACCGAAAGTGTTGTTGCCATACAACTCGCGTGTTTCCTTCGATTCGGCACTCAGATTAAAGGCTTCGCGAGCCTTACCGGACAGCACTAGCGACAAGGCCTTACCGTAGTACTCGTCCAAAGCGTACTTGCTGACGGCTTTATCAAGCTCGTTCATGCTGGCATTGACGGTTTCGCGCAACTGGGCTCGTCGAGCCATGCGATCCTGTGAAACGTCGGCCCGCAACTGCAAGTCGTCGACTCGGATCCGCTCCATCTTGGTCATGTCCATATCATCGCCGGTGGGGTACAGCGTGTACGGATCGAATGCGCGACCCATGAATCCAGCGGTTCCCCCCTTACCGATGACACCACTCTCCTGCAGAGGCCGTGGCATCATCACATACGGCAGCATCGGCACTTCGGGTGGTTTTGCCTTGATGACGTGGCAGCCCCAATTCGGAAAGTCCTTGGGACTTGGCGGCTCCAACTGTCCAGAAGCGCTGACTTTGTCCGCCGTATATCCCGTCATCATCTGGTAGATGGCGGCAGTATGATTGAACAGACCATTGGGCGTGTAGCTGACAGCACGCAGCAGCGTGGTCTTATCGATCACTTGAGCCAGCTTGGGCATCAGCTCTGTAAATTGAACGCCCGGCAGCTTGGTGTCGATCGGCTTGAACACGCTGCGAACGTTGTCGGGAACATCCGCTTTCGGATCCCACAAATCGAGATGGCTGGGGCCACCCTGCAAGTAAACCAGGATGACATGCTTGGCTTTGCCGAACCCCGCCCCGCCGTAGCGTTCATCTTCGACCGCTTGAACTTTGTCGTTGCGAAGAAGATTCGGCAGTGAAAGTCCTGCGAGGGACGCTCCACCGACTTGCAGCAATGCTCGACGACTGAATCCGTCGCACGTGTCTTTACCGTAACGGCCAGGAATCACCAGCATTGATTGGTCTCCATCTGCGATTCAAGGAAGCGGAGAGTGCAGCAAGGCACCCCAATTTCTCGTGAGATCATCAAATAGATCGGCTACGGCTGATCTATTCATTGGACTATACCGGTGTTCCGGCAACAATGTCAATCAGTTGATGCCTCAGTCACAGCAATGAAACGACCGCAACCACATCGACAGCAATGCCTTGTGGTCTATTGATTGGATTCTAATCGCCTCAAATCAACATCCGTTGAACGCCTCTCTTGCCCCACCAATTCGTCCTTGGAACACGCTTTTTGAGGAAGTTGGTCGCGACACCAGACGGACGATGGGGGATTGAACCTGCCAGCGGAGAGGCATAACATCGCCGTTGGTGACACTCAGATCAACATTCAGGACGAGACTGCAGGATGCCGCAAAAACTGATTATTGATGCTGATCCGGGAATCGGTGACTCGCTTGCCATCGCGCTGGCACTGGCTGATCCCGAACTGGACCTGATCGCCCTGACTGCTGTAGGGGGCTGCGTATCCCCGACGCAGGGCGGCCGCAACATGCATGCGATCGTCGAAATGCTTGATCCACCAAAGTGGCCGCGAATCGGGGTCGGCCACGCAGGTCGGCTTTCCCGTGACGCCGAAGAGAGTCAACTCGTCCCGGAATGGCAGCAGTTGCATCGCAATCTGAACGGACCGGAAGGCATGGGCGAGTGGCGTCCGACTGCGGCCGATCTGCATCATACTAAAGACGCCGTGAAGTTGATGATTGAGTTGTCGCGGCAATATCCGAATGAAATCGTGCTCCTCACCTTGGGACCACTGACAAACCTCGAACTCGCCTGCGATCTCGATGCCGAATTCCTGTCACGCCTGAAGGGAATTGTCTGTTTGGGTGGGGCCATCTTGACGCCTGGCGATGTAACTCCCGCAGCGGAATTTAACGTCTTTTGTGATCCAACGGCCGCACGAATCGTGCTTCGCTATCCGGCTACGAAGACGCTGGTACCGCTGGACGCCAGCCAAAGAGCCGTATTGACGTTTGAGCAATACGATCGTCTTGGGCTGTCGGAAACAACGGCCCACGGGCGCATGCTACAACAACTCATGCCGTTCGCCTTGCGAGCCCACCATCAGCATCTGGGAGTCGAAGGGATGCGACTGGCCGAAGTGACCGCGTTGGCTTCGATTGCCAGGCCCGCTCAGTTCCAACGGACAACAATGTCGGTCGATGTGGAGATCGAAGGCGAACTGACTCGGGGGATGACGGTGTTCGATCGTCGATCCAATCCGGCCTGGCGAAAAAATATCGATGTCCTCAGTGATGTCGATGCTCAAGGCGTCCTCGATTACCTTGCCGAAATGCTCGGTAGCGAAGGAAAGTAGCCGCCGAGATTCTCAATCCGCTGGCTTCGCAAGATTCTTGTTCAGCAGGTCTGGCACAGATCGCGCTTACATCGCGGCCAATTCGGTGCCATAATATCAGCATCTGCTTTCATATCTTGCCGGTGGAGTGCCGTCGGAGCTTCCCACCGGAATTCGTAAGCCATTTCCGGCCAATCACATCTGCAGGAAATCCAATATGGCAAGTTCCACGGAACAACCGGACAGTTCCGGCCAGCCCACGGCCACGAAAGCTTCCGGTAAAGGGATGACCCACCTGGGAAAGTACCGGCTAATTAGGAAGCTTGGCCAGGGCGGAATGGGTGAAGTCTATCTCGCTGAAGACACCAAGCTGGGACGCCACGCCGCCGTGAAGGTGCTGTCAAAGCAACTGGCAGGCAAAAGCGATTTCGTGCAGCGGTTCCAGCGCGAAGCGCGAGCGATGGCGAAGATGAATCACGACAACGCCGTCAGCGTCTATGACGTGGATGAACATCAAGGGTTCCACTTTGTCGCGATGGAGTATATCGACGGCAAAAGTATGCAGAAGTGGATGGATGAACTCGGGAAGCTATCCATCGGCGATGCTCTGCACGTTGTGCTTCGCTGCTCGGAAGCACTGATGGTGGCTCACAATCAAAACCTGATTCATCGTGACATCAAGCCCGACAACATCATGTTGACGAGTAAGGGCAAGGTGAAAGTCGCCGACTTCGGTTTGGCCAAGGCTACCGATGAAGACATGTCCATGACTCAAAGCGGCACAGGCTTGGGAACCCCTTACTACATGGCTCCCGAGCAGGCTCGTAATGCGAAACATGTCGATAGTCGAACCGACGTGTACGCGATCGGAATTACGCTCTACTACTTTGTCACCGGGAAGCTACCGTTCGCGGGCGACTCGGTGATTCAGATCATCACCAGCAAAGAAAAGGGCCATTTCACGCCGGCGCGGAAGCTGAACCCCGAGGTTTCCGAACGGCTGGATCTGATCATCGACAAGTTGATTGCGAAGGATCTCAACGCACGCTGCAAGGATTGTGCTGAGGTGATCAAACTGCTGACCAGCCTGGGTCTGGAAAGCCCCTCGCTGTCTTTCATCACTGCGCCCGATCGCGTCGTTCAAACGTCGGCTGCTGCCGCTGGCCGAGCAACCACCACCCAAGTTGCCGTTGCTCGAACGATTCAGATGCCCGCGCCCGGTCGTACTTCCGCCGAAGACGCCGCTCGATCAAAACCCGTCCCCTCAACAACCGACCAAAGCTGGATCGTGCAGTACAAGACATCTCAAGGGAAGGACACGATCGGCAAGTTCACGACCTTGCAGATCCAGCAAGCCTTCAAAAACAAGACCTTGGATCAAAAGGCCAAAGCGAAAAAGAATGTCGCCGAGCAGTTCATGCCAATCGGGTACTTCCCCGAATTCGAAAAGTATGCCGAAGGTCGCGTCATCAAGGATCAGGCGGATAAAAAAGCAGGAGATATGAAGTCGGCCTACAAAGAGATCGAGCGGCAGTATGACAGGCGCGGTTGGACTCGCTGGTTCCGCAACTTAGCCTCCGGAACGTTTGGAATGATCAGTCTGGTCATCTGGCTGGGCGTGATCTTCGGCGGCATTTTCGCTTTGTGGTATTTCCGGCAACCGCTGTGGGACGGAATGGCAGGACTTCTGAATTCCAAATAACAGAATCTCGGCAGGCCATAAACTTGCATCAATTTGGCCGCTAAATCGCCAAAAGTGGAAACGAACTATCGTCGGCCATACAATCTGCTACACACGCGAGATCTTCACTGACGGGACGATCCGGCTGGTAACGTTGGAAACGCCCTGCAGGCAGTGTCCGGAAAACTTGGCGATTGAATTGGCACAGGCATAGCAGGCGTTCGCGGTTGTGGTCCGATAAAAACAGCAGAGGATTTCAACGCCTCGGTTTCCGATTGGAGATCATCCAATCGACCGCAGGAATTGCTCCGATACCGTGCCAGGGAGTTGATTGCGATGGTTCGCGAAGTCTTGGTTTTAGCGAATCGCTCGCTCGCGTTCGGATTTGTCTTCGTTCTCGTCGGTTTGGCGTCCGATGCGGGCGAGATCCGGCTGAAGAACGGGACCGTCCTGAAAGGAAACCTGTCTCTGATGGGCGCAATGGGGGGCAGCGCGACGGCCGCCGGAAGAAGGCTGGTCCCCAAAGATGCTCCTCCCACCCCGCAGAATATCATTCTCGTCGACAATGGGTGGCAAAAGTACTACGTGCCGAGACGGCAGATTCCTGATAATGAGGTCGACAAGGATATCATTCCATCGAACCCTCAGACATTTGTCATCCCATTGCCCAAACACACTCAGGGGCGCGTGATCGCGTCTGTGGGATCGGTCGTTGGTGTCACTCCTTTCGACCCATATGGCCACCGGACGATATCACTCATGTCGGCCAAGGGACGAGTCGATGTGGTACAGGCCGTCAGTCGCATTGAGCCGGATCATGTCGTTCTCGATGCCGTGAATTACAACTGGCAGGTGGGCGCGTCTCTGTCTACGGTACCTCGCGAGACGTTGGATAAGTTGCTGCGACTCAAGGTCAAAGAGGATGATGTCGCTGCTCGCTTCGGTCTCGTGCGCTTCTACTCACAAGCGGAACTCTACCCGGAAGCCTTCAAGGAACTCGACGCGATCATCGCCAGGTTTCCCGATCAGCAAGCACGAGCCGACATCATCCGAGCCGAGTTGATGGACTATTTCGGACGACAGGTTCTGACGGAACTAAGTCGCCGTCGCACCGCCGGTCAGCATCAATTGGCCTACGACTATGCGACGGGACTGTTGAAACAAAAACTGGGTGGCGCAGTGATGGACGACGTGCGGAAATTTCTGCGCGAATATGACGAGATGCTGAAGTCGATCGAACGAGCAAAGATCCTGCTCGCTGATTGGCAAGCGAAGTTGAAAGAGCCAGCGATTGTTCAACAACTACAGCCACTGCGCACGGAGATCAACGAGCAACTGAATGTCGAGACTCTGTCGCGTCTGGATGCCTTCCTGCAAGGAGAAAACGACAAGCAACTCACTCCGGAACAGCGACTGGCTCTAGCCTATTCCGGCTGGGTTGTGGGAGCGGTGAACGCAATTACGGATCTCAATCTCGCCATTCAATACTGGGACGCCCGATTCAACGTCCTGGAGGCGGTGCGGGCCGATTCGATCCAGACTCGTGATCAGCATTATCAGGATTTGCGGCGAGTGGAAGGGGTCGGTCCCCGCGTGGTCATGCAGTTGACTGCCTTGTTGCCGCCCATCCACGAAGCTGCTGACATCAAGCCAGGCGAAGTCCATCGCGTGCAGGTCACCAGCGAAGGACAGACTCCGGCGATCGCCTATTCGGTGCTGCTGCCGCCAGAATACTCGCCGTTTCACAGCTATCCGTTGCTGATTGCGCTGCGTTCACGTGAACATTCGTATGAGCAGACTTTGCAATGGTGGGGAGGCACGCCGCAGAACCAGGGGCCGGCGATGCGGCGCGGCTATATCGTTATTGCGCCCGAGTACATCGAAGATCGCCAGACCGATTACACCTACAGTTCGACAGCCCATCAGGTCGTGATCGACTCACTGCGCGACGCGCGCAAGCGATTCAGCATCGATTCGAATCGCGTCTTCCTTTCTGGACACGGTATCGGTGCCGACGCGGCTTTCGACTTGGGTATGTCTCACCCTGACGAATTTGCCGGTGTGATCCCAATCGGCGGCGAATGCCAGCACTATCCGAAATTGTCTCTAATGAATGGACGCTTCACCGCTTGGTATGTCATCGGCCGGGGATTCAATGTGGAAACTCAGAATGGTCCCAACGGGGCTGTTCAGCGGGATCCCGCCAATAACACGGCCTTCGATGAGATCTTTAAATACGGATTCCAATTCGATTTCATGCTCGTCGAGTATTTGGGACGCGGCGTTGACCGCTATCTGGAAGAGGTGCCAAAACTGTTTGAGTGGATGGATCTGCACACACGCAAACCCCCGCCGAAAGATGCCGATCGTCAAGTTGATTTCGATGCCGTGACGCTGCGTAAGACAGACAATCGTTTTTTTTGGCTAACCGCAGTCGACCTTCCTTGGACGGCAATCCTTCCGGCTCCGGCTGGGAAGTCCAAGAACATGGATATGCACATCCGAGCTACGATCAACGAAGGGAATAAGATCCGAGTCGCATCTCCTGCCAAACATTATGTGATTCGCCTGGCACCAGACTCCATCGATTTCGAAAAGCGAGTCGAAGTCTTGAAAGACGGCAAGCGAATGTGGTTCGGTTTTGCGACACCAGAATCCACCACGATCCTGAACGAGTTGCGGGCCACAGGTGACCGAACGCGATTGCCGCTCGCCGTGTTGGACGTGCAGTAGCACTCCGCATCAGAGAATCGGCTACGGCCACACGAAGACATTGGTGCCTATCAAGTCGATGAAATGAAACAGCCCGCGCAAACTTGCAGCGGGCTGTTCTCAATCATCTTACATCAATCAGGCGAGTTTGGAGCCCATCTCACCTAACTGTGGCGTCCCGCGAGCGGAAACCCACTGTGTCTAACCCATGTTTCAACGCGAGACGGAAGTGCGACCCGCACTAGATGACTCGCGTCAAACCTGGCACGGCGATTGGGTAAGACCCGTCTTCGCGTGGCATGACTGGGGGATCGGCGTCGAACGAAAAATTCTTCGGCATCAGGCTGATGTTCGAATTGATCGCCGCGTCCCAGGTGAGTTCCTTACCGGAATAAGTACACATCCGGCCCAGAATCGACGTCATCGAACTGTGGGCGCCGTTGTCGGCTTCGTTGTATTCCAGGCCCTTGCGGATCGCGGCTGCCAGGTCGTCATGCTCGACTTGGTAAGGATCCTTGTGGTTTCCTTCGAACCGATAGGCAGGACCGGCGAACGGCATTACTTGACCACCGGGATTCGCGTTCCCCTTAGTCCCGTGAACGAACTCGCTGACGCTATTCCACGTGTTCGGGATGTGGCGGCATTGGCTGTACATGCGACTACCGTCTTTGTACTCGAACTCGACATAGTGATGGTCGTAGATCTCGCCATACTTCTTGTCGGTGCGGACCTGGCGACCACCCATGCCGTTCGCTTTGACCGGATGACCTTGCTTCACCCAGTTCCCGACGTCCAGGTTATGAATGTGCTGTTCGCAGATGTGGTCGCCGCACAGCCAGTTGTAGTAGTACCAGTTTCGCATCTGGTACTCCATTTCGCTCTTGGCCTGTTCTCGCTTGATGCGTGGATCCCAGACGCCGCCGCCGTTCCAGTACACTCGCATGGCCATCACGTCGCCAATCGCACCGTCGTGAATCCGCTGAATCGCTTCCAGGTACGGGGCTTGGTGATGGCGTTGCAGGCCGACACCGACCTTCAGCTTCTTTTCCTTGGCGATCTTGTTCGCTTCCAGAACCTGGCGAACGCCGGGGGCATCCACCGCAACCGGCTTTTCCATGAAGATGTTCTTGCCGGCTTTGACCGCATATTCGAAGTGAATTGGTCGGAAGCCAGGCGGTGTCGCCAACAGCACCAGATCCACGCCGCTGTCGATCACCTTCTGATAGGCGTCGAATCCGGTGAAAATCTTCTCGGGAGAGACCTGCACGCGGTCAGACTTATCCCCGAGTCCGCCCTTCACGCCTTGCAGGACGTTGCGAGCGTTGTCCTCGAAGGCATCGCCCACGGCAACCAGCTTGACGTTACCATTCGTCGACAGTGCCTGAGTCGCCGCCCCGGTTCCACGACCGCCGCAGCCGACCAGCCCGACCTTAATCGTGTCATCGCCACTGGCATAGACCGAACTATTCAATCCCAACGTTCCCAAGGCCGTCGTACCAAGTGCGACAACCGAGGACGTCTTCAGAAAATCACGTCGAGTGGACTCTGCGGAATGATCCATGAGGTTTCTCCAGGCGATGTAGGGCAAAGCAGGACGACAACGATTCAATCAACTTCAGGCAAATCAGCGGTCTCGAACATCAAGGTGTATCTAGCGAAGGGCCAGAGTCAAAGTCTATTCGTCGATCGTAACGCGTTCACGGGCGTCACTCGGCAAGACGGCATCCAATTGCAAATTCTTTCGCTCTTCTGCTGAAGGAGGCTGCACCGGACGAATGACTCGAAATCCAACGAACAAGGCGTCGGTCATGTACCAGGCGCTCTTGGGGAGCTGAGGATCCTGTTCTTTCCACTCAGGGTCGGAAGCGAGACGAGTCGCACTGCGAGCCTTGTCAGCTTCAAACTTCCAGGAGCCGCCGCGAGCAACTCGTGGATACTCCGTATCGGGCTGACAGATGGGGAACACTGCAACTTTATCTGCCGGAAATTTCGCATAGAACTCAGGCTCATACTTGTCCTGAACCCATTCTGCGACGTTGCCATGCATATCATGCAGTCCCCATGGATTGGGCTTCTTCTTGCCAACGGGATGATATTTTGCCTTCCCATCCTCTTCGCTGTTGCTGTTGCCTGCAAACCAAGCGTAGTCTCCGAGCTTTTCGGGATCATCGCCGAACGAGTAAGCAGTCGTCGTTCCGGCGCGACAGGCGTATTCCCATTCCGCTTCTGTTGGCAATCGGTAGTAATGGCCGGTTTTCGCGGACAGCCACTCGCAGTATTTCTTTGCGGCATGCTGAGTCATACAGATTGCGGGAAAGCCACCGTCCTTGCCCATGCCGAAAGACATGTCCGTGTACGGAGGTGTCGGCTTGGTGATCGCATCGGCTTTCTTATCCAGCGGCGTAGCCTTGATGCTCTGGAACTTGCGGAGCTTGCTGTCCATCAATAGCGACCAGAGTTCAAACTCTTCCCAGGTCACTTCGTGCTTCGCCATCCAAAACGGCTCGATCTTGACCTTGTGCTGAGGTCCCTCGTCATCAGCGCGACCTTTTTCACCCGCAGGGCTTCCCATCAGTAGTTCACCGCCAGGGATTGGCACCATGTCAAAAGCGACTTCGGTGTTGGAGATCTTCTGCGTGTAAGCCTTCGTCTCCGCGGCCGCCTTCGGAGCGTCTTCAGCAGCCATTGCGACCGAAGCGCCGAGTGCCAAGGCAGCACCCAGGAACATCTGCCCTTGAAGAACTGGCAGGAGAGAGCGTAGGCTCAATCTTGGTGAGGTGGTTCCACGAGATTGATTGAATTGAGTCATGAGAACACGTTCTGAGATAAAGATCGTTCGGTACGGACACCCACGGCAGAAGCATCGATTCGTCTCACTCTTCGTGATGACATTCGGCCTCTTCTGGCACACTACGATCACCAAAGCACAAACGCTGGAACGATTTGAATTCCACGAACCGCACTTGGGGACGATCGTCGATGTGACACTATACGCCCCTGATCAGACTGCCGCAAATGATTCTGCACGAGCAGCCTACGTTCGCATCGAAGAACTCAACCGGATTCTCAGCGATTACAATCCCGACAGCGAAGTGATGCGATTGTGTCGCACTGCCGGCAGCGGTCAGGCGATTATTGTCAGTCCTGAGCTATTCGAAGTCCTGGCAAAATCGGTCGAGTTTGCCAAGGCTTCTGATGGAGCTTTTGATGTCACAATCGGCCCCGTCGTTAAGCTTTGGCGGATTGCACGCCGCGAGAAGAAGCTGCCGTCCGACGCCGATCTTGCCGCCGCCCGGTCGCTGGTGGATTGGACCCAAATCCAACTCGACCCGCAACGACGAACCGTCCAGCTTGCCAAACAGGGAATGCTGCTGGATTTTGGAGGAATTGCCAAAGGATACATCGCCGATCAGGCGCGAATGGTCTTGGCGAAACGCGGCATTTCCAGTTGTCTGATCTCAGTCGCTGGCGACATCGCCGCCGGAGACGCTCCGCCGGGACGCGACGGTTGGCGAATCGGCATTGCGCCGCTCGATAAGTCGGATGGCGAACCCAGCCGCTATCTTCGACTGGTCAATTGTTCTGTGTCCACGGCCGGGGATGCCTTCCAGTTTGTTGAAATCGGCGGCATCCGCTACTCACATATCGTCGACCCCAAGACGGGTATTGGACTGACCAATCGGATCACTGTCACAGTCATCGCGTCGCAAGGCATGATGGCGGACGGATTGGATACAACGGCGAGTATTCTAGGATCCGATCGCGGCTTGAAGTTGATCGAGCAAACCAAAGGAGCCGTCGGACTTATCGCCATTGCAAACGACGCCGGAGTTTCCGTGGTGGAATCCGCTGGCCTCGATAAGTACATCGTGAAATAGCCGTTGTGAAGGCCGCAACTTTGCCTTTGGGCGGGCGAGGCTCCTGCCGAGCCGCGCATGTTATTGTGAGTCCATCGACAAGCGCGGCTCGGCAGGAGCCTCGCCCTCCCAAATGCAAACGCGCCGCCCTGTCGCAGACATCGCGCCGT
>JAQGHU010000055.1 GCA_028291515.1 Schlesneria sp.
TGAGTCCTCGTTGGGAAAGTGTTGTCCGTTGTAAACACCACTCTACCAACTGGTCTCACGCTTTTTCATTGGGTTGCGGGCACGCCCGCACTAGGTTTCATCCGTGGCTAAACACTCTTCTTCCCCATATTCAACCCCACCACCTCGCGAGGCACATAAGGCTCCTCAAGCGCCGCAATCTCTTCCGCCGAGAGTTTGACCGACAACGCGCTGATCGCATCTTCCAAGTGGCCCGCCTTCGTCGCCCCGATGATCGGAGCGGTGATCGCAGACTGGTGCAGCACCCAGGCGAGGGCGATTTGCGATTGAGGCAATCCGCGGCGAATCGCAATTTCCGTGACTCGTTCGATCACCAGCCGATCGACTTCGGCGGTCTTGTCGAACAGCTTGCCAATGATCAGGTCGCTTCCGCCGCGCGTCGTGGATGCTTGCTCGGTCCAGGGACGGGCGAGCTTGCCGCGAGCCAGCGGACTCCAGGGGATCACGCCAATCCCTTCGGCCTGGCATAGCGCCAACATTTCGCGTTCTTCTTCGCGATAAATGAGATTGTATTGCGGCTGCATCGAGACGAAACGAGTCCAGCCGTTGGCCTCGGCCAGGTACAGCGATTTCGCAAACTGCCACGCAAACATCGAAGACGCGCCGATGTATCGGACCTTACCCGTCTTCACAATGTCGTGCAGCGCTTCGAGGGTCTCTTCGATCGGTGTCTCATCGTCCCAGCGGTGAATCTGATAGAGGTCGATGTAGTCCATTCCCAATCGCTGCAAGCTGGCGTCGACGGCAGCAAATAGTGCTTTGCGCGATAACCCACCCGTATTCGGACTCTTCCTCCATGGATAGTATGCCTTCGTCGCCAACACGATTTCATCGCGCTTCGCAAAGTCCCGCAGCGCACGGCCGGTAATCTCTTCGCTCGTTCCATCGGAATACGAATTCGAGGTATCGAAGAAGTTGATCCCCAGTTCGACGGCCCGTTGAATGAAAGGCCGGCTCGCCGCCTCATCCAGTGTCCAGGGATGTTCCCCGCGGTTGGGAACGCCATAGCTCATGCAGCCGAGCACCAGACGCGAAACACTCAGGCCCGTGCTTCCAAGACGTGTATATTCCATGTCAATCTTCCGAATTGTGTATGTGGGCTGTGTCGTCGCGAGAGCGAGTGCCACGGACTCGGAATCCTCGACGTCGCCCTGTCTTTACTTTCATCCGGCTTCGTGGCAAGTCCCCGAGCTACGTAGCTTATGCTTCAGCAACGTAGGTTATGCTTTAGCATAACTTTTCGCACCCAACTCAAAGCCACTCGGCCTTCGCCATAAAACACAATGCTGACACATCACCTTCGAGCTCACGTCCTCATCCGTGTTCAATCCGTGGCTAAATACTCTTCCCCATATTCGAACACCCAGCGTTGCTGGCAGCTTACAGTCTCTTTAGAATCCGAACACGCTTCCCGTCCAGGTTCTTGGACGGTGTTTCTCAACGACTCTGACAATTCGTGCTGGACATGTCTTAGTGTGGTGGACCTCGTCAACTTCGTTTCAACGGAGGAGGGTTAAGCATGCTGCGAACTGGCGTCGCATCTCTAGTCATCTCGGTGATCGGCTCACTCAGGCACGTAGTCTGGCGTTCATCGTTGCCGATTCTGTTACCCGCGCTTTTGGTCTTTGCATCGTCATCGATCGCAACGGCCGGCGAAGCCGATCTGGCGATTCCTGATCTGAGGCAAGGGAAATTCAAGATTGCCGGCCAGGAGATTCCTGGCTGGTCATTGTTGTTCTACGGCGCATTCGTGATTACGGGGACGCTGGGGATCAGCCTCTATCTGCGCGGTCAAGTCAAGAAACTGCCTGCTCACCAGTCGATGCTGAATGTCTCAGAGATCATCTTTCAAACGTGCAAAACGTACTTGTTCCAGCAGGCGAAATTTCTATTGATGTTGTTTGCGCTCATCGGCACCGCGATGACCTACTACTTTCTGGTGCTCGATGGGAAGCCCGTGACGACGGTGCTGCAAGTTCTGTTGTTCTCAGTCGTCGGGATGGCCGGATCCTATTGGGTGGCCTACTACGGAATTCGAGTCAACACGTACGCGAATTCTCGAACCGCGTTCGCCTCATTACGCGGCCAACCGTGGGATGTGGTTAACATTCCGTTGCAGGCGGGGATGTCGATCGGCTTGTTCCTGATTTCGCTCGAACTGGTGATGATGGTGTTCATCCTCTTGTTCGTCCCGCGCGAAATTGTCGGGATCTGTTTCCTGGGATTTGCCATTGGCGAATCGCTAGGTGCGTCTGCATTGCGAATCGCAGGCGGGATCTTCACCAAGATCGCCGACATCGGCTCGGACTTAATGAAGATCGTTTTCGATGTGAAGGAAGACGATCCTCGCAATCCCGGCGTTATCGCCGACTGCACCGGTGACAACGCGGGCGACTCGGTCGGCCCAACGGCCGACGGATTTGAAACCTATGGCGTCACCGGTGTCGCTCTGATCAGCTTCATCACCCTAGCCGTCACTGAAAAGACTGCCGGTCCCGGCTATACCGATATTCAGGCGAAGTTGATCGTCTGGCTCTTCGCGATGCGGTTCCTGATGGACTTCATGTCGGGAGTCTCCTACTTCATCAACCAGGCGATTTCGAAGGCGAAATATACCGGTCTAAAAGAGTTTGATTTCGAAGAGCCGCTGACACGTTTGATCTGGATTGCCGCCATCCTCTGTATCACGACCTCCTATGGAATGAGCTGGCTGTTGCTCAGTGATCTAAAAATCGGCGAGACTCCCCTGCCCCAACTCTGGTGGCAACTGGCGACGATCATTGGTTTTGGAACCTTGGCCGCGGTCTTGATTCCCGAATTCACCAAGGTCTTCACAAGTTCTCACTCCAAGCACGTCCACGAAATCGTGACGGCATCGCGCGAAGGAGGGGCGTCGCTCACCATTCTCTCTGGATTAGTCGCGGGCAACTTCAGCGCATTCTGGATGGGAATGCTGATCGCCGGACTGATGGCGGGCGCGTACTTTGTCAGTCTGCTGGGGATGGAAAGTGTGATGGGGGCTCACGCCTCGATCTTTGCTTTTGGTCTGGTGGCGTTCGGTTTCTTGTGCATGGGCCCCGTCACGATCGCAGTCGATAGCTATGGACCAGTCACCGACAACGCCCAATCTGTCTTCGAACTCGCACAGACGGAGCACATCCCCGGCATCAGCGAAGAGATCCAACGCGACTTCGGATTCGTCCCCGATTTTGAAGTCGGTAAGCATTATCTTGAGGCTAACGATGCGGCAGGGAATACCTTCAAGGCGACCGCCAAGCCGGTGCTGATCGGCACGGCGGTTGTTGGTGCCACGACGATGATCTTTTCGATCATTCTGCTGCTGGAGAAGGCCGGCATGCTGCATCTGAGCCTGACCGATGCTCCTGTGTTACTCGGGTTCATCTGCGGTGGATCGGTGATCTTCTGGTTCTGTGGCGCGTCAATGCAGGCCGTCACGACCGGGGCCTACCGAGCGGTCGAATACATCAAGCAGAACATGCGATTGGACAAGAAGGAAGCCGATATCGAAGATTCGAAAATGGTCGTCCAGATCTGCACCGAGTACGCTCAGGCCGGGATGTGGAACATCTTTATCGCCTTGATGACCATCACACTGGCCTTCGCCTTCTTCGACCCGAACTTCTTCGTGGCCTACCTGATTTCGATTGCCGTGTTCGGCCTGTTCCAGGCCATCTATATGGCGAATGCAGGTGGAGCTTGGGACAACGCCAAGAAGCTGGTTGAAGTCGATCTCCGTGAAAAAGGAACACCTCTCCATTCCGCAACGGTGATCGGAGACACCGTCGGCGATCCCTTCAAAGACACCACGTCGGTTGCCTTGAATCCGATTATCAAGTTCTCGACCCTGTTCGGGCTGCTGGCGGTCGAAATCGCGGTGAAGGTCAAAGAGGCCGCACACGCCGGTAAGGGGACGGACTACACGGCCTACGTCGGTGTCGTGATGCTGGCGATCGCCTTGGTCTTCGTCTGGCGTTCGTTCTATTCGATGCGAATCCCAGCGCGAGACGCGGCGCAAAACGTCTGAAATCTGGGGCCACGGACCTGGACTTTCTCGATTTCCAATCTGCGTGCTTCTGCAGAAATCTGCGGATCAAGATTCCTGTCCGCAGATGACGCAGATTTTATAGATTGAAGACGGGATGAAGGCCGAACATTGGCTGAGGCGCAATCGGCAATCATCAAAACTCATCGAATTTGGTAGTCGTGTCCCTGTTTGGATTGTGTGCGGCCGCTCACGCCCGCTACAGTCAGACGAGAGTTTGTGAACCCCGGCGAAGCCCGTTACGCTGGGACATCGTCGTATGAGTTGTGCGGAATGGAATTCGTCATCAAGCGATGTCCGCCAGAGCCCACAGTGGCCAAGGGGTTGGAACGGACCTGGCTCCTGAAGGCCAGCGGCATCTGCGACGAGAAAGGCACCGTCTTAGGCCGCATCGAACGTCGCACTTGCGAACAAGGATCGAACTGCGGAACCGTCGACGATCTGCTTTGGCAAACAGGCGTCGTCACCGCGATCTTCACCACCCGCATCGGACCAACGGCCGAATTCTCATTCACCTACGACGATCGCCCCATGAGCGTCCATCCGCTCAATCACTTCATCTGCGAAGAAATCCAAGCGCGTACCGTGCTCTCGTGGTTCCCTGGAGGCCAATGCACCTACTCTGTAGACGACTCCGTCGATCCCGTGAGCGCACTGTTCCTCTATCAAATGTTGGAACGAATCGACGCGGCCACGGAATAAGAAAGGAGTTAGCCACGGATTGAACACGGATGAAACCTAGTGCGGGCGTGCCCGCAACCCAATGAAAAAGCGTGAGACCAGTTGGTAGAGTGGTGTTTACAACGGACAACACTTTCCCAACGAGGACTCACGCCATGTCCACGTTTCTCCCGCGTTTTGGCTCAGAAATCAAGGGTGTTCTTTCGGGATGGGATCGTCTTCGGTTTCGCGGAACGATCCGGTGGCTGGCAAGTTTGAGGGGACTGGGATCTTACCTGTCCTGTCAGCACATCTTGCTGAAAGACTTTAAGACGTATGTGACGAACTTGACGGACCGGATTCAGTCGGCCACAGAGGAGTTGGCGGAGCGTCATCGGCGTCCGCTGATTTTTCTTCCCAGCAGTAAAGAACGCAAGGAAGCTCGGGCCTTGGAGATTGCCGAGGCCGATCAGGTCAGGCAAGGGCTGGTGGTGATCTTCAAGTGCGTGGAGCCCTGCTACACCTTCACCGTCGGGCCGAACGCCACCACCAAGCGATTGGAACTGCGGTACAAGCCTTCCCGGTGTTCTCACCTGTATTTTTATCTTCGCGACCAGCAGTACGGGCCGATCTCGGTCCGGTTGCAGATGTGGATGCCATTCACGGTTCACGTCTGCCTGAACGGTCGCGAATGGCTGGCCCAACGGTTGATCGCGCAGGGGATCGGCTTTGAGCAGCGGGATAACTGCTTCGTTATGTGGCGGAGATGGCCACCGCGCAGCGTCTGCTGAAGCGGCAACTGCAGACCAAGTGGGACCAACTGCTGGACGGCTTGGTCCAGCAATGGCATCCGGCCCATGCCGGTCTGTTTCCGCCCTCGGTCGAGTATTACTGGTCGGCCGAAGAGACGGAGTGGGCCACCGACCTGTTGTTCCAGTCTCCAGAGGCCTTGGCGAGAGTCTATCCTCAGTTCATTCAGCGCGCCATGACGTCGTTCGGCTGTGCGGATGTCCTGCGGTTCCTGGGACGCCGTCCGACAGCTCGAATTCACGGTAACTTCAAGGGAGAGGTGCTGACGAGTCTGAAAACGCGACCGGAAGGGGTTCGGATCAAGCATTCGCTGAAGCGGAACTGGATCAAGATGTACGACAAGCAGGGCCAGGTCTTGCGGGTGGAAACCACGATCAACGACCCGCGCGACATGAAATCGTTTCGCGTCAAAGCGAGTGATCCCCAGGGACCCAAGTCCTGGCAACGGTTAAGAAAGGGTGTTTCGGATTTGCACCGACGCGCCGAGATCAGCGAACACGCCAATCAACGCTACCTGGAATCGCTGGCCGCAACGGAAATCGCCACTCCGCTGCAGGATGTTGTCGGAAAAGTCTGTGCTCCCACCCAATTTCAAGGACGGCGCGTCCGGGCTCTGCAACCGCTCAGCGAGGGGGATAGCGCGCTGCTGGCCGCAGTGGCACGTGGAGAGTTTGCCATCAATGGCTTCCGCAACCGCGATGTCACGACCCTCCTGTATGGCGATGCGATCTTGGATCTGAAAGAGGCCAAACGGCGGGCCGCCCGGACCACCCGGCTGCTGCGACTGCTGCGGGCCCATCACTTGATCCGCAAAATTCCCAAGACGCACCGTTACCAACTCACAGAATCGGGACGACTCACAATCCACTCCGTCATCGCTGCGCAACGAACAAACGTCCAACAACTTGCGCAACTCGTCGCCTAAAATCTTCGCGCCAAACAAACATTTCAATCGTTTGTAGTACGGAATGAACACGGATAAAGGCGATAAGAGGGTAAAGAGTAGTACGAAGATCTCAGCAGCCAGCGTGTAGGAGCGGTAGTTATTTGCGGTAGAAATCGATGGTTTTTGTGATGCCTTCGCTGATAGGGGTGGCTCGCCAATCAGGGAAGAGGGTTGAGATGTAGTTGGGATTGGGGGGCAGGTTTGACGGGATCGAGGGGCCGTTGACGTTGATTCGACCGGCCGCAGCGGGGACGACGGCGACGATGGCACTCGCGAATTGCTCGGTGGTGGCGTGTTCACCGGGGAGGTCAACGACCGCGGAACCGGGTGGGCATTCGAAGGCGGAGCGAACGAAGGCGCGGGCGACATCTTCGACGTAGTCGTAACCGACTGTTCCCGTGTAGCCGATTGTATAGCTTTCTCCTGTGACGGCCGCTCGCGCGGCAAGCGAAGGGCCGGCAGTTAGCCCCACATCACGCTCGGGGCCGTAGACGACATGCGGCCTGACAGCGACCGAGCCCAAACCAAAATGTCGCCAGTATTGTTGGGCGATCAGATCGACTGATTGCTTGAACGCTCCATAGAACGTTGGTGGGCGATTGGTTGAGGAAGCGTCGTCCGCGGCTTCAGGGCCGTAGACCGCGTAGGAACTGGCGTACGAGATCGCGCCGACTCGACCAGAGCGCCGAGCCGCTTCGAAGACGGCGGTGCTTCCCATGACGTTGACTTGGCAACCGAGCCACGGGTCTTGCTGGCAGGCCGGAGTCAGCAGCGCTGCCAAGTGAATTACGTGAGTCACGTTGTGGTGTTCAATGACGGCTTGGAGGGCGCTCGGATCCAGCAGCGAGGCGTCCGCTCGCTGAATTCGTGACAAGGCACTGCCGAGTACTCGCTGCCAGCGTGCGGGGGCGGGTTGGTTGTCGATCACGATGGGGGTAACATCGGTCTTCAGCAACTCGTGCAGAACCCACGTGCCGATAAATCCACATCCGCCTGTCACCAAGACTGCTGCCATGCTGTGTTCCTCGAAGATGTGTCGCCAAGTTGTGATGAGGAAGCGTAAGCAACAAGCGCGACGAATTCTACGGATAGTGCGGGTCGCACTTCCGCGTCGCGTTGAAACATGGGTTAGACACAGTGGGCTTTCGCTCGCGTGACACCACAGTTAAGTGGGATGCGCTCTAGAAGAACGGACCGAATCTTTGATCCAATTTGACTACCAGCCTGCGGGCAGTCCCCAGACGCCGGGCGTGATCAGTTCGATCGAGTTGCCTGCGGGATCGCGGAAGTAGAGGGAATGCCCACCACGCGGCCAAGTGGTTTCGTGTTCGATCAGGATCTGGTGACGGCCCAAACGGGCTCGCCAGGCTTCCAACTGGTCGGTCGCAATTCCCAACGCGGCATGACCGGGTCCGTGTGTGCCATGCGGAGGGAAGTCATGCGGGATCAGCGTCACGTCGGGCTTAAAAATCAGTAGCATGCTGGCCGGCCCGACCTGCAGGAAGACGTGACGATGAGCATCGCGCGCGACGACTCGCAGACCGAGCACGGTCGTGTAGAACGTTTCCATCGCGGTGAGATCATCGCCGTAGAGTGAGGTCTCGACGACGGCTTGGATAGTGAGGGATTCTGAAGTCACGATGTTCGCTTGGTGGTGGAAACTGGCCTGAATCGATGGCCTCAATTGTACGGAGGCTTTGATTCAAAATCATCGTGTTTGGTACGGGGAATGATGGCGCTGGATGACCGTGCGCGATTTTGCTCGCGAAACAGTGTTCCTGACTGGGAGGGCGAGGCTCCTGCCGAGCCGCGCATGTT
>JAQGHU010000064.1 GCA_028291515.1 Schlesneria sp.
GGAGGTTCTGTCACACAGCCGGGAGGTTCTGTCACACAGCCGGGAGGTTCTGTCACACAGCCGGGAGGTTCTGTCACACAGCCGGGAGGTTCTGTCACACAGCCGGGAGGTTCTGTCACACAGCGCCCGATCAGGCCGCCTGTCCTCAGGCCCAAGGGGCCGGCAGTTTCCCCAGCCAGGGTCGAAGGCCCTGGAACCGGCCACACCCCAGATCCCGCTTGAGGCCTGTAGGGCCGCTCTTTCCATGGTTCCCGTTTTCGACTGTGAGAGGAACGTCCGGCCCTTCAGGCCTCCCAAAGCATTTTTTGACGCGGAATTCCTGGGCCTTCGACCCAGGCTAGGAAAACTGCCGACCCTTCGGGCCTGAGGAGACTCTGCCCGTCGAGTCGCCCATTCAGAGGTTGTGTCATGCAATCTCAAAAATCCGTGTTCATCCGTGTCAATCCGTGGCTCGCCTTATCTTCCTCTGTCGCTTGGCCCTCAGCCCTCGCCCCTCAGCCACCAAAAGGTCACCCAATTGCCCGCGATCCCGATCCTGATGAGCTGGAGTGGTGGCAAAGACTGCTACCTGGCTCTCCACGCCCTGCGTCAGGATCCTCAATATGAAGTCGTCGAGCTCGTCAGCAGCGTGTGTCGCGAGACCGGTTGTGTCGGCATCCACGAGGTGCGGCGCGAGTTGATTCGCCAGCAGGCCGCATCGCTCGGCCTGCCACTGGCCGAAGTCGACTTGCCGAGCGGTGCGTCGAACCAGGCTTACGAATCTGCTTGGCAGGGGTACTATGCCAAATGGCTGGCGGCCGGGGTGACTCTCGTGGGGTTTGGTGACCTGTTTCTGGAGGACATTCGAGCCTACCGCGAGCAGTTTTTGACGCGGCTGGGGCTGTCGGCCGTCTTCCCGCTGTGGGGGCGTTCCACGTCGAGGCTGGCAGCCGACGCGATCGCAAGTGGAATGCAGGCCGTGCTTTGCAGTTGCGACTCCCAGAGGCTGGGGGCTCAATTCGTCGGACGAATGTTCGATCTGGAACTGTTGAGGGATCTGCCCGCAGGGTGCGATCCCTGCGGAGAAAACGGCGAGTTTCACACGTTTGTGTTTGATGGGCCGGGGTTTTCCCAGCCGATACCGTGGCAGCGAGGCGAAGTTTGTCGCCGCGGTTCTGTCGACTTTTGCGATCTGCTTCCGGTACAACATGGGTAAGAAGATGTCAAAGGGTGCGGCTCGACGGAGTCTGCCTCTGCCGGTCGATTGATTTGAAAGAGTACTAATGCCTCAGCCGAAGTTTCAGTTTTTGATCAGCCTGTTGGTGTACACGGTCATCATCCGACTGTTGCCGTACGTCTTGATGAATTGCGATATCAAGTCTGACCCTTCGGTGCTGTACTACCCCTGGAACTTCTCGCCGTTGACGGCTGTGTGCCTGTTTGGTGGTGCGTTCCTGGCAAACCGACGCCTGTCGTTCGTGCTGCCGCTGGCCACGTTGTTGATCAGCGATGTGGTCATCGCGTTGGTCTCGGGACATCCGGAATGGGGTTTCCCGCTGACCCCCGAAGGGACGTTCACGATGGCTCGCTTCGGCCGCTGGGTGTTCACCTACGCCAGCTTCGCACTGGCCGTCGTCCTGGGATCGCTATTAAAGGGACAAAAGCCGAAAGGGCTGCCAGCGAAGGCCCTGGCCTTGGGCCTGTCGTTTGAAGTCGTGTTCTTCCTGGCATCCAACTTCCTGGTCTGGACAAACTTCGGCATGTCCGAAGCCCCGATCTATCCACTGACCTCGGCCGGACTGCTGACCTGCTACTATGTGGCGTTGCCCTTCGTCGTGAAGTCCCTGCTCGGTACGACTGCGTTCACGCTGCTGCTGTTCAGCCCGCTGGGTGTTCGAGCCGCAACCGAATCCGACGGCGAACAGCACGGCAAGCTGGCACACATCCGCGTGAAGTAAGCGAACGCGGCCGTCGCAATGATGAATAACAAGAGCCCGGATTGGAGTCATTCCAACCCGGGCTCTTGAGTTGCCTTGAGGGAGGCAGTTGCTTCAAGCGAATAGCCCATCGACCGGCTTGCCGCCATCGACGATCTTCATCGGCCGGCCCAGAGGGCTCATGTTTTCCTTGGAGGGATTGACCTCCAGCGACTTGCAGATCGAGCAGAACAGGTCAGGCACGCTGACCGGATCTTTGACCAGGCCGGTCCCATCCTTCGACGTCTCACCGATCACCTGCCCACCCTTCACGCCTCCACCAGCCAGTAGCGCATTGAAGTTGCGAGGCCAGTGATCGCGACCTGTCCGCGGGTTGACTCGCGGCGTCCGTCCGAACTCGCCGGTCCAGACAATCAGCGTCTTATCGAACAAGCCACGTTGCTTGAGGTCCGCAATCAACGCGGCCAGAGCCGGATCACACTGGCGAGCCAAACCCTTCACGGCATCGAAGTTGTCCTGATGAGTATCCCAGTTGCCCAATCGCACCTCAACGAACGTGACCCCCGATTCAATCAGCCTGCGAGCCAGCAGGCACCCACGACCGAAGTCTGTGTTGCCATAGCTCTCACGAGTCGCCGCCGATTCATGGCTGAGATCAAACGTCTTGGTGAGCGGACTGAGGACCAGCTTCGAAGACTTATCAGTGATGCGGCGATGATTCTCGACAACGGTCGCTCCCCCTTGAGACGCGAACTCATCTTCGAGCTGATCGAGCAATCCCAAGCGCCGCTTGAAGCGTGATTCGTTGACGGTCATCGCGACGTTCTCAGGCAGCTTGCCCGGGTTAGCCACGTGGAAGGGTTCGTAGTCGACTCCCAGGAAGCCCGCGCCGCTGCCGCCGATCCCGGCCGCACGCCCGTTACCTATCGAGACCACCGCCGGGAGTTCACGTTCGGCATGCGAGAGTTCATGAGCGAGATTACACCCGAGGGCAGGGTGCTTGATCGAGCCCGAGGGAATGTAGCCGGTATGCATCTGATAGACGGCTCGATCGTGCTGACCTTCCTTGTTGGTCATCGATCGAATGACCGCGATATCCTGCATCTGCTTCGCGGTCTCTTCCCAGCCTTCGGCGATTTGAATGCCCGGCGCGGCCGTGCTGATCGCTTTGGTTGGCCCGCCACTATCGGTGCCGGGCTTGGGATCGAAGGTCTCTAACTGAGACGGACCACCCTGCATGAACAGCAGGATCATGGCTCGGCCCTGCTTGCGCAGATCGGCCGCTTGAGCGGACATCACGTCGTGAAAGTTGAAGGCCCCCACCGCGGCGGCAGCCGATGTCCCATAGAGGAACCCTCGCCGAGAAACGGATTGCCGCTTGAGCGTGACATCTTCGTGCCAGGAGAATGCAGACATGAACAGGACTCCGATCAATCATCGTTTCGAGAGGAACTCGCTGGAGTTCAGTAGACTCCACATCAGGTCTTCATAGGCTTCGCCGCGCTGGCCGACATCCTTGATGTATGTCTGGCAGATTTCGATCTCGTGCTTCGACGGTTCGCGGGCCAGCACCAGCAGGTAGAGTTCACCCAACGCATCGCCTTCACGTTTGTTCTCACGCAGGATCTTGCCGAGTCGCGTGTTGTTGTTGGCGGTGAGTGCCGCCCTGAGAGCATTCGAATTCATCAGGTACAGCGACTGCGGCACGTTGCCGGTGATGTCGTCCTTGGGGACCGAGGGGTCGACACCGAACAAGAAGTCGAACTGGAAACGAGGTTCGCGCTGATAGGCACGCGGTCCCCCCATCGCCTCGCGCCCTTCATTGGAGTTTTCGTTGATACCCAAGATCTGAAACAGTGAATTGAACACCAAGTCCGCTCGCAGTCGCGTTGGCGTGACCGCAGCAAAGGGAAGGGCATCCTCGGCGACGGGCTTCGCGGCCACTTTGCGCTGATAGGTCTGAGTCATTGCGATCGTCCGCACCAGCCAGCGTATATCGTGGTCGTTTGAAACGAAGCCTTTCGCGAGTGCATCGATCGCTTCGGGGAACCGTGCTGTTCGCGTTGGCCCCATGTCGTCGATCGGCATGTAGAACCCTTCGCCCAGGAACTCGGCCCAGACGCGGTTGACGATGGCTCGCGCGAACCACGGGTTTTTGCGAGATGTGAACGCATTCGCAACGGCGGCTCGCCGGCCTTCGTCCGAGAGGCCACGTCCGGGAGACGAGTCATCGACGAAAAACTTGGGCTGGATTAGTTTTCCTTTGGAGGCGGGATCGTTCAGGTCGGGCATGTAGTGTTCGGTGGAACCTCGTCGAGCCTGATTCGGAACAGGCATCGATTTGATTTCTTCAGCGGTCAGTGCATCATCTTTGTTGCTGTCACCCTGCTCGAAGATGCGATCTACTAACTGTGCGGGAATGCCATTACCGGGCAACATCGACGCACGATTTCGCATCTCTTCTTTGGTGATTTTGCCGTCGCCATTGCGGTCGTTGAATCTGACGAACTGCTCGGGGTTCTCGCGCATGAAGTCGCCGCGTCCGCGGTCCGCGTTGACCGAGGCGATTTCGAACGCGAGCGGTTGCTGAGTCTGCCGAACAGCGATGCGAGGGAAGTACGCGGCCAGCTCGTGGAACTGATTGCGTTTCCAGACATCTGAGGGATGATCGTGGCAGTTCGCGCATTGCATCTGGATCCCCAGAAAAATGCGGCATGCTTCCGCGGCAATTTCTTCAGATTGACCACCCTGTGCGATCAGCAGCGCGGTCTCGGGATGTTCACGCACGTCACCGGTGGCGGTGAGCATCGAGGTGACGATCCGATCCCAGCCGACCCCGGAACTCAGTCTAAGCGCCATCCAATGTTCAAAGTCGGCTTGAGCGATTCGAGCCCGAATGTCGGTGGCGGGCATGTAGACCACATCGCGCCAGTAGCGAGCCCAATTCTTGCCGTACTCTGGCGATCGCAGCAGTTGCTCGATCAGTTCTTCGCGTTTGTTCGCTTCGGGGTCGAGTGAAAAGATCGTGACATCGCGCGGCGAAGGGAGTTGGCCTGTGATATCCAGAGTGGTTCGTCGTAGAAAATCAGCGTCGTTACAACGGTCCACCGGTGTGACTCCGCTGTGGCGGAGATCGGTCAGGATCAATCGATCGACTTCGGCAGCGACTGTGTTGGAATCAGCAGGTGCCGACGAAGAGCCCGCAGCACAGACCGCGGCAGTGATGCCGTAAGTCAACGCCAGGGCCAGGCCAACCGAGAACCATCGACTTCGCACGATCATTGCCGACTCCTTGGAGTCCTGGAGGGCCGCACCGACATCGTCCGAAACGGACTGTCCGCTACTGCTCAGATGATACTTTAAACCCCTGCATCCGCCAAAAGGTTTCGATGGTGAGGTGGCCCTACAGGAAAAGTTAAGGTAATCGCGGAACTCCACGTCACATCCGGTCTGCCTGCGTTGCGGGAATGGCCTCCCCGACCGTAAACTTTCAGGGAATCCATACAAACTTCCGATTTCCGCTGTGTTGCCGGACGGCATTCGCTCTCTTCAATGTCCGGCAGCAGCCTGTAAATCCCGAAAGCGACTTCTATGCCCGTCAAGGTTCGCTGCTCGAGCTGCGACAAAGTGTTGACTGTTCCCGACGCCGCACGTGGCAAAGCGGTCAAGTGCCCTCAATGCGACACCAAAATCGCCGTGCCGGCGGGCGACGCCGACGATTCCAAAGTCATCAAGCCGAAAAAGAAGCCCGCCGCCGCGGCCGCAGCCCCTAAACCGAAGAAGCGTGTCGATTCTGAAGACGCCCTGATGGCGCTCGATTTGCGCCGCGCCGAAGATACCAATGCCCGCATTTGCTCGAAGTGCGGTTACGACATGCATGAGCTGGACGAAGATGAGACGGAATGTCCCAAGTGTGGCTTCGATATCGAAGCAGGGGGCATGGGCGCCAAGGCGAGAAAGCGAGCTCTAAGAGGTCCAGATCCTGCCGACTTCTATCCGGGCTTGGCCAAGAACGCAGGCAAGTTTGTCGGCAAGAACATCATGCTCGCCTGGCGGACCGATGCCTATACACTGGTTTGCCTGCTCATTTCACTGTTCTGTGCGTTCATGTATCTGTGGCTCTCGGCGTGGCCACCGCGGGCGTTTTTCGCGCTGTGCTTCTTTGTCTCGTTCCTGGTGATCCCGGGCTGGCTGTGGTACCTGGATACCGAAGTCATCAAGCTGACTTTGGAACGCAAAGACAAATTCAAGAAGCTCAATTTCGATTTCTTCCTGGCCAGTTCCAAGGGTGTGATCGGAGTTGCCTGGGCCTTGGTCGGGGCCGGGCCCATTTTGCTGTTGCCCGCCATGTTGGGCTATTACCTGGTCCACTACAGCGGGCAGCCCGAGTGGATGCTGCCAGTCTGCATCGGAATCGGCTTGTTGCCAATCGTCTGGATGCTGCCCATTACGATGTCTCACATGACGATGCCCATTTCCGTCCCGGCCTGGATGTTCTGGAAAGTCATTCAATTCTGGGGCCGAACTCTGGGTGGTTGTTCGGTCTGGCTGATGTGGATTCTGGTGACCAACATTCCCAACTTCGCCGCGGTCGGATTGATCGCCGGGGTGTGGGGAAATGACATTCAAAACATCGTGCAGACGATGGAATCGAATGCGGATATCAATCGCCAACTGCTCGCCGCAGAGAACGCCCCGAAGGGGAAGAACGCCAAGCCTGTCGACATCACTGCGATCGGCAAGCCCGTTGATGTTGATTTCAAGCCACTGATTGGCCCGGTGATCATACTGGTGGTGATGTGCCTGCCAATCGGCTTCATCGCCATGTTTAACATGCGTATCAATGGGCTGTTCACGTATTACTTCCGAGACCGCATGGAACTGGTGGACAAAGCGAAGGATTACAAGTACGTCGCGAAAGCACGCCGCGATCCGAATGACGATGACGATGTGCCGCGGACGCTGCAACAGGATGCGGTGGAAGGTGCGGTCGCGACGGTCGTCTGTGCTTTGGTCGGGGTGATCGGCGGAATGCTGTATGGTGCCCTGCAAGGTAAACCGATGATGGCAGCGATTCTCGTCGGGGGGCTATATGGTTCGTACTTTGCCATGGCGATTGCCCAAATCAACCTGATCGTCACGGGATTCAAAGAAAAGGTTTGGTGGGGTTTGATCGTCTGGTTCGTTCCCCTAGGTTCCGTGGTTTTCATCATTCAGCATTGGGTGGTTGCACGAAAGACCGCATTCCAACTGATCACTGCCATCGTGCTATTGATGATTTTCGTGATCGCTGTCACGGTCACAGTTGTGGCTGATGTTGCTGCTGGTGGTGCACCACCAGGAGTTTAACTAGCATCCCATTGGCGAGAGCCTCGGGGTGGTGACATCGACTGCAGCCGCGCGATGATCTATTTGCTCTGCGCAATGGGTGTCCGATGAGGTTAGCAGCGCGGACCTCCATTACTTGCCTTCGTCGACGGTGACCTCTTCCATGATTTGCCATTCTCCGCAGGCGGCAACGCGCAGATCGTCCAGATCGACTTCGATCTCTTCGCCTTCGTCGAGTGGCGTGAAGTAGACGATGCCGGCCACTTCGCCCTCGCGGTTTCGCCACGCTCCATTTTCAAATTTCGTATCCGAAATCTTGTTCGCCGGAGACCAGCCGATTGGATGGCACCAATGAGCACCGACCATGGGAGACTGATGCCCGATCTTAATGCGGAAAGCGTCCATGATTCACCTCGGTGAGAAACGACGGAAATAAAAAACCGACGTGGCTGCCGTCTTGGGGCTGATGATCTTTCCGAGACGCCGTTGTCAAATCATCTCGGGCGGGTGCAAGGAAGGTGCTGAAACAGTGCATCCCGATATCGAGCCGCCGAAGACAGCCTGACGCACCTGATCTTTGTGGAAGCCACGTCGGTTGTAAGATTGCTGCCAGTGACTAACGGGTGGCCGCGTTGATCGCCTGTCGAGTCGACCCGCCACCCTCGGCCGAGAAGTTCGCGAAGTCCCCGCGACAAACCTTCAAAGCAACACGTTCTGACTCGATCTCCTGAGCTGTACGTATCCCAAAACTCCTGAGAACGGGGAGTGGTGGACACCAGCCTTGCAGGGCATGCTGCAGGAAGAAACCTTGAACAACTGCTGATAGGAAGAACCAGCGCTTATTCGCGGTGATCCCCAGGCCAATCCCGGTCAGGGTCAGGATGGGGGCCATCGTCTCCAGACAACGCTCGATATCCCATTCGGCATCGAGTTCGCCCAATCGCCGAGTGATCGCCTGCGGACCCCGTCGACCGTAGTGTTCAATATTGGCTTCCGTCTGGCGACGAATACGAGCGTTCGTTTCTTCGCAAGTATTGTCGGCAACTCGTTCTGCAGTCTTGGTCAGCATTTCGAAACCCTCCCCACCAGGATGCGAATGTCATTCTCTTCGACAGTTCGTGGAAACTTTATGTCGAGAACGTCACGAGTTGGTGCGGCATTTTCTGTTCCAACCATCAAGGCGGCTCTTCGCCATTAATTGCGATCCAACAGTGTTAGTTTCTGGTTCGCTTTGCTTTACGAAGTATCAAGCAGTGCCATTTATGCACAGTTCGCAAATGATTGTGCGGGATGTCGAGTTGAGAGGGTGCCACAGTTTTGGAATCTCGTCCGCCTAGTGCAAAGGCCCGCTTCCACCGAGATGAACTCGGTGGGGATTGTCTGATTTGACGAAGCCGATTCTGGACCCCTTCGAGCTTGTCTCGATGGATACGGGCTTCTGCACTACGCCAACAACGACCGGATTGAAATTGAAGGAGCCACCCGATGGGCCTCGTGGAATACAAACGCAAACGTCACTTCACTGAGACACCTGAACCGCGCGGCGTGCAGAACACCGTGAGCGGCTCGCAGTACGTCATCCAAAAGCATGATGCCAGCCATCTGCACTATGACTTCCGTCTGGAACTGGATGGTGTCCTCAAGAGTTGGGCTGTCCCCAAGGGACCCAGCCTGGATCCGTCGACCAAACGACTTGCTGTCCAGGTTGAAGATCATCCCGTCGCCTATGGCGGCTTTGAAGGGATCATTCCCGCTGGTCAATACGGCGGCGGCACAGTCCTGCTGTGGGATACAGGAACCTGGGAACCGATCGGTGATGCCGAGGCCGGTCTACGCACGGGCAAATTGAAGTTCATTCTGCATGGCGAGAAACTCCGCGGCGGCTGGACGTTGGTTCGCCCACGCAGCAATAAATCGAGTGACAAGCCGCAATGGCTGCTGATTAAAGAACGCGATGACGAGGCAGACAGCGACACAGACATTGTCGTAGAACAACCACTGAGCGTCGCTTCGGGTCGAGATCTAAGCGGCATCGCTTCCTCCAAGGAACGCGTCTGGGAATCAAAGGGGAAGAAGGGGGAAGCGAACGCAATGGCAGCCTCGCCGATCGTGAAGGCGACGAGGCGCAAAGTGGCCAAAGCGAAAGTGAGCGACGCTTCCCAAAAGGAGAGCGGAGTCAAGCAGCCGATGCCGAAGAAGACCGAGGTGCAATTGGCGACGCTGACGGAAAAGCCTCCCGAAGGAGATGAATGGTTGCACGAGATCAAGTTCGACGGCTATCGCATGATCTGTCGAATCGACAACGGCAAGATCACGTTTACGAGTCGCAACCAGCAGGATTGGACGGATCGTCTGAGCGGACTCGTGAAAGCCATGGGTCGTATTAAAGCGAAGCAGGCGATTCTTGATGGCGAGGTCGTGATTGTGCAGCCCGATGGAACCACCGACTTCCAATCGCTGCAGAATGCCTTTCGCGAAGATCGTAGCGGCGACATGAAGTATGTCGTGTTCGATCTGCTCTATCTGGACGGTCGCAGCCTGACCGAGTTGCCTTTGGAAGAACGCAAGCAATTGCTACAGACGCTGCTCAAAGAATCTGGCGCGAACAAAGCGATTCAATTCTCGGAACATGTCGATGGACGCGGTGACGAGTTCCAGCAGCAGGCCTGTCGTCTGCATTTGGAAGGAATGGTCTGCAAACGGCGAGACCAGCCGTATCGATCCGGACGAAGCTATGACTGGCTGAAAGTGAAATGTCTGCACAAAGACGAATTCGTGATCGGCGGCTACACGGATCCCAGTGGTGCTCGATCAGGATTCGGTGCGTTACTCGTCGGATACCATGACGAGCAGGGTGAACTGCACTACGCCGGAAAGGTAGGGACCGGGTTTAATGAACATGTTCTCGAAGAGCTTTCCGATCGTCTTGAAAAGCTCGAACAGTCGAAGTCGCCGTTCGTCGATCTGACCGAGAAAAAGGGGGATGTTCGCACCGCGCACTGGATCAAGCCCGAACTGGTCGGCCAGTTCAGCTATGGCAGCCGCACACGCGAAGGCCGGTTGCGGCATGCATCATTCCAAGGCTTGAGAGAAGACAAGCCCGCCGAGGATGTGACGCTCGATCGGCCGACTCCCATCGCAACGGCGACCAAGCGAGCAGGCAAGTCTGCGACTGCCAAGAAAGAGACAGCGAAGTCGAAGCGGGCTCCGGCGAGCAAGAGGACCAAAGCGGCCACTGCGAAGGGTGGGCCCACGGACACAGATACGTTCGAAGGAGTGCGGCTGACGCATCCTGAGAAGGTGCTGTATCCTGAGGACAAGATCACCAAGCTGGAGTTGGCCGAGTACTACCGCGACATTGCCGACTGGCTGTTGCCTCATCTGGTGCATCGACCTGTGGTGCTGGTCCGTTGCCCCGACGGGCAGGGGAAGGAAAGCTTCTATCAAAAACATCCGGGGGTCGGCAGTCCTGACAACCTGAGACAGATCCCGATCAAGGAGAAGCTGAAGACTGGGAATTATCTACTCGTCGACGATGCGCCGGGATTGATCTCGCTGGCACAAGTCAGCGCCCTCGAACTGCATGCGTGGGGCTCGCGCGAAGATAAGTTGGAATCACCAGACCGACTGATCTTCGACCTCGATCCAGCCCCCGATGTCGCCTGGAGTCAGGTGATCGACAGCGCGAAACAGGTGAAACAGTTTCTAGAGGAACTAGGCCTGCGCAGCTTCGTGAAGACGACGGGGGGCAAGGGGCTCCACCTGGTCGTTCCCATTGAACGACGACACGACTGGGACGAGGCGAAAGCGTTCTGCAAGCAAGTTGCCGAGTCCATCGAAACGGCCGCGCCCACCAGATTCACCTCGAACATGTCGAAGGCGGCGCGTCCGAAACGCATCTTCCTCGACTATCTGAGAAACGGGCGCGGCTCGACGGCGGTGATCCCTTATTCGCCGCGAGCCCGAACGGGGGCTCCGGTCTCGACGCCTCTGGCTTGGGAAGAACTGAGCGAGAAGATGCATTCGGATCACTTCACGATCCGCAACGTCCTGCGCCGGCTGGCTTCGATCAAACGGGATCCGTGGGAGGAGTTGAGTACAACTCGCCAGAGCCTGACGCAGCCGATCAAGAAACTGAAATCACTGACTCAAGGTTGACCCAACAAGGTCATATGCAGGAGATTGCGAAATGGCGAAAAAAGCAGCCTCAGTGAAGCCAGCCGGCGAACGCGCCAGTTGGAAGGGTCAACTGAATTTCGGACTGGTCTCCTTCGCGGTCGAGGCGTTCAACGCTCTCAATCGACAAAAGAGCGATATCCATTTCCATCAATTGCACGCCAAGTGTCACAGCCGCATTCACTACCAGAAGGTCTGCCCGATCCACGGCGAGGTCCCTAACGACGAAATCGTCTCGGGCTACGAAGTGAGCAAAGGAAAGTATGTCGAGTTCGATCCTGAGGAACTCGATAAATTGCGAACGGACAGCGAGAAGGCATTGAACATCGATGCCTTCATCCCACCCGAGACCATCGATCCGCTCTATTTCGACGGACGAATGTACTACCTGCTGCCAGCCAACTCGGGATCGCACGAAGCCTTCAGCGTCGTCGTCACAGCGATGGAAAAGGAAGGCCAGTACGGGGTCGGCCGGATCGTGATGTCCGGCAAAGATCAAATCGTGCTGCTGCGCCCGATGGACGGTCTGTTGCATATGGCCATGCTCAATTACTCAGTCGAGATCCGACCCGCCAACGAGATGAAACTCGCAAAGGCCAAAGCCGGTAAAGACCAGGCCAAGCAACTCAAGATCGCTCAGTCATTGATCCAGCAATGGACCGACGACAAGTTCGATTTCGCACAATACAAAGACGACTACAAACAGCGAGTCGAAAAGCTGATCGCGTCCAAGGTCAAAGGCCGCAAGATCGAAGCCCCAAAAGAAGAGGCCGAAGAACCGGTCACGTTGAACCTGATGGAAGCACTACAGAAGAGCCTGGCGAAATCCGGTGCGCCCAAGAAGAAGAGTTCGACATCGCGAAAGTCGCGTTCCGCGTGAGATGAGAATATGATTCCACTCCGCCACGATGTTGTCAGTCCCCTCAGGGACGATCGATAATAGCCCACCGTTTCAACGGTGGGTTAGGCCACAGAAAAATCGGCAGTCCCAGAGGGACGACAGACAACTCATGTTAGGCCACAACCAGGATTGTTTCGGATCATCTTGTTCTTTCGTCCCTGACGGGACTGGTCTTATTGACATTGTCCTACCCCACCGTTGAAACGGTGGGCTATTATCTATCGTCCCGCTGGGACTCGGCGGAGCTGGACCAACGGGAAGCCCCGGTTGAAAGTCGATCGACTCTGATAGCAATCGCGGCGTGGGCAAACCGGGGTTTCGCGAAACACTCCAATCTCGGCCACCCGTCGCCAGCAGTTTCAACCTTGAGTTATTCTACGGAATGGGGCGTGGTAGAATGCGCTGGGAGAACTGCCATGAATGAGCACCAGCGACGTCAATCATTCCGGAAGCAAGGACTATTTGTTGTTGCTGTAGCAGTTCTGCTCTACGGTGTGTTGAATGTTGTGAGCGGATATCTTTTGAAGGCGGCCCTCCGGAGTGGTGCACGTCGCTTGGTTGAGGTGGTTCTGTTACTTCCGTGTTATCAGAGAACCGCAATAGTATTCGACGCCTTAGATACACCAGATCCGATATTGGAGCTTGACGCCACGTTTGCCGCAAAGCTAATCATCAATGGCGGTCTTGCTGTCGAGGACAGGGAAAAACTACGAAAGAAACTAGAACCAAAGGCCGATTCGGCAATTCTTGAGGAAACAAGAACGGTTGCTCGCGATGCGATTAAGATTCTCGATGGATCGGGGTAACAATTGCGGACCGAGGGAGTGCCACACAGATGTCGTTTCCGCATTGCCTGTGGGCGACGAAGCGTCGACCACCTGCGTCGCCGCTGCAGAGCGGGGGACCGGGCTGGCCCAGGCAATGTTCGCGGAGTTGCGGCGCTGGTTGCCAGCGCGCGAAGGGATTCTCTTCATTCGACGCGACAACGTGGCCTCGCTGCGCGCTCATCAGAAGATGGGGATGAACGAAGTCGGTCGTTTTGTATTTGCTGGCAGTGAGTTTGCGATTCTTTCCTACATCGGGTGAAGCGGAATCGACTGTGGCTCCTCATCACGATCGAATACCAACTCCCAAACGGACGATTCATCGAACGAATACAGTGACCTAAAGGTCGTGACACCCACCCGCTAAGTCGTCATGGAATTGCATTCCAGACTCAGTACCCACAACCGGTTCAATACAAAGACATTCAACTGGACGGGAATTCAGCGTTTCGTTCTCTGAATCCTTCGTGCTCTTCGTGTCCTTCGTGGTGAAAGCATGCTGAACAAGCTAGTTAACTTGATCCGCAGTCGCTGTTGATTCACAGTGTTGGCGTGTGACGAGCGGTAGAGAATGACCACGAAGGACACGAAGAGCACGAAGGGGGAATTTGATGAGCTTTCCAGTCGCTTGATCGGTTGTGCCGTCGAGGTCCACTGAATCCTAGGTCCGGGGTTGCTGGAATCTGCCTGCGAGCAATGTTTGGCGTATGAGCTAATGGGGTAGTTGTGTTTGCGCTGCGAGTACGCATCAATAACGAAGAACCAGTTACCGCGGGCACCGATGATCTTGGTGTGGTCACCGCAACTGTAACTGGCGTCGGTACGCTTGGCCCAAGTTCAGTTCCTCGCCGCACTAACGAAGGTCAGGAATTCCATTGCCACTTAGGCGGTCTTACAGGTCGCGGATCAACTGTAGAAAACAACCACTTGTTTTGGTTGCAGCAATATGATCTGAAGGTCGGCGATACAGTGACGATTGAGATTGTCGAAGTCGATTCCGCCAGTCCCGTCGTGGGCTCAAGGGCTGCCAAGAACAGAGAGTCACCGAAGGCATAACAAGCGGTCAACCCGACATTGCGCCGCGGGCAGATTTGGCGTTCCGAATCACGAAAGCGAAGTAGACCCATACTTATGGCAAACGCACCAGCCGAGATCTCTTCAGCACACGTCGAACTGCTCCGCGCGGCTTATGCGGCTTTCAACGCGCGGGACATTGATGCCGCCCTCGCCCTCATGACGCCGGATGTGGCTTGGCCGCGAGCGTTCAAAGGGGGCTTTGTCCGCGGACCGGAAGAGGTCCGTGCTTACTGGACGGAGCAGTGGAGCGAGATCAACCCACATGTCGAGCCGCTGTCGTTTCACTCGGAGGATGCCGGACGAATCCTGGTCGAAGTGCATCAGGTCGTGCGCGACATGGCAGGAACCCTTTTTGCCGATGATCGCGTTGGTCATCGATTCTCAATTGAGCAGGGCCTAATTAAAAGCATGGAGGTCTGTTCGCTTCCCTAGGCATTCCGTCTTGACGGACAACTTGACCCGCAGTCGGCGGCGGTTCACAGTGTTTGGCGTGTTGATCTCAATCGTCGGCAAGTGACTCTGAACGTTAGACGGAGGGCTTAGGATGGGTCGCATCGGTGGACTGCACGAAATCCCCCGCGACGCGTTTGAGCAGGTTATTGCGGGTAGTGAACTTGAACTCCATAGAATGCCCTCGTACGCACTCGACAAGTCGTGGTATGAATTTCATATCGTTTTTCGAAAGCAGGGGCCGCCACTGAGTCTTGCAGTTTCCGGCGACTATCCAGACCCACAATACCCTTACAGTCTTGATGAATTCGTTACGGGTGATTTTGAATTCTATTGCGCTTACGCTTCGCCATCACTGGTTCATAAGATTGCCGACGTGCTGGCCGGGATCGATTCGTCGGATTACGAGCGTTTGGCGAACGAGGTGCTTGCGGGACGGTATCCCCCCGATGTGATTTTTTTTGGCAGCTTGAAATCCGCCTACACCGAGGTCGCCACCCGAAATAACGCGCTGATGATTTCGATATGCTAATATGTTCGCGAATGATGATTGGGTTGGCTGGCATTGAAACGACCCCGCCGTCAGAGGTTGGCTCTTCTGACTACGCTAGCACCTCGAAACGGTTCTCGGCTGGACAAAGCTGGCGGATCCCTTAGAATCTAGCTGTCCCGCTCACCTGCCTGGCCACCTTGCCGGGCCTTCCGAGTGGATACCGCACAGTCGACGCAATCCGTGCGATTGAACTGATTCGCGGCACTCATCCGTTCAGCTCCTTGTACTCGGCTTGCGTCCGCGCTGTTGCTGCTTCAAGATGCGGCGACTGCGCAATCGGAGAGACCCAATGGCGACCGAAAAAGATCTGTTTGATGACTCGACCATGACGTTTGGCGAGCATCTGGAAGTACTGCGGACTCATTTGATCCGGGCTCTGCTGGGCCTGTCCATCTGCGTCATTCTGGCGTTGATGTACGGCGAGAACCTGGTCCGGCTGATTCGCCAACCGGTCGACGCGGCACTGCGCCGAGCCAACTTCATCGCCAAGGTGGATGACAACGTCAAAGGTGTCTCCTTCTGGGATTCGATCAAAGGTTGGTTTTTACCGCCCGACACATCGGCGTCGCAACGGCCAGAGAACGCTCCCCTGGTGACTCCGGAAGCGCGTCGCACGATTTCATTGCAGCTCCCCGCGTATGAATTAGCTGATCAACTGCATCAGGCGGCACCCGATAGCTATCCTGCGGCACCGGAAATGTTGAAGGAACGGATGCTGACATTGCATGCTCAGTCCGAGGCGTTTCTGCAGTTTCGCACGGAAATGGATAAGATGTCTCGGCCGGTCACGCTGAACGTGCAGGAAGCGTTCGTCACTTACATGAAGGTGTCGTTCGTCGCCGGTCTGATCGCGGCCAGTCCGTGGGTGCTGTATCAGTTGTGGTTGTTCATCGCTGCCGGTCTGTATCCGCACGAGCGCAAGTACATCTATACGTATCTGCCCATGAGCATCATCTTGTTCCTGGGTGGCGTGATGTTCTGCTTCTATGCCGTGCTGCCGACAGTGCTGGACTTTCTGTTGGGCTACAATGCTCGCATCGAGTTGACGGCGCAGATCCGGATCTCTGAGTGGATCAGTTTTGCCATCATGCTGCCGCTGATGTTCGGGCTGAGCTTTCAGTTGCCGCTGATCATGCTGTTCCTGGCGAAGATCAATATCTTCACCGTCGATCAGTATCTGGGTCAGTGGCGGATCGCCGTGATGGCAATTGCGATCATCTCGATGTTGCTGACGCCGACGCCCGATCCGATGACCATGATCATGATGATGGTGCCGCTGCTATTGCTGTATGCGTTGGGCGTCTTACTGTGTCATTGGAGCAAGCCGAAGCCGACGGTTGAGGCGGCGACGTAACGGTTAAGTGGCCTTCTCGCTCCGCCGAGAAGTAAGCCGATGAGCACAACGCCGTGATCGCCACTCGGTTCCGCTGCTGCCCGGCGCGCGGATTTGCAGTTGGCTTACTTCTCGGCGGAGCGAGAAGGCTACTTAAAAGATTCGGCACACGGAGTGTGCCTACTACTTTGGCTACCAAAACAAACAGGGCGTCGCATTGGCGAAGCCCTGTTGTTTGATCTGTGGACGATCTGCAATCGTTATTGCATGTCCTTGGCGAAGTCGGCGGTGACCGAGCCGATGAACTTCAGCACGCATTCGCTGACATCCGTCCAACCTTCGACTTTGTTGCCATCCTTCTTGATTTCACCACTGAACAAGGCGTCGCATCCTGCCATCGCTTCGACAGCCAGTTTGCGAACTCGTTCCAGGTCTTTGTCACGCTGCTTGATGCGAGCCTTCTCGTCCTTCGTTAGCTTTTCGTCGACCGGCTGAACTTCGGGACGAACGATTTCCATCAACTCGACCATGCGAGTGGCATTGGCGGTGAAGTAGACGACTCGCGGATCAACAGCGGCAGGAGCAGGTTGAGCCGCTTCCTTGATGGCCGCTTCCAATTCTTTGAGTGCGTCGACACCAGCAGCACCCCAGACGGTGTCTTTCGATGTGGCGACGTAGATGGTCTGTTCGCCGGGGAACAGCTTCTGGAAGGCGACCTTGCGATGATCGGGGACGCCCACCGAGTGAACGCTGTAATCGTCGCCGATCTTCTGGATATCCAGTTTGACTTCGCGGCTGGCATTCACTTGTGGCAGCAGCTTGACGATGTCGTCCGCCTTTTTGCCGTTATCGACGCGAGCTCCACAGATGAATGTGTGCTTGCCATCGCCAGCGGAATGCAGATCCATGAACAGATCCGCCACGCCCAGCGACACGGTGTCGTTCAGCATATCGATCAGAATGCTGGACGCCGCTTTGACTGCCTTCTTCTGCTCAGGCGTTTTCAAGGTGGCTCGTCGGTCGATCTGCAGCTCCAGAGTCGGTCGCACCGTCTTGTAGAACTCTTTCAGATGCTCAGTCCGCAGCGTATCCAGCCCGAAATTGATTTTGCCCGAGACGGCAGGCTCTTTGTGAAGCGTGACGTTGGCAAAGTAGCTGGACTTCGCAGCCAGTGCCTGAGCACTCTTTTCCAGTTCGGTATTGGGCAATGCGGTTAGACTGAACTCGGCGCGACCCTTTCCTGCCATCTCTTTGGCACCGATCGTCGTGGTCCAGCCAGCCAGGAATTCATCGATATCCACCACGAAGCGTTCGGCTTCGTTCAGATTCTGTTCCATGGACAGTTTGCGCAGCGCGAATTCGCTTTTGTCTTCGGTACGCCTGGCCGAGAGGCCCGCTTCGAGTTCCTTGCGCAACTCTTTGAAGTTGGCTTTGCGAGCGGCGACGTCAGCGGGAGTGGCACTGTTTTTCAACGAAACGGCGACATCGTAGCCTTTCGCCAGCAGCGCGTTCACACCATTGTTCGGGTCGGTAATCGGGTCAGGAAGTTTCGCGGGGAGGGCTCCCTCTTTTGGCGCGAACGATCCATACCCGTTGAGGTACCGCATGAAGGACGGCTTCCTGGCGGGACCTTTCTTAATGTTGCCCTGCGTCACGGAGTAGAGGTTTCCCCCTGCAGCGAGCGGTTTGACAGTAAAGCCCATGCCGTTCAAGTTGTTGAGAAAGCTTTCGCGTCCGTCCAGCTTCTTGACGGGAAAATGCATCTCGTAGTCGACGTTTTTGCCGACCAGGATGTCGATACGAATTGGCTTTGTCGGATCGAGGCCTTCGGCGAAGCTGTCGAGCAACGGTTCGAGGGTCGTCCCCCATTGCTTCTTCAGCGCTGCAGTCGGGCTGAGTTCCACCAGGTATTTGAGATCAATTTTCAGTTGATCGATGCCGGGTTGGACAACCTGAATCCTGGCTTCGGATTGGGCCAAAGCGGATTGCACCATCAACAGTGCTGCGGTCAGAGTCAGAAAGAGGGGTTTCCGCACGGACACTGGTCACTCCTTTCGTTCGCGTCGGTCGGCAGGACATCTAAGCAAGTCGATCGGATTCTAACGATGGGGGGCAGGTTGGGGAAGACGCGCGGGTCAGGTTTAGGCGGCTTACCGCAACCAAATCAGCCTGTCTGGTTAACCTATATCCACTATGTTGGCGTGACTTGGCCGAAGTGACCATGTTTAAACTCTCACTCGTCATTCCCGCGCAGGCGGGAATCCAGCCATTTCGTATCGAATTATGGACGCCGAGATTTCCACCACTGCAGCATCGACATCGTCCCGCGATTCGCTGGATTCCCGCCTGCGCGGGAATGACGGAAAGTAGGAGGGGATGGTGGAAAGCTACGACGGAAGTCGGCTGGGATAGCCGTAAAGATCGAAAGACTTCTGCCAGCGTGAATAGACCTTCCGCATCGTCCCTTCGTCCATGTTGAACGAGTTCTTGCGATATTCGTTCAGTGAAGGAAGCTCCTTCTGCAGAACTGGTGCCACCTTGTCCCATCCGCCCAGGCTGAGCGCGTCGTAAACCTGTTTCATTTGACTCATTGGATCCGCTTCCAGGTCTTCGAATTTCATTTCGTGCAGGCGGCCGGCAGGGATCAACTGCTTGGTATTTTCGTAGGTGTCGATGCAGTCGCTGTAGACCTGCAGGATTTCTTCGTCCATCCCTTTGAGATTCGCCGTGCCCAGACCGTTCTCCAGGAACAATGTCTTTCGAAGATGCATACTGGAGCTGAAGACCGCATAGGGATCGCGATAGATGTAGACGAATTTTGCGTTCGGAAACATTTCCAGCAGGACGGGAACGCGGAAGGTGTGCGACGGTGATTTCAACACGATCGGCTTGTTGTCTCGCACGGTCAGCTTCTTGACGAACGTCATGAAGGCGTCTTGCCAGCGGCGGCGTTCGTCGGGCGTTAACTGCTTGAGATCGAAGAAGCGGCACGTTTTATCGGGGGCTCCCTGGTGAGCGAGCATCAGATAGGGAGACATCAGTGTCAGCAGCAGCAGTGCCATTTCATCTTCCTGCGGCAGGCTCCAGCCCGCAGGAATGTTGTCCATGGGACGCGTTTTCGGCAGCACCCAACCGGTCAGTCGCGTGACGATTTTCTCGGTCAACAGGAAGTTGCCCGGATACATCACCTGATACAGGTTGGGGTAAGTGAACTGAGGATCGAGCGTCATCAGGTTGTGCAGCAATGTGGTGCCGCTGCGCCAGTGTCCCAGGATGAAGATCGGTGGATGTTCGATTTTTTGCCGGGCGATCTTGCCGCCGAACAGCACCGATTCCCAAAGATCATTCGACGAATTCAGCATGCTCAGGGGCGTGATGGTTGCCATCCGCGGCAACGCAGCCAATCCCATGGGGGGGCGACTGGCGAGTAATCGCAACCACGTTCCGAATGTCAGTCCATGCCAGACGCAAAAATGGCCCTGTTTTTTCGGTTTGCTTTCGGGCCGGTTGGTTGCGGGTGATTCGGCGATCGGGCTGGTCTGGGGAGTCGAAGTCACTCGGCACTCTTCCTAGTGCGGGTCGCACTTCCGTGTCGCGTTGAAACAGGGGTTAGACACAGTGGGTTTCCGCTCGCGGGACGCCACAATCAGGCAGGACGCGCTCTCAAGTGGTGAACAGGGTCGACACCATGCCCATCAGGTCGACACGCGATCCGTCGCAACAGCTTGCGAAGATCCATAAATTAGCAGGTTTTCACAGGCCGTGCGAGTACGGATTGCGGGTTTCAGCCCTTCCTATCGACCGCGAGTGATTTCAACTGGAATCATAGAGGTGACGGCGAGCAACTCGGTTACTAGCGGTCACGTCTCTGATTAAATGGTGATAATCAGGCCAGTCGCTCTTCAAATATCGCGGTTCGGTACATGGTTCGGACGACTCGGAACCCGATACTACGATACAGGTCCACGGCGGGCTGATTGGTGGCGGTGACTTCCAGCACGATGCGTTGGCGACGGGCGAGTGCGAAGCCTTCGAGCGACTTCAAGACGAGGGCTCGACCCAATCCGAGTCCGCGATGCTCGGGAACAACACCCACGTTTTGGATCGCCCCGTTGATTGGTGAGGGACCCAAGCCCTGAATCGTGCCGCAGTCTTCCGGAATTCCCTGTTGATTTCGACAGACGATTAACCACGTGGCCGGGCCCAGGAAGCTGTCCTGCTGACTGATCTCATGCATCAGCCTGACGCAACCGAAATACTCGCCCAGACTCGGAAAGACCTCCGCATCCATCTCATCGCGAAAACTGCGATGCTTGGTGAGGGCATGTCGTTCGACATCGGCCTCATCCCATTCGTTCCAGTCGTACCCTTCAGGCAATTCCGCGATCGGGATCGGCGTGTTCGCCAGATCGATCTCCATGCGGTAGCGTTTGAAGTAGTGCAGTCGCGTTGACATCCTTCGATTCTAAACTACGAAATCGCCTCGTCAAACGCAGCCGATTGCGGTTTCGCAAACGTTTGGCATGGAGTTCTCCGCTGAGTTCGAAGATGTCGATTTCGACAGCGGACGCTGCTCGATTACTGTCATTCCCGCGCAGGCGGGAATCCAGCTACCTGGCAACGACTCCCGCCGTCTCTTGGCTCTCTGGATTCCCGCCTCCGCGGGAATGACGGAAGGTGGAAGTGCGTGAGTTCATCATCAGGGTTGCTTACGGCAGCCAAAGCTTTGTTGTGCCTTCCGTGGTTCGTTGGCGAGCCACTCGACGAGCCTTCAGGCGGACGTACGGGGGGACAAAGCGGCCTCGATAGCCGAAATGGTCGACGGCGGCTTTGTAGTCGGCTCGGCGAGGCTCGCGCAGGTCTTCCAGCACGAATCCGGTTCTGCAGAGGCCTCCCACCAGTTCGTCCCAGCGATGCAGATATTCGACCGCTCCCGATTCGCGATACGAGGTGTCTTCAACCTTGGGCAACGGTCCTTCGTGAAAGTATTCGATGCCGACGACGAAGTGATTACGCGGAGTCCGTTCCGTAATCTGCGCACAAATGGGCTGCTTGTGCTGACTGATGTAGAGGCCACCGTCTCGCAACAGCCGTGCGATCTGTTCGTAGACCGACACGATGCTGGGGACGTAACAGGTGCTGACCGGCTGATGGACGATGTCGAAGCTTTCTTCCGGCAGCATCGACAGGTCATCCATCGAGGCTTCGAGCGTGGTGACAGTCAGGCCGCGTCGCGTCGCTTCACGCCGATCAAGCTCCAGCATGCCGGGGCTAAGATCGACAACGGTGACGTGAGCTCCGGCGCCGGCATACAGGATCGACTGCCAGCCGCCACCCGATGCTAAACACAGCACATGCAGACCAGCGACGCTGGCGGGGAGCCAATTGCGGCCATCGAGCGCTTTGAGGGGATCCCGAAGCTCTTCGTCAGACGCGACCTTGGCAAACTGACTACCATCGGACAGCCTGTTCCACGCCGCCTGATTCTGTCGGCGATAGCTGTGCGACGAAAACTCTTTCGACATCGGCCTGCGACCTTTCCTGGAAAAAGCTCGCAACGATTGTGTGCGAACTGGGAAAGTCTACCGCTTGGATGAAGTGTTGTCGTGCTAATTCATCAAGATGAGGTGCCACGGTTTTGGATCATAGGTATCTACATCTCTCGGACGCATTCGTCTTGGGATGCTTTGGTCTCTGTCCTGAGGCCCAAGGGGCCGGAACTTTGCCCAGCCGGGGCCCTTCGGCCCCGGACCAGGGCCACTAATAAAATCTCTTGAGGCCTGAAGGGCCGGTCCATTATTTTCATGCATATCTCTCATTCGAATTCGTGCCTGCGGCAGAGTTCGAGGAACTCATCTTGAATCGGCCCACCCCCTGAAATGTCCGGCCCTTCAGGCCTTTGGAAGTCCAACGATGGGCTTAATTCCAGGGCCGAAGGGCCCTGGCTGGGCAAAGTTCCGGCCCCTTGGGCCTGAGAACAATGAACAGACGGACGATCACTCATATTACTCTGGCGTAAGATGTGTAGATACCTAACGACTTGGACCGTGGCACCGAACCGAATTCTGAATCGGACATCAACGCGTGCAGTCATCAAAGCGTAGAGAGCACAATCTCCGATCGCTGCGGATTCAACGCAAAGGCGCGAAGTCGCAGAGACGCAAAGCAGAGAAAGAGACTACGGCCATTCTGATTGATCAGATCTTTCTTTGCGTCCTTGCGCCTTTGCGTTGAAAACCTCTACTTTTCAATATGGCGACTGCGCAGTTAAATCATTACGACGAGCGGCGCTGACCGCGGATGAATTCGTGCAACTTGCGGATCGCGGGATCCCATTGGCCTTGCCGTGCTTCGTCGATGTACGACTTCAACTGACGATGAACGGCATCGGGAAGCTCTTTGCTGGAATGCAGTTCTTCGATACGGGCGGCACTCTTGTCCAAGAGTTCCACTCGACGCGATGCGATGGCCGTGTACAAGGCATCCACAGCCGACATGACTTCGTCACTGGAACCCATTTGCGCGGGGCGTCCGCAACCAATGATCATGGAGAGAAGCAGCAGTGTCACCAACGCAAAGCGATGGGCAGGGCGATTCATCGTTAGAAGTCCCCCATGATTTCGCTGCCGTTTCGAGTCGACAGGGCGATCCAGGTGAATGGATCGATGAACTGTGACACGAAGCGAACGGACCCGTCCCCCATCAGGATGTGAGCACCGCCGACGTGTTCTGAGTACATCTCGTCGGTATGCCCAAACGGATTGTTCGGGGCGTGAATAATCACCTGGGGGTGATCGTGCGTATCCGGTCCGCTATGAGCTCCCACCAGACAGCCACCGCTGTTGCAGTCCGAAGGAAACGGCGGCTTGGGGCAGGTGGCACCGAACGGGACCACTCCGACCCAGGTCTTGTTACTGAGGATCGAACTGTGTTCACCGAGGAACACGGTTTGTGACAGCCCATCCGAGACGCTCGCGGAAGAGGTGCGCGAGTTCCGGTAGAACGGTCCGTCGATGACCGCGGGCAGGTTGCCATTGGCGGGAATCGGTTCGGGAATGGAGAAGTCGTCGTAGTTGGTGACTCGGCCCCAAGGCTGGTGGATGCCCGCATTCGTCAGGTAATGTGAGTGTGCAAAGTAAACGGCGGGGCTTAGTGGTGTCTGGTTCTTTGGCGCATAAGCCGGCGATCCGTTGTAACGCTCCACGAAAAATCCGTCGCTGCCACCCGTTGCCGACGGACACAGGAAGGCAGCCAACTTGGTCCGAGCGGCCGTCGCGTTCGCTGCCGACCAACAGGCCTGGTTCAAATCGAACGCCGTGTACAGCGGTGACTGATCGAGCGCCGGCAACAACAACATTCCCCACGCCAAGCCCGAAGAGCCATTTCCATTGTCGTCCGGATAGGTGACTCCGTTCACCGTTCCTGAAACATACGGATTGCCAACATACGCGGGCGGAAAAACTGAATGGCTGTCGTGATAATTGTGCAGCGCCAGCCCCAATTGCTTCAGATTGTTTTTGCATTGAGTCCGCCGCGCCGCTTCACGCGCCTGTTGGACGGCGGGCAACAACAATGCCATCAGAACAGCAATCACTGCGATGACGACCAGCAGTTCAATGAGCGTAAAGCCTTTTCTGTAATGACGTTTCGTTTCTTGTAAAATCATGTTTTGATTCCAGTTGAATATTTCAGTTTGTTTTACAAAACTGTTATTTTGAATAATCAAAATATTAAGAATGGAATCTACAAATCGTAGAGTGGTACGTCAAGCGGGATCTGCGCCAGACTTCCGATCTTCTGGTGGTTCGGAGACAACTTCGGCATGCGTCAAAAGGTGGATCTGGCGCAAATAGTTGTGACCGCACCGCAGTGGCGTTTCGGATTGCACCGGTCAGTAACCGACCGACGCGAGCGATTTTCGTGGACGTGTTTTCACGTTCGCTCAGACGTGTTTTGGGGCCTTGCTCGCAGACGAACGAAATCCGCCCCTCGTGGTTGACGATCGACCCTCAGTTCGCAGCAAAGTCGCCGATTTATCATGTTTTGCACTCGGTACAGCTTTTGCGAACTATGTTTCCCACAGAACAACCAGGGCGAAGAGGTGGGGTTGCAGCAAAGTCCGACAATCCACCCGTGTCGGCAGAACCCTGTATTCGCGAGGCACACCAAATGAAATTCATCGGAACTTTGCTCGTGGGACTCGCCAGCCTGATTGCGTGCGGCGTGGGCCGACTGCTGCCTTCGCCCCTGACATCAAGTGGTACGACCCAATCAGCCACCTGTGTCGAACCGCAGCAAGTGGTTACGCGGCGAATCGAATTCATCACCGAATCGGCAAACTCGCTGGACAACCCCCAGCCTTCCATCGCGACAACGTCGAATGATAACCGGGAGGTCGATTCAGAAGCTTTGGTCACTTTGAAGCGCAAAGTTGACCTGCTCGAAAAGGGAGGGGAATTCCTCGCCGGAGTCGACAGCTACTGTGCGAAGCTGGCGAAGCAGGAAGTTGTTGGCCCCGAACTCCTCGACGAACAGACGATCCAATTGAAATGCCGCCACAAGCCATTCAGTGTTTATCTGGTCTGGCTGACGGGCGACACGGGGCGTGAAGTGCTATATGTCGAAGGTCAGAACAACGGCAAGATGGTCGCTCACGACGGCGGCTGGAAAGCTCGGTTGCCTGCGTTTAATCTCGATCCCAATTGCCGCTTGGCCATGCGAGACACTCGTTACCCAGTCACGGATGCCGGTTTGGCCACCTTGACGAACGTGATGCTGGATCTGCATCGCGAAGACTTGGTGAAAAACCACTTGGCTTCGTGTACGGTTGAAGACGATCAATCTTTCGACGGGCGTCCCTGCACTGTTTTCACGACCGTGTACGGATCACCAACTTCATCTTCGATCTATCGCAAGTCGATTACCTACATCGACAATGAATGGAATTTGCCTGTTCATTCGAAGCACTTCGAATGGCCCGCGGCTGACAAGAAAGTGGACGAAGCGAATTTGGACGATTCGACCTTGGTTGAGTCCTATTCCTTTACCGAAGTGAAAATGTCCAGCTCGCTGACTGACAGCGACTTTGATCGCGACAATTCCGAGTACCGTTTTCGCTAGGCATTGCACGACCCTCGTTCCCGCGCAGGCCTAAATCCTTCGCGCTAACTGAGGTGCGGATTCGACTCGGTCCCCTTCGGATAAAGCGGATCGAATTGCGGTCGTCCGTCTTCACCTCTGATTGACCTCGCCCCGAAGTTGCCTTACAGTGTTTACGTCGCAACTTATTGAGGGCACGGTCGATGCGCTTGCCGCAGCGTCCCTGGTCGGAATCAAACGGCGAACGGAGTGAATTGGCGCATGTCCAGCAGTTTCAGTGGTGGTGAATTTACCGAAGCCGAAACAATGCGTGGCCGAACCTGGCCGTGCCTGCGTCAGTTCTGTGTCTTCCTGGAAAATCGCGTCGGGCGCTTAAATGACTTGATGCGGCAGGTGGAATCGCTGGACACTCGCGTTCTTGCGATGAGCATCGTCGATTCCGTCGACTTCGCCATGGTCCGGCTAATCTTTAATGATACCGATCGGGCTCGTGAGAAGCTGGAACTCTCCGGCTTCATGTTCAGCGAAAGCGATGTCGTTGGCGTCGAGCTTCCCGAGGGGGAACAACCCTTCCACAATATCTGTTCGACATTGATGAAGGCGGAAGTCAACATTCATCATGCCTACCCGTTGCTCTTCCGGCATCGGGGCCAGGGGGCCATCGCGATCTTCGTTGATGACGTGGATACCGCGACCAATGTCCTGAATGCGGCCAAACACCGCGTCATTACGGAAACCGACCTGCAGGACGACGACGAGTTCCTGTGATCCCCGGTTGGACTTCATCGTCCGATCGTGCACGCGTTGGAGATTTGTCATGCCCCGACCCGAAATCTCAGAAGCGATCGCTCGCCGGACGTTTCTGAATCAACTGACGGCGGCCTCGACCGCCGCCTTGATGTCTGGTGCGCCGCGCCTGGTGGCCGGCAACGAGCACGAAGCGGTCACTCATCCCGAGCCGACTGCCGACTCCTGTATCCTGCTGTGGATGGCGGGGGGCATGGCCGCGCCCGAAACGTTCGATCCGAAGCGATACCATCCCTTCGAAATCGGGACTCCCGTCGACAAGGTGATGAGCACCTTCAAATCGATCGATACTGTCGTCGACAACATCAAAATCTGCGAAGGGCTGGAACAGATTGCCGGTGTGATGGATCGCGCGACGCTGATCCGGTCACACTACCAGCCTGACTTGGGCAGCATCCTGCATTCGCGGCATCAGTATCACTGGCATACGGGTTACGTCCCGCCGCAGACTGTTGCCGCGCCGCACATCGGTGCATGGATGGCACGAGTCCTGGGGCCGCGCAACCCCGTCATGCCCGCGTTCATCAATATTGGTCAGCGATTGGAAGGGATCGGCGAGAACGAAGAGATCAAGGCGTTCACGCAGGCTGGATTCTTTGGCAGCGAATTCGGACCGATGAACCTGCCCTATCCCGACGAAGCGGCTCGCGCGGTCCGGCCACCGAAAGGAATGGAGCCCGGACGCTTTGAAAGTCGACAGAAGCTCTTCCGCAAGCTGCTTGATCAGAATCCCCAACGCGATTACCTGAGCGACTATCACCAGCAATCCATGTTGCGATCGCTCGAGAACGCACATCGCTTGCTGAGCTCCAAAGACCGCGATGCGTTTGATCTGTCGCTGGAACCGAAAGAGAGTTACGAGAAATACAACACGGGTCGATTCGGTCAGGGCTGTCTGCTGGCTCGTCGACTGGTCGAGTCGGGGGCTCGCTTCGTCGAAGTGACCACCGAATACATTCCGTTCGTGCATTGGGACACTCACGCCGACGGACATGCCGCGGTGGATCGATTGCACAAAGAGATTGACCGGCCGATCTCGCAATTGATCCTCGACCTGGAATCCCGCGGGTTACTCGACCGGACCCTGGTGATCATCGCCAGCGAATTCAGTCGCGACATGATCATTGAAGGGGTGCCGGGATCGAACGCGCGCGATCAAGCGACGGCCCCGACCGATATCCTGAAAGAGCCCAAGCACTACGGCCTGCATCGCCACTTCACCGGCGGCACTTCGGTGGTCATGTTCGGCGGCGGCGTGAAGAAGGGCTTCCTTTACGGCGAAACAGCGGCAGAGCGGCCTTGCCTGGCGATCAAGAATCCAGTCTCTGTTTCAGACATGCATGCGACGATTTTCCACGCGATGGGGATCAGCCCGAAGACGCAATACGAAGTGGAAAAGCGGCCGTTTTATGCGTCGGAAGACGGAAAAGGGAAAGCGGTGAAAGACGTTTTTAGCCACGGATGAAACACGGATTGAACACGGATAAAGACAAGAATTGTGGGAAAGATGGAAAGGAAAAAGAGCGCGAGATGGGATTGCTCCATAGCGATATCACTGAAGCGATCATCGGTGCTGCGTTTGAGGTTTATGGAGTTCTTGGTTACGGATTTCTGGAGCGGGTTTATCAGCGAGCTAGGCAGGTAGAACTTCAGTCCCGGGGATTCGAAGTCGAAACTGAATCCGACATTCGAGTCATCTACAAGTGCGTTGACGTTGGTTACTATAAAGCAGATCTCTGGGTCAACCGCTGTGTGATCGTTGAGCTGAAGGTTGCGAAGGCATATTGCAGCGACGACGAACCGCAATTACTGAATGAGTTAAAGGCAACGGGTGTGCAAGTCGGTCTGCTCGTCAACTTTGGCCGCGTCAAAGTTGATTTCAAAAGATTTGCCTACTAGCGAAGATCCTGCTGTTCTATCCCTTATTAACTCTTTAATTCTCTGCCTTTATCCGTGTTCCATCCGTGGCTCACCTCTTGATTTGCCCGTTCTTCGGATTTACCGTGATTCCAAGCTGTTCCGTGTCGTCCACGAAGAACACGAAGCCGTTGAACATTTCGTCGTAGGTTTGCTGGCCCCAGGGGACTGTTCTTTTGGCATCGGGGTTGTAGGGATTGAAGGCCGAGTTGTCGTAGTGAGCGATGGCTTCGATCATGGTGCCTTTGGGCAAGCGCTTTTGTCCCGGCTCGATTTCGTAGCCCAGTTGCCATTCGAAGTTGTAGTTGGGGATCTGCAGCAACGTTTCCCGCGATTTGTCCGGAGCGACGGCGAAGAAGGACATGTCCTTGCCGCGAACGTGCATGTGCGAAAACATCCCCATCAGAGTGATGTCGCGATCGAGGGTCTTGCCCGCTTGAATGGCAAAGGCACCATGACCTGGTGGGATCGCGATCCGATGCGGGTCGAGCAGTAGATGTCGCAGTTGCTTCTGGACAGGTCGTCGAGGAAACCGCAGGCCGACTTGAATCCGACAGGTCTCTTCCTTGCCCGTCGTGGTGTAGTGGATTTGAAGTCCTAACGCAGCCAGTTTCGGAATGAGAATCGCCGAGCCGTTGTCGAACCGACCCATATCCATCGGCTGTCCGCCGGGGACGTGACCGGTGATAAAGGTGTGCTCTCCAGCCCCTTTGGGCGTGACAAACGCCATGTTGCAATGATGCACAACCGCGGGATTCTGAGGCCGGATTTCAAAGGCTTCGACCCACGTATCCGCCAGGAAGACATGCGGTAGCAACGCATTTCGATAGGGGACGAACCCCGTGGCCGGGATCGCGTGTTCTTCGAGCATCGTCACGATCAGATCTGGTTCGCCAATCCGCCAGCGGGTTATGGCCTTCGTTGGTTCTGCGGCTATTTCCGGTGCATCTCCTTCGGCTCGACCCGATCGCACCCAGTTCGCGATCGTTTCTCGCTCGGTCGTGGATAAGGAGGGATCGTTCTGAAACTTGCCATGCTTGGGATTGGCGAACCAGGGAGGCATCCGCTGATCGGCGACGACTTCGGCGATCATTTCCGCGTGGGACACGGCATCGCGATAAGTCAGCAGCGCAAATGGGGCCGCCGTTCCTTCAACGTGACAGTTGATGCATCGCCGCTGCAGGATCGGGGCCACATCTTGATGATAAGTCGCATCGGGCCGCGTCGTCGACGGTGGCAGCGGCGCCTCAATGGTGCAGCCGTCCACAGCAGTCTCCGCCACCGAGACGCCTTGTCCGGCGAGAGTCTCGCGAATCGCTTCTTCGAGGTCTCGCCGAGTCGGCTCGGGCCGAGCACCTCCCAGTCGAAGTTGATCGTCGATGCGACCTCGATAGACAAGTTTCCGGTCGGCATCCAGCACCGCAACGCCGGGCGTTCGCGTCACGCCGAGTGCCTTCGCGCACGAGAGGTCAACGTCTTTGACGAAGGCAAATGCCGCGTCGAGTTCAATCGCTTGCGCCGCCATGCCGCGAATCGTGTCATCAGCCCCCACGTTGACGGCGACAAACTGCACGTCTTGAGGTGAATAGCGAGAATCCAAATCGATCAGTTTCGGGATCGAGCGGCGGACCAATGGGCACGATGTGGTCGTAAAGACAAAGACGTACGCTCGTTTCTTGCCAAGGTCCGCGAGCGTTCGCGGCAACGCGCGGATGTCTTTGAATCGCATTTCGGGAACGGTATCGCCGATCTTAGGCGGTTGGGCCTGCGTCTGTGCGACTTGACCCAGCATGGCCACAATGAGCAACACCATCGCTCCGCGCATCGTCAATCCCCTGGAAATCGACCGGAATCGAATCACGAACGATCACGATAACCGCACTGGGCGGGAACGCCAATTGGAATGTGGGAATGCATCATTCGCCGAGCCATCAACGGCTGCGACTTCACAGATGGTTGTCGACGGCGATAATGTCTCTCAGAGTCGCATTGCGAGAGAAATCGAGTCGAGACTATCAACGAGAGAATTTATGGCTAACCATTCACCGCGATTCCTGCAAATCGTGGATGCGGTTCGCGTTAATATTCGCGAGTGTACTGTCAACGAGATTCACGATCGGCTTAAGCGGGGCGAACAGTTTTTGTTGTTCGACGTTCGCGAAGAGAGTGAGTATGCGGCAGGCCATTTGCCGACTGCGAAGTGGCTGGGGAAGGGGATCATTGAACGGGATATCGAATCGGTTGTGCCGGATCCCGATACCGAGATCGTGCTGTATTGTGGTGGTGGATTCCGCTCGGCATTGGCGGCCGACAACCTGCAGAAGATGGGCTACACCAATGTCATCAGCATGGATGGCGGCTTTCGGGGTTGGAAAGAGTCTGGGTCTGAAATCGTGAAATAGTCTGGGTCGCGGAGAAAGAAGTTCTTAGCCACGGATTGAACACGGATAAAACACGGATTCGGAGGAAGAGATTAGGAGAAGGAGGGGGAGTTAGAAGAAGCCAGTAGCGTGAATGGCTTCCACTTTTCATCAAGACGAATTGCGATGCAGATCCAAATCGGAGATCAAGATTTCTTCTCCTCCTAATCCGTGTTTTATCCGTGTTCAATCCGTGGCTACCCCTCTTTCGTTTTTAGAAACCCGTCAAGGAAGAAGACATGACCTCGCTGACTGATGCACTTGAGCGACTGGGGATTGGTTCGCAACCGGATGCTGTCTGGATCGGTGGCAGCGGGACGGTGGGCTCGGGGGAGGAACTGCGCAGTCGCTCGCCGATTGATGGATCGGTGCTAGCGACGTTTGCCTCGGCGACATCGGCCAATGTGCCGGCGGTGCTGACGGCCTCGATCGAGGCGTTTCGAACGTGGCGAACTGTCCCTGGTCCACAGCGGGGCGAGTTCGTGCGGCGAGTCGGCAACCGGTTCCGCGAGTTCAAAGACGAACTGGCCAGCGTCATCTCGTGGGAAGCGGGCAAGATTACTCAGGAGGCACTGGGTGAGGTTCAAGAGGTCATTGACATCTGCGACTTCGCCGTCGGCCTGAGTCGACAGTTGCATGGACTGACGATCACCAGCGAGCGGCCTCAGCATCGTTTGTCAGAGCAATGGCACCCCTTGGGGCCGGTGGGCGTGATTACCGCGTTCAACTTCCCAATGGCTGTCTGGGCCTGGAACGCGGCATTGGCCTGGGTCTGTGGTGACCCGGTCGTTTGGAAGCCTTCGGAGAAGACGCCGCTGTGTGCCATCGCGTGTCAGGCGATTGTGGCGGGTGTGCTACGCGAAATGCCCAACATTCCGCCTGGTGTCTCAACGCTAATCGTCGGTGGACGCGATGTCGGTGAATCCTTGTCTGTCGCTCCCGAGTTGCCGCTGATCTCGGCCACCGGATCCACGGCGATGGGCCGAGCGGTCGCGGAAAGCGTGGCGACGAGACTCGGTCGATCACTGCTCGAACTGGGTGGCAACAACGGCATGATCGTGTCGCCCACGGCAGACCTGGACCTGACCATTCGAGCAATCGTGTTCTCGGCGGTGGGGACTTGCGGGCAACGTTGCACGACGCTTCGACGCCTGATCGTTCACGAAAGCCTGGCGGATGATGTCGTGAAGCGGCTGCGTTCCATCTACGATCGGCTGCCGATCGGGGATCCGTTGGAGCAGGGGACTTTGATCGGACCGCTGATCGACGAGCAGGCTTGGTCGGCCATGCATCTGGCCTTGATCCGCGCCAAGGTCGAAGGGGGCCACGTTCACGGTGGCGAACGCCTGCATGAAGGCGTGCCGTCGGGCGGGGTCTATGTTCGACCCGCTCTGGTCGAGATCCCCACGGGCGACGGCATTGTGCAGCAGGAAACGTTTGCTCCGATCCTGTACGTCCTGCGATACAAGACATTCGAAGAAGCGATTGCGATTCACAACGATGTGCCACAGGGGCTGGCCTCGTCGATCATGACCAGCGATATGCGCGAGGCAGAACGGTTCTGCGCGGCCGCGGGATCTGATTGCGGGATCGTCAACGTGAACGTCGGTCCCAGCGGAGCTGAAATTGGCGGGGCTTTCGGTGGTGAAAAAGCAACCGGCGGCGGTCGTGAATCTGGCTCGGATAGCTGGAAAGCCTACATGCGACGTGCGACGAACACGATCAACTATTCAACTGAATTGCCGCTCGCGCAGGGGATCCGATTTGATATCTAGCGGTTGCTAAGAATGGGACTTATGCGACCGAGGGGACCGATGATTCAATTGTGATTGAATGTCGTATCAGCGCCGGTCGTTGCCCATGCAAACTCAGAAATAGATCTGCGTCCGGATCCAGAACAGATCACTGCTGCGGCTAGTGCGACCCGGCGAGTACATCACCGGGTTTCCGTACATGGCGTGCTGCCAGTCGAAATAGATCTTGGTGTATTTGTTCAAGTACCAGTTCACACCCGCGTCGACCGTGTTGACGCGATTCGTCCATTCAGTCGGGTCAGCTAGATTACCGGTAAAGACTTCATTGCCCAGCGTGAAGTGATCGAAGCGAGCTTGCAGTTCCCAGGCACCGGGGCCTCGTTTTCCAGGACGCAGGTCGAACGGACGCAGCGGTTCGACGAACGTGCGTCGCTCAATCTCTTCGCCTGTCAGGAAGTAACCGAATTGAACATGGTAGGCGCGTGTGGGGACTCGGACTTTGGTGTTCACGGTCGTCTGCTGGTAGTCATTGAAGCCACTGTCGTAAGCACCCATCAACGTGAGTTGCTTGTAGTAGTAGGCGAAGTGCAATTCCCACATTTTGCGAATGCCCTGTTCCAGGACATCGTCATTCAGTTTCAAGAAGGCGGGTGCCGCTTCCAGAGTTCCTTCGCTTTCGGTCGCGTTCGCTGACGTGCGGAAGTACAAAGGCAAGGCGGACTGCGCTTCCAATCCGTACGTGAACGAACCACCCAGGTTCAAGTTCTTCAACTGCGGAACGTCGGTCCAGTTCATGAACGGACGCGCGTTCACATAGGCCAGCAAGTCCTTGCTGGCATTCGTGTCGAAATACGAGTTGCGAGGTCCATTGGCCGCAGCAAACGCGTATTCCATTCGCTCATCCCAGACTTCCCCATGGATCATCGCGGCGAAGTTTCGATTGTACCCTTCGTTGATCGCGAAGACCGATCGTTCCACCGTCGTCAGGAACTGATTGCTCAGGGCATACCAGTCGTAGGTGAAGGGGACGCGAAATCGCCCGAGTCGAAACTGCAAACGAGGATCGTAGTTAAAGTTGAGATACGCATCGAGCAAGTCGAGGCTGCCTGTTCCCTTGTTGATCGAAACGTTGTATTCGATCGGTTTGGTCAGGCGACCATTGAAGATCATTCGCATCCGCGGAATATAGAACCCGAACTGGTTCGTCGGGTCCATGTGAGATTGCGTATAGGCGCGGGTGTCCAACTGTGTTTCGTTATGAAAGTTCAGCGTGAACTCGCCGTCCTCGGTCGACCACTTGAAGCCTTCATGAAACGTCGACTTCGTCTTGTTATCTTTGTCTTTTGGTAGAGGTTGGTCGGTCCGGATATCTGGCGGTTGATCGCTGTCGTCGGCAGGGGGCAGCCCCTTCAGTATGGACCGGTCACCATTTGAATCGGGGGCTGGCGGGATCTGTTGCAAAGTGTTGAGTCGCTCGGTCAGCGACTCGTTCTCTTGCATCATGCGATCTAATCGCTCGGTCAACCGACGCTGTGAATCGAGCAGACTATCGACGCGAGATTCGAGCGTGTCTGGTTGAGTGCGCGGCTCTGGAGGAACCGGCAGATCTTGAGCGTAGATCGACAGGGCTTGGCACCCGACAAGCACGAAACTCCAGACACCGGTGCAACGGCACCAATGCGAAAGGAACTTCGTGATCGTCCCATGCGCAAGCATCAACGCGTCCAGGCGAGGGGGTTCTCGCGGCACCTTGTTTGTGAATGTTGTGTTAAGAGAGGGCGAGATGTATCAGGCTCCCGTGAGACCGAGCAAGACAAAAACATTGGCCGCGCAAGGCGACAGGAATTGGCCAATGCCCAATCGACCTGAATTGCCTGCTCATCGGGCGATGGGCAGAATCTGCCGATGTCTGTATCGTGAGTTCCACGTTGCGTTATTCCTGACGCTCACGACCAATGAAACTACTTCAAGAAGCCAAGTCATGCCCCAACCATTTGCCGGAACCTCATTTGATCTAACTGGCCGAGCCGCTCTGGTGACGGGGGCCGGTGTCGGGATTGGCAGCGCGACTGCAATGGTGCTTGCCAAAGCCGGGGCGATCGTCGGAGTTCACTATCACTCCAGCAAAGAGGAAGCGGCGTCGACATTGGCGGCCATCGAAAAACTTGGTGGTCGCGGGATCCTGTTGCCCGGCGATTTGACAGATGAAACTGCCGCGAACCGGGTGGTCGATGCGTTCCATGAATTCGCCGGTCGGATCGATATCCTGTTCAACAACGCCGGCAATCCGCTGAAACGATCCACCATTGAAAACTGCCCGACGGATTTGTGGAAGCAGGCATTCGATGTGAATGTTCACAGCGCGTTCCTGGTCACTCGTCGAGCGATTCCCGCTCTGAAGGCTAGCAGCAACGGCAGCATCATCAACAACCTGTCGCTGTCCGTTCAAACAGGTGGCTCAGGCGGAGCAGGGCCGTACGCCGCCGCGAAGGGAGCATTGCAGGTCTTCACGCGGACGTTGTCGAAGGAACTGGCCCCGATCGTCCGAGCCAATGCGATCATGCCGGGTGTCGTGGAGACGCGGCATCACGAAGTTTTTACGACCGCCGAAAAGATGGAAGACTATCGCCGCCAGACGCCGTTGGGGCGCAACTCACAAGCAGACGAGATCGCTCAGACGGTACTGTATCTGGCCAGTGACGCCTCAAAGTTCGTGACCGGCGGCTTGATCGATCTGAACGGCGGGCGCTTCTTGCGATAGGCGCGAGATTGCCTTCAATTCAACGTTGCGTACGGTTTCGGGTCAATCGATGTGGGGCGTTCGCAGAGCAGGTCTGCGACCAATCGGCCGGTCCCGGTCGCCATCGACAGTCCCAGCATGTTGTGACCGGCGGAAACCAGGACGTTGCTGAACGACTTGAGGCGATCGATGATCGGCAGGCTATTGGGTGTCATCGGCCGCCAGCCGTACCATTGTTCGACGATTGGTTCGGCGGTCGGTTCTTGCAGGTAGTGGCTGGCTCCGGAACGCAGCATTTCCATGCGACGCGGGTGAATCGAGGAGTCGTAGCCGGCGAATTCCATGATCGAACCCAAGCGATAGCCCGACAGCATTGGTGTCACGGCAACGCGGTGCTCTTCGAACATCAAGGGAATCTTCGGGCACTTCGCGGGACGGGCCATCGTCATCGAATAGCCTTTGCCCGGCTGAATCAGGATCTTGCAACCGAGTTGTTGATTGAGCAGCGGCGTCCAGGCACCCGTCGCGATGACGAATGCATCCGCTTCGAATTCGCCGGTGCTGGTGATCGCCCGCGTCGCCTGTTGATTCATCGACGCGAAGCCGCGGAACTCGCAGTTCTCGTGAATCGTCACGCCGCGCGATTCCAATAGTCCTCGCCATGACGACATCAGTTTGTCGGGACGCAGATGAGCGTCACCGGGATAATGCCAGCCACCGGCCAGCCCCGTCTTCAATGCCGGCTCTAACTTCGAAACCGCATCCCCTTCATACTTGTCGGCCCGCATCCCGAATTTCTCGGATAGCAGCTGCACGGTGTGGCCATGATGCTCCATCGCCGCCTTCGTCAGGAACGTGAACAGCAAGCCCAAGGTTTGCCATTCGACATCCAGCTTCTCGGTCTCGAATAGTTCGTCGTACCTGCGTCGCGATTCGGCAAGTAACGCGTTGATGCCTTGCGCTGCGGCCAGCATGTCCGCTTCATTACAACGGCTGGCGAACCGCAGCAGCCAACTCCACAGAGTCGGATCGAATCGAGGCTTGATGGAAAACGGCGAGTTCGGGCTGAACATCGCTTTCAGCGTGCTGCCCATCACGCCGGGACCGGCTAACGGAAGAACGTGGCTGGGGCTGACATAACCGCAGTTCGCGTGAGACGCTCCACTGCCGACCGTTTTCTGCTCGACGATGGAGACCGTCCAACCCGCTTGATTCAGATAGTACGCACACGCCGTCCCGACGACGCCGCCGCCGATCACCACTACTCGCTGAGCCACGAACAAATCTCCACAAGCACGCTACGCTCGAATTCCCATTTGAAACGGATCGTCCTGATCCAGCAGCAGTGTCGCCTCGGCATTCACAAAGGCCGAACCTGTAATCCGAGGCAACAGTTGATCGCCGTCCGTCCGAACAGATCCTTCAAACAAGCTTCCCAGGATGCTTTCCTGACGCCACGTTTGCCCCGGTTGCAGTTTGCCATCCTCGGCCAGACAAGCCAGCTTCGCTGAGGTTCCCGTTCCGCAGGGCGACCGATCATAAGCGTTGCCGGGGCAAAGGACGAAGTTGCGGCTGTCATTGGCGGGGTCGCCCGGCGGGCCGAATAACTCGATATGATCGATCTCGGCGCCATCGGCTCCGGTAATCCCATTCTCGCCCAGAGCATTGCGAATTCGCTTCGTGATGTCGCTCAACCGTTCGGCATCGCCAACTCCGAACGGAATCGGATGTCCCATCTTGTCAGATCGGATGCTGAACACAGGATTGGCGGCATGGGCGCGATGTTCGGCATCGACCAGAAAGAACCAGTTGCCGCCCCAGGCAACGTCACCCACGACTTCGCCGATCCCGGCGACATCGATGGTGACTTCTTTCGCGAATCGATAGCTGGGAACGTTCTCCAGGCTGACGCGATTCGCACCGTCGTATTCGAACGTCACGATGCCGACGGGCGTCTCCAGTCGATGCGTTCCGGCCGAGATTCGACCGAGATGCCCCAGCGTCACCCCCAGGCCGATGGTGCCATGGCCACACATCCACAGCGGCCCGGCATTGTTGAAGAAAATCACCCCGGCGACGTTGGCCGGGTCGACTGGTTTGCACAGGATCGCCCCGACCAGCACGTCCGAGCCACGTGGTTCGTTGACGACGGCGCAGCGAAAATCATCGTGCTGCTCGCTGAAAATCATCCGCCGCTCGGCCATCGAGCCCTGACCCAGATCGGGGAATCCATCGATCACAATTCGGGTCGGCTCACCACCCGTATGCGAATCGACGACGCGAACCCGGCGAATCATGGCATTAGTCATCGTGGATCTGCCTTCCCCACCGAAACCTTGCTGTTGGCCTCAACTTAGTCTTGTACACCGTCTCCGGTCGCGTCGCTATGACAGAAAGAGCATGAAGACGAAGTTCGGCGCCTAGTACTGTCGGCAGCAGCAGGAAGATGCCACGGATCGAACGCGGAGGAGAGGAGAAGTAGCCACGGATGCACACGGATGAAACACGGATAAGAAAGAAATGCATGAGCAAAGGAAAGAGATCAGGAGATAGCCCGTCTGAAGTTCAATCCGCCTCTGCTCCTCCTTTCCTAATCCGTGTTTCATCCGTGTGCATCAGTGGCTAATTATTCAGTCCTCTTCCTTCTCCTGTCTCGTAGGTACCAATCGGTGTCTCAACGAAAACGCCCCGAAAATTTTCGGGGCGTCTCTTATGGCATGAGTCACAGAACCGATATCACTTCTTCTTCGGTGGTGCTGGTTTCTCGATCTTCAGAGCTTTTTGGAGTTTGGCCATTTCGGCATTGGCCTCGTCCAGATCGTGGTACATGTCGGCACTCGTGGCTGCGATCTCATCTTGCTTGCCACCCGCAATCGCCTTATCGGCCTTGTCGCAATGAGCGAGCAGTGTCTTCTGAATCTCTTCAATTTTCGCGATCGACGCCTGCGCTTCTTTGTTGTCAGGCTGCACTTTCTTCAACTCAGCCAGGTTCTTCTTGGCCGAGACGACACTGGCGCGTGCGGCGGTCACGTGCTCGGTCGCTGGGGCGGCTGCGGGCTGAGGCGTTTGACTATAAACATAGAGTGAGCGAGCCTGGTTCTGAGCGTGGTGCTGCCAGCCCATCGTCTCCCAGAAGTTGTAATCGTGGCCTAATGCTTTACCCACTTGGGCGTGCGCCGATTGACCGGCGGAGACCAACATCATTGCGGCGACAGTCAGTGTTGTTGCTAGCTTCAGATTCATCTTTCGTGCCCCCCTCAGAAAGTTCATCATAGGTAGCGAATCGCTGCGAGACATATTCACAGCGTACCCCAGATTCATTTCATCAAAGCGCGTGGTAAATGCTAGATCAACGCTTTAACGACGCGAAACAAGGGCGCGAATATTCGGGTTTCCGCAATTTTGACTTAGATTTAGTAATCAAAATTGACAGCTTGCGAAAAATGCGCAGGTTGAATGGTTCTTTCGCAACTGTCTGCGGCAATCAGCGACGGCGATGGCGGCGATGCACGACGCGATTGACCTGTTGAGGTGCTGGTGCTGTCGTTCGCATTTGTGATCGGGCGTGATCCTTTTCCCACTGCTCGGATCCGTAGTTGATGCCGCTCAGATTGTAGCTGCGATAGGGGTTCATCAGACTGATCGGACCCGCCTCGGTCGTGGCCACAGCTAGCACGCCGAGGATCGCCAGGACAAGAAATGAACGAATTGCGTTTGTCATGATGGTCTCCTTGGGGATGGTGTGCGAGCGCCCGCCATTCTAATCACATTGATTTCGAATCGTGCTTACGATTGTGAAAGGGCCCAAAGAATAGAACTGGCCGACCTGAAAATTCAGGTCGGCCAGTCGGAGTTCTTAGCGTGTCATCAACTGTCGACTAGAACGTGAAGATGGCATCGACGCCGACCACGGTCTGGTTGAACAGGCCGATGGTCTGACCCTGCGTTCCTGCACCACTGTACTGATCGTGGTTTGGCGACCACATGTGTCGCACTTCAGGACGAATGGTCAGGTTGGCGATTGGCTTGTAGTTCAAGCCGTAGGTCCAGGTGTAGTAATCCTGTCCGTCAGCATGGTAAATTTCGGCCCGGGTACCGGCCTTCCAACGCGTATTGATATCGTAGAACGCGTAGTTGATGAAGCCGACCGAGTTCTGAGCGATGAATCCACCAGCTGCGGTGTTGAAGTCAGCCTGGACATTGCCCTGGCGAGGAACGCCACCGGCACTGACGGTCAGGTTGCTGTTCAGCACGTCGAACTGATGCACGGTGCTGAATTTGCTGGCCCACTTCTGGGACAGAATCCAGCTATTGATCGCACCGTCACCACGCCAGCCGAGGTCACCAGCAACCACCGAGTAGGTGAAGTTGGTGTTTTCGTTGGCTTGGTAGACAAAACCACCGAGGAATGAGCTGCCGGCTGCATACTGATAGAAGCCCGTGTCCATACCCAGCACATAACCGCCGTTGACGGTCAGCTTGTCGTTCACCTTGTAGGTGGCCAACGCGCCGGTATGAGTAAATGGCTCGCTATTCCAGAACGTCAACTGACGGCTAAGGAAGAACTGACCGGTCGAAGGGACCACTTCGTAACCGACGATGGTATAGAAGTGACCGACTTTAACTGACAGCTTACCGGCAGCGACTTCGGCGTACATCTGGGGCAGAGCCCATTCGTAGATCCCGTGGTCGAAACCGTTCAGGAAGTCGTAGTGACCGGCATTGACGTTACCGAACGACTGACCTTCGTTACCGTCGACACCGAACATGGCGTCCATACGGAAACCCCAGTCAAGGCCCTTGCTGCCGTCAGCAACCTTGCCCAGGAAGAAGTATTGCTGATTCAGGTTCAGCTTGCCCCATTCCTTCTGGCTCAGGTAAGGACCGTTACCAGTGAAGGCACCGTCTGGCTTGTTCTGATAGCCGAACTGAGTATGACCACCCAGGATCCAGCCATTGTCTTTCAGACGGTTGCCGCCGCAGCCGTCATTGAAAATGCTGATCAGGGTCCAGGGATCACCTAGTTCCCCGGTGAACATACTGCCGCATCGGCTGCCGCAACCACCGCCCGCTGCCGGAGCACATCCTGTGGCGCCGAACACGGTGTTCGGATCACAAACAGGAGCCGTTGGAATGCATGGCTGCATGGCTGGAGCAGCACATGCTGGCGAGCATCCGCCTGGATTGAGATTCTTCAGCTTGTCAGCGGCGTCTTGATAAATCTGGTCATTGCAGACCGCCGGGCCGCTTGGATAAGCACACCCTGGATCGGCTGCGTGCAGGGCGCTCGCGGCGAGAATCCCTGCGCTGGCGATCATCATGGACACGCCGGTCCCGATGTCGACAAATCGCATTTTCCTGAGGCCAAACATCGTGAACTCCTCTTTAATTTTCACTTACCGACGGCCGTCTTGGCCGCCAGAACCTACAAAGTCCCGGTGGTGCCACGATCCACGCAGACAGGCGTTGGCCCCAGGCGTGTGCGGCTGAAATCCCGTCAGTCCCGTCCAGTGAGCGCTGTGAAGGTCGTCAGGTCTCATCCCATATATCGGGTGGCTTTTTTTTTGCTTCTAACGTTTCTGCTATGCCAATTGTGCTCTACGTGACCCAAAGTATCGTTACAGGCGGAACGTGTTACGCAGACTGCCTGTGTTCATGGTTGTTTTCAATGCGCTCACTAACCCTGTTTGACGTAACAGACATGCTGGTAATGAGAAGCGAAAGATGGCAGGTGACTTGCAGTCTGGTTCGAAACGGCTTAAAATTCTGAGTCCCCCACAGGGTGCTGCGGGGATTGAACGGCCAGAGGATTTTCGGGTTTCCACAGAAGTCCAATTCTGAGCCACGCTCGATGACTCTTTTTCTTCCAGGCAGCGGATCATGAAAGACGGCATTCATCCCAAGTACAACGAGGTCGTGTTCCAGGACACTTCCACGGGTATTCAGTTTGTCACTCGGTCGACGATCAAGACCGATCGTACTTGCGAAGTTGACGGCAAGACGTTTCCGCTGGTGATGGTCGATATCAGTTCCGCTTCGCATCCGTTCTATACGGGCAAGCAGAAGTTTGTGGACGCCGCTGGCCGCGTCGAAAAATTCCAACGCAAGTACAATTGGGGCCAGAAAGACGCTGCTCCTGCTGAAGGCGATAAGGCCCAGTAGCGCGGTCGCGTCTGCCTGTGGTATTCGCCGCCAGCCTTCCACTGGCTGGCGGCTGGAATGCCACTGCTTTGACGCTGGATTGGCGTGAGCATGCGTTGCCCGCCACACCGACCGCCTCCTGATTTCTCTGGCCAACCATCATGTTTCCCGTGCTCCAGGCCAAGCTCGTCCGCTACGAAGAGCTCGAACGTCTGCTTCAAGACCCGGATGTCCTCGCTGATACCTCGCGCATGCTGGAACTGCAGCGTGAACATGGCGGCCTGGGTAAGGTTGCTCTGACCGTTCGTGAGTTCAATCAACTCGAAGTCAATCTGGCGACGGCCAAAGAGATGTTCGAATCGGCAGACGATGCCGAAACGCGCGAGTACGCGCAGGCCGAATGTGCTGAGCTGCAAGCCAAGTTCGATGCACTCCGTGTCGAACTGGAAGACATGGTCACGGCCGGCGATTCGATCACCCGCGGAAGTCTGATCATGGAAATCCGGGCTGGAACCGGGGGCGACGAAGCCGCCTTGTTCGCCCGCGACTTGTTCGAGATGTACACGAAATTCGTCGAGAAGAAGCACTGGAAGTTTGAAATCCTGGAAATCTCGGCGACCGAGCTTGGTGGGCTTAAGGAAGTCGTGCTGTCGATCACCGGGACCGGGGCCTATCACCAGTTGCAGTTCGAAAGCGGCGGGCACCGCGTGCAGCGCGTTCCCGAAACCGAAACGCAAGGTCGAGTTCACACGAGTGCCGCCACGGTCGCCGTGATGGCCGAAGCGACCGACATCGATGTCGAAGTTCGCGACGAGGATCTGAAGATCGATACGATGCGAGCCGGTGGACCTGGCGGCCAGAAGGTCAATAAGACCGAGTCGGCAGTCCGAATCACGCATATGCCCACCGGAATCGTCGTCCGAATCCAGGACGAAAAGAGTCAGCACAAGAATAAAGCGAAGGCGATGCGAGTGCTCCGCAGCCGCCTGCTGGAACAGCGGCAAGATCAGGCCAACAAAGAACGGTCCGACTTCCGCCGTACGCTGGTTGGTTCCGGCGATCGCAGCGAACGGATTCGCACCTATAACTTCCCGCAGAATCGATTGACCGATCACCGCATTAATCTGACGGTCCACAAGCTGGATCAGATCATCGCCGGTGATATGGACGACGTGGTGCAGGCGATGGTTAATTACGACCGTGAAGAACGACTTCGCGGTGTGGTGCAGGGCTAAGAGGCGGACCGAAGAGAAGGCATTGCAAATTGCGAATTGCAAAATGCAAATTGAAAAATGTAAGACAGAAAGCGAAGCGAGTCGGCTCCGTTTTTCAGGTTTCTTCCAATTTGAAATCTGCATTTTGCAATTCGCAACTTGCAAGCTCTTTCTGATCCTCATCAACCGAGTGACCCGTGGCCGAAGAACCCGCCTCCGCAACGCCAGCGCCTGCCAACGAATGGACGGTTCGCAAGGTGTTGGAGTGGACCACGGGGCACTTGAAGAAGCACGGCAGCGACACCCCGCGCCTCGACGCCGAGATTCTGCTCGCCTTCGCTCGCGGATGTCAGCGCATCCAGCTCTACACGGCCTATGACGAAACGCTGACGGATGCGATTCGCGGCAAGATGCGAGAGCTTGTTCAACGACGAGCTCAAGCCGAACCGGTGGCGTATCTCGTCGGACACCGCGAATTCTTCAGTCTGGATTTCCGCGTCACCAAAGACGTACTGATCCCGCGACCGGACACCGAAACGCTGGTGATCGAGATCATCGAAGCGGTAAAACAACTGGCGGCCGCGCGTCGCGAAAGCGGCGATACCTCGCCCGTGCGCGTGATTGACTTGTGTACCGGTTCCGGCTGCGTGGCGGTGAGCGTTGCCAAGCGATCTCAGATGGCCAAGCTGAATGTCCAGATCATAGCGACAGATATCAGTCCCGGGGCACTCGCCATTGCCGCGGAAAACGCCGCTAAGCATGGCGTGCAAGATCTGATCACATTCGTCGAGGGCGACCTGTTTGCACCGATTGCCACTGATAGTCGGTTCGACATCATCGCCAGCAATCCCCCGTATATTCCAACTGCCGAGATCGCCACGCTGGATGCAGAAGTTGCCAAGCACGAACCCCTGTTGGCACTCGACGGCGGAGCCAGTGGATTCGATGTGATCGACCGTCTGATCGCTGCCGCACCTGATTTTGCAGCTTCCAAGGCGTTGTTCTTGATGGAGCTCTCCCCAGAGCAAGCAGACACCGCCAGTCAGAAGTTGACCGCTGCTGGCAAGTACACCGATGTCACCGTGCGTAGGGATCTGGCAGCTCGTCCACGCGTGATGAAGGCGAATATTGTGCTCTTGTAAGCATGTTCATTGGATGGTGGGTCTCAAGTCAGCATGCGCTGTGGTTAGGCAGCCCGCCGACGGGGTAAGCCCTTAAGCTGACTGAATGGACCATTGTCCCCATCAATGCCGTAGAGCGCCTCTGTCACACCGTACTGTAGCAGTACGAGGAAGAGCGCGAAGAACGCGCAGGGCAGACATGCGATCCATGGCCGAGCCAAGGCAGGTGCCCGGCGCTGCAGGATGAGCACATTCGCTAGTGCGGGCGGTCCCAGGAAGAAGATGAGGAGGTGCCCGACATAAAAGGCGGGGCCGAGGAGTCGACGACCATCGACTGCGCCCAAGATGATGAGGATTACTAACTCGACGGCAAGCCCAGTGAACACGAAGTACGATCCGACGCGGAGTGGACGCCCTACCGGAGGCCAAGCGGATGAGATTTGCTGGACTAGGGTCGCATAGATGAGACTCGCGATCAGCGCCGCCGGAAACGAGAATAGTATGCCGAAGAGCTCCATCGCTGGTCTTCTCGCCGAACGAACAAGGTAACTTGCCCGCGACTAACGACGGGCTGCCATTCCAAGACGAAACAAGCCCCAGCATATCGCCGGGGCTTGCCTGTTTCGATCTCAGCTTCACATCGCAGCAGCAGTCAGCAAATCAGCGAGCTTCGCCCGCCACTGATGCGCAATGTTCGGCGGCTGCCGAGCCGCTCGGTCAACTTGACCCGTCGTCGCAGGCGGTTTCCATATCCAAATTAGCTGCTCACTACCCAATTTCGCGGGCCATTAATCATGCGGGATCAAGTGGATCGCTGGTGCCTTCAAACTCGCGGTCACATGATCACCGACTTGCAATCGCAACTCTTCGCAGGCGGGTCGGGTGACGAGCGCGGTCAACTCGAAACCACAGTCGAGCGTGATGCGGACAAGCGGCCCTTCGGGGACGATCGATTGAATGACCGCTGGCAGATGATTGCGGACGCTGCTTTCGCCCGAAGTCCCTTTCTGGATTGCCACGTCTTCACCACGAATGCAGACATGAACCGTTCGCGCAGTCTCTTCGGGTGCCACGGCGAGCAGCGTTGCTGAACCAACTTGAACCGTGGCGAGTCCTTCGTGAACCTTCAAGATGGTTCCCAACGCGACGGTTTCCACGCCGACGATTCGCGCCACGGCCAGATCGTTAGGCCGAGTGATCACCTGCTGGACCGTTCCCGTCTGTCGAATCCGCCCCGCGTCCATCACCACGATCTGATCGGAGAGCGCGATCGCCTCGGTGCGATCATGAGTCACGATCACAACGGGAATCTGAAATTTGACGAGTAGCCTTCGCAACTGTGTTCGCAGTTGTTCGCGCAGCGTCGCATCTAGTGCCGATAGCGGTTCATCCAGTAACAACAGTTTGGGGCGACGAACCAACACACGAGCCAACGCGACTCGTTGCTGCTGCCCGCCAGAGATCTGGCCGGGTCGACGATGTTCCAGCCCAACGAGATCGAACAACTGCAGCATTTCGTCCACAACGCACAGATCGAGTAGGCCTCGTGATCGATTGCTCCGCAAGCTGTAGCCAATGTTCTCGGCGACAGTCATGTGTGGGAACAGAGCATAGTCCTGAAACAGAAAACCGACATCGCGTTGTTGCGGCGTCAGATTAATGCGCAATTCGCTATCGAACCAAGTCTGGCTGGCCACTCGAACTGAGCCGCCGCTTGGGCGTTCCAGCCCCGCCAGGCATCGCAGCACAGTGGTTTTGCCACAGCCTGAAGGGCCGAACAACGTCGTGACCGAGAACCCACTCGGGATCTGCAGGTCTGCAACGATGCGTGGGCCGCGCACAAACTGCTTCTCGAACCTGGCCACAAGCTGCGTCTCAGGCAGACTCCGTACGTTGCTCATGTCAGGTTCTCCCGTCGACTCAGCGCATGCGTGAAGCACAGCACCGTGAACGAGAACCCGACCAACAACAAGGCCGTCCGCCCGGCGGTCGCATAGTCCAAGGCTTGAACATTGTCATAGATGGAGATCGAAAGCGTGCGAGTGATGCCGGGGATGTTGCCTCCCAGCATTAACACGACTCCGAACTCGCCCACCGCATGAGCGAACGTCAGCACCAATCCCGTCAAGATGCCAGGCCAGCAGAGGGGCAGGGTGACCCGACAGAAGGTTTCGAATCGCGACGCACCCAAGCACCACGAAGCTTCGATCAGACGACGGTCCAACGCCGCAAAGGCCGCAATAAATGGCCGAATCGCGAAAGGGAGGTTGCCCAGCACCGATCCCAGCAAGATCCCCGCGAACGAAAACGGCAGGCGTCCTCCGGTCAGTTGCTCGTACCAGTGCCCCAGCGGGCTATGCGGCCCCAGCGCGACCAGCAGGTAAAAGCCCAGCACCGTCGGCGGCAGAATCAGCGGTAGTGAGACGATCGCTTCGAGAACAAATCGCCCTGGCCAGCGAGACGTCGCCAGCCAGTAGGCCATGGGTAGCCCAAGGACAAGCAGGATGGCAGTGGTGCTGCTGGCCAGCTGCAGCGTCAACCAGATTGCCTGCCAGTCCACTCGGTTGCTCCAATTTTGATTGAGGCTAGCTCGTCTGACCCAAGACGGAACATTTCATCTAAGCCGAATCGCTCGAAGGCGGGTGCGCTTCAAGCCACTCTGCATCGGCGCGATCTTTCGTACGTCCGGTGTTCCACTTGTTGCGAAGAAGTTCCTCGCGTCCAATGATCGGAATTGGAATTTGATCCACTTCAATAGATTTGCGCCGTGGCCAAGCTTCATCAAATGCGACTCCGGTAATTGAAGTCAAGACATCGATCCGGCGTGGCACCACTCCAATTTGGAAAACTAACTCTGGAGTGGCGAGGTCAGCGACTGTCAGGCCTTGGAGTGGTGCGCCGAATCGTCGGAGAGCCCGCCAGACTCGTTGAGCATTCTCTTCAGAGCATCGAATCCAGAGGTCGATATCCCCCGTGGCCCTCGGATAGCCATATGCTGCAAGAGCGTGAGCACCGACGACCAAGTACTCAGCTCCCTCCTCGTTTAACATGCACAACATGTCGCGGTAGTCGGGATTGAGCAATATCTTCTCCTTGCATCGCCCAGGCCTCAATTGTGAGCGGCCAAACCATCATGAGTCGCTCAGCTGGCGAGGCGGCTGTCGGTGGCGATGAATCCTCGCGGAGTGACTTGCGCTCAATCGTCACGACGCGATCGGAATGCATGATCATCTCCACGTTGGTGCCAAGTCGCTCTCTAGTTAGATCGTATCACGTTCGCATCAATTACAGCAAATCTGCGGCTCCGGCCGCGGCGAAGTTGATGCTGTCATCAATTCTCCAGCTTCATCGGTTCATCAAACCCATACTTCAGCAGCACCTCACGCCCCGCTTTGGATGTCATGTACTCGCGAACGGCATCGGTAGCCGCCCGGTCTTTCACCCACGACAGGATCACGCCTGCTTGCTCGATGGGGGGATGAGCCGTCACTGGGATCTGCCAGTAGCGACCTTTCTCTTTTAATGTCGGGGCCATTGCCAGCGACAGGGAAATGATCCCAATGTCAGCCGCACCGGTCTCGATGAACTGAGCCGTCTGGGCGATGTTCTCGGCCAGGACGAGTTTGTCTTCGATCTGCTCGTGAATCTCTTGCGACTTCAATGCTGCGAGTGCCGCTCGGCCGTAGGGGGCGTGCTTGGGGTTGGCGATCGCGATCCTTTTGATCGACGGGTCGATCAAGGTCTGCATCCCTTCCTGTTCCACTTTCAGCGGCGAATCCTTGGGAACCCAGACGACGATATGGCCGACCGCATACCGAAACTCGGACTCGCGAATCGCCAGATTCTGCTCAATCAACTTCTTCGGGTAGTCGATGTCCGCCGAGAGATACAAATCGAACGGGGCCTTGTTGGAAAGTTGCGCGAAGAAGTTTCCCGACGAACCGTAGGTCGCCGTTGCCTTAATCTCGGGATGCTCTTTGCCGAACTCGACCAGTAACTCATCCAGCGCGAATTTCAGATCGGCCGCCGCTGCAATCGCGACTTGATTGGATTGAGCCGTTTCCGCTGGCTTTGCTGGAGCAGGTTTCGTTTCGACTGTGGCTGTCATTGCCGGTGACGAATTGGCTGCTGGTTTTGATGGAACCGGCTGTCCGCAACCCATCCACGACAATGTCAGAACCGCTGCGAACAGAGACAGCCACCGGGGCTGATATCGACCAAGGAAATGAATCATCGCAAACACGTCCAATAGATGAGGGATCACTGCAGCGGCTTCCATGCGATCGATCGACAATTCGTGTTCTGCAGCACGAAAGTGATGATACAACGCGCGACAGTGGTTTCAAAACGGACAGTCACTCGCGAAACGCGCAGAGAAGACCGGAGTTTAGCCACGGATTGAACACGGATGAAGAGTGGGTGATTCAAGACAGTGGTGGCTGAGACACATGTTCGATGAATAATCTTCTCCCCTTCGTCTTGATCCGTGTTCAATCCGTGTTTCATCCGTGGCTAAAAATGTCTTCGCTTTTCTGCTCGTACCTTCGTCCGTGGCATCGATTCGACAATTGGCTTGACGGATGTGGCAAGCTACGATGCGGTCTCTGAACGTCATCTCTCTGGAGTCACATCGTGCAAAACATTCTGGTGGCTGCGTCTTTGATCGTCTTGTCGTCGTCCCTCTTTGCCGATGAACCCGATCAGGTGATCGGTGATTTCGAAGGCGATACCTATGGCGAGTGGAAAGTGACCGGCGATGCCTTCGGGCCGGGACCGGCTCGCGGAACCTTGCCGAACCAGATGGCTGTCGAAGGCTTCGAAGGGAAGGGGCTGGTCAATTCGTTCTTCAAAGGGGACGCCAGCACCGGCACGCTGACATCTCCCGAATTCACTGTCGAACGAAAGTTCGTGAACTTCCTGATCGGTGGCGGCAAGCACGAGAACGAAACCTGCATCAATCTGCTGGTCGATGGAAAAGTGGCGCGCACGACCTCTGGTCCAAACGATAAATCAGGCGGAACTGAGCGGCTCGATTGGCAAGCTTGGGATGTGGCCGATCTGAAAGGGAAACGCGCAATGATTCAGATCGTTGATTCGGCCAAGGGAGGCTGGGGGCACGTGAACGTTGACCAGATCGTGCAAAGCGATAAGCGACGCGGGAATCAAATCACCCGCCGTGAATTCGTCATCAACCAGGACTATCTGTTGCTGCCTGTGAAGAACGGTGCCGCCATGCGACGGATGAAATTGCTGGTCGATGGTCAACCCGTCCGCGAATTTGAGATCGAACTGGCGGATCAGAAGGCGGATTTCGTCGTCTCGTCCGACGTGCAAGCCTTCAAAGGGAAGACGCTGGCCGTCGAAGTCGCGTTGCCGACGGACTCCAAAGCATTGGACGCGATCGAACTCTCCAAGTCGCCACCGGCGGCGACCGAATCCGAGCAGCGTCGCCCGCAGTTTCACTTCACCAGTCACCGCGGCTGGCTGAATGATCCCAATGGTCTGGTTTATCTCGACGGGGAATGGCATCTGTTCTATCAGCACAATCCGTTCGGCTGGAACTGGGGCAACATGCATTGGGGCCACGCGGTCAGCCGCGATCTGCTCCATTGGCAGGAACTACCTGAAGCGATCTATCCACATCAATGGGGCGACTGGGCCTTCTCGGGCAGTGCCGTGGTCGATGAGCGCAATACCAGCGGCTTGAAGTCTGGCAATGATCCTCTGCTGATTGCTGCCTATACCAGTACCGGTCGCGGCGAATGCATCGCATTCAGTAACGATCGCGGCCGGACCTGGAAGGACATCGCCACGAACCCCGTGGTCAAACATGGTGGTCGTGATCCCAAAGTCATCTGGCATGCACCGACCAAACTCTGGGTGATGGCCGTCTACGACGAACAGCCGAACGTCGAACAGGGCATCTCGTTCTATTCTTCCCCCAACTTGAAGGACTGGACCTTCACCAGCCGTATTCCCGGCTTTTTCGAATGTCCCGACTTGTTCGCGTTGCCCGTCGATGGCAAAGCCGATCAACAGAAGTGGGTGCTGTACGGTGCCGACGGCAAGTACCTGCTTGGTGAATTTGACGGCAAGAAGTTCCACCCCGCTGGCCCCAAGCAACAGGTCTGGCACGGCAACTTCTACGCAGCGCAAACTTTCAGCGATGCACCGGATGGACGACGAGTTCAGATCGGCTGGGCGAATGGAATCACCTTTCCGGGGCAGCCATTCAACCAGCAGATGACCATTCCCGTCGAACTCACTTTGCGATCGACACCCGACGGCATTCGGATGTTGGCGTGGCCAGTGAAAGAAGTGGCCGCGGCAAGCCTGAAGAATCAACTGGCCACCGTACTTAGCATCGATCGTTTGAAGTTGCCTGCAGGTCACCTGAGCCAAGTCCTCAACTCAGGGTCGAGCCTCGAGTTGTTCGACATGAACTGCGATCTGGAATTGCAGGAGGCAAGCAAGATTACGCTCACGTTCCGAGGAACGCCTGTGGTCTACGATGTGAAGACGCACAAGCTCTCATGCCGCAACGTCGTGGCCACCGTTGCACCGGTCGATGGTCGATTGGGACTGCGAGTGATCGGTGATCGCGGTTCGCTCGAAGTTTTCGCGAACCAGGGTCAAGCGGCGATTTCAGTCGGTTATGCACCAGGCGATGGCGATCGAGGCTTCAGCATCATGGCCGAAGGGGGCGAGGCGACTTTGATCAACCCGCAATTCGGCGATCTGAAGACCCCGTAATCGTCGATCAACTCGCAGCGATCAAGAGGCAATCGTGTCGGCGGATCCACGATCCCACGCACAGGCGATACGCCGGACGACGCGGATCATTTCGGCGACTTGCATGGCCTGGTCTTCGATGCTCGTCAGCGACTGATGAACTTCCGTCGTCGCTGGCGAACGTCCGACCAACTCACGGCAGAACCAGACGTGATTGACGATCTCACTGAGCGGTTGAATCAAATCGTGAGTGACCCGGGCGGCCAACTGCTCGACGGATTCCATCGCCAGCCATTCCAGAAGCTGTTCGGGAGGGACGGCACTGCTGGTCAGGGAGTCATCGGGGGGGAGCTCTGTCATCGGATCACCTCAAGCAATTCTGCGATGGAGATTATGCAACCTTGCTGCATGACAAAGACGATCTCGCGGCCCGCCTCCAGAAACATACGTCATATTCGGGACATCGGTTTCAGAGGGCAAAATGAGGCACTTGGGACACTCTTTGTTGACGCTGATTAGCTGTAAAATAATGCTGTTATTTGATTTGCGTTCCAAAATGGCTGGCGGAGAGCAGCTTGGAACCCATCAGCGGCATTAAATTCAGATTATTTTCAGAATCCTCTGGAAGTCCTGTTGAGGCCGGTCGTTGATTCTCGTTTTTCTCCCTGCAAGCCTGTGATCAAGTGTTTACCACATCTCTGACGGTTCGCTTCTGACTTTCGATGCTTCCGGACATCGAAGGCCGCTCTATCTCACGCCGTCAAAATCCACTCATCTCGCTTCGAGGAGATCTACCCATGTCGTCGACTAGGCAAGGTCCGTCCATACAACAGCAGTTTTACTCCGTTACACCGTGGCTGATGATCTCGGCCATGCTCTTGATGAGCCTTTCCACAGCATCGGGCCAGCAAAAACCGCCGCCACCACCTCCACCTCCTCCACAACAACCGCCGAAGCAACCACCGCAGGCGATACCGCAGTTTGGCGACCCTGTGACCGGTCTGACGGGACAGCAATTGGCGGCTTTCAACGCCGGCAAGGCGGAGTTCACCGACCGTGAATTACCTGCGGATGGATTGGGGCCGATCTTCAATCGCGACTCGTGCGTTGCCTGCCATTCAGGGCCAGCAGTCGGAGGCAGCAGCAATATCACGGCGACTCGGTTTGGCCGGGTCTCTGGTAGCACATTCGATCCGCTCACTTCTTTAGGAGGATCGCTGTTACAAGAGAAGGCGATCAGTCCCGAGGGACTGGAGAAGATCCCTGCTCAAGCCAATATCACCGCGCTCCGGCAGACCACGGCTCTGTTCGGCATGGGACTGATTGAAGCGATTCCCGACGCAACGATCCTGAAAGGGGTGCGCGCCAAGGCGGTCGATGGAGTGCTCGGCAAGGCTGCGATGGTGCAAGACGTGGCCAGCGGCAAAACGATGGTCGGTCGCTTTGGTTGGAAAGCTCAACAGGCGACATTGCTGGCATTCGCTGGCGATGCCTACGTCAATGAGATGGGCATCACGAATCGTCTGTTTCCGACCGAGAACGCTCCGAATGGGAATCTGGATCTGTTGAAGAAGCTCGACAAAGTGAAAGACCCGGAAGATCCGGTCAATCCGGCGACGGGCAAGGCGGGCATCGATGCTCTGGCCGACTACATGCGAATGCTAGCCCCGCCACCAACACAATCGACAACCGCGTCGACCGTTTTCGGAGCGAAGTTCTTTCTGGATTGTGGCTGTACGAGTTGTCATACGCCGTCGATGACGACCGGCAACAGTCCGCTCACCGCGCTCAATAACGTCACCGTCTCGCTGTACTCCGATCTGTTGCTGCACGATATGGGCAACCTCGGCGATGGCATCGTGCAAGGGGCCGCCAACGCTCATGAGATGAAAACCCCGCCGCTGTGGGGCGTCAGAGCCAGCGCTCCGTATTTGCACGACGGTCGCGCCAAGACCCTCGACAACGCGATTCAGGCTCATGATGGCGAAGCGAAGACGTCTCGCGACAAGTACCTGAAATTGTCCGCCGATCAACAGAGTCTCCTTGTCGAGTTCCTGAACTCGCTTTGAAAGTGTTCGTTTAATCGCGTGGGCATCGCCCCGCGCGTCGCAGTGGATGGACGACCGCAGTTGTTTAACCGGCTTCCGAGTCGCTTCAGATGGAGACCTCAGCGCACGCGCGGGGCGATGCCCACGCGGTTAAACGACAACAGAATGAAGATTGAGATCGGGGCTCTTGCTGAGTCCTTCTGGCGAAGCGAAAGGGTCACCCTTTCTCGACTTGGCAGGAGTTCCGGTCTTTTTCTTAATGGTGGCCTCAATCTCATCAGCTAAGATGCTGTTTGTCAGCAGACATCAGCCGCCCTAAGATGGACCCATGATCCGAGCCTGGCATCGTCGGTCGGGCTTCACTCCAGTGTCCACCAATGAGGTCTCTGCGATGTCTGCACAATCCGTCGAACAACTGCGAGCGAAAAAATGCGTCCCGTGTGAAGGGGGCGTTCCCAAGCTGACACCTGACGAAGCGGCCGCTCAACTCGCCAGGCTGCAAGGCTGGACGGTCACTCATGACGGCGAACGAATTCGCAAAGAGTGGATCGTCAAAAACTTCATGGCCGCCATGAACTTCTTCGGCCAAGTCGCCGAGATCGCCGAAACCGAAGGCCACCACCCCGATCTGCATCTGGTCGGCTATCGCAACGTCGCTATCGAAATCTGGACTCACGCCATCGGCGGACTGTCCGAAAACGATTTCATCCTGGCAGCCAAGATCGATGAGCTGCCGGTTGAATTGAAGAAGTAAGAAAGTCTAGCCACGGATTGAACACGGATGAAACACGGATTAGGAAGAAAGGCATGAGGGAAGGTGGTCGGAAAAAACTGATCTGGCTTTTTGTCTTCTTCTTATTCCTTGTCCGTGTTTCATCCGTGTTCAATCCGTGGCTAAACCAATCTTCTCTGATTCAGCCGTGATCCGTGGCGAACTTTCACCGTTCCCGATAGCTTCGTGAGACATCCTGTCTTCTGATTCGGGTCCACATCCACGGCGAGGCTGAACATGCTGGCGGTCGACGTGCGCGATTTGCGCGTAAAGTATGGTCGTTTAGAAGCCGTGAAAGGGATTACGCTCGAAATACCACCGGGTGAAGTCTTCGGCTTTATCGGGCCGAACGGGGCGGGTAAGTCTTCGACGATTCGCGTGCTGGCCACGCTGCAGCCCAAGTTTGAAGGCCGGGCTCGCATCATGGGCCTGGACATCCGGTCCAAGCCGCATCTGGTTCGCGAGAAGATCGGTTATGTTCCCGACTTCTTCGGCGTTTACGAAGACCTGACCGCTCGAGAATATCTGCATTTTTTCGCGGCCGCCTATCGCCTGCCTGTTTCCAAACGCAAGGGGGTCGTCGATGACGTGCTGCAACTGACTGACTTGACCAACAAGATCGATTCGCCGGTCGATTCCTTGTCACGCGGGATGAAGCAGCGGTTGTCGCTGGCTCGCGTGCTGTTGCACGATCCGGCGGTGTTGCTGCTGGACGAACCCGCTTCGGGACTGGATCCGCGGGCGCGCATCGAGATGCGAGAACTGCTTAAAGCCCTGAAGGAAATGGGCAAGACGATCCTGATCTCCAGCCACATCCTGCACGAACTGGCTCAGTTGTGCACTCGGATCGGCATCATCGAAGCGGGTCGAATGGTGACGCAGGGGTCCGTCGCTGAGATCTACCGCGAACTGGGAGTGCTGAAGATCGTCCATGTGCAGGTCGCTAATCAGACACCCGAACTAATCGCCAGCTTAAAAGGACTGGCAGGGATCACGCAGGTCGAAGATCAGGCCGATCGCATCTCGATCCGATTCGAGGAAGGGAGTATCGAGGTCGAAGACATCCACGACTTCATCCACAACCAGGGGGCACGCATCCGCATGTTCCAGCCGGAAGTGATGGATATGGAAACGGCATTCATGAAACTGACCGAAGGGCAGACCGCGTGAGTGCTCCCGGATGGTCATTCGGACTGCCGCTGCTGACCAAAGACCTGATCGAGCAGGCCGCGCATCGACGCACCTACATCCTGCGCGTCGTGTATGCCGCCGTGCTGTATGGAGCAGCGCTCTGGATCTATGTGGACATCTCGGGCGGAGGATCTCAGGCCGAAGTTCTTAGCCGCGGACAAGGTCGGGAAATGTTTCTGACGTTGGTCGCCGTGCAACTGTGGGCGGTCATCATTCTGCTGCCCGCGATCAGTTCGGGAGCGATCACGTCGGAAAAGGAACGTGACACTCTGGGATTGCTGCTGCTGACGCAACTCAGTCCCACCACGATCATCCTGGAAAAGCTAATCAGTCGCATGGTGACGATGGGGACGTATCAGCTCCTTTCGCTGCCACTATTCGCCGTCGTTTACGGCCTGGGCGGCGTCGAACTCTTTGAGATTCTGGCGGCGATCTGGTACTTGGCCTGGTGGAGTCTGGTGATTGGAGCCATCAGCATTGGTTGTTCGGCCTGGCACCGCACGACCGCCGGGGCCTTTATTTCCGCTTATGCCGTCATGCCGCTGGTGGTCTGCTTCGCGATGTCATGTCAGAGCGTTCTGTCACCCGCTGTTGCCGAGATCTGGCGGCCCAGTGGCGAGATGTCGGCGTTGCAATATTTTGTCGCCTCGCTGGGGACAATCGTTCTGCTACTGGCAATGTCCGTTCCGATGCTACTCGTCACTTGGTTCGTCGTAGCGTTTGCTCAAATGCATCTGTTGCAGCGCGCATTCGTCCCGCCGCGCAATCTGCTGCTGGAATTCTTCAAAGGCCTGGATAAGTTCTTCGAAGATCTAAACAACCAGACCACGAGTGGGATCCTGTTGGTGCGGGATATCGATACGGGACCGATGTTCGATCCGATCGCCTGGCGTGAAACTCGCAAACGCTCGCTGGGAACCGTTCGATATCTCTTCCGTTTGCTAATCGTCCTGGAAGTGCCATTGGCAATCGCGATTTCCTGGACCGTGACCGACCATCAGTCGAGTTCATTTGACGGGCCGACGACATTCTTCCTCTGTCTGCTGTGGCCGATTTCCGTGCTGGCGATCGTCGTTCACACGACAAACGTGATCTTTGCCGAACGTTCGCGCCAGACTCTTGACGTACTGCTGGTCGCTCCGCTGACGGCACGGGAACTAGTGACGCAAAAGCTGGCGGGCGTTCGTCGATTGATCGCCGTCCTGTCAGTCCCGTTTCTGACGCTGGTCATCTTTCAGGCGACGTGGACGCTGTATGTCGTTCGTGGCCTGGGTTTGTTTGGTCGTGGTAGTGACAATGGCAGCGTTTTCGTTCATGAAATCTTGGGGATGGTGCTGGCTTTGATTGCTTACCCGCGCGTCGTGCAGTGGCTATCGTTTCATTTTGCCTTGCGTGTCAGAAATCAGACGCAGGCCGTGTTGTGGTCGCTGGTGACGATCATCGGGTTGTGCGGTTTTCCCATTCTGGTCGTCGAACTTGTCCGTGCGATCTCCTCGATTAGCCCACACGACCCCGCTGTCAATTGGATCCTTTGGCTCAGCCCGATCCGAGTCCTGTTTCACAGGATGATTGTCGAAGCTTCCCAATGGCCTGGGAGCACTGCTGATCAAGTAGTGCAAGACTATTGGTTTGTCGGTTTGACACTCAATGCGATCACCTGGGTCGGCATTTGGCTGTTACTGAGGCTTCGTGCGATGCGAGACTTCTCGAGCTTGATGGGTCGCGCCGAACCATCGGGAGCGGAGCAATGAGCCCCTTTGCTCGCCGTCTGTTCGCGCTGCCAGGTTCGCTTGGCGACATGGCGACATGGGGCACCGGCAATGTGTTTCCGTTGCTCTCGCGCGAGTTAACCGAGCAGGCGGCCCGTCGACGTACGTTTGTCGTGCGAGTTGTCTATGCCGTCGTGTTGTACGTCGTCGCGATCTGGATTTTCTATAATCAGGTCGAAAGCTGGTCGAGTCGAACATTCACCGCGCTCGGTCAAGGGCTACCGATCTTCATCGGACTCGGCTGGCTGCAATTCTTCGGCATTTACCTGTTCCTGCCCCCCATGACCTGCGGCGTGTTAACCGCCGAAAAAGAACGAGACACCCTGTCGCTGCTGATGCTGACGCGATTAGGGCCCTGGTCGATCCTGATCGGCAAACTGTTCAGTCGTATGATCACCATGGCGTCGTTCATTTGCCTGTCACTGCCATTGTTCGCCGTGGCGTACAGCTTTGGTGGAGTCGAAGCGACGCAGATTCTAAGTCTTGGCTGGGGGCTGGCGGTCACGTCACTGCAGATCGGGTCGCTGGCGCTGGCCTGCTCGGCGTGGTGCCGCACAACGGGCTCGGCGTTTCTCGCGACGTATCTGATCGGGGCCTTTGTCATCGCCGCCCCCAACTTTGTCACGCAAGGGGGCAATCTCGATCACTTCGGCATCTTGGAATTCCTGGCCGAATACTGTCGCACGATGGGTTTTGCGGGCGATGAAGTCACGCATGGGGATGTCACTCTGGTCTTGTTCGGACCTTGGGTATGTCTCGATCAGCAGGCATCCAATCGACCGTTTGCCGCTACCGTGGCGCGAACAGTCCCCATGCTGCTCTCGGCGGCCGTCTGCCTGTTCTTCGCCCGAGCGATGCTCTGGCGACGCGCGTTCGTGGCACCGTCGAATGTCATGCTGAAGATGTTCCGGTCGCTCGACACGCTGTTTCATCGACTAAACCAGAACCGGTTGACACGCGGAATCGTGCTGACGCGCGAACATGTCCAACTGCCGCTGTACGATCCGATTCGCTGGCGCGAAACGAAGAAGCGTTCGTTGGGAACCACGCGATATCTCATCCGCCTGTTGCTGGTGCTGGAGATCCCGGTCCTGTTCGGAATGCTGATTCCGTTCTACGGCGACGTCACCTCGAACTATGCGCCGGCATTTGTCGCAGCGTGGATCGTCTGGGTCATCTCCGCTTTGGTCATCGCGATTCACGCCACGGGGCTGATCGGGCTGGAACGATCTCGGCAAACGATGGACGTTCTGCTGACCACTCCATTGACCAGCGAATCCATCGTGAAAGAAAAGTTCGCTGGGATCTCGCGAATGATCGTCGTGTTGTGGATCCCGCTGGCGACGGTCTATCTGTATCAGGTCTGGTGGACAGGTTGGGTCGGCAGCTTCGAACCGAGTGAGATCCTCTTTGGAATCTTGCGCGGCCTGCTGGCCATGTCGATCTATCCCTGGCTGATCGCCTGGATCGGATTTCATTTCGGGATGCGCTGTCGCTCGCAAGCTCAAGCGGTCTTGGTCACACTCAGCGTGCTGACCGCGGTCTGCGTGATTCCCGCGGCGCTCGCTACTTACCTCCATTCGAACGGACTGTGGACACTCGGCGAAATCGGTTGGTTAAGCCCTGCGATGGTGTTGACGGAGAGTACATATGGTCGCCAAATGTTTTTGGATTACCGCTATTCCAACAATTTCAATAGCTATCTGGCCCTCAGAGCATGGGGAGGCCTGTTCTGTCACTTTTTCCTGGCTGGCCTGCTGCTACTCTGGCTGAGACTTCGAGTTCTGAGAACATTTGCTGGCCGACTGGGCCGCAACGACGGACAGATCATCGATGACGACGACATCGAACGCCTCTCGGAACTCCGTCGTCAGATCCTCAAAAGCGGGATCTTCCGAACGAATCCGAATGACGAATGAGTTTTAGCCACGGATTGAACACGGATGAAACACGGATCAGCAAAGAGGAGAAGAAGATTCAAATTCAGGATCTGACTTCACTTTCTCAATCTGTTTTCCGCTCATGCATTCTGTCTTTATCCGTGTTTCATCCGTGTTCAATCCGTGGCTAAGACTCTTGTCTTCGTTGCCGAATTCCTACACGTCGGAATCCTGCGATTACTCGGCAACTCAGGCACGGTGCGGAAGTTCTGGTAAAGTCTGCCGACAACTTCCTTCATTCGCCATGTCGCCATGTGGCACGTCCTGACAAGACGCAGTAGACTTCTGCGAGACTGCGCGATCTCTCGACATCAGATTTCTGCGAACCGTCGACCTCTTTTTTGACGCGGAATGCGTCTCAGCGATAATTCATGCGACGTCCAATCTACGATTCCCCCTCGCTCATCAAGAGACATCCCATGGTGACACCGACTCCCGTTCGCTCCGGGTTTCGCGTAGCTGGGCAGGACGCACCGTCGACGATTTACGCGCATCCACCACTGGTCGAAAGCTGGCTGGGTGTCGACTTCGCGACGCCGGTCGATCTGGCGTCCGCCGGTCTGCAGGCGTTGCGCGTCCAGTTGGGCCCCGAATGGTTGAACACCTGGAAGCCCGCTGAATTGGGCTCTGCCAAGCAATTGACGAACGTCATGGGCGATCGAGCTCTCCGTCTGACACCCCAAGGCTTCGCCTTCGGCTGGCTCGGCTATAGCGGCGAACGCTATCCACGCTACGAATCGATCCGCGACGGATTCGTCTCGGTCTTCACTGCCGTCCAATCGATGGGAACCAAAGCCGATCAGCCGCGAGTTCCCCACTCCTGGTCTGTCTGTTACCTGAACCGGATCCCGCAAGGCACGGTCTGGTCAACCGCCGGCGACTGGGGTTTCTTTAGCCTCTGGCAGCCCGTCCCGTTGCAGGGATTGGGCATCGAACCAACGGGCTTTCGCGCGGAATGGGAACTGCCGCTGGAAGCAGAACGCGGCACGCTGAAGATCAGCTTTCAGCATCGACCGGCCGATGAAACTGAAAACATCTGGATTAATCTGACCGCTCGCGGACCCGTGGAAGATGCCGAAACAGGTGTCTTCGACGGCTTGGACTACGGCCGCGAAGTGATCGTTCGCAGCTTCAACGATCTGGTCTCACCCGACGCCAAAAAATACTGGGGCGTTCAGCCACGCTGAACAATTAGGGTGGTCGTCTCGGTGCTTCTGTTCGTCATTCCCGCGCAGGCGGGAATCCAGTCAATTGGGGGACCGGCTCACCACGGACGCTGTGAATCGAACGACATGGCATCGAGACCGTCTTGACGACTCGCTGGATTCCCGCCTGCGCGGGAATGACAGGAACGTAGGTTATGCTTTAGCATATCTCTTCCGCTCCCTTCACGAGGCTAATCCTCGATACTCTCGGCCGCGATCTTCGTATAGATCTCTTTCGCCTGATCATAAGCGGCCTTGGCCGCTGTCCGTTCTTTTTCGCGGATCTGGTTGACCTTGGAGTTCCAACAGACATCGACCGCTTTCGCACACCAGTCGGCGCTCTTGCGGCTGGCTCGGATCGGTTTGCCATCCACTTCGACGAAAATCGGATTGGTATGACACGACGGCAGGATCCGCAACGCCACCCAACTCGACTGCTTCAGATCCAGATCGAACTTCAGGTTGTGGAGTGAGCCATCCGCAGGGATGTTCTTCGTCTGGACCGACTTCCCGTTGACGATCAGGTCCACGGGAACAGTCCGAGTCTCTCCGATGCGGCTACGTTCCAGATGCCAGTACGGCTGTTCATCGAGGCGTTTGGCTCGAATTGCTTCGGTTTGCGGCGTTGGCTTTTCGGCCAACAGCGCTGTGGCACCGCAAGTGATACGAACAGTATCAGCCTTAGCCAGAGACAAGCGACTTGGTTTAGAGGCTTCCTTGTCAGCTTCACCCACACTCAGCCCGTTCAGCTTGAAGTCGAATAAGTGGCTGAGGCCATCGCCGCAGTAACTGCGTCCCGCTTTCACTCCGTCGATCCACGCTTCATATGTCAGCGGCTGATCCTTGGGAAGCTTCACATAGATGCGGCCGAGGCCAACTTTCTCGCCATAGATACAGGGAAAATCGGTCTCACCGCTGATCCGAGTTTCCATGCCGCAATTCAAAGTGTGATACCAGATGTTCAGTTCCCAGATGGCTGGTGTATCAACAGCCGAGATGAAGTCGCAGACCCCTTGAGTCGTCGTGACGATGAACTCGTTCGCGCCGATGCCGTCAAAGCGTGGCATCGCATAGTCGGGCAATGTCGACACCGCCTTGCCGGCCCAACCGTTGGGAGCACCACCCCAACTCCGTTCGACGAATTTGCGAGATCCATCCGGCATGGTATCGGGCAGAGCCAGACCCCAGCCGCTGTGACTGTAGCCGACCACGCCGCCTTGCATCTGACCCCACTTCAGAACTGGCTGTGTCCAACTGGGCCAGTCTTCCAGCAGCGTGGTTCCCGGGTAGTCGTCTTCCTGCAGGTTCAGTAAACACAAGTGCCCGGCGTGCGACGATGGAAAGCCCGAGACTTCGACATCGTAGCGCATCAGATTAGTCGGTCGCGACAGGGCCGATGTCTTCCCTTCGAAGTATCGTTTCTGCGTGTACCAGCAGGGCCCCCAACTGAGCACACAGCCGATGTTCAGGTCTTCGCCCAGGATGTGGCGCATCATGTCGCCGGGAGTCACCCCTTCAGTCGGACTGTCATAGTGTTTGCAACCGGCCGCGTGAATATGATGATCGCCCGAATACCAATCTCGCTTGGCAGCATGAATCCATCGCCGCAATTTCACATCAAAGCGCTGGCTGACGCCGTCGGTTCGCACTATGAGCGGATGCGTATCGACGAAGTATTCGGGACCGCGCTGCACAACGACGGTGTAGTCACCCGGAGGCAGGTGCACTGATTCGCCGTCCATGCGATAGATCTGTTCATGGAAGAAAAAGTCAGGAGCCAGTCGGCGATAGACGTTGGGATAGACGCGACCCGACTTGTCGCGAATGGTGAGGGCCGCGGTCGTGGCGGTATCGTCGAAGTCCTTGATTCCCAGCACCACTTCCACCGAGGGGACGCCAACGAACAGGATCGGGACCGAGTTGCGAAAGCCAAGATCCTGTGTCCCTTGCCCGACATGAAAACCCAACTGAGCTTCCCGGCGACCGACATCTCGAGTGAACAGTTGAATGATGCGGTATTCCAACTCAAGCCCCGATAGCCCCGCCTTCAAGGGTTGCTTGTCGAACATCTGAGCGTCGAGGAACCGATTGGGAACGTCGCCAGGTTGAACCAGCTTTTCGTCAGTCATCGGTTTTTCGCGAGCGTTCTTTTTCCCCTGCTGATAGACGGGCAACAGGTTGGGGCTTTCCGGAACCAGCGGTGCCGTGACTCCCGCTTCGTTGTGAACTTTCACCAGAAACGTGCGCCATCCCTGCTGCACCAGTTCCTTTTTCACAGGCCCTTCGACGACCGAGACTCGACTTTCCGGGTTGATGCTGACCCCCGCGACACAGTGCTGGTCGAGCACCTTCTGAATCGCTGCGGTACACACCGAAGCTCTCTCTAATTGGAATGCTTGCTCAAGACTCTGGCGATCGTCCGCACTGAGTGGAGCGCCGATGAAGTCGAGGGCCTGAATCAGCCGTTCTGTTGCCGCAATCAGGGGTTGCGTCTCGACCTTCGCGACCGTTGGCCATTTGTCATCGGCGGCGAAACAGTGGCCGATCAGACAGAAAAAGACCAGAACTTGCGCTGCGACCGAGCGAAACATGATGAGTGTCCTGAGTGGCTACAGTGTCGTCGCGACCCCCGCCGAGGCGGGTTGGGTGTTGCCCGAAGGTGACGGAATTAATATACTCCGATCCAGATTAACTTCTATGAAGTCGGTACTGGAATGCGAGGTGCGCCCCTTGTCAGACCAACCAGCGGATCAAGCTATGCATTGCCCCTCGTTGTTGGAGATGCTCGCCGAGAGCATTCTCCCTCATGCCCGCGAAGAAATCGATCGTCACAAATGGATCGAAAGTGAGAAGGCCCGGCGCGACTTAGGTCAAAAGGCGGTCGAAGACTGGCTGCGTCGGTTCTGGTGGCGATTCTGTCGCTGGCGACGGCTGGAACATATCGAAGGTCAGCGCTGTTGGAGCGAATTCAACGACCTCGATTTTGCCATTCTCCGTCGCATCTCGATGGAACGCGGTCTGCTCGAATCGATCATGGATCGCATGAAGGGCGACGGCACTCATATTCACGACAACCTGGAAATCATCCTGTGGGCCTTGGACCAGGGTGAGATCCAGTATCAGCGCGTGGAAGAATTTCTGCTGCTGATTGATATCAACTCCGCTCGACTGCCTGTGCCTCGCGAACTGCGTTTGACGGTGGCATGAGTGATTCGCTGAAGAACGTCTCGCGGAACTTGCGTCTCGTCAGCCTCTGCACGTTCATCAGTCGCATCTTTGGGTTGCTGCGCGATCAGGCGATGGGAACGCTGTTCGGCGCGGGGCCCGTGCTGGATACATTTACCGTCGCCTTCCGCCTGCCAAATCTGGCGCGCGTCTTACTCGGTGAAGGGGCTCTGACTACAGCCTTCCTGCCAATCTTCGTCGAAGAACTGAACGAGCGTGGCCGCGAATCGGCGGCGCGTGTGACCTGGGCCGTCTTCGTCACGCTGGCGGCGGTGCTCTGCGGACTGGTCATCGTCGTGGAACTGGGGCTGGCGGCACTGGTCTCGTTCGTTGATCTGAGCGCGGAAACGCGGCTGCTCTGTCAGCTCACGGCGACGCTGCTGCCGTATGTCATTCTGATCTGTCTGGCGGCTCAACTGGGAGCGGTCCTCAACGCATTGGGCCGGTTCGTCTGGCCGGCACTGGTCCCTGTCGTGCTGAACGTCGTCTGGCTGGCCGCGCTCTGGTGGGTGATCCCGATCTACTGGTCCGATCCCATTCAGCAGGTGCAGGCCACGTCGGTGTTCGTCGTGGTGGCCGGAGCACTGCAACTGGCGTTTCTGCTGCCCGTCGTCTGGCGCTGTGGGTTTGGGTATCGATCCGACTGGCGATCGGCGACAGGTGTCGTGGGACGGATCGCTCGCGTGATGTTGCCGGTCGTCGTGGGGCTCTCAATCACCCAACTGAATGGGATGCTCGATAGTTTCATCGCGTGGGGATTCGCTCGACCCACAGGAGCCGGCCCGCTGATGCCGCTTCCCGGCTCGCCCGCTTATCCACTTCACGCCGGCACGGCGACTGCGCTATATCTGGGACAACGACTGTATCAGTTCCCGCTGGGTGTCTTCGGCGTGGCGTTGGGGACGGTGCTGTTTCCGTTGTTTACTCAGCATGCGCAACGAGGTGAATTCGATAAGTTGCGCGGCGACTTGTCGCTGGGGATTCGTCTGGTGCTGGCGATTGGATTGCCTGCCAGCGCTGGGCTGATATTGATCGCTCATCCATTGGCGACGCTGTTCTTTCAGTACGGCAAATTCGATGCGGCCGCGGCGACGATGACCGGTGACATGATCGTGTGTTATGGGTCGGGAGTGTGGGCGTACTGCGCGCTGCTGATCCTGCAACGGGGCTTCTACGCCATCGGCGATCGTCTGACACCGATGTATGTCGGGCTGGTCGCGATGTTGATGAATGTGGCGCTGAATCTCACGCTGATCTGGCCGTTGGGAGGACGAGGCTTAGCGCTATCAACGGCTCTGGTCGCAGCACTGCAATGCGCGGTGACATGTTTGCTGCTACAGCGAAGAGTGGGACAGTTGCTCTGGAAAGAAATCGCGTGGACCGCAGTCCGCACACTGATTGCCGTGGCGGTCATGAGCGTCGTCTGCCTGCTGCTGACATTGCCCTCAGCCTCCGACGACGGACTCAAACTGCGCGGCCTGAAGCTGCTGGTCCCTCTTATGGCCGGCGGCCTGACATTCCTGGCGATGGCCTGGTTGCTGCGACTGAATGAGCCATGGTCGGTGCTCTTCGCACGCGGTCAGATCGCGAACACCTCTGAAGCGTGAAGCGAAGAATTTGAAACACAGAGGCACAGAGAAAACAGAGAATGTTGAACCATAAAACATACTGATCAGGCGGAATGAGAGGAGGTGGAGTGTTGTCGAATTACTCTGTTCCCTCTGTGCCTCTATCTCTTCTCTGATCTTCCTTCCGTATGTTCAGTGTATTCCGTGGTTCAATTCTTGTTTGCCCTGGGGAAACCCGCACTTCCTTCTGGTATCGGCTTTCGTTAATGTATTAACCCGCGCCCGTGAATCCTGCCGATAGTGAATTTGCCCCGCCCAAGTCTGACCTGCCGAAAGTCGTCTGCTATGAGCCTGCCGAATCCGTTTGATGGTTCGTTGTCTCGTCGTCGAGCGTTACAGGTCGGCTCGGCGGGAGTCCTCGGGCTGTCGATGCCGCAGTGGTTGGCACTGCAGGCTCAGGCGGAATCCAGCGGGATCAAACCTGCCGCGAAGAACGTACTGGTCATCCTGGAGCAGGGTGGCGTGTCGCAAATGGACACGTGGGATCCCAAACCATTCGCTCCCGTCGATCATCGCAGTCCATACAAGCCGATTTCCACGACCGCACCGGGAATGCAGTTCACCGAGTTGTTGTCGCATACCTCGCGCGTGGCCGACAAGCTGGCTGTGGTCCGTTCGATGCGGCATCCGAAATCCGGTGCGAACGGGCATCCCGACGGCACGCAGTACATGCTGTCGGGGTCTCATCCGAGCAGTCCGCTGGAGATGCCCGATGTCGGCTGCATCGCCACCAAGATCCTGGGGAGCGAATGCCGCGACCTACCGCCCTACATCATGGTCCCCGGCAACAGTGAACAGAACGCCGCCGCGCGAACAGGATTCTTGCCCGCCGCATCTCGCGTCTTTAAGACCGGTGGCCGCGATGTCTCGTCGCCCGATTGGAAGGTCGCCGATCTCTTGCCGCGCGGCGAAAACAACGGGCGACGACTGGACGGTCGCCGACAGATGCTCAGTTCACTCGATTCGCGATTCAGTTCGGGTCACGACGTGGAAGGGATGGACCGATTCTACTCGCAGGCGTTCGATACGCTGACCAGTTCGCAGGTCTCCAAGTCGTTCGATCTGAAGACCGAATCGCACGCGACGCGCGAACTGTACGGCCGAGGACATCGGGGTGCCTGCTACCTGGTCGGCCGCAAGCTGATTGAATCGGGCGTTCGCTTTGTCACGGTCGACGTGCTGTGGCCGTTCTCGGATGATCTGCCCGGTGGCTTCCTGCTGAACTGGGATCATCACGATCTGATTTACACGTCAGGCTCCTGCGGCACGGTCCGCAATAAGGCAGGTGGCGAAGGTCGCTATGGAATCGGCACGTGGGTGATGATGGGCAGCACCGACAAGGCGTTCGCCGGCCTGATCGAAGACATGGACCAGCGCGGCTTACTGGCCGAGACGCTGGTCTGCTTCATCACCGAGTTTGGTCGCACGCCACGGTTAAACGGCTTCCAAGGTCGCGACCACTGGACCGATGCGTATTCGATTGTCTTCGCGGGTGCCGGCGTCCCTGGTGGCGTTGTCATCGGTAAGACCGACGACGAAGCAGGCTATGTGTTGGACTCGCCGCACACCCCGGAAGAATATGCCTCCACGATCTACCAGAAGCTGGGAATCGATCGCTCGAAGCCCCTCTACACATCAGCCAATCGCCCGGTGTTCTTCGGCCATCATGCCGATCCGATTGCAGGTGTGATGTAAGGCAAAGTTCGAGTGGCGGAATGCAAGTTCTCTTGCCGGGCTTCAGCCGACGAAACAACCTCGAAGTGGGTGGGGTCGGCTTCGTCAAATTCCGGCAATCCCCGCCGAGTTCATCTCGGTGGAATTCGGGCCTTTGCACTATGCAGGCGATTGGCCGGTGACCTAGTGCAATAGCCCACATCCATCGAGACAAGCTCGAAGGGGTCGAGAATCGGTTTTGTCAAACCCGACAACCCCCACTTCACCTCGGTGGAAGAGCTCATCCCATCAAGGATTACGTTGTTTACAGCTTGAATCCCATCTCGAATTGACTGAATCTGCCGACAGGCATAGAGTTCGTCTGGGGTGAGGTCCGGCCGCAACCAATGTTGTGGTTCAGGCTTAAGGTTGGCGACCAGCGGAATACGGATCGTCGGACTCTGATGGACCGCAAGACCAGGAGTGGTTTTTTGCTCACCCAATCTCGGGGAGATTGGCTACGATGACGGGGGCATTCCCGATTGGGGAGCACCGGAGGCTTCGATGAGTAGTATCAAAATATCTGCCCCCAATCGGATGGTACTACCCGACCGGCCGCCACGTCGCATCGTCATGCCCTACGTTTTGTCGCTCGCGATTCATGGAACGCTGGTTCTCTTGATTGCGGTGACGATGAGCAGTTTTGGCCGGGGCCCGGCCGGGTTCTCGAACCGATCATCCGATCAGATTGGCCTCATTGTCGATCGGCCAGGGGATGGCCATGGGCCTGGAAATGGGATCGACAGCAAGCTTCCGGGCGATCCCCAGGAAGGGGCTCCGACCGACATCGCGATCGAACCCGTTGGCCGTCCAGACCAAGGGACTCCGACGAATGCCACTAGCGACCGACCACCAGCCCCCCTCAGCCTTCCGACTGCGGATGTTCCCACTCAGCCTGGCGTTGGTGTCGGCGTGGGGCTCAGCCTTCCTGCCGGCGGTGGGGCGGGCGGAGGGGGTGTTGAAAATCCATACGAATCGGTGAAGTCAAAAGGAGGGGTGCGACCGGCCAGGGGGCTTGGCAGTGGGGGCGGGGGTGGAGGAACTCCTGGCACGGCGTTCATGGGGGCTCGCGACGAAGGGATGAAAGTGGTGTTTGTGATCGATGCCTCGGGCAGCATGACCAGCCACAACGCGATGCAGGTCGCCAAGGGAGCATTGATGTCCAGCCTGCAGGCACTCGATGAACGACAGCAGTTCATGGTCATCTTCTATGACGACAAACCTCACTTGATCAAACTGCACGACGAAACGAAGCCCACGATGGCGAAGGCGACCGATCTGAACAAGACGCTCGCTCGCCAGAAGATCTCGGGGATTCAGCCAGGGTCCGGGACCGACCACTTGCCGCCGCTGGAAATGGCACTGCGGACGAATCCCGACGTGATCTTCTTTTTGACGGACGCACTGGAGCCGCCGTTGTGGCCGAAGGACTTGGAACGGATCAAGACGATGAATGGTGGTCGCGTGCGGATTCATAGCATCGAATTCGGACAGGGCCCGGAACTGGGTGTGGATGCCAACCTCGGGAACTTTCTGCGCAAGCTGGCCAATCAGAACGGCGGATCGTACCGCTATCACGATGTGACGCGATTCAAGGGCTAAACGACCGTGCGCGATTCTGCTCGCTTGAATCATGAGCGCGGGGTGCCACGGACTCTAAGTCTTCGACATGGCCATCTCTTCGTGGCTTCTAATGTAGACAGCACACTCCGTGTGCTGAACGCGGCACACTCCGTGTGCCGTCTACTCTGTGTCTACTTCATTGTGGCGACCGCCATCTGTTCCGGTCAGGATCGTGTGATCATTCAGCAACCGGGTGGCAGTCGCTTGCCCTATTCCGGCTACGTCGACGACTACACCGGTCGCGAGGTGATTCTCCGCATGAAAACGGGCGACGGGCTGAAGCGTTTCCCGCGCGAAGATGTCATTCAGGTGCAGACCGCCTATACCGCTCATCACGAGCAAGGTCGGCAACTGCTGTCCAACGGTAAGCCCACTGAAGCCAAGGTCGAACTGACTCAGGCTTTGAAAGAAGAAGATCGAGCGTGGGTGCGTCGCGAGATCCTGGCGCAACTGGTCCGGTGCGCATTGTGGAATGGCAACTATCGTGCGGCGGTGCCATTGTTCATGTCGATCGTCGAAGCGGATCCCGAGACGATTCACTATGGCCTGGCACCGCTGGCCTGGGGTGATACGGTGTCAGATGCGGGCCTGAAGGTCGACGCGCGGGTCTGGCTGGCTGACAAGTCGTCGGTCTCGCAACTGATCGGAGCCAGCCACCTGTTGTTTGATCGCGAACTCAACGATCAAGCCGAAAAGATCCTGCGACAACTGGCTCGCGACGTGAACATCAAGGTCCAGCGACTGGCTCAGATGCAGTTATGGCGAGTCCGTTCATTGGGCGGAGCGGCCACCCCGAATGAATTGGGCCGTTGGGAAGCCGCCATCGACGAGTTGCCTGAAGAATTGCGAGTCGGCGGCTACTTTGTGCTGGGGCAAACCTTCCGTCGACAACACCAGCCTGAACGAGCCGCAGCGATGCTGCTGTGGCTCCCGTTGGTCTACGATGCCGACCGCTACCTGGCGGCTCGAGCCTGCTTTGACGCGGCGGAGCTTGTCGCCTCGTTTGGCGATCACGCTCAGGCCACAACCTTGTATAGCGAATTGGTGTTTCGTTTCGGCGATACGCCCTACGGTCGACAGGCCGAAGAACGCTGGAAGAAACTGCGCGGAGAACCGGTAGGGCCAACGCCGGATCCTCCAGAGAAGTCTCGCTGACACGGTTCGAGTGGCGATAAAGAAGAGCCGCCTCACAACGAGGCGGCTCTATCAGTTTGCCGGCGAAATCTGGCCTTCAACTGACTATCTCGCGAAGAGAATCGCTGTTACTTCGCCGGAGCCGCAGTGCCGCCGTCGGCTTTGGCTTTCATCTCGGCATGTTGCTTATCGAGTTCAGCCTTTTGTTCCGGGGTCACGGTCGGGATTTTCTTGGGCTCTGCTCCGCCGCCGCAGCCAATGAACGCAGCGGACAGAACGATTGCGGAAATTGACAGGCGGCTCGAGATCATGGTTTTTGACTGCCCCGATTGAAGGAAGAAAAGAGGGATACGCTCGGAAATCGAAACGCACGACCTAATGCTAACATCAGTCGTGCCGACAGTGAAGGCAACGGATGATTCGGGAACTTCCGACCACCGGCCAAGGGGAACTAACAGTGAGCAAAGTGTTGGTACCCGCAGTCGGACCAATCGCCGAGCACTTCCTGTTGGCTATCGGTAGCAGGCTCCTCGGCTACGATGGGCCATTCCAGCCATCAGATTCTTGGGATGATTGTCCTTGAGGAGTTTATGGCGCTTCCTTGAATCGATTCTAAGTATGTGAGATTCTGCCCGTTCAATTCGTTACGGCGAAAACAACCGTTCTGGTGTTGGTTTCAACATTCCTATCTGGTGTCCAAAATGCGTACCATTGTTAACTGGTGCGTTGCTCACCGCTTGATGGTTATCTTGTTCGTCGTGATTGCGCTTGTGGCCGGTTTTGTGTTCACGCAGGCTCGGAGCGACCCTGACGGTGTATCGCAAAAGGACCTTGAGCGAGCGAAAGAGTCGTTCAAGCTTAAGTATGGGCGCGACGCCAATCGAGTTGATGCCCTCTCGTGGCTGGCCGAGTCATATTTATCCAGGGGCCGAGCCGTTGACGCAATTCAGTGCTTCTCCAAGATACCGACAACGCACCCCGTGTATGGCCACATGGCTCGTTATCAGCAGGCACGAGCGCTTCTTGGCCTGCATCGAGCCGTTGAGGCTGAAGCGGAATTTCGAGATTTAATTGGCGTCGAAGATCAACACCCGGAAATACAGGCCAAGTATCTCATTGATGCCCGTCAGCGGCTCAGGCATATTCTTGAGGTCGAACTTCGGTTTGAAGAACGACAACAGCTACTTCGCGGAACCATATCGCGAGGCGAAGGAGATTTCTTCGAGGTGGTTGCATACTGCTTCCCGAGCCATCTGCGATGGAACGGGCCGGAGGCCATGCAATGGATTGATGAATTTCATGGCGCTGACGCTGATAATCATTGGATCAAGACCGCGTTGGGCCGGTATCGAACTGGTCAGGGCCAACTGGCGGAAGCTCGAAAATTGCTGGAAGAAGTCGTTCATGATCGTCCGACTGATCGTTGGGCGATTGCCGCGCTGATTGCGTGTTTGCGAGAAATGGATGATCAGGACGAGTTAAGCCGCAGGTTCAACGCACTTCCTTCACTGGCGGCTGACGACCCATGGTTGCTCCTTATTCAGCGAGGCCAAATCGCGAACGAGCAGGGGCGGCCCCAGGACGCGGTTGCTGCGTTTGAACTGCTCTTAAAGCATGACTCGACGAGTTCCGAGGCATGGGCCGGATTAACGAAATCGTACTTGGAGTTGGGCGATCTGCCGCGTCGAAAACGCGCGCTGGCTAAATCGTCTGTACTTGGCCGTCTTCAAAACAACCTTGGAAAGATTTTTCGGAAGCCGGAAGACCCCGATTCTTACCTATTTGTGTTGGATCTGTGTGCGGAAATTGACCTCATCGATGAGGGGCAGATCTTGTCACAGTTCGTTGGGCGATTGGCCCCTGACAATCCTAAAGTGATTGCGGCGGTCGAATTATTTCGACAGCGAGCCGCCACACCCAATTCGTCCTCTGTTTTGGAATAGGTACATGCCAGGTCCCGTACAATGGAAGCGCTTCAACGGACAAGTCATTGTCGGCTTGGTAGCCATCGCCATACTCAACTCGGGATGTCAGCCGTCTTCAGCCCTCCAGCAAAAGGAGGCTCCCGTACCCCCGATCAGTCACAATTCGTCTGCGACGCCAGCACCGATATCTGCCCCCGCGAAAAAAAGTTCCTCTGTTCCTTTTAGATTTCGGGATGCCACAAGCGACTGGGGGCTGAGCTTCACTCGATTTGACGACATGCGCGGCGACAACCGGATCCAGGAATTGCTGGGGGGAGGCGTGGCACTTGTCGACTTTGACCTCGACGGAAGCCTGGATTTATTTATGGTGCAGGGTTGTCGACTTCCTTTGCGGGAAAAGACCAACGAGTACACCAACGAGATGTATCGCAATCGTGGTCGATTTGAAAAAGTCACAGAAGTGGCCGGACTTGTGGCGCATGGCTACTACAGTGGGTGTGAGGCTGGGGACTACGACGAAGATGGATTCCCAGATCTGTTTCTGTCGGCCTACGGTAGTTCCGGACTTTGGCGCAACAACGGTGATGGCACCTTTCAGGCAGTTGCAGATGGTGGGGGGTTAGCGAGGGAATCCTGGACCACCAGTTCCGCGTGGGCGGACTTCAATGGCGACGGTCTGCTGGATCTTTTTGCGGCGACCTATGCTAAGGCTAATGATGATCCGCCGATGATTTGTAAAGAACCTCGCAGTCCAACTGGTACGAAGTCCTGCTCACCGATCCTCTTCCCCGCGTTGGATGATTTTCTTTTCGTCAACGACGGTCATGGCAGTTTCGCGGAGGTGACACGGAGTGCTGGAATCACCGGGCTCGATGGTCGGGGCCAGGGAACGGTGGCTTGTGATCTGACGGGAGATGGATGGTGTGACATCTTCGTCGCGAATGACACGACGCCAAGCTTCCTTTACGTAAATCAAACTGGAAAAAACGAAAAGACGCAGATCTCCGGTCGGGAATTGTTGTTGCCTCAATTCGAGGAACGCGGCATCGAGTTTGGTGTCGCACTGAATGCGGATGGGAAAGCAACCGCTGCGATGGGGGTGGGGCACGGAGACTATGACGGCGACGGATGGCCTGATCTATTCATCACAAATTTCTTCCTGGAGACGAATACTCTATTTCGAAATCTGGGGGGAGCGGCCTTCGCAGACGTGTCCAACTCTTCACGACTTGGTCCCCCCAGTCGCAATACGCTGGCCTTCGGAACCGAGTTCCTCGATGTCGATCACGATGGATGGCTTGACTTGGTCGTCCCCACGGGCCACATCGAAGATCGACCGTGGTCTAAAAACGAACCCTACCGAATGCGTCCTCATCTATTTCGGAATGATCGGAACGGTCGATTCACGGAAGTGTCATCCGAAGCTGGTTCGTACTTCACTTCGGAATGGATCGGACGCGGGTTGGCCACTGGTGATGTCGATCGGGATGGCGATCTCGATTTTGTCGTCGGCAATCAAATTGACCCGTCACTCCTCGTTCTTAATGAAACTCCAGCTTCCGGCTCAAGCGTTGTGATCAAGCCAGTAGGCCGTTTGCGTTCGCCCCGATGTGGCATTGGAACACGCGTGATCGCAACTGGGGTCATTCCTCAGGTGCTTGCTCGTGACATCGCTGGCGGTGGCAGTTTCCTATCGACCTGTGCTCAAGAATTACACTGCGGGCTTGGCGACAAAAAGTCGATCGCCGAAATCCAACTGCTGTGGCCCGATGGACAGGTAGATCGTTGGTCCAACGTGCAGGCCGGTTACTACGTCGCTATCGAAGGGGGACAGTTGTTCCGCATCCATTTCCCCGCGGAATAGCAGTCTTTCTCGTTTGGGGTGATGCCCTCCCTGCAGGTTGTTGCAGCCTCGTCTTTGTGAGAATCAAGAAGAGGGCTCGTCCCAAACCGAAGCTGTACCAACACAGTTTCGTAAGTTCATCTTGGATAAGCTGCGATCACCGGCCGATCGATCAAGATAATAATAAGAAGCCCGGACAATGGGCCGGGCTTCTCACGAGACAACGCATGACGAACGTGATGATCAATTCCGCTTAGAAATCGCCAACCGTTTCGCCGGCAGCTCTGGTCTGGATGGCTTTGTGGACATTGCCATCGATATTCTGGGAAACGAATCGTGTGGAACCATCGGCCATCAGGCAATGCACACCGCCCACGTGCAAGCTTTTCGGACCAGCTTGACCGTCACCGCCAGAAAAGCCGCCCATGCCGATCTGCGTATTGTTGTAGTCGTTTGGTCCCCAGCAGTCGTCACCGTTCGTATGGTTGTTGCTTGGGCTGCCCCCTTCGTTGATGCCGTAACAGTCACCAGTTTGGCTTGCGCCACCGATCATATTGTTACAGTTTCCTGTCAAGCCCGAACCGGGACGACCTGATACAAATACCCCACGCGGATCATTCTGATTCCAGCCGGCACGGATTTCCCAAACCATCGACGTGTTGGACGTTCCGTCATTCACCTGGGCGATATTGCAACCGCCTTGGTTTCCAAACATGCCGGCGTTTGTGCCTGTATTCGCGTACCAATCATTCATGTTTCCGATCGCAACACCGCTGGCGGCGTAACTAGCTCGCGAAAACTGCTGGTTGTTCGTCACGAACATATTACCCCCATTTGCACCACCATCGCTCGGGCACCACTGTGATGATAGTTTTGCCTGCTGGATTGGTACGTTTGACGGATCGAAGATCGAGACATTCGCATTGAACTGGTTGTAAAGCGGGGCCTGATCAATGAATGGCAGGATCATGATGCGCCAACTGGCACCTTGATTCGTTCCGCCCCATCCTCCGGTATCAATGCTACCCGTTCGCCAGATCTGTCCGGGAGGGAACATTCTCGCAGTGTCGTGATAATTGTGCAGTGCCAAGCCGAGTTGCTTGAGATTGTTCTTGCACTGCGTGCGGCGAGCTGCTTCGCGCGCTTGCTGCACGGCCGGCAGCAATAGCGCAATCAGGACGGCGATGATGGCGATGACCACGAGCAACTCGATCAGAGTAAATGCGCGTTGGCGTCGCCCGTGAGGGGACTGTGTCTTCATGGAGCCTCCGAAAAAACGAAAAAGCAAACAAACGCGAGACGTTTCGCGTACAGAACGCGTGATGAACTGGCCCGCCGAACACGAAAAACGTGGGCATTAATGGAAAGGCGATGGAATCAAGCAAGAATCAGACGAACATCGACAGAAGTGACAACGTGAAGAATTACTGAATTTCTGTGGGCATTGCCATCAGATAAACAGCGACTTTCGCTTTTTTTAGAAGTTTTTTGGTGAAAAAGCGGATTTCCATAACCCAAGTGATATAAAGACGTTCTGTCTTCATGTTAAGACAAAATGACTGCATTTTTTTGCTGCAAAATGCCCAGCACAGACGATCGCCGCGGAAATAAAAAAGAACCCGATGGATTAGATCGGGTTCCAAATTCGGAAACTGTGATGATTCAGGCGACCAGTCGTCGCTTCTGAGATTCAGAAGTCTCCCACGACCTGTCCATCACCTTGGGCCGTGATCTTGGCCATCGCGCCGCCGTCGAGATTCTGGCTGACGAACCGCACGGAACCATCGCACATCAGGGCATGCACGCCACCGGTGTGCAGACTTTTCGGCCCCGATTGTCCGTCGCCGTTGCCGTGACATCCCATTCCTTGTGTCGGAGCGCTGATGCAACCCAGAATGTCATCTCCGTCGGGATGAGTTCCTTCATTGATCCCAAAACAATCGCCGCTGCCTGTACCCCCGCCGTTGTTGTTGCAGTTGGCAGTAAAACCGGCACCAATTCGACCGCTCGCCCACAGGCCGCGGGGATCGGTTGCCGCCATGCCCGCTCGAATCTCCCACGACGCGACTGTATTCGACGTTCCATCGCTCACAGAATTGATTCCGCCCCAACCGTTCCATCCCATCACGCCGCGCTGGTTTGGGCCCGTCTGGCCATAGGATTGGTTTCCAGAGCCTGCCGTCGCGCCATTGAATGTTTGTGGTCCAATTCCGCACGCAGCATAACTGCCGCGCCCCCATTGGTTCGGACCCATTCGACCTGTGTCGATAAACTTATTGCCGCCGTTTGCATACGAATCGCTGGGGCATTGGAACCCCGCGATGTTGGCGCTCGTCACGTTCGCATTGATCGCGTTCCCGATTGCCACACTTAAGTTCGCCTGATTGAACAGGGGGGCCTGATCAATATAAGGCAATAGTCCCACCAGCCAGCTTGGTCCGTGCATTGTGTCGGCACCGCTCTGCTGGTAACCGATCATTCCGCCACTGGGGAAATTGCTGAAATAGATGGCCGCCGGAAACTTCAAATACGTGTCGTGGTAATTGTGTAATGCCAAGCCAATCTGCTTCAGATTGTTTTTGCATTGTGTTCGACGAGCGGCCTCGCGTGCTTGCTGTACTGCGGGAAGAAGAAGCGCGATCAAAACCGCGATAATAGCGATGACCACCAGCAATTCGATCAACGTAAATGCGCGTGGCCGTCGCCCTTGAGGGGCCTGAACTTTCATTGAACCTCCGAGAATCATGACGAAAGGGTTAGACAAGAGAAGTGCGATGTGAAGTCCCTTAAGACGCCACTTTTCTAATTCACTAGAAAAAGCGATGCCACAGTGTGCGAATGTAGCGTGGGCTGTCATAGCAGTTGATCAGGCAGGTCAGAAGATCGCGTGTAAAGTATTGTTTAAATAGATGTTATGAAATATAAGTACTGCTTCAACAGGAGTGAGTAAAGTGTGATCAACACTTCTGAGCGTATTGGACAGTACGGTGGCAGAGTAACACCTCTTTATCAGACACATGATCGTTTTTGTCGCATCATGAACGCCAATGTTCTCAGCCAAAAAAAGAAACCCGATCGAGTGATCGGGTTTCATATCGGATATTGTCGTCGATTAATGAGATGCAGATTAGAAGTCGCCAGCGACCTGCCCGTCGGCTTGAGCAGTAATTTTGGCCATCGTTCCGCCGTCCAGGTTCTGGCTGATAAATCGCACAGAACCGTCGCACATCAGGGCATGCACACCGCCGGTATGAAGGCTCTTCGGGCCTGCTTGTCCATCTCCGTTGGCATGGCAACCCATTTGAGGAGGCGAGGTGACACAACCCAGGACGTCATCGCCGCCATCAGTTCCCGAGTTGATACCGAAGCAATCTCCGCTAACCATACCGCCACCGGGATTATTGCAATTGGCCATCCAGCTGGCACCGACTCGACCACTGGCCCACAGTCCGCGCGGGTCAGTGGTGCTAAGACCAGCCCGAAGTTCCCAAGCGGCGACTGTATTCGACGTACCATCGGTCACCGAGTTGATCCCACCCCAGCCGTTATAGCCGATGACACCACGCCAATTCGGCCCGATCTGCCCGGCGGATGGTGGCAGTGTTCCAGTAGTCCAACCGTTTGCTCCATTGAACGTCAAAGGTCCCGTTCCTGACGCCGCATAGTTTCCGCGGCCCCATTGGTTCGGCCCCATTTGGCTCGTATTAAGGAACTTGTTGCCGCTGGAATTCGAGTCACTCGGGCATTGGAACCCGGCAATATTGGCACTCGTGACCGCCGCATTGATCGAATTGCCCATGGCAACGGAGAAGTTTGCCAAGTTGAAAAGGGGGCCTTGATCGATGTACGGCAGCAGACCCACCAGCCAGCCTGGACCATGCGTCGTATCGGCTCCTGTCGCCGAATACCCGCTCAGTCCACCATTGGGAAAGTTGCTGAAGTACATAGACGCCGGAAACTTCAGATACGTATCGTGGTAGTTGTGCAGTGCCAAACCGATCTGCTTCAGATTGTTCTTGCACTGGGTTCGGCGAGCCGCCTCGCGAGCCTGCTGGACAGCGGGCAGCAGCAGGGCGATCAGCACTGCGATAATAGCAATTACCACCAGCAATTCGATCAGCGTAAAAGCGCGTTGTCGACGTAATTCAGGACGGGTTTTCTTCATTTTCTTGTCTCACAAAGCAGAATCAAACAGATCCATCAAATCGCCATGTCGACCGTATCAAATAGTCGCAACTCTTTATTCGGTAAAGAAAACGGGAGACCTGACCAGTCAGTCAATTATTGCATCTGAACGCGAGGGTACAAGGGATCACCGAAAAGATGGATGAAAATTCAGTCACAATTCAGTTCGAAAGAGCCTGAGGTATGTTGACCCGTCCGCGTCTGCTGACGATGGCAATTTTGCTGAGCATGTCGCTCCTGCTGCTCGCCGCGATCTATTACGTCCGAAACCCCGTGGGACCGGGTCTTCCTGCGGAGATTAGTGCTCCAGAATATCGGCGGGCTCGCGAAGCCTTTGAGCTGAAATACAGGAAAGTTGCGGACCAGATCGATGTCCTGTCCTGGATCGCCGAACGGAAGCTGGCTTCAAACGATCCCGCTGACGCCATTCCCTGTTTCGCGGCGATTCCGACATCGCACCCGAAGTATGGACACATGGCTCGGTACCAGCAGGGCCAGATTTTGCTCAAACTGCATCGAGCCGTTGAGGCCGAGCAACAATTTCGAGAATTGATCGCAGCGGAAGAGGCCACGCCCGTCCTGGAGCCGCGACGACTGATCAACGCTCGCGGAAATCTGCGCCATATTTTAGAAGTGGAACTCCGCTTCGAAGAACGGCAGCGCTTACTGACAGGAGTTGTTGAACGTCGCGAGGAAGACGCATTTGAAGCAGTGGTCTACTGTTTCCCAACCGTGTTGCGGTGGAATGGGCCCGAATCCATTCTCTGGTTAGAGCAATTTCATGCAGCCGGTCCGCACAGTCCGTGGCTTGAGATTGCCTTGGGTCGTTACCGAACAGGCCAAGGGCGTCTCGATGAGGCTCGGCCGATTCTGGAACGCATATATCAGGAACAGCCCACAAATCTCTGGGCCGCCGCTGCGCTCATCGCCTGTTTGCAGGAATGTGGCGATCTCGATCGGGCCGCTGAGCTCCTGGAGAAGCTGCCCCCGCAGTCGGAAGATGATCCCTGGCAACTGCTGACTTTACGCGGCTCGTTCGCGCTCCAGAATGGAAACGCGGATGTCGCATTGGCCGCGTATGAACAGATGCTGCAACAAGTCCGGACCTGCACAGAAGCCTGGCAGGGACTGGCTCAGGCGGCTCAACTGAAAAACGATATCGAACGCCGCACCAAGGCGCTGGGTATGGTTGCGGCCCTCGGGCGAATCCAGAATCATCTGGGGAAGCCACTTCAGAATGCCGCGGACCCCAATTCTTTTCTGGACGTTGCCGATCTCTGTGGCGAATACAATTTGCTGCGCGAAGGGGCGTTGATGGTGCGGGCCGCAATTCAGCGGGCTCCACAAAATGAACGAGTGCTGGTGACCCGCAAGGCATTTCGAGAGCGGTTGGCGAAAGAAGGACTGCCAGCTCTGCTGGGACCTTAAACAAAGAAGTCGCATGAACATTCGAGCGCGTATCGGGTACCGCCTGCAGAACCTTTGGGTCGCCTTGTTCGCCCTGCTTGCCGGGGGAGTCTGCGGCTGCACTCAACAGCCTGCTCCGATGCCAGCAATTAGCGGTAACGTGTCATCAAGCCGGCCCGCCGACGTTCAACGAATCGCGGAGTCCGCGAACCTTCCCTCGCGACCGGCCGCAACGGTTCCGGGAACGCAGCTCCGATTTCGCGATGTGACCGACGAATGGAAGCTGGATTTCGATCGCTACGATGACATCGCTGGAGAACATCGCATCCAGGAAGGGATTGGCGGTGGTATCGCTACCTTTGACTATGACCAGGATGGGCAACTCGATCTGTTCTTCGCTCAGGGGAGTCGCTTGCCGAGGACCAAGATCACCGATGAATTCTCAAACGAGCTCTATCGGAACACGGGCGGTTTACAGCAAGTCACCGCTCAGGCGGGACTGACTTCCTATGGCTATCACAGCGGGGTCGCCGCAGGCGACGTTGATGAGGATGGGTTTCCCGATCTGTATATCACCGCCTTTGGAAAATCGTCGCTGTGGCACAACAATGGTGACGGAACCTTTGTCGATGTTTCTCTGGCCGCCAAGGTGGTGGTCGATTCCTGGAGCAGCAGTTCTGCCCTGGCAGACCTGAATGACGACGGCCTACTGGATCTTTATGTCGTCACGTATCTCGACGCGAATGACGATCCGCACCGCAAGTGCAAAGAAGCACGTTCTCCGAACGGCTATTCGCAATGTTCGCCAACTCTGTATGCCGCCACGGACGATGTGCTCTTCATCAACGATGGCCAGGGTGGCTTTGTCGACGTCACTCACGAGGCGGGAATCAATGGGAAGGACGGCAAGGGACTGGCCGTGGCGACCTGCGACTTCAACCATGACGGCGTTCCCGAGATCTTCGTCGCCAACGATGGAACGCCTCAGTTTCTGTATGTCAGGACCAACAAGATCAAATCGACGGTCCACGAGGATATTGTTGTTCCCGTCTTCGAAGAGCGGGGGGTTGAACTGGGTGTCGCACTCAATGGCGAGGGCCGTTCCATCTCGGGGATGTCCGCTGCACATGGCGACTATGATCGCGATGGATGGGACGACTTGTACGTCACCAACTTTTATCTCGAACCGAACATTCTGTTCCACAACCTGGGACCGGCCGGCTTTGCGGACGCCTCCACCTCGTCGAGGTTGGGGCCACCGACTCGCCAGACGCTCTCCTTCGGGGCCGAATTCGTCGACGTGGATCACGATGGCTGGCCCGACCTGATTGTCACGGCCGGGCACATCGAAGACCGAACCTACGTCGAACTCGAGCCGTACAAGATGCACGCGCATCTGTTTCGCAACGATCGCAACGCCCGATTCACCGACGTGGCTTCCACAGCGGGGTCCTACTTCGAGTCACTACGAGTCGGCCGCGGACTGGCATTGGGCGACATGGATCGAGACGGCGATCTGGATGTCGCGATCTCGCACCGTCAGGACCGAGCCGCGTTGCTGTTAAACGAAACCCCGCGCCGAAACTCGGGTGTAGTCATCAGGCCGATCGGGAAGGGCCGCGCTGCGAGAAGCGGTGTCGGCACCCGAGTGACCGCTGTCGGAGTCGCTCCCACGCAGTTCCAGGAACTCGTCGGCGGCGGCAGCTTCCAGTCCGCCTCAGCCCTCGAAATTCACCTGGGTCTAGCGGACCGCAAGCAGTTCGATCAACTCGAATGCCGCTGGGCTGATGGCGAAGTGGAAACTTGGCGGAACGTCGCCCCCGGCTATTACATCGCGGTACAGGGCCGCGGGCTCGTCCGGATTGAGACGGCTTCGGTGGCTCCCATCAATTGATCGGAAAAAATGAGTTTTGGCCACGGATGAAACACGGATTGAACACGGATGAAGAGTGAGTGGTTCAAGCTGTTGATTCGGGCACTGTCAGTTGAACTTTTCGTACTCTTGGCTTTGGCTTCCAGAGAATCAGGTACGCCGAGAGCAGCGTCAGTGGGAGTGTCAGCCATGCGTAGTGGATGATGAAGTCGGTGGTGTGTCCTGGCGATGTTTTGCTAATCGCCAACCCAGCGCCCCGCCAGATCCATTCAATGTCGTCTTGCAGAAAGTCGAAGATCGTGATGTCGCTATTGTACGGCAGTGTTACCCAGTAAGGGTCTGCCCCACCCCGATCTAGGTATGTCGGTTCCAATGCCAATTCGCCATTCACAGAAACGACGTAGGTGTAGGAATTCCAAATCGGGATCACGACCACATCGTGAAGGACGAAACTCCTGACCCATGCCGCCGTCAACAGGCACGCCATCGCCAGTGTGAGACATCCCACTTTCCGTCGCCAGCCGCGGACGAACTCACGCATTGGGAGGCCTCTTCCGTGGCTTCCAGAGAATCAAACAGGTGGACAGCAGAGTCAGGGGAAGGATCAAGACCCAATAATGGACTCTCAGGAAATAGGTGCGGACTGCTGCTCCCAACCCTTGACCGTCACTCCATGGTCTTGATTCAACGGACCCGGCTCTCAGTCCACCCCAATTCCAATTGGCAGGCGAGTCGGCGTAGAGACGAATATCCACGACATCCACCTCGGGCAAGTCCATCATTACTACGGAGCTCCTCCATTTCAACTTCTCGACCTGTAAGGGGGGGCTTTGCCATTTCCAGGTAATGTAGCCTGCATCCGACCTCCACTCCGAACCGGAATGCCAACCGGGCACCTCGACCCAATCCGCGATAAAGTTGCTGCGGCCCCAGGCGATTCCGAACACGCACGCCATCGCCAGCGTGACGCAGCCCACTTTCCGTCGCCAGCCGCGAAAGAACTCACGCATTGAGAGGCTTCTTTCGCGGCTTCCAGAGAATCAGGTAGGCGGAGAGAAGGGTGAATGGGATGACCAAATTTCTATGGCTGATTACCCACCCATTTGGATTGAGTCCCTCGATATTCCCAATGAGCGTCAAAACATCAGTTATGTCCATAGCCATCGAATTGACCAAGTGTGCACTGCCTATGGCGGAACTCTCCCACATCCATGTCTGGCGAAGGTGGCCATCCAAAGATATCCAGATAACTCCATCTCGCAATGAGATGACCGTGTGTCGACGGTCGGCAATCTGAAAAGTAATCTCGTCAGTTATTAGATTCGCACGCATCCACAGGGAGCACATCGCAACTGCCATCACCAGCGTGACTACGCCCGCTTTTCGTCGCCAGCCGTTGAAGAACGTGTGCATGGTGGATCAGCCCGGCTTGTTAATGAAGCCCTCTCACACCACCAGACTTCCGTGGATCGTTCGGCATCCACCACCGATTACTCGGCATACTCCAGCAGTTGTTTGGCCTGATGGGCCAGGTTCGTGTCTGGAAAGTCCGCCACGATCTTTTCCAGCGCGGCTTTGGCTTTCGTTTTGGCGTTGGCGTTCGTCCCCGCCAGTTGCTTGCGAGCGCCTTCCAAGCTTTTTGTCGCGGTCAGGCCAGCCTTCACTTTGGCATCCTTGGCCAGATCCTTTTTCGACGTGGCCACATCCTTGGGAAGTTCAAAGCCGTTAAACCGCGCCGTCACGTCTTCAATCAGTTCATACGCATGGAAAGTGTTCTCTGCTTCTTGAGCTTCTTTCACCTTGGCTAACTGCTCGTCGATTTCCTTTTGGATGACTTCCATCAGTTTTCCCGCTGCCTCTTTCACATCGCCTTTCGATGACGCCGAGTACTTCTTGATGCTCGCAGCCAGACCTTTATAGTTGCCGATTTCGACTGCGGTCCAAGTCGCTTTCAGAGCGTCGGGGATCGTGGACGGTTCGACCTTCCAGGCCGCGCCTTCCACCGCCTTCTCGGCAATCTCGCCGAGGTCATCTTTCACTCCGGTATGGATCTCGCCATCGGGAGTGATGTAGCGGAATTGAAACGTGACCGTTTCGCTGATCGGCTGAAAGAGGCCGCTGGCTTTCTCGAAATCCCGATTCGTATCCACGATGATCGGCCAGGGGACTTTGACTTGCGAGAGGTAGCCTTGAATCTTCTGCTTGGGGCTGCCGGAATTGACCGCGATGAAGATCACCGGTTGCCCGTCAAATTTCTTGGCTGCGTCCAGCAGGTCTGGCCAGTTCTTGCGAACGCCCTGGTCGTCCTCTTCGAAGTAGTACAGGACAATTCCCTTCCCCTTCAAAGCGCCAACGGACAGCGGCCCGGAATTGGCCCAGGAGTTGGGATCGGTCGGGAACGGCGGTGCCGGATCGGCAAGGACCTCACTCATCATGGCGGCAAATGCGACGAACGCGATCAACACACGAGGCACGTTCATTGTCGAAAACGGTCCGAGCATGGAAGAACCTCCGGGTGATGAACTTGATGATGCAGATCAGGAATCTGTTGCGATCGGGCCGTCTCGGGTGCCACGGTGTTGGAGTCCTCGACATCGCCGTGCTGCTTTGCCGAAGACTTCAACACCGGGGCACTCGCACCACTTCACGAGTTACCAGATAGAGTAGACGGATCAACAAGGCATCGCAATCAGCATTTCTCTCGTGAGGCTGCGCCCAACAAGTGACGTTTGCCTGTTAAATCCGAATCTTGCCCAACAAATCAAACTTGAATCAAATGAGCCACAGCGATAAACCGGGGTCTGTTCGTTTTCATCATGCGAATAGTTCTTCATCGGAAGGCAAGAAATGACCGGTCAAAGAATCGCCTTCGGGCTGGGTTTGATTCTGGTGTTGAACAGTTGGGTATTGGCCGACGAGGCAGCTTCTGTGAAAGGATCGATGACCATAAATCGCAAGAAGTACAAGCTGACCTACGTGAAGGCATATAGAATCAAATCGGATGGCAAGGACTCTGTGGCCGTCATCGTAAGCCAAAAGCCATTTCAGATGGACAAGCCGAAGCTGTTTCCAAGCAGAAAGCCGGATGACATCCCACGGTGGATCGATCTCATGTCGGTTTCGGTGCCCACTGAATTCGAGCAAATTCGAAATGTCGTCCCGCATCTTCAGGCTGTTTTCGACGAAAAGACTGGCAAGATTACGTCGTATCAAGGTTGGGCAAGCGGTAGTACGTTCATGAGCGTTGCAGAGTATGTGACGGTGACAGTTTCCGTGAACGGCAAGGAATCGAAGAATAAATCCTTCAGCGATGTTTCAGGAAGCTGGACTGCAAAAATCGAAGGTAATCGCATCGTCGGTTCAGGCGTCTGCAAGGATGATTCGCCGTTCGTAGACTTGTTCGATTTCGAATTCAATGTGCTAATCGAGAAGTTGGAAGTTGTCACTGCTGAGTAGGGCTATTTTGCACGTGAGAACTGCGATGACAAAAAGGGACTTTTGTAACGGCTGACTCTCGTGGTCGGAAGCTTGGAAATCCTGCACGGAGACCTGAGCTACCCTCGCGACCGCTGCTCGCCGTCTTTCTGTCAGACGCCCGGCAAGATAAGATTGCGGCTGACTCACCCTTTTTGAGGACTGCCGTGGCCGCGACCAACGACCTGCTGTTGATCTTGAATTCGCTCTACCAGGACGTGGATCAGCAGGCTCACGGGCTGGAGCAGGTTCACAGCGAGCGACTCGTTTGCCGCCGTGGTTGCTGCATGTGCTGTGTCGACGAATTGACCGTGTTCGAAGTCGAAGCGGCCAACATCCGGCAGACGCATGCGAATCTATTGCAGACGGCCGAACCGCATCCCCCGGGAGCCTGTGCGTTTCTGGATCAGGACGGAGCCTGCCGTATCTACGAACAGCGACCGTACGTCTGTCGAACGCAAGGACTGCCACTCCGCTGGCTCGACGAGGATGCCAGCGGCGAGTTTGTCGAGTACCGCGACATCTGCCCGCTGAATGATGAGGGAGATGTCGAAGCGGTCGAAGACCTGCCCGAGGACGAATGCTGGAGCATCGGCCCGATCGAAGAACGCCTCGCCAAGCTGCAGTTGCAGTTCGGCAACGGCAAGCTCACACGAGTCCCTCTGCGATCACTGTTTGAGTGAGCCCACGTGCCCGTCAATCACCTCATTCCCAGGTGAGCCGCGCTGCGTCAGCACGCGGATAACTTCGCTTGCACAACACGGAAGAAGAGGCAATATCCATGCGGAGCCGTGGAGCCGCAATGGGGAGAGAGGGGAAAAATCCAGTGGAGCAACACTTCAGCGGGTGTCTCATTTGCGTGGAGGTGGTTACCAACGCGAAGGCGCAGAGGCGCGGGGACGCAAAGGGAAGAACGGAACCAGGCCAGTTGAATTCCACCGAGATTCCTCTGCTCTCATCTTTGCGTCTTAGCGCCTCTGCGCCTTTGCGTTGAAAACCCTTCATTCTGAATTTGGCAGGCATGAAGTAATCTACGTGCTGACGCAGCGCGGCTCACCTAGGCCAATCGGGCGCGTCCTGTGCGAGCGATCACTCTGTGATGACAGGCTTTGCGACGTCCAGACACCTCAACCAATCTTCGCTGCGAAGATACAATCGCCCATGCGCCAGCACGGGCGAAGCCCACGTCGGGCCTGGATATCTGACTTTGTTGAACGAAGTCCGGCTGATCTCCTTCCAGCCTTCGCGACTGAGCTTCGCCAAACTCAATGTTGCATGCTCACCCAGGATAAAATACTTCCCTTCGGCGAGTGTCGCGGAACCGCGGCCATAAGTGGGGAAGGGGACCGTGGCACCCGTCTTCGTATCCGTAATCTGACCGGTAGTGCGGTCGACCTCTAGAGACAGATCTTCAACCTTCCCGGCGTAACCATTGGTCTCCCACACCCGCTCGCCCGACTCGATATCGACGCACTGCAACATCCCTTCCTGCTCGTGCCGCCCACTGAAGCCGTACAGGCAGCCATCCTGATAGATGGGGGTCGACCAGTGAGTCGACATCCCTCGCTTGTCGCGCCAGACCACTTCGTAATTCGTGTTGTCAGGATGAACCTTCAGCAACGCCATGCCCGTTTCGTAAGCGGCCGACAGAAAGATCCGATCATCGACGACCACCGGCCTCGCCGCGTTCACCGACTCGTGTGTGCGTGAGCGGAACCAGTATTTGAAGCGGACTCGACCATCTTTGGGATCCAGTGACACCAGCCCTTGGCGCATCAGGCAGAGTACATGTCGCTGGCCATGGATCGTGACCGCGATTGGCGACGAATAGCTGGCCAGCATCTCATCGTCAGACCACTTCAGCGGGCGATTACCCGGGCCATCAGTGATCACGCCGTCCCAAGTATCTTGGCCGACGCTTTCCCACTTCGTCTTGCCGGTCGCCGCATCGAACGCCACCACGCCCGAATTGGGTTGACCCCCAACCAACACCAGCAACAGATTCCCCTCCAGAATCGGCGTACATCCCGCTCCGAAAAACTGCTGCGGCACCTTCCAGTCGGCCGCCGTATCCCGTTCCCAAACCAGTTCACCGGTCTTGAGATTCAGACAGACCAACCGACCCTGAGCGCCAAACGTATAGCACAACGTTTCGGTCAACAACGGCGAGCAACGCGGTCCGTTGCTATAGCCATACGGGTCCGAGAAATCCGTCTCGTACTCATACTTCCAGACGGTCTCGGCATTATCGGCACGCAGGCATTCAATGACATCCATGTCGCGCAGCCGATGATGAATCACCAGCTTGTCACCCCGAATCGACGGCGAGCTATACCCCTTCCCAATCTTCTTATCCCAGACCACGCGCGGCCCCTCCGCGGGCCATTCATCCAGCAACCCAGTCTCGTCAGAGATCCCGGTCCCATGCGGACCAAGAAAGCAGGGCCAATCCAGACCACGTGTCGTTGGCTTCACCTCCGAAGTCACCTCGTCACTCACCGAAACTTTGGCGATCCCGGCATCCGCATCATCATCTGATGGTGCTACCTCGACAGCTGCCACCGCCTGTGACGGAGTCGCTTTGGCAGGCAGATCCGTACCACAACCAATGATCAGACAAAGGGCCAAGCTCGTAAGTCGTAATGTCCAAATCATGGCAGCAGTTCCAGGCAGTGATCAATGTAGACCGCACACTCCGAGTGCGGAGTCTGCGTCGGCCTCAGATCACAAGATGCACAAAGCCCGGCCTGAGAGCAAGCCGGTTCGCCTCCTACGCGGGGCGGCGTAAGCCCGGCCTCCGACCAATTCGATTAACGGCAACAGCCACAACGCAAAAGCCAAGCAGACTCACGAATACAGTACCGCCAACTATCAGTCTAAGGATCTGCGTGGATGGTAATGGAAGATCGTCCAGCGCGAGTATCGAGAAAAAAGTCATCAGGCCGATCGGCGGCGCAAGCATCACACAAAAGCCCGTTATCGCAATACAGAGCCAAAGGATTGGGAGTTTCATAATTCAATTGAGACAAAGTGGAGTCGCATCGGCGAAGAGATTTCAACAATCGCTCGGCCATTGTCAGGTCACAAGATGCACTAAGCTCGGATTCAGATCACGCGCTTCGCGTCGTCAAGCATCTGATGCTCCTTGCCTGTTCTCTGTATCTAGTCGTACTTTTGGCTTCCAGAGCAGGAGACATGCAGAGATCAGTGACAAGGGAATTGCGGCAGCCAAATATGGCAACCAAAAGCCGACGAACCAAAATGCGTTTGAAGTTTCACGATAAAAGCTAAACCGACCTCCCACAAAGGTCCATCCGTTAGACACAGAACTCATTCTGATGTGGAAATTTGTTTTTTGAACGCCGCTGTCTAGTGCATCGTTTGGATCGCAGCCCCATCTTGGGGAATCGCATGTTGTGGACTCCCATGCCTTGGTTTCATACGGCAATCCTTGCATCACAGCCATACTGAAATGCCCGGTGCGCGAGATCCCGATGAACACCGGCCCTGGCCCTTTACCGATCGTGATCTCGTCTCGGGTCACGCTACTTCGGGCGAAAGCGATCGCACAGAGAATGGCGAACAGCAACGATATAGTCCCGACCTTTCGCCGCCACCCGCGTAGGAAGTTGACCATCGAAGTCTCGGGTTGAGATTGAAAACTAGAAAAGTCGCCAGTCAAGTAAGCCAAAGATGCACAAAGCCCGGCCTGAGAGCAAGCCGGGCTTTGCGATTGGATTCCGTGTTCTCTTTGTAGGTTATGCTTCAGCATAACTTTTCGCACTGGTACTCAAAGCCACCGCACTGCCGAAGAAAGTTATGCTGAAGCATAACCTACGGCGCTTGGCAACAAGGCCGCTTACTTCTTCCCAAAGTCGCCGGGGTTGCCGAACAACCCACCGCCATTCTCGCCGCTGGTTTTGCCGCCACGCAGCGGTTCTTTCCGCTTGCGTTCGTACTGCTGACCTTGCGACGGAGACAGGTCTTCGTCTTTTGGCTTTTCGGGCTTCTGCTTCAGAGCCTTCAGTGACAGGCTGATGCGCTGACGCTCGGGGACCACTTCCAGCACCTGCATCAGAATCTCTTGTCCAACAGAGACCACGTCGCTGACCTTGCGCACGCGCTGGTGATCCAGTTCGCTGATGTGGACCAGGCCTTCGACCCCTTGCTCCAGTTCAACGAACGCTCCGAAATCCGAGACGCGAGTCACCTTGCCGCTGACCTGCTTGCCCATCGGGTAACGATCTTCGACGCCGGCCCACGGGTTCTGGGCCAGTTGTCGCATCCCCAAGCCGATCTTCTGCTTTTCGCGATCCAGCGACAGCACAACGACTTCAACTGGCAAACCTTCCTGCAGCACTTCGGACGGATGCTTGACGCGAGTCCAGCTCATTTCGCCGATATGCAGGAAGCCGTCGGCTCCGCCCAGGTCGACGAACGCTCCGTAATCTTTGATCGTCTTGACGGTCCCGGTGTACTGCTGGCCGACTTCAACCTGCTGCCAGAAATTGACCGCCAGCTCTTTGCGTTCGGCAATCAGAATGATACGGCGGCTGACCACCAAGTTTCGCTTGGCAGCATTCACTTCGGTGATCTGCACCGTCAGCTTCTTGCCAACGTACGTTTCGAGTGCGGGTGAGAATCCAAGGTCGACCTGGCTGGCGGGCAAGAACGCTCGCAACGCGCCGATGTTGACTTCCAGTCCACCCTTGTTGGTCTTGGTGACCATACACTCGACCACCTGGCCGACAGTCAATTCTTCCCAGTTCCCTTTGACGCGCCGAGTTGCCTTAGGAAGGTTGACGATGATCACGCCGCTTTCGGCGTCATACTTTTCGACGACTACCAGGAACTCTTCACCGATCCGCGGTTGCTTCCCTTGAGGGAACTGGCGAGCGGGCAGGACGCCTGGGCAGCGGAAGCCGACTTCGCAGAAGACATCTTCAGCGGTCACGCTCTGAACCTTGGCCTTCAGCTTGGTGCCGGCTTCGAGCAGATCTTCGGATTCCGGCAGTTCGGAAACGGCCGATTGAGGCGACGGCGTTGTTGCGCCGACGGGCGGAGCAGTGGGGGAGTCCATTTGACCCGCCATCGCCGCTTCCAACTCTTTTTCCAGATCGGCGTCGATCGCGTGCTTCTCGTACGGAATTTCGACGGGAGCGGCCGGTGGCGATGGGGGTGCCACATGGACCGGGCCATCGCCCGCTGCGGCAGGGTCTTCCATGATCGAAGGCACGGCCATTCCCTGACCAGGGTCGATCGTCGGGTTCAGGCGAGGCTTACGTTCGCGTTTGGCGACCGCAGCCTTCACTTCGTCGATCCAGGCTCGCGCGGCGTCGACTTGGTCGGTGGCACCCAGCGACAGCGTGATGGTCGTGCCATCATCGCCTTGGAAAGCCAGCGTCAATTCGACGTGACCATCATCGCGTGCGACCGATTGCACGTCGACGACTTTGTCGGCAGACACAGTCGCGGGAATTGGTGTTCCGTTGGCGAGTTCCCCTCGCAAAGCCACTTGGCCCGATTCGCGATTCACTGCCAGCGCTGCTGGCAGTTGATCGACGTCCAGTACCAATTCCTCTGATTCCGACCGAAAACCTGTGATCTGCATGATTCTGTTCTTCTAACATAGGGCGCTACGTCCGATTCGCGGGGTGATCGGCGAGCAGGCATCGGCGATTGGCTTCAGATTGAATATGTGTCCGCGTGAAGCCCGAGAAGCAACAAAAGAAGCCGCCGAACGGCGACAATTTCCTGAGCTGATGAGTGATTGATAGCGATCTTCGCGGCATGTGCAGGAATGAAATTGGCAACAACCTGAAAGACCTGAACACATTCCGTCCCAAAAACAACGATTGATCTATAAGCAGTTCGCCAGCATTCGTCAATTCTCCTGAATCTCACCCGCCCTGTCGCGGAAAAGATTCTTCGGAGATTCATTTTTCATGAATTTCCCGAGATCCCGCTCCAACCACCATTTGACCAATCCCCGCGATGACCTGCAGCCGCAACGAGCCCTCCAAATTCGGGTGCCTCTGGCGACGGCTTTGCGTTGCCAGTGTCTTACCGATGAAGAACCGGCCGACAACACCGGGAGACGCGGATTATCACACAGGCTGCTGACGTGACGACATTCAGTTACCCGTGGCAACCGCTGGCGTTGGCGACGCAATCGGTGCCGTGGGCACCTCTTTCATCTGGTCCTTGTAACCGCTTTCCGTTTCGACGACACACAGGATATCACCCGTGGCAATCGGCAATCGCAGCTTGTAGGTCCGAAACAAGCTCGGCCAGGTCATCGTGAGCGTGCGGACCTCATTCTTTTTTTCCTCATTGCGAATGGCGAATCCGCGGATGTGGCCGGGCAATTCCGTTTCCGCCAACGTCTGGCCGCTGTCGAAGGTCTCTTCCAGTCCAGCCAGGGTGCTGTTGTAGCCTCGTTGTGCCAGCAACTCGGATCCCACGACGACCAGCAGCACCAGAATCCCACCCCAGACGAGGGCTCGTTCGAGTGGCGATCGCTTGGGGGTTGGCTTGAGATTCGGATCGGCAGGGGTCGGCGGGACGATGGGATCGACGATCGGTTGAACTTCACTCATGGCACGAAACTCCGCTGGAACAGCGACAGAAAAAAGGAAATGGGCAAACATCAGAGCGATTTTCCCGAGCGATTACAAGAATCGATCTCCCGCCGCGACAGGCTGGATACCACGCCGTCTCAGATGTACGGTTGTCGACGCGACGTGAATCGCCGAGTGACAAGCACGAATCAACTTCTGGTGGAGAGCCAACCCGATGTCCTTGAAAGTCCTGATGCCGATTGGCGATGCCACGGAGGTGATGGATACTCTGTACCCCTTTTTCCGATTGCCGGAAGACGGATTTGAAGTCGTCGTCGCCGGACCGGAAGTACGCAAGTACCACGGCGTGATGCACGAAATCCCGCCCAACGACAGCATCCCCTGGGACATCACACGCGAACAGCCCGCCTATCACATTCAGGCCACGATCGCGTTTCGAGACATCAACCCCAACGACTACGTCGGCCTCTTCCTGTCAGGAGGAAGAGCCCCCGAATACATCCGCTACGACCGCGACCTGCAGGCCGTGACCAAGCACTTCTTCGACACCGGCAAACCAATCTGCACCGTCTGTCACGGAGTCGAAATCGCCGCCGCCGCCAACTGCCTGACCGGCCGAACGCTGACCACCGTCGCCAAGTGCGCCCTCGACATCACCCAATGGGGCGGCACCTACGTCGACCAACCCGTCGTCATCGACAAGAACCTGATCAGCGCCCGCACCTGGCACGACAACACCCCCATGATGCGAGAATTCCTAAAGCTGCTCAAAAACCACTGTGCCCGATGAATCGCAGTCTTCGTAGATTACGCTTCCGCATATCTCTGATTTCACTCCTCCGGCGACATGTCGCCGCTAGCGGAGCCTAACTTTTCGAGAGCCAATCATATCGTGAAGGTCTACTCCAAAGCGACGATGTCAGTGCAACCCTGCGATGCCTGGTTGGGCGTAGGAGTGCTGCTTGTCCTGCTCAGTTCGCTGCTCGCCCTCTTTTTGTTTCAAAGTCGCGATCCAGTCGAGCCGATCTTCTGGTGGTTGTTGGCAGCCGGAGCAGTGGTGGGCGTCCTGATGCTGCTCTTGGGGTATCGCCTGCGTTTTCCGGACGGCATTCCTTACGTAATGAATATCAAGCCCGATTTCATTGAGGTTGCTCATGACCTCGTCAGCACTGAAGAGGGTAACGAACTCGACGACGCGACCTCGTCACCACACCGTCGCAGATTCATGTGGGCCGACTTAAAGGAAGTCGCCGTTGCTGGATTGTCGAGCGATCCAGTACTGATTTTGGAACTGGTAGATGGAACGTTCGTCGCGATCAATCTCGGCGATGTGAGTAATGATCCCGCCATCATCGCAGAGATGGCCATCCACTTTTTTCGACAGTCGCGAGGCAAACCAGCTCTGCATGTCGAACTTGCTGCGCGCAACATCACGATCCCATGTCCAGTGTGTGAAATCGCGACAGACAGTCTGAAGTCCTACACTCTTGGCACGATGGTGTTCGCGTTCGTGGTCATCTTCACTCAAGCGAAAACAATGACTTGCTGCCCGACCTGCATGCGAGGAAAAATCAGTGACTTCCTGTTCGGGAACGTGATCACCAGCAACGTCATTTGGCCATTTGTGATTGCCCCCTATTCCGTGATCCTGCTGATCAGCACTTACACAAGGGGACATTCCAAGGAGGTCTTGAAAACCCTTGCCCTCCATGTCGCTCCAGAATCGTGGACTGGCAATCGAAATCAAAGATCGTGACACATCATCATCACGCCGACGACAGCCAGGTTAAGTACTTCGAGCGAAGTGCGTGGTGCCGAATATTACCGCTCCGATGGCTCTACCGAAATCTGATTGAGCGCGGGGTCTAGTATGTCAGATTCGATGGCACGGAAGAGCAGCTCCGGCGACAGGCTGCGAAGCATGTTCCCTTTTCGTACCGATGGCTCGGTTGCACCCTCACCGTCGCCGAAATTGATGCCGCGCATGGCGAGTGGCCAGCATGGAACGCGATTAAACAGCAGCTTCAACCGAAGGATCGGATTTGCCCGTTCTTGATCAACCCTTGGACGTTGGCGATGCGTGCTGGGTATGTCGTCATGAGGAAAGGGAAGGCGATTGCCGTACTGCTGGCCATTGGCAGCTAGTCGATCACTTCTTCTTCCCCCCGCGCTTCCAAGTCTCCACAAACCAATCAATCACCATCAACAAGAACTCTTCCTTCGGCCATTCGGGCGGCTTCGCCGTCGCAATCGGAAAGAAATGGGCAACCGACAGCAAGAACACCCCCATGTCTCGCTCGGGGTCTTGGATCTGAAACAGCTTCTTCTCGACCCCTTCGCGCAGCAGGCCTAAGATCGCTCCCTGCATCATCGCCGATTCCTCCGCCAATCGTTGAGGCTTCACCTTTAGCACGGCCCGAGCCAACTCCGCCGCATGCCGAGATTCCGTCCCCACTTCTTTACAATGTCGATAGCGACCCAGAATATAAGCCCGCAGGCGTTGATCGGGCGAGCCTTCACCACTACGAGCCGCATCGATCTCGCGCTGATGCCGCGCGACAAAGTCGTCCGCGCAGGCCGCACACAGGTCATCCTTGTCCTTGAAATACCGATACAGCGTCCCCACCGCCACGTTGGCATCGGTGGCCACTTCCTGCATGGTCGTCTTCGCGATCCCGTAATAACGGAATCGAGCCCGAGCCGCCTCAATAATGCGTTGCCGTTTGTCCATCCGCTCGCGTTCAGTCCTTAGTTGGTCGTCAAGAAAATAGCCGCGCCCTGAAGGGTGCCACGGTTTTGGAGGTTTTGGAGTCCTCGACAAGGCCGTGTGTTTTCGATTCAAAACGTGGCGATCCAGTGCCTGCTATTCAGATCAGATCCAGCTCAGCAAAAACATCCTATCTCTGTTCCCTCTGTGCCTCTGTGTTTCAAACTCTTCTCCTCATCACCGCGGCCACAATCGAACGTTCACGCCGGGCTTTGGCTTCAGGGTGAACGTCGTGTCGGGCTCGATCGTTTGGCCTGGAACCAGTTCCACGCGAAACTGTCGCAGAATCGTCGCCAGGATCAGAATTCCCTCCATCATCGCGAAATGCTGACCGATGCACGAGCGAGGTCCCCCGCCAAATGGGAAGTACGAAAACTTCGGCCTTTGATCGTCATCCGCCAGAAATCGTCGCGGGTTGAATGTATTCGGGTCCGTCCAGAACTGGGGGTCTCGATGAGTCACCCACTGACAGACCATCACGAACGAGTTCTTCGGGATCACATAGCCATTCATTTCGTCCGGCCCCAAGGCCTGACGCGGCTGACCCGGTGCCGGTGGATACAGTCGCAATGTCTCCTCAAACACCGCCCGCGTCAGCGGCAACGCTGCCAGATCCCCCACCATCGGTGCTCGACTATCCGGAAGATTCTTCACTTCCGCAGCAACCTCGTCTTGAATCTCGGGATGCTGCCCCAGCAGATACCAGCTCCACGACAACGCAGCCCCCACCGTATCGTTGCCAGCGAGCAGCAACGTCAGCACTTCATCACGAAGTTGAGCGTCACTCATCCCTTTGCCGGTTTCGTCATCACGCGCGGCCAGCAGTGTTCCTAACAGATCGTTGCGAACGACATTCTCGCGCCGACGAGCCTGAATCATCTCCTCGACGACTCGATCCAGGACCGCCTTCGCTCTGCGAAACCGACGATTCTCGGCCGTGGGGATCCATTCGGGCGGCAGCATCTGGTTGTTCATTCGCAGATGAACATGCTCGAACGCCGTCTTAAACGCGCCACCCAGCGAAGACGCCTCACTCGACAAGTCCGCGCCAAACAAAGTCTCCCCGGCAATCTTCAGCGTCAGTCGTGACATCACCTGCTGAATATCCACCGTCTGCCCCGCGGCTCCCCGCGACAATTCCTCAGCACACGACTCGGCCGTCTCCGCCATCGTCACGCCCAGCAACGCCAACCGATCGCGATGAAACGCCGGTTGAGCCAACTTGCGCTGCGTCTTCCACAGCTCCCCATCACTCGTCACCAACCCCCGCCCGGCGACGCTCCCCAGCGGCTTATTGAAGAAGTCCGGCTTGCGATAGTTGCGGTGATTGCGAACCAGCACCTGCTCGACATCCTCAGGCCGAAACAGCATGTACAAGTACATCCCCGGCACGATCCGCACACGCGCAAAGTCCCCATACTCCCGCCAAGTCCGCTCATAAAACCCCAGCGGATCCCGCTGCAGCTCCCCAGAACACCCCCACAACCAATGCCCCCGCGGCCCCGGCGGCTGCATCCGCGGTGAGTTCAATGTCCCCGGCATCCGATTGTTCCCACAAAATGAATAATGAATATTATGATGCAATATTCATTTTAATGGCGAGCCGGTTTCTCGTCAACACGATCACGAATCGCCACCGTCTTCGGGTTGGCGGCATGAGCACGCGGCTTTGAGACCATGGGTCCGACATCTTCGACTGCCTCGCAGCCTTCTTTGCGCTAAAGCCTACGCGTTACTGGGCTCGTCGCACGAAGCGGGCGGAGCTGAGGTGCAAGGACCGCCGTCGTCTTCCCATCGCATTATGTCTAGTTCCAGTGCGACGTTCGCGTCGGCTACCACTGACTGCTTGACCTCATCTAATTTCGCTACAGGCGGCAAATCAGATCTCAGAGAATCTAACAGGAGGCTTTTCAAAAATATGGAATCCGCGGTTTTCATGACTGTTCCTCTTAAAACAACTTTTGACACATGGCTAACAGATCCGGCCAAATTGGCTCGAATGGCAGCTTATGTTAAGGCAATTGACATTTCGCGAACTCGTGCTGTGATCGCAACGCCAATGTTTGCAAGAAGATGTGTTGTTTCCTGAGATGTATGGAAATTGATCCAGAGGAGCGATTATCCTCAGTGGATCTAATTCGGCATCACCTCAGTGAGCAACAGAACGGTAAATGAAGAAGTTTGCTATGCGAAGGTAGTGGCAGTCCTGCATGGCCGGCACTCAAAATGGCTACCTAAGTCGGATCCTGTACGTCTTCACGTCGATCCACCTTGCCCTCGATGTGCACATGGCAAAGGTTACCGCGTCAAGCGCAGGCAGACGTCTGTCGACTTCCGGTGCGCGCTCTGTCGAAGCTATTTTAACGGATGGACGGGAACTGCCTTGCAAGGGACGCACCGTTCACCATCGCAAGCTTTGATCCTAATTTGCGGAATCGCGATGCGAACGCCCACTTTGCAACTCGCTGCACTACTGGGCGCGAACCGGTCTTGGTTGATTTCGGTGCGCCGACGACTGGAGCGGGCAGATTGAATGGCTCAACTGCGCAATGGACAGTTGCCAGGAATTCGACTACAGGATTTGACCGATGAACTTTCTCTTAAAACAAGAAAGGTGTTATATCATCTGGCGGGACCGCAGTCGTGAAGTGACCCGGGCTTGAACCAGATTCGACTCGGCAGGAGAGTGCGGCGTATTACGAACTTTTCGTGAGGTTGCGTGTCTCACCATTCGATAGCCGTATGACTGTCAGTTCTTGGGCTCTAGCCGATGGATGGGAGCGAAATGAAGTCTCGTACATTGTGGCTTCCGCAGACAGCGCGCGATCCTGTTCCATCAATGCGCGTAGGCGTATTCATTCCGGTGAGCGCCGTATTCGAAGACTGTGACCCAACGATTGCTGAATTCAAGGCGCAGTTGGCGCTGCTTAGTCGTACCGATGCATTGATCTGGTGTGCGAGATTGAATCTCGTCATCACCAACTCCACCCACCACGACCGGTTAGTGCGGCAGAGATTTGCAATTCAGCAAATCTTTGCTGAGCCTCAGATCAAGAAAATCGCTGATTTCTTTGCAGAGCAAAAGAACCCACAGGAAGCTGCAGTCTTTTTCAGAGCACAATTGCTGGAGCTCATGCAGTGGATCGCAGTTTTTTGCAAGGACGCTGCAGATGACGGAGTCACATTTGAAGACTCGAATGTTCGGAACGCATTCGGGAAAGCGGCACTGATCGCTTCTGAATTGTGGGGCAGTCGGACTTACACTGGGAAGCTTGAGGTCGATTCGTCGCTCGAAGATATCGCCGCACTAAGGAGGCAAAGTCTAGGCGCGACCAGAATTGGAACGGAGGCCGCATCCGAAGGAATGGATCCGATGATGGCGATAGGGCGTGGACGGCGATTATTCACGGAACATTTTGCCCTTCGCAATGAAAGGGCCGCCATAGAATTTGAACAGCAATCGGGCGTTTCGTTGGAATCGTTCTATGGAATCCTCTCGCTGATCGCCATCTACTACATGGCACGATCTCCCGAGCAAGGTGGCGTCACTCCCTTGAGCTCAGGACTGTTTCACAGAGATCACCTCGCTACGACAACACAATTGAAAGCGACATCTGCCCGCTACCTTCTTTTTGCCACGCAATCTCCGGATGAGTTTGCAGCAGCCTTGCGTGGAGATCCACAAGGAACACGCGGTCTAGCTAGCATCCGTCGCCGCCCTATATTGGCCACATCCGATGGCCGTTGCATTGTTATGGATCCATTGTTTTTCGCCGAACACGCGGCGGTGGGTCCGCTGTTCACTCTTGTCGGGCATCAGACTTCGTCAAAAGCTCGAAGCCAGTGCTTCATCGACTTTGGATATGCATTCGAAGGTTATGCTCGCGCCATACTGCGTCGTATGTATCCGACACCAGCGCCACCGCTCATTGACCGACTTTCATCTCCTTTCGCTGGGCAATCAACGGCTGGTGACGAGATAGAAATCGCAGATGCTTGCCTCAACGACGCAACAGAGTTGGTTCTATTTGAGATGAAGAGCAGCTGGATACCTGATGACGCGGCGATGGAATCGAACCCCGAAATCTACGTTGAGACACTGTTGGATAAATTTGCGCGCATCGAAGACTCGTCTGCTTCTCCAAAAGGTATAGGGCAATTGGTCAGGAGCATTTCAAAGTTGGCGACTGGCAAATGGGTTGCAAAAGATCAGGATTTGTCGAGAGTTCAATTAGTCTACCCCGTCATGGTAGTCTACGATTCTCGCCTTCAAGCGGCAGCACATACTTGGTTTCTCGCGGAAACATTCCGGAAAGCCCTCGTTCCAGATGAGGTCTATCCCAATTTAGACATGCGTAAGGGGAGCATTCGTATTTCTGGGGTCATCGTCCTGTCGATCGATGACCTCGAAGCGCTTGAAACGTCCATTGAGGGCTTCTCCTTAATAGATCTTCTTCGAAGCTACTCAGAGGCGTCCCCCGATCGCCTCTGTTGCATGCACACCTATCTCGCAAGCTCGAAGTTCGGAAAGCGACTCTTCGCCAACCGAGACCTTGCAGGAAGTGTTCTGGAGGCGCTCGATACGGCGGGGGCGTTCTTGGGAATTGAACGAATCGACGATTCTGAGGTCTAATTTGCGTTAGCGGATGGCCGGCGCATTGTCTCAATTCGACGAAGTAGGCACATTTTTCCATTGAACAATGATCTGTTTACGTCCTATATCGTTTTAGGGGGAGTAGAGACGGGTCGTTCTCTTATCTCTTCATCTCCCGCCCGGAGAACCTCGTGGCCAAATCGAGAATACCGAAGCCGCCGAAGGTGCTGGGGCTGGGGTGCGCGGCTTTGTTTGCGATTCCGTTTGCCGCGGTTGGGGTGTTTATGGGTTGGATGGTGGTTGCCACTCTGGCCGAACATCGGGCGATGCAGCGCTGGGTGGAAACGCCCGCTGTGATCACGCGGGCTGATTTGCAGGTGCAGCATGGTGATGGGGCAACCTACAAAACTACTGCGGAATACCAGTACGAATTCGGTGGCCAGAAGCGTCAGGGGGCGCGTGTTGGCCTGTCGAGTGGCAGCGACAATATCGGCGATTTTCATCAGCGAGTGCATGCCGAGCTGAAAGCTCATCAGACCAACGGTCAGCCGTTCCGCTGCTTTGTGAATCCCGATCGACCGGACCAATCGATTCTGTATCGTGATCTCCGGTGGGAGATGATCGCTTTCTACGACATCTTCGTGCTGACATTCGGCGGGTTTGGCTGGGCCATGTTCCTGGGCAGTGTGTTCGCCTGGCGAGCGGAACGAAGGCGTGCTGCTCTGGCCGTGGACTATCCCGATCAACCCTGGCTGTGGCGAGACGACTGGGCCGCTAACGAAATTGAAGCCACCCACAAAAACTGGTTCTCGGTGACGGCGGCGTTCACACTCTTCTGGAACCTGATGACGGTCCCGCTCTGGTGGCTGTTGCCGCCACAGATCGCTCGTGGGAACTACACCGCCTTCTGGGCGATGATCCTGCCGGGGATTGGACTGATCCTGATCGTCGTCTCGATCCGGATGCTGCTGCGTGAGCGAAAATATGGCCGCTGCATCTTCCGCATCACAGTTCCCCAAGGCGTCATCGGCAGCGAACTTTCCGGCGTGATCGAAACCAGTCGGCCCGTGGAATGTGATCAGTTCCAGGTCGTGCTGCTCTGCCAGCGGAAGGTGACCAAAGACGAGGACAACAAGACCATCGAAGTCTGGCGGAGTGAGCAGACCGTGCCCAATCCACAGGCCGCCAGTTGGGGAGACGGCGGCACTTCAATCCCCGTCCAATTCGAAGTCCCCGCCAACAGCCGACCAACCGGCGAAGTGGACGACGGCACGATCCTGTGGACCCTGCGTACCACGTCAGCAGATTCCTCCGTCCGGTTCAAAGTCGAATTCCATGTCCCGGTCTTCCGCCCCAGTGTGTGACATCGAATGCGAATGGCAGTGACTGAATCAAAGGTTCCGTCGGAGCACTCCCAGAGGATTTTGCCGTTGCCTCACAGTAGGATGAGCCCGATCAGGACTCCCTGAAAGGAACTTCCATGCTGGATCGACTCGACCAGATTCCGTGGCACAGTTTGCATCATGCTTACGGCACTGCGGAAGACGTGCCGGGATTGATTCGGGCTTTGGCGGGATCTGGTGACGAACAGGATCAGGCCCTGGGGGATTTGTTTAGCAACATCTGGCATCAGGGGACGGTCTACGAGGCGAGCAGCTATGCCGTGCCGTTCCTCGTCGAACTGGCAGTCGAACCGACGATCACTCATCGCGAAGTGATTCTCAGCCTGATCGCGTCGCTGGCCGAGGGGAATTCTTATCTACAGGTTCACGCGCAACCCGGCCACAAGATCAGCGACTACTTTCGGCAGCAGCCCGACTTCGAAGCGAAGCTGGCGGCCGAACTTGAACATGTTCGTCGAGCTCATCAGGCCGTCCTGGAACATTGCGACCTGATCTGCACTCTGTTTCAGGACAACATGCCGCTGGTCCGCGTGGGGGCCGGGTATATCATGAGTCGGTTTCCAGAGCAGCTTGCCAGGTTCGGCCCCGTCATCCGGCAAGCAATCCAAACTGAACAGCGTTCACTCGTTCAAAGCGCGCTGATCTTGTGTCTCGGCGCCTTGCGAGACAGTTCGCCCGAAACGATCGCCCTCATGGATCGCGCCGTCCATTATACGACCAACCCGCGTCAGGCATTTGCGGCAGCACTCGCCTTGTACCGAATCCAAGGTGAATACTATCCCGCTGCCGTCCCGCTCTATCGTCAGTTAGCGGCAGCCAAGTGGGCCGCCGAGTCTTTCCTGGGTGAGATTCCTTGGGATATCGAATCCGGGGTTCAGATCCAAACGATCGCGACGGAACTGGAGCCGGACCCCGTCGGCGCGACTCAAACACTGCTCACGCTGCTAAAGCAATCTGAAGCAGACAACGATCCCTGCACCGCGATCGTGCATGATCTGCTGGAACTCAATTTCCCCGAAGGGAAGTGGCGAAAGTACAAGCGATTGACCGCCACCCAGACGGAAATCCTGCGCCGCCTGGTTGAATCCCATCAAGCCTGGCAGAACCCCAAGCGGCTCTGGTTCCTGGTCCCCAACGGCGCAAAAAAGTTGTCGGACATCACCGCCGACGATCTTCAAGCCGTGCGAAACGAGATGCGAGCCGTGATCCTGGCAAGTTCCCGCGAGTGAATGGCGCAGCAAACTTTCAGGAGCAGTTTGTGATGACCTGTGCCACTGATCTCGCGAGGTGGAGCCATTCGCTTAAATGCGTGTACGGAATTTCCGGCTCGAAATGCGCTTGCAATCCTTAAACTCTCAGACTTCTCATTCGTCTGCCTAACTAGACATTTGTCTGTTGACTCGCCGCGATCTTGCGATTATCGTCTAATTAACTAGACGAGTGGTCCCTGCGGGAGCAAGCTGATGGCCAGGCCGGCTTCGAAGTATCCGACGGAACTGGAACTGCAGATTCTGAAAGTGCTGTGGCAGCAGTCGCCGCTGCTCGCTCGCGACGTGCAGGCGTCGCTGGCCACCGACGGGCGGGATCTGGCGAAGACGTCGATTATTACCACGCTCAATACGATGGTGACCAAGAAATACCTGGCGCGAGCCAAGCAGGGGAACATGTATTTGTTCAGCCCCCGGATCACCGAAAGCGAAGTCGGTGATCGCGTCATGGGAGACGTCGTCGACCGCGTGTTCGATGGCTCGACGTCGGCTGTGCTGCTGAAGCTGTTTGATGTCAAAGACGTCGACGCGGACGAACTGAAAGAGTTGCGTCGCATCATCGATCGAAAATTGAAAGAGACTTGAATAACACTGACTACCGGGTGCCACGAACTTGGCGTCTTCGGCATGGCCGTGTCTTGTGCCAGATAAACTCGGGCTTGTCGAGGACTCGAACATGGGCTTCGCCTCTCTCTGTTTCCTCTGTGCCTCTGTGTTTCAAAACTCTTCTTTGCACTACCGCGATTGCTTGCGGAAAAAGACGAAAGCATTTTTGAAACACAGAGGCACAGAGGGAACAGAGATTGAAGAGGCTTGTCATGACTCAAAACATCAACTTGTGAACTCCACTGCGTCGCTCACATCCGTCCTGCAACATTCATTTCAAGATCAACAGATCAATCTCTCGGAACGATCGCCATGAATACGCTGTCGTGGATTGTTGATGGTTCGTTTTCGACAAGGCTGACACTCGCGTTGTTGCACTTTCTGTGGCAGGGGTGTGCAGGCGGTTTGGTCGTCATCGTCGGCGGATGGCTGCTGCGCGATGCGGCTGCTCGATCTCGATACTTATTGAACGTGGCAACGATGCTGTTGATGTCGGCGTGCTTGCCAGTGACATTCCTGCTTCTCGACGCTCCCGACTCAGGGACTGAGCGCGCTGTCATTGCTCAGAGTCGCGAGTCACCCGCATTCGATACGAAGAGACCCGAACCGACCAAGGAACAAGCTCTTCCGGCCGGCTCTGATGTTGTGGGTTCAGACGAACCCTCCGTCGCACCAGATGTGACGACGCCCCCTCGCCCGAAGCCTGTAGAAGTCGCCTCAAACCCTGTACCTCAGGCGACGCAGTTCCCTTCGCTCTCATCAATGCTCAGCGCGAGCACATTTGCGACGCTCGCGCGTTGGGTCGCCGTGTTGTACCTGACGGGTGTCACGCTGATTCTCGGACGATTGCTGCGAGGTGTCTGGGGTGGCGATCGGCTGCGGAAGATGGCCACCCCAATCAAGGATGCCGAGTTGCTGCAGATGGTGCGCCAGCAAGCTCATCGACTCGGACTCAAGGTTGTGCCGACGATCGCGTGGTGCGAACAGATTTCCATTCCGGTCGTGGTCGGAATTATCACGCCGATGATTCTGTTGCCGATGGCCGTCGCCAGCGGTCTGACTCCCAGCCAATTGCAAGCTCTGCTGCTGCACGAACTGTCACACATCCATCGCTTCGACCCGATCGTCAATCTGCTGCAACGGATCGTCGAAGCCGCGTTGTTCTTTCATCCTCTGGTCTGGTTCGTCAGTCGGCGCATCAGTATCGAACGAGAATTGGCGGCCGACGACATGGTCCTGGCGGCAGGTTGGGATCGTCCACTCTATGCCGATGCCCTGGTTCGAGTCGCTGAGCTCGCATCGAGCATTTCCGGTTCCGACACAGCGCGCCGAGCCACAGTCCTGGGAGCGTCTGGAACGAATCCCTCAGAATTCAAAGCACGAGTCCTTCGACTCTTGGGTGAAGCGCCACCACCAAAATTAGACCTCACCCGTGTCGGCATCGCCGTGACGCTACTGCTGCTCGTCGTGGGGGGAACAATTGCGTGGTCGCAATCCAACAAGCCTGAACAAACTGCCGCGCCCAGCAAACCGGCTGAGGACAATGCCGAGACTGCGAAGCCACTCGAAGATGAGATCGTGATTACCGGACGCGTCACCGATATGCGGGGCGACCCCATTGCGAAGGCGCTGGTTGTCTATACGCTGGGCTATGACCCTAGCACGGCGAAACCTCATACTTTGAAGGACGAAACAGATCGGAATGGGGCATTTCGGTTGGCCATCAAGAAGTCGGACATTCCAACAGGCTTGAAACTCGGACCGATGGGGACTGTCTGGGCGTGGTCGAAGGGGTACGCCATCGGTGCCGCTTGCTTCGACGGCTCGGTGGATCTCAAGGCCGGAGCTCAGGGCAAGCCGGTCTCAATCCAACTGCCCAACTCATCGCAATCAGTCTTCGTTGTGAAAACGGAAACAGGAGCACCACTGGCCGGCGCGACAGTCATTCCCAAGCTGGTTCGCGTCCCCAACGGCACTGATCCAATCGACGGATACTTTGGACTCTACGATCGATTGCCAGATGTACTCCTGGACAATGCCAGGCGAGTCACGGATGCCACGGGGCGTGTCGTGATTGACATCGTTCCTCGTTCGCGATTCCACGAATTGGAAGTGCACTCGAAATCTCATGGGACACAATCCATGCGGTTGACGGCATCAACAGCCGAGGAAATATTACCCATGCGTGCCGTGAGCAGTGTAAGCGGCCAACTGGTCGACGGTCCCATCGAATGGATGCGAGGTGTTCGACTGTATCTTGTGACATCGGAGCGAGAGACGGAAGGGCAAGCTGAGGTCGTCACCGATCAGAACGGTTCCTTCCATATTCCGGCTCTTGCCACAGGTACTTTGCGAATTAGCGCCCATCGCGATCCTCAACAACCATGGAGATTGGTCTTTGGCGACCAAATGCGAATTGCACCCGGTGGCGAGATCGATCTGACCCTCCGTGTCGCTAAAGGGATTCCGGTGACGGGTCGACTCGTCATTCAAGGGGGCGGCGAACCAGTCTCCCAGGCCAGTATCTCCGTCAACTCAGGTAGTCTCGCCAACTCTAATACCTGTACTACCGACGAACGAGGCGAATTTCAAACGTTTGTCGTTCCAGGAGACAAGGCCGACATCCAAGTCATCAACCTGTCTACACATCCAGGACTGACCTATCCGCCACGAGTGCACTCCAGGTTCACGATCCCGAAAGATGTCGACTCGTTCCGCATCCCCGATATTGAAATCCCAAAAGCAAAAGCATGGACTGGTCGACTGATTGACCAGTCAGGTCAGCCGATTGCTGGCAAGTACGTTCAGGCGTTCGATCGCGCGACGCTGCAGGAATCTCCAGACCGCATCTACAATCAAGAACGCCTCATCCACCCAGTCCGCACCGACGCAGATGGAGCATTCAAACTCGTCCTTCGCGACGATCAAATCCCCAACCGCTGGTCGGCACTGATCAAGTGGGACAAGGAGCCGGGCAATGCCGAAGATTCTCTGCCAGCCGAGATCGACTCAGTAGATCCGTTGGTTCTTCGCGTCAAACTACCAGACGTCACGACCACGTTCAAAAAACCACCACTCTTGCTACCGGATCATTGGATCGTCACGGCGGTCGGATTTGACAACGACGGCAAAGAGCTTGTCACCGCTTCCATTCAAAGCTTCACCACGATCCGGCGCTGGGACCTCGTCAACAATAAGCTGATCAGCGAGATCATGCTCGAAAGCGACAAGCACGGTCGCCCCTTGCGCGGCGAGACGTTGATGCTGTCCGCAGATCGACGGAAAGTCATCGCGGCGACCGACGCCTATGTGGGGATCTGGGACACCTCGACGGGCAAGCTGTTGAAACAACTGCAAATTCCCAAACTGAACGATAATGACACCGTTCGTCTGCTGACTTGCACGCCCGATTTTTCTGTCGTCGTGGGGAACTTAACCACCAACTATAGTCGCCTGACACTGCACTATGATGCCAACACCGTGGTCTGGGATGGTAACTCAGGCAAGATGCTGCGAATCCTGACTCACAAGGGCCAGAATGACTTCATCGCCATCTCATTGTCGGCCAACGGAAAGCGGCTCGCCACGACCAATGGAGGCGGAGCCCTCATCTGGGACACCGGCACCGGCCAGCAACTGCTCGCCGTGACGAATGACAACTCTGGCCGAAAAAAATCCGACCCTGAAGTCTCCAACCAGTTCACGAACAACGTCTGGAGCATTCGGCTCTCTCCCGACGGCAAGTTGCTCGCGATGGGCGATACCCTGGGAGTGAAACTGCTCGACTCCACTTCGGGAAAGTTGGTGCAACAACTCGAAGGACCGTATCGCTACAGCAGTGGGATTAGTCCGGGTCTGGTGTTCTCCAAAGACGGCCGGATGCTCGCGCGGCTGGGAACCAGAACCAAGGCCGAATATGTCATTCCGATCTGGTCGACGCAGACAGGACAGAAGCTGTTTGAATTGCAGACCGACGCGTATGACGCGGCGTTCAGCGATGACGGCCAGCGGTTGGCCGTGGTGTTCTCGGACCTGCAGCAGGCCCTCAGCGTCTGGCAGCTTAATCGTGATGCGTCCGATCCAGAGCAGACAGAGGGCCCCGGACCAGAGCCGCGGCAGGACAAGGTCGAGCAAAACGGACACTATCGCGGCGCGACGGCGGCCCAGTTCATCGACACTTTCAAGCCAACGTGGAGTGACGCGAAGCTCGGCATTCAATACGGCATCGCTCTCACCAAGCCACAACGGCAGTTCCGCAACGGTGAACGAGTCCCCCTGGTCGCGTTCTTCCGCAACGCGAGCGACAAGCCACTGAAGATCGATACGCGACCAGACTACTTTGGGAACACGCCGAATGTGACAGATGCCAAGGGAGCAGCAGTCGCATTGGAAAATGTCCCGCTGGTCGGTCACATCGCGCACTACGTCGAAACCCTCGCACCGGGCGAAGCGGTCGGCCCCTTCTACTTCAACTTCGGACTCGGCGAGAACCCACGCCCCGGCAAACAGCATTGGCATCCGTACGACAAGGCACCCACACCGGGGACCTACACACTAACGCATTCGGTCCCGTTCAAAGTCGGTGGACCCAACAACGGCGACCCGTCAAAACCAGGCGAGATCACCAGCGGGCAGATCGACTTCGAGATCGTTGACACTGCCAAGTCCGAGAATTAGTGCTCTCTGAATCAATTCCTCTCAGAATCCGTGTTCATCCGTGTCAATCCGTAGCTCAGGTCTTTATTGAATCCCCACAGCCTGCATGTAATCCAGCACCGCTTTCGCTTCGGCGATTTCATTTTCATAGTCGGGGAAGGGGCCCTTAGCACCTCTGCTGATCAGGAATGGAATCACATCCTGGTGCGTTTGATACGACGCAGCAGCCGCTTCCAGAGGTGATTGACCTTCATGATCTTTCAGGTCGAAGCGAATGCCCGCCTCGTACAGTTGTTTCACCGTTTCCGCCTCGCGGCATTCGATCGCATAGAATACAGGATGAGTCCCACTGGGGGGCCACAGCGACTGATCGAGGTCCGCAGCCATCGTCTTCACCTTCGCCCACTTCTCGTCAATGATCGCCATTTCCAGGCTTTCGAATTTCTTGCGCAATGCCGCCCGCTCTTTGGCTCGGTCCGAGGGTTGTTCGAGGCATCGCAGGAACTCACCAAAGGTCGCCGCGATCGGTTCGACACGTCGTAATTCAAATCCCGATTCAATGAACGACCACGCCGAAACAGTCCCGATCCCTTCTCCGACCACGGTCAGCAGCAGCACGTTCTGTTCGTCATAGAGTCCCAGGGCCAGGTACTCCCGGGGCAGTTCCAACTCATCCCGAAAGTGCAGATTCATCGAGACCAGTTCGTACACCGACCTGGATGGTGTCGCAAACAACGAATACAGCTGTTCGATCTTGTAGTCGCCCCCATCCACCTTCAATGTCCGCGGCTTAGGCACGCCTCCATTGGTCTCTAACAGAAAGTCCGAGTAGTCCTTCGGAAACTCCACTTTCAGCGCCGCCGCCGCAGCACTCACAACATCCGCCGACACCTTCGCGGGCGATTTAAAAGTCAAAGCCATGAGTGCATCCTCGATTGGGGGAGATTAGAAATGAACGGGACAAGGTTTGGCTGATGTCGAAATTGTTTCGCCCTTTCAGACAGCGCCGTGAAGCATGATTTGATGGACCAGTTTGGTTCGATATCTTTGCAGCCCTTATTCCAGCCTTGTCACATTGGCCTCTGTCATCAGGCCTAAGGGGCCGGAACTTTACCCAGCCGGGGCCCTTCGGCCCCGGAACAGGACTTCTAATACTCTCTCTTGAGGCCTGAAGGGCCGGCCCTTTTATTCACATCACTGAGCGAAGCACCGTTTTTTGTATTGAACGTCAGACGCAGCCAAACTCGCGCAGGGGGGCGGTCACTCGGCCACAGTGGCATCTGGCCACGCCGCCACCGCCGCCCGGAATTTCTGTGAGTCGTTTTCCAATAGCATCAAGAGTTCCAATGCCGCATCGACACTCTCGAGCGGCTTTGATTCCGCGGCCAGCCCGATGCGCAGACCCCCTTTTCCATCGGAATCGAGGCCAATCACCTTGGCTCGAAACGGTCCGTCGTCGTTCGGAGTGCCAAGTGTCCCCTCCAGTTTCACCGTCGTGGAACCGATGTCCGTCTTCTTCGTGACATGAAGCAACGGTCGTTGTTGAGCATTCTTCCAATCAGTGGCGCGCAAGTGTTTTTCGATCGTGGCGGCATCGGGATCCGGAATCTTTTGTGTTTCTCCGAACACGAAACCAACAGTCAGGTTGTTCTCCGGTCCCTTCGCTGCTGCGGATCCCGAATTGCCCGTGCTCGAAGTCGACGGTGTGGGCGCAACCGGAGCAGCAGGTTTGGAACAACCCGCGATGGAAAAGGATGCGAGTAGAGCGACCACGGTGGCAAGAAAGCGGCTGGAATCGGGCATGATGGTCCTTAAGGCCAAGTAGGTAGTGTGAGTAATGATCAGACGGGGTGGTCATTGCCTTGTTCTGCGTTTTCCACGGCAAAACGAATACGAAATTGCCGGGCTACTTTCGCTGGGCTAACTGGCAGACCGGCATAGGAGACGGTCTCTATCGGTTCCGCATCGATTGAGTCTTCTTCAACACTGTAGCCCCTGCCGCCATACGAAACGGATCTCTCCGGGGTCCCATTCCTTGTCACAAAGTGCTCAACGACAGACAGCATCCCTCCCAGTCGAACGCCAAGTTCGTCGGCCAGCAAAGTGGCCGTCGTCTGCGCCGATCGAATGGCTTCACGCAGGGCATCGCTCGCCGACGCATTCGCCTTGTAAACGGGAACCGGACGTTGAAAAGTGAAGTCTTGTTTCACCCGTCCAAAGAACGAGTGGGGCAGTGACGCAAAATGCCTTTCCGTCGCCGCCATCGCAGACATCAGGACGTCCATACTCGTGTTGCGGATCGTGATTCGATGAACGACAGTTTTCGTGGACGACCAGGTATTCTGCTCAGCCTCGCCGCCTCCTTCGCGAATCTCCGCATCGGTCAGGCCGCTCTTTCTCAGCGTTGCGAGCACAGCCTCTCGCAACGCAAGTGCCTCATCGAAGCAGATCACCTTTTTTCCAGTTGCTGTCGACAGAGCGAGCGTGGCTTCGAAAGCCTCGATTTCATGTTCCATTCGGGCACTGGTCAAGACTTCAATGTATCGCAAGTAGACTCCTCTCTAATACAGAAAGATCGACTCCACTTATAGTCGCGTTGACTTGCTGGTTGAGCGGCCGCTTATTTCGATCCTCCGGCGCTCATTTTCGGACGCACATGCTTGTCGGAAAGTTCAACCAATTCGATCTGCGACAGATACCCTTTGATGCTCTGGTATCGATTGACATCCCGAAACGAAAACATCGTAGTAATCCGATGTGGCACGCCGAGGTGAATTCCAAACGTCCCCCCGGCAGATTGCATTGGCAGCAACGGCGGCGGTTCGTCTTGCCACGCGAACATCACGTACGTGATGGATTGAGCCACGACGTCCTGTGTTTTCATGGGCTTCGCGAGTCTGTCGAACCACGTTGCGACGGCAGGCAGGTAGTCCAGAGAAAACTGCCAGCGGTGTTGACGGAAAAGCTCACCGTCCGCACTGGGAAGCTCATTGATGGCCGTGGGCTGACCGAGCACCTGATCAATCTCGACCGCAAGTTCCGAGAGCAATGGGTGCAGGGTCGAGTTCCATCCCACCATCAACTCAGAGGGCTGCGAGTAGATAATCGTGCATTTATCGCTCAGGAATTGGGTACAGCGATCGACGATAGCCGTCGCACTCAAGCGACCAACCTGGTGGCCCCAGATCTGCGACTTTGGTGGAGAGTATCGAATCATAGACGACCGCGCGATGGCACAGGTGACAGAACAGGATTTCATTTCCATTAAGCCTCGCAGGGCTTCGCCGTCCGGCGTCACCAGAACTTCCACCACGGCTTCCCGGCATCGGCCTGGGCGACCGCCTGGACCTGCTCCGCGATTTGCTTGTACGACGCTTCCAAAAAGTTCGTCTCACGACGTTCCCAACGCTTGGCAACGAAGTTGGCCGGGTACACCAGCACGTCGCCTTTTCCGGGAAGCCCATGGACCGCCAAGTCGGAGCCCTGCTTGTCGCTGGCGATCACCCACGCCAGGCCGACGCCATCGACCAGGAACTGCCCGAATGCCATGCTGACGCAATTGATCGCGCCGTTGACCAACTGATCGTCCGTTGGTTCGGTGCTGAGCCACGCGGTGAAGGAGCGATCCAAAGCGGCCAGCGTCAACGGCTGGCCCGCGTCCGGCGGTGAAAAGGCCTCGACAAACTTCGACGCCACTTCGATCTGCGACGCGACCCAGGCACGCTCCTTATCGGTCGGTGGGCTAACCTTCTGCTCCATGGTCTCTACTCTCGATCCTCGACCCCGGCGGTCACAGGGTTGCAGCGTGACGTTGACTCCGGAAATTCGGCTTCGAGTGCTACTGCAGGAGCACTCACAACATCTGCCGAGATCTTCGCTGGCGACATGAAAGTGATGCGCAATCTGTCGATTTCTTCACAATCACTCAAGCGACGTCTGTGAATATTTCGCGAGGACTCTTTGAATGGTCTGTTATTCTGTCAATGTTCAATCCGGGCAACCAGTCTCGTCAAGAGATTGAGCTTTATGACCTACAACGAAGTCACAACGATGAAGCAGTTCCCACAGCGCTTTGCGATGCAGATCGTGATTGGCCGCTTGATCCCGCTTCGAGCTCGATTTTCGACCGCTGTCTGGTTTCTATTCGGCGCGGTGTTGTTGAGCCTCTCTCAGAACATCACCTGGGCCTATATCAATGGCGGCGAGTGGCGCACGGATTTTCGCGAGCAGAAAGCCAACGTCGAAGCCGGGGGATGGCACGCCACGTTTGCGGGTGACTTCCCGAATCAGAACCAACTGTGGGTCACCTTCTATCCCGACTCGGATCCGCCGAGTAACTTCGATCGATTCGTCAAACTCGTCGTCGCCCGCGCAATTGCCGAACTCCCGGCGGACCAGGTCGCTCGATTCAGCACCGAACATCGAGATCGCCTTGTGATCCTGGCGAAAGAGTGGCTGACCACCGCGAAACGGAAACCGCCCTCAGAGCCAACCATTCACACCCTCGGCCCCTTCCAATTCAAACTCGGCGCAACAAAAGTCCGCACCTGGTGGGCCACCGGTCGCAAAACCCAGATCGAGAAAACCTACGACCTGTTCTACCTCGCCATCACACTTGACGAACCCGCCTCCGCGATCAGCCCCAGCAACATCGGTCTGTGCCGCTGACCCACAGTCACTGCTCTACTACAACACGAGCGGAGACAGGGACGCCTGTCTCCGTTGTTCCATGTGGTATCATGCCCCCATGAAAGAATTCTTCCACGGCTGGCGACGAAAGCTTGGATGCGTGGCGCTGGTGATGAGCCTCATCCTGATGGCGGGCTGGATACGGAGCCTTGCAATGACGGATGTGTTCACACGCTGGACGAAAGGACCGAAGCAAGGATTGCTCATCGCAATCCAGTCGCGTGACGGCGAAATCGGATGGCGGACATTCCGCCCTATCGAGGTCGGCTTCGGGAATGGCTGGATCGCTTATCCAAACGTTCCACGATTACCATCCGATTTGAAATTCAACGTCATCCCCTACTGGTCGATTACAATTCCTCTCACGATCATCTCCGCGTACCTGATTCTCTGGAAGCCACGGAAGCAGTCATCCCCGATTTAGCCGGACAGTACCTGCTCGTCACAAGAATATCGCTCCGATATAGCATCTCCGTTTCCACTTCCACTGTGGCTAGGCGATTCACGCGCCGTGGAGAAATATGGGGACAATCGAGAACCATCTCTTCGCTTGAAACGATTCCTTTGCGACGAAATCGATGACCTCGCCGTTCGATTTCGTAACGCGACCTTTCAGAGTGATGATGACATCCTCGTGTCGATCCAACAGACCATCCATCGTTTCGCCGACCGCTGCGTGGTCCCCGCGGGGTTTACCAGCCAAGGCATTGCGTTCCGCGCGAGATCGAAAGTTTTCCTTCCACCACATGGTCTTATCGACCACTTCTCCATCAGCGTATGTCAAACGTACGTCAGTCAATTCGAAGGAGTCAATCTCTCGATCGATATCCATCAGCTGCAACGACAGATCATAGGGCCCCGTGCGGTGCTCATACTCGAACAGGATCGGGATGCCATAGGTTTGCGACTGCGGTGAGACGTATGCCGTCGACCTGATCCCGTCGACCAGATCGATGCCTCTTACGCCCCCGTATTCTCGACAATTGTAGACGTTGCAACACCCCGAGATCATGGCGCACGCCAGAACACCGCAGGCAATAAAAGTGTGCGTGATTCTCACCGGTAGGTGCTCAGGTCTGGCAGTGTCGTCATGCGAAGTGCGAATGTTGTCCGTTGCCGATTTACGAACACCTCCTTTTAGATTCGTTTGATGTTCCGCTCAATCGAATTCTCGAATGGCAATTTCGGGCCGGATTCTAGCGAAACGACGCAAGCTAACGCCCCGTCAGCGATTCGTGCGAACGTCGTCGAGTTCGATAATCGCAAATGGGGAAGGCGACCCGCAACTCGCCTTGGGTCGGCGGTAATTGCCGAAAGGATCTCAAAGGGAGTGAACTAACTCAGAGACGAAGTGGGGAACATCGAACTTGTTTCTTTCCTCTGTGCCTCTGTGTTTCTAACTTCTTCTTGAGTTCGATCATGGTCCGTCTTCAGCAGGCGTGACGAGATCCGTGCGAATAACGACTTGCGGCTTCCAGAGAATCAAGTAGGCGGAGAGCAACGTTAAAGGAAGTGCAAGCCACCAATAAAGCAGATAGCGGCAAGCCGGTTTTCTCCCCCTGTCAGTCAATTTAGCGAACCCTTCGTTTAAGGATTCCGCAAAGGGGCGGTTCAAATGGAGTTGCTCAAATTCTTCCGGAAGGATCACCACATGTGCCACTCAAGTACGGGAGATCGATCAACGGACAGCCAGGAGAGTCCGCTTTGACCGGAATTGACGTAGTGCAGTCGATCCCCGATCGCGAAGCAAAACTGGTCGGAAAAAAATAGCGTTCGCACCCACAGTCCCGTCACGACGCACGCCATCACCAGCGTGATGCAGCCCGTCTTTCGCCGCCAACCTCGGAAGAATTCACGCATGGGGCTGAAGCTTCACGTTGGGTTTGCGCAATAGTAGGTACGCCGCTATGGCCGTCAGAATCGCGACTGCAGGTAGATCAGGAATACGGAGTCCGATGTGACCAGGTACCAACTTGCCAATTGAATTCGACCCATCATAGTACTGGAACGTACTTCTGTGTGTGACGTGGGGCTTCACTGGAAACGTCACCCAGTTGAACTCGTTTGAAGGCGGGATAATCCTCGTATCGATCCACATATTCCACTGGTAACCACACTCGATGCCACAATCCTCAAACCTTAGTTCCAAATAGTCTCCACCACTGATGTCATAGCGAATAACATCCTCGACGAGGGAACCCCGGATCAAAGCGATTTGAAACACGCACGCCATCGCGAGCGTGACTATGCCCGTCTTTCGTCGCCAACCATGAAAGAACGTCTGCATTCGTGAAGCTCAGCCTGGCGGTGTCGGAGCAATCGGTTTGCGTGGCTTCCAGAGAATCAGATACGCGGAGAGCACAGTGAGAGGTAAGGTGATAGTTGAGTAGTGAACGATGAAATAAATCGGCCAATCGTTGGTGCCCGCAACTTCCTTTCCAACACCAATCCCACAGCAACGAAAAAACCATGTAATGCGATCGTCCTCGAAGAAATCATAGTCCGTTCTCGGAACGGTGTCCCATTCCTGAAATGATGTTTTAACATCGGGCCACTCCTGGTGGACCTTTATCCAGACGATCGAGCAGTCGAAAGAATAGATGATGTCAGTCGTGGCTGTTTCTTTGGCGAATTCGAAAATATCTGTCGTGGCTAGACTACGTATCCACGCGCCCATGCATGCGAGCGCCATCACCAGCGTGACGCAACCCATCTTTCGTCGCCAACCATGGAAGAACGTCTGCATCGACTGGTCAGTCCTGTGACTTCAACTTCGACCTGGTGCTGCGAGGGCCAACAATCACACCCAGCAAGAATCCCATACCAGAGCATCCGACCAGCAGCCAGCCCAGGTATTCGAGCGGCAATCCAATCGTCATCAGTCCAATCACCTGAAGCATCAGCGCCAGCGCGGCCCCCGCGACAATCCCCGTCCAGATTCGCAGCAGACAATTCTTGATCATTGGGCTCAACTACCTTAGCAATGTCACACGTCATCACGAGTTTGTGGCCAACTCTTTCGCGGGTTTGACCCAGAGCGTCCGAACAGCGCTCTCGAACGCCGCGGTATCGACCGGTGGATAGTAGCAATACCCCGAGCGCCAACTGATTCGGTAGTGATGTGTCGTCGCCAGTGACGCTGTCATCTCCAGAGGCGGAAAGCGTGGCCAGAGCCAGCCACAGCAAATCAGTTCCCAGCGAGGTGCGATTTCGATCTCCAGGACGCTGCTCCAGGGCAGGAACTTGGGTCGGCCGATCAAGCGATGAAAACGAATCCCTTCGGCATCCAGTGTGACGCTCCACACCGTGAAACAGAGGAACACGACATAAATCAGGATGAAGATCAGCAGAGTGATCTCCAAAGAACCCGTCAGCAGCAAAGCGATCAGGCTGGGCACGATAAAGAGGAAGAATATCAGTATCGGAGCAATCAGAAACATCACGATGCAAAAGTCGAGGAGACTCCGCGGCCAGATGCGGGGTTTGACGTGAACGGCAGGCGGGTGAATCGTCATGCACATGCCTTCAACGCGAAACACTGTTCATAAAGTGAACCCTATATGGAGGGCAGTACAGAGCGACATCACGCTGGCAAGAGTGCGAGTCCGCGGACGAAGTACTCAAGTAGCCTTCTCGCTCCGAGGCTGTCAGTTTTTCGAAAACCGCCAAAACGAGGATGAAGTTTATATCGGACCACCCCGTTTGCGTCGATTCTGAGCGATCCTACGAGGTCGTTTTTTGGAAGTGACATCAACTTTCGGCCGCAATTCGAAAAACTGACAACCTCTCCGCGAGAAGTAAGCCGATGAACGCGACGCCGACTACGCTATCACGTTCCGATTCATAAGAGCGCGCGGATTTGCGGTTGGCTTTCTTCTCGGCGGAGCGAGAAGGCAACTTAAAGACACGGCACACGGAGTGTGCCTACTACTTTAGTCACGGCGGGGTCGCGCCAGGTTCAACACTGCGGCGAACAGGGCGGCGCCGATGATCGACCAGACGACTGGAAACGGTTGCCCGCCGACTTGGATCGTGAGCAGTTCCGGCAATCCCATCTGATGGGCGATCCACGTCCCCAGCACAGCCCCTACGAAACCGAGCGCGATGGAGACCAAGCAGCCCGAATGCGAGTAGCCGGCCATCGCTTGGGCTAAGCTTCCGCAAATACCGGCGATCAGCAGCAGCAATAAAAATCCACCGAGAGTCATCTGGGACAACTCACTTTCTGAAAAGGTGACCGAGCAAAAAGTGACCTACGGTGCTGATAGCACCTACGTGTCGCGTTGAAACATGGGTTAGACCAAGCAGTTTTTTGCTCGCGGGACGCCACAAGTAAATGGGACGGCTCTAGAACCTTAAGCAACCGCGATGCCGTGGCCAATCGGCGTTCATTTTTTGATATCAACGAATGGCATATTGTTTGCGGATCATCGTTACAGGGGGATTACGATGAGACGGTTGCTGATGCTGCTGATTCTGGGTTCGGTCGTGAGCGCGATCGGGTTGTATCTGAATATCCGGGCAGGTGCCTTTGCAACGTATTGGCAGCCTTTCGGTTCTAGCGGCTGGGCAGGAGATACCGATGCCGCCCTGCGACAAAGCTATCGCGAAATCGGCTTAGTTTGCCTGTGGCTCGGGGCATCGCTGCTGGCCGCGGTTGCGTGGTCGTGGACCATTCTGAGTCATGATCTATCAGGTCGCTCAGAAATCGACGGATTCCTGTTCCGCGAATCCCAACGGCGATCGCATTCTAAAACGCGAGTTAGTTCACATTAATAGTGCCGGGTGAAGTTTGGCCTTTCCTTCTGCGCCAATCAGTCGCTGGTCCAGTCCCTGGAAGTTGTACGTCAGCTTGAAGGGATCCAGCCCAAGCAGATGCAGGACTGTGGCCTGCAGATCGCGGACGTCCATCGGATTCTCGGTGATGTAGTAGCCGATGTCATCCGTCTGGCCATACGTTTGGCCTCCCTTAATCCCGCCGCCCGCCAGCATCATCGTGAACGCGTAGGGATGATGATCGCGACCGATGAACGGTTGATTCGGAGCGTTATTCTGCTGCATCGGAGTTCGACCGAACTCGCCGCCCCAGATAATCAACGTTTCATCGAACAGGCCGCGTTGCTTCAGGTCCTTGATGAGTGCCGTCAGAGCCCGATCGATCTGCTGAACTTTGATCGGCAGGATCGTCGGGATATGTTCGCCGGGGCTGACGCCGTGATGGTCCCAACCCCAGTCGTAGATCTGCACGAAGCGGACACCCGCTTCGACCAGTCGCCGAGCCAACAGGCAGTTATTCGCCAGGGCCGCATCGGTCCCTTTGTAGACAACCCGCGGATCGGAAGCGGCGTCGGAATCGGGGACGAAGCCCGGTTTGGCGCCGTACAGATCGAGGATATGTTGCGGCTCCTTCGAGATGTCCATGATCTCCGGCACGGACATCTGCATGCGATAGGCGAGTTCATACTGAGCGATCCGCGTGATCGTTTCGGGATCACCGAGCTTTTCGGCTTGGAATTCATTCAGTGTCCTCAGCGCATCCAATGTTTCACGACGGCCGGCGCGATCGAGGCCGTTTGGATTCGACAGGAAGAGCACCGGATCGCCCGGTGATCGACATTGGACTCCTTGATAGATCGACGGCAGATAGCCGCTGCCCCAGACGCTTTTGCCGGCGTCCGGAGTTTTGCCACCACTACTGAGCACGACGAACCCCGGCAGGTCTTCGTTGTTGGAACCAAGCCCATACGTCGCCCACGATCCCATTGCCGCGCCGCCGAACAAGTTGGTCCCCGTTTGCAGAAACAACTGAGCCGGCGCGTGATTGAACTGCTCGGTCTGCATCGATTTCACGATCGCAATGTCGTCGATCACTTCGGGCAGGAACTTCCAGACTTCGCTCAGTTCGGCTCCCGACTGCCCATGCTTTGCAAACGAGAACGGAGTCCCCAGCATGTTGGGAATTCCCTGAATGAAGGCGAATCGCTTTCCTTCCAGGTATTCCTTGGGACAGGGCTTGCCGTTGTACTTTTGCAGGGTCGGCTTGTAGTCGAACAGATCAAGCTGAGTAGGGCTGCCTGCCATGTGCAGGTAGATCACATGCTTGGCCTTCGCTGGCAGTGGCGGCTGCTTCGGAGCCAGCGGATTGATGGCCGCAGGGGGGGCGGCGACGCCATCACGCTGCAGCAGTGATGCCAGCGCGACTGCTCCCAGGCCGACGCCTGCTTGTCCGAAGAAGTGGCGGCGAGTGACAGCTTTCAAGTATTCCTGTTGCAGATTCATCTTGGCTCTTTCAACGCAGCATCTACTGCCGCTTCTTGATTTCCTCTGGCTTAGGCGGTGCGATCAGAAATTCGGCATGCCGAATCTTCTGGATGACGATCTCAATTTCAATCGCTGTCGATGTCGGCTTCGGTTCAAAGAACCAGAACGTTAGCGCTCCCGTTCCACCGCTGCTGGCTTGTTGTTCTAACACTTCGCCATTCTGATCGCGAATGACACATTGAACCGACAAACCTTCCTGGCTTTGGCTATCGCTGGTCACAATGAAAGGAGGCCCCGATACAAAGTCGACATCGCACTTATTGTTATTGCACATGGTCGTCATTCCGTAGCTGCGCACCCCCGGCTGATAAGCGCCAGTCTTAAAATGCGATGTCGAGCCTGGCAGCGTGAAATCCAGCGGCCCCTGGCCTCCCATGCCGACTATTGAAACAGAGTGTCCGTTGACCTTGTAAGTTTCCGAGACTCCGTCGAGCTGCCGTGCCGGGGTCAGTGGTCGCGAAGGGAGCTTCTTCGTTTCCTCGGGCAGGAATCGACCGTTCGTGTGTTGCGTCATGCGCAGCTTCATTTTCCAGGCGGATTCCGCAGGCGAAAGATCGCAGTTCCAGGCATAAGATTGGTTCCCCAGAAGATCATGAAAGGTCTCTCCGGAACCCCAGGTCGTCGATGCGACCCTGTCATGGACGTAGGTCAGGCGCGGGCTGACGTAGACTCCTTTGTTCTCTGACGTTTCGAAGAAGTCGACGCCGTTCAGCGTCACAGTTAAGGTGCCATCCGTTCGGCTGGCGGGCAGCGGGTCGGGTTCCCATTGCTCTATGGAGAGACTCGGCGGTGGAATGTAGGGGAGCGGCAGTTCGGCAATCAACGTATCGCTGCCATCGAAGACCTTAACGATCATCTTGGCATCGCGTGGACGTAGTAGAGGAAAATCAAAATGGATCAAGGCAATTTCCATCGGCGTGGCTGCTGCGAACGGCTTGGCATCGCTAAATCCAGTGGATCCCGTTCCCGTACCGCCGCTGCTGTTGGCCTGAATATTCTGCCGATGGTACTGATGGGGCGTGAGCGGGCGAGGATCGCCGACATCGATCTCAACGCGTTTGAGCCAGTCGAGGTCCAGCCGTTCACCACGATCATTCTCTCGCATGAGCCAGACGACAGTGCGATCATCGGAGGTCATGTGCGGCTGTTTGTAACTTTGCTGCCAGCGCCTCAATTGCACGCCCATAGGATAGGGGATCTCAATCGCGTGGATCTTGCCAACGGTGACCTGCCGTGCGACCAGCCAAGACCCATCCGGCAATTTGACACGCGGATATTTCGAAGAGGAGACGTTGCCGCGCAGCGAGATCAGGCCAAATAGGCCCGCGACGACCGCCACGAACAGGAACAGCAGGCGCGCCGCGAACCAGCGTTCTTCGCGTTTGCTGGAGATCTGCTCTGTTGGAACACTCGTCATGGGGGCTTCCCACGCCATCGCCTTCACGGCAGCTTGACTTCGACACCCCGTTGCTTGAGTGCCGTTTCCAATTCGACTTTGTCGATCATCTCAGGATCAATCAGTGCTGTCACGCGACCCTCTTTGAAGCTGGCTGTCGCACATTCGACCCCTTTCAAGCGGAAGACTGCTTCGTAGGCTGCCAGGCAACACGCTTTGCAATCCAGCCCGGCGACCGCAATCTCGATTCGCTTCAGTTTCTCTTTGTCGATGGTTCGCAGCGGCTTCACGCCGAAAGTGTGATTGGATGCGCCACGGACCAGATTGTCAAAGCGTTCGACGATCTGCTCCAGCTTCGCGCCCGGAAATGCTTTCGCTGAATCATATTGCACAGTGGCTTCGGCATTCTCGAAGTCAATCTTGATCAGTTTGATGTCCGGTAGTTTCTCAAAGACTGCCTGCAGATCCTGCTCGCGATCAGGGGCGAATAGACCCGTGATCTGATGCTTGGCTGTGACATTCCCTGCAGGAGCATCTTCCGCGCGCGATGTGGACGATACTGCGACACAGCATAGTAAAAGGAAAACCGCTCGGATCAGGTGAATCATGAGATTATCGCGTCTGGAAGAAGGAGCTTTGGATTACTTGATGAATCAGTGTGCGAATGCCGCCGCCATCGCGTTCCGCGTTGGCGACAATTGTTGTTATCTGGTCGCGATCGGCGAACGCGATGTCTCGACCTGTGCCGTAAATAGCGAGTTGCTCGGCCAGGTTCTTCAACAAGCGATGAGTATCCGACGCGATCAGCGATTGGAACTCCTGCACATTCTTGAACGATCGTCCATCGGGCAGATCGCTTGATGGATCGACCGCCGGACCCAGCTTGAAGCCGATGCCGATGAATGGATCGATCGAACCCCGCGGGGCTGGATCGCCGTCGCCAATCGATCGATAGCGGTCGCGGAAGCCACCGATGACGTCGAACGCTTCGAGAGCAAACCCTGGTGGGTCCATCTTCGCATGACACGACGCGCAGACCATGTCGGTCCGGTGCTTGTCCAATTGCTCGCGAATCGTTTTTGTTCCGCGAACATCAGGTTCAATCGCTGTGATGTTCGCTGGCGGAGGATCAGGCGGCTGGCCTAGTAGTCGCGCCATCACGAACGCTCCACGAGGAACAGGCGATGTCGTGGTTCCGTTCGCGGTGATTTTCAGGATCGCAGCCTGTGTCAGGAACCCGCCACGAGGACAATCGGCAGGTAGCGCGACGCGGCGAATCTGCGAGCCACTCACTCCCGGGATCTCATAGTGGACGGCCAGCTTCTCATTGATCATCGCAAAATCAGACTTGATCAAATAGCTGGCTCCCAGGTTCTGGTTGACCAGCTCGCGAAAGTAAGCTCGCGTTTCGGCGACCATCGAATCCTGCAGATAAGCGCTGAACTCGGGGTACAACTTCCGATCCGGATCGGTCGACGCGATCTGTCGCAGCTTCAGCCACTGCCCTAGGAAATCCTCGACGAATCGTTGCGATCGAGGATTGTTCAACATCCGTTCGACTTCACCACGCAGGATCTCCGGTGTGCGCAGTTGAACTTTCGCAGCGAGTTCGATGAGCCGATCGTCGGGGATCGAATTCCACAGGAAATAAGACAATCGCGATGCCAGCGAGAAGTCATCCAGTTGTCCGGCCGGTTCGATGTGATACAGAAAATCGGGCGAACAGAGGGCCGCTCGATAGGCCCAACGCATCGCCGATTCGAAGCAGTCGCCCGCCTTCAGGCGATCATCAACCTTGGTGACATAGAACTGTCTTGTTTCCGCATCGACGGGACGACGAAACGCCTTCGGCAGGAACGTGGCGAGCAGTCGATCGGCATCGACGAAAGGTTGTTCGCTCTGAACCGTCCAGACTCCTTCTTCTTTCTCAGGCTCATTCTTACCCGCACCGACTTCACGTCGAACCGGAGTCCGCTTGGGTGGCCGCACGTTGGGGTGATCTGCTGCTCTGAACTCGGTCACAGGGAGGTCGCCAAACAGTTGCTGGTGGCTCACGGGCGGCCAGACATCATGCAGTGGCCCTTCGATATCGAACCAGTCGCACACAATGCCAGGACCGGTGAACGCCATCGCTCGGCCCTTGCGGCTGTAGTTCGCCACGGGAGCCAACGAGGCCGTATTGAAGCCGATGATCTCTTTATAGTTCAGCCAGTGAACGACTTCGTGTTCCTGCTCTTGCATCGATGGCGCATCGTAGTAGCCGAGGACATAACTCGGGTGCCCACCGCCGCGGCCGTCGCCGCTGAGCTGCACGACAGAGAGCCGTGCCGCTTCGGTTCCACGTCCCGGCAGGACAGTTCCCTTGTCCCATTGGAAACTCCACAGCGACGTTCGCATGCGATAGCGACCGGGGTAGAGCGTGACATGCTCGATGAAGTAGGGGTGAAACGATTCGTCCTCGTGCCGAAACAAACCGACACTGGCCCCATTGCGGAATGAGCCCATCCGCTCATGAGCTCCCTCGTCAATGTGACCTTGATCACCCGCCGGTGGAAAATCGGGATCGGGCTTCTTGTTCTTCAGCAGGATTCCGTCACCATTGGTCAGCACGTGTGCAACAAAGCCGCCCGCGTTGGCCAGCGAGATTCGTCGCCTGATCGAAGTCGGGGGTTTTGGCCGCGTCGCAATAGCCATATCCAGGGTCCGGTCGGCAGCTTCGACATACTTGGTCAGATTCACATGCGAGATGTCGAGCGCATCGCTGTTCTTATCAAACCCATGAGCCGACCCATCGACGGGAAGTTCCCCCTGTAGCGGGATGCCCGACATCTGGAACAGATCACGTACCGTGTTTTCGTATTCCGCACGCGTCATCCGGCGAACGCCAGTCCGTCCGCCGTCGTCCAGTCGTGCTCGTTCGACCTTGATCAAAGATTGCTTCAGGACATTGATCGCTGCGTTCTTGTCCGCTTGCGCGGGGCGAGGCTGCTCACGAGGCGGCATCTCACCCGATTCGATGCGATCATGGATCTTCACCCACCGCTCAAAGTTCTCTCGTGAGGCATCGTCGAACTTGAACGTGGAGAGATCCAGGTCCCCTTGCTTCGACTGCGTGTCATGGCATTCATAGCAATGGGTTTTCAGGAAGTCGGTGGGGATGTCTGCTGCGGATGCGCTGGTCGCGAGCAGGCACAACAGAGCTGCGATCACAGAAGAAGAGCGCTTCATATGTTGGTCAACTCTAGAGTCGAAAGGCATGGCGTTTATTCTCGTAGGTTATGCTTCAGCATAACTCTTCGATTTACGGCCAACAGTTCAATCAAAAGAAGTTATGCTGAAGCATAACCTACGCAGACCGTTCCGCGGCTACGCCATCTCCAGACCGCGGAACGTTCCTTTGCCGGTGGAGAACTCGTCGGTGCCGATTCCCAGTCGCTGCAGCATCGAGACGAACAGGTTCGTCAGCGGGTAGTTGTTCTGCTGGTCGAACGCCAGATGCTGTCCGTGCTTGAAACCGCCGCCGGCCAGCAGGACGGGCAAATTCACATTGGAATGCGAGTTCGCGCTGCCCATGCAGGTTCCGTACAGCACCATCGTGCGGTCCAGCAGCGATTGTCCTTCTTCCTTGGTTTCGGTGAGGGACTTCAGGAAGCCCGCCAGCACTTCGAACTGGCGTTCTTCGTGGCCTCGCAATTCGGCCAGGGCTTCGGGGCGATTGCCGTGATGCGTGATGTTGTGGATCACGGTCGTGTCGACGAACAGCGAAACAATTCGCGACGAGTCCGTTTCCAGCGCGAGTTTCACCACATCGAACGTCAGTTTTGTCCTCTGAACGAACGCGCGAGCGTCATCGATATCGTCGGGTGCCTTCGCTTCCACTTTGGGCTTGGGCCTGTGCTCCCACGATTCAGAGCTTGCCAGTCGTTGCTCAAGGTCCCGAACGGCCGTCAGGTATTGGTCCATTCGATTCTGATCGGCTTTGCCGAGTGATCGGTTCAGGCGCTTGGATTGATCACCGACGAAGTCGAGCATGCTGCGACCCTGCTTGATCGCTTCCACATTGGCGGCGACTTCATCGGGTTGACCCTGAACGAAGAGCTTTTGAAACAGTTTCTTCGGACTTCGTTCGGCCGAGATCGGGGCTCCACTGCGTGTGAAACTCAGCGTCTGTCCTCCCTCGCTGCTCATTGCGAGTACTAGAGAAGGATATCGTGTTCGATTGCCGACGAGTTCTGCGGCGTATTGATCGACGGAAACCCAGTTGCGAAAGCCACCTCGTTCTGGATGGGGGGTGCCGGTGAGGAAGCATTTTTCGGCCGAGTGGGCTCCCGTCACGCCAGGGTGGCTGGTCCCGGAAAAGACGGTGAAGTCGTTGCGGAACGGAGCCAGCTTTTCCAGGTACGGTGTCGAATCGTAGTCGCGACCTGCCTTCTCGGGGAAGAAGAACTGCGGCAGGATCCCCATGTTGGTTTCGATCGCCACCATGCGCCGCGGCATTTCGGCGTTGGCCTCAGCGCCAAAAGTCGGCCGCATTGCGTCGAGGAATGGCAGGGCCATTGCCACGCCGGCCCCGCGCAGAAACGTTCGTCGAGACAGCGTTCTGCCACCGATGGCGATCGAATTCTGCATTCCGGCATCCTGACAAATGGTGTGTTTCGCGATGTGGCTTCAGTTTCGAGTGACGAATTCGTCCAAATTCAGAATGACATTGCCCACGGCTGTTAACGCCGCAAGTTCCGCCGCCGCTACTCCGTCTGGCAACGGACCGATCGGATCGGTCGCCAGTTTTGTGGCTTCCTCTGAATACTTGGCATAATGAGCCCGTCGGGTTTCATACAATTTCGCCAGGACGGCCACTTCGTCAGGTTGAGCCGGTCTGATCAAGGCGAGTTCCAGACCTTTGGCGAGTCGATCTTCGAGTTTCAGTCCCCCCTCCTTAATCATCCGGCGTGCCAACGCCTGAGCTGTTTCGACGAAGGCGGGATCGTTTAACGTGACCAAGGCCTGTAGCGGCGTATTGGTGTTGATGCGGCGAACGGTACACAGTTCGCGACTGGGGGCATCGAACGTCGTCATCGCAGGGTAGGGGGTCGTTCTCTTGATGAATGTGTACAACCCGCGCCGGTAGCGATCTTCACCTTTGCTCGTTTCCCATTTTGTTGTGTTATAGGTCGACTGCCAGATCCCTTCCGGCTGGGGAGGCATGACCGACGGGCCGTACATCTTCTGACTGAGCAGACCGGAAACAGCGAGTGCGTTGTCGCGGATCATCTCCGCTTCCATCCGGAACCGCGGACCCCGAGCTAGAAATTTATTGAAGCGATCCTTCTGCAGCATTTCGGCCGTGGTCCGTGAAGATTGCCGGTACGTCGACGACATCACGATCAGCTTGCACAGTCGCTTCATTGACCACGAACGCGGTGATGTCTCCGATGGTGAGGCGGTTGGGGTCATAAATTCTACTGCCAGCCAGTCGAGCAGCTCCGGATGTGTTGGGGGCTGACCTTGTGAACCGAAGTCTTCTTGAGTTTCCACGAGACCCGCACCGAAGAATTGAGCCCACAGGCGATTCACAGCGACGCGAGCGGTGAGCGGATTGTTTGGGTCGGTCAGCCAATCGGAAACACCCAGTCGATTGGTAGGAGCGTTCGCCGGAAACGGATGAAAGCTGGCGGGGATCGCGGCCTCGACGACATCGCCTTGTTCCAGGAAGTTACCGCGAACATGCATCTTCGTCGTTCGCTTTTTTCCTTCGGCGAGTTCCCGCAGGATTGGCGTTTGAGGAACCGGGGCTGCCAGTTCTTTCTGCCGTTGCGCGAGTCGATCACGGATTGGCTTCGTCGATGGGGCGAACGATGCGACGTGTTTCAGCAGTTCAATTAGTTGATCGGCTGTTCGGCTGCCAGCGGGTGTTCTGACGATGGCGAGGATCGGTGCGGGAACGGTGGGGTCCAGCGAGGGGTTATCGTCGTCGGTTAATGAAAGTCGGAAGCGACCGATGCTGAAACCGGGGTAGGCGAATTCGAACTGATGATCGAGCGTCACAATGACCTCGGCATCTTTGTCGATTGTGATCGGCTCGGCTGGGGTAAATACGGCTGTGTGTGTCTTGGTCTGCTGCGGCGAGATCGCCCAGCCGCGTTTTGCCAAGTCGGAATTCTTGATCGCGTGTTCGACAGGATAGTTCGCCTGCGCGAAGTCGGCTTTGGCTGTTGCCAACGGGATCTCGGTCGTTTCGCCTGCGCGGCGGATGGCGACGTTGATGCTGCTAAGTACGAAATTGCCATCGTCGGGTGAGCGACCGACGCCACTCCTGGGGTGGGATTTGTCGGGCAACGCTTCCAGCTTCAGGCCGCTGAAGCGCATGGCATCGACAGGCGAAACAACCGTATAGGTCTCTTTCGCGGGAGACTTCGCTTCGGCCAGGATCGAGCCGTCATCTTGTCGCGTCAGTGTTGATCGACTGGCCGCCGACATCTCTTTGGGTACCAGCACCACCCAGTCGCGTGAGGCGCTGACTCTGGCTGTCCAGTCATCGGCGAAGGCCTTCAGTTCGGGCGTAGCGGCGTCGCGATCCTGTTCTAACTTGGCGATCTCGGCTTTGAGTCGAGCCTGCTGTTCAAGTTGTTCGCGAGTCGGCGTGGCCAGCTTGGGACGTTCGTCGAAGTCGTCGGCGTCTTCGGTCTGATTAAAATAGGCGTAGAACTGATAGTACTCGCGCTGGCTGATTGGATCGTACTTGTGGCTGTGACATTTCGCGCAACCAAAGGTCAGGCCCATCCAGACCTGCAGTGTCGTATCAATGCGATCTTTCACGGCAACAACGCGGAACTCTTCGTTGTCCGTCCCCCCTTCATCGTTGATCATCGTGTTGCGATGGAAAGCGGTTGCCAGTTGTTGGCTAAATGTTGCATTGGGCAGCAGGTCGCCAGCCAGTTGTTCTCGCGTAAACTGGTCGTACGGCATGTCGATGTTGAACGCCTCAATGACCCACTCGCGATAGGGCCACATGGTGCGCTCAAGGTCCTTTTCGTAGCCCTTTGTGTCGGCGTAGCGAGCCAGATCAAGCCACATGCGAGCCCAGCGCTCTCCATAGGCAGGTGACTTCAGTAATTCATCCACGAGATGTTCGTAGGCCTGGGGGGAGTCATCTTGCAGATAGACTTGCAGCAGTCCATCGCCGGGGGGAAGCCCAGTCAAATCGAGGGCGACTCGTCGAGCCAGCGTGTGCTTGTCGGCTTCGGGTGATGGCGACAGTCCTGTCTCGACCAGACGGGCCAGCACAAATCGGTCGAGATCGGTGATCGGCGCTTTGGTCGAATTCACGGCTGGGACTGCTGGTCGAGTGGGCTTTTCGAACGACCAGTGATTGCCCCATGCGGCGCCTTCAGCAACCCAGCGCTTCAGAACGTCGATTTGGTCCGGAGTGAGCGACTTGCCCGAGTCTTTGGGCGGCATCTGTTGGTCATCATTCGCGACGATGCGCTTCACCAGTTCGCTGGCTTCCAGGTCCGAAGGGACGATGGCGTGACGCCCGTCGTGTTCGGCCAAGGCACCTTCGCGAGTATCAAGACGAAGTTCGGCTTCACGATGCTTGTCGTCAGGGCCGTGGCAGGCGAAACAGGTGCGAGCCAGAATCGGGCGGACGTCGCGGACGAAATTGACAGGTTTGGGGCCATCTGCAGCCTGGGCTGCGGATGACAGTATGGTCCATGCGACAAATGCGAGCCCCCTGGCCCATATCTTGTGTGGCCGCATTGCCAAGGGGCTTACGCCCCCCGCTCGGGAAGAGGTTCTGGATCGCGACATCAGGTTTGGAACCGGCATGGGAGGCTATCCGTAGATCCAGAAGCGGCCTGTTTGACAGCGGACACTTGGGCTGTCGAATTCAACGCTGGCATTTAGGACAGTAGAACGTTGAACGCTGGGCTTGCACAAGGCGCACGATGACGCCGACGCCACAGGTGGCGCAGGTCTGATCGTGTCGCATGTAAACTCGATGTTCGTTTTGATAGCGACCGCTTTGGCTGAGCGCATTGCGGTACGTCCCATCGCCAAGGGTCGACCCTTCATATTCGATGGCGAGTTCCAAGACGGCCTTGGTGGCTTGAGCGAGTCGTTCCACTTGTGGCTTCGTGAGCTTTTTCGAACTGCGGCGCGGGTCGATGCCGGCCACGTGCAGGATTTCACTGGCGTACAGATTTCCGATTCCCGCGACCAGCTTTTGATCGAGCAATGCAACTTTGACCGCTCGGGTCGTTTGCAGCAGGCGTTCTCGCCAGTGATCGCTGGTGAAATCGAGGGCATCCGGGCCAAGTGCGTCCGGTCCGTAGACCTGTTCGAGTTCATCTGGTTGGTAGAGCCGGATCGTTCCTAAGCCACGGCGGTCCCAAAACCAGATCGAATTGTATTCGCGCGTCCCTTCCAGCTGCCATTCAATGCGCAAATGTTCGACGTCGGGGGGATTGGCGAGCAGCATTAAGCCCGTCATACGTGGTTCAATTACGACAGACGTCAAATTCGATAAATCCAACACCACTCGCTTGCCAAGTCGCCGAACGGCTGTGACCGTTTGACCGATCATCGCTTTAGCAAAGCGTTTAAACACCGGAGAGATGCTGATCGGACGGCAATGGGTGGGGCATTCCTTCACGGCGAGAATGCGTCGATTCGCCATAAAAGGGCGGATTCCGCGGACCATCGTTTCCACTTCGGGCAACTCGGGCACCAATCTGCTCCCGTCAATGCGTGCGTGTCGCGGTGAGTTTTCCGTTCGGGCTCTCCTTGCATAGACTTCCATGCACGCCCGAGTACGGCATTCTAGCGGCTACCCTGAATAATTGGATGGATGAGCACGAGCTGCAGGTTCAGCGGCGGAAATCGTGGAATCTGCTTGACGCAGGTAGTCCGCCGGACGATTCTATTTTGACGAACGGCTGCGATGCGCGCAGTTGTGTTGTCATATTTGTGCGTCCGCACCTAGGAGCCTTTTCATGGTTCACCCCCGTCACGCGATTTCCGCGTTCCTCATCGCTCAGCGATGCCGGGCCGCGGTCAGTCGATTGATCGCCAGTCTGAGTTTAGTCGTCGTGATGTCGGGTCTGGTCCACGCAGCGGCTCCGGCTGACCAAGTCGCAGCACATCTGGCTGCGGGCGAATTCGGCCCCGCACTCGATGTTGCGAAACAAGTCTCTAATCCCGCGGAACAAGCGGGTCTCGTTCAGAAGGTCGCTGCTGCTCAAGAAGCGGCTGGCGAACCAGTCACGGCGGCTGTGACGTTGTCGCGGATCGCTCGGACCAGCGGCAAAGGTTCCGGTGGGGGTGGCACGATTGGCCGCGCCGGTTTCGGTGGCGGTGGTGCCCAGGCCGACTTCCAGACGCTGATGAACATGATTCAGCAGAATACGTCTGGTAAATGGGTGGATATCGATCAGGAAGGTGGTGCGATGTCGCCGTATCCTTACGGCGTTCGCGTTGCTCCGAATGGTCTGCTCCACAAGCTGACGAATGAAGAACAATCCGGTGTGTTGACATCGCTGGGGATGCAGGCTCGCAAGGCCGATCTGAATGCGGATATCGCACGCCGTTCGAATCTACGGTTGGTTTCGCTGACCAGACTTGAGCGAGCGGTTGCTCAACGGTTGTCCGAAGGGGAAGCCGTTCCCGAGACGATGGCTCAACTGGCCGGTCTGTCTCAGGTCAAGTATGTCATCGTCTATCCCGAAACGAATGAAATCGTGATCGGTGGTCCTGCCGAAGCCTGGCAGTACAACGCTCAGGGTCAGCCAGTCGGTGCCACCAGCGGCCGACCAACGCTGCAACTGGACGACCTGGTCACCGTGATGCGAACTTTCGCTCGTGGTGATGCCGACTTCGGTTGCTCGATCAATACTCGTGATGCTGGCGTCCGCGCGTTGACCGACTTCGTGCAGAAGTCGCAATCACGCGGTCCGCTGAATGCTTCATCGGTGCGAAACTGGGTGCAACAACTTCAGGCAAAGCTGGGACGACAGGACATCGAAATCTGGGGCATTCCAACCGATAGCCGAGTCGCTCGCGTAATCGTCGAAGCCGACTACCGCATGAAGTTGATCGGGATCGATAAGCTCAAGGCCGGGAAAGAAATCCCCAGCTACTTCGACCTGTTGGCTGCCACTCAACCGAAGAATGTTCAGACCATGGACGCTCTGCGTTGGTGGTTGACGATGAAGTACGATGCTGTGTCGCACAGTCCCGACAAGACAGTGTTCGAGATCCAGGGATCCTCGGTGCTGTGTCAGTCGGAAAATCAGTTCCTGACCGCCGAAGGGAAGCATGTTCCGACCGGTCAAACGGAACCGACCAACCGCGCGTTCGCCGAGAACTTCACGGCCAACTACGACAAGCTGGCGACTCGTGATCCGGTCTTCGCCGACATGCAGAACATCTTCGACCTGGCCCTGGTTTCCGCGTTGATTCAGCATGAAAAGCTGAACGACAAGGCTCACTGGGACCTCGGCGTGTTCACTCCTCGAGGTGACTACGCGACGGCTCACTATGCCGTTCCGAAAGAAATCGATTCGGTCGTGAATCATCGTGTCTACAACGGTCGCGACATCGTCGTGCAGGTCGCCGGTGGCGTCCGTGGCGACATGATGTCGGTCGTGAAAGACGCCAAGTTGACCCCTGAATCACCACGCCTCGGAAGCATCGCCACCACAGGCAAAGCTCCCGAACTGCCAGCCGGTCGCTGGTGGTGGGATGCCGCGAAATAGTCAGCAACTTTGCTGATCCAAACCAAGAACGCGACCTGTTAAATCCGGTCGCGTTTTTTTCTTCATGAGAGTGTTTCGAGTGCATCTATGGACACATCCTCGCGCAACTGGCGACGGAAGGTCGTCATCGCAATCGTTGCGGCTAACCTGATGTTCTTCGCTGTGTTTCTCAGGTTGTCGTATCTCGAGAAGCAGGTACTTGCGGCTCGTACCGCAGCGATTGAGGCGGAGATCAGAGGACTGCAGGAGCAATTGCGTCTCTTGGAGAGGATGGCGGAGACGAAAAAAGCGCAGTGACAATTTGGCCCCGTCTGCTCCCATCGACGACATCAAATCACGGAACACACGGAAATTTACCGGCGATTTTTTCGTGTGTTCAGTGTATTCCGTGGTTCAATTCATCGCGTGAGAGTTAGCGGTCGATGATTTCGGCGTCTTCGATGTAGTAGAGGCCGAATGGCTTGCCGTCGATGCTGTCCATCTCGATCTTGAACTTGCCGATCACGTCGAAGGCTCGTGTGGCGGGGATGTAGTTTGTCGTCTTGCCGTGTTTCATGTCGACTTGGACCAGATCATAGACCTTGGGGTCGCGACCAAAGCAACAGATCTGGTTGTCGCGGGCCAGGACGAATCGCTCGATCCCTTCGGCTTCGAACGTGGGGAACATGAAGCCGCGAATGCGGATCCGTTGTCCGGAGAGTTCCTTCAGCCAGGCCGGCATCAGCTCGACAGCGTTCTCGGGGACGGGTTCCAGGTTGATGACCTTCAGCAGATCGAGGTCATCGTAGGAAACTCGCAACGCCTTCGATGAAGCATCGCGTTGAAACGACTTATCGGGCACAAGCAATTCAAAGGTGTACTTGCCCGTGGTTGTTCCGCTAGTTGCTGAAGCAGGCTGAATGGGATTGGTCGAAGCAGTCGCCGAATCGTTCGGGACGATCTTCATCAGATTCGCCACGCCGGCCCCATCGATCACATTGACTGCTCCCAAGGCCGATACGGGAATCTCTTCCTCGACCCCATTGGACAGTTGATCGTCAGATGCTGAAATCGAAGCGTGACCTGAGTCAGCATTCGTCTGGACGTCGGTGTGCGACCCGGATTGAACCTGGTTCACCGGGCGGTAATCGCCAAGATTGGGGTTGGTGCATCCCGCCAGAGTGAGCGCGGTGATTCCTGGCAGGGCAATGCGAAGGGACCAGTCAGTTAACCGCATCACAGCCCTCACTCGATCCATCGATCAGTACCAGGTTTTTGCAGGCCCGAAGACATCGCATTCCAGTTGATAAACGGGTTCCAATCCCGATTCATCAACAGCTCGCTGGGCATGGAAGACCCCTGCCACGGCAACCAGCCCCGTTTTGTAGTAGGCCGCTTTGTCGCCGTTCATCCGGACCAGAATCATATCGGTTGTTTTAGGTTGACCACCAAAACAACATTGATCGTTATCTTTGCACAGGACGAACTGCTTAATGCCGTCCATGGTCTTGGAAGGATACATGTATCCTTTGATCATAACCTTTTGGCCAATCAGCTTTTGGACATCGGGATGCAGCCCCGTCATGCCTGCTTCGCTCACGAATCCCTTTTTCGCGATGTCGGCCGTGAAGTTAATTCGTTCAAAGCCGGGCGGGACTTCCGTCGCAAAGCTGTAAGCATGCATAGCGGCAAACGAGATTCCCACCACAGCCTGAGCGGCGATGCTGCCAATCGCCATCCAGCGACCGCTGAGATTCCCCTGGCTGTGACTGATTTGTCGCAAGGCCAATGCTGCCAGAATGATCCCAATGACAGGAATCACAAGGAGTTCCGGAATCATGGCTGACGTCAGCGACAGAAAAACGAACCCCATGCTGATGGGAATCAACATTGGAATGGGGCGGTACAGGAATTCCTGTCCTTCGTAGGACTGATTCGCCACAGATTCGTGTCTCGATGCTTCCACGACAGACATACTCGCCACCCTTACGTTCAAAACACTGTCTAAGAGATATGTTGCTACGCCGAATCGGAGAAGTCCAGCCGATCTTGCTTTCGATCTGCTTTTCTCCCCGCAGGCAGGCTGAATGTCGAGACACAACTATTGATTGGCAAGAAGGATACGTCTTCGCGTCGGTCGATGCACTTGGTCCCGTTAGACAGATGCTCGTCGTCAGGACTGCTCCAACGTCCTGATGCAATCCGGCGGACGCCAGCAATTATACGCCAAAACCAGTCGCCGTGTTGGTGTCTCGCAGGACCTGCGGTGGCGAGAAGTGCCGGATTTGGAGCTAAAACCGAGCTTGGAACCGGTCGCGTGGCAGTTGTTGCCGAAGCTGGCGCGCAGATCAAAAAACGGAAGGAATTTGCGGCGGAAAGCGGAATGAATCGTATTGACCCTTTCTTCAGCTTTTCACTATGACTGCGAAGGTTCTCCGCTCCCTTTCAAAGACATTTCGTTCGCTCCCTGCTCTGGGAATTCCGGTGCCGGTCTCCGGCTACCGAATCCAATATTTTTGTGTGAAAAGACGACGGCCTGCCGCTCAAGGATGAGCGTCATTCCGCCGGAAACAAAGGTCGACGCATCGTCAACGCCAGACCTGTAGGAGGAATCTACCTTGGGTAGGATTATTGGGCTCATCGGTTGCACGTGCCTGGTCATCATCGCGCTGCGAATGACCAATCTTCAGCATTCAGATCACACGCTGAAGGGTGGCGAGGATCGTGTTCATGCGGGGGGGCGTTTGTCGCCGCGCGAACACTACAAACTCGGCAAAGAGATGTATCTGCGAGGGAAGTACCGCGATGCGGTCCAGCACCTCGACGCAGCTTCGGCTGCGACTTCCGGTTTGACCGGAACAGAACGTCGCACTGCCGACGAATACCTGGCTCGGGCTCGCACCCGAATACAGGAGGTCGCCGAAACTCGCACGGTGCGAGCTCAATCGGAACCCTGGGGCGAGGCCATCCCCGGAACTCCTAGGTCGATGCCTGGTCCTGCAAAGGATCCGAATCGAATGGCAGACGCCACTCGGCATCGTGTCGAGAACCTGATGAATCAGGCGCAGGCCCATTATAAGAAGGGCGATCGTAAGCAAGCCCGGGACATGGCGACGTTGGCGAATCAAATCGCCAAGGATTCGCAGATGAAGTTCGCCAAGAACGAAAGTCCTGCGGATTTCCTCGCCCGGATGCAAACGCCAGCAGGAGCAGCCATCACGGCTGCAGCCGCAGTTCCCGACTGGGCGACTGACGACGCGTCGGTAGGGAGCAATGCGAAACCGCACCGCACCATGATTCAACAAACCGCAGCCGAAGAAGCTGTGGAAGAGACCCCGGTCCAACATGCGACTTCCTCCGGTCAGCAGTTGTCACCGCGGGAACAAGCTGTGGCATTGATCGTTCAAGCCCGTAAGGACTTCAAGGCGGGACACTATGACGAAGCACGTCGCCGCGCTTTGGCTGCTGATGAATTGGACGTCACCTTCGATGTCTTCGACGATCGTCCGGAACTTGTTCTGAACGACATCGATCGCGCTACCAGCACGCAAACGTTTGCCAACGCCACACAACCAAAGAAGGCCGCTTCGCAAGAAGTCGCCGCTCAGGAAGGTGCCGCTCGCGGAAACGCCAAGCCCGTCGACTCCAAGAAGCAACAAGCCAACCGATTGCTTGAAATGGCACGCCAGGACATTGCCAATGGCAACCTGGATGCTGCTCAGGCCAAGGTTGAACAAGCGGCCGAGATGAACGTCGCTTACAAGCTGTTCGAAGACATGCCCGAAGTCGTGATGAACGAAATCGCGGCCCGTCGCGCTGCTGAAGGAATTGCTGCGACTCCAAATCCAGCACGAAATCCCAACAGTGACGCCGCATCGCCTGCGAAACCAAAGGCTCTGGCCCTGTTGGCGAAGGCTCGACAAGCCCTGCAGGAAGAACGTCTCGACGAAGCTCGCCAGTTGGCGATCGAAGCCGAACGTTTGAAGGCCTCGTACGATCTGTTCGATGATCGTCCAGACCTGGTTCTGACCGACGTTGCTCGTACCGCCAAGCGTGGTCCGGCGACTCCGGGAACACCTGTCAGCGAGAAGGCTCTCACCGAGCCAGCAAATGTCAACTCGGCTGTCGCACGGCAGAATCTGTCGCCCGCTCAAACGCAGGCGATCGACATGCTGCGTCAGGCTCGTCAGTTGATTACGGCCGAACGTTACGACGAAGCCCGCGCCAAGGCCGAAGAAGCCGAGTTGATGAACGTGACATTCCCAGTCTTCGCCGATCGTCCAGACCTAGTGCTGGCTGACCTGGCCGAGAAGATGGGCAATGCCAATGTGGCCTCGCGTAACCCACGCAAGACCCGCATCGAAACTGCCAGCGGATTCGAAGCGAACGACAACCCATTCGCTCCATCGGACGAGCAGCCTGGTCGTAACTTTGCCGTGACCCAGGCGGATTCGATCAGCGAAATCAGTCCTTCGGGATCAGCGAACGAACTGTACGCTCGCGGGATGAAAGAACTGAACGATGGGCATCGTCAGGCTGCTTACGCCAACTTCCTGGCCGCTCATCAGACCGGTCAGAAACTGGACTATGTGAAGACGCAGCGGATGCAAGACTACTTGCGAGAACTGGCCCCACGATCAAGCCGATCCAAGATCCAATTGACGAATGGCCAAGTCGCCGATTCGGAACCAGGATTCAGCTCGGACGAAGCACAGCCAGCTCCGCTGGATGCTGCTCAACAAGAACAGATGGTTCGCATCGATCGAGTTCGCAGCGACACGTTGAACGCACTCTTCAAGGCAGAACGCTTGAAGGAAACCGATCCAGAAGGGGCATTGAGCCTGATCGATCAGACGATGGCCAAGATTGAAGGCACGGATTTGCCAGCCGAATCCACCAACAATCTGATGAAGCAATTGACCAAGGCACGTTCCGGAATGCAATCCGAAATCGTCCGTCAGAAGCCGAACCTGGAGTTGAAGAAGCGGAACTCGGCCGCAACTGAGGAAATTGAAAAATCCGTTGCGACAAAGGTCCGGATCGAACAAGACATGGCCAAGATGATCGAGGAGTTCAACGACCTCTACAAGCAACAGCGATTCTCCGAAGCGGAAATCATCGCGAAGAAGCTGAAAGAAATGAACCCGAAAGACGGCACTGCAGAAGCGCTGTTCTGGAAGGCCCGATTCGCTCGCCGCAAGGGAAGCAACGACAAGCTGCAACTCGACAAGGAAGAATCGTTCTGGAAGCAGTTGGATGACGTCGAACAGGACGTGATCGTCAACGTGACCAATGATCACCCACTTGATTTCGGCAAAAACTGGAAAGAAGTCTCCGATCGACGCAAAGGCAAGTACCGCGCCGACAATCGTAAGCGTGGTCCGGAAGAGCTGAAGATCGAAGAGAGCTTGAGCAAGCGAATCTCGCTGCACGAAGACCAGGTTCCACTGGGCGACGTGATCAAGAAGATCCAAGCGATCGCTGAAATCAACATCCACCTGGACACCCAGGGGATGGAAGAAGAAGCCGCTACGACGAACAGCCTGGTGACGATCGATGTCGACGGCATCATGGTGAAGAGTGCCTTGAATCTGATCCTGGGTCGCTACAACCTGGGCTATATGATCGACAACGAAGTGTTGAAGATCACCAGCCGGATGCGTCAACAGGGTGATTTGGAAGTCCGCGTGTACTCGGTCGCCGACCTCGTCGTGCCGATTCCAGATCCATCCAATCAGATGGCTGATCCCTTCAGCAATGTGAACCCCACTGGCTTCGGTGGTGGACAGATGAGCGTCCCGGCGAACGGACAAGGTTTTGGACAAGTCGGCCAGAATCAATCTGGTTCGTTCGATCCAAGCACCCCCGGCCGTCGTGAACGCGGACAGAACATGGACCCAGACTTTGGTGCCTTGACCGAACTGATCGTCTCGACGATCGCTCCGGATACGTGGGACCAGGTCGGTGGACCAGCTTCGGTTCGCTCCAACGAAACCACACTGAGCCTGGTCATCCGCCAGACTCAGAAGATTCACGAAGAAATCACCGACCTGCTGGACCAACTGCGTCGTCTGCAAGACCTGCAGGTGACGATCGAAGTTCGCTTCGTCACGGTCAGCGATCGATTCTTCGAACGAATTGGTATCGACTTCGACTTCAACCTGTCGCCAACGACCGGTCGTCCTCAAGTCGACAACACGGGACTGCCACTGCAGACGTTCGGCTCAGTCAATCTGCCACAATTCGGTCAGTCGACAACGTCAACGTCTGTGCAAGGTACGGCTCAACAGGGTGCAGCCCAGGCGGGTGCGGCCCAGGCCGGTGCAGCTCAGGCGGGTGCAGCCCAGGCTGGTGCGGCCCAACAGGGTGCAGCCCAGACGGGTGGCGGCACACCAGGCTCACCGTTGTTCGGTGCAGGACCGACGTTGAACCTGTTCAACAATCCTAGTAACCCCTCGGTCGTTGGTTTGAGCCAACCGAATCAGTTCAGCTCAGACCTGAGCGTTCCGTTCCAGCAGGGCTCGTTCCAGGTTGGTGTTCCGACCTTCGGAAACTTCAACCCGCAAGCTGGTATGGAAATGGGCTTGGCTATCCTGAGCGACATCGAAGCGTTCTTCTTCATCCAGGCCGCTCAGGGTGATCAACGCAACAACTTGATGTTTGCTCCGAAAGTGACTGTGTTCAACGGTCAGACTGGTACCGTGACAGACTCGAAGGCTCGTCCGTTCGTGACCAGCTTGATCCCGACTGTCGGTTTCGCGTCCACCGGCTTCCAGCCTGTGATCACGACCGTCAACGAAGGGATCACCCTGTCGGTCACCGCGGTGGTCTCTTCGGATCGCCGATACGTCCGACTGTCCGTCAACCCGCTGTTCAGCTCGATCACCGACGTCTTCACCTTCTCCTTCGTGGGTGGTGGCGGCGGAACTGGTGGTGGTCAAGCTGGTGGTCAAGCCGGTGGTCAGAACCAACAAGGTGGCCAGGGCGGCTTCGGCGGTGGTCAATTTGGTGGTGGTGGCGGCGGCCAGCAAGGCTTCGGTATCGGTGGTGGTCTCGGTCAGGCCGGTGGCCAGGCCGGCGGTCAGGCCGGTGGCCAGCAGGGCCAGCAGGGTCAACGCGGGACCGCGACTGGTGGTGGTCAGACGATCACTGTTCAGCAGCCTGTGGTTGAACAAGTCCGCGTCCTCACCACGGTCAGCGTTCCGGACGGCGGCACGATTCTGCTGGGTGGAATCAAGCGATTGAAGGAAGGCCGTAACATGTCCGGTGTGCCAATCCTTAACAAGATCCCTTACGTCAGCCGCCTGTTCAAGAACACAGGGGTTGGTCGTGAAACGGAAAGCCTGATGCTGATGATTACTCCTCGTATCATCATCCAGGAAGAAGAAGAAGAGTTGCTGGGTCTACCTCGCACCTAAACCGAGGCTCTGTCGCAAGTCCTCGGCCGCCGCGATCTCACGGGCAGATCGCGGCGGTTCTTTTCTTTGGTCCCGGTATTCGCCTGTGGCGAACATCAGTCACATGAGCCCCCTAAGTCCCATTTCGATGAGACCGGTGGGACATAGAAGACCTATGCCAGATCGTCGTTCTGACCTCAATCCCTACGGCGATGTCGAAGGCTTCAGCAGTTCCACATCAGGCAGCAGACGAAGCGGGATGGCCAGCAGATTCTGTTCGGTTTCCCAGTAGGCTCGCCAGGCGGAGCGAGTCAGCGGGTGTTCGTCAAACAGGACCGCCGCCCGAGGCAACGGGATCAGCCCGGCAGCCCGAGCCAGCGACCGAGGTCGCGGGAAAATCGTCGCCTCGTCGCCAAGTGCATAGTGGATTTCCGCTTCGTAGTGTCGATGCGGCCAAACGACAATGCCCGCGGCCGAGATGTCGTAGGGATGGTATTGAAGATTCGAAGACTCATTGCTCAGTTGTGGGCGGGGGTTCTCGGTGACCGGCAATGGCGGAGCCACCAGTTGGCTTTCCACTTGCTCGCGGACCAGATCGACAGCACCCAATTGATACAGTCCCGCTAGCGCCGTGCGAAAGACCGCGCGATCCTCGTCGGTGAACTCGCGCAACCAACCCTGGCTCGCGACATCAGCAATCAGCCAGCTCGATTGCTCTGCGAACTGAATTTCCACCGGATCGTTGGGATATTCCGCATTGGTAATCGTGATCAAGACGCGATTGGTCGACAGCTCGACGTTGCCAACCGCGAGTGCAAATCCCCTGAACGTGCGACTCTCACGCAGCAAGTTGATTAGTTCACGTTCGACAAAATGTTGCAGACTCTCTGCTTCATGATTCAGTTTCTCGGTGAAGCGGGCTTCTTTATTGATCTGATGATCGTAAGCGGCTCGACGAGCGGCTCGGCGACGACGAGCAAACAGTCTGGGAATCGTGCCCGAATGGAACCCGGGGCACAGCAGACGAATCAACGTCTCGCCGTGATGCCCGATCTGCACAGGCGTTAAATTCGGGGTCCGATTGGCGGCGTACAGCTTCCAGTTCTCTTTCAGCTCCCACGCCAGGAACCCAAAGATGCCGGGAATGCCCCAGACCACCATCGCCATCACCCAGTTCGCGGTCTCCACGGACAACGGCGAGATACTGACGAGGATGCTGGCGAGCGGCGAGGCAATGGTTGCGGGATGACGAGTGTATGCCAGCGGCAGTAACAACTTGTGCGACACCGTCACCACAGGGAAGTGCTTGATCGGGTTGGCTTGCGGTTCGATCAGTAGTGTCACGCAAAAGCGAATCACGCCGTGAATCACCGTCCAGACAATTCCCAGCACGGCCTTAAAGGCCAGAGTGACATTCGATTCGCCACTACGGAACCGCAGCAATTCGTCCACGGCATACAGCACGCGTTCCAGGCTGTCCATCAACCATTGAAACGCATCGACGATCAGCGTGAACAGCCCCATCAGCAGGTGAACGCGGATGCGGTACCATGACCGGCTGAGGAATTCGCGAGTCAACTCTTCGGTATCTCGGCCAAAGCGAGAATTAAGAATCACCACCGAAGCCGCGAAAATCACCATGCCCCATAACCGGCTGAGTGGCTTGTAGACACCCATTGCCGGCAGCAGCAGCCAGAAGATCGCCGTCGCGACCAGCGGTGCGAGGATGAACCGTCGAAACAGCATGAAGGGGAAATAGCGGACCAGCCAGGCGACAAATGGCAGCGAAGCGATCCGCCGCGGCAGATCGATCAACGCGACGTGCAACAGTTTCCCCGCGCGCTTCAGCAGCCACACGATTCGGTGCCGGAGTTCGGGGACATGAATCAGTGTGAAGATGAAACAGCCCAGGAAGAACGTATTCCAGCGACTGTAGATCAGATGATGATGACGATGTGCCGTCGTATGCTCTTTGATTTCCACGGCCGCCGCTGCCACCGGTTCCGTCGAACTGGCAACCGCATGCAGGCCTGGCAACAGGTTCGAAGCCAGATGCGCGATTTCCTCGACCGCCATCAAGGCCAAGAACGCCAGACCGAAAGGCAATGCGATGTACTTCGTGAGCATCCGGCCATAAGGGACGCCGAAGGTCAGCGCGTTCAATCGCTGCATCCAGCGCAGATAGAACGGGCCACGTTGGTAGACTCCATCCAGACTGCCGGCAAAGTTGCGATCAGCGCGGAGCAGCGGATCCCCGGAAAAGAACTCGCTCACGGTGGTCAAATCGGGCATCTTCAACTGGTTGCGCGAGATCGCGTCTCGTAGGTCGCCAATCGTCAGGAAGCCGCGTTGCACGATGCCGTCGAGTAACTCATTCGTCATCTTGCGAAACGCGACTCGCTCGACGACCCCCTCGGGAACGAATCCCACCTCGGTCAGCGACTGAGCCACCAGGGGCTCGAATCTCTTTCGCAGGATCTGCTCGGCCGCATGAGCCGCCGCATGCAGCAACTCACTCAATTCATATCGACCGGCATCATCGATCAGGACCACCGGCACGCGCAACGCGGCGCTGCGCAGATGCTTCGACATCATGACGACGCGCTGATTTGGCAGCGGTCGCTTCAACGGAGTCTTGCCGCGACTGACTGCCCAGCCCAGCAAGTCAATCTTGTAGATCTCCTGCTCGTGATCGAGGCAAACCTGTTGCAGGTCGTAGAGCAGACGAGCGTTGGCGTTCCAGAAGCCGCGGCGTGCGGCGGGCAGCAGCCGTTCACACATCGCCAGCCAGGGTCGGACTTCGTCATCAGAAAGTTCCAGCGCTGCCTGCAGACGCAGGACCAGATATTCGATCTCCTGGATCAGCTCGCGCTTGGCGTCGTTCATCTGGTCGAGCGGCGCAAAGTCATAGGCCTGTCTGCGGACGAGAGCCGCACGCACATTGTTGCCGGCGGCTCGCAGTCGTTGCGCTCGGCGAACCAGCGCAGCGTACTTGTGCGGCGATCGCGACGCGAGGTTGATCTGCGATGCTTCGAGCAGCGCTTCGACGGCCAGGGTCGGGGTGGGCTCATCCTGAGCGGGGGCGATCGTCAGCAACTCGATCGGACGAGTCGCCTCCAGCAACGTCGCGGTGTCGCAGTCGGGGCCGATCGTTTTGAGAACCGTTTCGTCATCACTGAGAGATGGAAAATAAAGCGAGACCAGGCTCGGGGCAAAGACTCGCAGTTCGTGATAGGTCGCGACGAACTCGGCATAAACGTGCCGCGAATCATCGGGCCGTCGCAGCATCTGTTCCGAACGCAGGACCGAACGAATTTCGTCGAATTGCGTCTGTCCAATGGAATCGATGCGGCGACGTAGTTCGGCGGTCGTCATCCGTCCGGTCGCCGTTTTCAACTCCATCTCAAAATCGATCCGCGCGTGGAACAACATCCGCCAGTAATAGCGCAGCAAGTCTTCGCGACTGAATCGATCCAGGCGATCTTCTTCGGGGCGAGCGATCAGGATCAACCGTTGCGGCAGCGCGGCATCATCGTCGATCCCCAATTCATCTCGGGCGACCAGCCAGAGCAACTGGTCACGCTCGACCACGCAAGACTTACGATGCGGCGGCGGCAACCAGTTGGTGCTGATGTTCAGTTCGTTCTGCAGCACGCGTCGCACGACACGCGGCAAAACAAAGAAGGCTCCCGAATCACGCTCGCGGAACTGACGTTCCACATCCAGCACCTGCTGCGCGACGCGTGTCACGGGCGCAGGTGTCGCGGTGCCAGTAGGTTTTGTCTCCGTCACAACTTCGCCGTCCAGTCCATCCAAATTCAGGAAGTGAGCGAACCAGAGCCTACCGGGGGAAGCGACTAGATTCCAGCAGGATGGAGCCGGAGGGCTAAGGGTTGAGGGGCAAGTGAGTGAAGGGTGCAGAGAAGAGGTTTAACCACGGAATACACCGAAGGCACGAAATGAAGAGAAGACGTGGACCACGAATCGGACGAATTCGCACGAATCAAGCAAGAGATGCGATGCTGACCGAGAGGGTGAGGCGTTCCTTATAGCCAAGGTCTTGGCGAGATTGACTCCCACGAATGCCATCCGATTGGCACTCCGCGGAGGCGCGAAGGGCGCGGAGAAGAAAGGTTTGAAAACACAGAGGCACAGAGATAACAGAGAAGGGGAGCAGGAGGTGTGATCAACTTCTTCGCTCTTCTACGCCTTACTCACTGTTTCCTCTGTGTTTCAAACTCTTTGCCCTCGGCCATCATGAGGCGTTCCTGTCCAGTTGATTCGTTTGGTACCATTGCGCGAATGCACACCTTCTTCCACGGCAGGCGACGAAAGGCGGGAATAGTCACGCTGGTGATGGCGTGCTTGGTTGTGGGGATGTGGATGCGAAGCCTGCTTGTTCGAGATCAAATCAGTTTCTGGGATCGTGCGACGCTTCGGCAAATTGCATCGGACGATGGGACGCTCCGATTCGGACGCGTGACTTGGACCGATCACGACTTCGAAGATGTTTCTCCGTGGCCTCAATTCAGGATCTCTGACCGTTCGTCTGGGCACAGCAACGATGAATACTGGGAAGACTTTGAAATGGCCTGGCGAGCAGGCGCGGGAGGATTTGACTTCGGCAGAGGATTTTATGCCGATCAGCAGCGAGAGCGATGGGTTGTTCCCTATTGGTCCCTTGTCACTCCACTAACCCTTGTCTCCGTCTATTTGATTCTCTGGAAGCCGCGAATGGCGAAGTGATCCGACCAACACAGACGCTGGTCAGTACCATAAACTTCGAGCGCGGATCAAATCCTCCTCATTCGGGTATTTGGAGCATTTTCACCAGACTCTACGGCAGCAACCGCGCGATCTGACCCATTGGTTATCACTGATCTCGACTCATTCGTTCCGTTCTCCGAAAATCCTCCGAACTCGTGAAAGGGTTACCCTGTCGAAGTGTATCTGATAGTGTCCGATTATCGGAAACAGCGCTGGGATTCCGTCCTGTGGATGACGGATGGAACGATTCAAGGTCATGAAAGAATACAGGCAAGGGAATGACTGAACAGAATTTGGGGCGACCGACAATTCACAGTCGACAGCGCGAACTGCTGATTCTTTTTATCCTGGCAGCAGTTCAGTTCATCACAATCGTGGACTTCATGATTGTGATGCCGCTCGGCCCGCAATTGATGGAGACGTTGAAGATCAGCCCCGATGAATTTGGGCTGATCGTCTCATCGTATACTTTTGCGGCGGGACTCTCCGGACTGCTGGCCTCTTCAATCGTCGATCGCTTTGCTCGACGCACCACATTCATGATTCTGTACACCGGATTCCTGCTCGGCACATTTTGGTGCGCCATCGCACCAACTTATCACACCCTCTTGATTGCTCGAATTGCGACCGGCTTATTCGGAGGCATTCTGGGTGGCCAGGCAATGACGATCATCGGAGACGTGTTTCCCGAGGAACGTCGCGGGCGTGCGACCGGAGCGCTCATGAGTGGATTCGCTCTGGCTTCGGTTGCTGGTGTTCCGTTGGGATTGGTTTTGGGTACCAACTTTGGGTGGCACGTCCCATTCATGGTCTTAGCCATCGGCGGTCTGCCGTTGCTCTTTCTGACACCGTTCGCGATGCCGTCACTGAAGGATCACCTTAATCAGGCGCATGCCCATCCGTTGAAGTCGCTGATCGAGACGTTTTCGCAGCCAAATCACTTGAATGCATTCGTGCTGACGATCTCATTGATGATTGGCAGCTTCACGGTGTTCCCCTATGTCGCAGCTTACTTTGTTTCCAATGTCGGCATGACGGTGGTGCAACTGCCAATCATGTACATCTTTGGCGGCGCACTGACGCTGGTCGCTTCGCCGATCGTGGGGTGGTTCACGGATAAATTTGGCAAGCTGACGATTTATCGAATCATAGCTCCCGTATCCGCCCTATTACTGCTTGCAATTACACACTTGCCACGAGTTCACGTTGGGGTCGCAGTTCTCGTCTTTGGATCATTGATGGTCAGTAACGTCGGACGCATGATCGCTGCCATGGCCATGATTACGGGCAGTGTCGAACCCCGCCGTCGTGGCGGTTTCCTCAGTGCAAATTCGTCCGTACAGCATATTGCCTGCGGTATCGGTGCCTACCTGGGTGGGGCCATTATCACTCAGGTGAAGGGTGGTCCGATCGAGCACTTCGGCACTGTGGGGTGGATCGCCGCGATCTCGACGCTCTTCACCTTGTGGCTGGCGGGTCGAGTCCGCTCGGGCGAGCAGTCGTCCATCAAGGCTCAGACGATCAGCCTGGCTGCGGCCGCAGACGCGTCCGTCGATGCGAGTGAAGCGATCGTCGTTGCTGTCGAAGAGCGATAGTCGCGCTTGGATCGTTTAACCGCGTGGGCATCGCCCCGCGCGCAGCTGGGCCAGGCGACCCAAAGTTTTTCAACCGGCTTCCGAGTCACTCCGGGAGGGAGGGCTCGGTAGACGCGCGGGGCGATGCCCACGCGGTTAAACGATGCCACACTAAGCCGCTGGCAACAATGCGGCCGTCACGACCATTTCGATCAGATACCCCGGTGCCAGACCCGCTTGCACACAAGCCCGGGATGGAGCGTGGCCTTCTGGGATCCAGGCGTCCCACAGCTCGTTCAGCACAGAGCCGTTATTCAGGTCGGTCAGAAAGATCTGCACCATCAACAGTCGAGTGCGGTCGCTGCCGATCAGACGCAGCCGCGAATCGATCTGGTCCAGCAACTGAGTCACCTGGCCGCGGATCGGTTGAGTGGGGTCGTCCGCGACTTCCACGAAATGAGCGGTGTTGCCATACAGCACAGCGTCGGACCAGCGGCGCGTCACGCCGATGCGGCGAATATCGGATGCCATTTGCACAATCTTCAGGTGAGCCGCGCTGCGTCAGCACGCGCATAACTTCGTTTTGGAAATTGCCCTCGAATTAAGCTATCCGCGTGCTGACGCAGCGCGGCTCACCTAAGAGGAATCTACTCTTCGCTCTCCACCTTCTTATCGTCCGGCTTTGTCGCAGGCTTCGATTCCAGCAGCTTTTTGAATTCGGGGTCGTCGTTCAAGGCTTTGAAGTCTGGATCCTTTGCCATCCAGTCAAACTCGGGAAAGCCCTGTTTGATCGACTGTGCCAGATCGGCCAGTGCCTTCTTTTTGTAGTCTTCGATTTTCTTGGAGGCATCGGGCAATTCGGGATGCTCCTGCAGGTATTGCATCGAGCGGCTGTAGACGCAGGCGGTGTTGTAAAGGTACAGCCCGCGAGGCGTATTCTTGTGCTTTTCGCGGCCCGCTTCGATGGTCTTGATCGCGTCGTCGAATCGGCCGGCCACGACGCGGCTCAGTGCCAGTCCGGTGACGACTTCGCTGTCTTCGGGCTCCAGATTCAGCTCAACCGCTTTCTCAAAGTCTTTGCCGGCTTCGGTCATCTTTTCCTGACGCAGGTACAGCTTGCCGCGGCCGGCATACGCTTCGGGGATCTGGGGATCAAGCTGCAGAGCCAGATCGAAGAACTCCATCGCATCCTTCTCTTGTTGCTTCTTCGCATCCTTGTCGTTCGAGTCGACAGGCATCTGCATTCGCTGCAGACCCTGACTGACATACTGGAACCCAGGCGAACGCTGTCGGATCTGGGTCAGGGCAATCGTCGCGTAGTTCTTCTTGTGGGGATCATTGGACGATTTGGCCTTCATCAGCGCGGCTCGCGCGTCGGGCGTACCGAAGTTGGCGAGTGCGTTGGTAATGCTGTGCAGCAGGTGCGACGTGGTTTGCTTGTCCAGTGCCGCGATCAACAGTTTTTCGCCTTCCGGGTTACCTTCCTGCATCAGTGTGTTGGCGGCGGTCGAGACCAGTGAACTATCGTTCGACAGCAAGGCGGCTCCCGCGTATTCGCGGAACTTGGGATGGCGGAACTGTCGCAATCCATTCAGGATCTGGACCTTCTCTGAATTGTTCTGCAGTGTGGGGTACTTCTGGGCCAGCTTCTCTGCGACCGATTGATCGCCCATCTGCACCAGCAGACTGATCACCGAACTGCGATCGCCGTTGACCTTCTCCAATTGCTCAAGCAAGAGCGGCAGCGCTCGCGCGTCTTTGGTTCGAGTCAGCAACTGCACCATGGCACCGTCCGGAGGCGAATCCTTCAGGTGAACGAGCGTCGCGTCGAGGGCCAGCTTTTCGCTACGTTCATCGCTGCGATTGGCCAGTGTCTGGAAGCAGAAGTCGCGCAGCGGCTTGTCACTTCCCTTCAGGCCCGCTTCCAGAATGTCGACCAGCTTAGGATGCCCCACTGCCACCAGGGCTTTGACGGCGTCCAGGTTCAGACCGGCACGCGAATCACTGGCAAACTCATAGAGCACGTCGGACCAGACGGGTCGCGGGTACTTGGCGAGCACCGTCACGATCCGCTTTTTGGATTCCGGCGGTTCATTTTTCAGAAGATCCAGCAGTGCGTCATGAGCCGTTCCGAATCGTGAACCGGCCAGGCTTTCGATCGCGGTGCTCGATAGTGGTTCGACGTTGCGCTTGGCGTAGAAGATCAGCTTCTCGATCGCTTCGGGTTCGCCAAAATGGCTCAGGGTCTGCAAGGCAGCACGTTGAATTTCCGGATCCTTGTCGCCGACCCATTGGAAGATCAGCGGCAGATGTTCGGCATCCAGGCGAGCTCCCCCATAGGCCAAGGCGGCGGCTCGCGTCAGGGGATGCCCCTCGCGGATCTCCTGCAGCAACTCGTCGCGCGGGAGAGCGACGTAGGCCGTTTTCAGCGCGGCTCCCACGGCATCGGCTGCGGACGCATGGACCCGTCCTCCATTGTTTGGATTGCCGCGATAGCCAGTCGCGGCGTTGTCATTTTCCGAGAACCTGACCAGATGGAATTCGCGCAATGACCCCGGCAATGACGGGAACAGTTCATTGTTGTTGCGAGCTTGCCCCAGGTTCGTGGCATTCTGCAGCCAGTTCATGATCTGACCATCGGGAGCCGGCGCATCGGAATTCCACCGCAAGACGATGCGGGCAATCTTCTGGGCGGCCACCTTTTCCATCTCATCGGCCAGAGCCTGCGTGTTGAAGACGGTCATGGATCCGGTGATGGTCATCAGTGCCAGGGCACCGCGCGGGCCAATCTTTTCGGTTTCCAAACCCAGCATCGCTCGCTGAACCGAATTGACATCGATCTCTTTCTTTGCCTCGCCGATAGTTAGCTTCAGCTTGCACTTGGGAATCGTGTTACTCATCGCCAGCTTGGGAAACACGAGCCAGAACGAAATCTGTCCGCCTGCCGGGACGGTACGATTCTTTTCAGGCTGCATCGTCTGCAGGTTGTAGTTTTGCCCTTTGTACTGAAATCCATGATTGGCCAGTTCGGGGGCGATCTTTTCCAGCTTGCGCGATTCACCATCGATCTCGCACGTGATCTGGTCTTGAGCGATCACCACCGGCTTCGTGCCGGTATTGGCGACAATCAGATGTAGCGCGACATAGCGTGATTGTCCGCTGGGAAGGTAAACCAAGCCGACCTGAGCGATGTCCAGCAGCGTCATCACGCCATTCTCGCCAGCAGGCTTTCCCGCGGCCGGTGCGTCGTTTTTCAGGCGTTCGACTTCTGTCTCAAGTTTCTTGATCCGCTCCAGCAGTTCCTTCAAGGCCTGGGCATCAGTCTGCTTGGGCTGCTCGGGCTTGGCTTCGTCGTTTTGCATCCAGACTGAAGTGGTCGGTAACAGCCAGGGAACGGCGGCGTTGGCGATGGAGGGGACCATAGCCATCACCAAGGCGATGAATGGAAACTTGGACATGAAGACTCTCCATTCGACACTGTCAAAAAGGTCAACGCCGTGATTGAGTTTCGATCATGCCAGGACCCGGCCGGCTGTGATGTCGATCCATGTATGAAATTCGCTTCCGGCGCTCAACGTCCTCCAACCGCAATGCAATCCACCCGCAGTCAGATTGATGGCATCTGTTGGACAAGTGTACGGTTCGATGCAGACGGCGGCACGGTTTGGCGGGGTGAATGCCACGATTTCTCGGAAGATCGGCGGACAAGTCTGGACTACCTGCAGTCCGGCTCGCTCGTCCATCACCACGCAATCGAACTGCGGACCGGCACAGTCGATGCGAGTGTAGACATCATCCAGTTTCAGCACCGAAACGTAGGCTCCGCTGCGCAGGTCGTACGACTCGTCCAGATCCAGCAAGGTTCCCGTCGGCAGGCAATCGGCCAGTTCCCAACGCTTGGCCGCAGGAACTTCGATCAGGCAGTCTCCGGGCTGGCTGTTCTTTCCGAGCGGTAATTTGAAATACGGATGAGTTCCCAAACCCCATGGCAACGGGCGATTCGACGGATTGCCGATTCGAAAGTTGGCGCGCAGGCGGTTATGGATGATTTCATAATCGACTTCGATCACGAAGTCGGTGGGCCACAGGGACAGGCGATCGGGGGCATCGACACTGAGCTGAAATTGACCGGTGACGAAATCGTCGCGCTGCTCGATCACTCGCCAGGGACGATCGAGGCACAACCCGTGAATGGCATTGCCGAATTTATCGGTGGTGGGCAGCGAATAGTCTTTTCCATCCCACGAATACTTGCCGGCGCGAATCCGGTTCGGAAATGGAAAGAGAATCGGAATCCCGCTGCCGCTCGCTTTCAGTCCACCACCTTCAAAGCCGGGCATCGAATCCAGAACATCCACCAGTTGGCCATCAACCATGACGCGGAATTCAAAGCAGTTGAATCCCAAGGTCGGCGCAATTCGCGCCGTCGAACCGGAGTGGCGATCAGTGATGGTCAGTATGGACATGGTCAGCACCCGGAAAAAATAGCCGCAGCGAACAACTGCGGCGGCGACGAGCCGTAGACTATACCACAAGGATTGTCCGGGAAGCCAATCGTTCTGACGAGCGCACTCCCATCAGTTGAAGTTGCATAAGTCGATAACTCAAATGAGGTTACGGCTTTGTTTTTGAAGTGGCCCGCAGCTCGCCGCAAATATTCATAAGTAGAAAGGCATCAGGCGATTTGCGTCGACCACAAGGAAATTGGCTGCGATCCGCATGCAAGCCGCATTGAATTCATCGCCGGACCATCGATCAAACTGCAGTGATCCGAAAATGTGGCTGATGATCACCTTAATAGATCATGCGTATTAAACCACGTTGCGTTAGAATCGCTAGGCAATGTCGAAGATGACTACTCTCTGCTGGGGCCGCAGTAGATGTTGAACCGAACTTTGTTGGCAGTGGCGCTGGTCTGCGTTGCAGTGACAATGCCAGTTGACGCATGGGCTGAAGATACGCCCAAGGCACCCCAGACCTTTTACGCGCGCGATACCATCGCTCCGCAACCCGATGATTCGGCCGACGCGAAAGCGTGCATAGACCATCTCATCTGGAAGCCGGGTGACTTCAAAGTCACCATCGAGCCAGCTAGTGATTCCGAGATCGACGGCTATATCCGATTCCCGTCACCCAAGCCGAATGGCATTGCGCAGAATGATCTGGTCGCGTTGGAATGGTATGCAGCCAGGGACGAGCAAGGTCGGATGATCGACGCGCCTGCCGTAGTCGTCGTGCATGAATCCGGATCGGGAATGGATGTCGGGCGTTTGTTCGCGAAGGCTTTCCACGCCAAGAATCTGCACGCCTTCATGATTCAATTGCCATTCTACGGGCTACGTCGCCCGACGGGATTCCGGCCGGACGGTCGGCACGTGGAAGCGACGATGGTTCAAGGAATTGCTGACGTGCGGCGTGCCAGAGACGCCGTGGCCGTGATTCCACAGATCATTCGCACGAATATCGCGCTGCAGGGGACTAGCCTGGGCGGGTTTGTCGCCGCGACAACCGCGGGCCTCGATCACGGCTACCAATCGGTCCACATCATGGTGGCAGGCGGCGACCTTCATAGTCTGGTCGTAAACGGTCAGCGCGAAGCGGGCAAGCTGCGAGAGATGCTGGCCACGGCCGGTTACACTGGCGACAAGCTTCGCGATCTGTTCAATCAGGTCGAGCCACTTCGGTTGGCCCACCGGCTCGATCCCACGACGACCTGGATGTACTCCGCAACTCGAGATCAGGTCGTGCCGCCGATCCATGCGTTCAAGCTGGCTCGGGCCGCCAGGCTCGCCGAGGACCATCACATTCAGCTTTTGGCTGACCATTACACCGGCATCATCTATATGCCGATAGTTGTGGATGCGATGTCGAAGAAGATCCTTGGCGAGTCACCCTGACTAGCAAGCTCTGCGTGTTCAACACGACCAGCTGCGACTCGAGAAGATCACGGCAGAATAAAGGGCATTCATGTCCGTCTCGACCCGCCTGTTTGAAAATGGTTCCAAACGAGACGATCCCATGAATCCCGTCTGTCCGTCCGACGAAATCCTGCGGGGGATCCTGCAAAACAGTGATCAGGAAACTCGATCCACCGAGTGGCTCTCGCACATGATCACCTGCCAGAATTGCCAGGACCGGATTTCGAATTGGCAGCAGCAGCCCCAATTCAAAGCCCTGATCCGGTCTGCTGCCGACTATGAGATTGAGTACAACGTGCCGCCTGAAAACAGTGACATCTCGCCTGTCCGCGATGTCACTCCCGGCGAGCCGGACGGCGTCACCAGCAATTACCAAGAGGTGCCTCTGCGCAGAATCGGCAACTACGAGTTGCTGGCGTTGATCGGGACCGGTGGTAGTGGCAACGTATATAAGGCCCGGCACATTCATCTCGGCCGCGATGCTGCCGTGAAGTTGTTACTTCCCCAGTTCTCGGGCAGTCGTGTGGCCCGACTCCGTTTCTTTCGCGAAATGAAATCGATCGGAACGCTGGATCATCCCTACATCGTTCATGCAGACGATGCCGGCGAATACGAACAAACGCTGTACCTGGCGATGAAACTAGTCGTGGGCGAAAATGTGGATTCTTTCGCTCGGCGACTAGGGCCTTTACCGGTGCCGGATGCCTGCGAAATCATCCGTCAGGCTTCGATCGGACTCCAGCATATTCATGAGAACGGTCTGGTTCACCGCGATCTCAAGCCGTCGAATCTGCTGCTCTCGAAGAATGGTGTAAAAATCACCGATCTTGGCTTGGCGCTGCTGACACGTGAGGTCAAGACCGATCACCGCCTTACCGGAACAGAGACGGTGCTTGGGACAACGGACTATATGGCTCCCGAGCAAGCCGAAGGTTCGCACGAGGTCGATATTCGAGCGGACTTGTACAGTCTCGGCTGCACCTTGTATCGCCTGTTGGCAGGTCGGCCTCCCTTTAGCGGAGCCGCTTATGACACGGCTCTTAAGAAAATGGTGGCCCACGCCTCCCATCCGATTCCCAATATTCAACAATGGCGAGTCGATGTCTCGCCAGAGTTGGCGTCAATCATTCAACGACTGATGTCGAAGGATCGTAACGATCGCTATGCCGCCCCGATCGAACTAGCGTACGAGCTGGAACCGTTTTGCGGAGATCTGGACCTCCGCAAACTGGGGATCACCGCGCCGATCCAGCCGCGTCCGCTCCCTCGCAGCGCGACCTTTAAAGAGCAAACAGACCCTCTCATTGCCTCTGCGACGGAGCTTGTGACCGCGAACGATACGCCGGTCCCTCGGTATTTCATTCAGCATCGTTGGGTTGCGATTGGCATCATCGGGGCTCTCGCTCTGATGGTGCTATTGTCAATTCGCGAATTTATGCGAGCGCCGGTGATCGAGCGGGATCCACTCGGGCCCCAAGTGAACAAGGCCCCTGATCACACCAATGATGATGCCATCGCAAATAAAAATGTCGTCCATCCTGTGCCTAACCCGGCACCAGCCCCGCCCCCTGTGCCACCGATGGGAGTCGTGGAAACGCGATGGAGAAGCAAATTCGGCGACAAAATCGAGGCGTTGAAATGGCCAGGGTGGCGGCTCGACGGGGCCGAAGTACGATTCAGTGATGAGTTGCAGGGGCTAAATATTCAAACCGACAAGAACCTGCGACTGTTGCAACTGGGAATTCTAGGTGACAATGAGATCGTCACTCTGTCAGTCAAAGCAAAGTCGATAAGCCATGCGAGTAGTTTTGGGATCTTTGCTGGATTTAAGATAGAAGATAAAGATCGGCCTCAACTGAGTTGGTTTCACGAAGCGAATGTGAGCTTCCCAGAATTCCGCCGAGATTACCTTTCAGTCCAACGTCATCGGGGACTGTTACGGGCCGAAGTCGGTGCCAGAGCTGGTTATACCGATAACGATGTCTACCACTTTCCTGCCCCACCCGATCTCGATGAAATTGATCTGGAAGTGGTATTGAGGCCATCTGAAGTTCCTGTTATATATATAAACTCAAAAGAATGCATATTTAGGCCAAGAGTGTTTGATGATCCGCCATTTACTGGTCCGTTTGGTCTATATGTGCATACAGGTGCCGTCCTGTTTCGTGATCCGAAAATCGATCGAAGGGCCGAGTAGATGACCGAAGTGACCGCTGTTTGTATCGGAGATGGCTCATTCACCCTCGGGGTCAGTGACCTGCAAGGGAAGGGCACTCTGTGGGGTAAATATTACTATGGAGCGACAAACCCGATCCCGACTGTGCCAGATAACCCATTTCAAAGCGGTGGCACCAATATCTGGAATGAAGTGACATTCGACGCCTCCACAGTACTCAGTATCTCTGTTACGCCTCCGCTTGGCAGCGGTGTCAATTTGGTCGTGTGGTTAGTGGAGGAAGCGTCACCCACATTTTTGTCGTACAGTAGTGGATTCACGCCTGCTTGCTTGTCCAGTTCGTCGTCTATCAGCTCGTCTTCGATGAGTTCGATGTCGAGTGCGAGTTCAATGTCCAGTGTGAGTCCAAACTTGTCATCCAGTTCCAGTACGACTTCGAGTTCCAGTCTCGCTTCCGCTTCAAGCAATGCTTCCGGTTCAAGCTATGCGTCGGGGTCGAGTCTATCCTCGTTTGCCTCAAATTGAGCAAGTCGACGCTCTATTCGGAGCTCGCGCCTTGGTGGGAAGGCGAGGTTCCGACCGAACCGCTCGGTTGCTGCGCTCTCGCTCTCGAATAGCGGTCCGTCGTTATTTCGAATAGTCGCGCCACAGCCATCGCAAGGAGTCGGGCAGTAACATCCCGCCGTGCTTGCCGCTGTGGCCGCCGTCGCCGAATTCGAACTGATAGTCGTAGCCTTTGAACTTCAGCGACGATGCCATCTGCTGGTTCGCGAGCGGCCAGTGACCATGCAAGTTGTCGAGGTCATTCGATCCGTCCTGCAGGAACACTCTCAACGGCTTCTGGGGCGTCTTACGAATGACCGCGGGATACACATGCCCGCCGCGAATATTCGTGAAGCTGCCGATGTGGCTGATCACCTTGCGAAACTGATCGGGCCGCTCCCAAGCCACGGTAAACGCACAAATTCCACCCGAACTGATCCCACAAGTGGCGCGGCCTTCAGGGTCGTCGGTCAGCTTCAGTTCGTGCTTCGCAGTCAGTCCAGGCAAGGCCTCTTCGATCAAGAACCGAGAGTACTGATCGCCCAGCGAATCGTATTCAAAGCTGCGATTACTTCGCGCGGCCTGCTTCGGTTCCGCAGGCGGAATCGTCCCGGGATTCAGGAAGATCGCGATGGTGACAGGCATCTCCTTCCGATGAATGAGGTTGTCGAACACAACCGGCATTCGGAATTGCCCACCAGCACTGACGTAAGCGCCACCATCTTGAACCACCATCAGGCAGGCTGGTTTTGAGCCGTCATATTGGGCTGGTGTGTAGATCCAATAGTCGCGTTCGGTTCCTGGATAGATCTTGTCACTGATCAATTTGCCTTGGACAACCTTGCCCTTCGGCACCCCCTCTTGAATCTGGGAATCGGGCCCCAGCTTGTAGTCATCGGCGGCGAATACTGTGGCGGCGAACAATGCGACGCAGGTGACAAGAGGAACGAGCTTCAATATCACGATGGCGATCCTGATGGAGGTAGTTCTTGGGATCGCTACAGTAAGCAGACGAATTGGTGAACGCAATTGTGTGGCCAGATGCTCGACGACCGTCGCGCTACGTGGCCACGCTGGCGAACAGAGCAGCCGCGAGAATCGCGTACATCAGCAGAACTCCCGCACAATCGCGCAGGCTGATGGACGAAGAGGCCCGCTGAACGTTTTCGTCGGTCGTTGGCCCTTCCGCGGTGACAAAGCCGCGTGACCACTCGGTCCCGTCCACTCGCCGCCAGTGCGTGCGCGTTTGATAAAGCGCAAACAAGATCATCGCGGCACTCAGAATCGCGGCCACGATCAGCAGCATGGGCGTATGAGCGATCCCTTCTTCGGTCCCCGCGGTAAAGCCCGGAATCGGAGCGTACGCCCCGTACTTCATCGCGCCGAATGCCAGCGCGTTATTCAACGTATGCAGCAGCACGGCTCCCCACAGCGATTGCGTGGTCAGGAAAACGAATTGCAGGACGAGCCCCAGCATAAACGCGCCGCTCGCCTGAACCGGGTGGATATGCATTGCTCCAAACAGAAACGCCGTGGAAATCGATCCCCAGTACACGCCATAGCGAGACACCAGACCACGACTGAGGAATCCGCGGAAAAACAGTTCTTCTCCAACTCCCGGAAACAGGCAGCCAGCCGCAAAGATCAGCCACCATGATGAGGTCGAAAAGTCAGCAAACATCTCCAGCATCGACAGGTTCGGGAACAGGTACTGCACCCAATTCGTGAATTCGCTCGTTAGCACTGCCATCGGAACCGCAGCCATCGCGATCAGCAGCGTCTGAGTGGCCGACATTCCGCGCAATCCCATGCAGCGAGCCGTCTGCTTCCAGAACAAGGCCAGTACGACCGCGAATGCCACTGCCATCGTCGAAAAGGATGCGACCGGCAACATCCAGGAACCGGCTGACTGTGACAACTGGCGGGTCAGTTCATCCTCATTTAATGGTCCTTGATGCTGAATCACCAAGCCCACAACGATGACAACGGCGAACGCAACTCCGATCCCAACTTGAGCCGCCATCAACAGAAACATCCACAGCAGCGACAGAAAGAATCCCGGCCGTCTGAAAGCCCCATCGAAGGGGTGCCCTCGTGATGGTTCAGGCGATATCAGATCCCCATCGGTGATCTCGATCGCCTCCTCAACAGGGATGGACTCCAGCGGGATTGCGCGGGTTTCTAACGAGGGACTCGCTTCATCAGGATCCATCTGGAATGCCTCCAACCAAGCCAATTGGTTATCGGTCCCCTCGATCACATTCGTCCCATTTCAATCGGGACAAATGTGAAAGGATCAATCACACAACTCCGTTATGGCCGGCGAGGTCCGCGACGTGGCGGGCCGTCTCCCGCATTGAAGTCGCGACGCGGAGGCAAACCCGGAATCGCGTGGATCACACGACCGCGAATCTTCACTCCATCAACGGCGGCCAGGATGTGCTCGGCAAACTCGGCGGCGACTTGCACGAAACTGACCGTTGCCAGGATCCGAATGCCGCCGATCACCGTGCGAGGAACATTCGCCTCATTCGCGATGCAACCGACGAAGTCACCCGGCGCGGCACCCGCATTGTCGCCCACATTAAACTTCAGCCAGATGCCGGTCTCATCGATGCGCATCGGCGGCCCATCATCGGGTCGTGCCGAAGATTCGCGAGACTTGCCGGCGCGTGAAGGTCGTTCTTCAAACGAATTCCCTTCGTCGCGACGAGGCCGCATCGGGCGATCGTCATGGCCCTGATCACGAGGATTCCGCTGTTGCCGTCGCGGATCGTCTTCCGGAATGCGTTCCGGAGCACGACCACTCTCGCCCGACAAAAGATGCATCAGCGCCGAGACGATCTCGCCGGGGGCATGGCCCGCTTCGATCAGATCCTGCAGCAGCTTGTCCTGTCGCTTGAATTCGCCAGCCTGAATCGTGTGATGCAGCGACTCAACCAGTCGATTGGCGTGCTTCTCTTCCAGCTCGTCCAATCGAGGGATCGCAACGCGTGGAATTCGAGCTTTTGTGACGCGGATGATCTGCTGCAATCGACCGAATTCACGACCACTGACCAGGCTGATCGCCAGGCCGCTCTTGCCCGCGCGGCCAGTTCGACCGATGCGATGCACGTAATCTTCCGCATCGTGAGGCAGTTCGTAATTAAAGACGATTTCCAGGTCATCCACATCCAGACCGCGGGCCGCGACATCTGTCGCGACCAGAATTTCGATCTTGCGTTCGCGGAACCGCTTCATGACGCGCTCGCGCATCATCTGGGTCATATCGCCGTGCAGCTTGTCCGCCGAGTAACCTCGCGCGATCAAGGCTTCGGTCAGCGAATCGACTTGAATCTTGGTGAACCCGAACACCAGGCCGTACCGAACGTCGTGCAGGTCCAGCAGTCGGCAGAGCACTTCCGTCTTCGAACGATAATCGACTTCCACGTAGGACTGTTCGATGGCGGGGACGGTCAGCGCCGTCGCTTCGATCCGCACCGTTACCGGATTCCGAGCGAACCGTTCGATGATCTTGCGGATCGGCGGCGGGACTGTTGCCGAAAATAAAACCGTCTGGCGATCGTTCGGGACCGATTCCAGGATCTTCTCGATGTCATCGCGGAAGCCCATGTCGAGCATCCGGTCGGCTTCGTCCAGCACGACCATTTTCACTTTATCGAGCTTCAGCGTTCCCTGTTTGATATGGTCGATCAGGCGGCCGGGGGTGCCGATGACGATCTGCGGTCCCGCTTTCAGGCCGCGAAACTGGTGTTCGTAGCTTTGGCCGCCAAAAATCGGCAGCTCGCGAATCCCCTTCTTAAAGGCGGCGAGTTTCGCGATCTCCTCAGCCACCTGAGACGCCAATTCACGCGTCGGGCACAGCATCAGTACCTGGACCGAACGATCGGTGGGATCGGCGAGTTCGACGGCAGGAATGCCGAACGCGGCGGTCTTGCCCGAGCCGGTTTGCGATTGTCCAATGACATCGCGACCCTCCAGCAGCGGGGGAATCGCCTCGGATTGAATAGGTGACGCCTGCTCGAACCCCATGCGTTCGACGGCCTTCAGTACTTCGGGCGACAGCCCCAATTCGGAAAATAGCTTGTGAGTCATCGCCAGACTTTACCGGTTTATGGCGCTCGATCACAGTTCATCAGGTATCACCGCACCCCAGATTTCTTGGTTTCTTCCATTGGATTTGTTTGATATTGGTCGAAATGGCTGTGCTGCGATGATGCGGAATGGCAACTTTGCCCGACTTTGACGTTTTCGCAAGATCGATCAAGAAGTCCTGCTTCCCGCAGAATAAAGTTCTTCGTATGAGCACGACTCGCACCACCTATGCCGCTCGCATCCTGCAAGTGCAACTCTTTATCCAACAGCACTTGGACGAGAACTTGCCGCTGGACCGCTTGGCGGCGGTCGCCGACTACTCGCCCTACCACTTTCACCGCATTTTTCGCGGTCAGGTGGGCGAAAGTACGGACGACTACGTCCGGCGGCTACGAATGGAGCGCGCGGCCCGATGGCTGCGTTATCGCGAAAAATCGGTGCTCGAAATTGCGTTGGATTCCGGTTACGGGTCGCACGAAGCGTTCACTCGCGTCTTTCAGCGAACATTCGGCGTGGCCCCGACCGAGTACCAGACGCTGGAACTTCCACCCCCGGCCCTGAAGGAGCAAATCATGTCGGTTGTCACTCACGCCCCTGCCGATGTTCAAATCAAGCAGTTGCCGTCACGGCGCATCGCCTGCATCCGCGTCGTCGGCCGTTACTGTCCCGAAACACTCGGCCCCGCCTTCGGTCGAATCGGTCAATGGGCTGCCTCTGCGGGGATTTTTAATCAGGATACGCTGTGCATCGGCGTCTACCACGACGATCCCGAAGTGACCGCTCCAGAAAAGCAACGTGCCGACGTGGGCGTCACCGTTTCCAATTCCTTCCAGCCCACGGGCGAGATTCAGGTGCAAACTTTGGCTGGCGGACTACACGCCGTGCTGACTCACAAGGGCCCGTACGACAAACTCGGCGATTCCTACCGCTGGCTCTACGCCGTCTGGCTCCCCAACAGCGGCCGCGAACCGGCGGATGCTCCGCCATATGAAGTCTACATCAACGACGCCAGCCAAACCCCGCCGGAAGAACTGCTGACGGAGATCTGCATTCCATTGGTGGCGTAGTCGCTGGTCACGCTTCCGTTGTGTGGGTTCTTGACGATTGCGCAATCACTGATTGCGCTTTTATGGCGTCATCCAATTGCGCAAACACTGTCTGCGCAATTGGCGAAACCCCGCTGAAGAAGAACTTCTTCGAAAATTGTTTTTGTCAGTTTCACGACAGCTCCGAAACAGTAACAGCACCTGCAGATATCCGGTCAACAAAGATTGCCCAGCGCTAACCTAATCTATTTGATCGCTGCGACAACCTCACCATTCGGGCCCCAGAGTTCCACTTGCCGAAGATCTTTCGCCGCCAAGGCTCGATAACAGTCCGACAAATCGAAGCTCTTCAGCGCCCCCGGTACAAAGGACGACAACGGCCATTTGTAGTGTTCGGTTTCGGCAATGCTGGTCCAAGACGTGAGCGCGTGCTTCAAAGTGACTCGCCTCACATCGTCAGACACGACCGCTGCCAAAGTGGCCGGGATCGCTCCCCATCCTTTTGCAGCCAGGTGAATTTCATTGCGACCAACGGACTTCAGCCAGGCGATTACCTGCAACACGTCAAACACCCGTTGAACAGGGTAGGGGACGCCGAGCATGATCGAATGAGCGGCATAGAAGTAATCATTTCCGTAGGGCACCAGGAACTGGTTTGGTCCGCAGGTGTCTGGTCGAGAATCGCCGCTGCCTCGCACATCGACCGCATAAAAATCAGTCTTGGGCTCACTGCTGATCAGTTCCTTGATAAAGGCGTCTTCTCGCAGTTCCACGTCACTCGACTGATGCGCCACATACAGCACACACCGCCTCGGCGTGGCGGGGGGACGCGCTGAGCGTGGTTTCTCGTCAAGGCGATAGACGATCGCGCGGACACCTGGCTCTGTCTGCACGGCGTAAGTTGTAAAAGCGGCCTTCGGATACTTGCGCCCGCTGACCGGACGCAAGATTTCATAGTCGGGCGGGCCGTCGGGTCGCACAGGAAGAATTGCTTCGATCGCCTGACGCACTGCAACCGCATCAAGCTCACCTCGCGTTCGTGTAAGATCCTCCGCGGTAGCCTTCGTGTACGAAAACATCGTCCGCGAGCCCAGGCCTTCCACTTGGCCCTTCGGCGTACATCGCAGCGTCTCATCTTTCTCGATGATCAACTTCGGTTCAGCACTCCCTTTGGTCACGTTCGTCTGCTCGTTGAAGAAGCCATACATCGCTTCACGGTTCGGCTGAGTGTACCCATGCTCATTCGGGCCGATGAACAAGTGGATGTTCTGTTCAGCACCTAATAGCGACCACAGCTTCTTCAATCGTTGGTACGTTTCCGTAGCACCGCGCGCGTCGAAGTAGTCTTGCTCGGCAGCCAGAATGATCACCGGTTTGGGTGCCATCGCTGCCAGAAAGTCGCCGTGGTCCAGCCCCAGTTTCAAGGCGAGTGGTGGACACTGTTCCGTGTCCGCGGGAAGTTCATTGTCAAAGTTGCGTCGAAAGGTGGTCACGGCACAGCTTGGAGCGGCCATCGTCCAACGCGGCTCGATTCCACTCAGCCACATCGTCATCGTGCCACCGCCAGAATTGCCGGTGATCCCCACATGATTCGGATCGACTTCGGATCGCGTCAGCAGGTAATCCAACGCTCGGATGCCATCCCACGCCCGCCACGAACCGAAGAAGTCGCCGATCAGGAACTGCTGGTTGCCCACCAGCAAGTGCTCATGCACTCCGACGCCGACTGTCGATTTGCTGTGGTGATCATCCAGATATTGAATGCGTTCGCCTTGCCCGATCGGATCGAAAATCAGGACCACATAACCCTGTCGAGCCAACCCTTGAGCGAACGACTGATAGGCGTCAACCGCTTTCCCATTCGCCGAGTGTCCGCAAGAACCCACAATGCCCGGCAACGGAAACTTACGCCCCTTGGGGACGTACAGATTCGCTGTGACCAAAAACTCGGGGCGACTCTCGAAAATCACGTTTTCAATTCGATACGCATCGCGTTCGACCACCGAAGTCACTCGCGGCTTCAGCGGAGTTCGCTCGGGAAAAGGACCGAAGCATTCGCGAATCAGACCTCGCACCGTTTGCACATGCGCTTCCGCTTCTGCCTCCGTCGTCAACGTTGCCTGACGCGCCTCGGCTAGTGGTCGATCTATCGTCCAATGTCAGGTAGACGGATGGGAACGGGGTAGAGAGATGTCAGCTTGATTCTTGCGTCGGCAGTTGTGAAACGCCAGCGCGTTTGTTGGCCACTGGAGTTGCGTTGT
>JAQGHU010000076.1 GCA_028291515.1 Schlesneria sp.
TGGACTCACAATAACATGCGCGGCTCGGCAGGAGCCTCGCCCTCCCAGTGACGAACACACAACGATTCTGCGAGCAGAATCGCGCACAGTCATTTCGAATTGAGCCTATCAAGGAATGAAGTCGTACATGTTCCGCTTAGCCGGATCACAGAGGCTCACTCGATTAAATGGGGCCAGCGCTGAGTGAACTCGGCCCACGAACTCTTGTCTGGAAATCGACGGGTCGTCCACTTCGGCGACCGCCCGTATCAGCGCCCTCTTGAAATCGAGTTGGTCCGCACACAGAAACGCCGCACCCCGTCCCAGGCGACCGGCGCGTTGCTCCGATTCGGACCAGGTGGCCGCGATGAAGTAAAACATCGACATCGCGGCCGTTCGTTCGAAATCACCAAAACCACGAAAACACCCGCTCACGATCAGATCCAGTAATTCCACTTCCTGTTGAAGTTGGCGATCATAAACCTGCACCTGGTCGTTCCAGTCTGGTCGCTTCCACGATCGCTCCAACATGGACATGAGTCTGTCGATTCCGACCAGCGTGAACGAATTCCCCGTCGAAAAGAAGGGATCCAAAAATGCGGCGGCGATGGGCAGCATGACCCAGTTCGGCCCCGCCGATTGTTGCAGACGCCTCTGGATGCGACCCGTCTGACGCCACTCCACTGTGGGCTCGGCATCGCGAAACTGCTCGGCAACGGATGGCAGCAATCGCATCATCCCCGCCCACTCCGCTTCTGGAGAGACCGCTCGGTCGAGCGGGAAGAGCTTGGGATCGAGCGAAAAGCCCGCGCTGGTGATGCCGTTATCGAACGGTAACACCCACATCCAGCCCCCCTTGAAAACATGGTGCAGAGCGGAATCATCGCAAGGATAGGGATGGTCGGATGTGTCACCGCCCCACGATCGATACAGGTCGTGCCAATGCCTCACATTCTTGAAGTGCGAAAACAGTGAGCGTGATTGCGTCTGCAAGCCAGTGGGATGATTGTCGATCCCCAACTGCTTTGACAACAACCCGCCATCCCCCGAGGCGTCAATCAGGAGATCGGCTTTCAGCGTCATCGCTTCGCCAAGCCGCGATCCAACCAATTTCCACCCACCATTGTTCGTGTGGACCTGTTCGATGTTCGTTTGATCAAAATAGGGGATGCCCGCTCGAACTGCTTCCTGCGCCAGGAACTGATCGAAGTCGGATCGCAACCAATGCGTATCGGCATCTTCGATCCCATCGCTCGCGGCAACCAGAAGTTCGTTCGCGTGATCAGCACGAGGCTGGAACTGCTGCCCGATCGTATGATGGTAGTAACTGAATCCTCGCTTCAGGCCACAAACGATTTCGGGATAGGCACGCTTCCAACTGCCATAAGTGGCCAGCGGAATGAGCTGAGGCAAATTGTAGCGGCGAGCCAAGTCGGCCAGCACGAAGTTTGCGATCGGTGTCGACGACTCGCCGATCGCGAACCGAGGATGCGAACCTCGATCAATTAACACGCAGCGCAAGCCAATCTGCTTCAGCAGCAGCGATAACAGGCTGCCGCTGAATCCGGCTCCCACGATGGCGATATCGGTCTCTAACTCAATCACGGCGGCAATCACAGTTGATATGAGGCTCGACAACTTGCGACAGATTCATGCGACGAATTCGGTCCGCTCGCGCGGGACCACACTGAGGACAATCAAAGAATCGTTCAACGTCCCACAGATCCATCAGAACTAAACCGCCTCCCGCTTCCAAAGCGCGTTCCAGAACCTGTTCCATGCTTCGAATCGTCGGGGGTGAGAATTCGCCTGCGGCCAGGAGTTGCTCCATGACCCCATTTCCCACTCGCGTGGGGATAACACTGCAACACTGAGCTCCGGCATTGAAAGCATGTTGGATGGACTGGAGAGTCCAATCAATCCCCTCCCGCTCGTTCAACCCAGGTGGTTTCAGCAATAGGAAAGTTCGCACGTCGATGTCATGGCTGCGAAGAAATGATGTTGCCCGGTCAAAGTCGGACACATCCATGCGTTTGTTCAGGCGAGGCAAGATTTCGGGGTGGATCGTTTCCAGGCCCAAGGCAATCTGCAGGCGGGTTTCCAGACGATCGCGAAAATGCACGCACCGCTCGTCGGTCAATCGCGGATGGTTTTCGACAATCACCGATTGGAATGAGCGGACACGATCAATGATCGCATCGTAGTCCGCTGGGGGAATCGCCTGCGCATCGAAAAAGTTGCCAGCATTGTAGAGCTTGATCTGACTGGCGTCGGGCAGCCGCTGCAGGGCATAGTCGATCTGAGCCGGGATGGCCCCAGCGGGCACTTTCTCATCAAGCGTGTATCGCCACAGGTCACACATCGTGCAGCGGAACTGGCACTCACGGTTCGTGAGAAAAAGAGTGGCGACCGGTTCGACGACTCCAGCAAGAGACCGCTCGGACTCAACGAGAAACGCGGCCGGCTTCCAGGGATCGAGTGACTCCTTTTGAGGGCGTGCTGAGAGAATCTGCTCATCGGTGGGGGTCGCAAACATCAGCAGAGCTTAGCTATCGCGCTTGAGATCTCCAACCGCTATTGCCGAAGCGTCATTCCCGAATCCAACTGGATGTCATTCCCGCGCAGACGGGAATCCATCCGTTCCGTCCCGAGGCTCGCTGGATTCCCGCCTGCGCGGGAATGACGAGAAGAGCGAAGTCGCCTCAGAAATGAAATCAGCCGAACTCACGACAAGTTCGGCTGACAGGGCAGGGGACCGTTACTTCTTGGCCTCTTTCGCTGGCTCAGCCTTTGCCGGCTCGGCTTTGGCTTCCGGCTTGTCCTTCTTATCGTCCTTTGACTCAACCAGAGCCTTCAAGATCTTGCGTTGGTCAGCAGTGAGAACGGCTTCAACTTCTTGATCTCGCTTCGCTTTCAAATCGCTGATCTGCTTTTCCAAAGCATCCAGCTGATCCTCGTATTTTCCTTGCACCGTATAGATTTTTGTTTTTTGCGGATCCGTCAGACCGAGCTTGCCATATTGCGCCGGGAGACGACCTTTCTTTCCATCCTTGGCATTCGGTTTGGCTTCTTCCTTGGCGGCCGCTGTCTTCGGCGCAGTCTTGGCTCCGTCTTGAGCCAGTCCAACCAAAGAACAGCAAGCGAAGATGGCGATCGTTCCCGTCAACAAACAGTTCTTCATCATCGTGTCTAGCTCCGGAATGTTTGCCAAGACTGTCTCATTGTGACGCAATATGTGCTTGTTTTAGAAAGCACAGCGATTGAACAATCAACGAGAATTGATTGCAAGTGAAAGTCCCCGCTCCAACACCATTTTTTGTTCGAAAATGCGCGGCGCAAACGGCAACTGGCATCAGTTTCTTATCGTAGCGACCTAGCCAGCGCGGTTATCGCCCAGCCAGTGGCAGCAATCGAAATAAACTGGTCCTTTTCATGAGGATCGCCGTTGTCGAACCAAGGTTGGATTGGCTTCGACCGTGTCACGACATGCCACGATCCATCTTCGTGTTGCGTTTCCACCAGAAATGCCGCCCCTTCGCGAAAGACCGCCTCTTGGCAAGAGAGGCCCGTTTCCGCGAGTACATACAGCGTCTGACCGGTCGCATAGGCATCACTCGTCAGATCCGCAGTTTGACTCCAGCCTCCATCGGCATGTCGCCTCGCGATCACACGATCCCGCAGATCACTTCGACGAGCTTCATTTGTTCCCAGAAGTTGCTCGCCCCATAGCGCGAAGTTGAGATCTTCCTGATCCTCTAGAGCAGCATTTTGCAGCCAGTCATAAGCCCGCTTAGTAGCCGCAGCCGCTTCTGCCTGCTGCGATGAGCTTGCGAATCGCTTCACACCGACTGCCGATAGCACCGTGCAACTGACCGATGAAGTCTCTAGGGGCGGACGACTCGAAGGGGGCTTCCAGGAGCCGTCTGCCTGCTGCGATTTCAGCAAATACGATGTCATCGCTTCGCTCAATTCATCAGGCTTGTCGTCAACGATCTTGAGCGCCCACAATCCGTAACTCACGGTCGCAGACCGACCACCGACATGTTCCCCGTTCGCCAGTCGAGTCTGCTGTTTTTCAAAACTCTTGCGAGTCAACAATCGCTGAGCTTTGAAGAGATCATCGTCAACCGTCAATCCGGCATCCCTGGCGGTGGTCATGCTTAGCAGCGGCAAAGTCTGGTGATGGCAAGAAAAGCACGACTGGTTGGACGGATAAGCTCTCGCGCTGCGTTCCAGCACTGCCATTCCGCGCTGGACTGCCGCCTTAGCCAGCTCCGGTTTCTCCTGACAGTTCGCGATGTGAGAACTGCACAAGATGATTCCAACAACAGTCAGTCGCTGAAGCATGGCGAAATTCCCCGCGCGCAAAATGAACCCACCGCGATGATGTCAGCTTAGGTCACGCAAATAAAGCTTATTCTGCCTTAATGCCTCGACCAAATGCGATGCGCAATTCCTGCTCGCGGAATAAGTGAAGATCGGTGCCGCGCAAACCAAAATCCGAATCAGCCAGCATCGCGCATGGTCATTTAGAAATTCGCCGAACCGCCTCCCTCGAGCATTGGATCGTGATCGGTGAAACGCATTGATTCACGACGCCATTGCAGATTGATGATACCGGTAGGGCCAGAGCGGTGCTTCGCGACAATAATTTCGGCCAGGCCAGGGTGGTCGTCCGGGTTATAAGCATCCGGTCGATGCAGGAACATGACGATGTCGGCATCCTGTTCGATGGCACCGCTCTCGCGAAGGTCTGCCAGACGCGGACGCTTGTCTTCTCGGAGTTCAACGCCGCGATTCAACTGCGACAGTGCGATGACCGGCAACCGGTTCTCTTTCGCAATCCCTTTCAGTCGTCGCGTAATCTGAGCGATCTGCTGTTCGCGATTGGCCTTTTTGTCTTCAGGCTCAATCAGTTGCAGGTAGTCGATAATCACCAATCCAAGCTTGTTACGGCGCTTAAGTCGACGGCAAATCGCGGCGATCTGACCGACAGTCCGTCCCGGCTGATCATCAATAAAGAGAGGGAGGCGGCTGAGTTCTGATGACGCTTCCAGCAGGGCGTGGCGTTCGTCGGGCTCCAACTGCCCCTTGCGCAAACGATGGCCATCGAGCTTCGCTCGAATACACAAGAAGCGTTCGGCCAACTCCAACTTCGACTGTTCCAGACTGAAGATTAACGTGGCCGTCTCGCCGGCGCCGGCACACCATTCGGCGATGTTGCAAACAAGCGCGGTCTTACCCATTGAGGGTCGAGCCGCCAGGATGACCAGTTCCGCCTCCTGGAATCCGTTCGTCTGGCGATCGAGATCCACGAATCCAGTCGGAAGACCACTGATTGTTCCCTCTTTCCCCATCCGCGTGTTGATGCGGTCCAGGGTGGCCATCATGATGTCTTCCATCGCGATCTTTTGGCCGGTCTCCTGATTCTCCAGGATCGAAAAGATTCCCTGCTCGGCCTTCGATAGAACTTGGGCTGTATCGTCCGAACCTTCGTAGCAGTCACGAAGAACTTCCGTGCAGACATTGGTCAGCGTGCGCTGAATCCACTTGTCTCGCACGATCTCGGCATAGTACTTCACATGAGCCGCATGCGGGACAGCCTCCAGCAATTCAAGGATGTACGGAATACCTCCGATGTCCTCGAGTTGATTTCGTCGATCCAGTTCTTCGGCCAGAGTCACGGCATCGGCCCTCACTGCCGATTCGTTCATCTTCAAGATCGCGGTGTAGATGATGGAATGCACATCGCTGTAGAAATGCTCAGACTTGAGAACGTCGGCAACTTCGTCAATCGCCATATTCTCAAGCAAGATGCTGCCAAGCACGCTGCGTTCAGCCACCAGGTTTTGGGGCGGCAGATGAGCACCAGAGAGATCGCCAAGCGGCTTTGAACCGGCCATGAATCAGCCTTGAAACAGGAACCCGACATCGCGTCAGAAATTGCGAGGTTCAAGCGTGATTATAGACAAATCACCCGCCCATCGCGCGCACCAGCGGACTCAAAAAAACAGCGACGCATCGACTGATCGATGCGTCGCTGGTAATTCATCAAAACGCGACAGAGTCTTTACTTCTTGGCGGCAGGAACCACCCAGACTTTGACTTCGGTCTTCACTTCAGGATGCAACTGAATCTTGACCGTATACATCCCCAGTTCCTTGAGCGGACCATCGAGTCGCACGTGATCTGGTTCGACAGCGTAGCCAGCGGCCTTCAGGGCCTTGCTGATGTCCGGACCCATGATCGAGCCGTACAGGTGGCCTTCTTCGTTGGCATTGGCTTCCAGCGTGACACTGTACTTGCCGATGGCATCGGCTCGCGACTGCATATCCTTCATCTTCTGTTCGAACAGCTTGGCCAGCTTGTCGGTGTGTCGCACGACCGCTCGCTTGTTAGCTTCGGTCGCCATCGTGGCGAATCCGTTCGGCAACAGATAGTTGCGAGCAAAGCCGGGCTTCACACGAACAATTTCTCCACGCTTGCCGAGCGATTCGACATCTTCTGCCAGCAGGAGTTCAATGTTCCGAGAAACGCGTGGGCGGCCAGAAGCGGTATGAGTACTGCGTGCCATCGTGCTGTTCCGTGAATCTGGTTCGACATCCGCCGAACATAAAAGTGAAATTGAATTGTCTCGAGCTGTCAGCTCGTTTTAATTCTTAGAAGGGGACTTCGTCGACCGGACCACCGCCCGAAGGTTCATCGTAGCTGCCAAAATCGCTGGGCCCCTGGTCAGTCGGTCCCGAATCCTGACGTGGAGCACCAGCCCCGCGTCCACCTCCTGCTGGCCCACCACCACCTCCGCCGCCATCGCCTCGTGAACCAAGCATCGTCATGTTCTCACCGACGACTCGCAGTTTGCTGCGTTTCTGGCCCGTTTCGCGATCGTCCCACGAATCCAGTTGTAGCCGGCCTTCGATCAAGACCGGTCGTCCTTTTGCAAGATATTCGCCAGCAATCTCTGCCGTGCGACCCCACAAAGTGATGTCCACAAACGTGGTTTCTTCTTTTTTCTGATTCGCCTGCTTATCGAACCACTGACGACTGACTGCCAATCCAATTTCAGTGACGGCAGTGCCGCCCGTGGTGTACTTGACCTGCGGATCGCGTGTCAGGTTTCCGACGAGAATCACTTTATTGAAGCTAGCCATGGCAGTGGTCCTTACCTGCAGTCAATACCGCCACAGCTCATCGCCGGCAGCGGATCGACTTAAGGATTATCGTTCTTCTTCAACCCCTTCGGGAACTCGTTCGCGCTCGCCATAGTTGGCACGTGGATCGCGAGGATCAGGACGTTGTTCAGGGCTATGCAGAGCACCGTCGTGCGATGTCAACGCTTCGACCATGGCATCGAAGATCACCTTCGGATGGCGAATCACCAACTGACGCAGAACCGTGTCGTTCAGCTTGCATAAACGGTTCAGCTCGATCATCTGCGAGCCGTCCATCTTGAAGCAGGCCAGGAAATACAGGCCTTTGCGATGTCCTTCGATGGGATAGCACAGCTTCCCTTCCTGCCATGAGCGGGAAGCGACGATACTGGCTCCGACGCGGTCCAGAAGACCCTTCACCTGGCCTTGAACACCATCGGGATCAGCCGCAAACCGGTTGCTGTCCAGCAGAAACATCCCCTCATACATATACTCGGACAAAATAAATCCCCTTCGATTGAATGCTGCTTGCAGCAACTAACTGCGAATTCTGTTGTGCTAAATGATGGAATGGTTCTGGTCGCGTCCGGAACCCAATAGTTGTACCGCATTCACGGCAATTTGCAACCTGCCGCTGATCGCCGCATCGAACCTCAGTCTGAGGTCTCTGACTCCACTTCCCCGTTATATCTGTTCATCGCGACATTAATCCCGTCCGCAGCCCAAGCTTCAACAGCCGAGGCCGCTTTCCGAGTCGCAGCGTCAATCACATCGATTTCATCTTTTCGATACCGACCCAACACGTAATCGGCAGCGTCCATCTCCGGTGGAGGACGCCCGATCCCGATTCGCACCCTGCAGATCTCATTACTGCTCAGGCAACTCAGGATACTCTGTAATCCCTTTTGCCCGCCCGCAGATCCTGACGCCCGCAAGCGAATCTGCCCTACTTTCAGATTCAGGTCGTCACCGATCACAATCAGATCAGACAGTGGGGCCTGATAAAACTTAACCACCTGTTGAACACTTCGCCCACTTAGATTCATAAATGTCTGTGGAGCAAGCAGTAACAGCTTTTCCGCCCCGCACAGTATCTCCGTCAGGCTGGCCTCAAACCTTGCCTTTGGTTTAGGGCCATGCCAACGGTGAGCTAACTCTGCGAGCACATCAAACCCGACATTGTGACGAGTCCCCTCGTACTTGCTGCCGGGATTGCCCAAGCCGACGACGATTTTCATCGGCTCCCTCCACAACCATTTCAACCGATTGAACTTCCACGATTTCTATCTCGCGAAAGTCCACTCGAGTTTTACTTCTTCTTCTTGTCGTCTTTCTTGTCATCCACGGCAGCATCGGCGTCAGGCTTCTTACCGATGACTTCCGGCTCGGCTGGGCCACCTTCCGCTGCGGTCGCTTCGCGTTCCTGAAGCTTCACGACGTGGACGACAACAGCATCTGGCTGAGCGTGAACGTGGCAACCTTCAGGAATCTCCAGTTCCTTAACGTGAATCGCTTGCCCCAACTGCAGGGCAGTGATCCGAACTTGGATCGAGTCTGGAATCTGGTAAGCCAGGCAATCAATCACAACCTGATGCAGCATGTGCTCAAGAATACCGCCAGCCATAACACCCGGGGCGGTTCCCTTCAGCTCGATCGGTACGGTGATGTTCACTCGCTCGTTCGGATCAACGCGCAGGAGATCGATGTGTTGGATCTCCTTTCCGAACACGTCCCATTGCACTTCGCGAATGATCGCCTTGTCGTTTTTCCCCGAAACTTCGAGATCGACAACGTGGGCACCCGACTTCAGGATCGGTCGCAACACGTCAGACGACATGATGACGGAGATCGGCGGTGCGTTGTGTCCGTAGACGTTTCCAGGAACGAACCCTCGCTCGCGGAGTCGTCGGCAAGCAGCCGAACCCATTTCCGTGCGTGGTTCGACGACCAGCTTCACTTCCTTTGACATGTCGCACTATGCCTTTCAAACCGAAAAAAATACAGACTCAACTTGGTAGCTGAATTCGCGAGAATTCAGGTGTTGTCGAATGAAATCTCGAAGCCACGCGTTCTCAGCAGCGTCGCAGTCGCGCGATACGCGGACTCCATCTGCCGCCATTACCCGGCAAAGACGGGCCTCCGGCGGACCGAGAAGTGTAGCGAAGCCGTTTTCAACCTGCAACGATCTCGCCACTTCCGTCTTTTCCAGAAGGTGAATTTGTTTCTTCTGTGCGTCAAATGCCGTACAGTTCACAATCGGAAGACTGTACGGCTGAACCCGTTACGCCAGACCGGACGGTGAAGATGTTGTCTCGTCAACAGACATTGAGGCAAACCATGACCATCACACGAGTTGGGTGGAATTTGCGGCCAGCATTGCTGCACCCGTGCGTCTTGGCAATCGGCCTGCTCATGACCGGCGCGCCAGCCACCTTCGGGCAGCCGCGCCTGGCTCAATTCGGCGTACGTCGCGGATTCAATCCCCAAGCTCAGAAAGCTCAACAAGAGAAACTGGCGGCTGACGCCAAGCAAAAGGCTGTCGAGCAAGCCTTGCCACCAGAAGTTCGTCCCATCATCAAGCCGTTTCTGGCGAAGCTGTTTAATCCTAAACCGCTCAAAGCTGGCGACCCTCTGGTTGTCGAAGGAGAAGAGAACGAACGCGACTACATGGATAGTCGAGCCCCGCATGATCTGAAGGTCGAGCAGATGATGCGCGCGGCGGACGTTGCGATCCAACGCAACGAATGGAAAGTCGCACAAGAACTACTGCAACGTCTCCTCGATCTTCCCGAAGACTCTCTGCATCGCCTGCCCGATGGACGTTGGCAATCGGTGCGACGCAGCGCCAACCAACTATTGGGAAGTGCCCCAAAACAGTTTCTCGACGACTACCGGACCCAGTACTCAGGGTTAGCCCAACAACTTCTCAACGAAGCGCGGCGCAGCGGAAACACGGCAGATTACGTGATGGTCGCATCCCGATTCTTGCAAACCCCGGCCGGTGCAGAAGCCGCCAACTATCTGGGCAGCCTGCACTTTGATCGCGGCGAATTTGGGCTCGCTGCAACCTGGTTCGATGACATTGCTCGCTCTTCCGCCGCTCTCTCGATGGATAGTGCCTGGCGAGTCAAAGCTGCATTGGCCAATCGGCGAGCCGGTGATCTTTCGGCCAGCCAGAAACTGATCGAAGGGTTCGAGAAATCACCGGGGCAACGAGTCACCCTTGGCGTCGGAGGGGTCAATCCTGGTGCCTGGCTGGGTGGCGTCAATGCGGCATTGCCTACTCGATCTCTCGTTCTCAATGATTGGAAGCAACTCTACGGATCAGTCTCGCGCCAAGGAACTTCGACTGGTAGCGAACCGCTGCTGGCACCTGTTTGGAACGTGCCGCTTACCAGTAGTCACACTGTCCGCCGACGCGTGAACTGGATCTTGCAGGATCTTCTCGATCAAGACCGAACTCCGATCGTCGCCGCATCGCCGCTGGTCGTGGGAGGACGAGTCGTTTATCGGGATCTGCGAGGCGTCCGTTCCGTCGATATCGAAACGGGAAAAACCCTCTGGGAAAGCCTGGAGGGGGTCTCGGCAGAGCGAATCCTGGGTGGCCTGCCAGCACCGCAATTCGATGGCCGCGATGCGTTCCGTGTCCGAGGCATGTTTCAGAATGATTTCAATGAATATCAGGGGCAATCTGTCGAATACCATCCGCTGGCCAGCTTGATGTTTCGCGATGGAACCTACGGAACACTCAGCAGCGATGGCCGCCAAGTCTTCGTCATTGAAGACCTGGGAATCCTGTCTCGTAACCAACCAGGGCAGCAATGGGGCTGGGACGGATCAGGAGAAATGCAGGACCCGTATGGCGTCTCGTGGAAAACGAACCGCTTGGTCTCTTATGACCTGAACACCGGGCGTCCGCGATGGAGCGTTGGCGGACCAGACGCTCAGGAATCTTTCGATCTGCCACTGGCAGGCTCGTTCTTCTATGGCGTACCGGCCGTCGATGGTGAAGAACTACTGGTCATCGCCGGGAAAGGGGATGATGTCCGACTGTGGTCATTGGATCGAGCGACCGGAGTTCCGCGCTGGTCTCAACTGATCGCCTACACCGACACGAAGATCGAGCAAGATATTGGACGCCGGTGGTTCACGGCGCAGGTCGCGGCGGACGGAGGCGTGATTGTCTGCCCCACGACCGTCGGTTGGCTGGTCGCGGTTGATCGAATGCGACAATCGGTCTTGTGGGCGCATCGGTATCTCCCTCCCTCGGGAAGTGGAGAACGCGACCCCAACACGCAATTCGTTCCTCAGCGCGACTTGAATTCGCAATGGTCTCCTTCGGCCCCCATAATTTCGGGTAGCGTCGTTGTCTACACCCCTCCGGAAGAGCCGATTGTCCTCGCGCTCAACCTGCTGGATGGTCGCCGCCTGTGGGAGAAGCCCAAGGAGACGGGCATGTATCTGGCCGGTGTCTTCGCAGATCGAGTGGTCCTGGTGAGCCGCTCGGAGATTGCCGCCTTCAATCTCAGCACGGGCAAACAACTCTGGACACTTCCCCTTGGCGAGGCCCATCCATCAGGACGCGGACAAGCTGTGGGCGATCAGTACTACCTGCCGTTAAGCGATGGCGAATTGAGGATCGTCGATCTGAAATCGGGCAAAGAGATATCTCGCTCTTACGTCCCGATGACGCATCCGCCACTCGGAAACCTGGCGATGCATCGGGGCAAGCTGGTCGCTCTGGGGCCGCAGGGACTGGTCGGCTTCGGCCAGCGCGATGCGGTGACGGCCGAGATCCAGCGCCGCAAGCTGCAGAACCCCGATGATGCGTGGGCGATGTTGCGAGAAGCAGAAGTGTACCTGCTCAATCGCGATCATGCGGCCGCGCTGCCTCTCCTCCTGAAAGACAACAGCGAAGGGCTATCCGAGGACGAATTGAGCCGTCGCCATGCGGAAGCGATCGAGTGCCTGGCATCGGTCATTCGACAAGATCCGAAGTTGCATGAAACAGAACTCGAAGCATTGGGTCGTCTGGCTCAAACCGATTCTGAAAAGCGTTTGCATCAGGAACTAACCGCCGACCATTTCGTCGCCCAATCCAAGTTTTTGGACGCCTTCGAGGTTCTGTGGTCGCTGCGCGAGGGAGCGAATGCCGACGCGCTGGTGACACGCAGCGACAATCCGCAGGTCTCGATGTCACCCAGGGTCTGGCTGGCGAGCCGACTATCTGAGTTGTGGTCCGCGGCCGCGGGCAAAGACAGGGAAGATGTCGATCGCCGCATTTCCGAGATCATTGCCAGTGCCAGCTCGGCAAACGACATTTCGCGGCAATTGAGCGCGACGTTGCTACGGTTTCATCCTGCGGCGACAGTTCTTCAAGAGGCACTGATTGAGGATCTTGCCAAGCGGGAAGATTTTGCCGGCGCGCAGTTCGAACTGATGAAGATCGCCGCGGGTTCTGACAAGACCGCGGCGGCGCATGCCACCGAGCGGCTCGCGCGACTCATGGAGCAATTTCAACAGCCTGCCGATGCCGCCTATTACTATCAGCTACTGGACAGTGAATTTGGTGAGGTGACTCTGAGCGAAGGTGTCACAGGTACGGAACTCGTGAAGCGATTGAAGTCCGCAGGGAAGATCTCTGCGATCACAAAAACCCGCGGTACCGCATGGGACGAACGGCCCTTAGAACTTGTCCAGGGACCGGTTCAATACATGCCCCCCGCTCAGGAGATCGCAAGTCGGACTGCTCTCCCTTACTTCGAGCCATTGATGGTCGAAGTCCAGTTGCAAGAGCAGCGACTGGCGTTTGAGCAATTGGCCAATGGTCAGTTTTCGTGGCTGGTCCCATTACGAAGCAGCCCGCGCAATCAAGGCGACGGCTATGCCGCCACGGCGTATCTGGGACATCAAATCGCGCTCATCAACCGAGACATGCTGCATGTCGTTTCGCCCATCGAAAAGCGATTGCTTTGGACGAAGGCGCTCGATGATTCGGGCGAAGGGGGGCCATTCTGGAGGCATGCTTCACGGCCACCGACACCATCGATGGTGACGGCCAGCCGTAACCCAGAGCAGATGGGTTTACTGCAACAGGCCGGCTTTACCGGACGACTCGCGGTGGCCGAGCCTAACTACGTCGCGGTCTTCGGACGCCGATCGATCTCGATTCTGGATCCGCGAACCGGCGAACGCTTATGGCGTAAAGAGGGAATCCCCCAATTCGCACAGGTCGTGGGGAATCGTGACATGGTTTGCGTCGTCCCGCAGAACCGAACTCAGGCGGAAGCCTATCGGGCATCCGATGGCAAGGCTTTGAAGATTGACGACTTGGGGACGATGCTGGGGAATGCGATCCAGATGCGGGGCGATTCGGTTCTGCTGTTGGAGTCTGGCTCGTCACTCTCTTTCTGGCCTTTCAGCTCACCGAAGACGGTTCTGCGATTGCATCAACCGCTGTCCGGCGAAGACCGCTGGAAAGTCGAATTTCCCCCCAATGCCCTGGTGACTCAACTCGATGAAAACGAGTTACTGGTGGTTCCACGTGATGGCAAAGCGGAACGAGTCGATGTCGCCTCTGGAAAACGAACCGCTTTAGAGCCGATCGCTGCGGACGATATGAAGGGACGCCGCATCGAATCGTACGGCCTGACCGATGATGATCGAATTTATTTCGTGGCCAATGTGATGGATTCAACCGGCTTTCATCATTACGGCGAAAGCCTGCCCTCGGTCCGAGCCAACGGAATCATCATCGCCTGGAATCGATCCGACGGCAAAATTGCGTGGCGTCAGGAAGTCAAGAATCAGAATCTGGTCGTCGACCGATTCCGCTCGGTCCCGGTCATGCTCTTCGTCACGCGTAGCTGGCAGCAAAAAGGAAATGTCAGCTTCGGGACGCTTAGCGTGCAGGCGATCCACAAGCAGACGGGCAAAATCCTGCACAATTCGACCTCACCTTCGATGTATAGCGGGTTCCATAGCTTAGACGTGAATTTGTCGGAACCATCGATTGAACTGAAGTCGTACAACCTGCGAATGCGACTGGTTCCCACGAATGGCCCCGTCGCCGAGGCCAAGCCGGCCGACGCGGCTGAGCCTACGAAGAACAACTGACGCGGTTGTCAATTCAAAGGTTGTCCAAGACGACGACGATCAGCCTGACTCGATGTCTGTCTCAATCGCAATTGAAGGGGAATGCGTTTCGATTAGCGATATTCGCGAAATCTTCGTCGGCTCTAAACATCTGCTACACGAACTGTCGTAACAGTCTGCGATCCTATTCTTTCCGCAACTCGAAGGTCGGCTCCTCGGAGACAGGCTGAATGATTCATCGAAAAACCGTCTTGGCATCGATCGGAACGCTGACAATTCTTGGCGTGGCGATCGGGATCCATGCGTTCGGCCAATTCGGGCCCTTTTTGGGAAGTGGGACCGCCGCCGAAGCGACAGCGCTCAACTCCACCAATTTCGACGACTTCGCCGTAAAAGGCAAAGAGGCCGACGCGATCTACGGTGATGTCGTTCTCAGAAACGGCTTCGTGACGGCTGTGATCGCCCAACCGCTGGCCAGTCGAAACGCAAATATGACGACGAAGGATGTGGCGGGGGCATTAATCGACTTCGGCATGCGGGGCGCGAGCGGGGCTGACCAGTTGGCCGCGTATTATCCGGGTCGCAAATTGTTTCCATACCGCCAGATCTCATTAAGGACTCCAGCTGGTGATACGATTCCCCCAGATGGACACGGAGCCTTTGGAGAGACCTCCGCTGTCGTCGTGAGCGCGGACGGCACCGATGAGCGGGCTGAGGCTTCTGTCGCCTACGAACTGAATCAAGATAAGCCTTATCTGAGTGTGACGACGACGTTCACCAATAAGTCAGCGAAGTCGCTGACCGTGCAACTCGAAGATGATTTTCGAGCCGACAGCAAGAACGAAGACATGTTTCGCAGTCCCAATGGAGTCGACGATCGATTCTGGTTGTACGATCGATATTGGGGACAGGCCTACGGACTGGATGCCGCCGGTTTCAAACTGCAGATCACCAGCGACGCTCGAGTCACCACGATCAAGTATGTGAACGAGGCTGGTGAATCCTCTGTGATGTTGCCCCCCGGAGATTCGTTCCAGCTCAAGCGGCGCCTGTATGCCGGTCCCACCATCTTCGATGTTCAAGCAATTTCCAGCAACGTACCCGCCGTTGCGAGTGTGGGGTTCTCAACCAGCGATGCGAGGCGCTTCGCAACTAGCAATCTGATGCTGGAACTCTTGCAGGGCGAAACGACTCTGGGAATGGCTCGTCTGGATAATTCTGCAGAGCTCAAGACGAAACTCGTCCCCGGCGACTACACCGCGCGGTTGCACTTCTGCGGTAACGCAATTGGGAAGGGTGAACCGATTCATATCAATGCCGGTGACAATCGAGTGGCGTTGAAGCAGTCCATTCCGCGAGGTCGCATTGTCGGCACGATCACAGATGCGAGCGGAGGTCGTATTCCCTGCAAGATCGAACTGAAACCTGTCGCGGCCGACGCGAAACTCGATTTCGGACCGGAAACAGCCGAATTCGCGTTACGAAACTTGATCTACACAGCGAGTGGACAATTCGTCCAAACGGTGCCGCCTGGACAATACGCCGTCACCATCAGTCACGGCCCCGAATTCGACGTGATCCACACTGAGGTCGAGGTCAAGGATGGCGCAGATTCGCCGTTAAAGAATGTCCTCGTTCGATCCGTCGAAACGCCGGGCTGGGTCAGCACCGACTTTCATAGCCATAGCAGCCCATCCGGCGACAACACGTCCAGCCAATTGGGCCGCGTTCTCAATCTGGTCTGCGAACAAATCGAATTCGCTCCGTGTACAGAACACAACCGGGTCAGTACTTATGAGCCGCATATCAAGCAACTGGGAATCGAGAACTTCCTGGCATCGGTGTCGGGCATTGAAATGACCGGTTCGCCGTTGCCGCTCAATCATCAGAATGCGTTCCCGATGAAGTATATCCCTCGCACTCAAGACGGTGGAGGACCGGTCTCGGGACCAGACCTGGAAACGCAGATCGAACGGCTGGTGTTGTGGGGTGATCGCAGCGAGAAACTGCTGCAGGTGAATCATCCTGACATGGGCTGGATGTTCTACGACAAGAACGGCGATGGGAAACCGGACGCCGGATTCGAGCGGGCGTTTCCCTTCATGGATGTCGTTGAAATCCATCCGATTGAGGACGCATTGAATCTGAGTCCGACGGCCAAGCGCGGTAAAACGACTTCTCATAACACCGTATTCAATTGGCTGCAGTTGCTGAATCAGGGATTCAGGATTTACGGCGTGGTCAATACGGATGCCCACTACAACTATCACGGTTCTGGTTCGCTGAGGAATTGGCTTCAATCGTCGACTGACGATCCGGCCAAGATCGATCACATGGAAATGGTTCACGCGGCCGAGCAGGGGCGGCTGATCATGTCGAACGGCCCCTACCTGGAAGTCACAGCCACGGAAGCGGGCAAGCCGGAAACCTATGTTGCCGGCCAGGACCTCAAAGCGGCCACTGGGAAGGTCACCTTGAAAGTTCGCGTGCAATGTGCGAACTGGTTGGATGTCAATCGTCTATTCGTACTGGTCAACGGCCGCACTCACGCGCTCCATGATTATTCTCGTAACAAAAACCCGGACGCGTTCCGCAGTGGTGTGATCAAGTTTGAGAGGACTCTGGATCTCGAACTAAAGGGCGACGCACACCTCGTCGTTGTCACGGGACAAGTCGACGGCAAATTAGGTAGCGTTCATGGGCCGACCTTTGGTGCTTCAGAACCCGCCGCGATCTCCAATCCCATCTTCGTCGACGTGGACGGTAATGGCTTCCAGCCGAACAAAGACACACTCGATGCACCATTGCCTGTGAAGCATGTGAATAGCAAGTAGACGGAAGAATTTGGCCACAGATGAAACACGGACAAGACCAGCGACTAGCCCGGATTATTCACGCGTCGGTGAGATGGTCGCTTGGGCTGCGTCTGGTCGTCATTCCCTTTTTCATTCGTCATTCCCGCGCAGGCGGGAATCCAGTTCAGCACCCGTCTTGACGATTCGCTGGATTCCCGCCTGCGCGGGAATGACGAAAGTAGCGGCCGAGTAAGCAATACCTACAATCCACGGATCAATTCAATCGCCTGCTCAATGTCATCCGGTAGTGGGGCAACGAACGTCTGCCACTCATCCAGGATGGGGTGGGAAAACGAAATCTCCGTGGCATGTAGTGCTTGTCGGCTGATGTAAGGGGATGCCGGTGGTGGGGGCGCTTGACCAGGCACGACCACTTCGCGGTCCGGCTTGAGTGCCCCCAGCATGCCATAGAATTCGTCACCAACAATCGGATGACCGATCGTCGCGAAGTGGACGCGAATCTGATGCAGCCGGCCGGTCCTGGGTCGTGCGCGAATCAAAGTATGACGAGGATATCGCTCCAGAACTTCATAGTTCGTTTTCGAGGCTTTGGCATCCAGCGCATCCGCCTGACACGACATCAACGCGCTGGCTCCGCTGCGAGCACGCCCAATCGGCAGGTCGATCGTCCCTTCGTCTTGCTTCACGAGCCCGTCGACGATCGCGGTGTACGACTTGGCAATTCGTTCTCGCTGGAACTGGATGGACAACAGCCGGTGCGAGAGATGATCTTTCGCAGTGGCCACGACTCCACTGGTGTCACGATCCAATCGATGGACGATCCCGGGCTTCTTTTGGCCGGGGAAGTCGGAATTCTGGTCCAGATAGTATTGAATCGCGTTGGTCAAAGCCCCGGAAGGGTTTTGTCCCGAGGGATGGATGATCAATCCGGCAGGCTTATCGACGATCAACAGCCACTCGTCCTCGTGGACAATCCCGAATGAAATCTCTTCCGCGGGCATCAAGTTGTCAGGTGGCTCCAACAGCCGGACTGACACGGACTCACCCGCAAACACTCGCTGATCCGGGGCCGCAACAGCCCCATTCACAGTTACCTGTCCTGCTCGCACGAGCCTATGTAACCGCCACGCTGTATAGCTACGCAAATGACGAGCGAGAAACGTATCGACTCGCGTTCCCGAGAGATAGCGTTCAACAACGGCGGTAGTGGAGTGCATGAGAAACAGCGCAATCAGTGATAATCAACGAACGCAGAAGCTGGCCAGAGCGAAGCGGGCAACCGAACAAGAACATCCTCAGATCTGTTTTAGACGAACGTCGACGAATGATCCAACCTTGAAGCGAATTCCTGAGGAGTCATTGCTCATTCCGGATCGCGCGAATAACATCAGCAACGGCCGATCTGTCGGAAAGCTTTCAGCGAAGGGAGTGGCATGCTCAATCTACTCGGTCAACCTCATTCGACGTGTAGTGCGATCTCGCGGCGCGACTTGTTACAGGCCGGTGGAGCAGGGCTGTTTGGACTCAGCTTACCGCAACTGCTCCGCGCCGAAGCCGCGTCTCCCGCGCAACAGCCACGAGCGAAAAGTGTCATCTTTCTATTTTTGTTCGGCGGACCAAGCCAGCTCGAAACATTTGATATGAAGCCCGAAGCAACCAGTAAAGTTCGCGGGCCATATTCACCCATCGCATCTCGTACACCCGATCTGCGGATCTGCGAATTGCTGAGTCAATGTGCCACAATCTCCGATAAGTTTGCAGTCGTCCGTACCTTGTCGCATTCGTACAACGATCACAGCGGCGGCGGGCATTACATCCAGACGGGCAAGCGTTGGCAAATACCGATCGGCGGCGGCTTCAATGCGACTTCGCAAGATTGGCCATCGATCGGGTCGGTCACGGAGTATCTATCGCAAAATAAAAACGCGGTTCTGCCAATTAATGCAAAAGCGGCGGGGTTGCCGAACTATGTTGTGCTGCCGAACAGCCTGGGCAAAATTCAAACGTACTCAGTCCGCTTGCAACGACCGGGCGAGTATGCCGGTTGGCTAGGACGTGGCTACGATCCCGTCACGACATCCATCGAGAAGAAGGATGAGAAAGACAATCCATACATCCGCGACTGCACCGATGACGAATTGACGTTTCAGATCGATGGACTCATTTCGCCAGCAGCCATGACGCTTGATCGATTGAATCGTCGACAGTCCTTGCTGACGCAGTTTGAAAAAGGATTGCGGCAGCTCGACCAGAAAACACCTTTGGCGGCGTATGACCAGTTTCAGCAACGAGCAATGGCTCTCGTGACATCAGAGCGGACTCGAAAAGCTCTCGATCTACGGCAGGAACCGGCCGCTATTCGTGATCGTTATGGGCGTCATCTGTTCGGACAATCGACATTGATGGCCAGGCGATTAGTGGAAGCAGGAGTGCGATACGTGACCGTGCATTGGGACGCTCCCGATGGCCTGAGTTGGGATTCCCATGCCAGCAGCAAAGACGTCGGCCAGCATCTGATTCCCAATCTGGACCAAACACTCTCGGCACTCTTAGTCGACCTCGAAGAACGAGGACTGCTTGATGAAACCCTGGTCGTCTGCCTGGGTGAAATGGGGCGCACCCCAGTCGGCAACGCAAATTGGGGCCGCGACCACTGGAGCACCCTATTTCCCGCGGTGCTCGCCGGAGCAGGTATCCAAGGGGGTAGGGTTCTTGGCCAGTCGGATAAAGATGCCGCGTATGCGATCACGCCACCCTTCAAGCCTGAAGACCTCGCAGCCACGATCTATCACAGTTTGGGAATCGACCCGGAGATGCGACTACCAGATGCGCAGGGGCGACCTGTCGCACTCGTGGAAGAAGGGATGCCGATAGCAGATTTATTCCACTGAATCGAATTCTACCGCTCCGCAACCATTCGCAAGAATTCGTTTGTCAGCTTCACGTACTTCTTCTGTACATCCCGATAGTGCTCAAGATATTCCGGATCAGGCCAACTTTCGTCGATTACGCGACACACTTCGACAAGTTGACCAGCAACAGGCGCAAGCTCCCCACGTTCATTCTCCAACCGACTTTCTAGCACCACTGCAAACCAATCGACAAACGACCGTTGAACAGCCCTATGATTTTGAAAAAACCTTGCAATCGCTGGCAGATAATAGCGAAAGGCAACCGGACCCAGGTACAACAAATCTTCCTGGTAGAGACCCGAGTTTTCGTTAAGCATTGCCTCGACATCGTCTAGCGTCTTCCCCAAGAAGTTCCGACACGCCGAGATTCCATCAAGATCGTCCTCGAATGGATTTATCTCTTCTTTAGTGGGAAGTGGCACTGAGTTTCTCCTATCACTTGAGCTTCTTGTCAAAGTAATCAAACAGGGCCTTGTCTGCTTTTTCTGCATCCACGCCTTTAAAGCCATGCCCTGCGCCTTCCAGCGTGAGCAATTCTGCTTCAACGGTACATGCCTTTAATTTGTCGACGAGCCAGACTGCCTGCTCATGCGCGACATACTTGTCTTCCGTTCCGTGAATGCACAACGTTGGGGCAGCGTTTGGTGTCACCCAGTAGAGTGGACTGGCTTGAATGTGGAGGTCGTGTTTCGTTTCCAGATTGCCACCGAACCAGAGCGGCAACACTTCGTGAGCGTCGACGCTTTTGCCATACGACTTGGTGAAGTCGCTGGGACCATAGACATTGACAACACAAGCAACAGAGCTCGACTGCTCTGGATTGCCGCCAGTTCCTTCAAATTGAGGAACGTTGGCGGTCACCGCCAGAAACTGAGCCAGATGTCCTCCCGCCGACCCGCCCGTGACACCGATCTTGTCCGGATTGATGTTGTATTTCTTCGCGTTCGCTCGCAGCCAGCGCACGGCGGCCTTCGTGTCATGGACGGCCGCTGGGAACTGATGTTTCGGGGCCAGGCGATAGGTCATCGTGGCAGCGACATAGCCTCGTTCAGCCAACTTCAAGCAGAGGCCATCATAGGAATCGCGTTTCCCTGCACGAAAGCCCCCTCCATGGATACAGAGGACGGTGGGGAAGGGACCGGATCCGGTCTTCGGCCGCGCCAGGTTCAACTGCAAATGGTCGTCCCCAACGGTCGAATACTCGATGTCCGTTTCCCAGATGACATTGTCCGGGACAGGTGGCGCGGCACTGGTAGACGTGCCAACGCTCAACAGCAGTCCCAGCAGGATGATCAAACTTGCTTTTGGCATAGTGTACTTTCTGAGTTGAATAATCCGATTGTTCTGTTGGCATCGTAGAAAGCGATGCTGTGTCTAACAACTAGCCCATTCTTTCTGGCGAGTCACCAATTTCGCTGGCCTTTGACATTTTTCGGGCGACCCGACTCGCCTGCATAACGTACCTTCAACATGCAGAAATCACATGCCTAGGTGACGGCCCATTGTCGGACGTTCCCGACTTGCGGAACTCGGCAATCGTTTCGCACCAGACTTGAGATCATGACCATGAGAATTGTCTCAGGCAAACAACTCGTTGTTCTGGCACTGGGAAGCGCCGCCCTGATCGGGTGCATGCGCTCAAGTGCCGAGCGAACGGCGAGCGAGCAGGATCAGACGAAGCCAGTCTTGGTCGAATTCGAGCGAGTCGTTGGAGAAGGGAGAAGCGCCGTTCGCGGGATTAACGGAGCTTTGAATCAGAAGCTAACGGCGGCACAGCAAGTCCACGACGGGGGAAAGACCGTCAAGAATACTCTCGGCGACTTCATGGTGTCGGGTGAAGCAGCACGCACTTCGACTCGAATGATGCAGGCCGGCGACACGGTCTATGAAGCGTATGCCAAAGCCAAGCGCGAGATTGGAAACATGGGCCGCAGAAAAGATATCTCCAAGCAAACGGTCGATTGGGCGCAGGCCAAGATCGAACTGCTCTGGTCTACGTTCAACAAAGATTGCCGCAGCAATCAGGGCAGGTAGGCCGTAAAATGCTAGCGCTTCTTTCCCCGCGGCCGCTGGTCGCTTTCTTCGGACCGCTCCATCTTATCCAGCGCCATCAGTTTTCGATCCGCATCGAATGTGGGTGGCGGAAGCGATTCCGCTAGTCGCAAGACCTCGTCAGCTGAAATATCAGCTCGTGGTTTCCCCGTCCCTCGAAAGACTGGCAACCCCTGCCGCAATGCGATGATCTCGCGACGAGTCCGGCCTTTCGGAGAATCAGGCCACTTGCCAGGTTGTTCTGTAAACTCAAAGAACAGCGGCACGACTTGCTGCATGTACTTCCAATAGCCGGGATTGTCCGTCTGCAGAACAAACAAGCCCCCCGGAATCAGCGAACGATGGACGAGTGCCATGAATTCCGGAGTGATCAGGCGCTTGTGAAGTTGCTTCGCGTCGTAGTAAGGCTGCGGGTGATAGACGTGGATCTCGGCAACGCTATGCGGCGCGATGTAATCGGCCAGCAGTCCGCGCCCACCGATCACCGCGAACCGTACGTTTTTCAGTCCCCGCTGATTGGCTCGCCGCGTGGCGTAACGAATCACCACCGGCAACACATCCGTGGCAAAGTGATCAACGTCGTGTCGCCAGACTGCGGAAGCCAATGTTGAGCGTGCATTGCCGCAGCCGATATCCAGCATCACCGGCATCGCGCGACCAAATATTTCAGCAAAATCAAGTGGGCCGGCAGGTGGCAACTTCTTGATGGCCGTGTTTGTCCATTCTTCCGGATCGACGATCTCTCCTGGAACAGGGACACCGAATTCGCGTTCGATCTGCCGACGTGGCCGTTCGTACTGATCACCCAGAATGGGATGGTCGCTCATTTCTTTTTCGCCTGTCGAGGATTGCTCACTTTGCGCTGGCCCGCTTCTTCAGGCGGCAGACTGGTGAGGGCGGTGAACTTGCCGTCGTCGGACGAATACGCCAGGACTTCGCCAGTTTGCATCTGATAGACCCACGCATGTAACGTTAGCTCTCCGCGTTGCAAACGAACAGCGACGGTCGGGTGAGTCTGCAGATTCTCGATCTGCACCAGCACATGTTCACTAACGGCCGCGGCCAACTGATCGTCGCCCGTCAAGTTGGGATAGTTTTCGATAATGATCTGGCGCGTGGCCTCGGCATGATTCAGCCAGCCTCTGACTAAAGGAAGTTTCTCCATTTTTTCTGGATGCAACATCGCTTGAATCGCACCGCACCCGGAATGGCCGCAGACGATAATGTCTCTCACTCCCAAGGCAGCGACGGCATATTCGATGGTGGCGGGCTCACCACCGTTGGAAGCTCCATAGCACGGGACAATATTCCCCGCATTCCGCATCACAAACAGTTCACCCATCCCCGTCTGAGTGATAATCGAAGGATCGACCCGCGAATCAGAACACCCGATGAACAGGGCACTCGGATGCTGGCCAGCCGCCAGCTTCGAGTAAAATTCTCGCTCCCGACCAAATCGATTGTGAAACTGGTGCAAGCCGGTTAGCAAGTGATCCATTTGTGCTCCTTCACAAGAGTATCGCGACGAAAACTCGGCAGAATGTCATCAGCCCTGCAGTGTCGTCAACCCTGTCGAACCAATTAGAGAGCGCTATTCGTACTGGACAAATCCCAACACAACGGTATCGTTTGAAGTATGAAAACCATCGATTACATCTATCGGTTTGATCCTAACAACCCCACCGTTAAACCACCTCCGGAAGATGTCGAAATCGCCCGCCAGAATCTGGAGGACGGCAATCGGCTCTTTTCCGAATGGATGAAGAGTTGCCGTAGCGGGACCTTTTCAAAAGGCGAACCCAGATACGTTGTTCAGTGTAACGGGCTCGAAGTGGGTATGGTTCGCACTCACGGTGAACTCCCGAAGCAAGCCCCGTTTGCTGTGGTTGTTGGATGTTCCGATGCGCGAGTCCCGATGGAGATGTTGTTTGGTCAAGGTTTCAATGATCTGTTTGTGATTCGCGTGGCTGGCAACGTCCTCGCGGACGAATGCTGGGGCAGCATCGACTATGCGCTGACCGCTCTAGCGGAGAGCATCAAGGTTGTCGTGGTCCTGGGCCACAGTGGGTGCGGTGCGGTGACGGCATCAGTCGATGCGTATCTCAAACCCCTGAGATACTCGTCTGCAAAAACGTCTTTCATGCTGCGTTCAATCCTGCATCGCCTGTTCGTTCCCGTCCATCAAGCGGCCAACGGGCTGGTGGCCGATTGGGGGCCCGATGCTCCGAGGATGCCCGGTTATCGAGAGGCGCTGATCGAAAGCTCCGTTTGCCTGAATGCGGCTCAAGCAGCCTACAGCCTGCAAATGGAAGTGGAACGAAGTTGGAGATCCGAGATTCAAGTTCTGTACGGCGTCTATAATCTCTTCACGCATCAAGTCAGCATGCCGCCCCCTGTCATTGGAACTGGATCGGATGAAGCGCGCGTCAACCTGGCTTATGCCCCAACTCACCCACGGGATTTCGATAAGCTGGCGACGGAGATGGCGATGCGGTTACGGGGCCATCATCCCCCTCCGGCCACCGCCGAAATCATACTTCCGTCCTCGGAAGACGCTGCGACTAAGTGATGTTTCATTGCCCCGTAACGATCGTTTTCTACTTTGCTCAATGACGCGATGATGCCGATCCCGCGTTGCGGTCACCCCAATCTTGGACTCGGGGTCGGCCTGCGAACTGTCCACTTTCCGTATCTGCTGCAGCACCAGCCCGAAGTGGATTGGTTTGAGGTCATCTCCGAGAACTTCATGGACTCGCGCGGAAGGCCGCGCGATGTCCTTGATCAGCTTGCCGAACGTTATCCCATCGTGATGCACGGTGTCTCGCTCTCGATTGGTAGCACCGACCCATTGAATCTGGACTACCTTCGCAAACTGAAGTCTCTGGCAGATGCCGTACAGGCGAAGTGGGTTTCTGATCATGTCTGCTGGACCGGCGTTGCCAGCAGAAACTCGCACGATTTGCTGCCGCTGCCTTATCACGAGCAATCGCTGCAACACGTGGTCGAACGAATTCGCATCGTCCAGGACGTGTTGCAGCGGCAACTGGTGCTGGAGAATCCCAGCAGCTACGTGACGTTTACGGCATCGACGATGTCCGAGGCCGAGTTCGTCGCGCGGATGGCTGAAGAGGCGGATTGCGGATTGCTGTTGGATGTCAACAACATCTATGTCTCCAGTATTAATCATGACTTCGATCCGTTCGAGTATCTCGATGCCATCCCCGCGCATCGAGTCGTTCAGTTTCATCTGGCGGGCCACACGAATCTCGGCACGCATCTGATCGACACGCATGACAGCCACGTCACCGATCCCGTCTGGGAACTGTATCGCAAAGCGCATCTCCTGACGGGCGGGGCGTCGACGCTGTTGGAATGGGATGCCAAGATCCCACCGTTCCCGATCGTGCATGCGGAAGTCATGAAGGCACGGGACTACATGTCTTCGGCGTTGGGTTCCTACAGATCGCGACCCGCGAATGATCAACTTCAAGCGAATTCAACAGTTCCGCATCCCGCGACGGCCGTCTTTGCCGAGGTTGAGTGATGGCCGATCAACCTCCACAACCGCTCGATGTCATCCAGCGGTGGATGCAGTCTGTCATCGTTCATCCTGCGGGAGTCGCCGCGGGCATCGATTCGGCATCGCACACTGGAGAGATCGAGCAGGGGGCGGATCGCGTGGACGAGCTGATTTGCCGCTCCCGCGCTCAAACAAGCATTGAACGGTTGGAGGTCTATTCCAACGCCTACAAGGCGCGATTGATCGAAGTCTTGATCGGCGAGTATCCAGCATTCGTACATGCACTCGGTGAAGAAGCTTTTGTGGGGTTGGCATCTGGTTATCTGGAGGTACATCCTCCCGCGAGCTATACGCTGGGCGAACTGGGTCGGTTTTTCGCTGATTACCTTCTTGAGACGCGACCACCGAATGAATCGGAAGACGGCTCGCCCGATTGGGCCGATTTCCTGATTGATCTGGCTCGCTTGGAACGATGCTACAGCGAAGTCTTCGACGGACCAGGCATCGAGGAGTTGCCCCCGCTGGACGCTGAGCGTTTTCGTCATCTGAGTCCCGAACAGTGGATCACATGTCGGCTGGTTGCTGCCCCTTGTTTGCGGCTGGCGGCCTATCGATTTCCCGTTCATGAATATGCGTCTGCTGTTCGCCATCAGCAGGAGCCCGAGTCTCCGATTGCTCAAGTCACCCGACTGGCGATCCACCGTCGGGAGTATGTCGTGCGTCGAACAACGATCGATGCCATTCAGTTCGGTCTACTGACACGGCTCGTTGAAGGAGCCTCGATTGGGCAGGCCTTGGAGCAGTTGATCGAAGCGAACTCACAAGCTGTCGTGACGGCCGACGAACTGAGCGCGTGGTTTCGTGATTGGGCGGCCGCCGGATTCTTCATCGGGCTGGCGACTTAGTGCGGGTCGCACCTCCATGTCGCGTTGATACTGGGGTTAGACTAAGTAAATTTCTGCTCGCGGGACGCCACAGTTACGGGGGATGCGCTCTAAGGGTGATGGATCTGAATCAGGTTGCCGCAGGTGTCATCGAAAACGGCTTCTGTTCCCCACTCGGTTGTCTTCGGCTCCTTGGTGAATTTCACCCCCAGGCCCTTCAGCCGTTCATATTCCTGCTGCACGTCATCAACACCGAAAACAATTACAGGCAACCCGGCCTGGTAGATGCCATCGAAGAACTCTTTACTGCCGTAGTTACCGCGAGGTTCTAACAGCAGGGCCGTCCCGTTTGGCTGATCCGGCGACACGACGATCGCCAGGAACATCTCAGGCATGTACATCTTTTCTTGGAAACCCAAGACCTCAGTGTAGAACTTGAACGCGTGAAGGGGGTCGTTCACCGAAACGCTGGTCAAAGAGATATTCATGGTTGATCCGTCAGTCGGGTGGCTGAATCAGTTGGAGGCAACTTTGTCGGAACATCGACACTTGGTCAGGGTAATTTCATTTCCGCGTCGATTGAAATAAACTTCGTCGCAAAATGCCTGAATGAGGACCAGTCCGCGTCGCTGATTGTTGGTGAGCTGCGAGGGATCGCGGGACAGGTCGGGAATCGTGTTGGTATCGAATCCGCGGCCTTCGTCGCGAATCGAGAATTGAGCAAAATACTGTGTCACGCTGGCCGTGACGATGACTTGGCGGCCGCCATAGAGTGGATCTTGCATTCGCTGCTTCACAATATCAGCATTGGCGGGGGCCGGACGAACGGCGTCCCATTCTTCAGTCGTCAGTTCCAGGTTGCCGTGAAACATGGCATTACGCAGGGCTTCGGTCAAGGCCTTCGCCAGCCGCATTCCGTGAGTCTCTCCCACAAGGCCCATCAGCCTGACGGAGTCTTGTAGCTGCAGGACAAGCGGCGTAATCAACGCCGGATCATTGTCCAAATCAAACTGAAACTCCTCGCGACTCAGGTAGCGCTGCACCGCTTGGTCGCGGGTGCCTCCTTTGGAGACAGCCAGGACGCTGAAGACGGCACGACAGAGTTCCGTGGCGAGCATCGATTTTGGAACGTAGTCCACGGCACCACGGGCCAGCGCTTCGGCTGCGATCTCTTCGCTACCATGAGCCGTCATCAACAAGACCGGGACGGTCGGAAATCGTTCGTGGATTCGCTCTGTTAACTGCAGGCCATCCATCTCGGGCAACTGCAGATCGGTGATGACAATCAGCGGAAGCTGTTCCTCAATCTGCTCGAGCGCCTCCCAGCCATTGACCGCAAATTTGATTCGCTCCGAAAACTGCTTTTCCAGCAGACTACGAGCCAGATGCGAATCCATCGGAGAATCGTCGACGATAAGCAAGTAGTTCATAATGTGATCCTTGTGCCCGCACCAATCGAACTTAGGACCGCCGCATTGTACCTTGACTGGTGAAGAGTGCTTAAATCCGATTTCACATTTTCGCAATGTCTGATGACTCCATTGTCGACGCCGGAATCGCGATCATTCGATGCGATCAGCGATTCCGAGCACGGGAGCGTTCGTCGGCCACTGGGCACTCGATGCCCAATGCTCCACGACCAAACGTTTACCAACAGGCGTCCAGCGCTCGATTCGATCATCGTCGTAGAGAACGACGACGCGACCGCTCTGTGTAACAGTTTTACCAGGCGACGTTCGACCTGGCTCTGTCACAGTTGCCGTTCCGTCACGACGAATCTCGCAGGTTTCGATGACGTCGTTCGCGAATTGAACGCGCCACGCTCCGGTTGGCAACCCGTTCACTGCTGCTCCCGGGCCTGATTGTGGAGCTCCAAAGTATGGCTGAGGTTGAGCATGGTTACTTGAGACAGCAACCAATGCGAACGAACAGAGAACTAGTGCAAAAGCTGTTACGCGAGACATGGGACCTCCATTTACGATTTGGTGAACTGGGTAGAATCGCATGACACAATCTGAAGGCTGAGCGGCGAGGGTAGGGCGGCCAGACGGTAGAGTGCTCAGTACTCAGTTCGGAGTACAGTATCATGGGCCGCATGACACAACCTCCCGCTCCGGCCGCATGACACAACCTCTCATTCTACTGAGACTGTGGTCGCAGATTGGCGTTCCATTGTCAAAGTATAAACGAACTCGGCAGGTTGGCCCGTGAGGTGTCTGGCGATGGGGGCCAAAGCGGTGTCGAGCCACCGCACTCCCAAGTCGCTGATGATCGGCGTTCAATTGTGAAAGAGCGATCCCGCAGTGCGAATAACGTCCAATGACATTCGCCCAAGGTCTTGGCGACCGTGGCTACGCAGAGGCTAATCGGCACTTGGATTGTGATCCTCTTGTGCCAAAAACGGGTGACTCGATCAAACCCAATTTCGGAGATTT
>JAQGHU010000089.1 GCA_028291515.1 Schlesneria sp.
GATCTGGTCCGTCCGACACAACCTCCCGGTCCGTCCGACACAACCTCCCGGTCCGTCCGACACAACCTCCCGGTCCGTCCGACACAACCTCCCGGTCCGTCCGACACAACCTCCCATTTTACTGAGAGTGTAGCGGTCGCAGTTTGGCATTCAATTGTCAAAGAGCGATCCCGCCGAGCGGGCTTCGAACTCAGCTTTTCTGCGTAGTCCAAGTCTCAAACAATGAGGGCTGACTGGCATCCAGATTGTGGTTCTCTTGTGCCATAAAACTGGTGACTCGATCAAACCCAATTTCAATGATTTGAGGAATTTCATCGAAGGTTTTTTGCCTCGTCATGAAATGCTTCAATACGGTGAACCGAATCGAAAAAGGGCGAAGCCTCTGTGTCTCCGTGACTCCGTGAGAACCCCTCCGGATTCAGATCGATTCAAGAATTGATCTCACGGAGACGCAGAGTCACGGAGAGGAACAGTGCGAGGATTCGTTGCCAAAGTCGCCAAGACCTTGGGTGAATGTCGTTGGACATTGTTCGAACAGCGACTTCGCCCAAGGTCTTGGCGAGATTAGCTACGCAGAGGGTTCACGCCCGAAGAGGCCAGAGGACTTACGTCCGACGCTCAGAAAGAGGATTGGTTGCGCGCGGGCCGCGTCTTCTTCCTAATAGGTTGCATCCTTCTCACTCTGCCCGATACTCTTACGGGAACAGGCGTTCGCGATCGAGGGACTCGTTCTCGTGACATTGCGACTGTCTCCCGATTTTCAGCATCGAACCGAAAGGGATTGTTATGTCGGACGGCGGAATGGATCGTCGTGATTTTCATAAACTGACTGTGGCGGCCTTGAGTGGCATGGTGGCGGGAACGACGATCGGTTGTAAGGGTGCCTCGACACCCGCTCCCAGCACGACGGCCAGCACCGAACCTGCGGGGCCGGTGACGCTGACCGAGACCGAGAAGTTGATTATTGATGAGCCGCATACGTGCCGGGGATTGAATTCCTGCAAGGGCTATGGCCGAGGCAAGGATAATTCGTGTGCCGGACAGGGGGCCTGCGCCACCATGGCCGATCAGACTTGTGGCGGCAATAACAAGTGCAAGGGCCAGGGAGGCTGTGGTGAAGTGCCCGGCATGAATTCTTGCGAAGGAAAAGGTGGCTGCCACATCCCGTTGATGGACGATGCCTGGACGCAGGCTCGAAGCTCGTTTGAAGCGGCGATGAAGAAGAGCGGCAAGACGTTTGGCAAGGCGCCGGCAAAGGCCAAGGGATGACCGACGCAGCCTCCCCTGCTCGCATCGGGATCGTCACGGTTTCTGACCGCGCCAGTCGAGGTGAGTACGAAGATCGCGGCGGTCCGGCGATCCGCGAGTACCTGGCCGCAGTCTTGACGAGTCCGTTTGAGGCTGTTGCCCGCGTCATTGCGGACGAACAGTCGCTCATTGAGGAAACGCTGCGTGAACTTTGCCATGACGAGCAGTGCTGCCTGGTCATCACGACGGGAGGGACAGGCCCCGCATTGCGCGATGTCACGCCGGAAGCGACCGAGGCGGTGTGTCAGAAAATGATGCCCGGCTTCGGGGAGTTAATGCGTAAGGTTTCGTTGGAAAAGGTGCCGACGGCGATCCTGTCGCGACAGACTGCTGGTATTTGCGGACGGGCATTGATCGTCAATCTTCCAGGCCAACCGAGGGCGATTAAAGAGTGTCTGGATGCGGTCTTTCCGGCGATCCCGTATTGCATCGATCTGTTGGAAGGTCCGTATCTGGTGACCGATGAATCCAAGGTCAAAGCCTTTCGCCCGAAGAAATAGTTCAGCTCAGACTTTCAACTGACAGCATCCGCATGACGATTCCAAGTTCCGATGATCCATTGCAGACTCCTGTACAGTTTGTGCGAGGCGTGGGACCGGCACGGGCGGATCAACTGGCTCGTTTGGACCTGCTGACGGCCGAGAATTTGCTGTTCAATCTTCCGCGCGACGTGCTGGATTTGACCAAAGTCATTCCCGTCTTCGAGATTCAGCCGGACACGGTGCAGACGGTTTGCGGAATTGTGGTTGATCGTGACGCGAAGGAAACGTCGAAGGGGATGAGTATCGTTGCCATCCTGCTGCAATCGGATGGCGGCTTTGTCCGCGGGGTCTGGTTCAATCAGCGGTACATACTGCGCAAGTTTGAAATCGGCCAGCGAGTGCTGTTTTCTGGAAAGCCCAAGTTCAGCCAACGTCGCTGGGAGTTCTCGCACCCGCATCTGCAGTTTTTAGGTGATGACGAAGATGATGTTTCCGGTGGCATGCTGCCGCGGTATGGACTGACTGAAGGACTGCGTCAACACGACATGCGGCGCGTCATGCGAAACGCCGTCGAAGACTACTCGACTCTCGTTCCGGAATTGCTGCCAGAGAGTTTTCGCGAGCGAGCAGGCGTTCCAGAGATAAAACAGGCGATCACGCAGGTCCATCTGCCCAGTTCCATGGAGCAGTACGAGTTGGGGCGTCGACGTATCCTGTTTGACGATTTGCTGGAGTTTCAGCTTGGACTGGCGATGCGTCGCCGGATGTGGCGGAAGGAGCAGCGTGCGACGCCGCTGCCCAATACGGCGAAGATCGACGCTCGGATACGACGGTTGTTTTCGTTTCGGTTCACGGGAGGACAGGATCGCGCGATCCTGGAGATCATCGCTGATCTTGAACGTGAACAGGCGATGCATCGTCTGCTGCAGGCCGACGTCGGGGCGGGCAAGACCGCGATCGCCGTCTATGCGATGCTCGTGGCAATCGCAGCCGGGCAACAGGCGGCGCTGATGGCGCCGACCGAAGTTCTCGCCCAACAGCATTGGCAGACGATCGACTCGTTGCTGGAGGGGAGCCGCGTCGAACGAAGATTGCTGACGGGTCAACTGACGGCGGCGGTCCGTCGCGAGACACTGGAGGGAATCGCCAGTGGTCAGGTTCAAATGGTGATCGGAACGCAGGCTTTGATTCAAAGCGGCGTGAAGTTCCCGTCGCTGGGCCTGGTCATTATCGATGAACAACACAAGTTCGGCGTGATGCAGCGATCGAAGTTTTCGGAGGGAGAAGTCGCTCCGCATGTGCTGGTGATGACCGCCACGCCGATCCCGCGCAGCCTGTGCCTGACGCAGTTCGGAGATCTGGATCTGACGGTGATTGATGAACTGCCTCCCGGTCGACAACGTGTCGTGACCAGTCGCATTGTCGGTCCACAGGCCGCTCGCAAAGTCTGGGACTTTATTCGCGAGCGACTTCGCGAAGGTCGACAGGTATATCTGGTCTGTCCGCGCGTAGAAGAAGATGCTTCGATGCCAATCGGAACCGATACCTCAATCAGTGCCGAGGCGGTGTTTCGTGACGTTTCCGCCGGGGAGTTGAAGGATTTCAAGGTGGGACTGGTGCATGGCCAGCAAGCTCGCGAAGAACGAACGGCGACGATGGCAGCGTTCCGCAATGGCGATGTGCAGGCTCTGGTCGCCACGACGGTGATCGAAGTGGGGGTCGATGTTCCGAATGCGACGTTGATGATCGTGCATCAGGCCGAACGATTCGGCCTTTCGCAGTTACATCAATTACGTGGCCGCATCGGCCGAGGTCGCTTTCAGGGATACTGCTTCCTGTTCAGCGATGCGTCCACGCCCGAAGCGACTGCTCGGCTGACCGCCATGGAGAATACATCGGACGGCTTCCGCATTGCCGAGGTCGACTTCGAACTGCGTGGCCCCGGGGACGTGCTAGGAACGCGTCAAAGTGGATCACTGCCGTTGCGGGTAGCCGATCTGATTCGCGATAAGGCGTTGCTAGAAGAAGCTCGCGTCGCCGCGTTTAACCTCGTCGAATCGGGTGAGTTCGATCAACCGGAATTCGCCCCGCTGAAAATTCGCGTGCTCGAACGGTTCGCACAACTGATGGATTTGCAGCAGACCGGTTAGAGTATGCCTCTGACAATAGACTCTCAAGGATGAATCGATGCCAGCCGACGCAGCCTTCGCACCAACTCATGGAATTAATCTCGCAATCAGTGCCGTCATTCGCGGTCGCCGAACGATCGGCAGCTTCCGTCCCGACGTTCCGCCTAAAGACATTGTGTTAGAAGCGTTGGACCTGGCTCGGTGGGCTCCAAACCACAAGAAGACCGAACCGTGGCATGCGATTCTGCTCGGGCCCGAGACGGCCAAGGCTGTCGTCGCGCTCAACGCGAAGATCATTACGGCAGCCAAAGGTGCTGCTGAGGCGGAATCCAAAACGAAGAAGTGGGCTCAGGTTCCCGGCTGGATCGTGATCACCTGCGACCAGGCCGCCGATCCGCTTCGTCGCGAAGAAGACTATGCCGCCTGCTGTTGTGCGATTCAGAATCTGCAGCTCGCGCTGTGGTCCGCCGGGATTGGCACAAAGTGGTCGACCGGTGACGTGACGCGCCACCTAGACTTTTTTAGTCTGCTGGGAATCGATTCAACACAGCAATCAGTCGTCGGTCTCATCTGGTACGGCTATCCCGCTGTGGTGCCGGAACAGACACGGGGGCCAATTGATAAGTTCCTGCGAGAGATGCCTTGATCCATTGACGTTGGCTCAATCGCGATTGACCGAATTGCGTCATTTGACTACACCCCAGCGTATCTTGCCCAGTTCACCGACTGGGTGAACTCATGCGGGGGCATGTCATGAATTGGCGTTTGTTGGGTACTGGATGCATCTACTTCGCGATGGCACTTTGTGTCACGTCCAGTTTCGCGAGTGGGGCGTCAACGGACGAGGCGAGTCCCGCCAAATCTCCTCTGAATGAGCCCAACGATCCATCCATCGTTTCATCGATTGATCGCATGAAGCGTCGTCTGACAGAGGGACAGATCAGCGATCGAATCCTTCTGCGACTTAAGTTGATCGAGTTGGAACCGAAACAGCTAAACAAACTCCTGATGCTTGAGCGGCCCCTCGAAGCACAGCGCTGGAACGCAGATCAACCCCTCGCGGCGACAGACACTCTGACATGGCTTGGCCTGTGGGACTTTGATGCACTACGTGAGTTGACGCATCATCCTGAGGCACCGATTTGGTTACCGCCTCCGATGAACCTAATTGCTGGTTGCGAATCACGATACAACCTGGGTGGCAGTATCCCCGTCCGGCGACTGACCGAGGACGGAGCATCTTCCTCATGTGACGAAACTTATGGGCGATCTGTTGTCGCTACCGCAACAATTAGCAACGTCAATCAAATTCGTCTCTCAGTTATGAGCGAAGCCTGTGACCTGACGACCTCAAACGGCGTTGCCTCAACCGACAACAAACGGCGCATTGATGCTACGTTTGAAATGAATCATGGCGAAACAAGGGTCTTCGGCCGTAAGGTCGTCTCCAGCTCGGGCAGAGAAACCTATCAACTGGTCCAAGCTACGGCTTGCTTGCAACTAGGAGAGATTCCTGTTGATTCAGAGATGATCCCGGTCTCGGCTGTGGATGAACTTTCCACCCCTGAGCAAGACGTCGCTGAGTTCAAAGTGACTTCCCCGTTTCGCATCGATTCGTTCGAACCGGCCGACACGAAGAGTGAACCGGGTGCCTTGCAGCGGCCAAACAGCCTGGCGGCGGAAGATTCAATGCTCGCTCGTCATCTGCGGCGAATTGACGACAACAGAGTCGCCGACGAAGTCTTAGTGTCGATCGTTGTTACAGAAGTCACTCGAGATGACTTCGAGAACGATTTGCGCCTTCCACCAAGGTACTACTATTTATCCGGGCCGTGGAATCCAAACTTCTTATGGAGCTTCGCGACAGACGTGGTTGAAGTCGAGGTGCTTGGCGATCCGTCGATGTCGCCTCCCCAGAGCACAGAATTCGACTGTTCCGAATGGAGTAGTCGAATCTGCCGTCCAAATCGCTGGGGGTCGTACCGTTCAGGTAAAACTTGGAAGATGCCAACCACCATCGCCGCGTCGGGAAATACATTGGTCTGGCAATCCGGCGGCATGGTTCCCGTGGTTCGACTCGATCAATATCGACGCGAATCAATCGCAAGTGAGCAGTTCGGACTGACCGTCTCCGCCACTCCGACGATTACTGACGATGATGAAATCCAACTTCACCTCGATATTTCGTTGAAGGATCTGGTGGAAGATGCGATGTCGTTGCGAGTTCAAAGCGCGCGTCGCATGCAGGCGAGTGTCCGAGTCAGAAACGGTGAAATCGTCACTTTTGGTCAGCCGGCGGTGTCTGACACGGGTCGGGAATCGTTTATCAGTTTTTCCGTGATAGCGAGCTCTGTCTCTTCAAATCATGAGCCCGCCGTTGGGGATGGCGAAGCGATTTCTGCTTTAGTTCTCGAGAATTCGGAGCCGACTCATAACATTCCATCTCTGAATATCAATTCCGCGAAGCCGTTTGAAATCGGCAATGGTCCGGTCTGCTGGGCAGACTCGATACCGCAGAACTCCAAGGAGATAAACAACATCCTGGAAGCACTCTATCGCCACCGACCGCTCCAACCGGATGCAGAAGTCGGTCGATTGAGTTATCGTCTGTCTCATCCGTTTGACGAATCATCACAGCTATTTGCCGACCCGTAGAAACTATTTTCCTCCATGACGCTTCTTCTGATCCGCAACGGTACCGTCTACGATCCTGCTAATGGGATTGACGGGGCCGTCCGCGATATCTGGGTTGAAAACGGCCGAGTGATCGCGGCTCCGACGAGCCCTGTGGTGAAGGCGGACCGAGTTCTCGATGCCACCGGCCTGGTTGTCATGCCAGGTGGGATCGACATGCATTGCCACATCGCCGGGCCGAAGGTCAATGCGGCGAGGAAGATGTTGCCCGAGGAACATCGTCGTGGGCGGAAGCTGCATCGTACGGAGTTGCTGCGATCGGGAATCGCGGGAAGTGTCCCGACGACCTTTGCGACGGCATACCTGTATGCCGGGTTGGGATATACCACCGCGTTCGATGCCGCGATCCCGCCGCTGACGGCGCGGCATGCGCATGAGGAATTTCTTGATACTCCGCTGCTGGACAAAGGCTTCTTTGTGCTGGCGGGGAACAATCAGTATGTGATGCAGCAGTTGAAGGCGAAGCAGCCGCAACTGATCAAAGCGTATCTGGGTTGGTTACTCGGTGCGACGAAAGGTTACGCGATCAAGGCGGTGAATCCAGGTGGAGTCGAAGTCTGGAAAAGCCGCGGCTTGGGGAATGTGTCGGGATTGGACGATACCGTCGACCACTTCGACATCACGCCGCGTCAGATCCTGGTGGGATTGGCAAAGGCTGTCGATGAACTGGGGCTGCCTCATCCGCTGCATATTCATTGCAACAACCTGGGGATGCCCGGCAACTGGTCGACGACGTTGGAAAGCATGCGGGCATTGGAGGGGCATCGCGGGCATGTGACTCATATTCAGTTTCACAGCTACGATGGTGATCCCGACGACCAGGCCACATTCGGATCGCGCGTCACCGAACTGGCGGACTATGTGAATTCGCATCCGAATCTGACCGTGGATGTCGGGCAAGTGATGTTCGGACGAACTTGTTCCATGACCGGTGACGGACCGTTGGGGTACTACCTGCATCGAGTCACCGGCGGAAAATGGTTTAGCGGTGACATTGAACAGGAAGCGGGATGCGGGATCGTTCCGATTCAATACAAGCAAAAGAGTCTGGTGCATGCCTTGCAATGGGCGATTGGCCTGGAGTGGTACCTGCTGGTTCAGGATCCGTGGCGAATTGCGATGAGCACCGATCATCCGAACGGGGCGTCGTTCCTGGCCTATCCGCAAATCATCGCACTCTTAATGGACCGCAATCGACGGCAGGAAGCAATCGCATCGCTGCCAGAGGGAGTGCGATCGCGTTGCGTGCTTCCGGAACTCACTCGCGAATACACTTTGAATGAAATCGCGATCATCACCCGCGCCGGCCCGGCGCGAATTCTGGGGCTCAGGCACAAGGGGCATTTGGGAGTCGGTGCCGATGCCGACGTGACGATCTATTCACCTCAAGCCGACATCGAAAAGATGTTCGAATTGCCGCGCTATGTCCTGAAAGCGGGTGAAATTCTGGTGGAAGGTGGTGAGATCCGTCAGTCGATCGACGGCGCGACGCTGCATGTGCGACCGTCATTCGATGACGGCGTGATTCCGTCCATCCGCGAATGGTTTGAAGCCCGTTACACTGTTCAATTCGCCAACTATCCAGTCGATGACGACGAGCTGGGGGCGCAGACGGAAGTGGCGACATCGCCGTGTTAGCCAGCGCCGACGGCATTCTCCAATTGCCGATACGTTCTGGATTCAATTGGGTAGCTTCTACGAAGAAGCTGACAGCCTTAAGTAGCCTTCCCGCTCCGCCGAGAAGAAAGCCGATTCACACGACGTCCTGATTGCCATCTCATTCCGATGTACGAGGGCGCGCGGATTTGCGGTTGGCTTTCTTCTCGGCGGAGCGGGAAGGCTACTTAAGGCGGAAGAATTCGGCACTCGGAGAGTGACGTCTACTTTGCAGAACGAGCTACTTCAAGCGAATCGGATTGCCGCGCGGGCGGAAAACGAATAGTCTGCGGGTGGCATCGTCGTTTCTCAGAAAGGCATCCATGACAACTGCACCATTTGTTCGTTTGCACCCCGAAGATAACACGGCCGTCGCGGCTCGACGTGTTCCCGAAGGAACGAAGTTCTCGTTTGGTGGTGTTGAAGTCACCGCTCGCGAGAATGTCGATATCGGACACAAGATCGCCTTGCGTCCGATCGAAGAGGGGCAGCCGATCAAGAAATTTGGACAGACGATTGGGTTCGCAACGACGAACGTCCCGGCAGGTGCCTGGGTGCATGTGCATAACGTCTCCGCAGGCGAGTTGACGCTGGATTACGCATTTTGCTCGGAAATACCCGAGGCCCCCACGCCGATCGAAGGTCGAACGTTTATGGGCTTTCGACGTCCCGATGGTCGGTCGGCGACGCGAAACTACATCGGGATCATCAGCACAGTGAACTGCTCGGCCACCGCCTCAAAGTACGCGGCTCAGAAGTTCGATACCGCGATACTGGAGCAGTTTCCCAATGTCGATGGCATTGTCCCGCTGGTTCACAAGGGAGGCTGCGCGTTCCAGTATGGTGGGCAGGATCATCAGCAACTGACGCGGACTCTTTCCGGGTTTGCGCGACACCCGAATATCGCAGCTTATATCGTGCTGGGATTGGGCTGTGAGACCAACCAGGCGTCATACTTGATGGAAAATGGCGGGCTGATTCAACTCGGTGGTTCGTCCCAGTTGCCCAAAAACGCCCCTCTGGTCATGAATATCCAGGATCAAGGGGGCATCGCGAAGACCGTTAAGAAAACAGTCGCCGCCATTCACGATTTGCTTCCCGAGGTCAATCGAGTGAAACGCGTCCCCATCCCCGTCTCTGAGATCATGCTCGGCGTGGAATGTGGCGGCAGTGACGGCAACAGCGGCACGACGGCCAACCCTGCCTTGGGCTATTGCAGTGACTTGCTGGTGGCACATGGCGGGACATCGATCCTCAGTGAAACGCCAGAGATTTATGGCGGCGAACATCTGCTGACGCGGCGAGCGGTCTCGCGCGAAGTGGGTGATGCGTTACTCGAGCGAATTCGCTGGTGGATTGAATACACCGCGAAGTTTGGTGAGCGAATCGATATCAACCCCTCGGTCGGCAACAAGAAGGGGGGCCTGACGACCATTTACGAAAAGTCGCTGGGGGCGATTGCCAAAGGTGGGACGACGGCCATGCGAGCCGTCTACAAGTACGCCGAGCAAGTCACCGAGAAAGGGTTCGTGGTGATGGATACGCCCGGCTATGACCCCGCGTCTGTCACGGGGCTGGTGGCTGGCGGCATGAATGTGTGCTGTTTTACCACTGGTCGAGGAAGCTGTTTCGGTTGCAAACCGGTACCGACAATCAAGATTTCGACCAACACTCCGATGTACAATCGCATGATCGACGATATGGACATCAACGCCGGGACGATCCTGGATGGCGCGACGATCGAAGAAGTCGGCCGTGAGATCTTTGAAGAAGTGATCGCGGTTGCTGGCGGCAAGAAGACGAAGAGTGAAGCTCAGGGGATTGGTGACGAGGAATTCCACCCTTGGACCTTCGGGCCGATTACGTGAGAAACAGCGTCGAAGCAACGAGCCCTTTTTAAGCAGAATCGCTCGTGCTTATGGTGGGCCTGCAAACAGAGTTGACCGAGTCATGACATCGCCCATCGCGTATGTGAATGGAAGCTACGTCCCGATCGAGCAGGCATCACTGCATGTCTTCGATTTGGGAATCGTGGGGGGCGTCGCTGTCACCGAGATGGTGCGGACATTTCATCACCAGCCATTTCGTTTGAACCAGCATCTTGACCGGTTCACTCAATCTTCGCTGCAGACGGGCCTCGAAATTGGAATCACCACCGATGAACTGCGTCGGATCTGTGAACGCCTGATCAATGAGAATGCGAAACTTATTCCTGAGCATCACGATCTGGGATTGATCGTATTTGTCACCGGGGGCGAAAACCCGACCTACGTGGGAGCCAATCGCAGTTCTGGCGGCCAATCAACCTTGGTGGCGCACACGTTTCCGTTGCCCTTTGAACTTTGGGCTTCGACTTATCAGATCGGGCTGCATCTGGTCACCGTCGGGACACACAGCATTCCAGATAATGTGATCGATCCGCGGATCAAACATCGGAGTCGTTTGCATTGGCATTTGGCTGCCCGCGAGGCCAGAAAGATTGATCCAGGGGCGATGGCGATCCTTACTGATCAGGCAGGTCAACTCACCGAAACGGCGTCTGGCAATCTGTGCGTCGTCGACCGAACGACAATTATCACCCCTTCAGCCCACGTCCTCGAAGGAGTCAGTCGTGAATTCGCGGCGGAACTGGCGGCAGAGGCGGGAATCGGATTTGTGCATGCTCCGGTTAGCCCCGATGACTTGTCTCACTCTGACGAAGCTTTCCTGACTTCGACACCACATTGCCTGCTGCCAATCACACGCTTCAATAAGGCTCCGATTGGAAATGGTCTGCCAGGTCCGATATTTCAGCGCCTGATTGAAGCGTGGAGCCAAGCTGTCGGGACAGATATTTCTGAGCAGATGCAACGCGGCGCGAAAGATCGTGTTTCGACCTAATTCTGGTACTGACCAGCATCTGTGTCGAGGTCATCTCGTTTGGTATCATACTTCCATGTACACCTTCTTCCACGGCTGGCGACGAAAGGCGGGGGTCGTCACGCTGGTGATGGCGATCGCACTGATGGCGATGTGGCTGCGCAGTTACTTGTTTAACGACGAGGTTTCTTTCCCATGTGGACAATCAACGTGTTTCGTTAGTTCGATTCACGCACGCCTCAGCCTGGGACGACAGACGCCATCGCATTCATCTGATCGAGTTAAATGGCGGGCATTCAACCTGTCACGGATTAACGTCACCGATACTCAAGAATCCTGCGATCTCCAGATTTGCCGTAGATGGGGGGGATTTCGTCATGAATCCGGGACGCTCAAGTATGAACGCTCCAGAATCGAAATTGAGCAATGGACGATCCCCTACTGGTCAATAGCCGTTCCCCTGACCCTTCTCTCCGCCTATCTGATTGTGTGGATGCCACGGAAGGCGACCAATACAGATCCGGTCAGTTCCCTCAATTGTTGTCAGCAGAAACACGATGAGTAATCCACCGCCACCGAATCCTTCGCCAACTCCCAACGACGACTTTGCCAGGCAAGCGGCCGAGTCATCGCCGGGGATCGTGCGTGAATTTGGTCAGTTCCTTGTTGAAAACAAGAAGTGGTGGCTGATTCCAATTCTCGTGGCAGTTGGACTGATCACTGTCCTGGTCGCCGCCAGTTCATCGCCATTAGCGCCACTCATCTATCCCTTGTTCTGAATTCGATTCGCCTCATCATTGTGGGGGCCATGACGACTACAAGATCCGTAGTTCCTGCATTGAGACTGTTTCGTGGTTTGCTGGATTCCCGCCTGCGCGGGAATGACGGTATCAGGCCGTCACTTCCAGGGCTATGGAGGTCCGGCAGCAACGATTGGCGACAGTTGTGCTAGTTTCTCTTTTAGTATTGTGAGTGCCACATCGACGCTAGTATTACTTGCCTCTCTGGCAATCAATTCCAGTTCTCTGGCTGCGGCGGCAGCTTCCGGTGCGCCGAGTGTTTCGAGAGACCCTTTCAGCTTGTGGGCCGTCAGCCGCAATAAATTTGTATCAGATTGCGAAATCGCATCGACGATCGTTTGCAGCCATCGCGGACTCTCGCTCAGGTAGATGGCGGTGAGTTCTCGCAACAGGGCCGCATCGCCACCTGCGTTCGACAGAGCAATCTCCCAATCTAAAATCGGCTTCGAGCCGTGTGGTTGGGATTGTCCCTGATCAACATCCGGAATATTTGCGAGGGGAACCGTTCCTGCTGGTTGTTCGGCTTTGTCGTCGGAATTCCTTTTGACGATATGAACTTGTTCATCAACGGTCCGCCACAACTCCGCGGCGCGGAATGGCTTCGAAATGTAAGCATCCATTCCGGCCTCGAAACAACGATCGTAGTCGCCCTTCATGGCAGCTGCGGTCATAGCAATGATCGGAAGATGCCCGCCGTTCAGAACTTCTCGTTCCCGAATGATGCGAGTTGCCTCCAACCCATCCATTTCTGGCATCTGCACATCAAACAGGGCCAAATCAAACGGCTCTCGCTCCCAAGCCGCGATCGCTTCGATCCCATTCTCTGCGACAACGACGGAGTGCTGCCGCTTCTCCAGCAGACTGATGGCGAGCTTCTGATTGATCGCATTGTCCTCGGCCAGCAAAATCCGCAACGATCGAGTTTCGAGTGGCCGCCCCTCCGCAGTTGACGGCAATAGCGCCACACTGGGGGCGTTTCCCATCACCGACAAGATCGCCTTTCGCAGTTCTGATTGCCTTACTGGTTTCACCAGATATGCGGCCAATCCAAGTTCACGACACCGGGAGGCGTCTTGTGAATGGCCGCCGGAAGTCAACATCATGACCATTGGTACCGCGTGCGAAGGCATTGCCCGCACCTTCTCTGCGACGGCAAACCCGTCCATTCCCGGCATGTGGACATCAAGCAACATCAGTGCAAACGGCCGCTGGTTGCGCCATCTCTGGTCGATCAGCGCCAACGCTTCGGGACCGCTGGCCACACTCGTTGGAATCATCTGCATCTGGATCAGCAATTCTTCGATGATGCGCCGATTCGTTGGATTGTCGTCGACGATCAAGGCAGACAGGCCAGAAACCTGCTGAAGCGAAGCGGCCGGCATGGTTGCAGGCGGTTCCTGCGGGATCTGGAACTTTGCTTCAAACGAAAACTGGCTTCCCTTTCCAACTTCACTTTCAACGTTGATTCGACCGCCCATCAGTTGGACAAGGCGCGAAGAAATTGTCAGCCCCAGCCCCGTTCCTCCGTATTTTCGAGTCGTCGACGTATCCGCTTGTCCGAACGCTTCGAAGATCTTCATCAGCTTATCCGGGGCGACGCCGATTCCGGTGTCTGATACGTTGAAGCCCAGCACGACTTGATTGTTTTCTCGCGATACTTCATGGACCTCGACGACAACCTCACCTTGAGGAGTGAATTTGATGGAGTTAGCAACCAGGTTCGTCAACACCTGGCGCAGCCGCAGCGGATCACCCTCCAACGAGACGGGGACTTCTGGAGCAATGCGGCAGGCCAGTTCAATCCCCTTCTCGGCCGCGCGAATGGCCAACGCCCCCAACAGTTCGTCGATTGTTACCCGGAGATCAAACGCGATCACGTCCAGTTCGAGCTTGCCGGCTTCGATCTTGGAGAAATCGAGAATATCGTTGATAATCGCCAGCAAGGCGTCGGCTGATTTGCTGACCATTTGCAGCGAGTCACGTTGATCTGTGGTCAGTGGCGACTCCAATACCAACTCGGTCATGCCGATGATGGCGTTCATTGGCGTGCGGATTTCGTGGCTCATGTTTGCCAGGAACTCGCCCTTGGCTTTATTCGCAGCTTCGGCCACTTCCCGCGCGCGATGCAGTTCTTGAGCTTCCATTTGAAGTTGATGAAAGATCAACCGGAAGGCGCGAGTCACGCGCGACAACTCATCCTGCGAATCGACAGGCAACCACGGATCGGTCATTTCGCCCAACAACATCCGTTGGGTCGCGAGGTCGAGTGCAGAGACCGTGCGAATGACGGCCAGATAGAACCCGACAAACAAATAAACCGCAGCGGCAACGAAGGGGAGCGTCGTCAGTACGACAATCAAGATGCGACGGTCGAACGATGTGATCCGCGCCCGCAACCGTTGATCGAGAGCCGCCGAAACCAAGTCATAGAGTTCGGAGTCGGCGGCGATCGCTGCATCGCCTAGCATGTCCAAGTGTTTCAGATCGATCGAAGTGACGTCCGTTTCGACCTCGGCCAGAATGCGCAAGAAATCACTGGTTGTTTTGGAGGACTTTTCGAGCGCTGGCTGCAGTTGATTCCTAAGTGTCCGATCGGGCGATTCGTCAAACGCCACATTCAGATTACGCTTCATGCCCCGTTCGCGTTTGGCGATCGCTCCGACCTGGCTCTTGATCTGGTAGGCGCGATGGGAGTCGTCGAAGTTGAAGGCAATACGGTGATCAGCCAGACAGAGCGCCTGCTGATTTTCTTCAGTCAGCTCGGGCAGACGCTCGATCACCGCTTCCATCAAGTAGTAGCTGTCCAGTTCCGGATCGAGGATCAGATTCGAACGATCGCCGACGTCGTTCATCATTTCAATGATGGCGGCAATCTGCTGAGAGAGCTCGTGAAACCGTTCGCTCGGGGAACGACTGGCAGCCTGCTGCTGACCTTCCAGAATCTGGCGTTTGATTTCCGTCCAGTCACTTGAGACTTTAAGTCTCGTTCCGAGTTTCTGATTGCAGACATCGACCTCTGCGATCCGCTGCCGAAGCTCTTTCTGCAATTCCTGTTCGCGGATCAGGGCGTTGTCAGCTCGACAATGAACGCGCCGCCGATGCTGTAAGCTCTCCATTAAATCGCGAAGCGGCCGCAGATATTCGTTGCCGTGCAATTCTTGACGGGAAAACTGGATGCGATCGTTGAGCTCGCGGGTCAAAAAGAGACTGACGAGCAATAGCGGCACCGTAAACAACACCGCAATGACCGCAAACTTGGCTGGATAAGTCAGCCGGTTCATCACCATCACAGCGGGTGTTACAAGCCATTTCATTGATGTCAGTTTGCGTTGCCCCTGCGCAGACCGCAAGCGGCATCAGGCATGAACTGAGGCGAATCAACCAGTCACCCGTATCGCTCGCGATTCGAATCGAGTAAATAAATAGAACGTTTGCACGAAGTGGACGATCACAAGGGCCTCGGTTATTCAGGAGAACTGGGCATGCTCCGATTGCCGGTAATGATCGCGTTTATTGTTGCGGGTCTATCAGTGACATCGGCGGTTGCTGACGAGAGCCTGGTCGGAATGCCACCGGCCGACGATCTGCGGCGTCCCGGGGCGATCGTCCTACACGGAGGCGGGCGCATTACCAACGATGTCTTCGATCGATTTATCGAACTCGCCGGTGGTCGCAACGCCTCGATTGTGTTCGTCCCTTCCGCGGGATTTCGCCTGGGCGACTATAATTCCGAGGCTGAGTTCCTGGCGGTCGTTTCGCGACGGTATTCATCGTGGGCCAACCTCGAACGGGCCGGCGACGTTCGCCGATTCCGTTTTCTGTACACCGACGATCCCGACGACGCTGACAAACCGGAATTCGTAAAACCATTAGAAACAGCCACAGGCATCTGGTTTTCTGGTGGCGCTCAAAGTCGTTTGAACTATCGCTATGTCGGTGAGTTTCCCCGCAAAACAAAATTTCAGGAACTGGTCCGACGTCTGCTCGAGCGTGGTGGCGTCGTCGGCGGAACCTCGGCCGGAACAGCCGTGATCCCTGAAATCATGACGATGTGGGAGGAACGCGACGACTCCGGTGCGCCACCCAAGATCTTTGCTGCTCATGGGCTGGGATTATTCGACAAAGCCATTGTCGAGCAACATTTTGAAGCACGGGGCGGACGCTTGGAGCGTTTCACAGGGTTGTTACGGGACAATGTCAGATTGAATTCACTGGCGACTCACCCGAACGCTGGCGAGCGGATGATTGGAATTGGTGTCGAGGAACCTTCCGCTCTGGTGATCCGAGGAAACCATTTCTCCGTTCTTGGAAACGGCAGTGCTCATCTGTTCCTAAAATCGAATGTTGGGCGAACCATCACCTGGCACGAATTGAAGGCGGGCGAGTCGGCTCAATTGCGCCGCAACGCACAGCAAGATGTGACGCTGGGGCGTGAAGAGTTGATCTTGCTCCGATGATTTTCAGTGCGACTCGACCAAGGACGCGGACAAAGAATGAATCCATCCGATCCGAATCCAAGTCACAATTCGCAGCCGGTTGCTACATCCACGGTCGGAACTCAGTCGGACATCGAGGCGAGACTAAGAGCACTGAAAGCTGACCCGGGGGAGGTTAGGACCGATTTCAAACTCAGTCCGCGCGGGCGAATCGCCCTCATTACGATTGCCTCCGCAGTGGTCCTGCTGGTTACTGTTTTCTTTATTAGGACGGCCGTGCGACTGCACGCCCCGAATGCGACCATCCTTAGTGATGGTTGGACACGAGTCGTCGATCGGCAGTGGGGTTTTGAAGCCGAATTCCCGACGTGGTACACCAAAAGCTCGGATGGTCCGCGAGCCATTCGCTACGACTCGCGGTTTCCAAACTCTACAAACATCCGGGTGCGAGTTGCTGATTGGAAGTATAAGAAGGCGAAGACTGCCAGCGCCGCTGACGAATTGGTAGCGATACTGAACACTGAGCGCCAGCTAAGGCCTGTGGAAGTTCTGATCGATCGATCGACGGATTCCACTTCGCCGATGATCGATTTCATCTCGACATGCGGTCCGCCCGGTTCTCAGTGGAAGGTCCGCGAACGAATACTCATCAAAAACGAGGTGATGATCCGGATCGACATCGTCAGACCTGACTTCGGGCCACCCGAGGACCTTGATCGGCTCCTGGATTCCGTTCGCTGGCTCCCTTAGACGAGCATCATTCACGACGTGAATCCAAGCTAGCCCGCCCTCCGCTCTTCGATTCCTTCGATCACTTGTGACGGATGCCTCGCAGGCAACCAGATCGGCTCGACCTTCCGCTGCTGGAAGAGTTGGGCATAGTGCAGATGGCTGGTGAAGACCAGCAGTTGCTGCCCTTCTCGAGTGAAGTCCAGCAGCGTATCTGCCGCGGCTTCTGACCGCTGCTGGTCGAAGTTCACAGTGACATCGTCCAGAACCATCGGCAATTCGATACCGTTATTCGAGAAGGCTTTCACCATCGCTAGACGAATCGCCAGGAACAGTTGCTCTCGCGTTCCACCGCTCAGACGCTCGGCCGGTCTTGAATCACCGGCATCATCGTCGACGTAGAGGTGCTTCCGCCCCAGTGGCGTCCATAGGTGGTGATATTTTCCTAACGTCAGTTTCTGCAAGAACGGGATCGCGGCGGCGAGCATTTCCGGTTGATTGGCCTGCTCGAACTGCGTCGCCACGTCGTCCACGGCATCGCGTGCCAGCGAGGCGGCGAACCAGACTTGCCAGGCATCACGGAGTTGGGCTTCAACTTGAGACAACTCAGAACGAATCCGCGTGCTGCTGCGATCCGCTTCCAGCGTCCTTAACTCTTGCTTGATCGTGCCGAGTTGCTCGAAACCCTGTTGTAATCCGCCTTCGATCTCTTCCAATTCACGACTGTACTGCCGTGCCATCCCCGCGACATCGTTCGGATTGAAGCGTAGCAATTCATCTTCGACGATCGCCACGTCAGGTTCGGACCTGACGATATGTTCCAAGTCCTTCGTGGATTGTTGGAGCAGCGCTTCGACGTGCTTCCGTCGCTCCATCAACTCCAATCGCTTGTCGAGCTGCGAGCGGTGTGAAACTCCCGCGAGAGACAGAAGTGCGTTCTCGTTCTCTTCCAACGCACTCAGTTTGCGTTGCCAATCGCCGGATTCGCGTCGCTGTTGGAGCAACTGCACCTTCAGTTTCTTGCGCTGCTGACTGGCCTCACGAGCGGTTCGCAACTCTCGATCCCACGCGTCGACGATTTCGAACGGATTTCCTTCGCTAACCTTGGGACGCTGCATGCGTCGTCCGAGATCTTCGACCTGTTTGCGAAAGCGCTCGTATGACAAACGAATGTCTTGCGATTGATCTCGGGTCGCGAGGTGCTTGCGTCGTCGATCTCGAGCGGCGGAGACTTTATTCCAATGATCAACGGCCGCATCTGGGTCAACTGTTTCATCGAGCCCCAAGTAGGACAACGTCTGGCACCAGCTCTTGCGTGCGTTAGCCAAGTCTCGCTGTTGAATCTGCAGTTTCCCACGAAAGACGCTCAGACGCTTTCGTACTCCCAGGATCTGCTGATACTCATTCTGGACCTGTTGCAGCGCGGCGGCACGGCGTGTCGCGGCAGCAAGCAATTCACCGCTTTGCAGATCATCGAGCGTAAAATCGACGCCGAACCATTCCCGCAGGCCGCTTTTGGCAACGTAGGTCGAAATCTGATCGAGCAGCGCATGTCGCTCGACTTCATTGGCAAGCCGCTGCTCTCGCAGTTCGCCGACCTGTTGCTGAATGTCCTGTTCGTGATGCGTGCGAAAGGCGATTGCGGTACCGGCCGAGAACACCGACAGGATGATGAAGATCAATCCGACGATCCACCCCGTGGTCACAGCGGCATAAAGGCCAGCGATGAACAGGGCGACCCCGGCCAGCGTAAACCAGGAGAGAATCCCATAAATCCAATCGGGCAACCCAGGGCGATCATGCAGACGCTCGAGTTGCTTATCGAGGGTCGTCGTCCGATGCAGCAGTTCGGCGGCTTCGGCATGCCAGCGACTGAGATCCGCGAGTTGCGTCAGACGCTGCTCTGCGACTTCCACCGACGAGTCCAGATCGTCTGACCCAATACCATGCGACTGCAATTCGGTCTGTAACGCCAGTTCTTGATCGCGGCAGTTGGAATTGGCTCGCTTATAACGACGCTGAGCGCGGCGCGTGCGGGAGACAATATCCTGATATTCGTGCTGCGCGGCCACGAATTGGGCTCGTGCTTCAGGAGAATCCTGAACGGCATCTAGTCGCTGCAGCGACCAACTTCGCCCCAGGCCAGCCAGATGATCGACCAGTTCCTTTTCCTGAGCACTGGCGCGACGTTCAAAATCAGCGATCCGAGCTTCGTAGTCTTTCGTCAGGACGCGCTGCTCGGACAGCATCTGCACGGCGCCGGAAAAGCGGCGAATCTCTGGATTGACTCGGATGCCAGACAACTGCTCGTTGACACGCGACATGTCACGGGCCAGCGTCTCGCGCGCCTTCGTCGCTACGTCAATCTCGTGATCCAAGCGTTCCAGCCGTTGGACGCCGTCAGCGGGAAAGGCACTAAAGTCTGGCAGTGAGTTCAGTTCATAGGTGCATTCGCGGCAGCGATGCCATGGCGGATGGACTCGCTCCATGAAGCTCAGGCCGCGCAGGTTTGCCTGTAACTGCGTCTGCCGTTCGCGCCGCTTGGCGATTCGGTCGTCCAATTCGAGCTTTTTGCGATGCAGTTCTCGATAGCGATCACGTTGACGTGTTGTTCCCGACAGTTGCCGAGATAGCTCTTCGTGCCGCTTCAGCAAAGCTGGCAAGACGGCCTTTGGTTGTTCGGCGGTGACAAGTCGTTGGAATTCCTTGTCGATGCGATTCGGCAGTTCCATCAGCAGCCGGCCCTGCGGACCGAGTGTCATACCATAGAGGTGCTCAGAGACCTGATCAGCGGTCAATGTGGCGAATTGCTGAAGTTCTGGCAGTCCCACTGCGAAGACGGATTCAAACAGCTTTTCATCGGTGGAGGACAGCAGGTCCTCCATGAAAGCGGCCGTGGAATCGCCCGCCGCGATCCCCTCTACGGACAACAGCCCCGCATCGTCTCCATACGCGGTGCGACGGATCTCGTACGCACGACCGCGATGTTCGACTCGCAGCAAGCCCGATTGCGGTTCGCGTCGGTTCCGCTTCTTGGGATTCGGAACGTCTTCGGCAGGAAAGCCGTAGAACACGCCGCGAATGAAGCGCAGCAGTGTCGTCTTGCCTGCTTCGTTCGGGCCGTAGAACACCGTCAGCCCAGAGCGGTGCAACGGCTGCTTGAAGTCTTCCCAGACTCCGAATCGCTCAATTTCAATCCCGGTGATCCGCATCGGGAAACCCCACTGTAAAACTATCGAGTCACAACTGCATTGATCAAATCAGGAGCGACGCTCCTTGCTTATTCCGATCGCACAATCTGAGCAACGCAATACTATTTCTTGCCAATCGTCGCGAACCATTGCCAGCCGAGCTGCTGAGCCCGCTCGGCCACTGTTTCTGGCGTTACGGAATCTGCCCACGATTCCCAGCGATTCGACTTCATCACTTCACTCAACTTTGCATCTGTCAGCCAACGGCCCATTGCCGATCGTTCGATGGGCGACCGGCGATCTAACGCCAACAGGTATTCCGTCAGTAATTCCCGATGGGCTGCTTCGATCAGCGACAGATCCGGATCAAGCGGTTGGATCTGGTGGATGTATCGCAAGCCATCCGGTTGATCGGTTAGTTCCGTCAGGCTGGCTGTCAGCTCTTGAATGGCAGACTCCATCTCCCATCCACGGGATTCGCCGGTGGTTCGATCCAGTTTCCAATGGACGATGCGCATCAATTCGCCGGGTGGCGACGGCAAGCGTTCGACAGCCGCCATCATCCGCTCCAGCAAATCGTCCTTGCTGGTGACGCGATCGAGCGATTGCGTGATCTGTTCCCAGCGAACGGGGCTAAGTGGAATCGTGGTCTGCTTGATGCGACGCTGAGAGTCCAATTCCAGCAGCGTCACGCCACGTGGGCCGCATTCGTCAGCAGACAGTCCTTGTGGCCCCTCTTGGGCGTTGATCGTGCCATCAGTCAACGGCAGGTGGGATGCGACGTTGTCACCCGCGGCGCAGGCCAGCCAGTCCAGCGCCGCGAATCGAGTTGCCAGATTGCCGCGGACTGATTCTCGCATTGGCAAGGCCAGACCAACGACGAATGGTCGGTCCGAAGCATGCTTCGATCGTGCGGCCAGAATATTATCGAGCTCGTGTGGTTCCACCGCGGAATCGGCAGTGACTGGAAGCAAGGTCGCCAGCAGTCGTCCATGGTCGGTGAGGTCAACGGGCGTGTCGTCGGCGTTGGCCAGAATCGTCACATTCTCTGGGAGTGCGGGGATGTCGTCCCACGCGGCAATCGGATCTAGCCGGCCCGGCGTGATAAAGACCGGAATGGACCTCTCGTTGAGCCGTTCAAAACCGTTTCGCAGGGCGACTTCGGCCGACAGGCTGGCGACCGAGGAATCAAAGCTGTTTCCGGTAATCAGCAGGGCATCGACATCACGTTCGATCGCCAAGCTGATCAGACGTTCAAACGCGACGAACGTGGCGGTTTCGACGATGTCACGAACTTCATCGGTCCACGTGCCAAACTGTTGGAGCGGGCAATCAAGCCGCAAGTTCGCGGCGTGCAGCAACCGAAGTGGCTTTGCGGCCATGAGGGCATCCCTTCCGATTCACAGTCCATTCATGCGGCGTTGTTCATCCGAACAAGGCCGGTCACGCAGAGACACAATGAATGCTTTAGAACCAATGCCGCACGGTCCCTGCGCGAGCGCTAAAAGTGTACAACGGCGGCACTTTCCAGAAAACCCCGAACCTGCCTATTCTCGGCAGATCGACTTTTTCCGCAGTTCTGACCCCAAGACTTGGAAGCGACCCAGCGATCATTTCATCGTGGCAGAGCGCCTGAGTGCTCGACCAGCCAACGCCCCGGTGGGGATGCCGTCGTGGACCGCTGGAACGCCATTCACGAAGACGAAACGGACGCCGCTGGCATAATGATGAGGCTCATCGAAAGTCGCTTCATCAATGTATTTTCCAGGATTGAAGACCACGATATCCGCCGCTTGGCCGGGTTTGAGGTAGCCGCGATCCTTTAGACCGAGAACATCCGCCGGCAGGCCGCTGGCACTTCGAATCGCGTGCTCCAGCGAAACGACTTTGTCTCGAATCGCGTAACGACCGACCTTGCGAGCGAACGTGCCGTAGCTGCGGGGATGCGGTCGATCGGAATTGGGCAGATAAGATCGTCCGTCGGAAGCCGTGGCGACCCAGGGCAATTGCATGGCGAATCGAACGTCCTCTTCGCTCATGGAAAAATTGACGACAGCCGCTCCGCCGTGACGCACGATCTCGCACGCGATCTCTAGAGCGGGTCGATTGGCCTCGTCGGCAATTTGCTTGAGATTCTTACCGACCCAATCGGGCCGAGGCTTGTACCGAGCTAGAAACACCGCGGCTCCGTCGGCCGCTCTGGTGATGTCTCGCTGAACTTCCTGCTTGATTCGGGGGCCTGCTTCGGCATCGTCCAACCGTTTCACAAGGTCGTCGTTTCCACCGGACCGAGCCCATGTCGGAAAGAGCGTGGCCTCGAGCGAGGTGCTGGAGGCAGTGTACGGGTACTGGTCGGCAGTCACAATTCGGCCCTGTTCGCGAGCGGCTTCGATCGCCGCGGCGGCTTGGCGAATCAGCCCCCAGTTTTCCGAGCCTGACGATTTGAAATGCGAGATGTGGACGGGCAGTTTCGCGATTGCTCCGATTTGCAGTGCCTCATCGACGGCACCCATCAAGTCACGACCTTCGCCACGAATATGGCTGGCGTAGATCCCTCCGTGCGTCCCGATGACGGTGGCGATTGCGGTTAACTCTTCGAGATCGGCATAGACGCTGGGGACATAGATCAGTCCCGTGGACATTCCCCATGCCCCGTCCTTCATCGCCTTGTCTGCCAACTCTTTCATCTGGGCGATGTCGTCGGCCGTCGCTTTGCGGTTGGTGTTGCCAATCACTTTTTCTCGGAGTGATCCCTGTGGCAGCAGGTGCGCGACATTGGTCCCGGCTCCAGCGGCGTCAACCTTGGCGTAGTATTCGGCGATATTGGTGGGGCCGCTGCCGCAGTTTCCCGTCACGGATGTCGTGCAGCCTTGGATGACATAGTTGACACAGGCCCGCAATGTCGGAGAAACAACCTGGTCGTCGCTATGGGTATGCAGATCGATGAAGCCGGGAGTGACACATAGGCCCTGACAGTCGACGGTGCGGCCGATTTGCCCCAGTTGGAACTGTCCCACGGCGACGATCTTGCCGTCTCGAACCGCGACATTACCGAGTTCACCTGGAAGGCCGTCGCCGCGGTAGACGGTTCCGTTTTTCAGCAGCAGGTCCGCATCAACGGGCTCATCAGCTCTGGTAGACGCAGTCCATAGACACGAGATGGCCAATGCGACTCGGAAAAACTTCATATCAAAAGATCCCTCTACGGGGGTGGGGCTCGTGCAGTGAGGATTGAGAGCTGGAGTTATCGTGACGCTTCGTGCCGTGGATTCAAGAGTAGGCGGGATACGGATGAGCACGGATTTTAAGGTGTGTTTGGGTGCGGGTGGTGGCGAGACGACCGAGTACTCAGTTCGGAGTACAGTATAATGGGCTGCATGACACAACCCCCGCTCCGGCTGCATGACACAACCCCCGCTCCGGCTGCATGAC
>JAQGHU010000113.1 GCA_028291515.1 Schlesneria sp.
ACGAACAGATGTACCAGACACGAATACGCCGATCACTCGAAAAACGAGCTCTTCAACTCGGATTCCAACTCACACCGCTGCCCTGTTCCACATGAGTTCCTTGGAAGCCGCGGTTGTCGTTGGACTCGCAATCACAATCACGGCTCGGCAGGAGCCTCGCCCTCCCAATTCAATCTTCTTTCTGAATCGACGGCTTACGCCCTCCGCCCAGAAAGACCGCAATCATAAAAGACGAACAGAAAGTCCCTCCGTGGCCCGCTCATCGAAAAAGAAACATCGCGACGACGACGAGGAATTCATCGACGAACCGCAGATCCTTCCCGTCCGACCACACGAACAGTTGCTGATCGATGTGATCCCGGAACTCACCGCGACGCGCGTGATCTGCACGACAGGCGGTCGAGGCCAATTCGCCGAAACCTACGCGCGCGAACGGCCCGACGCACACGTCAACTGCTGTTTTCTGGATCTCTTCCAAAAGAACCAGACCGCATTCGTGTTCGCGGATCACGGCGAACTCGCTAACTTGAATCTGCACTGTGAACCTGACCTGCCCGCGGTCGAAGCCGATTTAGTCGCGTTCGTATTCCGCAAAGGTGGCGATGCCGAGCTCACTCGTGATCTGATGCAGCAAGGTCACCTGCGTCTGGTTGAAGGGGGACGCCTGCTGGCGGTCACCGACAACGACGAAGATCAGTGGATTCACGAACAGCTTCAGGAACTGTTCCCCAAGGTGACTCGTCGCCCCTATAAGAAAAAAGGGACGCTGTATCTCGCCACCAAAAAGAAGCCGCTCAAGAAACAAAAGGACTTCGACACCGAGTTCGCTTTCCGCGATCGCGGCCGCTTGATCAAAGTCCACAGCCGCCCCGGCGTCTTCTCGCATCGACGTATCGATCTGGGAGCTCGAACGCTGATCAACACGATGCAGATTAAGCCCAAGATGAAAGTCCTCGACATGGGCTGCGGCGTCGGCACAGTCAGCCTGGCCGCATCCTTTGCCGCCGAAAACGTGACCGTGATGGCGTTGGATTCTAACCCGCGCGCCGTGCAATGCACTCAGTTAAGTGCCGCACTGAATGACGCCCCGAGAATCACCGCAATCCTCGATTGCGAGGGGGCATCTGCATCGACCGGCGACTTCGATCTGGTCCTCGCCAACCCCCCTTACTTTTCTCACTACGCGATCGCCGAACTCTTCCTCGATACCGCCTATCGAGCCCTGAAAAAAGGGGGCCTCATCCACGTCGTCACCAAGACCCCATCCTGGTTTCTTGAGCGAATGCCACTGTGGTTCATCGAGATCAAAGAATCCGAAGTCGGAGACTACCGAGTGATCACCGCCCGGATGCCAAAGCGCGAGCAATAAACCGAAAGATCGCCGTGCTCATCCGGCGATCTCCTTTTTCCTAATCCGTGTTTCGTCCGTGCCAATCCGTGGCTACCGCTTCTTCTACTTGCCTTTTTTGCTCTCGCGTTCTTCGCGATAAGTCACCAGATCTGCCCGCAACTGCTCCAATTCAGCATCAGTCAGCTTCTGGCGAGTCTCGCGCAGCATCCCTATGAAATGATCGATCTCGGGAGCCTGAAACGGATACCCAATATTGCCCTTCGGCCCCACCGATGTCGCGAGCGTCTTGCCGCTTTCGTCCAAGATGACGAACCACGGGACACCAAGCGACTGCTCTGCCGCAGGTTGATAGCGTGAGGCAACCACTTCTCCGTTCGTCATTCGCAGCGTGTCGATCTTGATGTCGACATAGTCCTTGCTCAATAGCGAAGCATGATCCTGCGTGAATTGGGCCAGCACATGGCACCAGCCGCAATAAGGCGTTCCCACACGTAGTAGCACTCGCTTCTGATCCGCGCCCGCTCGTTCCAGTGCCTTGGCGACGACTTCTTCCGCATCTTCCTTAGGCGCGGCCCACTTGGTCAGGAACTCCGCGACTACCTTCGGATCGTGTGCAGAACCCTTCTCCAGCGGCTCCGTATTCTGATTCGTCAGTACTTCACCATGATCATCCAGAACCGTCAGATGCGGAAAGCTGTACTGACGATCCTTGCCGCCGTATTCCCGCATCAGCTCGCCATTCTCGGTGCTGTCAACCAGAACCAGTACAAACTCTTCGTGAATCAGCGGCTGAACGAGGGCGTCCTTTTTGAAGGTGTCATGCAACCGTACACACCAGATGCACGTGTTGAAGCCCCATTCTATCAGCACTCGCTTGTGATCCCGCTGAGCTTGTTTGATCGCCTTGTCGATCAACTCCCGACCTGGCGTCTGAGTATCATAGATTGGCTCGCGCTTGGGCTTCTGCTCCGCAGCCTGTTGCGGCGAATCGCCTGTGGGCTCTTTCGCAGTCGTGACTGTGTCGGTGGTTTCCACTTTCGCGTAGGTGGAAGGGCCAACGGAGGGAGCAGACGATGACGTGGTGGTTCCAGTCGCGGAACCTGGTGGCGACGGCTTCCCGGAATCAGCACAGCCGATCATCCCTCCGAGAATGATCAACACCGGAATCATTGCTTTTCGACGCGAAACTACAGGTCGTGCCATCTCGAACTCCTTGTCGCAGTAGACCAGACCGAAATTTTTCCGCCGCGTCAGCGTACAGTTTCTGCCCGAGCTTGCCAAAGAGTTTCTTCACTTTGGAGTGCTCCGGCTCGACGGAGCTTTGGCTTCAATCACCGAAAACACCAGAACAGAACAAATCAGGTGCGGCAATGTGCATTTCAGTTCGGAATACCATGGCCCTGCATCGCCATAGTATTCCCTGTCAGCCGACGACCGCAGTGAATCAAAGATTCCAAACGCTGGTAAAACCACTTTTAGCTGCCGCGTCCCTGGCGCAATCCAGAAAAATGAAACAGCGTTTAGACTCAATCGCATATGGAGTTACAGCAATCCTTATGCTTGATTCTCGATGGCCATTCGACGTGAAGTCGACCCGCCTCACTCTAACGACCCGTTCCTTGCTCGTTTTCGTCGCGGTTGCTATTCTGTCTCCCCCGCTGGCGAATGTGTCGCGAGGCTTTCATAAGGAATTACCGATGACGGGAGCGCAGGCTGATGGGCGTTAAGAAGACGGGTAAGGGTCGCCGAAAGATCGGACGAAAGAAGCGAAAGATGCGCGCCAAGATTCGGCACCGCAAGTAGCCTTCGCTTAGACCGAAACCCGGTCAAATAGCATCCCTGCGATTCAGATGCAGATAGTAAGCCCGGTACTCCCAGAGTACCGGGCTTTTCGTCTGCGCTTTGCAATCTGGTCGCTAATCTCTGTGGACCTCCGTGATCTCCGTGTTTAAATCTCTTCTTTCAGTTCACGCGGACACGAATGAAGAAGTTTGAAACACGGAGATCACGGAGCTACACAGAGAAAGAATCAACGCACGATCAATTCGCATGCACGGGTACCGACTCTTCGAGATCCTGGGAAGCGGCGTGCGATGAATGAGGATTCGATCCCCCGCCCGCCTGATACGACGCCGTTGGCTTACGTCGCCATTCTGCCATGCGTTGCATCAGCACGTAGAAGACCGGCACGAAGAACACCGCCAGCACTGTCGCAGCGATCATCCCGCCGAAAACAGCCGTCCCCAACGCTCGTCGGCTGGCCGCACCGGCCCCCGTTGCTCGGATCAGCGGAACGATCCCCAGGATGAACGCGAATGATGTCATCAGGATCGGTCGGAACCGCAAGCGTGACGCTTCAATCGCCGCTTCGATGATCGAGCGATCTTTCTGGCGCAGCTCACGAGCAAACTCGACAATCAAGATCGCGTTCTTACTCGCCAAGGCGATGATCAGCACGATCCCGATCTGCGTATAGATGTTGTTATCCATGTTTCGAGCGGAAACCGCGATTACCGTCCCCAACAACGCGAGCGGCACGACCATGATTACAGCCGCCGGCATCAGCCAGCTTTCGTACTGAGCAGCCAGCACCAGATAGACCATCAGCACACCCAGAGCGAACACGTAGACTGCCTGCGAGCCGACGCGCTTCTCCTGGAACGACATCCCGGTCCATTCGTAGCCCATCGACTGCGGCAATTTGTTCGCCGCCAGTTCTTCCATCAATTGCAAAGCCTGCCCCGAACTGACGCCGGGAGCGGCCGCACCGTTAATCGTCGCCGACGGATACAAGTTGTAGCGGGGCACGATCTGCGGACCGAGTGTCTTGTGAATTGTCGCCAGCGTCCCTAGCGGGATCATCCGGCCGTCTCGATTGCGAACCTCGAGCCGTTTGATGTCTTCGGGCTGCAGCCGGAACTGCTGGTCGGCCTGCACGCGAACCTGATACGTCTTGCCGAACTTGTTGAAGTCGTTGACATAGGCAGAACCGAGCGACGCCTGCATGGTTCCGAAGATCGCATCCAGCGGCACACCCAGGCTCTTGGCCTTCACACGATCAATATCGACGTAGATCTGCGGAACGCCGGAGCGAAAGGTCGACTGAACTCCACGCAGACTGGATTGAGCGTTCGCCGCACCCACCATGTCGTTCACGACCTTCTGCAACTCGCCCAATCCAACGCCGCCGCGGTCTTCGATTTTCATTTCAAAACCACCAGCCACCCCCAACCCGCGAATACCGGGCGGCGGGAACGCGAAGACCATCGCTTCACGAACAGACTGAAACTTCCCCATTAAACCACCAAGAATCGCTTCCTGGCTGAGCGTGGGATCCTTGGCTCGTTCTTCAAAAGAGGTGTACGTGATGAACATCGTCGCCGCGTTCGAAGTCACGGAGCCGTCCAACAGCGACATCCCGCCCAGCAGGAACCACGACCGAACGCCCGGCTGCTCCTTCAGAATGGCGCTCACCTGGCGAGTCACTTCGCGGGTACGCTCTTGCGATGCCGCATCGGGCAACTGAATCGCGACAATCGCATAGCCCTGATCTTCCGAGGGAACGAATCCCGTCGGCAGCTTCAGGAACCACCAGCCGGTCAGGCTGACCAATCCCAGGAACAGAATCATCACCAAGAACGTCTGCCGGACAGCAACAGTGATAATCCTCGTGTAGATCCCTTCGAGCCATCCATAGGCGATGTTAAACCCGCGATAGAAGAAGTTCTTCTTTGTGGGTGTGGGTCGCAGGTAGACGGCGCACTGAGCCGGCTTCAATGTCACAGCGTTCAACGCACTGATCACGGCCGTGGCGGCAATCGTCAACGCAAACTGGCGGTAGAGTTGCCCCGTAATCCCCCCCAGAAACGCCGTCGGCAGGAACACGGCCATCAGCACCAGCGTAATCCCCATTACTGGGCCGATCACTTCGCTCATCGCGATAATCGTCGCCGATTTCGGATCAAGCTTCCCATGGTCGATGTGATGCACCGCGTTTTCGACGATCACGATCGCGTCGTCGACGACGATCCCGATCGCCAGCACTAGCCCGAACAACGTCAGCATGTTGATCGAGAAGCCCAGTGCCGCCATCGCCGCGAAAGCACCGATGAGCGTCACAGGCACGGTCGTCGCCGGAATCAGCGTCGCTCGCCAATCCTGCAAGAAGACCAGGATCACGATCAGCACCAACACGCCCGCTTCCATCAGCGTTTTATAAACTTCATGAATCGATTCATCGACGAAGATCGTAGTGTCGAACGGAATGATCCCTTCGATCCCCTCCGGGAAGTTACGTTGCAGTTCGTGCAATGCATGCTTGGTGTTTTCGGCGACTCGCAAAGCGTTTGCACCCGGCAACTGATAGACCAGCAAACTGGCCGCAGGTTGACCGCCAATTTCACACCATTGATCGTATGTTTGAGCACCAAGCTCCACGCGAGCGACATCTTTGACCCGGATAACGCGCATTCCCGATCGATCGTCGTTCACCGTCTTGATAATGATGTCACCGAACTGCTCGGGGTTACTCAACCGCCCCTGCACCGAGACGTTGAACTGGAACCCCTGCTCTTTCGGTGTGGGAGCCTGCCCCACCTGGCCCGCCGCCACTTGGACATTCTGCTCGCGGATCGCGGCGAGTATGTCTTCCATCGTCAGGTTACGAGCTTTCAGCGCATCGGGATTCACCCAGACGCGCATGCCGTAAGTACCCCCGCCAATCACCTGCACATCGCCGACCCCTTCCACACGGGTCAATGCATCTTTCACTCGCAAGGTCGCGAAGTTGCTCAAATACAGGTCGTCGTATTTGCGGCTGGGCGAAACCAACGAGACGACCAGCGTGATGTTGGTCGATTGCTTCTTCGTCGTGACCCCTTGGCGCTGCACTTCCTGCGGCAGTCGCGGCATGGCGACCGCGACGCGGTTCTGCACCAGCACCTGGGCTTCGTCCAGATCGGTGCCGACTTCGAATGTCACCGTCAACGTGTAGGTGCCGTTACTCGAACAGGTGGAGGCCATGTACAGCATGTCTTCCACACCGTTGATTTCCTGTTCGATCGGCCCGGCCACCGTATCGGACAGAACTTCGGCATTGGCACCCGGATAGACCGCCGCCACTTGTACCGTGGGCGGGGTGATCTCGGGATACTGCTCGATCGGCAGACCACGCAGGGCCACAATCCCGACGAGCATCGTGATGATGGCGATCACGTTGGCGAAGATCGGACGCTCAATGAAAAACTTCGAAAACATGGTCACCTGATACCAGAAGCGTCGGAACGGCCAAACAAACGATCACACACAGCGGTTAAAACTATTCCGGGTCCGAAATGGCTGCCGTTGCGGCGGCAGCGGCCTCCGCAGCAACACTCGGCTTCGGCGTTACCTTTGATCCCGGACGAGCCCGCAGCAGACCTTCCACAATCACCTGATCTGTCATGGCCAATGGCCCTTCGACCACTCGCAGATCATCCACTGCCATCCGAATTTTGACGGCTCGATATTCGACTTTACCGTCGGCGGCCACTACGAGGACATATTGCCCGGATTGATCTGTCCCCAAAGCTCGCTCTGGAACCAGCATCGCATCAGTGCGTTCGCCCACAGGAATTCGCATCCTCACGAACATCCCCGGCAAGAGCGAGCGGTCCGTGTTCGGAAAAGAACCACGTGTCCGCAGTGTTCCGGTCGAGGCATCCAGACTGGGATCGGAGTAGTCCAGCGTCCCACTAACGGGGAAACCCTCCTGGCTGGCCACCCCCAGTTCAACGGGAATCTTCTTTTCATGAGCGGACGCACCAAACTGTGTGAGTGCAGGCGTTCGCAACACGTCCGATTCGCTGATCGTCGCATAAGCATAAATGGGTTCGACCCGCACAATCGTCGCGAGCACGGACGATTGGCCGTCACCGACCAGGTTGCCAATATCAAAATTGACGCGACTGATCCGGCCGTCCATCGGAGCTGTCATGCGACAGTAGCCAAGATCGAGCTGAGAATTTCGCACCGCGATGGCGGCCGATTCCACTTGAGCCCGACAGGTCAGAATCGAGGTCTCGTAGGTCGACTTAGACTGCTCAAAATTCGCCTTCGCCGATTCCAGATCGGCGGTACGTGATTCGAGAGCAGACGACGCCTGCTCCATCTCCGCTTCAGTCGCGATCTTTCGCTGGTAGAGGCCGCGAACGCGTTGTTCTTCCTGGCGAGCCAGATTGATCTGTGATTCGCTGAGTTTCACTTGGGCCCGCGCCACTTCGCGAGCCTTCGAGACGATGGCCTGCTGCAGCGCAGCCTCCGATTCGTTCAGGCGACTTTTCGCGGCATCGAGTTGAATCTGAAAAGGCTCTTCGTCAATGACCAACAGCAGTTGTCCCTGCTTGACGTCGGCCCCCTCAACGAAATGACGTTCTTTCAAGAAGCCTTTGACACGTGCCCGAATCTCGATCGTTTCCATCGGCTGAGTCATGCCGCTGAACTCGAGATACTCGGTCACGGTTCGTTGAGTCGGCGTCGTGACGGTCACTTCCGGCGGAGGTGGCTCGACATAAGCGTTTGGCTTCCCGCATCCAACCGTCACGACCGCGACCAGCATTAAAACCCGTTGCGTTCTTGCAAGCATCAACAACCCTTTTCAGTTAACCATTCGGTCAATATAATTGACCAAGCGGTTAATATCTTAGCGGTGGAGAAACCGGTGTCAATTGCAGCTTCCGAAGCCAGCCAGCACCGTGTCTGAATCTGCTATAAGGAACTGACAGACAGGCATTTCACAGGAAGGTTCGTTGCAAATTCAAGCCTATCGTCCAACAATCTCGCCCACACGGTCTACCGAGCCCCGGAGCGCCCCATGACCCAGTCACCCCGACGAATCCGCGATCCGGAAGCGGTACGCACGGTGGTGCTGGACGCAGCGCTGGAACTCTTCGCCCAAAAAGGATTTGCGGACACATCGCTACGCGACATCTCGAAGAAGTCGGGAGTCTCACACCCCCTGATCCTGCACCATTTCGGTAGCAAAGAAGCGCTCTACGATTCCGTCAAAAGGCGAGTCGTGGAAGGGTATGCTCAACGGTTTCCCGCGGCAGTTCGCGCGACGAACCGACCGATCAGCCTGCGTGCCGAGATGAAGCGAATCTTGATCTATGTCGGCGAAAATGAACTGGCCCTGCGGTTGTGCGCCCGCACGCGAGTCGACGGCGATTTTCAGGTCTGGCCGGGCGAACCGGATCTCATGAATCTGATCCGCCAACGGATCGAAGTTTCTCAGCAACGCGGTGCGATCCGCTCGGACCTGGACGCACAACTCCTCAGCATCATGATCCTGGGCATCGTCTTCTTCTGGCTCGACAATCGCAAGCATTTTGCCCAGCGATTGGGTTCACCCATCAGTAACGAAACGTATCTCAACACGGCCGTCAAGATGATTGAAGAAGGCCTGTTGAAAACGGCAAACACCGAGAAGCCGTCTGCGAACTAATCGTCGACGACAAGCTTCTCGCATCGAATCCGCTGCCGCCGCCTTCTTAACGGCCCACGGAAATGGTGCCACGGACCTGCCGAAAAAAGCCACGAAACGGTACCACGACTTGACACCAGTCTTGCATCGGGCGAAGCTGATCATTGCCAATTGCGGCCTGCGCCGCCCGCCAGACTTCCCGCCCTCGATTCGATTGAATTGCAACTTAATGCATCCCGCTTTCAATCGTCTCGTCCATGACTTTAGGAACGCACCATGAAGTGCCTGACCCCATTCGTGCTTGCTGGTTGGATACTGTGCGTTGTCGCGACCAGCGCGTTCGCGCAAGACAACCTCGACCAGAAGGTCGCCGACCAGCAAAAAGTGGCCGAAGAAGCCAAGGGACGCCAGGTCGCGGGTGAGCCAGCGGTCATCGTCGCCCGAACCAAAGCCAAAGAGTTGGCCACCGCCATCACCGCCCTGAAGATCGAGCAAAACAAGGCCGAAGCCGCCGTCAAAGATGGCGAAGGCAAGCTCCCCAAACTCCAGGAAACAGTGAAGAAGGCGACGGAAGAGAAAACAAAACTCGAAACCGAATCTGCTGCTGCCGCCAAGGCCGCTGAAGAAGCCAAAGGAAAAGACAACGAAAAGGCCGAAGCAGATAAAGCGCAAGCCGCGGCCGATAAACTCGCCGCTGCAGTTAAGTCTCTTGACGAAGCGACCAAATCGGTCCAAATGACCGAAGAAACGATCGCGAACGCCAAAAGGCTGATCGCCGAACAACCCGCCAAGATCATGGCCGCAGACCAGGCCAATATCGCCTTCCAACCCGAACTGCAGAACGCGGAAGCCGCCTACGCCGCCCTCTCCAAAGAAGCGGTCGCCAAGCAAGTGGAACTCGAAACCACCCTCGTCGACTCCGGCCGATTGGTGTCGTTCGCGAAGCAGGTCGCTCCGATATTCTCGCAGCGCTGTCTGGCTTGCCACAACGCTCGCACGGCCAAGGGCCGCCTCAACATGGAGACATTCGCCAACCTGATGAAAGGTGGCGAAAACGGAGTGTCGGTGATCGCCGCGAAACCAGGCGATTCCCTGCTGCAGATCATGATCGAAGATCATTCGATGCCCAAAGATGCTGACCCGCTCACTCCAGAACAAATTGCCGTCGTCAAGAAATGGATCGACACCGGAGCCCGCCTGGATGCTGGCATCGCTGCCGCAGCCACGCTGATCACGATCATTCCCAAGCCCACACAGCCCGCCCCTCCTGAATCCTACCGAGTCCCCGTCCCTGTCATGGCGGTCGCATTCAGCCCTGATGGCAACCTGCTGGCAACGTCCGGATATCGCGAAGTCCTGCTCTGGAACCCCGCCGACGGTCAACTCGTTCGCCGCATCTCGAACCTGGCCGAACGACCACACGACATCGAATTCACCGCCGACGGTAAGACACTGGCCGTCGCTGCCGGAACACCCGGCCAAATGGGCGAAGTCAAGTTCTTCAATGTTGAGAATGGGGCGCTGATCGCAGACCTGTTCACGACCGATGACGAAGTGTTCGCGGTCGCCTTCAGCCCGGACGGAACTCGCTTGGCCGCCGCCGCTGCTGACCGATCGATTCGTCTGTTCGATGTCGCCAGCCGACAGCAGAAGAAGATGATTGAAGATCACGCCGACTGGGTAATGGACATCGCCTGGTCTCCCGACGGCAAGAAAGTGGCAACCGCCAGCCGCGACAAGACCTCCAAAGTCTTCGACAGCACCACCGGCGAATCGCAATCAACCTTCAACGGTCACGGCCAACCGGTCTTCGGAGTCGGATTCCTGCCCGATGGCAACTCTGTCGCCACCAGCGGTCGAGATAACCGCATTCGCGTCTGGGCTGTGGCCGATGCCAAGCAAGCTCGCGAAATCGGCTTCGGCGGCGAAGTCTTCCGCATCCAGACCACGCCCGATGGAATGTCCTTCGTGGGCAGTGCCGACAAATTTGCTCGGCAACACAATCTGACCAACGGTCAGCAAGTGAAGCAATTCGGCCCGCACAACGACTGGGTCTATTCGGTCGCTTACCATGCCGGAAGCAAAAGAGTGGCCAGTGGCAGCCACGATGGCGAAGTCCGGATCTGGAACGCCGAAGACGGCAAAGAACTGGTGAAGTTCATCGCGGCTCCTGGCTTCAAGCCACAGGTCGCGGCCAAGTAACCTGGGAGGGCTCCGACTCGACGGAGCATTGGTTCCAATAAAATTTCGCTTTGCTTCGACGAGGACAGTCATCAGTAATCGACTTATCTCCCTTTCGCGGTCGGGTTGCATTCAGTCGGTCTGCCGGACACGATGAGTAGGAAGCTATTCCTGCGGATCGCCTTCGTTCGGTAACAGACCATTCATGACTGCCTTGATTGAGCTGGTTGAGATCACGAAAGACTACGGCCGCTTTCGGGCACTCGACAATGTGTCGCTGAAAATCGAATCCGGCATCACAGGTCTATTGGGGCCGAACGGTGCCGGCAAGACAACGCTCATCAAGGTCTTGCTGGGGCTCGTTCGAACAACATCCGGACATGGTCGCCTGCTCAATTTCGAACTCGGTCGCCAAAGTCGCGAGATCCGAGCCAACGTCGGCTACATGCCCGAAGACGATTGCTACCTGCACGGCATGACCGGCGTCGACTGCGTGCAGTTTGTCGCACAGCTCTCACAGATCCCCGCCACCGAAGCACTTCGTCGAGCTCACGAGATCCTCGATTTCTGCGGGCTGGCCCAGGAACGTTACCGTACCGTCGAAACCTATTCGACCGGAATGCGACAGAAACTCCGTTTCGCCCAGGCCATTGTCCACGATCCCCCGGTCCTCATCCTCGACGAACCGACATCGGGCCTTGACCCTGAAGAACGACAAGTGATGCTCAACCGCATTCGTCTGCTGGCCCGCGACCACGGCAAAGCAGTGCTCCTCTGCACGCACATCCTGCCCGATGTGCAGTCGATCAGTGATTCAGTCGTGATCCTAGCACGAGGTAAAGTTCAAGTGTCAGATAGTCTGGTCAAACTCAGCCGACCTGCGACACCATCGCTGGAAGTCCGGTTGCTCGGCAATGAAGACCGGTTCGTCGACGCCATTCGCGGGCGCGGCATCAAGATCGATCGTCGACCCGGTGGTGGTGTCGTCTTGATGGGATTGCCCAATCAACTCGCAGCCGATGTCTGGCACGCTGCTCAAATCGCCAATGTCGGAGTTCGCTCAATGACCCCGTCCCAGAATTCGCTCGAAGAAATCTTCCTGAATGCTGTTCGAGGAGGCGGGGCCAGTGACTGAAGCTTCCGTTCCGTCAACCACAATCGCCGCGGCGCGCTCGGTACCAACCAGCGTCCCCACCAGTCGCGGCGTAAACAATCTCGGCTATCGCGGTTGGTCCGACAAGCGCGTTCCCGGTTGGACGCGCTGGTGGGTCATTACCGATGTCGGTGTGCGTCGAGCCTGGCAGAGTCGCTGGCTGCGGCGAATGCTGGTCTTCGCCTGGCTCCCCGCGATCTGGTTTGGCGTCGGCTTCTTTATCTGGGAGCAAGCCGCCTTGCATTCAGAATGGCGGCAAATGCTGCATCCCTTCTTAAACGGGATGCCTCAAACACCCGAATTCGACACGTTGCGAGACGCGATTCGCTCGGGCGACCTCGAAAGCAGCCGTCACACCGTCTGGGCATGGCTGCTGCAATCGTTCTTCCGCTATCCGCAAGCAGTGTTAATGGTGATGGTGGTCGGAGTCATCTCGCCACCGCTCATCTCACAAGACATCCGTTCGCGTGCCTTTCTGTTGTACTTCTCACGGCCGCTGACGCGCGCCGAATACCTCTTCGGCAAAGTCGCCAGCCTCTGGGCATATCTGGCCCTGATCTCCACCGTCCCGGCCTTGGCGCTCTATCTGTTGGGAATCCTGCTCTCACCGAACCTCAGTGTCGTCACGGCGACTTGGGACTTGCCACTGCGAATCATCGGCGCCTCAATCGTTTTGATGCTGCCGACATCGGTGCTCGCCATCTGCTTCTCCTCGCTCACCCAAGAAAGCCGCTATGCCGGTTTCGCCTGGTTCGCGATCTGGATCCTGGGCTGGTTCACCTACGGAGCAGCCAACACGGCAGACGCCCTGAGCTCGGGCAACGAAGTCGCCCAAGCCCAGCGAGAAGAACGGCCAGATCGACCCAGACGGCGTTTCGCACGCCCCCTGTTTGAGATCAAAGAATCACGTTGGACGCACTTGTCGCTCTATCACACACTCGGCCGAGTCCAGCGCTGGATGTTTGGCTTCGCCGAATTCAAAGACGTGATGGTCTCCACAATCATCCTGGTCGCGTTAACGGTGACATCCTTAGGAATCACCTACTATCGCATTTCAGCCCCCATGCGAGTCTAAAGTAGACGGCACACTCCGTGTGCCGAATCCGCGTCACTCGAAGAGTGCGGTCCACTTCACGACCTCGTTAAATCCGTTCCTCAGCCCCGGCCCGTTGCCCAATGATCGAACTCCAGAACGTCACCAAACTCTACGGCAAAGTGATCGGTGTGAACGACTTCACACTGAAACTGGGCGCGGGAGCGTACGGCCTGCTGGGCCCCAACGGCTCCGGCAAATCGACTCTGTTGAATCTGATTACCGGCCAACTCCGTCCGACGCTCGGATCCGTCCGTGTCATGGGCGAATCCCCTCGCAACAACGCCGCCCTCTTCCGGCGTCTTGGTTATTGTCCGGGTAGCGAGGGCCTGTACTCCAGCGTTTCAGCCTTCGAATGGGTCAAGTACCTGCAGCAGCTTCAAGGAAAGACTGCGGCCGATGCCGGTGTGGCCGCGGCGAATGCGCTCGACCTCGTCGGCATGACGCCGTCCATGCATCGGTCGATTTCCAGCTATTCTCGCGGGATGCGGCAGCGAACCAAGCTGGCCCAGGCCATCGCACACGACCCCGACATCCTGATCCTCGACGAACCGTTCAGCGGCCTCGATCCAGTCGGTCGCCATGAACTCACCCGAGTCCTCCTCGACTGGATCGATCTCGGCAAAAGCCTGCTGTTTGCCAGCCATGTGTTGCACGAGATCGAATCGATCACTCAGTCGTTCCTCCTCATCTGCGGTGGACGATTGCTCGCTTCCGGAACAGCCGAGGATGTGCATGCGATGATGGTCGGCCTGCCGAATGAAGTCGCGTTACGATGCAGCAACCCCCATGCACTCGCCTCATTGATGCTGCGTGAACAAGTCGTCGATTCGGCCAGCATCGTGGATGACACCGTCACGGTCGCGACGAAACAACCCGCCCGTCTGTACGAGCAACTACCTAGATGGCTGAAGAACTCGGGCATCGAAGTGACCGAGATGCACTCTGCGGACGAATCGCTGCAGGCGCTCTTTAATTCCCTGATGAAAATGCACCGAGGTGAACTGTAATGGGCAATGTCGGTGCCGTATTCATGTTCGAATGGAAGCGCTCGCTCACGTTGCCACGCATGGCGTGGTGGCTGGTTCTGGCAGGATTTCCGGTGTTCATCATCGGGGTCATCCGATTCAGCATCAACGCCAGCATGATTGAAAACAAGCCGCCTGACCCCGCTCTTCGCGAGGTCGTCATCCACCATCCAGAAGTACGCGACGCTGGAAAGGAACAGAAACTGCGCGACCCCGCGCCTCGCGAGTTATGGATCGGCTTCCTGTTTGCACTCGGCCCCATGCTGGTCACGATGCTGGGAACAATGTTGTGGGTCACCCCAGCCCTGTCCGCAGAGCTCGAACGCCGCAGTTGGGTCTATCTGTCCGTCCGACCGAATGGCGGCACAGCCGTCTTAGTTGGCAAATATCTGGCGGCTGTGACGTGGGTCATCCCGCCCGTTCTGCTGGGACTAGCGATCGCGGTCCCTCTGAGCGGCGCCTCAAATGGATGGCAGATCTGGTGGACCATGGCCCGCCTGGTCCTGCTGTCGACTCCCGCTTACGCCGCCGTATATCTATTGCTGGGAACAATCATGCCTCGACGAGGCATGGTGCTGGCCGTCGGCTATTCCCTGTTGTTTGAACTGGTGATCAGCTTTGTGCCAGCCGTGATCAACAAGCTGACCGTCCACCACCGATTGCAGGCGTTGCTGCTCCAGTGGTGCGAACTGGATATTCCTCCCGAATTCATGTCCGGGGCCATTTCGTTAATCGGGAACACGCCCCCTTGGCAACACGTTGCGATTCTGCTGCTGTACCCCCCAATCCTGGTGACCGCCTCCATCGGAATCTTACGAGCATGTGAATTCAGCTCATCCGCAGAATCGGATGTCTGATGTACAATCGTCTTTCGCTGGAAGAAGAATCCGAGAGGAGAAGAGATTTGAAACACAGAGGCACAGAGGAAACAGAGATAGAAAAGAACGGGGAATTTCCGCGAACGTGGCCATTCTCCAATCTTTCTCTCTCACCCCCAGCGACTTAGGATTGTATTCCTCTGTGCCTCTGTGTTTCAAATCTCTTTTCTTCTTCTCTTCTCAAATCAAGTTGACCAGTCGCCAATCCGCCTCGATTCATTTCTGAGACTGTCATGCCCTCTTCGCTGAAACTCCTCGTCCAATCGCGACATCCTCTCATCTCGATCGAAACGCGAGACGAGGAACGAGCGGTTCAGGAAGTGCGCAAGATCGCCATCGAACTCGGGCGCCCTCTCTACGAATGGTCAATGACCTCCGGCATGAGGCAACTTGGTGAAAAAGGGACGTGGCTCCCGATCGCCATGCTGGCGGGGCACCAGACGTTAACGCTCATCACGCAAGCGGTCGGGATCGGTGGCGAGAGCGGGACGCCGGTGAAAAAGGCGATCGATGCCCTGCATGTCGCGATCGAACTGCCCCAAAGCACCATCTATCTGTTCAAGGACTTGGGACCGCACGCCAAAGATGCCCAGGTGCACCGCATGCTACGCGATCTCGCGGCCCTTGGCGATCGTCGCCAGAGCAACATCATCCTCGTCGATGCGTTGCCACTGCCGACCGAAGTCAAACGATTGACGATCCCTTTTGAACTCGGTTGGCCCACGGCCGAGGAACTCGAAGAGGTCATCAAGCACACGTACACCAAAGTTCGTCGTGAGAGCATGTATGAAGTGACTGCGACACTCACGCGGCGCGACATGGATCAACTCGTCCAGACTCTGCGCGGCCTGACGCGATCCGAGGCCGAACGTATCGTCGCGTCGGCAATCTACCGCGATTACACGCTGAAGCCGGAAGACCTGCCGCTGATCCTCGAAGCGAAACGAGCTCTGCTGGGGTCGGCGGGTTGTCTCGAATCCGTCGCCGCCGACTTCACCATGGAAGATGTCGGGGGTCTCGACAATCTCAAGGCCTGGCTGAAGCAACGTCGCGACGGGTTCAGCAAGAAGGCTCGCGAATATGGCTTGCCGACACCGCGCGGCATCTTGATGCTCGGCATTCCCGGTGCCGGAAAGAGCCTTTGCGCGAAAGCCGTGGCTGCCGACTGGCGAATGCCGCTGCTGCGATTGGACCCGGGCGTCCTCTATCAGAAGTACATTGGCGAAAGCGAAAGCCAATTGCGCCAGGCACTCGCTCAAGCCGAAGCGATGGCCCCCGTAGTCCTGTGGATCGACGAAATCGAAAAAGCATTCGCCTCCGCTTCCGCAGCCTCTGCCGACGGCGGCTTGTCCAAACGGATGTTCGGCACATTGTTATCGTGGATGCAGGACCACCGACACCCCATCTTCATCGTGGCCACAGCCAACGATATCTCCGCCCTGCCCCCCGAACTGATGCGCAAAGGCCGGTTCGATGAAGTCTTCTTCGTCGACCTTCCCAGCGCCGAAGCCCGAGCCAGCATCTTGGCCATTCACCTGGAGCGGCGCAAACGCTCCCCCGGAATCTTCGACCTGGAACAACTCGCCGCCGCCAGCGTCGGCTTTAACGGCTCAGAACTCGAACAAGCAGTCATCGGCTCGATGTACGCCGCGTTCCAAGAAGGAACCGAAGTCCAAAGCCGCCACCTGTTCGACGAGTTCGCCAAGACCCGACCCTTGTCTGTTTTGATGCACGAAAAGATCGAAGAACTCCGCGACTGGGCCGCCAACCGCTGCGTCTCCGCAGACTAAACCTTTGGAGTGCTCCGGCTCGACGGAGCTTTCATTCAACAAACGAACAGCCCGAATTCACGTCGGATCGTTTAACCGCGTGGGCATCGCCCCGCGCGTAGCTTGTCGACATCGGTCCCCTACGCCCTATCCGTCCCATCAAAGTGGGGTCCTGTACGACCGATGTGGTGTATGTCCATCGTTGTATCGAAGTCGCCGTCACGCGCGGGGCGATGCCCACGCGGTTAAACGATCATATGCTTCGCAGCATTGCCCAAAGGGCCAAAGCGGTCTTGATGTACTACGGAGCACTGCCACCCACGAATGTTTCGGTAAATATCTGCGGCACCAGCACTGCATAGACAGCATCGAAAGCCAGCGTCAGCTTGAAACCACGCGCGGTGGGAAGCAACTCCACCGAAATCCCATCGGGATGCGCATCATAGAGTTGTTGGCGTTTTTCCTGTTGAGCCAGGCTCCGCTCGCGTTCTGGATCCGGCTTGCGATCGACCGTGGCATCGCTCTCATCAGGATCAGCATTCGTACTCTTCCAGTGACGTGGATGCAGTGACATCCGAAACGGCGCGACTGCTCGACGATTCCCAGCGTCCTGTGCAACTAGCGTTTTGAAGTCGAACGCGCGATGCAACATTGTCGGGATCGCTTCGTCGGACCAGCCTGCTCTGGAACAGATCCAGATGGCATCTGGAGTGGCCATCAGCCAGGAATCGCAGCGGCCTAACTCATCAACCGAGTCGCTTCCCGAGAATTGAGAAACCATGCTATGAAAGAAGGCTCCCAGAAAGGGCATCGTCTTGACGTGGTGGACTGGCAAACCCTCAAGTGCGGTCGTCGTTAGACCGCTCTCGTTGTCCTTCATCACCGCCCGCATCCACTCTTCAAACTGCTGCGGAAAGTCTCGATTCGTCGGCAGCCTCAATCCATAGAGGGAGATATTCGCATCCCCGTCCCGCTCGCCCGTGCAAAGCAGTTCCAATTGATTGGATTCGAGAATGCGGCACCCCGCACTGATGATCGAGGCATTCTCCTTGGTCATCTTGACTTCGGCGGGATCGGTCACTGTTGCTATATAATTTCGAATCGCGGCTGCCAGCGGTTTCGTATGCCGTTGCGGAAGCGCCAGCGAGATCTCCAGCGATTGATCGTAGTCCGCATTCCACAAGGAACCGAACGCAGACTTCTTCGGAGTCATTTCTGCGGCAAATTTGGCAAGCTTCCCCTCTGCGGTTCCATTCACTTCCAGTTCGACAATCGTGCGGACATCCGCCTCGATGCGAACTCCGAGCGTCACTTCGTCGATCTGAGTCATGGCCAGATCGAGCAACTCGCGGGCAATATCACCCAGCGCGCGTCTCAACAGATAATCACGCTCCTGCTCATCATCGCGACGCTGCAACCCCGCGTCATAAACCGATCTGATTCCTTCTGTGCCCAGCGCCCTGAACAACGGCGGCAGTCCCTTCAACTGCAGCGAGATCGCCACATCCTTCTTGCCGAGCACACTCTTCGCGATCTCGCGCGGATCGGGACAATGATCGACCGTGTCACCGTCTTCTCCGGTCACCACATAGGTACCGAATCTGCGCATATAGGCTTCGACACCTTTGTCGTTGTGAAAACAATTGACCTTCCCTTCGACCGGCGTCAGTTTTCCCAGCACCAGCATCTGCTGATAGTCCTTCACCGGAAAGAAGGCGACAAAGCGCTTTGGAGAGAGACCCGTGTCCGATACCGCCCCCGCCAGAATTGAGGGAGCGACCGGAGCGGGTTTGCTATCGTCTCCCTCCTTTTTCGCCTCGGCGACGCCTGGCATCAGCAATGCGCTGTCGAAGAAATACATCATGCCGACTGGTTTGGTCAGATCGAACCACTGCGACGTGTTCTCATCTTCCAGCTCGATCTCTGACTTTTTCAGCAGGGCGATCAGGTCTTCGCGAGCGATAGGAGTTCCACTGGTTTGCATCACGTCGACCGCCCGATCGAGCAGCCGGTCCACGCTGGCAACCGCCGCGACGATCAGTGGATGATCAGGCTGTACAGGAGGATCCTGAGCAATGGCCCCGCGCAGCAGGAGGCCACTGAAGGCGATGGCGGCGAAGAGCAACACAGAACGACAGCGGATGGAATTCGACATGAGCACATCCTTGCACACGAACAGACATTTTGTCTGCCGGATCATATCGACAAACACCGAATCAGGAGAAGGCTTTTTCGGGATATGGAGTGTCTTCTCGTAGGACGGGTTTCCAACCCGTCGCATTGGCTTTGGACTTTTGACTTGCGATCTCGTCTTCACGGCACATCAAACGCTGCGAAGAATGACGGATTGGAAACCAATCCTACGAGAAGACGACCGCACCCAGGCTCAGTCCTTCACTTCGGCCCACACGACCAGTTCCACCGCCGCGTTGATCGGCAACTCATTGACGCCGACCGCGATCCGCGTGTGACGACCAATATCCCCGAAGGCCTGCACCAGCAGTTCCGAAGCCCCGTTCACCACTTGAGGCTGCTTCGTGAATCCGTCCGCGGATTGAACATAACCCTCGACGCGAACGATCCGGGTCACCTTATCCAGATCGCCGATACACGCCTTGATCTGAGCCAGCGCATTCAGCGCACACATCCGCGCGGCATGAAAACCTTCTTCTTCATGAACGTCCTTGCCAACCTTCCCTTTGAACATCAGCTCCTTACCGACCATCGGCAACTGCCCGCTGGTCACGACGAGATTCCCCGTGCGGATCACCGGAACATAAAACCCGATCGCTTCGGGAGCCGTCGGAATCACTTGTCCGTGCTGAGACAATCGCTGTTCAACTGCGCTGGTCATGGCGGCCTGTCCTTATAAAATGAAATGGTGAGGTGTCGTCAAACTAAGTTGATTTTGAGATCACCGCAAGCATTAAGTGGAAGTGGATCGAATAGAATAGCGACCCCGAATATTTTCGGATGTGTCTGACACTTTGTTTGATCGAGATCTCGCGACCGATGAGATAGTGGAAAACGAGATGAGCATAGCCTCCCCACCGAACACACTCACCACGGCTGAAGAACTCCTTTCGCTGAATCGAGGATTGGCACGTTTCGAGTTAGTCCAAGGAGAAGCTAAAGCGACGAGCCCAGCGGGATTTCAACATGGAGTGATCGTCAATCGGCTCAGCTCACTTCTCACGAATGTTGTGAATCGGGAAGGGCTGGGAATCATCCTTGGCGCGGAGACGGGCTTCATTTTGTCTCGCAGTCCCGATACGGTGCGCGCCCCCGATGTCGGTTTTGTGACGCGAGAACGAATTGAACGCATCGGCATCCCGATTGCGTATTTCCCCGAGGCACCCGACCTGGCTGTCGAAGTTGTTTCGCCAGGGGACACAGTCACTGAAGTCGAGTCGAAAGCCGAAGACTGGATCAATGCCGGGACGCGATTGTTGTGGGTCGTCAGCCCGCGCAGTCGCACTGTCACGGTCTATCAGTCTCTCGCGAACATTTCAGTTCTGACCGAGAACCATGTTCTCGACGGGCTGACCGTCGTCGCAGGATTCGCCTGTCGAGTTGCTGATCTATTTCAACCGCTCTGGCCGGGAAGCCCGCCGAACTGACGAACGGCCTCGTAGACGACCGCGCAGACCGTGTTCGCCAGGTTCAGGCTGCGAACTTCGGAGCGCATCGGAAACTGGATCGTGGTCGCTTTCAGTTCTTCGACGATGGCGGGTGGCAAGCCGGTCGTCTCGCGGCCGAACAGCAGGATATCGCCCGGCGCGAACTCCGCTTCCCACACAGTTCGAGAAGCCGGGTTCTCCACGCACCAGATCCGATGTCCCGGCAGCTTCTGTTTGACTTCGTGCCAGCTATCGACGATCTCATAGTCCAGATACGGCCAGTAATCGAGCCCCGCCCGACGCAGTTGGCTCTCATCCAGGCTGAACCCCAGCGGCCGTATCAACCACAGCTTCGCCCCCACCGCGACACAGGTCCGACCAATGTTGCCCGTATTCGGTGGAATCTCAGGCTGAAACAGAACGATGTTCAGAAGGGGCATAGGGCAAAGTTAACGAGTACGAGAGGAAAGGGACGAGTCAGGAGTAGCCAATCTCGCCAAGAGATTAGGGCGTCGCGACAGACATTGCAGCCAACCCTGTTTCAAGTTTTGACAACACGCTGGGCTCGGGCCTGTCTGCGAACGGCGAATTGGAAGTAGACGATGCCCGAAGCGATCAGTATCAGGACTCCGGCGGTCTCTTTCCATTGTTCGATCAACAAGCTGGTAAAGGCACCCGCATACGCCATCAGCAGCAACGCCGGAGTGACCGGATAACCCCAGGTCTTATACGGGCGCACAAGGTTTGGTTGTCTGATTCGCAAGACATAAACCGCTGACACCGTCAGGCTGTAAAAGATCAGGCCCGCGCAGATCACGGAATCGGTCAGACCATCAAACGCGTCCTTGGGTTTCTCTTTCCATGCATAGAACACGATCACCAGCAACGTCGTCCAGACCGCCTGCAAAATGATCGAGTTCGCCGGCGTCTGTCGAGTCGGATGAATCTGATGAATCCAGCGTGGGAGCAATCCATCGCGCGCGATCGCAAAATAGATTCGCGGTCCAGTGATCATGTTCGAATTCGTCGCACCGAACGTCGAACACATCACCCCCAGCGCGGCAATCTTCGCTCCAGTCGAGCCGAACAACTTCTGAAAGACGTCGGCGGCGACAGTCGCACTCTCAGCGAGATGAGTCGTCGTCAGCGTGAGGTGGTAGCTCAGAATCGCCCCCACATAGATGACGATCACGATCCCCAGCCCCAGCGTCAGGGCGCGCGGCACGTTTCGTTGAGGCTCGCGAATCTCTTCGGCCACCGGACCCAGGTTGATCCAGCCATCATAGGGCCAAAGCACAGCGATCATCGCGATTCCGATCGCCTTCCAGAAACTTAGACTGGCCGCACCTCCATCAGGAGGCGCAGTCCACATCGGATGCAGGTTTTCGGGTTGGATCTTCGCCATGAGGACTGGCAACACGATCAACCCGGCGAGGAACACGACCTTGGCGACTGTTGCAATGTTCTGAACAGTGGCCCCCCAACGAGTACTCAGGATATTGATCACAGAGAGTCCAATGACGATCCCGACCGCCATCGTGGCCTGACCCCATCCCGGCAACGGCACCAATTCTGTGAAGTAGATGACTGTCGCGCAAGCCAGGGCTCCCACAGACCCCGTGCGAACAACCCAGAACTCGGTCCAACCCCACAAGAACGCGGGGAGTCGACCGTAGGCTTCTCGCAAATAGAGATACGGCCCACCGGCCTGAGGATACATCGCGCCGAGTTCCGCGAGCGCGAGCGATCCGCAAAGTGTCACGATTCCGACACCAACCCACACACTCAAAATCGGTATGAAACCGTACTGCTGCAATGCGCGATCGACGTTGCCGACCTTCAAGAAAATCCCCGAACCGATGATCGACCCCACGACCAACATCATCGCGTCGAACAGACCCAGGATACGCGGCAAAGATGTCGGCGCAACCGGAGGAACGGGCTCGTCAGGCATGCTCGCGATTCCAAATCAAAAGCCATAAACAGCAACACAGCGGCAGCACTGTAGCGACTTCCTCACCGTTCGGCGCGTATCAGCGAACGAACGAATAACCAGCAGTGCGGCAAACCTCAAGTCGGCTACTCACGCGCCAAGTCTGTCACCGGAGTGACCAGGCCCAGGTCGAGCAGACAACTGACAAACTTTTTCGCGACCGGCCCCGCCGCCTTGCCTCCGCCACCACCCTGCTCCAAAACTACCACGAAGGCTACGCGAGGTCGTTCCGCAGGAACGTAACCCGCAAACCAGGCATGATCCAGGGATCCTGATTCCGCGGTTCCCGTCTTCCCAGCGATGCGAACTTCTTTCATTCGAACGGTCTTGTATGCCGTGCCACTGGGATGATTGACGACCTTTTCCAACCCTTCGCGAACATGAGCCAGCGTTTCACTTTGCAGGCCCTCAATCGGCTGCGGTTCGGGATGGGAAAAGACCGGCCGGAACGATGGCGAATCGCTCATCGAGACGGGACCAACTTCTCCCGCCAGGTGTGGCGTGACCAGTTGGCCTCCATTGGCCACAGCAGCCATTGCTCGCACCATCTGCAACGGTGTGACCAGCAGATCGGCTTGACCAATCACCAAGCCGAGCGTGTCGCTCGGATACCAGCGACGTCGATGCCCATTGACCATCTCTTCCGGAGACGGCAGATGCCCGACCCCTTCGGATGGCAAATCGATTCCGGTTCTTCGCCCCATGCCGAATCGCGTCGCCCATTCAACCAATGGCCCTGGCCCCATGCGCCGTGCGGCCGTAAAGAAGTAGACATTACACGAGCAACACAAGGCATCGTCCAACTGCGTGTTACCGTGCCCGACATGATGATGCCGGAAGATCTGGCAACGATGCTGATCGGGCCGATCAAGATACCCTCGACAGGCGATCGGCGTATCGGGGTTCACCTTGCCAGATTCCACGGCAGCCACTGCGGAAATCACCTTGAACACCGACCCCGGTGGCAACGCCATCTGCGTCGCTCGCGAATACAGCGGCTTACGTGGGTCGTCCATCAGATCCTGCCAACGTTGACGATCAGGATGAGTCAGCAAGTTTAAGTCGAACCGAGGCGCCGAAGCCGCCGCCAGAATCGCTCCACTATGGACATCGATCGCGACGATACACGCCCCCTGCGGCAACGAGGGGAATTCTGTAACAAGCTGACTCGATTCGTCGTCGACCGTCTGAGGAAGCGTGACGACCGCCAGTGCCTCGTCCAGAAGTTGCTCAGATCGTCGCTGGACCTCCATATCCAAAGTCAGCACCAAGTCGCGGCCATGCCGAGGCTGACGCAGATCCTCTGCCGAAACGATGTCACCGCGGCGATTCTTCGACACGCGGCGTTGGCCTCGCACACCGCGCAGGTGAGCATCATATTTCAGTTCCAGGCCGCTTCGTCCAATCGGATCACCAATACGCAGATCCGACTCCGGATCAGTGATCTGACGTTTTTTCGCTTCATCAGCCAACAGCAGCGTGCGGCTGCCGATGAGGTGCGAGGCCAGTTCGCCTTGCGGATAAATTCGCCGCGTTTGAACATCGATTCGCAGACCCGGATAGCGTTCTCGATGAGCCTCAATCTCGGCTTTCACATCCGCATCGACGCCCGGGACAATCGTGTGAGAACCGACTTCTTCAATCAACGGCTCGGCATCCAGCGAACGCGTCGGTGGTTCGGTCAGTTCTTTACGGACCTGAGTCCAGATCGACGACCAGCCGGTGCCTGCTGCCACCATCGAGTCGGCAGGTTTCGCATTCAATCGTTCTTGGCGTTCCGCCCGTTGGCGAAGCACATCTTTACGCAGTTGGACGACGCGGTTTTGAACTTGCAACCGAGTCTCGGTCAATTCTTGCGAACTACGGCCCGTCAATTTGGAGACAGCTTCCCAAAGCTCTTCGCGACGTTTCAGCACACGCTCTTTCTCAGCAGCCACCTTCTGTTTGTCTTTGCGTTCCACGCGATCCAGGTTACGTAAGGCTTCGCCGCGCAACCATCGATCGTCCGCAGGTTGCTGAATCAAACGATAGTTCATCTGCAGGTCGTAACGAGCTTCCTCGCCGGCCAGCACGCTGCCGTCCGCCGCCAAGATGCGTCCATGACGAGCGGGGATCTCTTCTAGAACTTCGTACGTCTGTTCGAATCCGTCCGCGAAATCCTGCTGAAGTGCAATTTGAAGCTGTCCCATGCGGACCACAACAGCAACCAGCGGTATCAACATGCCAAGCCACATCAGCAACAGGCGCAAACCGGGAGCGCGATCCGGATCCCAATCGCGGGACCGGTCCGTTTCCGATACTGACCATGTTGCCGAAGGGCGATTTAACATGAACCTGAGTTCTTCCGTCGTGCCTCAAACTAACGAGCGGTGGCCCACTTTTGCGTCGATCGTTCGGTGACCGTCTGGACCTGTATCTTCTGACCAACCAGTCCGCGTGCCAGCAGGATCAACACGCTGGCCACCGCCGCGGTCCAAGCCGAATCTTGCACCGCAGAGGTGAGCAAGGAATGAGGATCAACTTTGCGATCTGACAGCATCGCCAGCGCCATCGGAGCCAGCATGCGCCACGCCAGACAGGTCACGATCGTCATCGCGATCAATCCCAGCGCACTGCGTGATCGCCACATCGGTTGCACCAACTGCAATCCCAAGGCGAGCATCGCTGCCAAAGCCAGATGAACACCCAGGCGTTCGGTCGACAGGCCATCGAGGATCAGACCAAGCAGCGCCGCCAATAGGATCGATACTGAGGCTTCGCAGGCCGCGGCGATGACGACCAGGATCAGTGCCGGCAAGAAGGGGCGGCCCATCCCCGCAACGTCGGCGGGCACGATGCTGCAATGAGCGACCACGCCCACATAGATCGTTGTCAGAACCCCCACGAATCGTAACAAAGCTATTGTTCCTTAGTCGTCACTCAAGTTATCGCTCGGCCGTCAGTCGCTCGTTGTTCACCGCAGTTCGCATGATTTGGACGCTTTGCAGATCACTAGGAACAGGAACCGGTTCGACCAGGACTTTCCATTCGGAATCAGAAGGGCCCAATGAGGCTTCGACGACTCGGCCGTAATACAGTGGAGTCGAAGACAGTCCCTCCCGCATCGCGGCATACACCGCATCGCCGACGGTGACCGAATCAGAGGAAGCGATCCCCTTGAGACGACAGAGCGGTTCGCCCTGCCCTTCCAAAATCCCCTTGGCCCCAAACACATATCCCGAGTCCGCTTGATGAACCAACTGGGCACGGCCACGGTAGCCGGAATCGGTCAGCAGCAGGAACGTACTCGTCCAGCGGCCAACTCGTTCGACCTTCCCAATCACGCATCGTCCTAACAACACGCCATCTTCAGGCGAAAGATCGCCATCTCGGCCAACATCAACCAGAGCATGATTGCTCTTCACCACGAGTTCGGTCTCCTTGACGCCACTCGTCTGTCCCCGATCCAGCAGCTTCCCTTTTCGCCACTTCTCAGCGACCGCATCACCAAGGACGGCGGCATCGATCAACGACGACGTAACGAGCGGAGGCAATGTGCGAATAGTCTCGGGCAACGAATCTGTTCGAGAGTTGTGATCGGCCAGTTGAGCAAGGCGAATCTGCAGTGCCGCCGTTCGAGTCTGCTCTTCTTGCAGTTGATCTCGCAGACGATCAACTTCAGTGCGATGAGCGCGATCAGATTTCGCCGATTTCATGCTGCTGTTGTTGCCGCGAACAAACTCAGTGACTTCGCGAGCCGCCAATTGTCCAGGTCGCAATGAATCGGCCACGACCGCGCGTACTCGGGTCACGACGTTCTCGGGCGCGAAGTGCAGCCCCACGCCGACCAGAACCAGCACGCACGTTAATGGCCCGCTCATTGACGACATTCAATCTCCCGTTTTCGTGGTCCTTGGCTAGAAGCTGCCATCGCTGGCTTCCAGGCTGTCTTTCCATTGGTGCAGATGCTCGACACAAATGGCCGTGCCGCGGATCACCGTTCGCTGCGGATCGGCGGCCACTCGGACCGGAATCCCCAAATGCTCGCGGAAGAACAAGTCCAACCCTGGCAACATCGATCCCCCACCGGACAACACCATGCCCGTATCAGACAGGTCCGCCACCAGTTCCGGATCGCATTGTTCGATCACGCTCTTGACCGCGTTCAACACAGATTCAAGGGGACCACGCAATGCCTCGCGGATCTGTTCACTCGTCACGATGGCTCGTCGAGGCACTCCGCTGACGACATCAAGACCACGCACTTCGCTGGTCTGCTCCTGATCCAACGAGTAGGCCGAACCGACTCGGATTTTCAGTTGCTCGGCTGTCTGATCACCAATCCGTAGCGAGAAGTTTCGCTTGAGATAGTCGACAATCGCCTGGTCGAAGTCGTCGCCAGCGATCCGTAAAGACTTGCTGGCAACGATCTCAGCCAAGCTCAAGACGGCGACTTCCGTGGTCCCGCCACCAATCTCACAGATCAGGTTTGCCATCGGTTCAGCGATGGGTAAGCCGGCCCCAATGCTGGCGGCTTTTGATTCCGAGACGAGATACACTCGCCCCGCACCCGCTCGCTCGGCACTGTTAAAGACTGCTCTCTTTTCAACTTGCGTGATTCCGCCCGGAACCGCGATCACAACATTCGGGCGAATCCCCGGAGTCGTACGAGCGGCTTTCCTTATGAAATAGCGCAGCATAGCTTCGCACAGTTCGAAGTCGGTGATAGCTCCGTCCTGAATCGGCTTCACTGTAGTGATCGAATCGGGCGTCCGGCCGAGCATCTGTCGAGCTAGCTTACCGACCGCGGTCCCGCGACCAAGGACTCGCCGGGTTCCTTTTTGTAAGGCAACCACGGACGGTTCGTCCAGCACGACCCCTTCTCCCTGGATGGCGATCAGCGTATTGGCCGTACCGAGATCGATAGCCAAGTCGGGGCTGAGCCAGCGTTTAAGGCGATAGAGCATCCGTGCATCCGCCGTGCGAAAAATACGCAACTTTGGCGCAGATTCCTCCCGTGGAGGAACTTTGCGCCGGCGGAGTTGTAGTTTCTGCCGGAGTTCGCGGCAAGACGGGGTTCAGGACCGGTCCCATTTGCCGATCAGGGGCTTAGCTTCCATTGGTAGGCCGACAATGCCATGACCAGGAAGACGATTCCGGTCAGCAATGAGGCCAGCGAGACCCATAGCAGTGACACATAGATATCCGGAGCCGGCGCGTTATCAGAGCTTCGTGGTGACATTATCGCCCTTCTGAATGACGGTGTTCTTTTCCTTGAGCGTCACGATGCCGACCGCTTTATCGGCGTTGACCAGCGTCAGACGAATCTGTCCCAGGTAGCGGCCTTCGCGATTGTAGACCGTCATCGAGTGACCGACGCTGAGTCCATCATCGCTGCCCAGCGAAACTTCGACTAGTTCCGTGTTGCCCTTCTTTTCTTTCACGTAATCGACAACTCGGCCTTCCAGCGGAGGAGGAGGAGTCGTTTTGGCAATCATCAGTTTGGGATCAGTTGGCAATCGTAAGTTACCCAGATACAGCTTAATCGTCTGCATGTCCTTCAGAACGCGATCATGCCGCTCGTTCAACTGCTGCATTTCCTGATCTTTGGCGAACACGGTATCTTCGAGTTCGTGGACCTTCTTATTCAGTTGTTCACGCCATTGGTAAGTCGTGGCGTTTTGATTGCGTTGCAAGGTCGATTCGGCGGTTCGCTCGGTCGCTTCGACAGTTTGCAGTTGAGCCTGACCTTCGACCTGATCATTCGTCAGTTGCAGGCGTTCGTTATCCGCCGTCAACGCTAGAACCTGAGTGGTCAGCGTGCCCTTTTCCGAGGTCAGCTTCATGATCTGATCATTCAGCTTGTCGGTCTTCGCCTGGTTGTCGGTCCGTTCGCGTTCGAACTCCGTGAGTTGATCTTTCAGCTTGGTATTGGCTTTCGCCAGCGAAGCCTGAGTGGCCAGGGCATTCGTTCGCCAGTTCTTCTGAGCCGTAAAGACGGCCCCAGCGAACGCCATGAACATGATGCTTAGCACCAGATGCAACACGACCAGAATTTTGCCGACTGTCGTCATGGAGTCACCTCACCGTCAGTTTTTCAACGTCAACTTGCCACTGCAATCCCAAGTGACGGTCGTTCCTCGACCCCTTGCTCGGACAAATCACCGCGATTTATTTCTCGTAGGGTTCGACTTGTTTCTGCAGTTGTTCGCTGCGTCGTTCAAGTCGTTTCCGGTTCTCTTCCACACGAACCAGTTCATCTTCCAGAATTTTTTGCTGCTCGCGATACACAAACAAGTCCGTCCTCATCAACTCCAGTTGATTTTTCAGCCGAAATCCTTCATCGCGGCGTTCCTGAGCCGTCTTTTGGATCTGCTGAATCGCAGTCGCTTTCATCGCGATTTCCTGAGTCGTTGTCTGAATATCGCCACTGATCTTGGTCAGCAACTTGTCGAGGAATTGAGCCCGTGCCGCCATTCCTGCCTTATCGAGCGGAATCAGATCCTTGATCTCTTTGATGATGGGTTGCAGGCGAGCCACTTCTGTGGTCAGACGTGTTTCTTCCTTCTTCGCCTCATCGACCTGACTCTTACGAGCCGCCACCACCGCCTCGGCCATCACGGGTGTTGCAGAACCAACTGGCTGATCAGTTTTTCGAGTCTTGACTGCGTAGGTCGTTTTCTCACCGGGAGTGATCGTGAAGACGAAATCATCCGTTAACTCGGGCGACTGCATCTCGGCCTTCCAATTTGGACCGCCGGAGACGAGTGACATGGTGAACGCGACAAAACCCAGGCTGGCTGCCGTCACGAATACCACCAGGATTTTGCCAAAACTATTCATGAACCGCTTCCCGTCAGGTCAGGCTGCTTCGAAAGTTAAGTTCTACAGGGAGCCATTCCCAAATATACGTCACTCGACGCTGTTGGGTTTGATTGGTCTGGAAATGAGTTTGTCGGTTACATAAATCCTAATGCTGGCGCGCAACCAGAGTCAATTGGGTATCGGCGCGGAATTGGTGCGCGGGCAACTATCCCTCCTTTCGTCGGCAGTTTCGCGAACAACGCTACACGCATCGCTCTGTCCCCCCGCGAAAACGGCCCCAGTCGACGACCGCCTATGGCCGGTGTACCGATTTTGCGGATCGTAACGCGAACGCCGATCGGTCACGGACGACGACTGCAACTCGCGTCCGACAGAACCTCCATTTGGCAGTCCATGGCAGGGTTTTCGGGGTGTCGTCCACTTTGACTCGGAAATTTCAGCGCGATTTCCCACTCGATCCGATCGGAGCAACTAACTCTGCTGTCAGGACTTCGGGATTCACAACAGCATCGATTTACGTCCCGAAATCGTCGCCCTTGCCTGGTTACGAATTGGCAGGACTGACAACTGCTGTCAGACCCGACCGCGGCTGACACTGGTCCGCCCGTTTTCACATTTCACCTCCTATTCGCGATTCCGCATTCCAAGAGCGCAACAAGAAACCGGCCACACTCGTCGACTTCCGCGGGGAAGTCAGCAGGTGTGGCCGGTTGTTACGGTCCACTGAGAAGGCCCTTCTCGTTCTCTGATTATCCCCGATCTGGTGTGACTCGATCTAGACCCTGTTTCGATTATTTCGGCGCAAAGCCAAAAATAGTGACCCGTCGTGGTCCCTTCGCCGTTCGATGTCGCTGACAAAAATTGACAGCCCAGGACAACTTTTGACAATGGGGGACAAAACAGGCCCGAAAAAGTCAGTTTTCCTCAAAAAAGTGCGTGTTTTGTGACAGATGAATTTCAGAGACCACGCGAGCTGCGTCGGGACGGCACACGCCGTATGCCGCGTTCAGTACTTGGAGTGCTGTTGACATTGAATGCATGAGTTCCTGAACGACACGGCCCCCGGTGTATTCCGCAAATCGACCCTCCTGAACCTGAAATGGCATTGTTATTGCCACAACGCACGATTAGCTTCTCATGAAGGCAGGCAGGACGGCGATGCATCACTCGCTTGCATTGTCCGCTGCCGATCTCCGGGACTGGTCAACGGATTGCATATCGGTGGTGATGCGATCTGGGCCGGTGTTGTGGACTTTGGAGATGATAACGGTGGCGTCTGCAATTCCGCTTTACCGATCAACGCCAGAACGACCGATATCAACACGCAGACTCTGGACTTTGGCAGCATGCATACGGGCGGCTGCCATTTTCTGATGGGAGATGGCTCTGTCCGATTCATTAGTGAAAACGTCGATCGCACGACCTATACCAGACTCGCTTCGATCAGTGATGGTCAAGTGATTGGCGAATATTAAGGCTGAGCAGGCGGCCATTCAGTGAAGCAGATTTTCACGCGGAGGCGCGAAGAAAGAGGATTGAGGAAGAGCTCAAGAGCATCTGCGTCATGTCTTTGCCGTGTTTCTCTTCGCGACTTCGCGGCTTCGCGTGAAAAATCTTCTTTCTTCAGTGATGCATGCGAACAAGGTCTCCGCGTGCAGATGCAGCGCGGCTCACCTGAAAAAGTCAGTCCCGGAACCTTGAGTGCCACGGACTTGGAGTCCTCGACGTGGCCGTGTCTTCTCAGGGACGCCGCAATTGCACGGCCATGTCGAGGACTCCAAGTCCATAGGTATCTACACATCTCTGAGTATTCGTTTTGGGATTCATTGGCCTGTGTCATGAGGCCCAAGGGGCCGGAACTTTGCCCAGCCGGGGCCCTTCGGCCCCGGAACAGGACTCTAATAACAGCTCTGGAGGCCTGAAGGGCCGGCCCATTGGTCCCTCATTTTGAAATCGGCACCCCCAGAAACGTCCGGCCCTTCAGGCCTTTGGAGGTCTAATAATGGGCTTAATTCCAGGGCCGAAGGGCCCTGGCTGGAC
>JAQGHU010000114.1 GCA_028291515.1 Schlesneria sp.
GTGGAAGCGACTACGTTCGCTCCGCTCACTCCGTCCCTTCCACCCCCATTCCAGAGTAGAAGGAATGTGTCACCCATGTCCCCGAACACCTGTTACCCTTGACTCCGGTCCAAACAGAAGCGGCCAAGCAGTGACACATCCCGTTTACTTTGAGAGATCACCCAATGCCACCCCGCCCAGCGGGAACGATAGATATCTGAAACGGATTCATGGCTTAAGATGAAGGACTCTCTTGATTTCTTGCCGAAGCCTTTCTTCGTCAAACTCATATTCTTCACGGTCAGATTGAGGGTTATAGAGGTCTGCAAAGCAAAAGATTGATGACAATGCTTCACTAACTTCAGGCGGGTCTTGAAGCAACCTGCCATCGTCCCTCTCACTCTTCCAGCAGCTGATGAAGTCGTTTGCGAAATCGACTGCTGACATATTTCCGTCCGCAAACTTCCTCGCAAGAACAGTTAGATCGTGGCTCATCTTAGTATTCCATCCTTGATATATTTCTCGAACTGCGGCGTACCGGGAAGAAGTTTCCAACCTGTGACGAAATTGCCGTTTTTGTCCAAAACGACAACGAGGTTCGTATTGGGGTTAAAAAACACATTCGAGTCTGGCACGTAAAGATAAGTCCCCTTCTTTATAGTCCCTGCATCATCCAAATGTGATGCGATGGCTTTGCCAAAGTCGGCAAGAGTTGCTGGGTTTCGTTTGGGTGTCGTAATGCCGAAATCGGGGGCGTGTTTCCATTTCTTCTCCAATTGAAAAGTCCCAATCGTAGCCGACGCACTGTTTGGAGCGTTTGGCGTCGGTGGCAGATTCAGATCATCAATTCTCTTCGTAATATCGGCAGCCGAAACGCCGTGTTGGACCACGTTTCCAGCATCGTCAACAATATCAAACGTGCCATTGGCACCAGGAATCGACTTGTAGGCATTGTGCGCCCACAGCGTGAATTCCCATGATCTGTCCCCGACGAAGTATGTGTGGTGATCGGCCACCGTCAGATTGTACACGGCTTCGCTGCGGGTTGTGAGCGTGACCTTCTCCACGGGAACCAGCAGGTTGTCGTGGCTGATCAACCGGTCTCCAGGCTGCAGGTCGGCGGTTTTCCTCCAACCTCGCTCCCAAACGTAGAACGGATGTTCGGCGGTTGTTTCAACGGTGCGTCCGCCAACCCTCAGTTCAGCCACGAAACCGTGTCGATGGAAGATCTTTTCCACGCGGCGGACAATGATTGGGGCATGCGGATTCAGTTCGTCCCTTGTCAGAATGTCGTCACCGACCTGGAATTCTTCGATGGGCTTGGAGCCTGTTGGCGTCAATAACGGAGTTCCGGCGACGAAGCAATTGTGGTTAAGAATGGTCAGCAAGTTTTCGCCGAGGTTCGCAATCGCTTTGGAGGCTCGCTCACCTCCGATGCCTTTGAAAATCGAACTCAGGCGATCCACCAGTTTGCCGACTTTCGCCGCCTTCAATGCGGCGCTGGCACCCTCCAACGCCATCCCTTCGAGGATCTCATAGGCAATCATGCCAGTCAAACGACCCAGCGCATGGGCAATTTCCGCATCGCTCTTACCGAGTTCACGTAGTCGAGCAACGAACGAATCCGCCAGTTCCATCACCGTGCTTCGAGCCAGGCGCAGCGCCAGCATCGTCTGCGGATCCACGCGGCCTTGCAACGATTGGAAGTCGCCACGCATCACCGCCGCCCAGGCAGCCGGATCGAGACCCGTGACAATTGTTTTAGAGTTGTTTCTCACGAAAGTGTTCGTTCGGTCTAAGGCGAATTGCCCAGGCCCTCGAATAGCGAACATAAATATGGTGGAGGGATTGTTCCAAATCCACTTCTGGGCTCCCCAAGCGAGGCTTGGTATTGAGCCGATGGATTGGATGGTTCCCCAAACTCCATCCACGGCGAAGCCTTCCAAAACACCCGCATTAAATTTCTTGTTAAGTTCGTGTGCGTGAAGGAGCGCGCCCAATAGTCCCCAATTGTTACCCGTGCTCGTCCCGGATGTGGAAGTAGCCGGTCCCCCCAGCAACTGAATCCCCCCTCCGCCGCCGCGGTAAACGAGATCGTTGTCGGGTGACGCATCGCGCTTGGTCACATACTCCAGCGTGGTCAGGTTCGGGTTGCCGTCGAGGAGCGGGGTGACGACCCGGGTCGGGGTACCGTAGTCGGGAGTCCAGACAGGGGTGGGGGCGGCCGTCGTCCACTCCTTCAGTTCGCCGATCGCGACCCCCCGGCCGAGATAGGCGGTGGCCTGGCTGACCACGGTCGGGGCCGCTCCGGGCACGCGGGCGTTCGAATTGACTTGGCGGTAATTGTCGCTCAACGGGGTGTACAGCAGGTTGACGATTTCCCCCGACCCCACCTGGAAGTCGTACGACGACGGCGGGATGTCGTAACTGGAATTCTCCGTGTACGACGAATCCCCATAGCCGTATGAGCTGTGAGTGGTCGTGGTGCGGGAGTTCGACCACCCGTAGCTGTAATTCTGGTGCGCGGTGGTCCCCCCCGCCGAACTGACCAGGGTTTCCTCGTACGTTTTGGCGGTGCTGACCTGGCTGGAGGACGGGGTGTCGACCGTCTCGAGGGACTGGTAGCCCTTCGTCGTCCGCCGCGTGTACCCGGAGAACACCGTCAGACCCTGCAGCGCCGCCGACCCGTAGGCGGCGTGGACGTCGTACACGCGGGCCGTCGCACTGGGGTACAGGACCGTCGCCTGCCCGCTCTGCTGAGTCGACTCGATGTGGATCCCGTCCTGGTCAGACACGAAGTGGGCCACCTGCCACGAAGATCCCTCCCCCTCCCGCCGAGTCCATTCCGTCAGGTGATCCAAAGTCCCGTCGACGAAATGTTCGTCCAGATGATGCGCGCCCGTTGCGGCATCGTGGCTGTCGGTGACCAGCGAAAACGTCAGATTGTTCCCACTGAAGTGCAACCCCATCGTCGTCAGGTTGCCGCTGCTGGACGTTTCGTCCAACGTGTGGTCCCGCAGACCATTGGCCACCGTCACCTTGTCCGTCGAGATCGTTTGAGTGTTGTAAACCGCACTCAGACCGATCGTACCGGTGGTTTCTCCGTCCGAAAATGACCCGCCCACACCCAGCGTGAACGACGTCCCCTGCGAGGTTACCGTCTCGACGTCGCTGTGATCCTGCGTCGTCTTCACGCCCTGTGCATCCACCGCCAGAGAACTGCTGCCGTACGCACCATCCGTGTCGACGTACGTCGCGGAACCGATCGTCACGTCGGTACTGAAGCTGTCCGCGACAGATACCTCTGTGGACTTCAGCAACAGCGACATCGTCGACAGTGAATGTTCGTCCAGCGTCCAGTTCGCACCGCTGGTCAGCGTGGTGACCGGCGTGGCCGCTGTACCGGTCACCGACGGAGTCGCCGTCTCCGACTGAATCGTCGACGACGACGTGTTCGTGAACACACGGTCGCCCGATTGGATCAGCGTCAGCTTGTCCGAAGACCCCGACGTCGTCCCATCGTTCCAAGTGCTCGTTACGTTCAGCGATCCCGTCTCCAGGTTGTATGTCGACGATTGATCGGAAGTGTTGTGCAGTTGCAGCGTTTCGCTGACCGCACCGCTGGCCATCGTGGTTTGCTGGTCATCCAGTGTTGACAGCGCTTCGGTTGTGCCGGTTTGATCGTAGGTGTCCCACATTGTGGCGACACCATTGGTAATCACATTCTGGAATTGTTCTTCCGCATGAGAGGTGTAAGTTCCCGTCGCTGCATCTGAAGTCGACAGATGATCGACCGTTGTCGGTGTGGCATTCGTCGCCACGAAAGTCTGCTGGGTGCTGGAATGAAACTCGGAATCGTGAGTGCCGTCGTAATCGTACGATTGATCGGTTGTGGTGGACGCCTTCGTATTCCAGGTGTGCGCGGTCGACGTTTGCGTCTGATGGTCCTCGCCCGTGTCAGTCGCATCAGACCAGTCTCGGGTTGCGCCTGCGATCGTGTACGAATAAGCATCGGAACCGCTACCCGAACCACTGCCACTTCCCGAACCGGATCCACTCCCCGAAGCACTGCCGCTACCAGAACCAGATCCACTGCCGGACCCGCTTCCCGTTCCGCTTGTCGGTATCGCGACGACGATCAGATGCGTGCTGCTCCCATCAGTGGAAGTGACAGTTCCAGCAGAAGTGGAAACCGCATCCTGCGCCGAATCGGAAGTGCTGTCGAGCGTTGTGAAAGCGTAACCGTGACGCGTGATGCGATCGGTCGCTTCCGCTTCGCGGAGGCTAACGCTCTGATGTATGTTCGACGTGTAGGTGCTGGTCGATGTGGTGCTCGAATCGGCATCAATCTTGGTCGAAATTGACTCATCCGGCAGCAGATCCCTGATGACAGCGGACGTGCTGCTGGAGGTTGAGATACCCGCGACATCGTCGTCAGTGTCGTTCAAGATTTGATACGACGCGGCGTGTGTCGTCGAGATGCCCGGCATACTGCTGCCGTAACCCAGCCACGAGCCCAGCATGCCGGGGGTCGAAGAGATGGCCGGCCAGCTATTAGGCGGCGGGGGGGCCAACATCAGCTGCTGCGTGGTGATGTTGTTCGCGTGATATGTGGTGTCGGAGTGACTGCCATACGTTGTCGTGCTGATCGAAGTCGACTGTGATTCATCGTGAGAGGTCTGCACGATCGTTGGTGTACTGGTCGAGGAATTGCTGCCGCCCACCACCTGATGGTCCGTTATCGCCAAATGACTCGTTCCGAGATCGTGGTCACCGTCGTGAGTTGCTTCATGACTCCAGTCCGAGGTGACCGCGTGATAAGTGGTCACGCTGCCGTCAGTCGCAGGCGTGCTACTGTCAGATGTTGTATGAGACAGGTCGTCGATTGTCGATTCGGTCGCTGGCGTCTGGCTGTCGTAGGTGCTGTCTAACGTATAAGTCAATACTTGCTGGTACTCGCCAGTGGCAATTGTTCCATCACCATTCGCATCGAACGGAGTTGAGATAACCAAACTGTACGAGTGGTCACTACTGCTGTCGGTCCAGGACGGCGTCTCGGACGAAATGGTGATTGTTTCGTCCCTGTGGTCGGATTCAAAATCGGTGGTTGACCCGGCGTTTCGCACATAGTCGAAACTCTGACTGGTGGTGAGTGAACTCGATGAAGATCCAGTCGAGTCGGAAGTGGTCGTATCGTCTTCCCAAGACGAGATCACACCCGTCGTGACCGACTTTGTGGAATTGCCGTAGCTGTGGTCTGTCGACTGCGATGAACTTGTCGCCGTGTCGAGACTCGTGGTGCCCGAAGTTATCAACAGGCTGGAATTGTCGGTTGAATTGAGCGAATGCAGCGTCGAAGTTGTCGAGATCGCTTCCGTGTCGTCCCCCGACGAGCTGTCAACGATCGTCGAATCGTAGTTCACATTTCCGAGACCAACATAAGTTTCCAAGTCCGTTTCGACGGTATTGGAGGTGCTGCTCCCATAGGCGTGATCGCTGGACGATTCAGTGTAGGTCGATACGGTACCCGCACCGTCGTTGACGCTGACTGTCAACCCCGCAGACGTAGTATCGTCGTAACTGAAATCATCGGTGTCGGTGTACTTCACCTTGGCATTGCCGAACTGAATGACCCAAGGGGCTGGTGCCGGAGAAGAGCCTGTCGACCCATTCGCCTGAGATGTGGTCCAGTCGGGATTAACGATCGAGATCCCGTAACCATCCGCCGCGATCTTGGACGTCCAGTCATCCTGGCTGGTAGTGGCGCTTCCCTGGGTGGTGATGACGGTTCCCTGGGTCGCCGTGATGGCCATATTGCCGGTCGATTGTGACGATCCGTAGGCCGAGTCGTCATAAGTTGAAGTCGAATGTGCGACGGAAGCCAGTTGATCGCCGGTGACGTTGTATGTGTACTCGTCGTACTGGGAATCATCCGACGTGACGGTGATCGTCGAGTGTGTCGTGACCGGCGTCGACACTCCAGCCTGGTCCACCACCGTGCTGTTGTCGGTCATATCGAGATCGATATCGGACGCCACTTCGGATGCGGAGTGGCCGTACCCAACCAGGGTGTATGTTTGTTGTAACGCGGTTTGTAGTCCATCGACCCAAGATTGAGCGTAGTGGGAACCGGTATCCCACCGATCGAAGGAATCGCTTTGCGTCGTCGTTGTCGCAGTCGAAAGCTGATCGGCCGAGGTATCGGTCGTCGTGAGATGGACGACGTTCTTGCCCTCCCATTGCGCGGTGTATTCATGCGACCGATCTTCCTCTTCGACCGCTCCGGCATCCGACGTTGTCGTGGAGTGATGGACATGCAGATTCGAAATCTGGTTTCCGATGAGCGAGACCATTCCAGTCACCGATTCCGTCCAGCCGTCGTCGATCGTCGAGTTGAAATCGGGTGCCATTTCGAAGTCGAAGTGATCTTCTCGCGAAGTGGTCACGTCAGTCGTTTTGACCGTGTCACTGGGATGCGGCCCCGGTTCGATAATGACGACGAAGTGATAGGTGGCGTGCCCCGATTGATGCGCGGTGAAACTGTGTCCGGTCGTGTCGACAAATGTCGAATCGATCTGATACGTCATCTGGTCATAAAATTCGGAGCTGCTTCCCAATGTCCCGCTGGTGGTGTGGGAATCTGTGATGATCGTATGAACGGTCAATGTTCCCCCCAGGACGGCTGTCGTGACGGTCTCGTCTTTGGGTTGATACGCTGTGTATGTCGCCGTCAAAACGCTGCCAAACGCATCTCGCTGATCTTGAAAAGCGGGCGTGACTCCGAGGTCATCGACATAGACGGTCGGTTGAACCGGATCGATGTAGTACGTGGCATAGGCCAAATACGGCTGCAGCACCGAAGCAGCGTCTGTCGAAGGTCCAAAGCTCAACTGACTGGCGGAAGAGGTCGAAGATGTTCCTGCGGTTGTGGTTACCGTCACGTCTTGGGAACCGGTTAGACCTGCAGGAGCGTAAGCCAAAATCGATGTCGACGACTGCACAGTGTACACCGCGCTAACGCCGCCAATCGAGACGCTGGTCACATTGGCAAAATTCGTTCCTGTGATCGTGACCAGACCGTTCGACGCGGTCACTCCCATCACCGCAGGGACGGTGCTGGCCGCCGTGAAGGTGAATCGGTCGAGGCTTGAGAGAGCCGATGTTCCGGCAGACGTGGCGACGGTGATGTCCACTGTGCCCGTGACACTGGAAGGTGTGGTGACGGAGATCGAACTGGAACTCGTCACGACGAAGGTCGCGGCGGTGGTTCCGAAGTAAACGCCTGTCACCCCCACGAAGTTGGCACCGTAGACGGTCACCGAGGTTTCACTCACCCCCGAGGTTGCCGAGAGCGATATGATCGAAGGGACTACCGAGTTGCTTCCAGAATTCGAACCGGAGCCAGAGCCGCTTCCGGACGAACCTGAACCAGAGGTGCTTCCTGAACCAGAGCCAGTTCCGCTGCCGGAGGATCCAGAACCGCTGCCTGATCCCGACCCGCTACCGGACCCTGAGGTGAAGGTGAACTGGTCGAGACTCGACGTGGCGGAGGTTCCAGCCGATGTCGTGACGGAGATGTCCACAGTACCGGTGACGCCGGAAGGAGTGGTGACCGTGATCGAGCTGGAATTCGTTACGGTAAAGGTCGCGGCTGTGGTACCAAAGTAGACCCCTGTCACCCCCACGAAGTTGTAACCATAGACGGTCACCGAGGTTCCACTGGTGCCAGAGACCGTCGAGAGTGCCATGATCGAAGGGGCTGCCGAACCGCTTCCGGAATTCGAACCGGACCCGCTGCCACTTCCGGAAGAACCTGAACCCGAACCGCTGCCTGAGCCTGACCCGCTACCGGAATTAGAGGTGAAGGTGTATTGGTCGAGGCTCGACGTGGCGGAAGTTCCGGCCGATGTCGTGACGGTGATGTCTACAGTACCGGTGACACCGGAAGGAGTGGTGACTGTGATCGAGTTGGAATTCGTCACGGTGAAGGTTGCGGCGGTGGTACCGAAGTAGACCCCTGTCACCCCCACGAAGTTGGAGCCATAGACGGTCACCGAGGTTCCACTGGTCCCCGAAGTTGCCGAGAGCGACATGATCGACGGTGCTGCCGAGCTACTTCCGGAATTCGAACCGGAGCCGCTGCCACTTCCGGAAGATCCTGAACCTGACGTACTTCCTGATCCCGAGCCAGTTCCGCTGCTGCCCGAGGTTGAGCCAGAGCCGCTGCCAGATCCCGATCCGCTACCGGACCCTGAGGTGAAGGTGAACTGGTCGAGGCTGAGCGTCGCCGATGTGCCTGCCATTGAGACGACGGTGATGTCGACGGTGCCCGTGACGCCGATCGGGGCGACTGCGGAGATTGTGTTCGCGCCGGTGACTGTGAATGTGGTGGCGACGTTACCGAAGTAGACGGCGGTGACGTTCTGGAAGTTGGACCCCGTAATGATCACTGCGGTTCCGCTGGGACCGGAGGTTGTCGAGAGTGCCATGATTGAAGGCGCTGCCGAACCGCTTCCGGAATTCGAACCGGAGCCGCTGCCACTTCCGGAAGAGCCTGAACCCGACGTACTACCTGATCCCGAACCGGTGCCGCTGCTGCCCGAAGTGGAGCCAGATCCATTCCCCGATCCGCTGCCGGTGGAACCAGGCCCACTGCCGGATCCCGACCCACTGTTGGAACCGCTCCCTGATGACGATGTAAACGTCAGCGTGACACTGGCGGCGGACGAATACCCGAGGCCGTCGGAGATCGTATAGCCGAACGATTCCGTACCGGAGAAGCCGGCGGGGGGCGTGAGCACCAGCCGATCATGAGCCAGGCCATTGGAGGAGTTGGGATGCTCAATCGTGACCGAACCATAGGTTGGGCTGGAGACGGAACTGATGGAAAGCGTTCCCGACCCGGAACCAGAGCCCGTCGTATCATTGGCCAGCACATCCAGCGGGACGGTTGTCGGCGAACCGACTCCCTGGTCGATGGTATAGGCATCGTTTACCGCCACCGCGCTCATGACGCGTCGCGGTTCGAGCACTTCGACCATCGCGGCCACACCGGACAATTCCGTGCGGCGTTTTCGCAGAACAGGAGAGGCTGTTCCCTGGAACGAGAACAATCGTTTACGGACGCCAAACAGCCAATTCTGGATTACCATCGCGACGATCCCTCACGGCAGGTCAGAGGTTCCTTCCAGGCTTCATCTCAGAATCTTTATTCCTGGCCCGGAACGTTCAAGTCATTGCGTCTGATCGAAAATGATGTGATGCACGAGATCGCTCTAAGTACCCCAGAACTGGGGCCGGAGAACGACAACTACCGAACAAACACGGCAACAATGCGCAAGTACTTTGAGATATGATGCATTGTCACCCAGCCAAGATGACGAAAGGGTAATTTGCCGTCCATTGGTATGCAAGTAGTCAGTGTGTCATTTTGGACCGTATTTGGCATAATCAAATGCGACAATGGGGGGGCGGTGCGCATTGAGGGGCGGCTCGGCGTGAAGGATCCTGGAGATTTCGTCGATCCTGTTGCACAAAGACGTTGTGTCTGCCGAGGGCATCTGTCGCAGAGTCCGATGTACAGCGGCGGCGAGTTTTCGATGGCTGCCTCTGGAATAGTCGGTTGCGAGACGACGGACGATCTGTTGCACGCATCCTCTTAATCTTGGGCTCGGAATTATTGATTCGTCTGGTGCGTGAAGTGAGATCGTCCGTCCGTGGAGTTGGAATTGCGTCGCAGAGTTCTCGTGTGAAGGCCTGAACCGTGAAACCCCATTCGACTGAACCAATCCAAGCTTCGGACCACTAATGCCCATGCCAGCGCCCGATGTGTTCGAGAGGATTCTCGATGATTTAATGCGGACGTTCAGCGCGCGAGGGGTCGCGTTATGGAAACACGATGGCGAGCAAGCTTCGATGCGACGGATCGCGGCGCGCGGTTCCTCTGCACACGACCCCTTCGTCAGTCCTGCTGCAACCCAGCGCCTGCCGAACGAGTTCGCAATCACCTTGGCGGAAGGCGAACCGCGCTCCTTACGATTGACGGGACTTTTTGACGACCGCGAAACCCTGGTGCTGATATTGCCACTGTTTCAAGGGAACTTTCCCACCGGTCTGGTCGCGCTACTGGTGAATCCCGATCCCATTCATGATGATGCCGATGTCCTGGAGAGGTTGTTTGCTGAGTCATTGTCATTGTCACAAATCTTTTCGATGGAGGCGGACAACCCGCGCCTCGAGACGAAAAACTTAGAACGAGGCATTGGACTTTCAATTCCATCCCAGACTGTTGCGCGGCCAACTCTGATTGCGCCCGCTCCATTCGAATTTGTGCTCAGTCTACAGCGAAGTCTGGACTTGGATGATGTCGCCAATGTCGTTGCGAATGACGGGCGCCTGTTGTGGGAAGTCGATCGTGTCAGTATTGCCGTTCGCCGAGGTCGCCGGGTCGACATCATGGCGGTCAGCGGCCAAGAATCCGTTCATCCGCGCGGAAACCTTGTTCGGCTGATGCGTCGACTGGCGGAATTGGTCGTAGCGACGGGCGAGGTCTTCCGTTTCGACGGTTCATCGGGCTCCGTTCCGCCTCAGTTAGAAGAGCCGTTGGCCGAGTTTGTCCAAGAGGCGGGATCGCGATTCATCATGATCGTGCCTTTGATCGAACCTGAACGATTGGTTCCGCCGGAGGCCCCGCCTGGACTGGGCAAAGTACCGAAGATCGAGCGGCGAGCGATCGGGGCGCTAATTATCGAGCAAATGGCCAGCAGCCAGCCCACGAATGCGCTGCAGCAATCTTTAGATTCGACAAAAGACCATATTGCGGCTGCGATCTATAATGCTCGAGCTTATAGCTCGATCTTCATGCTGCCGACCTGGCGGGCGATTGGACGCTTTCGCGAATGGTTGCGCGGGCGCCGCCTCGCAACTGCGGTCGCAATCTTGCTATCCATTGGTGTGTTTGCGATCGTGCTAGTGCTCGTTCCCTGGGAATATCGCATCGACGGAACCGGTCGATTGATGCCAGTTGAGCAGCGCGAGATTTTTGCTCCCTGGGACGGTGAAATCACAGAGCTTCTTGTCGCAGGAGGGGACCGAGTCGAGGTCGGCCAAGTCCTCCTGAAGCTTCGCAATGACGAACTGTCGACGGAACTAGTGACTCTGGAAAATGAGCTGCGCGAGAAGCGAAAGTTATTGGCATCCTTGGCTGCTCAGCGAGACGACGCGGAAAAACAGGGCAAACAAGAACAAATTGTCGAGATACAGGGTAAGTCCGTCGAGGCCAGGGTCGAGATCGAAGGTGGAACTCTGCAACGTGAAATTCTAAAGGAGAGAATCGAGCAACTCACCGCGAAGGCCCCGATTGCCGGAGTCGTCACGACGTTTCAGGTTGAACAGCTATTAATGCATCGTCCTGTGAAGCGGGGTGACGTACTTCTACAGATTATGGATGATCGCGGTGCCTGGCAGTTAGAGTTGGAGATCTCCGAAAATCGCGTCGGGCGAGTCTTGAACGCACAAGCGAAACCGACCGCTGGTGAAACACCAACCGGAAGTGCCGGTGATTCCAAGCATCCCGTGGCCGCCAATTCGGTCACAGCGTTGAATCGAAAAACGGACGCCAGGGGATTGGCGATCGAATATCGTCTGCTCACGCAGCCCGAATCGAGCTATTCAGGTTACTTAACACAACTGTCGACACGAGCCGCGACGACGGAGACCACCGGCACCGTATTGGAAGCACGCGCCGCGCTCGATGAGGAGAAACTGCCCCCCCATTCGATTGGAGCTGAGGTTCGAGCACGAATTGGTTGTGGTCCATCAACATTGGGAGATGTTCTCTTTGGGGATGTCGTCGAGTTTGTGCAGCGATATCTCTGGTGGTGACATCCGCATACTTGCTATCCGAACAGCAGTTTAAGCCACTTAATTATGCATCGGCTGACACGACTTTGGCATCTGGCGAAATCGAGCGGGCGTCCGATGTCCGCGCGTGTCTCGCGCTGGCGCGATTTAGCCCGACGAATTATCGCCGAATCCGATCGATTGGTGCGTGAAAGTGACGACGTACTACTACGTCGCGCTCACGAATTGCAGTGGCAAGCAAGGGCCAGTGTGCCGCTTGATCGGTTGCTACCGGACGCGTATGCGCTGGTGCGTGAAGCCTCGCGACGTGTCCTTGGTAAGCCGCACTATGAAGCGCAACTGATCGGAGGAATTGGTCTGTTCGAAGGAGGCCTGGCGGAAATGCAGACAGGAGAGGGCAAGACGCTGACCGCGACGCTGCCCGTTTTTCTGCGGGCACTTCGTGGACAGGGTTGCCATGTCGTCACCGTCAACGACTATCTTGCCGAACGTGATTGCGAACTGATGGCACCGATCTACAGGTTGCTTGGCCTAACCGTGGGATGCGTAGTCTCATCCAGCGAACCACTTACGCGGCGACAGGCCTATCAGCAGGACATAACCTACGCCACCAGTCGAGAAATCGGCTTTGATTTCTTGCGAGATCGATTGAAAGCAGGGCATGAACTGGATGCCCAGCACAATCAGTTGTGTTTTCCTCCTACGAGGAGCGATGACAGCGAAGAGACTGTGCAACGAGGGCATCATTTTGCATTGATCGACGAGGCCGACAGCGTCTTGATTGATGACGCCGGAACTCCGCTCATCATCGCCCTGAATCGCGCCGAGGGACCGGCCTATGAGGCGCTGCTAAACTGGAGTCGTGATTTCGCACGGCACTTTGATTCCGGGAATGACTACGTTTTTGACCCATCGCAACGATCCATCGAGCTTACGAATCGTGGTGTCAGGCGGATCACGCTGGCCGCGAAGCCGCCGCAACTGGCTACTTTCGAAAGCGAGAAACTCTACGTTCATGTCGAGCAGGCACTGCGAGGTCTGCTGGCATTCCAACGAGGCCGAGATTATGTCGTGACCGAGGATCAAGAGATCGCGATTGTCGATGAGGGAACCGGCCGCATCCTTGATGGCAGGAAATGGCAAGCAGGCCTTCATCAAGCGATCGAGGCCAAAGAACATGTTCCAATCACCGATGAAACTAAGGAAGCTGCTCGCATTACGGTACAGACGTTTTTTCGACGATATGATTATTTGGCGGGAATGACCGGAACGGCGCTTCCCGCCGCCAAGGAATTGCATCGAACATACAGTCTTCAGGTCACAGTGATCCCGACCAATCGCCGCTGTATTCGGAAAGGCCTGCCCACGCGAGTCTTCGTGTCGCAACAAACCAAACGCGATGCGCTGATTCACGAAGTTGTGCGTCTTCACGCGGCCGGCCGCGCGATCTTGATTGGAACACCTTCCGTCGATGCGTCTGAAGCACTGGGAAGCCTGTTGGGAAAGCGAAGCCTGGAATGTCGGATACTGAATGCACTGTTCGATGAGCAAGAAGCGGAAATTGTGGCTGAGGCGGGCCAGCCGGGACGAATTACGATCGCCACCAATATGGCTGGTCGAGGAACCGATATTCATCTGCACGAACAAGTGCGCGCCTGCGGGGGGCTGCACGTCATCGCAACAGAACTGCATTCAAATCGCAGAATCGACCGGCAGTTAATTGGCCGCGCTGCTCGGCAAGGCGATCCCGGTTCGTATCAGTTATGGCTGTCGCTCGAGGACGAGTTATTTCGAAGCATTGCCGCTGCCCAGTGGCAATCGTATCGCAAATCGGCGAGGCCAGATTCAAGTGGCGAGCTTCCAGAATCGTGGCTGCGCGTCTTCCGCCGAATTCAAAAATCCATCGAACGCCGTGAGCGCCAGCACCGCAAGCAACTTCTGAAACAAGAGCGGACCCGAGAACTGTCGTGCCAATCAATGGGGCTGGACCCGTACCTCGAAGTGTCCGAATAACTTGTGAGGTGTGAACTACGTTTCGGTGATTGTGCCAGTCTGGATTCATTGCGAAATAGCTGGATTCCCGCCTGCGCGGGAATGACGGAAAGCAACGACGCGGGATGGGTCAAGTTCCGTTCTGGCGATACACCCTGGCGCGAATCCGGGCCTAGCTCATTCACATCCGGAAATGGAATGTTCGGCGGATGTATCGCCAAAGCCAACCGGAAGCAGAGCGACTTGTCACGATGAATCTTGCCGTCCCGCGAAGATCTGTTCTGAATAACTCAGGAGATTCGTTGAGGACAACGACCGCTTGATAGGCCGCATTCTGAAGCTCCTCTTTACCCTGTCGATCCGTCGTGGTCGGAAGTTGCCCCCCGTACTTCACCGATAGCGCGCCTGGAATGTACTCTGCCTGAGCTGTTGCGATGTGTGAGACGGTGCCGCGAAGGATTCGGTCTGGCAAGTGATCGAGCTTCAAGGCCACCTTCATTCCGACCGATACGTCATGGCGGTCAGACTGATCGAGATAGAGGATGGCCTGCATCGCATCGATCGGGGCGATGCTTAATAGATGCGTTTGCTCATCAAGCTTGCACCCGGTGTTTCTAGGGTCCAATGGAGTTCCTGTCCATTGGGGGAGCCGCAATTTCTGTTCTTCCAGTTTTGGAGACGGGACCTTCTGAGGACCAATGATGATTCCGCCGCAAGGAGCAACGATCCTCAGTTGACGCTGATGTTCCACTAAGGCGGCGAGTTCTTCCTCCACGGAGCGAAGGCTTTCTTGAGCCAACCTCACAGAGCTTGGATTGTCAGTCGCCTTGCCGAGATGAATCGCCTTGATCTGCAGCTTTTGTTGTACGTTCAGTTTGCGGACGCGATCTTCCAGTATGGGATCGGACAGGATCGCCAGCAATTGACCTTTGACGACGCGATCACCCGCCTGCACAGGTAGTTCGATCAGGTGCCCAGGGACTTTCGTATAAATGTTTTGAACATCTTTGGGCTCGATGGTAAATGCGGCCGATCCAAACCAGGGGACGGGGATCGTTGCGATTGCAATGCAGATCACCGTCACGATGGTCAGGCTAATTGCCAGGCGTCGTTTTTTCACCGGTTTTGCACGTTGGGCGGTTATCATCAGATAGGTGCTTCTCGTCAATTTGCCCACAATCGCCGCCACCGAAAGTGCGGCGAGGGTCTGGCCGATGCTCTGCAATTCGTACGGTTTCAGGACCGTGTAGAGGAAGGTCAAAATACCAAACAACACTACCCATCCATACAGTGTCGAGGCGATGGCGAAAAGAACGAACCAATGTCGTCCTGTTTGAGGCATGGATGGATCGGGGCGCGGTTCAGTACCCAGCAATAGCCGTTCGATATATTCCTGCAGCAGTCGATCGGCTTTGGGTCGAAGATTGGGAATCTCTAGAAAGTCACTCAGGATGTAATACCCGTCCAGACGCATCAGTGGATTGGCGTTAAAGATCACCGTCGTGGCCGCGGTCACGAAGAACAGATTCAGGCACAAGTAGTGTAAAAGGCCCGGTTCTGTCATCCACCAGACAAAGATCGCGATCGCGGACAGCGCGATTTCGATAATCATGCCGGCCGCGCCGATCAACATGCGCGACCATTTGTTCTTCAGCATCCAGGAATCGGAGACATCACAGTAGAGACACGGGCTGCCCACCAGCAACATCACGCCCATCTCATGACATTCACCGCCAAAATATTTGCACGACAGGCCATGGCCAAATTCGTGGATGATTTTGGCACCGGCCAGGGTACACCACAGGAAAATCAGGTTTGGCCAACCGAAGAATTGACTGAATGCTGGCAATCGACTTTGGAACACACTGAACTGGATCGCTAACAGTAGCCATGAGCCTAAGATGACGACACTGGCAATGACGACGGTTGCGGGATGAAACATCCAGCGCGTCCATCGCAGCATTCGTGTCAATGTCCTATCTGGATCCCACCCCGGCAATCGCAACGACAGGATATTTGTCAGAACGCCCCACAGTTGTTGTCGCCATTTTTTCCGGCGCTGCCCAATTCGCGCGGCTGCCTGTCCGGGCCGAATGCCATAGACGAGCCCTTTTTGATGAAGGTCCGCAATTGCCTGCTGAATATCTTGTAGAATCGGGCTGAGAGAGGGGAATGTGCGAACAAGGTCATCGCGAATCGCTTCGATGTGCCGACGACCATCCAAAGCCTTCAGTATGCAGTATTGATCACCCCGTAAGCGATGATAGGTCAGTCCGATTGGATCTTTGATGACGTAATGAGTGACACCCTGAAAATCGATCGCCTTCACAATCAGGTCGGCGCGGCCGCGAAGAGGCACGGGTCGGTGCGACGAACTGATCTGCTCTGAAGGTATTGACAGCGACATTGCACGAGCTAGCGGAAATCATCGTGAATTGTGGCAGACGTTTCGCGACACGAGCGACCAAATTGATCGTTAATTCGATTCGTGTACTTCGAGAATCATTTCTGCCGTGAGACCGGCGCGCAGAATATTGTCCTTGTTTCTGACATCTGCAAATATTCTCGTTTCGTGTGTGACCGGATCCGAGATCAAATCGACAAACGTGATCTGGCCTGAAAACTCCTCGCGTTCTTCGGGTAGATCGAGATCCGGGATAGAGAGTCGCACTTTCACCTTCGCTCCCTGTTTGGCATATTTAAGATCTGCCAAGTCGATGCGACCTTCAATACGAACGCGATCGGTATTGACGACTTCGACAATGGGATCTCCCTGACGTACCGCTTCGCCTTTTTTTCGATAGATTCGCGCCACAACTCCGTCGAATTCCGCCAGGACCGAGTAACTTGCTAGTTCAGCGCGTGAAACTTCCGCGGTCAGCTTGTTCAACAACAACTCATGCTCGGCCTGTTCAATCGACAACACGGCTTTTTCTGCTGCCAGCCTCAGCTTTTCTACTTCCAGCAATGCGACAGGATTCCCTTTACCCGCGTCTGCTGCCTTCTTATTCGCCTCGGCGTTTTTTCGATACTCGGTTTCTGCAATCTCACTGGCTTTGCGATTAAATCGAACTTCGACATCGTTGCCCCCCTTACGTTCAGCCAGTGACAGATTTGCAATGGCGATTTCATCGGCGACCAGGGCGACCTGTTGCCGCGCCTGGACTTGCATCCCCTCTTTGAATTCGACACTTTTCAGAATACCCGAGCGATCGCATGCCAGGACGACGTGATCTATCAAAACAATTCTGCAATCCGCGATGCGGACTGAAGAGCGATTCGGGAGACGAGCCCCGTTCTCTCCGGCTTCGATAAGACCTGTCCCGAAAAACAAAACTGCCACTACGGCGACGCGCAGACAACTCATGGCATGAACTCGAATGTGGTTTGAAAGTGCATTGCTGAGTATCGCCTCACTCGTTGGATTCGGAATGTGGAATCAGACTTTTCGCTGGCAATTCAACAACCTGATCTACTCTAACATCATCGTCCCAAGAACGCTGTTCGTACAGCATGGGGGTGACGTTTGGTGCGACGGATTTCTCGTCGGACTCGACGCTGTCGGGCAGCGGTGTTGGCGAGGAGTATTGTTCTTGTTGGGTGGCAGACGGTGCCGGTAGTTCAATATCTATGGGAGATTGGCTATTTGGCGGATGCAACGGCAAACCTTCAAAGTCCACCAGTTCTATTCCATCTCGAGCAGCGAGGCGGCCCATGCGATAGAGCAGGTCTCGAAGTGACTTATTGTATTCTGCCTGACTGCGATGGAAGGCGATTTTTGCCTGTGCCAAGCTCATCTCGGCCCGCAATACCGGGTCGATGCCAATTCGCATAGCGTCCTGATATTCCGCAGTCGCGGCATCGAATCGGCGTTGGGCAGCAGCGGCACGACGACGATTCGTTTGCATTAGCGCGTGCCAACGCTGCATCGACTGCAGCACCACGTACAATTCACGGGCGATTTCATCTTCCTGCATCGCCAAGGCGCGTTTGGCCTTCACAACACGAAACTCGAGTTGATGCACTTGTGATCGCTGGCTTCGCAACCATAGTGGCACCGTGTATTCGATCCCCGCATTCCAACTGGTCTCTTTGCCGCGGAGTAGCGATGCGTAGGCGTTGTTGAAACCTTCCGATGTGATTCCATCGTCGGTTCCACCGGTAATCAGGCGTCTGCCGAACCCGTTCAGACTTCCTCCGACCACAAGGTCCAATCGCGGATTGGCGAGATTGTTGGCCGCATTGAGTTGCAACTCCAGGCTTTGGATATTGGTCTTTTGTCGTCGAAGCTCGATTCGATTGGTCAGGGCTTCATACAAGCAGATCGCTCGTTGCGGCTTAATCTCCCGGTGTTCGGGTTGGGCACTCGGATAGAGGACCATGCTGTCCTCGACGGGCAGACCAAGTAATCGCCGCAATCTGGCTTCCTGTTGGAATAGTTGTCCCAGCGCCTGGTCTCGGCGGGCCGTGGCATCGTGGTAAGTTTCTTCCGCCTGGGCTTCCTCCGACTCGCCGATAAGTTGGGTCTCGAATTTTCCGAGGGCATCGTCCCACATTTGTTTCGCGCTATTCGCATTTGAATCCTCGGCCTCGAATTCGCGGAACGAGAGATAGAGATCCCAATAAACTTCTCCAATCTCGCGCAGCAGATTCAGCAAATTCTCCTCGAAATCGATTTCGGCAAGTCGATTATTGATTCGTGCGATGACAACACCTTGGTTGACGTAGCTGAATCCACGAGCCTGCTGAGAAACGGGACCAGCGACCGCCGTATATTGCCGCCCTGCCCCGGCCCATAGCGGTTGTCGAAACTCGGCCCCCAATGCACCTGTAAAAGTGGAGTTGAACAAGTTAGTCGGCGCGTTGCTGTCGGAGTAAGCCCAGTTTTGCGTGAGCGAGAAGATTCCACCGGTCATCAACTGTTGATCGAGCCGCGTTTCCGATTGGGTATAGTCATTCGTCAATACGTTTCCAGACTGGAGGATCGAATTCTGCGCCAGGGCGTCTCGGCCGCCCTTCATCGTCACCGAGAATCGAGGATCGAAGTCGGATAGAGCGGCCTCGGTGCCCCGGCTACCAAACAGAACTCCGGTGTTTTGAATGCTTGGGTCGTAAATGGACGCGACGCCATCTGGATTGGCCAGGATGGGATTCTGGGGAGATAAAAACTGAGCGTTCTGGCGAAGGATCTGATTGTTTTCGATCGCCAGCTTGACGGCTTCTTCTAAGGAGATTGCTCGCAGTTCGACTTGGCTGGGGGCCACTAGCGGCCGTCCCTCACCAAGTGAGACGGGTTCGGTCGAATCAGATGATTCGGGTACTGGAGCAGCAACCTGTTCCGCCAATTGGCGATAGTGCTCCACGATTGGATTGTCGAGGATTGGCTCGCCATGCCGGAACGCAGCGCAGCCAGCGACAATGCCTGCTATCATCAAGATAGGGATGCGCAGTACGATCGCGTGCGTCGCAATAGAATGACCGCCCGGCATTGATATGATTTCCAACCGCAAGGCGATTGTTGTTGAAGGGCCAAAATCCTACGCCATACGCTGCCGGCTAAATTGTCGTGTGCATGTAGCAGGGCACTTCAGTACGGTCCACGTAGATTGGTGCAATATCCAGCATCAGTCACGGGAAAAGTAGTGGACTATATTGGAGTTGATTCTCCCGCGGCGAATTCTGCCGAACATGCCTTCCGGAATGTCTTCGCCAGAATTGCTGATGCTAATGTCGAAGTTGGGGTAATTCTGTTGGTGCTATTCGCGGGAGGCGGGGTGTCACGACGGACAGTGCGGCATACGTAAAGTGATGACCGGAGCCATCTCAATGTTTGACCCCTCCACACTCCTCCCCAAATCGCAAGCCGCGCAAGACCGGGGAAACCAGTCGAGTTTTTTCGACACCGGGAATAAGTTGCTTGACAAAACAGACATGCTGTCTACATTGTGTCGGAGTCGGCTATCGAACTCATCTGACAATTCTTGTGATTTCATCAACTCATCTTCCCTTTCGGCTTCTGGAGGTCTCCGTGATCTTCCTCAAAATCATTGCCTTAGCGTTGGGGTTGATCGTTGCTGGCGCCAATAGCGTCTGGGCCGATGAAGAGCCCGCGAATCGGGTGGCCTCGCCGCGGTTGACAACCGACCAGTTGTCGACTTGGATCGACGAGCAATTTGCCGCCGCCTGGCAGGAATCGAAGATTGTTCCGCCGAACCTCGTTGACGATGCGACGTTCATGCGGCGGACGTTTCTCGATTTAACGGGATCGATTCCCAGCGTCTCCGAAGCCCGTGATTTTCTGGAATATGCCGGCGAACGGCATCGTGGCGTTCTGGTCGATCGGTTGCTTACCGAGACCCGTCGTCCGGAAAAGTACGCGGATCGGACCGCTGCGCATTGGGCGACCCTCTGGCGGCGCATGATGGTGCCAGGGAATTCTCCGGAAGCGCAGATGGCGGTGGGGCTCGAGCCGTGGCTTAAAGAACAGTTCGCGGCCAACGTTCCTTACAACGAATTGGCTCGCAAGCTCATCACGGCCAAGAGCGATGGTCAGCAGATGATGGTGGTGAACCCCCAATTGGGGGTTCGCAACGGCGGGCCAGCGCTGTTCTTTCAAGCAGTGGGGGGCAAGCCAGAGTTCGCAGCGAGTTCCGTATCACGCGTCTTCCTGGGCGTTCGCATCGGGTGCGCGGAATGTCACGATCACCCGTTTGCTGCTTGGAAACAGCAGGATTTCTGGGGAATGGCGGCGTTCTTTGCAGGAGTCAAAAACGGTGTGATCGACGATACGTCATTAGCCAGCATTCGGTCGCCGAACGGTGGTCGGGAGTATGCCGCCGTGTTTCTGGGGGGAGGGGAGGCGAGAATTGCGAGTGGAAAGTCGGCGCGAGAGACACTCGCCGACTGGATGGTTGCCGAGAACAACCCGCAATTTGCGGCAACGGTCGTGAACCGCGTCTGGCAGCACCTGATCGGCTGTGGGATTACCGATTCTGTTGACGACCTCGACAAGGCTTCACCCGCCGAACGCCGTGTCCTGGATGAATTGGCGAAGAAGTTCGTTGATGCCGATTTCGATCTGCGATGGTTGATAGCCGGCATCACCAGAAGCCAATTGTATCAGCGAGAGTGCGTGCCGCTGAAAGAGGTCGACAGTGAGCCATCACCGGGCTTGAGGCCGATTAAGACGCTAGCGCCCGAGCAGGTCTTCAATTCGCTCGAACAGGCCCTGGCGCTGCCGATCGCGCGGGTCGACGGAAGTGCCCGGTTTAACGGACTGCGAGCTCAATTGATCGCGCGCATGAATGAAGCGGCTTCGAACAGTCCAGACGAGTACCGCGCCGGAATTCCTCAGGCGCTACTCTTGATGAACGGACGCTTGACCACCGAAGCGACGGATCTCGAACAGAGCCGGACGCTTCGCGGTGTGCTGGATGCGCCGTTCCTGGATGCCGAAGCAAAGCTCACGACGTTGTATCTGGCCACATTCAGTCGGCATCCGCGACCGGAAGAGAAACAGTTCCTGCTGAAGCACATTCAGAAACAGCCCCCTGGAGAACAGCAAAAGCAGGCGTATGCAGAAATCTTCTGGGGACTGCTGAACAGTCCGGAATTCGTGTTGGAAAAATGAATCAAGCCCCCATCTCTTGGCGAGATTGGCTACGGCGTTGTCGGGCTCTTGTGATTGAGATTTCGCTTTTCGGAGAATGATATGTTCGACTATTCGCGTCGAGACTTCGTGCGACTCTCCCTTGCCAGCGCCCTTGGCGTCTCGTATTCCGGGTGGCTGCCTGAACTGGCTCAGGCGGCTAACGCTGCGGAGAAGGGTCGGCACAAATCATTTATTCTACTGTGGATGGCAGGCGGTCCGTCTCAGACCGATACGTTCGATCTGAAGGTCGGCAATCCCAACGGCGGACCATCCAAGGCGATCGAGACGGCTGTGCCCGGTATTCAGATCAGCGAGCATCTACCGGGAGTCGCCAAGCAGATGAAAGATCTTGCGATCATCCGCAGTCTGACGACGCAAGAAGGAGATCACGATCGGGCCACACGCTTGATGCTGACGGGGCATCGGCCTGGCCAGGAAGGGGTGAACTATCCGAGCCTCGGTTCACTGTTTGCCAAGGAATTGGGCGACGAAACGAGCGACCTGCCGCACTATATCAGTGTGTCGCAATTCCGATTCGGAAACGCGGGCGGTCCAGGCTTTCTCGGGCCGAACTATGCACCGTTGGTGGTGTCTGGCGACAGCAGCGATCCAGAAGCTCGTGCGAACCTGTCGATCGAGAACCTGAAACCTCCGGTCGGGGTCACCAAGGAATCAATGGAACGGCGATTTGAGATTTCCAAGTTCCTTCAGGACGACTACACCAATCGGGCGCAGGGGCCATCCACGAAGGCTCACAAATCTAACTTCGATCGCGCGATGCGGATGATCGCCTCCAATGCGAAAGGGGCATTCAAACTCGATGAAGAACCGGCGGCACTGCGAGACAAGTATGGTCGCAGCCAGTTCGGACAAGGTTGCCTGTTGGCTCGCCGGTTGGTCGAACGCGGCGTGTCATTCGTGGAAGTGGCACTGAACGGTTGGGATACGCACGCCGACAACTTCGCTCAGGTGAAGCGGCTTAGCGAAACGCTCGATCCGGCTTGGTCAACGCTGATGTCCGATCTTCGCGAACGCGGGTTGCTCGAATCGACTCTGATCGTCTGGATGGGCGAGTTCGGCCGGACTCCGAAGATTAACGCAACGACCGGCAGGGATCATTTTCCGCTGGCCTGGTCCACGGTGCTCGGCGGCGGGGGGATCAAGGGAGGCCAGGTGATCGGGAACACCGGTGACACGGGCATGGAAGTGAAGGACCGGCCCGTCAAGATCGCCGACTTGTACGCGACGATGTGCGCGGGAATTGGCGTCAACCCCGAGCACGAAAACATCTCACCTGAAGGCCGACCGATTCCGTTGGTCGAACGAGGTGGCAAGGCCGTCGAGGAACTTGTCGTCGCACCCGCAGCGAAACATCAAACATAGAGATCCCAAGCTCGAGATTCGAGTCACAAAAACGCTACGACCACTGTCCTAGTATTGCACGTTTTCCGATGACATATTCTTACAACACTCTCCGACTATCGATTGCGGAATCGGCCAGGCCGATCTCCTGGAAATCGATCTTTTGGAGGTTGAGGCTTCTCTGTTTGGCACTTGCCATCAGCGTCCTTGCATCCGGTTTGGTTCAGGCGGATGAACCGGCCACTAGTTCCGAAGTTCGCGACGTGATGTTCATGCTCGATAGCGGCCCCGTGCATTTGAGAATTCATGTTTCGGTCGGTGGCGTGTCTCCGCAGAACGCTCGGCGGGCTAGTTTGGATCGGCTGTTGAAAACGCTTGATACGAACGGCGACGGCAAACTGTCGCGGGAAGAGGCCGAGCGCACTCCGCTATTCCGCGAAAAACAGCGTCCGAAGGCAGAAGCATTTCTGAAAGAAATCGGGGCGACGCCAGCGTTTTCTCGACGCGATATGGAACAGAGGTTCGAGCGATTCGGCGGCGAGACGATCGTCTATCGCCAAAACGACACCACTTCTGCCAGCGACGATGCCATCTTCAAATTGCTCGACGCGAACCAGGACGGCGTCGTGGATTTGGCGGAGATGCAGAACTCGGTGGATCTGCTGCTGGCGAAGGACTTTGATGACGATGAATGCGTGACACTCGACGAATTTTCACCTCCCCCTGCCACACTGCTACAACCGCAAGCCGTGGCATCAACACAACCTCGCCCCCAGGCCGCGGAGGAGCTGTTGCGTGATACCAATCAGACTCTGCTGCCTGCACAGCTCTTGCAGAAGTACGATAAGAATCGTGATCACAAGCTTTCCGCAGCGGAATTGGACTGGTCAAAAGAGGCGATCACCACCTGCGATACCGACAAGGATGGACAGCTCAGTTTGAAAGAGCTGGCGGGCGTGAAGAATTCGCCGGTCGCAATTGAACTGGCCGCAGATGTGATTCATCGGGACGGACAGCCAATGCTGCGAATGCTTGGGTCAACCGGCGACTTAGCAGATGGTGACAATGTTCCCGAGCATGCCACAATCAGCTTGCAAAGCGGTCTATTTACTTTCTCGTCACGCGATGTCGATCCCTTCGAGGAATCGATGACGGTTGCTTTGCGGATCTTCAATGAGCTGGATGCCGACAAAAACGGATATCTCGATCGCGACGAGACGATGCTCCGCGAACGGTTCGGCCGCGGCCTGTTCGATCAGATCGATGCCGACGGAGATGGCAAGATTTTCGGGGAGGAGATGAAAGAGTTCATTCGTGCTCGCGGCGAACCGGTCGCGATGACTTGCCAGATCACTGTCTACGATGACGGGGCCGGATTCTTCTCGACGCTTGATTCCAACGGAGACCGTCGGATTTCAATGCGCGAGATGCGATATGCCGACAAGACGCTCGCGCGAATGGAACGAGATGACAAACCGGGGCTTTCCGTGTCAGAACCAACTCGGCGTTTCCGTATCGAATTTAGGCGCGGGGTTTTCAATCCATTCGGCAATCAGGAACGTCGAGTGAATCCGCAGATGCCGACGGCTCAAGTCGACACCATCAAACCACGGGCCGTGGGGCCGATCTGGTTTCAACGGTGGGATCGCAACAACGATGGTGACATCACTTGGCGCGAGTTTCTTGGTCCGCGAGATGCCTTTGAACAACTCGACGCCGACCGCGATGACTTGATCGACCCGAAAGAAGCGGAAGCGGCCAGAGAAGCAACGGCCAGCAATCGACCTGTGAAACCCGCAACCGATTCAACCGGTCGCGATCCAAAATCAGTACCTGTCAGCTCGGAAATCGTTCCGGAACAGTAGTCGCCAACACCACAATAAAGTTACCTGCAGCATCACCTCCATTGACTTCAATCGCCAGTAACCAGACGGATAGCAACGATGCCAACCCCACCTTTGAATGATGATGCCGCCGCGGTCACGCGACTGCGAGAGGCTCGGACCAAGATCAAGCACGAACTGGCCAAGATCGTCGTCGGCCAGGACGAAATCATTGATTCGCTATTGATCGGGATGTTGTGTCGCGGTCACATCCTGCTGCACGGCGTGCCGGGGTTGGGCAAGACCTTGATGGCTCGCACGCTGGCGAGGACTCTACAAATGGAGTTTCGTCGCATTCAATTCACTCCCGACTTGATGCCGGCCGACATTACGGGCACGGATGTCATGGAAGAGGACCATGCGACCGGCAAACACAAGGTTTCGTTCTTGCCGGGACCGGTCTTCACCAACTTTCTGCTGGCGGACGAAATCAACCGCACGCCTCCAAAGACCCAGGCGGCGCTGTTGCAGGCGATGCAGGAAGCGGAGATTTCAGTCGGACGCGAGACGTACAAACTGAAACCGCCGTTCTTCGTTGTCGCGACCCAGAACCCGATTGAGATGGAGGGGACATACCCGCTGCCAGAGGCGCAACTCGACCGCTTCATGTTCAATTTGAAGATCAAATACCCCTCGGTCGACGAAGAGGTGCAGATCATTAAAGGGACGACAAGTATTACCACCGCCAGCGCCGATGCGGTATTGCAAGCCGAAGAGGTGCTGCGTTTGCAAGAGTTGGTTCGCGGCGTCCCCGTCGCCGACAGCGTTGTGCGTTACGCCGCACGGCTTGTGGCAGCGACTCGACCAGTAATGGCGGGTAAAGACACCGGTGCGAAATCCCTCGACGCAATTCACAAGTACATATCATATGGAGCCAGCCCGCGAGCATCGCAGTTCCTGGTGCTAGGCTCGAAAGCGCGGGCCATCCTGTCTGGCAGATACCACGTGGATTTCGACGACATCAAAGCGGTGGCTCATCCAGTTCTACGTCATCGGCTCGTTCTGAACTTTCATGCGAGGGCTGACAACATCGATTCCGATGTCCTTGTCAATCGTCTCCTGGAAGCAGTTCCGACCGAGGAGCGAAAATGATGTATCGCACAGGTCCATTGATTGCGTTTTGCCTGATTGGTTCGCTGCTGGCCGCAGACGACACGGAAACGACTGCGCGACAGACGCGACTGGCGGCCATGCGACAGCGTGCCGAGGCCTTGAAACTGAAGGTTAGCGGGAAGCCCGAACTGCGGCGTGTCGAAAAGGAACCGTTGTTCCGATACAGTGACCCGACCAGGACCACGACCGACGGGACTTTGTGGCTGTGGACTGAGGCTGGGCGACCGCTTGCGGCGGCCTGTCTGTTCAACGATACGCGGGAAGGATTTCAGTGGAACTATGAATGTGTCTCACTGAGTGACTCGGCGCTGTTCCTGGATGGCCGACCCGGCTGGAACTGGCGACCGGTCTCGAAACCACGCCACTGGATTCGCGTGACTGATCCGGAACCGGCGCGTTCGGAGGCGGCGCGGTTGCTTCAGATGAAAGCACTGCTGGTGCAGTTTCACGCGGACGCAGACGAAGATGGCAACGTCTCACAGCTAAGGTTGTTACCTCGGCAAGTTCTTCGCTACCGAAGTCCCGATGACAAAATCGAAGATGGAGCGATGTTTCTGTTCGTATCCGGAACTAATCCGGAAGTGCTCGTTCAAGTCGAAGCCATGACGGATGCTAATCGTGGTTGGCGAATCAGCTTCGCGCGAATGGCTGCGTCGCGGCTAAAAATCACTTCCGACGACAAGACAGTGTGGGAAGCCGAACGAATCCGCGAATGGAATCCTCAACACGAATACTTCTCGCATTATGGCTCGGATCGCGGCGAGCTTGACCAGGACAAGTAACGACCATTCGATAACGTGCGCGTCGCACAATTGAGATTTCACCGTGACAACCAAGACCCTCGTCGATCCCGCGTTCTTCAGCCGACTCGACAACCTCGAGTTGCGGGCGCGCGGGATCGTGGAAGGTTTTCTACACGGGTTACACCGCAGTCCGTTTGTCGGGTTCAGCGTCGAGTTTGCCTCCCATCGCGAATACGCGCAGGGAGATGATCTACGGCATGTGAATTGGAAGTTGTACGCTCGAACGAAGCGGCTTTATGTCAAAGAGTTCGATGCCGAGACCAATATGAATCTGCATCTGCTGGTCGATATCAGCGGATCAATGGAGTGTGCGAACAAGGGTCACAGCAAACTGTCGTATGCGACTACCCTCGCCGCGGCGCTGGCACATTTGGCACTGAAGCAGCACGACGCAGTCGGGTTAACGTTATTCGCCGATGAAGTCGTCGCGCATCTGGAACCACGAGCGAAGCCGCACCAGTTGGATGAGATTCTGGCCGCGATTTCAACGACGAAGGCTCGACCAAAATCGGATGCCTCGCGGGCGCTGCACCAGGCAGCGGAATTGTGTCAGCATCGCGGCATGGTCGTCGTGATCAGCGACTTCTTCGACGACAGAGAAGCGATCACTCGCGGATTCGATCAGCTTCGATATCGGCAGCACGAAGTTCTCGCGTTTCAAATCTGGGATCCTTGGGAGAGGAACTTACCTCTCGATGGAAACATCTGTTTCAGCGACATGGAAACGCGCGAAGAAATTACCACGCATGCTGATGGCATCCGCGAGAAGTACCTTGTCGCCATCGACGAATGGCGATCGGAACTCGCTCGCGATTGTCTGAAGCGCGGAATCGACCGGGTCGAGATGACGACTGACGATCCGCTCGACAAAGCGCTACTGGATTATCTGGTTCACAGAACAAAAGTTTGAGAAGGGAAATCCGAGAAACCGAAGCTCCGAGCTGCGAGAGCCCACATCCGGGTAAGTCAACATCCTGAATACAGAGTTAGACGAGCAATGTCCGGCATTTCGATTTTCATCACGCTGACTTTGATCGGCCAGGCAGCAGCCGAAGCCCCGGCGGTGGTTGCTTTGAATAGCGAAGCGTCGCTGAAGCTGCTGCAACAGCGAGTCGAGACGACGCAAGTCCGCCTGACGAAGGACCCTGATGTCAACATGAAGATCGTGACGACTCCGGTGTTCCGATACAGCGATGAGTTGCGGCAAATTGAGGATGCCGGGTTGTGGCTATGGACAGACCGGGGGCGTCCCGCGGCGGTGATGAAAGTGGAACGATATAAACTGGGACTTCATCCACGTCAGTGGCTCTATTGTTTCGTATCGCTGTCGCCGGAACTCATTTCGGCAGAATGGCCTAACGAGCGGAAGTATCAAGCTCGCCAGCCGGGAGTCGTTTGGAAATCGTTTGACGATGTGCCGAAGGAAACTCGCCCTGCCCGATTGATTCAAATGCGTGAAATTGCTCGCCGGTTTTCAGCGGAGATCATCGATTTCAAAGACGTGCCGCGTCAGATGCGGATGCTCGCCCGCCCCCTCTATCGCTACGAGGACGGTGTCAACGGGGATGGTTGCCTGTTCGGATTTACCGGCACCGGTACAAACCCGGACCTCTTGCTGATGTTGGACAGTGACGCTGATGGGAATTGGCAGTATGGCCTGACGACATTGACCGCCGAAGGATTGCGAGTTCGGCTGAATGAGAAACTTGTGTGGGAAGTGCCTCACACCGGTGACAAGGGAACCGAGTTCCCCAACTGGACCTATTTCCTTCCGAATAATTGACTTACATGATACCGTCGTTTCTTCAAACTGCATTCCTCTACGGCCTGGCTGCCATCGCAGTGCCAGTGCTGATTCATCTCTTCTTCCGGCTCCGAACTAAGCGGGTGGAACTGGGGACAATCCGCTTTCTGCGAATTGCTCTGGAAGAGAATGCACGGCGGCGGAAGGTGATGCGATGGCTGCTGCTCACCCTGCGAATATTGTTGGTGGCACTCCTCGTCGGACTGTTTGCCAGACCGTACTTCACTGCGGCTGCCACCGGTGGCGATAAGGAATTGCTGGTCGTTCTGATCGATCAATCAGCCACCATGCAGCTCAAGGGAGAGAACGGACGATTGATCGATCAGGCCGTTGCTGATGCCAGGAAGCTGATCGAAGCCGCAGGAACACAGACCCGAATTGAAGTCGCATTCTTCGATCACGAAGTGCATCCCGTGACCGATTCCAAGATCGATGGCAGCGCCACTAGCAGTGTTGTCCTCTCCAAGGTTCAGGCTCCGTCCTTGCTATTCGGTGCCACCAGCTTTGGCTCGGCGATCGCGTGGGCTCGCGATGTTTGTGTCAAGGCCCCAGTTGGAGCCAAGCAACTGCACCTCTTCACTGACCTGCAACAATCGGGGCTCGACTGGGCCGAAATCGAACCATTGCCGGCCGAAGTGTCACCGCATCTGCACGATGTCGGTCGACCGATTGTCAACAACGCGGCCGTGACGGAAGTGCGCACGCCGCGACTCTGGGTTCGGCCAGGTGAATCGCCGACGATTCGAGCATCCGTGCTGAATGCCGGGACGTTCGCGTTGAATGAAGTCGCGATTGTGTTGGAGATCGGTCGAGTCGAAGTGGCCGATGATCGCTCTGTGAGCGAACGTTCTCGGACAGAGTCCAAAGTCCTTCCCAATACCGATTTCGCAAAGCTTGCCGAGCGGATTACCAAGCGAGAGCGAGTGAAACTGGAACCGGGATCGACGATCACACTGGATTTCGACTTACCCGCACTCAGCGAAGGCTTGTGGCAGGGACGGGTGACAGCCGAGTACGACGACGACTTGCCATTCGACAATCAACGGTATTTCGCGATTTCTGCAACGCCAGCCTATCGAGTACTTGTTGTCAGCGGCGAAGCCGATGGTGCATCTGTCACCAGTGAGACCTATTTCTTGGACGCTGCGTTGCGCTTGGCCGAACTGGGTGATTCCTATTCGGCCAGTCCATTCGCCCCGACTCTGATGTCCTATGTTGACGGTGCCAGCCTACCCAAGCTCTCTGATTTCGATGCCACCGTACTGGTGAATGTTCCGAACATCACGCCTTTGGACGCGGCATCGCTGGCATCGTTCGTTCAAGGTGGAGGTGGGTTGCTCGTGTTCACCGGCGACAACGTCACGGCAGCAAGTTGCGCGGCACTCACCCATGCCGGATTGAGCGCGGGCGAGATCGGCGAGATCAAAGTCACGAATGACTTGCCGTGGCGCTTGAATCACTGGGACGCCAAGCATCCGGTGTTCGAACCGCTGAGTGACCCGCAGCATGGCGATCTGCGGAGGCTGGTCTTCGCAGCCTACACGAAGGTGACTCCTGCAAAAGACGCGTCCGTGCTGGCTCAATTCAGTACCAACGCACCGGCCGTTCTTGAACGTCGAGTCGGCAATGGCACAGTACTGTGGGTCACAACTTCTTGCGGACGAGAGTGGAGCGATTGGTGCCGCAGCCAATTATTCCTGCCGACTGTGCACCAGCTACTCGGCTACGAAGTTGGGTTGACAGCGGGTGGTCGAGTGAGAATGCGACTGGTTGACGTGGAAAGCAGAAGTCCGAACCCAGCAGACGAGGAGCAGAATGGACCGATCCCTTCCTCAGAGGCTTCGTTTTCTACAACTGCGAAGTCAGATGCCCTACCGCGAGCAGCCCTGCGTCCCGGCGTCGAGCAATCGGAGCGATATGCCGAGGTGATCAACACCAGTCCGCGTGAATCCGATACGGACCGTTGCACGGTGAAGGAATTTGAAGAACGTTTCGCGATAAAAGTCGTCGAAGGCAACGGCACGTCGGTCATCGAGGCCAAGGGGCCAGGAAATGTTGAACTTCGCCAGGACGAGTTCTGGCATTGGGTTGCCTATGCCTTGCTGGCCGTCTTGCTGCTCGAAGGGTTTGTGGGGAATCGCACGACGGCATGAGGCGTGAATTGTCGAAGTCATTGATGGTCATCGATCAGAACTGAGATCAAGCATGAGCACGATCAATCGCGAGTCCGCATTCCTTAATCGATTTCGATCGGTGTGGGCACGGAAACGGCGAGTGGAATTGGGGCAGGTTGGCGTCACGATGCTGCTGCTGGCATTGCTGAGCGTTGGCCTGTTGGCATTTGCCGACTACAGGTTGGAACTGGCTCTCTCGGCGCGGCTCGTTGCGCTGGTGGCGCTGACTGGAACGGTGTTACTCTTCGCGGCAGGATCGCTGTGGCGGAGAGTGAGGCATTGGAGTCAGCCGACAACCGCCGCGGAAATCGAGGCCGCGTTTCCTCAACTGGGCCAGTCAGTCCGCACGACGGTGCAGTTCGGGACGATGAAGGTCGAACAAGTGCAGTCTGAGGGTGTTGCCACGACCCTTGTCACAGCCCTCGCGGAACAGACTCGTCAGCACGCTCTTCCTCTGCCCATCGAAGACGTGGTACCAGTCAAGCGATTGGCATGGATCGGAGTTGCACTCGTCGCGATCGCAGCCGCATTCGCGGGGGCCATGGCTGTCGATTGGGAGTGGCGGAATGCAGCGTCGCGCGCGTTCCTCGGGGATGATCCGTATCGCCAACTCGAAGTTCTTCCCGGAAATCAAACGGTTAGTGAGGGTGGCGAAACGACAATTGACATCGCGCTGATTGGGCGCACGAATCGCGAAGTCCTCCTGTTCACGCGGCCCGCTGAAGAAGCGGAGGCAGATTGGACCGAACGAACGCTTCAGAAGAAGGATCCGGAAGACAGAAGTCCAAATTCTGCTCGCCAACGCGGCAAATCCACCGATCCTGCGATCGCCTTGACATTGACCTCTGAAGCTCTGTCTTCCACCTCCCGGCCGCGAGCAGAGTTTGTTGCCAAGCTTGATCGTCTGACGAAGCCCGTGGAATACCGCGTCACAGCAGGTCCGTTAGCAAGTGTCATCTATCGCATCGACATTCGCCGGCCATTGAGGATCGATGAGATTAAGGTGGACCTCACGCCGCCGACGTATACGGGGCAGCCGACAAGTACGTCTCTGGATGCGAATCTGAGTGTGCTGGAAGGAACGCATGCGAAGTTTGTGATTCAGTTCGACAAGCCTGTGAAATCAGCATCGCTGGTCTTCGCGCCGCGGAGGCAACCCGTTGACGACGAGGACAAGAATGAACCGGAAGTGAGGCCGCTGACGCTCGAAAAGTCGCAACTCAGCAATCCGCCGCTTGAAGCTCAAAGTCGCAGAGACTCGCGAGGGTCAGCTTCCGAGGGGCCGAAATTAGCAACTATCGAACTCCCGCTGACCGAGGATCGCAACTACAGCATCGTGGCCGAGGCGGAAGATGGCATGTTCCTTGCCGAGAACAAATACCGAATTCGTGTCCGCCAGGATCAGCCACCGCAAGTCTCCTTTGAGTCACCGGACGAAAAGACAGAAGTCCACACGCTGGCCGAACTGGCGATGCGGATTCGCGTCCGGGACGACTACGGACTCGCCAAGGCAGGAGTCATCTTTCAGGTCAATAACGAACAGGAAGTTCCACTCATAGCAGAGGACTTCGCGATCGTTGCCGTGGCTGCGGACGAACTGGCATCGGTCGGCAGGATCTCGCCCACGACGCAGGCGGCACTCGAAAAAGTACTTCCGCTGGAGTACTTCGAATTGACTCAGAAGGACAGCGTGATGTACTTCGCGTTTGCCGAGGACAACCGCCCTGACAAGCCACAACGCACTGAAACTGAAATGAGGTTCATCGACATTCGGCCATTTAAACGGACCTATTCCGTGGTCGACCCGGACCCAATGAACGGAATGGGTGGAGGGCCGGGACTAAAGTCGCTGGAAGAGCTGATTGAACGTCAGCGGTACGGGTTGAATCGCACCATGCAGGTTGAAAAGCAGTCCGCAGTCGGGCGGATGCCAGACGCCACGTCGTTGGAAGGATTGATGACGTTCGAAAAGGAGTTGGCCGGAAACGTGCGTGACACCGCGGAAAACCTGCAATCGCGCGGGATTGTTGATGTGGAACTGTTCTTCCAGGCGGAAGCGGCCATGCTGGCCGCCGTCGATTCTCTGTCTGTCGGCAAGTGGGAGAACGCCACATTGCAGATGCGTGATGCGTTGAAGGCGCTGATTGAGGCCCGAAACCTGATCAGCCTATTCATATTGAAGAATCCGACTCCAGCACAACTCGCGGAAATGCGGTGGCTTGATCGGTTGATGGCTCAGAAAATACGCCGCCCGAAGACCGACAAGGAAGAAGCTCGCGAATTGATCCGTCGACTGGAGGCGTTGATCAGTGACGAAGCGGCTGTCGTGAGTGGATTGGAATCCGGCGAAGAAACGAAGCCAGAGGTGACTGAAACGGATTTGTCACTGCCGCAGAAGTCTGTGACAAGTGACCCGAAGTCAGCAGGCAGTAATCCGGCGTCAGAAGAAACCAAAGAGAATTAGTCGCGAATCGCAGACAAGTTCAGTTTCACGCGACAAGTGGTGAGCTCCGACGGGGCGAAAGGCAGAATGAAATCATGACGGCAATTCATCGCATGTTCTTGGCCGCTTTGACATTCGTCTTCCTTCAAGTGACCGATTCATCGGGGCAGGATAAGTCGGCACCCAATGCTTCTGATCCATTGAAATCAGCGAAGCCTATGCGGGCTCAATTGCAGGAAAAGCAGATCGATGTGTCACTTGAAGCTCGCGACATCGAGCGGGTTCTGAGCAAGCTCAAAAAGGCGTCGGAGCTTTCCAAGCAGCGGATTACGGAAGCGGCCATTAAAGCGGAATCGGCATCCGTGTCGCTTGAAAAGGGAAACTCAAAAGCGGCGAGCGAGGAGGCCCGACAGACGGCCGAGATGTTCAAAGAGATCGCCAAACAACTGGAGGCGTTACTGAAGGAAGAGACCCCACAGCGGATCGCCGAGGCACGACAGTTGGCTCAACAGCTTGCCAAGGCAGAACGCGACTTCGCAGAGCAGCTTGAAGAAGCATTGAAGCCAATGCAGGGAAACGGAAAAGCGAAAAGCGATGCTCAGTCGAAGGCGACTTCGAAGAATGGCTCCGGTGGCAACAGCGACGAAAATAAATCTCAGGACGAGAACAAAGGAAGAAGCGGCAACGAAAAGGAAGCCGACAAAAGCGGTGACAGGCCACAATCCAAGGGCGGAATAGGCCAGGAACCGGCTGACGGACTTGGTGGTCGCGATCCGAGCACGGAAAAAAATAAGCCGATGGAGAGCCAAGCAAAGAAGCCCGGTGCTGGCCCCTCACTCGACGGTTCAAATGATCCAGATGACATGAGCGGCGATAAGGCGCCACCCGAGGGAGGGCCAGGTGCGAAGCCCGATGACAAGCCGAAAGGTGGTGGCTCTGGCAAGAACAAAAACGAGTCCGCGGATCGCGACAACAAGAGGCCCGGTCCTGGTGACATGCCGGACGGCCCGAACAATAGAATTTCTGAGGGCACTGAAAAGAAGGATCCGACCAACGGAGCAAGCAAAGAGCCAGGCGACAAGACTAAAGGTGGCGGCTCGGGAAACGGCAAAATTGAACCGAAGGAAGATGTCGCCAAAGGGGGATCGGGTCGCGGTAACCGTGATACCAGAAAGTCTGAGGGTTCAGGTGGTGCTGGCATTGAACGACTGAATGACAGGCGCCGCGATGGCATGGGGCAGGCTCTGACAGCCGCCGAGCTTCGCGAAATGGTGGCTGAACGTGCCGCCATGTTGGCCGAATCGGGCAAGACATTACAGGACGTGTTGCAAGAGATCGCCAAATCAACGGACCCGGGCGACAAAGACTCGGTCGCAAAAATCGGAGCGGTGCTTAAGGAAATCAACATCGACAAGTTGGTTAAAGAGATGAGTCAGGTCTCGCAGATGATTCAATCTAAGAAGGACGGGGATGCGAAGCTGTCGAGTCTTGATGTTGCCGAACGTCTGGAAATCATGGCTCAACGATTGGATACCGCTTATCGAGCCATCGTTGCGCCGCAGGCGGAAGAATTGCGAAAGCTCGAACAAGCTCTCCTCGATCTACGTGAGCGCCTCGAAAAACTCGAAACACCTTCACAAGTGGCAGGCTGGCACCGCGATCTGCGCGAGTTGCTGAACGAACTCGATAAGTTGGGAGTGAGTCTGAAAGCACGCGAAGAGTTCGAGAAGGAGATGAAGAAGATGGGCTTCAGCATCGACTTGGATCGAACGAAGCAGATTCCCGACTGGAGTCTGGTCGATGGACGTTACGTCGTCCCGGACAATTTCAAGGTGCCATTGATCAACTTGCAAGAAGACATTCAACAACGACTCCAAGCCCTTATTCTTGGTGACTTAGGCAACATCTCAGACGATGCAATGCCACCGAAGTACCAGGAACTGGTCGAGCGGTACTATCAGGTGTTGTCACGCCAGAACGGAACATCAGGGACGGCGAAGAAGCCGGCACCTCGAAATCGCAAATGAACCATTCGAGTGTCGCAGGAGTAGAGCCTGCTGGCCGCGCCCCCCCGACTTCCATGGTGCGACTCACTCGATCTAGCAACTGCCAGTCTCGTCATATTCAAACAGCATCCACGGGTTCATCATGACAACGTCCTTGATTTGGCTGGTCGCACTCATTGGTCAGGCATCGGATTCGTCCGACCTGACCGAGAAGGAAGTGACACGGATATTGGAGCCGTATTTCCAGCAGCAGGCCGCGGAATACGAGTTCTTTCTTGATGAAGCGCGCAAGCAGAAGCTCGAACACGTCGCGAAACCCGCCATGCGCTGGACGGCCCTCGGTAACTACGGAACCGTCTGGGTCTGGACGCGTCAGGGGCGTCCAGAAGTTGTTGGCTGCCTGGGTGCCTATCTGGACCAAAATAGTCGGTTGAATGGATTTCATGAGTTTCACTCGCTGACGCTCAAGCCATTGCAGAAGGTTCAGGTTGGCAACGATCACTCCTGGCAATCTCGCAACGCGGGCGTCGATCTGAAGCTGTTAAACGATGCCGACGCGCCGGCAGCGAATGACAAACTGCGACTAATTCAAATGCGAGCCCTTGCACGAGACTTCACCGCGATGATGCGCTCGGATGATAAAACGCACACGCTTCGGCTAGCCACGACACCATTGTACCGATACCAAAGCAGCAACCCCGAAGTCTTGGATGGCGCGTTGTTCAGCTTCCTGTGGGACAACGGCACGGATCCCGAATTTCTACTACTGCTGGAGGCCCGGCAAACGCCAGAAGGCCAACGATGGCACTACGCCCCCGTTCGATTCACAACTCGTGAGCTATGGTTAGTTCGCGACAGTAAAGAGGTCTGGCGTGTTCCGGCCTCTGACGAATTCTGGACCTCACGCGTTCTACGCGATAGTTACGCATCCTGTGCGACGGGAGTGCTTGATCTGGAGGTCATCAAGAACGAGCAGGAATCGAAAAAGTAAAACTCGCGCCACACGATTTCAGTCTGACAACACCTGGCTTCCCTCATCGAACGCACACCATGCTGGCCTCAATTCAGTTTCTGACACCTCTGACAGTCGCCGCGTTTGGGACGGCGGCGGCCAGCCTGTTAGTAGGTGGTCTCCTGCTGCGGTGGCTCGGCGGACCTCCCGCCAGAATTGCTCGACGGTGGGGGCTGTTCGGACTGAGAACTGCCGCTGTTGCGACATTGGTGCTGATCCTGCTTAACCCCTCAAACGTATCGCAAGCGCCGGGACCGATCGATCGTCCGGACGTGTTCTACCTGCTGGATGCGTCGCAGAGCATGGCTGTGGGTGACGGTGAAACACGATTCGAACACTCTCGACGACTGATGCGTGAGGCAGACGCCGCCACACGCGATGAGGATCATGCGCTGGTCAAGCTGTTTCGATTTGGACATCGGCTGGCAGCGGTCGAACTTGGCGAAGAGCAGCAGAAATCAGAAATGAGCACCTCTGTCGCTCCGGGAAGAGCGAAACGCAAACAGCTCGCGCCGACCGATTCGGATACTCAGTTGCTGACCGCACTGCGACAGGTGCCAAGTCGGTTTGGAAGGCGGCCTCCGGCGGCGATCGTGCTGTTTTCTGACGGGCGCACTCACGATGAAACGGGAGTCGACCAACTGGCGGCGCAATTCGCAAAGCTCAACGTTCCCGTCCATGTCGTCCCTGTCGGCGACACCGCGAAGGGGGGCGATGTGGCGATCGTGGCCTGTGTCGTCCCGCCCCGGGCAAGGCGCTTCGCGGAGGTAGAGGTTCAAGTCTTCCTAAGGAGCTATGGGTACGACGGACGTCGTTGCGAAGTGTCACTGATCGCGCCGAGCAATGTCGAAGGCGAGGCTGCACGCTCACTCGCGGCACCTGTGCCGGTCACTTTGCACGACGGATTTCAGTCAGTGGCACTGAGTTTTCGCACAGACGCCAAGACACGCAAGCTACAGGTAGCCGTTTCTAATTTGCCGGACGAAGTTTCGACAGCAAACAACTCGTTCAACACCGAAGTCCAGATCGATCGCACGAAGATTCGCGTGCTGTACATTGAAGGTAGTTCGCAACCGCAAAAGCCGATCCAGGTCGGAACGCGCGTCGAGATGCGGGGACCCTACTCGGATCTGCAGAAGGCGCTGACCGAGGATGAAGACATCGAATGCGTCGTGCTGAGTACCAGTGGACGCGGACGAATGTTGCGCGTCAGCGACATCGGTGCGGCTTCCAGTAGCCGTGGCTTTCCTGAAACGGTGGCCGAATTATCCGCATTCGACGCCATCATCCTTAGCGATGTCGCGTCGGAGGCGTTCACTGAGCAGCAACTCGACTGGCTGGAGAAATGGACAGGCCAGCGCGGTGGCGGATTGCTGATGGTCGGCGGGCAACGCAGTTTTCAAGCTGGTCGATGGGACGACACTCCTATTGCGCAGATCCTTCCGATTGAGATGCGGGATGAGAATGATTGGATTCCCGGAACGCAGGTCAGCGTGGTGGCAGATCCCCAGGCGATGTCGCACCCGCTTTGGACAATTGTCACCGACGCGCAGCAGAACCGCGAGATCATCAGCCAGTTTCCCTCCTTCTTCGGTGCCAACCGTTGGGCAGGCGTGAAGCCGAATCTGACACGTGTTCTGGCGATGTCGAACCTTGCTGCAGCGGATGTTCCGACTGGTGTTGCCACTGTCGGCACACCGAAGCCGGTCAAAACGCCGAGTTATTTTCAATCGCTGCAATCGAATCTGACGGGCAAGAAGAAGGGAGAGTCGCCAAAGCCGGATGGACAGAGTGGGCGTGTTGAAAAGTCTGACGCGCAAACCCCTGCCCCACCGACTTCCGACTCGCTATCGAGCCAACCGGCAATTGTCGTGGGGAAATACGGACGCGGACGGACGATGGCAATCGCGATGCCGATCACACCGCCGTGGGCCAACGACTTGCTCACCAAGTGGGGCGGCGACACAAAGTACTATGGCAAGTTCTGGCGCAACGCCATCTATTGGTTGACCGAAAACTCATCGATCGGCCGACGCCGCCTTGTCGTGACAGCCGACAAGAAATTCTATCGCCCGGGCGAAACAATCTCGCTGAGCGCCGCGGCATTTGACGAGGCCGCCAATCAAACGGCTGCGTACACGATCACTTCGATGATCGAGCCGCAAACGTCATTGAGCGATCTTGAATCGGATTACTCCCCGATCCGTTGGCCAGACGGCAAACCACGTGAGAGTGGCGAATCCGGTCCATTCATTGCCTGGGGCGAAGAGTTCAACCTCCCGCGCGTCGATGCAGATTCGGGAAAGCCGGCGTTCGCCTTGGAAATGCCGATTGCCGATGCGCTGACCGTCGGTTCGGTAAGCCAATCGCTGCGCATCGAACTGACGGCGATGGAAGAGTTCACGCAGGTCGACAGCACATCACTCGACATCCAGATCCTCCACGATCCTTTCGAGCAACAGAATCCCTTTCCGAATCATGACCTGCTGGTGTCAATCGCCAAATGTTCGGGTGGCCGCGTCATCAGCGATGCCAGTCAGCTCGCTGAAGTGCTGCGCGATGTCCCGATGAAAGTCGGCTCTCCAATTGTCAAGAAAACGCCGTTGTGGAGCACGTGGTGGCTCTGGACCTGGTTGCTGGCACTACTCACCGCGGAATGGATCTGGCGGCGATCCGTGGGGCTGGCTTAGTGTCGAGATCGTTGTGGTTTGAAAGTCGGTGGGGCCTACCGGGACGTGCTAAAGCGGATTTCGAATAAGGTGTGCAAATGTCGAAGCGGGGCGGTCATTTGTCCGGGGCGATGCTGCTCGTAGTCGTATGCGTGTTATCGCAACCACGACCAGTTGCGGCGCAGCCGGATTACATTCAAGCTCTCATTGGGCGTCCCCGACCGGCTCTTCGCCCAGCGTTTCAAGGCCATGAGCAGTTGTCACTGGCTTTGGAGCAGGCAGACAAGGGAGACATCGAAGGGTCGCTGAAGTCGGCCCGCGCAGCATTTGCTGACCGTGGAGCTAAAGAGCTTTTCAATGACTTGGATCTGCAAACCGTCGGCCCCAATCTGCTGCGGCTATCGAATCTGTGGAGCGCGAAAAATGCGCCCGTTGACGAAGTTGCTCAGATCTTGCGAGACGTTGTATTGCCGATACGACCGGCGGGTCGAATCTACACATTTCCGGCCCAGACTCGACTGACTTCTGATGTCAGAGCATTGACGCGGCAGAACTCGCGAATCCCGGCACCGGAAAGTGTGGGGGCCGAATTGATTCGCTGGTCGGTGGCAGCGAAGCAGACCGAAGAACTGCAAAAACGGTTGCAAATCGTGATGAAGGGCAACCCGCTGATTGAGGTGCCGAGGAACGCGAAGGCGGCCGATGGAGTGGAGAAGAAGGATCTCGGGGCATCAACGACTTTCGACGCCGCTGCAGCACGTGTCGTCGGAGTACAACTCGCGATTGCGGAGAATGATGTCGATCGGACGAACTCGTTGCTCAAAGAGTTAATCGACGGCATTGAACGGACGACCGACTCGCAACTCGACTATGTTTGTCACGCAGTGTCGTCCGCCTTGCGCAATTCGAGGTCAGAGAAAACTGCGACCGAATTGCTGGAGGCGGTCGTTCATCGAGCGTTGACGCTACCTGCTGAATCCGCGTTTCAGGTTAACGCGGTGTCACTGCTGATGCGAGCGGCCGAACTCCATGCGCAGGCCGGGCGACCGGACGACGCGAAGCGCTGCGCATTGGCCGCCATCGCGAAGCCGCAGAATAGTCAGCGCCTCGGCCCGGACTACGCAGCGTTCCTGGATCACGTCCTCAAGCAGCGAGCAGCGGGAGTCCTGCTGGATGCTGGTGCCATCGTTGAAAGTTTGGATATTGCGACGGTGGCTCCTGATCCGCGAGCCCTGCGGTATAGCCAAGGACCAAGCACAAATAACCTCGCCGCACGAGCGGGCCGTGAATTGCGGAAGCTCCCGCCGGTCGAGCGCTATGAATTGTTGCGGAAGTGGGCGCTGCCGAACGGCGATCGAACGGAAGTTCGTTCGGCAATCGATTTGGTGTCGCCAGAGTTACTGCCGCATCTGGGCTCAGGATTATTGCACGATGTCTACAGCACGAATTGGGAGTTGCTCGCCAGCGCTCGCGAAGTTGGCAAACTTGATCAGTTGATCCAGGATGTGAACGCAATTCCCGTTCAAACGGCATCGGTAAAATCCTTGTTGACACTCGCACTCGTCATGCGAGATGGCTCATCGGGCCGAGCGAATGATTCTGCTCCAGTCGCGACCAAGACCGCTTCGAGTGGGGTTCCGGCGCGATTGACCGAGCTTCTGGCTGTGACCACGAAGCAAGTGCCGCCGTGGGAGCTGGCCAACAAGCCGCAACCTCCGCTCGATACGTATGTCATCACCGTTGAAGCGGCGCTGCATCCGGAGTGGCGTGAAGTCGCTGAAGCCTTGATGATTCAACTCATCGAGCATGCCCAACGCACGCAAGCGGCGCGGATCCGCGACCATTTTCGCCTGGCGCTGACTGAGTTGATCCGACTTCGATCCACAGGTGGTACCGCCACTCCCCAGTTGCGCGGTGAACTGAAAACGTCGCGCACGGACAGTCGTGAATCGTCCGTTTACGACAACTGGACAAAACTGCGGCCAAAGATGTGGGAAGCAATTGGCTTCGCAACCTCCGGCGAACGCGAACTCGGCGCGCTATCGCCGACTTGGTTCACCCATGAAGGATATCTGTCGCATGTCTCGAACGGTCAAGAATCTGACTTATGCTTCGCAGTGCCGTTAACGGGGACGTTTGAATTCAACGCCGAGTGTCGTGAAGGAGGCTGGACCGAGGGACTGGCCGGTTATGGTGGTGTTTCGTGTCAGATGTATGCCTACACCGAATCGGTTTATATCAGTGGTAAAGGAGGAGCGGGCTTTGCAGTCAGTCCAAAGATGACGAACCTTCTCCATCGAAGTCCCTGGAATCGCTATACGATTCAAGTCGAAGGCGACACAGTCCGCCACTTTGCGAATGGACAATTGATCATGGAAGATCAACCGGGAAACTCGGCACCGTGGCTGACACTTGGTGGAAAAGTGGGCTTCACGCCGACGTACCGGAACCTGCGGATCACCGGCACACCAACTATCCCGCGCGAACTGGCTCTGTTGGGCGATGCCCGGCTGAGAGGGTGGGTCGCTTCCTACTTTGGCGAATCGAAGCAGGACGCACTGCCAGCGCGGCGATTCATCCAAGTCAAGGTGACCCAGAATAAGCGTGACTCATTGATGACCGTCGAAGATGACGGAACGATGCAAGGTGAACCCGTCGCAGCTAACCAGACACAGACTGATTGGACACTTGTCGATGGGGAATTGCGGTCTGCTCGTCGATCGAGTTTCTGGCCAGATGACGCGGCATCGTGGCTGTCGTACCAGCGTCCAATGCGAAACGGCGAAACGCTCCGATACGAATTTTTCCATGTACCCACGAAGACGATCGCTCATCCGACGTTTGGAGATGTGGTGTATTTGCTTGGTGAGGACGGTCGCATTGAAACCGGCAACGTGGGCTCGGACTGGTCGCGACTGGATGGGCGACTGGCAACAAAGACATTGAATGGATCAGGAACTGCGATCACAGGCGGGTGGAACGCGGTTACGTTGTCGTTGCGAGGTGGCAAGCTGACAATCGAACTGAATAACAAACAGATCGCTTCCGAAGAGGTGTCGACAACCAGCAGCCGCCGGTTCGGTTTCTATCACGATGCTGCTCGATCAGATCTTCGAGTGCGCAAGGTCGTGCTGACTGGAGATTGGCCAAAGTCGTTCGAGGAGGTGCGAGCCGCGATCGAAATGCCAACGCCGACGGAGCCGCTACCAGATTCCCGCTTCTTAACGCATGTCATTGGCGAAAGCTATTTCTCAGACAATGCATGTGAAATCTATCGCCGCGCCATCACACTGGAGACGTCCGAGCGATTTAAGTTCCTGAGACGCTGGGTGCTGCCCAACGAATCGAGCGATCTGCTGCGAACTTCGGGATCATTCACTCCAACGCATCCTGCTCCACCGGTACTAAACCATCATCCGATTGATGTGGCGACAGCGGAAGCTCGGCAGGCGTTTGACTCGCGTTGCGTGCAGACGGGAGGCAACTTTGTCTGTCCGGCGATCCTGCTGGTCCTGGCAGCAGCGGAATTGGATCAACTCGCCGAACTGAAGCAACAAGTATTGGAGTTTCCCGCAGCAAGTTCGTTAGACATGGCTCACAACAGGGCTTCAATGTTGGGAATCATCGCACTATTGGAGGACAATCCCGAAGAGGCGCTGCTGTGGGTGCGAGAGACGCAAGCGGTGGCCGCTCGGCACAAGGCTGCGCCGATGTATTCGCGTTGGGGAGATGTAGCCTTGGCAAGTCTTGCGATTCACCATCCAGCCACTCGCGACGCTGCCTTCGAACTGCTGGAATCCCTGCTGAGAAGTCACATTCAAACGGGCAATCCGGGTACGCCGGAGTTCTCGTGTTTCGTCAATCAACTCCATGGCCAATGCATCTACTTAAGATTCGGCGGTGAGGCGGAAGCGTTTGGAACGAATCCGAAGACCAGTCAATGGCGAACCGTGTCGCAACCGCGAGCACGAACGAGAGGTGACGGTATCCCGATTTCGTCGTTCGACATTGTCGCGGGCGAAATGGCTCAACGTGGCGGTCATGATTTCGACGCCGCTTACTTCCAATCGCCGCTGCTGGGCAACTACGAAGTCAACTGTCGATTGTCACACTTCGATTTCCGCGAAGCGATGCTCATGGCGGCCGGAAATGCGAATGCGTTGAAATGGACTCACAACGAAGTGAAACTTTCGCATCCGCGATCAGCAATTAAGGAGTTTCCTTTAGCGACACCGATCACCCCCAAGGTTTACCAATGGCATGACTATAAGATCGTCGTGAAGGACGGACATTACACGAGTTTCATTAACGGACAGAAGCTCTACGAAGAAGCACTACCGGCGGATCATGATCCGTGGGTGGCGGTCGTCGGGTGGGCCGCGAATTCATCCCGAGCCGTGCGAGACATCGTAATCACTGGTAAGCCAACGATTCCTCGCGAACTGAAGCTGATCGGCACGCCCGATCTTCGCGGTTGGATGGTTGATTACTATGCCACCGACTGGGGACAAACACCATTTGAATGGAAGCTCGCTGGCGATGAACTCACGTCTCCGCAAGTCCTCGATGCCAACTTCGCGCGCGATCGACGTAAAGTTGAAAACATCATCCGCTATCATCGCCCGATGCTCGAAGATGGTGAGATTTCGTATGAGTTCTACTACGATCCGGAAGTGAAGATTGAATTGCCTCCGAGTAACTACTTCAGCGGTCTTGGAGCGGCCGCACCTAAACGCACCGCCCGCGGTCAAGCGCTGGTTCATCCGGCGCTCGATCGCATGGTCTGCCTGATCGAGTCCGATGGTGTGAAAGTTCATTGGCTTACAGACGGACGCTGGGATCGTACTGGCCTCAAGGCCGGGAATATTGATCCTGCCACGTCTCAAAGCGGCGCGGGGGCCAAGCTGCCGCTCAAGGAGGGCGATTGGAACTTGGTGAAGTTCGCGACGAAGGGCGACAGATTGACGGTCGAACTGAATGGCAATCCGGTTTTCACTCGAGAAATCGAACCAACGAACTTGAGGCACTTCGGGTTCTTCCACTATGCCAACGAATCGAATGTTCGAGTCCGCAATGTCCGCTATCGAGGAGATTGGCCGACAGAGTTGCCCGGTGTTGATCAGCAGGATCTGGCAGGCGGTCCGCAAAAACTTGCGGCGATTCCAGACACGGACCTGCCGGATTCGAGGAGATGGGATTTCACAAAGTCGAAATTCAGCCTCGACGATTTCCGGTATCACTGGGACGCACGTGTTGCAAAACAAGTCACGCCAACTGAAGAAGGTTTGCGGATCGTGCAACCGGCGGGCGAGACTAAGATGCAGTTCGTCGGTGTATCGCCGAAGTTGACCATCGGCGGCGACTTCATTGCGACGCTGGACTACGAAGGTCTGAAAGCCGTTCCGGCGGACGAAGGCTGGGGCTCGGGCCTTAGCTTCAGTGCTGAACTTGATGGTTCATACTCGACCGGCTTCGAAGTTCGTCTCGAAGCGAAAGCCCAGGCAAAGATCACACGATCCGTGATGTCGATGTACGCGCCAGACCGACCGAACTATTTCCAATCTGAGTCGATCGGTGAGTTCCCTGCTGCTGGACGTCTGCGTTTGCAACGTCATGGAGCGGCTGTCTACTACTTTACCGCCGATTCGAAGTCCGACAACTTTCGGTTGCTGACCCAAAGACCGCTGGGCACGCACGATATCAAATACCTCACGATCCAAGGCGATGCGAGCGATAGAGTCGGTGGTTCCGAATTCCTGCTTAAAAGTCTGTCCATCCGAGCTAAGAAATTGACGAAAGCCGAGTGATCCAGATGATCCTGACATTCAATTCCATGTGGCGCGTTGTTCGATGCGCCGGCTGGATTGGCGCGATCTTGGTGCTCGCGTCGTTGATCGATGTCCTTCATGGCAACGACAATGAACCCGCCCAGGACCGCGCTGAAGAACTGAAAGCTCGCCGGTTTGAGCTGATGCAATCCCGGGTCGCAGCGTTGAAGATTGAGTCTGACAAGACGGGTGTTCCGTCGAAATTCGCTGCGAAGCCAATCTTCAAGTACAGCGACCCTGCACGCGGATACGTCGCGGCGTCGGTCTGGAAGCTGGGCGAGCAGGGTCGCCCGTTGGCGCTGCTTGCCGTCGAGCTCGATCGAAGCACCTACGGCAAGCCGTGCATCGGTTACGAGTATGGTTCGTTCACAAATACGCCTTTCAAAGTCACGTTTGAGAAGTCGACCTGGTCACCCCGGTCGACACTGTACGAGTTCAAAAAAATTCCCGATGCCCCGCCCCCCGAACGGACGCCACAGCTTCGTCTCATTCAAATCCGCTCGATCGCAAAACGCTTTGCGTCCACCGAAGTTGTGAACAAGGAGAAGTGCGAACTAAGACTGCTTCCGCAGCCCGTTGATCGTTACGAGCCGTCAGAGGCCGATCGCGCCGATGGCGCGGTGTTCTTCTTCACTTTCGGCACGAACCCCGAGGTCGTGTTGCTGATCGAATCCGACGGTCAATCCTGGTTCTACGCTGCGGGGCGAATGACCGGAGCTGAGGAAGTCGTGTTGACGTTCGATGAAGCGATCGCCTGGCAAGGTTCTCCGCTCCAACAGGGAACTGAATCGCCCTTCACCGGTCACATCGCACCGATCGATATTCCCGGAATTGATCGAGATGGTAAGGAGATTGCCGAGTAGGCAATATGTCGATCTGCGTCTAGCGATTGCTGAAGTGAATGGATTAGCATTCTTTCATGATGTTCGGACGCTGGAGCCGTTCCCGGAGAAATCGAAATGAATGCGACATTGATGCTGTTGCTGCTATTGACGCAGACGCCCGCTCGCCTCGAGAAATCGAAGAGTCCAAATGAAACTGAAGACGCGGCGATGCGAGCAGCAGTCACCGCCTCCGCGAAAGAGTTTGCCGGACGGTGCGAGTTCATCCTATCAGCGGCTGACAAGAAGAATCTCGTGTTGTATCCAGAGCCGATCCTGAGATGGTCGAACCCGACCGCCGGAACGGTCTTGGGCGAGGTCTTCGTCTGGACAGACAATGGGCGACCGGCCGTCATCGGGAGTTGGTATCGGTGGTTCTCGCCGGATTGGGGTCGCACGTTTGAAGTCTGTTCGCTGTCGCAAGGAGGTATAGAAGGTCGGATCAAAGACGTTCGTTTTTGGAATCCAGTGAAGGCGGGACTGATGTTCCAACCGTTGAAGAATGTCGATGCTCCGGTTACGTCACACGCGGCACGACTCGTGCAAATGCGTCGCCTGGCGAAAGACTTCAGCGCGAGTCTGGTCGATGACCGCGGAGATGCTGCGGGCGTCCAACGACAATTGCGACTGCTCACTCAACCAATCTTTCGATACCCCGTTGCCGGCGAAAATTCAAACTACGCCGATGGGGCTCTCTTCGCGTTTGTCGAAGGAACAGATCCCGAGGTATTCTTGCTGATTGAAGCGACTCCGCCCAGTGACACGGCGAGCTGGCGTTATGCCCTCGTCCGCATGAACTCTGATGCGTTGCAGGTGGTATTACGAGAAGATGTCGTCTGGACTGCCCCGAAGATCGAATATCCGCTGAATCTTTCGCAGGCGCCATACTCTTTGTTTACCTCCGATGCTGTTCTTAAGGAATCGGCGAGCCGTGATAAGCCACCAGTTTCGAGGCCGCAGGTCATACCATGAGCAACATACGACTCGATAGACGCACAATTGTGCTGATGTCCATTACCACTTTTCTCTCGACCGCTCCTGCATGGAGTCGTGCGGAGGATGCAGTGATCCCGCAGAACGATCCGCGTCTGCAAAAGCTGTATCAGGACGAAGCCAACCGCTGGGAGATGTGGGTTGGCCCAGATCAGCAACGAAAAGCGGAGATCGTCACCGAACCGGTGTTCCGCTGGCAAAATCCTTCACGAGCCAACGGACAAAGCGGAGCGATGTATGTCTGGGTGTTTGAAGGTCGGCCGGTTGTGATTGGAGGCGTCTTTTCCAATCCTTCTGGCAAAAACCAACGCGATATCATGCATGAGTTTCACGCGCTCGGCCCCGATCGACTTTTTCCGGAGTTTCGCAATTCCAAATCAAAATGGCTGCCGGGAGCAGGAGTGACGCTCTTTCCTTTGCCAGACTCGCCCAAGGTGGAAGAGACCCAAGGAAAGCGGACTCTGCAACTGCGAGCGATCTCGCGCGACTTCACTGCCAATTCGCTGGACAACGAGAAAGTTCGCTGGGAACTTCGCCTGCTTCCGAAGCCACTCTATCGGTACGAGAAGCCGCAGGGCGACATCATTGACGGAGCACTGCTGGCTTTCGTCAGTGACGCGGGGACCGATCCCGAGATCATTCTGGTTCTGGAAGCTCGAAAAAATGACAAGGGAGACACGGCTTGGTTTTATCGAGCCGTACGGCTTTCGATCTCTGATCTATACGTGGATTACAAAAGAACCAAGATCTGGACCGCGCTGCACGATGATCCGAACGGAGCATTTGGAAACAAGGACAATACCTACGGCCTGATCTGGGATCGCGCTATCGACGAATTGCCGCCCGCGACGAAGAAACCACTTGATTGAGGCCAGTTGCCTGTTCTTCACAATCCGCTCTTGATTTACAGACATCGCGTCTATATCTTTTAACTGAATTCATATTTCCTCTTGTTGTTCAACGAACGTTGGTTCAATTCATGGCTCTCACCCCTCAAAGTATCACGGATGCCGAGTTGTCTGTTCTACAGGTGATCTGGGAGCGGCAGACGGCGACGGTTCGCGAACTGACTGAGCGGCTCTATCCCGAAGGAACCGCGGCCCATCATGCGACCGTGCAAAAGCTACTTGAGCGGCTGGAAGCGAAGAAGTTCGTTACGCGGAACCGCAAGACCTGGCCGCATCAGTTCACGGCGATGATTGCGCGCGAATCACTGATCGTGCGGCAGTTGCAGTCCACGGCAGACAAGCTCTGCCAGGGGGAACTGCATCCGTTGCTCACCAGCTTAGTCAAAGCGCAGGGAATTTCGGCAAGCGAACGTCAGTCGCTACGGAAGTTGTTAGATGATTTGGATCGGGAACAGAAATAGATGACGATGTCACAAAGGGCTGTACAGCAGAAATTGGAATCGCCGCGGTCCGAATTGCGGTAGTGAGAATCGTGGGGGTCGTTTGTCATGACGGTGCTCGTCAATATCGCCCTGATCAACGCAATCACTGTTGTGCCGCTGGCACTACTGGTGTGGTTTGTTGGACGATTGATAAAGCGGCCTGCTCTAACGCATGCGTTGTGGGTGCTGGTGCTGGTGAAGTTTGTCACTTTGCCTCTCGTCATCTTGCCGTTGACGATCGAGTTGCCGACGACTGAACAGTCTGCCGGGCGTGAAGCGGAATCCAGCAGAACGGATGTCGCGTCAAATCGCGGAACCCTCACCCAGACAACTCAGCGCGATGCTGAGCTCGAAACGATGGTGCCAGCATCAGCTCTGCCGGGTTTGGCGCCGTCCGCATCAACGCAGGTTGCGATCGAGCAAAGTTCCGAAGCATCGTTCGTTAAGTTTCAATCGGAAGTGGCAACGAAAGGTCGCGCGGGCCAACCAGCCTCTGCCTTCACCGAGCGGGTCTCGGAAACAGTTTCGATTCTTTGGAAGAATCGACCTGGATTGCCGTCAATGTTGTTGATCTGTTGGATCGGTGGGGTTGCTGCCTGGACCGGATTGCAACTGGCCCGCGCCATCCGATTCCAACGTCGCGTGTTGCGCGATGCAGTCGAAGTCGACGAATTGCGGGAGCAGACGCAACGACTGGCCTTAAAAATGGGATTGAAGACTTCGCCCCAGGTCCGAATCATTAACGCGTCCGTTTCGCCGATGCTCTGGGGATGCGGATCATGGACTGTGCTGCTGTTCCCCGCTGACCTCGCCGAACGGCTCGACGACGAATCGCGTGCCACGCTGTTGGCCCACGAACTCGCTCACTACAGCCGCGGTGATCACGTTGTGAGATTGTTAGAGTTGGTCGTGATCGGCCTGTTCTGGTGGCACCCCGTCGCGTGGTGGGCACGGCAGCAAATTGAAGAGGCTGAAGAAGAATGCTGCGATGCCTGGGTCATTGGCGAATTTCCCCATGCTCCGCGTCGTTATGCAGAAGCGCTCCTCGACACGATCGACTTCCTTTGTGAAGCACCCGCTGACTTGCCCCCCGTTGCGTCGGGATTGGGGCAGTCTCACTTCTTGCGACACCGGCTGACAAAGATCGTTCGTGGAGTGGCTCCGAAATCAATGTCCGTTCAGAACCGCTGGGCGCTCGTGCTGATCGCGGCCTTGATGTTGCCACTGCATCCGTTCGCGTTGGGATCAACCAGTCTTCAAGATGCGCGGCTCAATTCGGTTCAGCGGAACGCGGTCGAGCTTTCCGAATCGAAGCCGGTGCGTGATAGTGAATTGGATGTTGCCGATTCAGATGACGACTCCGAACCGTCAACAGAACAACCTTCCGAGATAGAGGTGCCCCGCAACCCTCGCGTTCCGCGAGCGGAACTTCCGCGCCGACGCGGCGAGCAGACATGGGCGAATGCCGTTTCACCGGATGGCAGATTCGTCGTCCGAACAACGACGGCGCGGCGGGTCGTGTTAAGCGATCTATCGAACTCCATCGAGACCGATCTTTCCGACGAACGGATCGTCGCCGTCGCCTTTTCTCCCGACGGAGATTGGTTCGCTTCTGCCAGTTTGGCTGGAGAAGTCGCGATTTGGGACTCTGCCCGCGCCACGAAGTTGCGAACTCTACTGACCCACGGTGAAGCACTGCGCACGGTGGCAGTCTCGCCGCGCGGCGATGCAATCGCATCCGGAAGCCGTGATGGAACCGTCCTGATCAGTGATTTTCTCACAGGACGATCGCTGATCGATATCCCGAGTTATTCAACCGCCGTGAACTGCGTCCGTTTTTCATCGAATGGGGATCAACTCGCCATTGCTGCCGGGGACTGGCAGTCGAATCATAGTGGACAAGTCTCGTTGCTGGACCTCGAAACTGGCAAGATCACGACGACATTGAAGTGCGCAACTTCGCCGGGAGCTCTTGCCTACGCAAGCAACGAAGAGCTGATCGTGGGCCATTGGGATGGCCGCACACAGTTGTGGAACCTTGCCACACGAAAAGTGATCGGCACCGCGATGGCGAACAAGAGCGTCGTTGCAGCGGCCGCCTTCTCTCCAGACAATCCCGTATTACGCGAAGTGACATTTGGGTTCGTGGACCAAACGCCCCAAGCCAACGACGATTCGCCACCACTTTCTTTCCTTCGCAGTATGTTCGAGCGTTCATCGAGTGCCGTGGAGTAACCTACCGAATACGATCGACCGCTAGTTTGACGATGTTCCGAAACACAAGAGTCATTTCCATGCCTGCCCTGCCTCGATGTCTGGCAAAGTCTCTGTTGCTTGTCTGTACGGCATTGTCGCTCGCGTCGCTGAATGTCGTGGCTCAGGATGTGGCCCCTCAAGACAGCGACCTGGTCCGACGATGGCTGAGCGTCAGCCTGAAGCATGCTCAAGACTATGACATTCGTCCAAAAGACAAGCCCGACGAACGGTTCACAATGCTACCGCAGGCCGTTTTTCGTCACAGCCAGCCGGTGCGCGGCGACGACATCGGCGCTGTGTACTTATGGGTGGACTCCAACGCCAGGCCTGCGGCGATCGGAACGACGTTCGCCTATACGATCGAAGCGGATCGCCGAAGAATCGTTCACGAATTCCACTCATTGGCAGATGGACCGCTGACGGCCGATTGGCGCGGGAAAACTCAATGGCTGACCAAGGGAGCCGGCTTGGAATGGAAACCCCTCCCGAAGGCTCCCGTCGCCGATGCGAACCTGGCAACTCGTACGCGGCAGATACGAGACATCGCGCGCCGATTTAGTGCGAACAGTATTGATGAGAAGGACGGGCGTTGGGAACTGCGACTCGTCACCAAACCGATTCACCAATTTGTCATTGAGAAGCCAGACTCGGTCTGGTGCGGCTCGCTATTCCTTTTCTGTCAGGGTACCGACCCCGAGTTGATTCTGGCGATTGAAGCAAAAAAACAAGACAACGGCTACTTCTGGCATTACGGTGCGGCATCGTTTACCGACTATGGATTAAGCCTTCGGCTCGATGATCTGGAAGTCTGGACCGCGGGGCCGCGATCGACAGGTGCCGATCGACTGCATTGGGCTGGCGGCGTCGCGATCGAAGCTTTACCGGACAAATAATGACACGATTCAAACTGAGCAAGGCTGAAATCGCAGTATGAATAGAAACGGCGACCGAGGATCTCTCGAATGATTACAGCATCGGGGTGACACATGGTTCGGAATTCGTACTTCGTGCTCGCACTACTCCTCGGCTCTTCGCGATTCGTTATCGGTGCGGACGATGGAAAAACGGCAACACCGACTCCAGACGTGAAAGAGGTGTCGCCGCTTCGCAAATTCATGGACGATTCGCTGACTTGGAATGAACTGCGTCCCAGCCAGCAATCGTCGACGAAGATGACGGCGCAAGTCGTGATGCGTTGGGCCAATAATACGCGAGGTTCCGAGGACGGGATGACGGTCCTTTACCTGGCCGACGGTTGTCCTGAAGCTGTCTGCTGCGTCTATCCATGGAAGAACGATCTGCATCACGAGTTCGATTCGCTCTCGCGTGGTACTCTGATCGCCAAACGCAACGGAAATGTGGTGTGGAGTCCAGCGAAACGGGGGGTGGAGTTTCAGTCGATTTCCAACGCCGATGCGCCGGACGATTCAGCGGTTGTTCGGCTCCGGCAAATGAAGACTCTGGCGAGTCAGTTTTCGTCGACGATGCTCGGCTGGCGGGCGGACAAAAGTGATCGCGAAGAGTTGCGAAAGTTGCCTCAACCGCTTTATCGGTACGAAAGCACCCGTGGCAACGTGCTTGACGGAGCCGTTTTCGCATTCGTGCAGGGAACCGATCCTGAAACACTTTTGCTCATCGAAGCGTTCAAATCCGCGGGCCATTTTGAATGGCAATTTGCGTTTGCCCGCCGCACATCCGGTGAACTCGAAGGCCGACACAACGATAAGGTCGTGTGGCACGCCGACCGTTATCCTGCCAACGACGATCCTCATTCGACTCATCGCGTCCTATCGTCCCCGATTGAGACCAGCTTGCAAAGCAAGTCCACTCCGAAAGCGACCACACCATGACTTGCCGGCGGTTTTCTTTAATACTGATGACGAAGTGGATGCTGCTGCCAGTGTTTGCGTTCGCCCTGACGTGGACCTCCTTCGCCCGAGCCGACGACCCATCGCTCAAGCCCGCATCCACTGAACCGGGTAGTACCGCATTGAAGACTAAGCGAGCAATCATCCTTTGCGGATTGAGCGGCGACACGGACCATCACGTGTTGTTTTCAAAAACGGTAGCCAATCTGCACGAAGGACTCTGCAAGAATCTTGGATTTGCTCCATCTGATGTGCTCGTGTTGTTTGGAGACAAGCCGGAAGACGCAGATGCGGAAGTCATCAAATCCGCACAGCGAGCGACACGCGAAGAACTCGAAAAGAGCGTCGCCGCTGTGCGGGCACAATTGCAAGCAGAGGACACGCTATGGGTCATCGTGCTGGGGCACGCTCACTACGATGGAAAATATGCGTGGCTCAATCTTCCGGGGCCCGATATTCAACAGCTTGAGTTTGCGAAGTTGTTTCACGGTCTCCCCGCATCGCAACAAGTTTTTTGGATGACGACACCTGCCAGTGGCCAGTTCATCAAAACGCTATCGGCTAAAGGGCGTGTCGTGATGAGTGCCACCGATGTCGACTGGGAAACCAACGAGACGGAATTTCCGCAGGAACTCGCGAAAGTGTTGTTCTCGCCTCCAGCGGATAAGGAGATGGATGTCGACCAAGACGGAGTCATCACGCTTCTCGACGTGTACGTGATGGTGACTCGCAATTTGGCTCAGGCGTATCTAGATCGAGAATTACTGGCGACAGAACATCCACTTCTGGATGACAATGGCGATGGTCGCGGCACCGAAGTCCAAATCGACTTTCTAACCGTCGAGCAGGGAGGCCGACTCAAAAGGCGAAAGCCTGCTGTGGAATCCAAGGTTTCAACGAGCGATGGGCAACTCGCCAATTCTATTGCGCCGCCGTTCGTGCGATCGGAAGCGATTGGCTCCGAATAACAGAGTACGCCTGACTCACAATGTTTCCACTCGCTCTCCAAATTCGATTGGAAAAATGCGATGGTAACCGCGTTCACTTTTCATCATCAGGGCACTTCTGATGATGTCGTGGCGGGGACTGGGGCAATGGTCCTCGCTAAGCGGAAGCCGAAGCTGTGGTTGCGGGCGACTGGTAGGTCGGCGTTGCGGAATGCGGAACGGACGAGTGGGGGACGATCAATGAAGGAACCGCCACGCAACGCTCGGGTTGTTGCGTTGTCGGATGCGAGATCTTCCTGATTGTCTTCGACGATGTCGCCTTCCGGGTAGAGGTGATAGCTTCCCTGACACCAGGTAAAGACGTTTCCGTGAGTGTCGAACAGACCAAAATCGTTTGGCTTCTTCATCCCGACCGGCCAGAACTTTTCTTGAGAATTGGACTGGTACCACGCGTAATGCGGCAGTAGCTCCGGCGTCTCTCCATAGTAGCGAGCGGTCGTCGAGCCCGATCGCGTGACATATTCCATTTCGGCCTCTGTTGGAAACCGATAGCCGGTCAGACTCAGATAGTTCTTTTTCAACGTGAGGGTTCGACCTCGAATCGAGAAACAGGCTTGATTGGCGGGAATCCCGTCGCGCTCGTTGAGCCAGTTGCAATAGATCGCTCCCATAAACCAGCTGAGGCCAATCACGGGCAGGTCGGGTGAACGGACCCAGTCGGCTGGCGAGTCCTTGTCATAATCAGGACTGAGTTGCAGATACTGTCCGAGCGTGACCGGAGTTGTCGCGATCGAGAATGATCGTCCGATCCGACGTTTGTGTCGTCGTTCTTTGCTGATGGGACTTGTGTCAACTTCGTCCGACCCCATCATGAATTCTGTCGGGCCTGGTATGACGATCAGCGTCTGCCCCTGACTGTTCACGTACCAAGCGTGTGGCTTCTTTGGTTCAGTAGCTGTCAATGAACTGCGGATGTTCTCGAACCGCGACTGCCGCTGTTCTTTAGTGAGAACGATTTCATCGACCGTCTGCTTCAACCAGGCCTCGTCCTTCCATTTGCGAAGTAGCCACTCCAAGGCGGCATGCAGGCCAGGATCGGCATCGGTCCGATAGATCTCGCGCAGTTTCGGAATCAGTTTCTGGCGAGTTTCCAAGGGGAGCATCTGTTCGTCGAACTCTCCCAGACTCAAGTACAGCGCACGACGAATCGTGATGTCTGATTCGATCTCCAATCGCGCGATCAGTTCCTGGGGATCGGTGCCGAGTGGAAAGAGGCGATGAATCAGATAACTGCGGGCTCGTGGATCAGAAGTATGCTTAAGAATCGGCCAGACCTTTGTGGAGCGGTTGATTCTCAAGAGAGCCACCGCAGCGTTCGCCTGCCGCTTTGCTAACGATTCTTTTTGATTGTCGTCGGATTCCAGGATTGAAAGCTCGGCGGCTCGCTCCAGGAACGGAACCGCGCGATCAGACTGTACCTGAAACTTCGGGAAGATCACGGCAAACTGCTTTTCGTCACCGTCCATTAGCAAATTAGCGAGGACTTCGGGCTGGTCGGAGGCATAGTCGGCGAGGAAGTTTGTCGCTGTGGTCCGCTCAGTATCGGAACGACGACGATCTCGATAAATGTCGGCTAAAGGCGAAAGCAACTTGGATCTAACGGGCCGCAAGCTCTCGTTCCAAACTTTCGAAGCAAATGAGTTCTCATTGACTATTTGTTCTGCCAACACAGGACTGAGCGTCCTCCAGCCTTCACCGTCAGGATCAATCCGGGCCAATGCCGAGGCGGCGCGCAAACGTGGGGCTGACTGATCCTTTTGTGATGACCCAGCGACAACCCACAGTCGCTGCACTAACCGATTGCGATGAGGCATCAATTCGGCACAGAGGACAGGGACTTCGTCGGGGATCGCCTGCAGCAATCGCTCGCAGACGTAATCGGCCATTCCGGAATCCGCTCGCAAGAGAGCCAAACTCGTGTTGAGTTGTTGCTGTGGGTTCAACGGCGTGTTTTCAAATGCATTACGTAACAATGGATCGACCCATTGGCGAGACGCGGCCATCGTGTCGATGATTTCGGGAACTCGGCCGATGTCGGCGTCGATGACAGCTCTGACCAATCCCTGAGCCTCAGTCTCGCGCTCGTGTTCAATGACTCGACTTCGGATTGTCATTCCCACGATGGTCGCGATCAGCAAGACCAGTCCAGCGACAGTCCCGCGCAGGGCATAGTAGTGCCGTGCGGCCCGCATCATTTTGTGTTGAGGTTCTGTCCAATCTCGCTTCTGGGTGATGGTCCGCATCCGGGACCACTCGAACAGTCCGGGCAAATTCCGGTGTTCTGGCTTTGCGTTCCAGATCGATGACCACTCTTTCATTAAGAGTTCGGCCCGACCTTGGCGGGTCTCTTTCTGTTTACCAATCAGCCACTCGCGGAGTGAGGGGGCAAGATAGTCGTGCGTCAGCTGGTAATATTTGCCACCGGGCTGCTGACTGGACGTGCGGCGATCATCGTCAACGTCTTCCAGATCTGTTGGCGTGATCAGGCGGAGTTCACTGTCGAGAAGGCGGAGGAGTTGCTCGAAATCGTGAGGTCGGCTCGCATAACCCGAGGCCTCGAGCAAGGCGTCGTACGAGCGCATGTTGCCTTTGATTTCCGAACCATATTCCGGTAGCAACAATTTCAGAGCTCGAACGATTGCCTGCTGGTGGTACCGATGCTCCGGCGGAGCGGTCGACGCTCCGAACATCTCTTCCAAGAAGGTGACTCCAACACCTTCCATTCCGCCCATTGACTTCAGTGTGGCAGGAGACCACGGTCGACCCTTCATCATTTCAGCAAACAACGACAATCGGACCGGGATGACTCTGCCTTCCTTGGCCAGGCCTTTCGCAGATTGGTTCAGGAATTCCTGTTGCTCTTTCGTGGTCAGTGCCGCTGCTTCTGGAAGTTTTCCGTAAGCTCTCCCAAACGCTTCGAGTACTTTTGTCGCATGGTCGAGGTCAAACAGGTCAACCAGCGAACTGTTTTGCCCTTCGATCAGACGAATCTCCAATTCCTTCATGAATCGACTGACGGCGAGCCAAAAATCATCGCGCACCAAAACGATAGATCGCACTCGGCTACCATCGCATTGTCGCAACGCCTGGACCAACTCGGTGTTTTGGTTTTCCTTATTGGCGTGCAGCCATTGCTCAAACTGATCGAGGACAATCAGGACTTTCATGCCATTGGGCACTGCCGGTCCCTGCCTCAATCGAGCGATCGATTGCGTCAAGCTTAAATCTTCGGATAAGCCGGGGAATCGCTTTCTCAGTCCATGCAGCAGTTTCGTTTCTGTGCCGTCAGCGGTGGCTTCCAGATAAAGCACGATGATTTGATCTGACAAACGTGGAAGCAACCCGGCTTTCATCAAGGAGGATTTTCCACAGCCACTTGGGCCATAAATCAGCCCGACGGAGAAAGCATCATCAGGTTCGGTCGCCTCAACGCGGTTCTTCCAGAAGCGAATGCTGTCCGGCAGGCCGTTGCGATCACGTGGACCAGGCAATAGTTCCAGAAAGAAATCCGCGTCATGGGCGTCATACGCGCGCAGTCCTTTGGGGACGATCTTGATGCTCAATGCTTGTTGCGGGGCCGAGTGCGAGCGTACTGAAAACGTCGAAGTCTCTTTGAGGAAGGATCGCAAATCCTGAGCCAGGTCCTGTGCTGTCTGGTATCGGTCGCTGGCGCGTTTGGAGATCGCCTTCAGGCAGATTCGCTCGAGTTCTGTGGGAATCGTTTCATCAATCTGGCAGGGCGGCTTCGGTTCAACGGACACAATCTGCGACAGGAGGTCGCTGTCTGACTTGCCACGCAGCGGCTTTTGTTGCGTGAGCAACTCGTACAGAACGACACCCAGACTGAAGATGTCGCTGCGTCCGTCAACGCGATGTGCTTCGCCACGCGCCTGTTCGGGGCTCATGTAGGCTGGAGTTCCGGCAAATCGCCGACCATCAATAGCGTCGCGCTCGTTCAGCGCCAGGCCAAAGTCGACCAGGAACGGCTCACCGGATGTGGAGAGCAGAATATTCACCGGTTTGATGTCCCGATGAATCAGGCCGAGAGCATGGGTGTAGTGTAAGGTCTCCGCGATGGTCGCAGTGATCGTCACAACCTCGCTGAATGAGAGTCGCGACTGGTTCATGCGAGCGAACAGATTTGTTCCCGCGATATACTTGGAGACGATAAAGCAGGGATATTGTTCGGAACTTCCCACGTCGTAGACGGGCACGACATGAGGATGATCCACGCTGGCCACGGCACGCGCTTCGCGTCGATAGGTTTCGACGTATTCGGGGTGTTTCAACAGTTCTGGGTGGGGAATCTTGATCGCCACGTATCGATGGAGTTCGTCGTCGTAGGCCAAATAGACCTGCCCGAAACCGCCCACGCCCAACAGTCGTTCGACCCGATAGCGACCGATCTTTTCTGGTTGATCTTGAAGGGACGCCCCTTTCGCGGGTGACAAATTCCAGTGAGACTCGGCGACCGACATTGGGGTCGCGATCATCTCCTCGATCTTCAGTCGCTCTGTAATCCGCTGGCGTAGTGCGTCTTGAAGAACAGGATCATTGGGACATAATTCTTCCGGGCTGACAGGCTCGCCGCGATCGCGCATTTCATCCCACTGGACAATCAGATCGAATAGCCGATCACGATCAACCTTCGACATTACTGCACCTGGTCCAGGAGCGACGAATTGCCAACCAACCGTTCGGTGGCCTGGATCCATAACTGGCTGACCTTCGTCCGCGAGATATTCAGCACCTGAGCGATTTGCGACTTGGGAATCTCCAGGTAGTAGTGCATCTCAAAGACTTTTCGCTCGTCCTCCTCCAGAGATCCGACCCGTTGATGGAATTCATTCCACATTATCAACTGGGCCGGATCGAAAGTCATTTGCGAAGGATCAATCGCATTGGACGTATCAAAGGAATTCATCGAACGTTCCTGGTTGAGATGTTTTCCACGTTCAACCATATCGAGCAACACGTGACGAATTTTATGCGCGGCAAGTCGAAAAAAATCTTGAACCGTTTGAGGTTCGGTCTTTTCAAGTGCTGGCAGCAATCGCATCCAGGTCTCGTTGACGACGCTGTCGACATCGTGAATGAGATGCAGGGCAGGAAACGATTGACCGAGGATTTTTGCCGTCAACCGGCGTAGTCGCTCCATCGCCCGCTCGAGCAATTCACGGCGAACTTCCGTTCCTTCAAGCGGAAACCGATCAATCAATTGCTGCAATTCAACACTGGAATCGGCGGGCATGCAAAGCACCTGTCTAAACGGGAATCAAGGTCTCGCCGAACTGTCGTTGTGACACGGCACATGACTTTTGCGACAGCCTTGCCCGCCATGTGTTTTTGGGATTTTTTCGAAACAGGGCGGAATTGTTGAGCAAATCAACATGGGCGGGATGCTTAGCAATACAGATTCAGTTTCGCGAATCAAATTCAACGTGAGTCTGATTCGGTTCAGGATGAACAACTGGCGACTCTATGTGGAGTTCGCCACGAACATCCGCATTCGAAAGAAAGAGAGAGAATCATGAGAAGTTCCATTCTGTTCGGATTGATGGCGATGTCGGCACTCGTGGCCTTCGGTCAAGATGCCCAGGCGAGCTGCTATCGCCGACATTGCGGTTGGAACCGAGGTTGCGGTGTCTCACGGTGTTACACTCCGACATGCCGCTCAACGTGCTACAGGTCCGCCTGCTACACACCCACTTCCTATTGCTCGCCCTGCATGACAACAAGTTATGCTCCTGCGAATCCCATCGTGGCGACACCAGTCTGTTCCACCAGTCCGTGCGCTGTCGGCTGCCTGCCACAATGCACGCAAGTCTACTTTGCGAATCGCTAGGCGTCCAAATCGCCATCTTCCGCGAAGAACTACCGTGAGTTGCAACCGATGATCATCGCCCGACGGGAGTTATCTCCCGTTGGGTGATCTATCGCCAATTGAATCCCATCAATGATTTCTCCCGGCTTTGCATATTAGCGAAGCGCTTGCGGATTCTCCGCGGCGGGCTCAGGACATGACAAAAATGTCATTACTGAGGCGCTGGTTGGCAGTGACTTTTGACAACGTCAACGCAAGTGTAGATCACCATCAAAACGACCTTTCCCAGCCTGATGTGGCTATGAGGGCAAATCATGCGAGTACAACCATCCGTGATCAAAGCAATCGCGATCGGATTGATTATTGCGGGAATGACACAGGCTGCTTCCGCGCAGCAAGCACTCTGGACGACCTATAAAGATGCCGGAGTGCGGCAATATGACGCGGGGAATTATGCGGAGGCCGAGCGATTGATTCGGCTCGCGTTGGACGCGGCTCAGTCGTTCAATCCTGAGGGACGCCGCGTCGCGTCGACACTGAACGATTTAGCCCGCGTCTATGAAGCTCAAGGGAGATATTCCGACGCGGAGCCGATCTACACCCGAGCCCTCGAGATCATGCAAGCTTCTCGCGGGCCGTACGATGCCGAGACGGCGGCGGTCCTCAACAATCTCGCCGCATTTTACAATTGGCTTGGCAAAGGTGATCAAGTCCTCGAGTTGTTCAAACGCTCCCTAGCAGCGACGGAAGCGCAATACGGTCCTTTTGATTCCAATACGGCATCCATTCTCAACAATCTGGCCATCGTTTACACCGACTTGGAGAAATTCGACGAAGCCGAGCCACTCTACAAACGGTCCCTGGCGATCGTGCAAGGGCTCTACGGCGCGCAACATCCAGATGTCGCAACGCACCTCAGCAATCTGGCCACATTCAACACGATGCAAGGGAAGTTCGACCAGGCCGAGCCTTTGTTCAAACAATCACAAGCGATTCGAGAAACGATGCTGGGGAAAGAGCATCCTGATACCGCCGAAATCTACAATAACCTCGGTTATCTCTATTATCTGATGGGGAGATACGACCAAGCCGAGTTGTTACTCAAGCAATCCGTGACGATCTGGGAAAAAGTTCTTGGACCTGAACACACCTATTTGGGATTCAGCCATAAATCCTTGGGGCTTGTCTATCGGGACACGGGGAAGCCTGACCTCGCTGCCAAGCATTATGAGCGAGCATTGATGATTTTCGAGAAGTCCTTGGGAGCCAATCACCCGAACGTCGCCAAGATGCTTCAATATCTGGCTGAGCTGAACTTCCAACAGGGCAACTACGAATCAGCGGAACCGCTGCTGCTACGCGAATTAGCAATCGTCGAGAAAGCCAACGGACCCGATCGGGCTCAAGTGACAATTCCTCTCAAAGCCTTGGCAGAATTGAAACGAGCTGAAGGCAAGGACGATGAAGCTAAAGTTTACTTCAAACGAATCTATACCATTCGCGAACGACTCGTGGCTGTCAATCCGAATGATCGTAATGCTCTGAACGACTTGGCTTGGATGCAGGCGACCTGTCCCGACGACGAATTCCGTGACGCGACGAAAGCCTACGACAATGCCAACAAGGCCTATCAATTGGACCGCGGGCAAGGCAGCGTCTACTACAACACACTAGCCGCCGCCTACGCAGAAAACGGAGCCTACAATCAGGCCCAAGAATGGGCATCCAAGGCGATCGCGCACACGAAGTCTGACAGATCGAAGAAGATCATCAGCGACGGAATCAAACTGTATCAGCAGCGGACACCCTATCGAGACGACGGAAAGGTCTTGCTGACCCAACGGGCAATCTAGCGGCCCACAATCAGCGATTCGTCGTGATCGCGACATCCCTTAAGATATGTCCCGCATCCATTGAATGCGGCAATGGGGACGGAGGCCAAACAGGAAAGCGATTGCACCCGTGAGGAGTCGAACCTCAAACCCTCGGTTCCGAAGACCGATGCTCTATCCAATTGAGCTACGGATGCGAATAACTGCATTTGCGGAGTGGCGAACACTCTGCAGGGACGAAGCTTAGCTACTTCTCTCGGTCGTCGCAACCGCTGGCGCGAGCTCCAATCACATCGCGATGCGAAATCTTAAAGGCTGACTGCGGCTGACAGTTGTATCGATGGATCGATCAGAACTCGCCCACGATTTCGCCTCCCGCACGCGTGCTAAGTGCTCGCCAGACGTTTAGATCGATATTTTCACTAATTGTGCGCACGGTGCCGTCCATCAATGCCGAGTTCACGCAACCAATGTGGTAACTTCGTGACGTGATTGCCGCGTAGCTTGGGGTGGCGGGAAGAGTTCCTTCTTGCCAACTGTTGTAGTCGCACTGGTCGTAGGTGGTGCCACTCACAACACAGGAAACCTTGGCGTTGGGGTTCAGCGTGGCTGTGAAACCGGAATGATGGACCTGACCGTTGGCCCATTCGGTATGCTCGGTGTTTTTGGCGTTTCCACCCGAGGCAGTCATGTTCGCGGCAACCATCGTGGAAGTACCGGGTATTGTGAGTGACGCTGGGGGAACGTTGCGGTGATAGGGGCTCCACGCCTTCACTTCAGACACCATCAATGTATTGCTCGACCCATCCGTGATCGCGCTAAATCCGATTTTGGCGTTGGGATAAAACATCCCGTCGCCGCCTTTTCCGGTTGCAGGATCCCACACGAACCAGGTGCCGTAATTCATTCCATACGTCGTCGGACACAATTTCGGGCTGGTGTCGTCTCGAGTTGTGGCCGCCTTCGCATCGCTGGGACAGACGTACGTCGGAATCCGCAACCCATCAATCGCCATCTGACCGCTCCAACCCTTCGACAGATCGATCACATTGAATAGGTTACCTTGGTCGAGATACGGCAGAATGCGGCCGTGAACCGACCAGGAGCTGCTGGCGACTCCGGATAGCAGAGTCGCACTGGGAGGCACTTGGCCGAAGACATCGAGATAGTTGTGGACGCTCAATCCGATCTGCTTCAGGTTGTTTTTGCACTGTGTCCGACGGGCCGCTTCTCGGGCCTGTTGCACCGCTGGGAGCAAGAGCGCGATCAAGACCGCAATGATCGCGATCACGACCAACAGTTCAATTAAAGTAAATCCACAGGAGCGGTTGCGCACTTTCATCAAATTCTTCCCGATCAAATTATAAAGGAAAAGTAATGTTTCTGATAGTTTTAATGGCAACTTGCATACCACAGCCGGAAATCTAAATTTTCCGTTATATTTCTGCTTCAAGGTCACCCAACGAGACGCAACAACGTCGAATAGATCGACATGGCTGTCGAATCGCGCGACATCTCAATCTGCGATTGAATTCCTGGGACGACTAAGCTCAACTGGCCGCCCACGGCACAAGTAGTCATCGATTCGCGACCCGCTTCAGGTACTTCCGATGCGCCAGGACGACAGAAGTCGAATGCTGCGACGTGATTTCACTCGGCAATTTGTCTTGGGTGCCGGGCTTTCCGCCGTTCCCCTGACTACGGCCTCGGCCGCCAGTTCAGATGGCCCTCCGGCCCCAAAGTTGCCCGAGGATCCAGCACCGGTCGCGGCAGAGGTACCACCTGAGGTGCTGCTACTGACCTACCTAGTTCGCCGGTATCCCAGCGACCATCTGGACGAGGTGGCGATCCAAGGCATTTTCCGCGACATTCGTGGCGACGTTGCTCGCGGACGGGCTCTTGCTGAATTCCCGCTGCGCAACTCCGATGAACCAGCGTTCGTGTATAGCGCCTATCGCGCTGCCACCGTGTCTAACAGCTAAGTGCGAGTCCGCTCCCATGCCTGATACGACTTCGCGTGCATTCGCATCGATCCGAGAACTGGCAGCGGACCTGCGCTCGGGAGCCGTGACATCAGTACAACTGGCAAAGTATTTTCTCGATCGCCTTCAGAAGCACGGGCCAAAGTTCAATGCTGTGGTTCGCGTGACTCATGACGTTGCCTTGGATCAGGCTGGGCAGGCCGATGAAGAGCTCAAGCGAGGTCAAGATCGGGGTCTGTTGCACGGAATTCCGTACGCAGTCAAAGATTTGCTGGCTACGAAAGGTATTCCGACCTCTTGGGGAGCGGCCCCGCTGAAAGATCAATTGATCGATGAAGATGCTACGGTGGTCGGTCGACTGCGAGCGGCTGGGGCAGTGCTCTGTGCCAAATTGTCGATGGTCGAACTCGCAGGTGGCTTTGGGTACAAGCAAGCCAATGCCAGCTTCACCGGTCCCGGATTGAATGCCTGGGACAAAACCTGCTGGTCGGGGGGATCTTCGTCCGGCCCGGGGTCGGCTGTCGGTGCGGGGCTAATTCCATTTGCGATTGGTTCCGAGACATGGGGATCGATCATGACCCCGTCGGGTTACAACGGCATCGCTGGGCTGCGCCCCACTTACGGACGAGTCAGCCGTCACGGCGCAATGGCTCTCAGTTGGACGATGGACAAGCTCGGCCCCATGTGCCGCACGGCAGACGATTGTGGCTTGGTCTTGAATGTGATCGCCGGTCCTGATCCGCTCGATCCCACCAGCATTCCGACACCTTGGACGTATGCTCGTGTCGGGCCGGCCAAGCCAGAAGCCGGTGCACATCGTCGTTTTCGATTCGCCACGCTGGATGTCGACTTTGACAAACTGGAACCCGAGGTCCGCAAGAACTACGAGGGTTCGTTGGAGGTTTTGAAACAGATCGGCACGATCGACGCGATCAAACTGCCGGACCTCCCTTATCCGGTCGTGGCTTCAACAATCATCTCTTGCGAGATGGGCGCGGCGTTCGGGGAATTCATGACCAGTGGCGATGTATGGGAACTGTCGGCTCCTGAGGATCGCTGGGGTGGTTTTTCGAATCTGTTGATTCCCGCGCGAGACTACATCAATGCTCTGCGAATTCGTGGTCGGATCCAGAAGGAAGTCGACACCGCGATCAAAGATTTCGATGCGATCGTGACGCCGACGCTGAATACAGAGGCGGGGCCGATCACTCAAAAGTTCACCGAATGGTCGCGCGGCTTTGTCAGCACCGAGATCAGCGGTGCGGCGAACGCGGCTGGTTTGCCCGGCATTACGGTTCCAAACGGCTTCGGAGCACGGGGCCTACCGACAGGATTGGAATTTACGAGCCGCGCTCTGTCTGAGAACTCCATTCTCGAAGCTGCCGTCGCCTTCCAACAACGTACCGACTGGCACAAGCGGACGCCGGTGATTGAATAGAGTCTTCCCAGAGGATCACAAACAATGTTCACGCTGCACGCTCGCAGTTTCGAAAATGGCGAACCGCTGCAGATCACTGTCCAGGGGGATCGCATTCACTCTGTGGTGCCGGCATGGCCGGCATCCTCGCTGGCAGAGTGGCCGTTTGTTGCCCCAGCACTATTCGACCTGCAGGTTAACGGCTATGGCGGGATCTGGTTCAGTAATGATGAGCTGACAAGTAGCGACGTGCTGAAAACCTTGAAGCCATTCTATCGACACGGCGTGACGCGGCTCTGTCCCACGTTGATCACGAACTCATTCGAAGGTCTGGCTGCGGGTTTCGGCGCGATCCGCGCGGCCTGTGAATCTGATCCGGCCGCCGATCGCATGATCTGTGGTTGCCACCTCGAAGGCCCCTTTATCTCGTCCGAAGACGGCCCACGCGGTGCGCATCCCATAGAACACGTGCGAGCGGCCGACTGGGATGAGTTCCGAAAGCTGCAGGAGATCTCTGGAAACCGCATCAAGCTGGTCACAATCGCACCCGAGGTGGATGGAGCCCTCGATTTCATCCGGCAGGCAGTTGCCGCGGGTGTTGTGATCGCAATCGGTCACACCGCGGCGACGCCCGAACAAATTAGCGCCGCAGTCGAGGCCGGCGCGGAACTCAGCACGCATCTTGGCAATGGCGCGCACGCCATGATTCACCGACATCGCAATTATATCTTCGAGCAACTCTCTGATCCGCGACTGGTCGCGGGCCTGATCGTCGATGGTCATCATCTGCCCGCATCGTTGGTCCGTACGTTCATCAAAGTGAAGTCGACGCGAAGAACCATCATGACGTGCGATGCCGCAGGATGGGCAGGTTGCCCGCCGGGCATCTACGAGAGCAAACTGGGACGCAGCGAACTACTCGATAACGGCAAACTTGTCGTCGCCGGGCAACGAGAACTGCTGGCCGGATCAGCTCAGGCAACAGACACGTGCGTGGCCAAGGTGATCGAGTTCGCCGGAGTCTCGCTGAAAGACGCCGTCGATATGGCGAGCAAGAATCCGGCGAAGCTGCTGGGATATGAAGTCGTGCGACTACGCCGCGGTTCGTTGGCTGACCTGATGACCTTTCGGATCCCGTCAGAGCATGATCGTCTTGAGATTGAAGCCACGATTGCTTCAGGCGAACTGATGTTCGGCCAGGTCGAAGTGCGGTGATCCACCTGTCTGGTAACTGGTGCTGAGAATGCGATCGAAGTGCGACAAAATGTCAGGTCAAAACAGCGAGTTTGACGGGGTCGATGGCTCACGGCAACGTGATGGTGGCAACTACAAAAATCGTTACCGAAAAGTAATTAACAGCGCGAAGCAACCAGCCAGATCTCACTTTACGGCTGAAAAATAGGCGTCTTGCCTCGGTGAACCAGAGCGCGTCGCGTTCAGAATAAGCTCAGGATCAATGTCGTCACGGAATCTGCTCAACTTTCTATTGAGCATTCAGTGATGCCTATGCATAAGATAACAAGTCTCCGTTGATTCCCACCTTCTGATCCGCCATGAGTCTGCCAGCATGAGCACGAAACCGATGGAAGAAACGTCTCCGACGTCTGCCGACAAACTGATCGCAAGGCCTGCTTCGCCTCAGTTGCCGCATGCCCCATCTGCCCACGCACCGGCGATCAAACCATTGGGGTCGCTAAAGACGCAGTCGAACTCCTCTGGCTGGACATCGCTGTTCGGCTGGCTAGTGGTGGGTGGGCTGAGTGTCGCCGGCTGGTACTATCAGCCTCAATGGCTTCCACAAGTAAAAACATGGCTTGGCATGAACAAGCCAGCTGCCACCAAAGCGGCGAGGGTTGTTCCCGTTTCAACAGCCGTTGTCAAGAAACGCGATATGCCGTTGTATCTGAATGGACTGGGCACGGTCACGGCCTTTAAGTCCGTCACGATTCGCAGTCGCGTTGAAGGAGAGTTGATCAAGGTCGCTTTCTCAGAAGGGCAGATGGTTCACGAGGGAGACTTGCTGGCCGAGATCGACCCGCGTCCTTTTGAGGTTCAGCTCAACCAGGCCGAAGGACAACTTGCTCGCGATCAGGCGACAGTGAAGACAGCGAAGACGACGCTGAGCCGTTACGAAGGATTGGCTTCCTCCAAGTCCATTGCGGCCCAACAGGTGGATGATCAAGTCTCAATCGTTCAGCAAACGATGGCGATGATTCAGACTGACGAGGCGACGGTGGCCAATGCTCAATTGCAACTCACCTATTGCCGCATCACAGCGCCGATCTCTGGAAGGATCGGCCTGCGATTGGTCGATCAGGGAAACATCGTTCGCGCCAATGACCCCACCGGCCTGGCGGTGATTACTCAATTGCAACCGATCGCGCTCGTATTCACCATCCCGCAAGACGACATCGCTCGAGTTCAAAAGCGAACCAACGCGACGGACAATTTAGTGGTGGATGCGTTCGATCGTGACTTCAAAGTCAAACTCGCGTCGGGGAAATTGCTGGCCATCGACAACCAGGTTGATGCCACCACCGGGACCGTTCGAATCAAAGCCCAGTTTGCCAATGACGATGGGATGTTGTTCCCCAATCAATTCGTGAACGCTCGCCTGCTGGTCGATCTGAAGCGCGATGCGATCGTGGTTCCTTCTGCGGCCGTGCAACGCGGTCCAACGTCGATGTATGTCTACGTCGTCAAAGAAGACGAAACAGTCGAACTGCGGAATGTCGTCCCGGGCGCCTCCGAAGGTGCTGAGACATCCATCGAATCTGGACTTCAGCCAGGGGAACTGGTCGTCACAGACGGACTCGACAAACTGCAACCGGGCGCGAAGATTTCCAGTCGCCAGAAAGAGAAGGACGCCGCTGGAGAGAAGGCTGGCGGTAAGCCAGGTAAAGAGTCCGCCGCAACCGAGAAAGAGCCAATCAAGGATCCAAAGCCCCCGGCGGATGAACCGCCGAAGAAGACGACCGCTCCCACGGCTGATCCCGGTGTATCACCTACGACTGCCGAACAGAATCGCGATCCGAAACCGACAGTCACCACGCCATTTAACGGCACGTCTGATTCGAGGTCCAAACCGGTTCCCTCGTGCGGAGAAGAGGTTTCTGAGGGTAAGGATAACCCATGAACCCGTCACGGCCCTTCATTCTGAGGCCGGTGGCGACGGTACTGTTCATGGTGGCAATCCTGCTCTCGGGACTTGTCGCTTATCGCCAGTTACCCGTCTCCGCTTTGCCGCAGGTTGACTATCCCACCGTTCAAGTGCTGACGTTCTATCCAGGGGCTGGCCCGGATGTGATGGCTTCGTCGGTCACTGCTCCACTCGAAAGACAGTTCGGTCAGGTTCCTGGTTTGACCCAAATGACCTCGATCAGTTCCGAGAGTTGTTCCGTCATCACGTTACGGTTTGACCTGGCTCTGGACATCGATGTCGCCGCGCAACAGATTCAGGCCGCGATTAACGTCGCATCCAGCTTCTTACCGCGCGATCTGCCGAATCCCCCGATCTATACGAAGACCAACCCCGCCGACTCCCCAATCCTGACATTGGCGTTGTCATCGACATCACTGCCGCTGGCAAAGGTCGAAGACCTGGCGGACACGCGACTGGCGCAGAAGATCTCGCAGTTGCCCGGCGTGGGGATGGTCAGCATCAGCGGCGGGCAGAAGCCGGCCATTCGCATCCAGGTCAACCCCACGGCATTGTCCGCGATGGGCCTGAACATGGAGGACATCCGGCTGGTATTGGCTGCGGCAAACGTCAATCAAGCCAAGGGAAGCTTTGACGGGGTCCGTCAGTCATACACAATCGGAACTAATGATCAGCTGTTCACGGTCGAGCAATACGGCCAGTTGATCGTCGCTTATCGTAATGGCGCGTCGGTAAAGCTATCTGATGTCGCCGAGATCATCGACGGCGCCGAGAACGTCCGGCAAGCAGCCTGGATGAACGATACTCCCGCGGTCATTCTCAATATCCAGCGACAACCCGGCGCGAACATCATCGAAGTCGTTGACAACGTGAAGTCGCTGCTGCCGCAGTTGCGCGAATCACTCCCGGCCGCCGTCGAGGTCGAGATCCTGACCGACCGAACGACTACGATACGGGCGTCGGTGGAAGATGTTCAGCGAGAACTGATCACCACGGTCGTGCTCGTGGTGCTGGTGATCTTCGTATTTCTTCGAAACGTCTCCGCGACAATCATTCCCAGCGTGGCCGTGCCGCTGTCGCTGATCGGCACCTTCGGAGTGATGTATCTGTTGGGCTACAGCCTCAACAATCTGACCTTGATGGCCCTGACGATCTCAACCGGCTTCGTCGTCGATGATGCAATCGTGATGATTGAAAATATCATGCGATACATCGAAGAGGGCGAATCTCCGATGACCGCTTCGCTGAAAGGGGCCGAGCAGATCGGGTTTACGATCGTCTCGCTCAGCGTGTCGCTGATTGCCGTGCTAATCCCGCTGCTATTCATGGGCGATATCGTCGGCCGTCTGTTCCGCGAATTCGCGGTGACACTCAGCGTGACGATCCTGATCTCGGCGGTCGTCTCGCTGACGCTGACGCCAATGATGTGCGCTCGCTTGCTGCACCATAAGCCTCCGGCCGAGCAAAGCTGGATGTACAAGTCGTCCGAAGAAGTGTTTGAATGGATCATCCGGCTGTACGGCCAGACGTTGCAGATCGTCCTGCGGTTTCAGGGGATCACAATGCTGGTCTCGGTACTGACCGTGGTCGCGACCGTGTACTTGTACATTATCGTGCCCAAAGGATTCTTTCCGGTTCAGGATACGGGCGTGATCCTGGGCATCTCCGAAGGCCCGCAAAACATCTCGTTCGATGCGATGTCCGAAAAGCAGCTCAAACTCAATCGCGTCATCATGACCGATCCAGCTGTGGCTAGCCTCTCCAGTTTCATCGGGATCGACGGGACGAACACAACTCTGAACAGTGGCCGAATTCAGATCAATTTGAAATCGTTGGAAGAACGCCATCACGCCACCGCTGGCGACGTCATTCGCCGCTTGCAACCGAAACTGGCCGAAGTGACTGGGATCACGTTATTCATGCAGCCGATTCAGGACTTGACAGTCGAAACGCGTGTGAGCCGTACCCAATACCAATACAGTCTGGAGACGCCCGATGCCAAAGAGCTCAGCACCTGGGCTCCCAAGTTCCTGGAAAAGCTACAGCAATTGCCTGAACTGCGAGACGTCGCCACTGACCAGCAGAACGACGGACTGCTGGCACGCATCGTGATTGATCGCGATACGGCATCACGTCTGGGGATCACACCTCAGATGATCGACGATGCCCTGTACGACGCGTTCGGCCAGCGTCAGGTGTCGATCATGTTCACGCAACTGAATCAGTATCGCCTGGTGCTGGAAGTCAAAGGGGATTTCAAGAATGAACCTCGCGATCTGCACGAGGTCTACATTCACCCGCCCGGTGGCGGGATGATCCCGATGAGCAGCTTCACTCGCGTTGAAGAAACGACCGCACCGCTCTCGATTAACCACCAAGGACAGTTCCCCGTTGTCACGATTTCGTTCAACTTGGCTCAGGGCGTTTCGCTGGGTGACGCAGTGGAAGCCATTGCGAAAGCTCGCCAAGAAGTTGGGATGCCTGACAGTATCGTCGCCGGATTCCAAGGGACCGCCGCTGCATTCCAGGCCTCGCTGCAGAGCACTCCGCTGCTGATTCTGGCGGCTTTGGTGACGGTCTATATTGTGTTGGGAGTCCTCTATGAGAGCTACATTCATCCAATCACGATTCTTTCGACGTTGCCTTCGGCCGGTGTGGGTGCACTTGTCGCGATGATGCTTTGCAAGATTGATCTGAGCGTGATCGCATTGATCGGGATCATCCTGCTGATCGGAATCGTCAAGAAAAACGCGATCATGATGATCGACTTCGCACTGGATGCGCAACGTCATCAGAACATGTCCTCGCGCGAAGCCATCTATCAGGCGTGCCTGCTGCGATTCCGCCCGATCATGATGACGACCATGGCGGCTCTATTGGGCGCTGTTCCATTGGCCATGGGTCACGGTGTCGGGTCGGAATTGCGTCGCCCGCTGGGGATCACAATCATTGGCGGGCTGATTTTCAGCCAGATGCTGACACTGTACACAACGCCCGTAATCTATCTCTGGTTCGAATGGCTGGGCTCAAAATTGGGGATGCAGGTCTCCAAAGGCCAACCCGAAGGAGAGGCTGAATGAGCCTCTCCACGCCATTCATTGATCGTCCTGTGGCAACCACATTGCTGACGCTGGCGATCACGTTGGCGGGCGGGCTTTCGTATGGTTTGCTGCCAGTCTCGTCGCTACCGCAGGTCGATTTCCCTTCGATCAGCGTGTCCGCCGCATTGCCGGGAGCAAGCCCTGACACCATGGCTTCGGCGGTGGCGACTCCGCTGGAACGTCAGTTTGGGCGGATCGCTGGTATCACGGAAATGACGTCGGCCAGTTCACTCGGCTCGACAACGATCACGATGCAGTTCGATCTGGATCGCGACATCAATGCCGCCGCTCGCGACGTGCAGGCGGCGATCAACGCCGCACGAGGTCAATTACCCGCGAACTTGCCGAACAATCCATCCTATCGAAAAGTGAATCCTGCCGATTCGCCGATCATGATTCTGGCACTGACATCGGATTCGCACACGCGAGCTCATCTTTACGACGCTGCTTCGACAATCCTGATGCAGCGACTAGCACAAGTGAAGGGAGTGGGTCAAGTCGCCGTGGGCGGGGGATCACCGCCGGCCGTACGAGTCGACTTGAATCCCACGGTGCTAAACCATTATGGATTGGGCCTGGAAGATGTCCGCCTGGCTCTTGGGGCCGCGAATGCGAATCGTCCCAAGGGACAGATTGCGGATGAGGATCGCTCGTGGACACTGGCATCGACCGACCAATTGTTCGTCGCGAAAGAATATGAACCGTTGATCGTCGCCTATCGCAACGGGGCACCGATCCGATTGGCTGACGTCGCAAAAGTCACGGATTCTGTTGAAGATGTTCGCGCCTACGGACTATGGAACGGAAAACCGGCCATTTCGGTTGTGATCTTTCGACAACCCGGCGCCAACATTATCGATACGGTCGACAGAATTACGGCACTTCTGCCGCAACTAGACGCGCAAATCCCCGCTGCAATGGAATTGGAAGTCGCCAGTGACCGAACCGCCACGATCCGCGCGTCCTTGCACGATGTTCAATTCACGCTGTTGATCTCCGTGGGACTGGTGATCCTGGTGGTATTCGTCTTCCTGCGCGACCTGCGATCGACACTGATTCCCAGCGTGGCCGTTCCGGTTTCTTTGATCGGAACGTTCGGAGTAATGTATCTCTGTGGCTATAGCCTCGACAACCTGTCATTGATGGCATTGACCATCGCCACAGGCTTCGTCGTCGACGACGCCATCGTCGTGATCGAGAACATTACGCGCCATATCGAAGCCGGAATGTCTCCGCTGCAGGCCTCGCTGCTGGGGGCAAAAGAAATCGGGTTCACCGTGCTGTCGATCAGCGTCTCACTGGTCGCGGTTTTCATTCCGATCATGCTGATGAACGGTATTGTGGGACGGCTGTTCCGTGAGTTCGCGGTGACGCTGTCTGTCGCCATCGCCGTCTCGCTAGTGGTTTCGCTGACGACAACGCCGATGATGTGTGCGACTCTTCTAAAAGCCAATCACGACCAGAAGCATGGTCGCCTGTATCGAATGAGCGAGTGGTTCTTCGACGCGATTCTGGCAGTGTATGAATGGAGCCTGCGAATCGTTCTGCGGCACCAGCGAATCACGTTGTTTGTCACGCTCTCGACGATCGGCTTCACGGTCTATCTCTATGTCATCATTCAGAAAGGCTTCTTCCCGCAGCAGGACACAGGCCGGCTGAGCGGAAATTTGATGGCTGATCAGGATACGTCGTTCCAATCGATGTCAAAACTGCTGGAGCAGTACACTCAAATTATCAGCGAGAATCCCGCTGTTGCCGGCGTGACCTCGTCTATTGGCGGGGGAGGAATGGGCGGCGGCGGGGCGAGCAACACGGCTCGAATGTTCATCTCGCTCAAGCCGTTAGAAGAACGAAACAAGACTGCCGATGCCATTATCGCCGAGATTCGCGGTAAGGCGGCGAAGCTGTCTGGCGCGACGCTCGTATTGCAGCCATTCCAAGATCTGCGAGTCGGTGGTCGGGCCAGCAGCGCGCAGTACCAGTATACATTGCGCGGCGATAATCTGGCAGAGTTGACTCAATGGAGCAGCAAGTTGTTGGCCGCGATTCGAAAAATCGATGGCATCGTCGACGTGAACTCAGATCAGCAGACGCGAGGCCTGCAAACACGACTGAACATCGATCGCGACTCGGCCAGCCGCCTAGGACTGGACATGGCGACAATCGACAACACGCTGTACGACGCCTTCGGCCAGCGCCCTGTCTCGACGATTTATAAGCCACTCAATCAATACCGAGTGGTGATGCAGGTCGAACCTGAATTCTCCCAGAATCCAGAATCAATTCGGCATATCTTCGTGCGCGGACAGAACGACGCACAAATTCCGCTGTCGGCGCTGTATCGACAGACATCGACGAACACGGCACTCTCCGCGAACCACTCCGGACAGTTTCCGTCAGTCACGATCTCATTTAATCTGCGGGAAGGAATCTCGCTGGGCGAAGTTGTTCCACTCGTCGAAAAGGCGTCTCGGGATTTGGGGCTGCCTGAAAACATCCAAGGTCGCTTCCAGGGGACAGCGCAGGCATTTCAAGACTCTCTAAGCAATATGCCACTGCTGGTTCTCGCAGCCCTCGCCTCGGTCTACATCGTGCTTGGGATCCTGTACGAAAGCTACATTCACCCAATTACGATCTTGTCGACTTTGCCGTCTGCCGGGGTCGGTGCCCTGCTGGCATTGCTCTACTGCAAGGTCGAGCTGAACATCATGGCGCTGATCGGCATTTTGTTGCTGATCGGGATCGTCAAAAAGAATGCGATCATGATGATCGACTTCGCCCTGGAAGCGGAACGCAACCAGGGAAAGTCACCTGATGAAGCAATCTTCGCTGCTTGCATCCTGCGTTTCCGTCCAATCACCATGACCACGCTCGCCGCGCTCCTGGGGGGACTACCCTTGGCAATCGGGACCGGAAATGGAGCCGAGTTGCGCCGTCCCCTTGGAATCGCGATTGTTGGCGGCTTGATCTTCAGTCAGATGCTGACGCTGTACACCACGCCGGTCGTCTACTTGTACCTGGATCGTCTGAGCCTGTGGATGGCTGGTCGCAGATCGAGCCATCAGGACCCTGCCGCCGAAGCGTGATTCGATTCCGTCATTCCCGCGCAGGCGGGAATCCAGCGAAGTCGTAGACGCCAGAATTACGTACGTTGTCCTGAGCACATCGTTGGTAGATATAGCCTAATCACTGGATTCCCGCCTCCGCGGGAATGACATAAGAGTAGGAAGTAGGCCACTGACAATCAGGGCTAATCTTTCTTTGCGCCGGGCAGTTGCTCTCCCTCAAACGATTGATTCCCATATGCCGCGCGGGGTGGCGCATCGGTTTCCTTGACTTCTTTTCGCAGGCGATCAAGTTCTGCGTGCAGTTCTTTCACAGTCTCAGCATAGGCGGGATCGCTGTAGAAGTTCTTCACTTCCAAGGGGTCGGCCTGACGATCGAGAAGCTCCCAATCGTCAACATCGGGCTTGTAGTAATGGATCAGCTTGTAGCGGTCGGTGATGACACCGTAATGCGGTCGCACCCTATGCGGCACGGGGAACTCGTAGTAGTGGTAGTACAGACTCTTGCGCCAATCCGCGGGAGTCTGCCCCTTGAATAGAGGTAGCAGGCTATGTCCCTGCATGTCAGCGGGGATCGGCACACCAGCCACGTCCAGAAACGTCTCGGCAAAATCGACCAGCGAAACGATGCTCGAACTGACTCCGCCAGGCTTGATCACAGCCGGCCAACGCACCAGCAGCGGCGTCCGCAACGACTCTTCAAAGATCCATCGCTTGTCAAACCAGCCATGCTCGCCAAGAAAGAATCCCTGATCTGACGAACAGACCACGATTGTGTTCTCAGCCAGTCCCTCACTGTCCAGATAGTCCAGCATCCGCCCAATGTTCTCATCAACCGCTTTCACGCATGCCAGGTAATCATGCATGTACCTGTTGTAGCGCCAACGGACTAGATCCTTACCTGTTGGCTTCGCCTTTTGAAAGGCTTCATTCCGAGGTTCGTAATACGTGTTCCAAGCTTTGAGTTGCTCTGGAGTCATGTTCGGCGAGGGCCGGAACTTCGCATCCAGATCTGTGAACGTCCGATCAAGCCCCATGTCATGATCGCTGACCGCTTTGCTGCGGCCATGGTAGTCGTCGAACAATGTTTCCGGTTCAGGGTACTGCCGATCCTGATCCCAACCGAGGTGCCGGACAGCCGGAGCCCATTCGCGATGCGGTGCCTTATGCTGACTCATCAGCAAAAACGGCTTCGACTTGTCGCGGTTTTTCAGCCATTCCAGCGACAGATCGGTGATCACATCCGTGGTATACCCGGAATGCTTCACTGGCTTGCCCTGGTCATTCATCGGCGGATTGTAGTAGATCCCTTGACCGGGCAGGATGTGCCAATAGTCGAAGCCCGTCGGATCACTCATCAAATGCCATTTGCCAATGACCGCGGTCGAGTAACCAGCACCCTGCAATAGTTTGGGAAACGTCTGCTGACTGCTATCGAACCGGCTGTTGCTGTTGTTGTAGAAGCCGTTCAGGTGCGAGTACTTCCCTGTCAAGATCGTCGCACGACTGGGGCCACAAATCGAATTGGTCACCAGGCAACGATCAAACCGCATCCCTTCGTGACCGATCCGGTCCATGTTCGGCGTGTTCAACAGTTGACGCTTATCACCATAGGCGCTGATCGCCTGACAGGTTAGATCGTCAGAAAACAAAAACAGGATATTGGGCGGACGTTGCTGCGCCCGGCATTCACCAGCCAGTGCGAAAGTCGATAGCAGCAACCCCAAAGCAAGGCATCGATTCAACATGATGCATCAATCCTGTCGTTTTTAAGCATTCAGATGGCGGAGAATCCAAGCGATTTTGGAGGGCACTCGGCGGTGGCCTTCTTCCTATTCGAGCGTGCAGCGGTACATCACACGCAGTTTTCGAAGCCTCAGCAAGCGTACGCCGCCGACCAACCGACATTTTCTGCCGACAAGCGTTGCGACTTGTCAAATTGCCTCGACTCCGCGATCGGTCGGGGCGATTTCGTCTATCAGGAACAAGCCTCTTCAGATACAGTTTGCGAACTTGATGAAGTGCCGCGGTGCGTCCCACATCGTGGCCAATGTCTCCGGGAAAGGACGCCCGATGCGCAGCATTTGTGTGATGAATCAAAAAGGGGGCGTCGGCAAGACGACCTCCAGCGTGAACCTTGCCGCCGGCTTGGCGAAGCAGGGGCGATCTGTCTGCCTGATCGATCTCGATCCTCAAGGCCACGCCTCGCTGCATCTCGGTGTCGAAGCGTTTGGTCAAACGCCAACGGTCTACGATGTCTTCTCGGGCAAAAAGACGCTGTCAGACGTCAAACAACTCGCCGTCGACAACCTGTGGGTGATCCCTTCGGATCTGGACCTGGCGGCGACAGAAATCGAATTGGTGGATGCTCCAGGGCGCGAACTGATCCTGCGCGGAGCCATCGACCGCTTGAATCAGACTCAGCCGTTTGACTACGTCATCATGGACTGCCCTCCCTCGCTGGGCGTGCTGACGATCAATGCGTTGACTGCCGCGAAGGAAGTCTTCATCCCTTTGCAACCGCACTTCCTGGCCCTGCAAGGTTTGTCGAAGCTGTTTGAAACGACAGCCTTGGTGAAGCGACGACTGAATCGCGAGCTCAAGGTTAGCGGTATCGTGCTGTGCCTGTATGAAACAGCGACGCGATTGGCGGCCGATATCACCGACGACTTGATGCGGTTTCTGGAACACAGCGATCCTCAGGCTCCCTGGTACAAGGCTCGTATTTTCGACAGCCGTATTCGTCGCAACATTAAGCTGGCGGAAGCTCCCAGCTTTGGGCAGTCAATCTTCGATTACGCGGCGAAGAGTTCCGGCGCGATCGACTATGCCGCCCTGGTGACAGAAGTTATCGCCTCTGAGGCATCTGCCGTTCAGCCGGCTGCGGCTTGACGGTCAAGCCATCGAGATCCGGCACCCACTTCCTCCCGACTGACCGCCTGATGGAATCGTCGCTGCATCGCCAGTTGAAGTTATTCTACGGCGGTCACGTCGATGATGTGGAAGTCCAGGTCGACGGCTATCGAATCGATGCCGTTGTTCGCGGACGCCTGTTCGAGATTCAACAGGCATCGTTATCGGCGCTTCGCGACAAAGTCCACGATTTGCTCGAACGCCATCGCGTGATCGTCGTTAAGCCCTTAGTCAGCCGCAAGTTGCTGATTCGGCGAGATCAACCCGGCGGCGAAATTGTCTCGACGCGATTCAGCCCTATTCGCGAATCGGTGTTGCACCTGTTTGAAGACTTGGTTCATTTCGTCAACGTCTTTCCTCATCCACGTCTGACACTGGAAGTTGTGCTCACGGAGCAGGAAGAACATCGCATCACCCGAATCCGTCGACGACGACGAGGCCCCGACTATCGCGTCCAGGATCGACTGCTCACTCAGATCGTCTCGACCACCAAACTGAAAACCGCCGCCGACCTGAGACGGCTGCTACCGGCGTCAATGCCGCCCACTTTCACCACAGGTGACTTGGCGACGCACGCACAGATCCCTCGCTGGCTCGCTCAGAAGATGGCGTATTGTCTGCGAAAGACGGGTGCCATTGAATTATTGGGGAAGCAACGAAACGCGCTGTTGTACGGAGTCACTCGCAAAGGCCGCCGCGCCGCGTGAGCATTCCCTTGCCAATGCCACCAAACAAGTGCTATTGCCTAAAAAACTTGCCAACTCCGTCTAGGAGGAATCGGCAGTTTCGGCTACTTTCCGCCCGACGGTCTCGCGTGATCGGCGCGGGAGCAAATTGTCTGTTCTTCTCACTTCAGGAAGGATCTTGAAGCATGTCTCGGCTCTCCATTCTTGTTGAACTCACTTCTGTCGGACATGGGGCAAGATTCGCTGCTCTGATGTTGGCTGGTATCGGCCTGGTGGCATCGGCCGCACCAGTGCAGGCTCAAGCACAAGGCCAGGGGGTACCTGCTCGCCGAGCAGCCTACACACGCGACGACACGCGCGGACTGATCGACGACTACAGCGAATCGTTGCAGGGCGGCAATCGCTTTGGAAACAGTCGCCGCCCCGCAGTACCGAACAACCCCGGTGCTGGCATCACGGCAGAAATGAAACAGATCCGTCCGTTGATCCATAGCTTCGCCGAAGCGGCCTCACAATTGACGTACTCGATGAATGAGCAGATCACGCGGTTCCCTGGACTGCGATCGCTCTATTCAGACGCTCTCACCGTGAGCGCCGAAGCGATTGGTCTCGATCGCCACGCCGCTCAACTCAGCGACCATCGTTCATTGCTCGACGACTTCGAACAACTCGACGCCGACTGGCGAGAACTCGCTTATAAGCTGCAGAACGTCCGCGGGCTGCCTGCTGAAACTCGCGACGCAATCTCTGATCTGACCGCCCTGGATCAGCAGATTCGCAAGTCGCTGAACACGCAACCGCAGATCAACCGTCAGGACTTGGCTCTGGAAGCCGCGGGACTGGCTGGCGATCTGGAAAACCTGCAGGAAGACATCTCTGCCGAATTGGGGCGAACTCAGCAGGCACAGCAGTATCTGATTCAAGCAGGTCGTTCACGTCAGCAGATTTTGGCTGTGGTCGCGATGTCGCGCGATTCTCAGTACGACACCGCCGGACTGGTGCGTGAATTCAAGCAATATGAAGCCTTCTGGCAGCCATTGGCCGCCAAGCTGCAGGCCGAAGACAATCGGTATCTGGAGCGAGGTATCCGACGCATCAGCCTGTCGACCAGCAAAATCCATCAGTTGCTGCTGCTTCCTCAAACAATCGACAAGGCACAACTCGTCTATATGGCTGCAACTTTAAAGAAGGACATCGACGACTTCTTCTCACGTACTCCGCTGATCATGGTCATGCATCTGCCAAAGGCTTCTCGAGCCTTGGCCACAGCCGACCAGTTTTATGGCGTCTGCGAACACTTCGTTGATCAAGTGAATCGCGGCGAAGGACATGAAGAACTCGTGGACTCGTTCCGATACATCGAAGAAGCGGATCATGGCTTTACGGAAGTGTACGCGGCAGTCAACAGTGATAAAGCGGTCGCCTCGCTCCAGCGCATCGAACAAACTGTCGCGACCATTCGCACGTCGTTGCATATCCAGCGCGAAGATTTCGACCGAACTGCCGCGATTGAACTTGCCGCATCGATTGCGAACTTGACCGAGCAACTCGACATGGCGACAAAGCAGTGGTTGGCAAACGACAATCAATCGTTCACGAACCAGTGCCGACAGGAAACCGCGACCCTGGTCAGCCAAGCCACAGCTATCCATAACGATCTAGTGCGCGGCGTCCCCGTCTCGCAACTGCAACGTGAGATCGACCTGAGCTACGATCACTGGAGAACGGCTTACAAGTACCTGGTGAAGTGCCAGACAGAAGACCGTCCCGCCCTGGGACGCTTGTCCGGCCGACTGACTCCAGCACTCGTCGAACTGCGAACCATGATCTCGCAATCGACGATCGAGCAAACGGCTCAGCGACCCGTGCGACGCTAGTCTAAGAATCTGCGAATTGAAAAGAAGAAGCCCGGAACATGTCTGTGTCCCGGGCTTTTTCGTTGATTGTCGCCGATCAGGCAACCATGGTCACTCATCGTACTTCAACAGGAATTGCGGGTTAATAACCTTGAAACTCAATCGCCCACCCACGTCCTGATCAAACTGTTCCACATCGGGACGAAACACAATCCCTTCCCGTTGCGTCTTCGACTGCAACGTGCTGACTCCAATCGAGAGTTCAACCAGTTGATCGATTGTGTGATCCAGAACAATCGGGCCTAGCTCAGGAACCCCCATAAGTTCGACGGCTACCAATGCCTGCAAGTACACTGAACGATCAATCAAGCGATACTGACCGATGTCGAAAATGTTGAAGACTCGCAGATCGACTCGATCCAGGCCGTACTTGTTTTTCTGGATTCCAGGGCCAATCACTTCACCTTGAATCGCCGGCTGAAATCCAAAGCGATTCTGGATTCGTGCCAGCTTTCCCGGTAGGTCGAGTGTTTTAGCGACTCGGACCATCACATTCGTTTCGTCGGCTTCATCCAGCCATTGGTTGCGACTGCAGATGCCAAACTCACCGTCACGCAAGAACGCAGTCATCGATGAACCATCCAGCTTTTCTGTCATCTGAAACGTTTGACCACGATATCGCTCCAGGATTGGCTCCAAAACTTGGATTCGAATCTCATCGGTCTTCGACAGAAAAGCGGGGAACGTCCCTTTGATGCGACCACCCATCCCAACGGGAATCGGCGGTTCGTACTTGATGATGTCGAGGTCGCTGGTCACGTCGGAACCGATCTCAATCGGCGCTCCAGGTGAGAGCATCGACAGCGGAAAGCAAATTCCCTGCGACACCTGTTCGCGCAACTTGACCGTCTTGATCCGAAAACCCGCTCGTTGAATCGTGACATCCCCATCCATGACTGCCGCTTTGAAACTGCTGGCGCGCAGGAATTCAAATTCGGGTCGCTCGGGTAGCAGCGAGTCGATTTCGCAATAGACGACGCGATCGCCGAGGCGATATTCCCCCTTCTTGCAAACAACCCACCAGCCCAGGATCTTGACCCGTTCGATGGCGTCAGCGTTTGGAATCGGCTCCGTCAATGTGACCGTTTGAATGCTGGCCAATCTTCGCATGATCGAACTCCTTCCAAAACGCCGCAGATCTATCTACTGAAGCTTGAGACAGCGGGCGGCCGGAAAAGTTCGGGGGACGACCAATCGCGGTGGTGACTGAACCACGACGACGATCAGGACTCGACAGGCACGGAGGTTCCGACCCTCCCCGATATCAATACCGCTTGGGTCAAGTCGTACACCGGTAGCGCGGCCGAAGGGGGCGAGATCTCCTCCGCCCCCAATAAGATCGAATCCAGGAACCCGCTGACGGGTGTTGATTCCGGTTCATCCACCGGCAATAGTTCCATACCGCCATCGCGAGCGATCCAAAGTTCGCCATGCCGAATCATCAGATCGGCTCGTTCGCAGTGAATAGTCAGGTCTTCACCGAGATATTGCGCGTGCCCGACAAAGTCGATTGTGGTGGTGACATTGTCACTCAGCAGAGCCGAAACGCTCGTCACGATCTCGACCTGACTGCCCCAATTCTGGCAGCGAGCGAATACTTCGCGAGGCTTTAGACCTGTGATGTAGAAGATCGAGTCCAGCTTGTGGCTGCCAGCATCTGTCAGATAGCCGCCGGGGTTTTGCTGTGGATCATCCCGCCAGGTTCCGGCAATCGTTTGCTGCCAGTTCTCGACATTGTGTGACACGATCGCTCGGACCGCACCCCAGCGCCCCGATCGCACCTCTCGGCGAATCGTCCGATAGAGCGCCGTGTGTCGCCGCTGGTAGCCCAGGGAGAAGACTTGACCAGCTTTCTTAGCCACATCTGCGCGCGCTATCAAGTCCATGATCTCTGCCCGATTGGCAGCCAGAGGCTTCTCACAAAGCAGATGCCAGCCACGATCTAAGCATGCGATCGTCTGACGATGATGTTCGGCTGTCGGCGTACAGATGATCGCGGCATCAATCCTGTCAAAAGCCACGAGCGATTCGAGACTGACTGCGATGCGTGCGGTTGGGCAATATTTGCTACGCAGCGATTCAGCCGCGGAGTATTGTGCATCGTACAGTGCCACAATCTCTGCACGCCCATCTTCGATCAACTTCTGTGCGTGATGCTGCCCCATCCGACCACATCCGAGAATTGCAAACCTTGTGCGATTCATTGTTGGCTGATACTCCTGCGGGCCTGATCATCTGTCGAAGGTGAGGTGCAAATGTTACGATGTCTGTTCGCGAGATTCGATGATCCTTTAATTCATTGAGTCGATTTTAAGTTTGCTGAGGAAACGCTCTGAATGCACGTTTTGCTGTTTGATATTGATGGAACGCTGATCGATGCCGGCGGAGCAGGACAATCGGCGATGGAACAGGCGGTCGTTCAACTGTTCGGCCATACTCGCCCCGTCGTAGGGATTCATGCAGCGGGTCGGACTGACCGCGCGATCGGTCGCGATTTGTTCGAGTATTACTCCATTCCAGCCACTGATGACAACTGGTCCCGCTATTTGCAGGCCTATCTGTCGTTGCTTCCTGATTCACTGAAGACGAAACCGGGCAGCATTCTGCCAGGGGTCATGCCGCTCATCGAACGCTTGAGCAGCCATGACGACGTTTTCTTAGGGCTGTTGACCGGGAACTTTGCCGAGGGGGCTCGCCTCAAGCTGCAACACTTTGGTTTGCACCATCATTTCAAGATGGGTGGCTACGGAGATGCTCATATCCACCGCGACGATGTCGCTCGCGAGGCCTATGTCACGGTGCAGGGTCATCTGCCGCAAGTTGCACCCGAACACGTCTGGGTCGTAGGCGATACTCCGGCCGATATCCAATGTGCGCGAGCGATCGGAGCCAATGTCCTCGCCGTCTCGACAGGGATCTACTCCTTTGACGATCTAGCACCGCACCGGCCTGATATCTTGATGAACGATCTGACCGCGGCGGAAACGTGGCTGACAAGCTTGGGCTTGTCATAGCGACACGATCATATTGACGAAATCGCAGAGATTATGACGACGCCCCTGATCTTGCTCGTGCTCATGACGGCACCGTATCTGATAGTCAGGGCGTATGCATCCGCAACGAAGCGACCGATCGACGGTCGCCATGCCGCATCTGTTGGAGCAGGCCTGTTGTTTGTCTTCACAGGTGTGGGACATTTCGTCGAAACGGAGTCGATGTTGCAGATGCTACCACCGTGGGTGCCATATCGGGGGTTGCTCGTTTATGCCACGGGCCTGCTCGAGTTCGCCATCGCAGTCGGCTTCTTCGTGCCAACAACAAGACGAGCGACAGGTTGGATCGCGATCGGACTTTTGGTGCTGTTCTTTCCCGTCAACGTCTACGCAGCGTTGAATCGTATTGAGATGGGTGGCCACTCCTGGGGTCCGGCGTATCTGTTGATCCGGGCTCCGCTACAAGTCATCATTTTGCTCTGGATCTATTGGTTTGCTGTCCGAGCACCAAGAATCGGCCGCACCAGTCACGATGCGGCCTGAACTGTGCCAGATGAATCAAAGACCTGGCAATCCTAAGCGGCGTCGGCGTGATCGCCGTAGTGCGTCTGAAACGCGCCCTTGCTCTCGATGATCGATGTCGCGTCGAAGCGTTTGCCGAAGTAATGTTTCTGCGCTTTCTCGTCGTTCAGCACAGTCTCCGCATCGCCGCTGACCAGGATGCGGCCCGCGAAGACGATATAGCTGCGGTCCGTGATCGTCAGTGTTTCACGTTCGCGGTGGTCAGTCAGCAGAATCGAGATGCCTCGATTTCGCAGATCGGCAATGATGTCTTGAATGCTGTGAATCGTGACGGGATCGATACCAGTAAAGGGTTCGTCCAGCAGAATCAGACGTGGATCGCTGGCCAGGCAACGGGCGATTTCCAAACGACGACGTTCGCCACCGGATAGCGTTCCAGCGGTCTGTTTGCGTTTGTCCGCCAGCCCGAACATATCCAGCAGTTCGTCGGCACGAGTGATTCGATCGCGGTGCGACTTGGGTTGAAATTCCAACACCGCATGCAGGTTCTGCTCGACCGAGAGTTTGCTGAAACAGCTGTCATTCTGCGGCAGATATCCCATTCCGTGTTGAGCACGTTTATAAAGCGGCCAGTGGGTGACATCGACGTCATTGAAGATCACTTGGCCAGCTGTCGGTTTGACCAACCCGCAAGCCATACTGAAGCTGGTCGACTTGCCGGCCCCGTTCGGTCCCAGCAATCCCACGATTTCGCCCGGTTCGACATGAAAGCTGACGCCATCCACGGCGCGCTTGCCGGGATACTGCTTCACCAGTCCGTTGCATTGCAGTAATGACACGTTCGTCCTCCATGACGACTGGGGATCTGACTTAGCGAATTCGCTTCCACCGCCACCACTGCGGATAGAACGGAACAGAATACTCGGGATACTCCCAAGCCTCTTTCTGTTCCTCTGGAAATTGATCTCGATTGAATTGCCCATCATTTGGCGGTACGGCGCGATGCCCGATCAACGTAAAGCCGTGGCCTCCATTGAGGAATGGAATTCCGTGCGGCCAGTAGATAAAGAATGCCTTGCCGATCAAGGCCTGGCGTTCGACAGCATGACGGTTCGGTGCGTGTCGAACCTCGTTTGGCCAGAGCCGGCTATCCTGGCTGCGAGGACTGTTATCCCCCATCACGAAGAACTGATTGGCCTCCAGTTGCCGGAACTCCACCTTTTGCGAGTTATTCTCGTAGATGTCGCCCCATTGCTGAGGATCGACCAACGCCTCTCGCAGTCGCAACCCTTCGTCCACTTCGTGATGTGGAGGCGAGTAGTTACCCGCGTCGTTCGACACGTTCTCGGCGCGATAGTAAATGTCGCGTTCGAGTAGCAACCTTGAGACGCTCGCGGTGAGCCCTTGAGCTGTGAAAGCCGCAGGTCGCAAGTCAGCGTCTTGTGGGCGTCGGTTTGAAGGGGCGTCGTACTCGGCTCCCGCACCAAATTCAATCAGCCCTGAACGCAGCCAGTTGTCGTTCACCCACAGGCAAAGCCGATCGTCGACATTAGCAAACCGCAGGTTGTAAGTTCCTGCACCTTTGATAGGCGTCTGTGCTTTCGCAAGTTCGATCTGCGGTGCCGTTGCAGGATCAGCAGCCAGATCGTCGCTTCGAGTTAACGTCGCGAGGCCACTCGTTGGATTGATCGTGCAGCGATAGCGTCGCACGCCTTCATTCAGTTCCAGCGTAAAGTTGGCTTCGGGGTCGGCGACAGCTCCGATCTTCAGCGTGCAACTCAGGGTCAAATCGCCAACCCAGTAACAATCATCGTCAAGCCCCGGAGATCGTCCACCGGTGTAGGCATTGTAGCCACAGAAGTCGGAAACTAACTGTGGTCGAGGATTGGGAGTCGCCGACTTGTCCTGATCCGCGGCGGCCCAGTCGGGAATTGAAGGGACATAATGCGAATAGCGCACTGTCTGCGGCGTTGGTGATGCCGTGACTTTAAACTGCCGCGTCTGAGGATCCTGCTTCCATCCTCCCTCGGATTCTGAATTCCACGCCTCCGGCCAGCCGTTCTTGATTAAGCCAACCGGCGCATGCCGATCATCATAGACCGCCTGCTGCAAAAGTTTTTGCTTGTTCGGGTCCTGCTTCCGCAAGATCTGGAATGGGCCAGTCTGATCGCGACGAGCGTAGATGTCGCCACGCTCGACACGAATCGTCTCGCCGGGAAGGCCGATCAGTCGTTTGATGTAATTTTTCTGAGTGTCTTCCGGATATCGAAACACGATAACATCCCAACGACTGGGATTCTGAAATTGATACGCCGCTTTGTTGACCAGGATTCGATCACCCTTGAACACTGGCAGCGACCGCACGTCATGAATGTGTCGGCAATTCGGACACATCGACTGCTCGATGCGCCGCGAGGGGATCAAAAAGGTGCCCCCTTCATCCAACTCGTCGCTGGCCCCAATCGCATACTGAAAACCGCAGGCGGGACAATCAACTTCTTTATTGCGCCCATAAAGCGTGGGGGCCATCGAACCAGTCGGGATCACGAAGGCTTCTGCGACAAATGTCCGAAACAGCAGCGCCAGTACGAACGCGAATGCAATTGATTCAAGGGTCTCACGAAAGACGCCTTGATGGTTGGAATGCTGCGGAACCCGTTCCAATTCGGGCGTTTTTTTGATAACCGGCATACCGACCGGCTGACTGTTGGCTTTCGACAATTCCACTATCCTTACATGGTCAGCGGCTCGACGCCTTTGGCGACATCCGTTCGACAACCAGATCATCGTCGCGTCGATAGCCTCTTGACGCACGATCCACGCCCGCAATCCCTTTGGGCCAATCCAGCCTGGAAACTATAACCGATCCAGTTCTCGCAGAAAATGCGTCCTTTCGACTTTTACCAAAAGGATTTGCGGCTCCAAACCACGCCTTGATGAGCAACCGTCAACGTTCAGCGACAATGAGGGTCAACGCGCGGAATGTCACGGGAAGCTGTCATCGCCACCTCGACGACGTGCCAACAAAAGTATCAGGAATGCTGGGTCGATGCGGCGGTCGTGTCACTCGGACGACCGGAATTAACACCCGAGAATGCCCTCGCTCCAACTTGACCAACCGCTGACTAAAATCGTAAGTCATTTGGAATAAATAGATTAAGGGTGACATAACAGCATCATTTCGCATTCCTGCACAAGCCTGACTCATGTCCGACCCTGTCCAGCTCAGGGTTGCAACCGGCACGGAGATTTGCCACAATCTTCCATTCCCACAATGGTTAGCTACAAGTCTAACGTAGTTGGCCAGCTTGCTTAGGTGGGGCGCTGCAATGCTACGGACAGCATCCGCGATTGGTTGCGATTGCTGTGATCTGTTTTTGAGTCATTTTGTTAGAGAGATTCGCGGGTTATGCCTCTATCGCGCACCACGCTCGAACGTCAAATTCAAACGGCGAAGGACGCCCTCGCAGATTGGGTCAAGACACTGACCGGGCAGGGCCTCGAACGTCCTCAGTTCAAGAAAAACCCTCGCTGGCGCCAGTTGAACGCTGATTGCAATGCAATTCGCCGCCGCTTGGATCGAGTTGCGGAAATCGAAGCCAATAACGCCGAAGTCGCCGAGCGTAAATCCGCAAAGCTAGCTCCTGCCGAGTAACTCGCGAATCAACTGTTCGATTGCCGTTCGACTTCTGCACAACAGGGTTCGCGTAGCGCAATCGCGATAGATCGAGATCCGAATACTGGAGAGGTGGCAGAGCGGCCGATTGTGCAGCACTGGAAATGCTGTGTCCGGGAAACTGGACCGAGGGTTCGAATCCCTCCCTCTCCGAATACTTTCCTGCTGTCGCCGCAACTACTTATAAATAAGTGAGTTGCGAGCAGGAATCCTGATTGGCACAGTCGAGTGTGCCACGACTGTGCCAATCAGGGAGCGACAGAAGTTGGGACAGGTCTCAGTCATGAGATTCTCAATCGCCGGCTGGGCGAGTTGTCTCCTACTTAACGAACACTCGGACTTCCCCACCATCACTCTGATGCTGGGCTGCTGCTTCAATACAGTTTCACCTGTTTCATCTGGCGAATCGATTCTTCGTCGTGCAGGTGATAGTAGCGATGGACCATGCGGCTATTCCGATGGCCCAGCCATTTCATGAGCACTCGTTCCGGAACTTTGCTATTGGCACAGTTGGAGCAGAAATAATGCCGAAAGCTGTGCAGCCGTCCATCAACGAAACCGAGTTCATCAACCGCTGAAGGAAACTGCGGAGATAGCGGCGTCAGAACATCACGGATCAGAATACGACGGACGGTGTCTGCTTTGATTTTGCCGTCCAGAGGTCCATGGAAGACTCGCCCGTCTGAATGGTGCGGCAGCAACCCCAAGACCTCCAGGAGGGTTTTGTGAATCGGAAACGTTCGATCACGTCCCGATTTTGTCGTTCGTTTTTCCTTGCCTTGGCGGGATTTCTTTGTGGTCTCATCGGTCAGGCTGATCAGCCCCTTTTCCATGTCGACGTCCGACCACCTGAGCGATGCCAGTTCTGAGATCCGAAGGCCGGTCGCTGCTAGACCGATGACGACACCCCGAAGCCAGGCCAACTCTGGCGTCTCACAATGCTTCAGGATCGCCTTGACTTCCACCGTCCTGTAGCAGTACGTGTCAGTTCCGTCGGGCTTCCGCAGCGGGTATTTAAGGGCGACAGCGCTGGGTAGGTGGTGATTCTCGATCAGGAATTTCAGAATCTGCTTCAGCGTCGTAAGCTCCAAGTATTCCGTCGCATAAGCATATGATTCGCCATCGAGCCAACCGGCATAGTCGTCCATCAGTTGGCGATTCAGTTCGTTCCACGTTCTTCGCCGCTGCTCCTCCGCAAAAGGAATGAACTTGTCAAGCACTGCCTTATAACGTTTCGCAGTTGATCGCCGGGGACCACCCGAGACTTGAGGGCGATTGATATAGCTCTCGTACAGCGTGCGACCGTCCGCCCATGTCAGGATTTGATGCGCCTCTGTGTTCAGCAGATTGGCATCAGCCAATCCCAGTTGCACAGCCATCGTCAAATCTAACTCTTCAAGAATCGTTAGGGCTTCTGCACGATCTCGCGTTTCCAGAGTTCGCCGACCCAATGACGGGTGACTGCCACGGCCGTCGGCGAAGTAAATCCCATTCCGCTGGCCTATCAGCCAGCGAAAATATCGACACCGAAGCTCTTCCTTCTTCTTGGGTCTGGGCATAGTCAAAGAAATCCTTCGAAGCATTTGGAATGGTTGATCTTATGTCTTCTGACGCCAGCGTCCTCTTGATCGAGATGCAGGGATGGCCGCAGATGTTTTGCGATCGTGAGTAGTGATCACAGGCGGCTGCGCCGCTTGCGCTGATGATGGCTGCCGCGTGGGGAGGCTCGTAACGGGGATCAAGATCCTCGTCCCTGGTCCGCCCGGTTGCCACACGCCTATGGATCCGTCGCGAATCCGGCGACGTACCGTTTTGTCCGATAAAGATGTCAGCGTGACATACTCTTCGATCGTCACGTATTCACGACCGTCGATTACCGTTTCCATGGTTTGCTCGCGATCGCCGCACTGTTCGTTGTCACGTCACAGGCGAGATCAAACCAGAGCAACCACCTGCAAAGAAGTGGTTATCCATGCAAGGATTTTCACCATTTCGCCGAGCAGGCGATCAAGAGAGGCCCACGTAACGACGCTGCCACTCATGGCCCAGGAGGTCTTCAATTTTCCTCAAGTCCAATTTGATCGTGTCGGTATTGACATTGAGGAAAGTTGCAAAGGCTTCAATGAGGCGGGTCTTCTTCCGCCGCAAGGGTTCAGGAAAGCGACGATGAAGCAACCGCCAATAATGTTGCAGGCGAAACCAGCGTTCGTACATGGGAATGACTTTTTTTCCCAAGTTTCCAGATCGAACAATCGCGAGCCATTCATGCAGGTTTTCCGGTGCAGTGGTGCCTCGGATCGCGTCCTCAATCATTTCGTGGAACGGCCCACGACCGGGAGTTGTATAGATGTCCGGGATCGACGCTTTGAGAATTCCGGAATCGTCCTCGGCCGCGGCGGGTTGGACGGTGGGGATTTCAAAGGGCAGAGGATATGGCAGGTATGGATGCGCCAACGATTGCAAACGCCAGCGAGAATAGAACCGATGGCAGTCTGCGACCCACTCAGCAGTTTCAGCAACGCTGATGTCCAGACCGTCGCTGCTGGAGCGTAGGGGCTGAGGGAATCCGTGTTGCTGGATCGGAGTTCGGTGCCGAGTTAGCAGCAAATCATGCTCGTCAAGAAACGCTCGTCGCGTCAACAACCATCCCAAGTATCCGCGACGGACGACGTCCACCGTCTGAAGCCGGGCATTTGACGTACGAGCCAACAGCCTCGCCTGCGCGCGATTTCCAAAATCTTGTGTCGCTTCGGTATCGAGAGGGTTCGAGTAGTCCAAGTCGTAATGCTGGACATAGCGGCCTTTGTGGATCGCGACATTTCCCCATTTGCTACCCGCCGCTTGACCGAGCTCAGCTTCTCGCTCCAACGCCAGCGTCGAAAATCTCCCGCTGCCAACGCGCTCAATGACGAGAGTCATCAATCGTGGAGGGACAATGTAGCAGGTGCCCCCATCGAGAACAGCAGCATGATTCCAAGATAGTGGAACGTAAAATTGATCAACATCGTATTCGGCCAAGGTTGCAAACAGAGGTTTACGTAGCATCACATTCCAATCCACCGAGAGTCCGTCCATTGCTTCATCTGCAAACCCTTACTTGCCGAACGAGTGATGAAGCCACACATTTGCTTGGACTATTCGCCGTACTGCATTATCAATTCGTCTGGTGCGAGATTCCAGCATGCCGCAGTTTTGCGAAGTCCGAATGCGGGATAGTGACTTTGCACCACCCTCGGATATCGCCCCCTCACCTCGGCAGGGACTGTCAATCACTCCACTCGACGGTCACCCTCCAATCTATGATGTCATACAGTTGCCCTATCAGCCGTTCGGCCTGCGCTCGGGCAGGCGTGAGATGCCGTTCCGAGCCAGCCGCAGCCGCAATCAATTGTTGTGCGTGAACCATCGCTGCATCACGGAACGCTCCCTGATCGCCCCATTTCCAGGGCAGCCAGGTGTTACGCTCCACGCTCCACGTCCGGGTCTTTTCATGGTCAATCCGGGCCGAGATCACATGCAGGGGAGGCAGGCGAATTGTCGCGGTCCGCTTGGTGTTATCGACGCGGACGATCTTCGCTTGCGAGAGATCGCACGACAACAGAGCATCTCCCCCGATCAACCACACGCCCCGCAGACCTTGGCCCTCTGCGGTCAAGATGTCGGTCACGTGAATCCTCGTCGTAGCGAGCTCACCGATTCGCTCAAGCTGAGCAATCGACGGGCGAAGGGCGCGAGAGTGTTTTTCAAGGTCTCGTTGGTTCCATTGGTCATGCCAGAATATCCCGGCTAACATCGCTCCCGACAGTAGAAGCGCACTGGCCCACCAGATTAAGTTCCTTGGAAAAAACATTAGGGTGGTCCTTTTTGCTGAATTTGTCGGTTTTGGGAATGAGCTGAAGTGGAACCACTGTAGTTGTAGTCCAGCCCTTGATAACGAACCGTTCCCGATGACTCCGGTCGTTTTGGACCAGATACGGCCGTCTGATTTGATGTGGATCGCTGGAGATGAGCAGACTGATGCGCGCAGCTCATCAGGAATGGCAGCATGAACAGCGCCAGCGAAACACTGAAGGCGACGCTGCGGTCGCGGGTCACGAGAACCGTCAAGCGTGCTGGAGCCACAATTCGCCGATGACGCCGTCGAACCTGCCAACGTCGCTGGTTGGATCGCGGGGTTCGGAGGCCAGTACGACGCCGGACATGACGACGGCTTCGAGGAGAGTGAGACATGAATCGACTCCTAAAAAGGTCGAGAGAAGCGGAGCAGAGATGTGCGAACGAAAGCGCGTTCGTCCGCACCTTGGAGAGGACGGAATATCTTGAATCCCGATGACATTCAGGCAGCCGTGAGCTCGCCGGCCAACAAGTTCAACGTGAGATCTCGCTCAACAGAGACACCGCGGAGCCAGCGGGCGAATTGATGCACCATGATTCCTGCGGCCAGACTGGCCGTGTAAATCGTGCTGCGAGCGGTACAGCGGCCGGGTTGAGCTTCCGAAGCCGCAAATAGCGTCGTGGGATAGTGCTCGCGACCAGTGTCTTGCGTGACCGCCAACACGCGAATCACTTCGCCCAGCATTCGACCGTCAGTCCAAAAGTCACAAGTTTTGTTAACGGATCGCCAGATGGCAGCGCGCGTGGTAATCGAATCGACGCAGCAGAATACAGCTTCACCAATTGGATGAGTAACACGATAACGATCAGTAATCGTACTGACCTCAATCGTAGCATCGATTTGACGAACGACAGCTGCGGTGGCCGCGACTTTGGGTGACGAGATATCGATGGTGAAATACCCCTGCGTGGTGACATTTTTCTCTTCCACCATGTCAAAATCGATGAGCTGGAGTTGTCGCACGCCGAGCGCGGCCAGTTGCAGCGCCACCTGCCGCCCGATCGCTCCGACACCGATCACGGTCGCCGTGATGTTTTCTAAGGCCTGGCTGGGAACAAGATCCTGCTGTCGAATGAAGCGGTCTGTCAAAGAAATACCCTTTCTTGTGGAGTTGAGCAGTTGACTGCTGACGCAGATGAACGCGTCAGACAAGATCACTGGGAGAGCGGATCGACGAGTTAAGGAAGTCGAAGTCGTCCGGATAGAACTCCGTCCGATCGTTGAAGAAATCGAGTCCGTCGAGAATCGTGCCTGACTTCGCCTGTGAGACACAGGTACGGTATTCGCGATCCCAGACGAGGAGGTCCGCGGCTGGGAACGGATGTTCGTAGTCCACTTCGAATGGTAACAGTTGCTCGCCGCCAGGACCGATTGAGAACCGGAGTCTGGCATAGGACTGTCCGCCGCAAGCCAGAATTGCCATCACGGCCCAGTCACTACGACCAAAGACGCGGCGAAACGTCTCTTCGTCGACAGAACTCGGCCTGGCCGAGTTACCGGGATGCGTGTGGATCCAGACCCGACCAAATTGTTCCGGCCGCCGTCCTGCATCGATCTGATCGTCGAAGAATTCCGCGACGGATGTATCGTCAAACGCGACGCTTACCGTCGTGCAGACCTGCTGAATCAGAATCACGTCTTCGACCAGCAACAGATCATTGGGATGAGAGATCCCGAAGCCGCCAACTTCCGTGTCACCAGCATCACGCAGGTATAGCAGCTTCGCCCACGCGGTCGGTGTGAACCGCAGACTCGCTGGACGTGTCCGACTCCTCCTCTTCTTCCGCATTCGCTTCTTCATTCCTCGCAGCATCGCAATCCTCGCAAAGTTGATTGATCAGACAGTTTGAGCAGTACTTCAGGCGGCAATCGGGGCAGACTGCGAGACAGCTGGCGCAGGATCGCTCTTCGCAACGGCTGCAGGTTTCACGACAGTCGTCGCAGGAGGTCTGGTAGCAGTGATCGCAGTAGGTGCTGCAGCTGTCGCAGACATCCTGTTCGCAGTGATCACAGCAACAAGAGTCATCGTCACTGACAGAGTCATCACAGATCCGGCACCTGGTTCCGTTCCAATCGGAGAGCGAGACATAAGGGCTGCTGCTGTTGTAGGTCAGCAGCGTTTGTTGGATGATCAGAAAGAAATCAACGAATCGCCCATCCCACAGTGCATTCTGGAGCGGAACAGTGGCGTCTCCTTCGCAAAGTCGATTGTCGTTAACATGCGGGTGGGTGATATCCGGACGAGAGACTGCGGGATTGGCATCCACCGCGATGACCTGAGACAGTCCCGTTACCAGGTCTTTGCCACTGAGGACGACACGAAATCGGCCCAGTTCGATTTCTTCCAAAGTGATCGGCGTGGTGATGACACTGATCGTTTCTTCGCGGAGGTCGAATTCAACATCCTCGAATTCTTCCGAGAGCGTTTTCAGTTCCTCGTAGAGCAAGCGTTGCGTCGGCAATACAGACAGCAGCGGTGTGCTTAGCGATTCCGCAATTTCATCGAGATGCCGACAGCTACGGATCAACTGTGTTTGCAGTTCGCGCACGGAATGCTGAAGAGCAATGGGCCAGCCGCGATGGACGCTCTGTTCGATCCGCTCAGCCAGACTCTGCAGCTGGGCAAACCGCTTGGGAGTGAAGTCCAAATTGACGGCAGGCTGAGGTTGTAGAGCCAGGCGATTGGCAAGCTTACCCGCCAATCGCCAGAGCGTCCGGTTGAAAGTTGGCATCGACGTTTCCTTGCAAAAGAAAGTGAGCCACCGAGTTGATTCGGTGGCTCACCGCCAGTGTGGATTACGAGGGAGGAAGCGCGGGGTCTCAGGCCCCTTCGATCTTCACTGGTGTGAAGCTGATCCGGTCTCCTTCTTGAAGGACCTGATCCGCGGCAGCGGGCTGACGATTCACCCGAATCAGATAGTCGCCCGCTTTCCCGGTGGGTACGCGCTGTGCAAACAATTTTGAGACCGTAGTGCCAGTTTCCACTTCAATGTGGTCAGCAAACCCGGCACCGTCATTGTTGATGTAGAGGATTTTCATACGTGAGGCTCCAAAGGAACAAGTAGGGGTCAGTTCAAGTCGTAGGTCCGTGATCTACCAGCAAGGAGTTAAGGCCGATTCGGCGAGATCGTGGTCGGGGAGAAAGACTTCGTGTTCTTCGTACGGATAGGCGATGTCGCACTGTTCGCACTCGGCCCACTCAGGAAGACTTCCACGATCGGATGTCAGCTGGACGTCTGCACCACAACCGGGGCAGGAGAGGCAAAGTTGCGGAGCGGGTGTGGCAAAGGGCACATCGAGTCTTAGCAGGCTAAAACCTCGCTGGCGAATGGTCCGTGATGACTCTCCGGTGGCGGTCGCCACCAGACTGTTTAAGCGAGATCGAGACATGACTGACTCCAGAAAGTAACGGAAACTTCCTAAAGCGCATCACGTCCCAAAGACGTGATAAACACGTTTAGGAACGGGTAGCTGACACTGCCGAGGCGGCGTCTAAGGAAATTGCGATCAGCGAGTCGTTATGACTGGCGGCGTCAATCGCTGGGGCTGATGTTCAGGACATGGTTGATCAGCCACTGCTGTTCAGCAGTGAGTGCCTCACTGCGGCGGCAAAACGGTCCGAGCGTCGGTCCGTCGATGAGGTACGCGAACCACTGCCCGGTTGAATCCGGCTCGACATGGCTGGCCCGGGCGATCTGCATCATCCCGAGGGACGACAAATCCAGAAGTTCGTCGTAGAGCGTGGCGACTTCACCATTTGGGCGAATGTACAGGTCCATTAGGGTTCCTCTCGCCGGCTTGGTCGCAGGATGTTGCGGCGCGGACGATCGACCATCAAACCATCCAAAGATGATTGGACACTTGACAGTTGTGTCGCCAACCGATGGCGCAGTGGACCATCGTCACGCAGTTGCTGCGGTGCCACGCCGCTCATTGCCCGTTGGGCTCGCTGGACGAGTTCATCCAACTGGTCATTGGAGTGAACGTTCAAGGAGCGAAATCGCTCGAAGAACTCGGTCAGATTCGTGACGGCCGTGTCTCGGAAGACTTTTTGTTTACCGTCTGCATTACCGTTCAGACGTTCACCGAGGTGATCCACGAGCTTGGACAGTTCTTCCAGAAACGCTTGCTCCGCCAATTGCACTGCTTCATCGAACCGTGTTTGGACTCGTCGACATTCCTGTTCATACAACTCTGGATTCAGCTGCCGCAAATAATCTGGCGGTTCGACTGACGGATATTCGTGCTCGATGCCGAAAAGGCCAATCAACGTTGGCGGATAGTCTCTCGCATCATACAAGTTTCCAAGTCGGCGTCGAGCCGCGGATCGGAGCTCGTCATAGCGCTGATCGAGTGTCGCAACGGCATCGGTCAATTCTTCTTGGAAGCCCGCCAGCTGTCGATCGAAATCACCGATCACGCGCTGGGGAATCAGTCGGATACCTGGCTCTGGATACGGCAACGAAATCGCTCGCCAATAGCTTTGGCAACGCCCCTTGATACCTGTGACGACCTTGAAGGCGGGATGTGATGTGTCGAGGAGCTTCTTGCCAGCGGACAGAAATTTGCCCTCGGCCCCGAATGAGTCGGCGGCTTGGTTTTTCTGTTCGACAGTCAGCGTCTTGCGGGTGCCGGGCCAGGTGAAGCTCAGCTTGATGGCTGCCATCGTGCCGCGCAGCCTAACCGATGCCACTGAAGCGTGAGACGAACCGGTTGTCGGCTCGTCGAGGAGTGAGGTCGCCATGTGGTTCCTTTCTCAAAATAAGTCCGTGTGAAAACAAAAACGCCGCTCGATTCTGTGAAGAACCGAACGGCGTGAGACTTGCGATCCCTCAGCCAATCGACATAGCACCAATCAAGCAGTTACTTCTGATTGGATTTCCAGTTATTGCGGACCCAGGCATCGCGCCACTGATGCGTTTTGATTCCATTGCCGTAAATGGCGAACTCGATGGGAATCTCCTGCTCTGGATCGTAATTTCGCAGAGGAAATGACAATGTGATCGCATGGGACTTGTTGGGTTCCCAGACCTCATAGCTGTGTTCCTTCAAGTCATCTCCATACAACCGGACCCTGAACGTTCCATTCCGGAGATTACCCGTATGCTGATGCCAAGCTGTCATTTCGAGGGTCGGGGCACCAAAGAGAACTGGGTGCTGAACTCGTGCCGAAAGGCGCGGTATCACAACCGGTGTTGTTTCTTCGACGTGTTGGACGTAGAAGGAAAACCCCAGAAAGCACAGGAACCCAGCGACGATTAAAGCTATTACGACAGTGCCACCGTCCTGATACCAATGTTTATCACTCATCAGTAGGAGGCTCCCGCTTCAATCTTTTCCGTGATCTGGCCATCAGACTGGATCAGGTGAAGTTCTGCCTGCTTGCCAGTGGCGTCTAGCAGGGAAACCAAAATGTGCCGACCGTCGGGCGCGGGAAACAGGTGATGAACGAAGAAATTGGCGGGGAGCGTCCCTTCCAAAAGCACGCGCCGCCGCGCCAGCTTTCTATCAATCAGATCGACGCGGGCCTGCAAACTGTCCGCTCGTTGTCGGCAGTGGAGTGCGAAATCGCCTTCTCGAAAGGCAGCAGTTTGAATTGTCCTCCAGCCCGAATCCGCGTCATCCGCCGTGGTGATCGCCGCGAACTCTTGTTGCTGGGATGGCGTTAACGGCTCCTTTTCGATCCGGCGCTTCTTGATATCAATCGCAATCGTCCCTGTTCGCAACGTGAATCTCAGAACGTCGTCGGTCCAAACTCCTTGCGGCAGCGGAAAACAATTCCGAATCCATTTTTCATCTACCGCTCCTTCGGTCGACTTCACATTCAAGATCGCTGCAAAAGCGGTCCCAGTTTGCATTTCCTTCCGCAAATCCAGCGATTCAGCTGCTTCGTCGCTGACTGCCAGCGGATACTCCCAACCGTCCCAACTGACAAAGACAAATTTCGGTCCATTGTCAGCTAACTTCATCCCAAGATAGCCCTGTCCACTCGGGCACAGTGGTGACACATGGATCGCTTGTGCCAAGATGACTGCCGGGGGTGTTGTCGTTAACTCGGTCAGTTTCTTCGATTTCACATCAAAGACGGCGAAACTTCCGAAAGGGGTACTGGACTTGATGAGGTCAGGGACCGCCAGCTTGTGTTGAGACCAAACGAGAATTCGTTCGCCAGCAGCACTCCAGAAGCAACTGGTCACCGCGACCTGCCGAACCCCATTCATGTCCCCCCAGTTTGTTGGGTCTGACCAGCCGATCTTGCCGTCGGTCAGCATTCCGAATCCAACCTGTGCCGAGCGACCTTCGGATCCCAGGCCTGCGTTTGCGAAGCAGATGGCTGGTTCTCGAGGGGACAGCGCCACGAGACAGGGGCGTTGTGCGCCCGGATTGAGGAAGGTACGCGTCGCCCGCTGCTCCAAATCGAATTGGAGGATCGAGCCATCGCTTTTGGGAAAGAAAAAGTGGCGAGAGTCGTTACTCCAGAGCGGCTGTGGTGCGGGACCACAGCCAGCCATCAGCGGGCTTATCACGACCAATGCCATGATCACAAAAGTGGATCGCACGATTTACTCCTTGCGGTTGAAAGGTGAAGGACGAGCATCACGGAGGCCGCGACGATACCTATAGTCATCCTTCACTAATGATACTCATAGTCCGTGGAGCGATACTCATTGTCAACAGTCCAATGGGTCGCATGAAACGGAAAGGACGAACCACTGATATTCTGGGACGATTTGGCCAGCGCGTCCGCGACCTGCGGAAGGAGCAAGGCTATTCCCAAGAGAGCTTCGCTGCAGTTTGCGAACTCGATCGGACATACGTCGGTGGAATTGAGCGAGGCGAACGGAACGTTGCGCTGGAGAATATTGAGAAGATCGCCGTGCAGTTAGGGATGAGTCTGGCGGAGCTGATGGAGGGACTGTGAGTTCGACGGCTCACCGTTTCGGTGGCAGGACGACCGTGACCATTTCGTATCTCGCATCCGCCACCCCCGAAACAATTGCATTCGCGGCCAAGTGAAGGGCGAAGTCGATCAATCTGTCGTCGGTCGGTGAATAAATCGCATACCTCAATTCGCAATTCCGCAGGTAGGTCTGAAGGTCACGAAGCTCGCGAGATGTCCATTCGACCGTCGGTTCTTCGTCAAAATAGAGGCGCATGACGTCCATCCCATGTGGCCCCATTTCATCGTCAAAGTATTGCAGAGCCGCGCGAAGCAGGGCCAGATGCGATTTTGTCAGCACATTGACTGTCCTTTCTAGGATACCCCTTCGGAGGAAACTGCTTAATTCAGGGATGAATCACGGCTAACCTTCCGCCGCGATCCCGATTTAGAGCTGGAATGGTAGTAGATGCCAGGAGACTGCGCCGAGAGGCAGCGTCCGCTGGCCCATTGCCGGAGTCGATCCACCGATTCCGCCGCCGTAATGGCGACAGGGACCACGTTTTGGGCTGACTGGATCAGCGGTACATCGAGCAACGCCGACAGTCGACAACAGGCTTTAATCTCGGCTCCCGTCCAATTCGCGTCGTCGGGCATTCGTTGCTCGCGATCAATCTCGAACTGGTCTAAGTAGAGACTCCAGATCGCGTCTTTTTCTTCACGGGTCGGCAGATCCAGGAAGAAGATCCCATCAAACCGTTCGGAGCGGCCGAATTCCGGCGGGAGCTTCGACACATCGTTGGCGGTACAAACGACAAACACGTCCGACGTATGGTCGTTCAGCCAACTCAAGAATGTCCCAAACATCCGCGAGGTGACGCCGGAATCACCGCTGCCATTAATTCCCGCGAAGGCTTTTTCGACCTCGTCGATCATCGCCACGCACGGGGCCATCGCATCGATGATCTTGAGGGCCTGGCGGGTTCGTTCTTCGGATTGCCCGACGAGCGATCCCATCAGGCTGCCCACATCCAGGATCAGCACCGGTCTGCCGACCTCCTTACCAAGCGATTTGCAGAATTGGCTCTTGCCACACCCTGGCGGTGACAACAGCAGCACGCCGCGAGGTCGTTTGGCTGGATTACCGCGACTGGGTTGGAGTAGCGCCCGTTTACAAAAACTCTTGAGGGATGCCAGTCCGCCGAGACTGCTGAATTCTTCCTGGCCCCGATGCAGTTCCAGCAGTCCAGACTTTTTGAGCATTCCCGATTTCAATTTCCAGATGGCTTCACTGGTAATCCGACCGTATCGAACGAGCGACAAACTGAACGCGTTTTCCGCTTCTAACCGCGTCAGCCCTGACGCGGCATCGAGCACGGTTTCCAGTTCTGGGCCAACAGGAAGCTCCGCCGCTTCCGTGGCAATTTCCCGTGCGATCTCGTCGAGCTGCTGACGGTCGGGAAGTTCATGCTCGATCACCACGAACAGTTTTTCGATCTCGATTGGCAACTGCACCACAGGTGCAAGGATGACGATGATCGTTCGGTTCTGTTTGCCGTTCAAAATCTGCTGCGACAGGGCCTGCACGATCTCTGCGGACGATAAGAATCGATGGAAGTTTTCCAAGACCATGACCGCGGTGCCGGTCGCCGTCGCCAACGAACTTACCGATCGGATGGCTGCCAGCGGATCACCGCCGTTTTGTTCGATGGCGGCACCGGCAACCCGCAATCCTTGATCGAGATTCCAGGTTGCGAGTTGCCACTGCTCACGTTGGCACAACTGCGCGATGGCGGCCGTCGCTTCGTGTTGTTCGTGAGTTTCGATCCAAATGGCTGTAAAGCACGCGCGTACGTACTCTGCCAGCTGCTCGGTGAGCGCCATGTAACTTTCCTTTGCGAGTTGTTGTGTCGGAATTAGTCCAAAGATGGGCTCATCGTGAAGTCGTTGATGAGCGAATAGGATCGCACGCGATTCGGGACGATGAACTCTCCCTAAGACGAGGGTATTCTCATCCGTGCTAAGTCTGGGCTTACGTTCGTAGGGAGTCTAAGTTTCAGCGTTGCTGTTAGTTGCGTATGTTCAGTGCGGTTGAAGCACTCGACGCGAAGGTTGCGGCTATTGGCCCTCCCTCAACTGCTGCTTAACTGCCGTCGACTGATAGAACTCCGCTTTCAGAATTTCTTTGGATTGTTGTCCGAGTGCGAGCTCGATGAACTGACTTGCACTCCGACATTCGGCACCGACGAATCCTTTCGTCTCGATTCGTGATTGTCCATTGGGAGCCACGATGATCTCGATAGTCTTGCTCAAGCCGTACCTCCAACCTGGATGGTGAGTTTGATGGATCCGTCCGACAGGGATTGTTCAGTCACGGTGTGCCCGTGGCGTCTGGCTTCGATCTGTGCTTTCGATACGGCATATCCTTGGAGGAAGAGGTCCAATTGCTTCTGATCGCCCCAGCGTCCGCCGAAGTTGTCGAAGGCAATCTTCGCTGTAGTGACGTCGCAGACGACCGGATATCTCCAGTCTGGCAAGCGAACCGCCCAGCCTACGGCCGAGGTACTAAAGAGTTTCGCCTCGCCGAACGTAGGTTCAGGCAATGACAGCCGACCACATGCCGCCTGAATGGCCATGGGGTCACGAATTTCCGTTTGAATCTGCACGACATGCGACACGATGTTAAAGCTCCGTTTAGGTAACTGCGTGGGACCACCACCGATTCTCAGCCATTTAGCGTAAGGGTGAAGAAAACTCGGCGCAGGCTGGTTGAAGCCGGCTCCGCGAGGGTTTGGTTCCCCCGAAGGCAGGCGCTGAGAGCTACATTACAGGCATCATCTTATATGACGCATTTTCGTCGAGATTTTAGAACGGTCTGGTTGGGGCAGCACACCGTCTGAATTGGGGCTTCGTCTTAGCAGAATTTCTTATTGCAGGCCGTTTCGGAGTGACAATCTGGACGCAGACATACAGCAGTGAGCCGCAAAATTCGATAATTTCAGCGAATGGCGACGACAATTGGTCATCTGAATGAGTCCCATCGTCGGCGAGGGATGTAACTCGCAATCCACGCGCGAGATCCCAAATTCCCAGCGTCAAGTCCGAGCGAAGGGCATGCTCGTTGAGTCACGTTCAACTTCGTCGGGTTCAAAACGTCTGTACCCTCAATCCCGTGAAGGCGGCATGAATGTCGTCGGTGAGCTTTGCGATTAAGGACAATCGAAAGACTCTTTGGTGAGGTGGTAGAAACGAAACAACCCCGCGAGTTCACTCGCGAGGTTGCCGGGGAATCTGGGAACGTCGTCAACGGGACGACTTCCTTAATGGTTCGGTGTCACTTCTGGAGCTTGTAGAGGCCGGTCTTCTCATCACGGCCAATGTCGGCGGAATTGTAGACGGCTTGGTACAGGACATTGCGGAAGTTGCTGCTCCCGCTCTTGTAACCCGTCTCAGTGACGGCAGTTTCCAGCTCAGACAATGACAAGCCCTTCTTGTTCTTGGCCAAGACCTCTTTGATGACCGCCTTGAGGGACATTTCATTCTTCAGCCGCCGTTTACGGCTAGATCGTCGCGTCAGCGGACCGTCCACACTGGCGGCACCTTGAATCTGAGCATCGAGTTTGTCCAGCTCTTTCTGTAAGCGGTCTCGTTCTTGGACGAGACTCTGGAGTCGTGCTTTTTTCTCGTCTAACAGTCGCTCCAGATCGGCGATACTTGTGGCGGGGCTGGGGTTGCTCATTCAGTCGTTCCTAAAAATGCAGAAGAACACTCAAGAACGCTCGAACGTAGCTGAGGAGCATCGCCGCTGCAAATGTGTCATTTTCAGACAGCCGATTGGGAAGGTCCGTCAATGAGTTTGCTGTTGCCGTTGATCAGCGGTGACGTGGGACTCGGCGGTCAATTCCTCGGCCTGCCTGAGCCCGAATGCCTTTTCGGACGACTCGGTCGCATCGCGACAGCTGAGGCCTGCACATCCCTTTGTCCCGATTTGGGTATTTTCCAGGATTCAGACCGATTGTTCGCAACAGTCTAATGTTGCTGCAGGATTCGCCTCCAAGTGTACTGGCTCATGAAAGTCACCTTATCCCAACAGAGGGGACTCGGCAGTTGAGGCAAGACTTGCAATCTACGCGGCCCTTTCATCTACAGACCGTGCGTTCACTTCGCACTGAGTTAACCGCTGCGCTGACGTTCGAAGCGCCCCCCTCACTGCATCCCCAGTCATGTTCCTGCGTTCGGTCGCTACAACCCACTTTGAAACCGAAGTTCGCTTATTCACTACGGTCCGAAACAGCGACGAAGCGTCGGTCGATGTGAGGAAATACTCCCCTCGCTAATGAATTTATTCCGTGCGGTGGAGCCGAACAGCGGGTTCGTTCGCGACGACGACTAACAACTCCTGACGTTCCTCTTTTCGCCGGCCCATTGCCTTAGAAAACACCTCCGTGATGAAACCCAACCTTGACCGCGGCAGTAGCGTAGCGCAATTTCTCCGGCCTTCAACCGCAACCAGGGCTTTTACCACAGGCTGCTAGCAATTATCGGCGAAATTCAGTCCAACTGCATGCTTGCAACGCTGCTCGTGCGCACGAGTCCCAAGTGTATTTATCGATGATGTACTTTCGAAGCTTGTCCGCGGCAGAAAAGTATCGATCTAAATTCGTCGAAATCTTGAAAAGAGCATCTGCGACTTCCTTGATATCATTCTCATCCGGATCGGATGCGTGGGTCGATCCCCGAACATCCACCATTGTCAGGCAATCGGCTCCAAATGTGTTGTCATCTTCGGCCAACAATTTGTACAAGCCCGTATGTTTCGAAACGATCAATGGGACACCCGCAGCAATAGCCTCCCATCCCACTAGGCCAAACCCTTCATGCCACGAAAGCATCATTGCGACTTCATTATCGGCCAAGGCTTGGTATAGACTCGTTCGATCTTCCGTGTAGGGCGTCGCATTTACCGCAACAACGCGTTCTGCCTCACGATGCATGAGCGCTTTAATCGCGGCTTCTTCGGTCGAATATTGCGCCTCCGAAAGCCCGAACATGCTGAATCGATGTTCGCGCCAGTGAATCTGATTTGCAGACATTTTGATATATCTGCCGTACCCTGCAACTGCAAGGGAACCTTGTTTGATTGGATCGTCTTCCCCGCCCAGCCGCCCGAAGGTAATTGCGCGAAACGCATTTTTGGCGCGGTGCGTTATCTTCGTGATGGTCGCCAATCCCGGTACCACCATTGGTATATCCCGTTGGCACAACCGCTCGGCAGACTCCTTTAGAAGCGGCCCGACCGCGACAACAAACTTGGCTTTTTGGAAGACATTCCGCTGTTCATCGTCCATTTCTCTAGCAGTTCGACCAGATCTCTTGATCGCCTGATAACTGATATAACTCATGTGGTGGAAAACAAGCGATTGCGCATGAAGCACCTGACTCAATGAAATGGCAATTGCACCCGTAATTACGTCATGACCACAGACGAGAGGCACATTCCTGAATTGATACTTGCGCAGAAGCACCGCAGCACTTGTTGCGACATCGTCGGAGATCACATCATTGATTCGTGGCAACGTCACAAGTCTAATGTTGTACTGTTCCTCATAGAACGAACGTGTCACATCATCGACGCCACTCGTCACGCAGACAACGCATGTGTCATCACTTACGATTCTGCTCAATGCCAAGCAAAAATCGATGTTGAAGGAATTAATTCCTCCAAAGGAGGGACCCCACCCCGTTGCAACGACGACAATCGCGCTTTGGCAACTCTGAGGTCTAACGCGCGTACTCAATTCGTTAGCAGGAATCATGCGTTCTTCGCGATCAGCTTCCCGACCCGCACAGCTATCATCAGATGGAAGGAGGGGAGAATCTGTGGAACCCTGACTGGATGATTTACTTACTGACGCGGAACTGGTAGGTACAAAATGATGAGACAGGAGCTTCTTCATGTTCTTCGCAAATTTTCTCGGTCGATTTCGGTATTTGGGATAGAACGTGCCATTTTCCAAATTCTCAAACCACTCAATGACCATAGGATCGTCTGTTTTTGAGAGCGCGACAATTCTAACGAACTGATCAATGTCGCGAAGCTCGCCAGCGAGTGCCTCACCGGTCCGATAGCCACCAACGGTTCTTTCGTGGCCCAAGATCCTTCCCGGATCCATCCTAACGTCAAGAATTATTGCCACAAATGGACACGCCAATGCCAAGCGAAGCGCAGAGTCAGCATTATCAACTCGAAAGACTTCAAATCCGACCGCAGCCAAGGCATAGGAGTAGTCTTGGTTGTCATAATAATCATCATCGACAAACATTATCTTTGGAGCGTTGCTATTGTTTGCGGGCAATACTTCGTAATCGTCGTCTCTAAGCAGCGCCAAATCGTCGTCGAGCAGCCAGTCGGGACTGTAGTTCCAAACAGATCCGCGGTCATCTTGCAACTCATCCGTAATTGCTTCCTCTTCAGTCGGGATGGGTGCATCATCGCCTGCTTTTTTGCGATGTCCATGCGTTTTAAATCGCTCGTCAAACATCTTGTACACTTCGTGACGCGTTTTAGGAGTACAAAGACTCACTGTTGTGCCAGCATATGCATCAAGTTGAACGTGGACAGCTTCAACACGGTACTGTGAGCGCATTCATTTCGGAAGCGTCGCGGAGTGATGGCATTGAGAAGCACTCAATCGGCAAAGCTCAACATAGCATCCTTCCCTCTCTGTATGCCACCAAGCACAGCTGCTGCCCCTTGGACGGAAAACATGGGATTTTCCGGTCCGAATCGCCATCCCGTAGTCGGATTCCAGCTTTGTTGAAAGAGATCATCCAAATTCCGAATTGATCCTCTGTACTTGGCTCCGTGGTAGCACGTTTTGTTTCTTCAGTCTGGTGTTCCAACCATCGACCGCCATCTGCAGGTCGTTGGCGTACGCGATTCTTCTCTCGGAGATTGACAGTGGTGGGAGCTACATCGATATCGGTGACCGACTTTGAATCTTGTGAGTGCTGAAATTGCGTCGGTCCGACACACCGATGCAGGCGAAATTGCGCCCGTGGCGATCAAAACACGATGTTGAAATCTCGCTACGTGGTTGAGAGTCGCCGGTGCGGAGGTGTTAGCCACTATCGGTTTAGCAGCCATTTAATCTAGCGGAGGAGTGCGGGATTAAAGCGCACGACCTCTCGCATGCCATAAACCATTCACCAAACAGGTGTCAGCAGAAAATCGCTTGATTTGTAGAGTATACAGGCCTTTTGAACTATCGCAACCACTCTCATGTCCGCTCATTCTATTTCGCGAACTCGTGGTGTTTCGGCCGAAATGTGGTAGGACTGCTAATAACGCCAATCGGGTATTCCGCTCGCTCGCTGCCTGCGAAAATCCTCGAGAGATCATGGACCGGTCTATACCAAATCTCACGACCGGACCGATGCACATTCATCCGATCAGCTGGCTGTCCAGGCCTAACGATCGCTCCTCATATTTGCTACTACATCGGCGACGTTGCTTTACCTTGGCCCATCCGTGCGATTGATTAAAACGACAAGTTCGTCCCACAGCGCGTGGCAGTCCTTACGCTCGTCCGCCGTTAACTTCACGAGTTCGTTCGGTTCTCGAAGTCCAGCCAAGTCAAGCGATTCTCGTATGCGAACCAGTACCACACGCACCCTCTCGCCTTGCCCAACCGGATCCATGTCCAGGGCCGACCGGCAAGAGGCCAGTTCTGCACTAAGCCACCGCCGCGCTTGCGCTCGCCACTTTTCTCGTTCTGGATCCCCAATATTCGCTCCTTTCTCGCACGGGCCGCAGCCGGCCAGGGCGGCGTACCGGGCAGCATTAAAGCGGTGTGCTGTCGCGAGGTCCCACACGAGGTTCGGGTCAGCGGCAAAGATGTCGGCGTAGAGGCGGGCCGAATCTGGGAACCGCTTCGCGAACAAGTAGCCTCCCAGCATTATCAGACGCTCGTCGTTGTCGCGGGGTTGTCGCGTGCCGTCGAGAAGGGCCGGCAGGTCGGGCAGTATTAATTCCTCGGCCTCGCGCCGAATCAGGTGGCAGATCCAACCGTCCTGGTCGCGGATACGTTCGGGTCGCCAATCGTAAGTTGAGACGGCCTCAGCGAGCGTCTTCTGCGCCCTTACGACGCTTCCACTCCGATGTTGAGCCATTGCGATAACCAGACGCGGGGCGGGTCCAAGCGCGCGTGACGCGTCCCCTTCCATTGTCGATATGGCCAGGTCGTACTGGCCCTGACGATATTCAGCCAACCCCTTAACGAAAAGGAAGGCGTGGTAGACGCCTTGGTATTTCGACCTATCAACGTCCACGGCCCGGAAGGCGAGTATGACGGCCTGTTTGAGTTCGTTACCTGCGGCGGATCGCAGCAAACACGCCCGACTGATTCGTTCCGCAATATAAGGATCGGTGGTCGCCCCGAACTTTGCGAGCAAGGACCGACGGGTGCGGAGGTATGCCTCGTCACGGCCGAGGAAAAGACAGAGTTCGGCGTACCCATACCAGTCGTCGTGGTCTGGCGGGTCGGCGGCGAGGCACGCGGCCCAAGCATCGAGCAGCTCATCAGCCCTTCCGAGTCGCAGGAGAAGGTTGCGGAGCTCCCGATGGGCGTCTCGGTGTTTCGGATCGATCACAACGGTCCGGCGGAGTTCAGCAAGGGCCTCCAAGGGGCGGTTCGTGGCCTCCAGGCTCTTACCCAAGATAGTATGAATGAGGGCGCTTTCGAGGCCCAATCTGAGTGCCTCCTCGGCCTCCTCAATGACCTCAACGTGCCGCCCCGCGACCAACAAGATGCGGGCGTAATCACACCGTACGAAGGCCGCCGTCGGATCGAGGCGGACGGAGTCCCGCAACTGCGCGAGTGCCTCATCATACCGGCGCATGTCCGAAAGCAGTATTCCGAGGTTGTGGTGCACAATGCCCACCCCAGGCCGTAGCGCCGCCGCCGCCTGGTAGTAACCAATCGCCTCCGACGGGGTGGCGTAGTTTGTCAACATAGCCGCCAGTCGCATATTCACCCAGAAGTCGCGCGGGTGCGCGCTGTGGACCCGCTTGAGAAAGTCGAGGCGGGTATCACTACCCACGGTCGCCACGAACTCGATCGCCAGCAGAAGTGTCACGGACAGCTCCGGAACCGGGGCCGTGTCAATCAGATTGAATAGTGCTGCCTTGTCCTTCCAGATCGCGGGGTCGTGGGCGCGGGCTCGCCAGGCATTCGCCTCGCCGTCGGCACGCTCCGTTACCTCATCTACCCAGCGCCGGCGGCCCGGGTCGGGCGTGCACACGGACCAGTAGTCGAGGGCGGACACGAGGGCGTTGCGAATGTGAGACGCCTTGACTCGCGCCGCCACCTCCTCCGGGGAATCCCCGACCCGCCCGAGCCCTGCCTCGTGGAACGCCGCTTCGTACTTCTCGTCGGTTCGGGTAAAGTCCAGTACGGCCCCCACACGGGTGTAACCCGTCAAGCGGATGGCATCCAGTCGGGCTGCCAGTTCCAGGTCGCGCCCGCCCTGGGCCACACGCGTTTGAAGTTCCTCGGATCCCTGCGTGCCCAGCCACGCCTTTGCCCGTTCCAAGGCGGCGAGTGCCTCGACCCAGGACGACGAATTCATATTCTCGACCATCTCCCGCAAATGTTCGTCTGCTGCCCGTTCTGCGGCGGCCTTATCTGCGTCCATCCGGCGTGCGGTTGCCGCGCGTTCGGCAATCAGCCACATCCCAGCACTGATCGTGAATCCCGTAAACAGCATTCCCAATACGAGCGCGGCCGAAAGTTCCGGCCGTTGACGGACGCGCCGCGTCAGGCGCTCAAACCGGCCCTCGGGCCTCGCCGTGATCGCCTCACCCCGTAAGAAACAGCCAAGGTCTTCCTTGAGAGCGGACGCGTCGGCGTATCGGAACGCAGGGTCCTTGCGCAGGCACTTCAAACATATAATCTCCAGGTCACGGGGCACTTTGCAGTGTAGCCGCGACGGTGGTAAGGGGTCTCGGGTCAGGACTTGCTGAACCGTTTCCGCCGCCGTCCCTGCTCGGAACGGTGGCCGACCGGTCAGAAGTTCGTACAGGATGGCACCAAGCGCGTAAATGTCGATCGCGGGTTCGGCCGCGACCCTTTTGCCAGCGGCTTGCTCCGGGGCCATGTAACTCGGCGTCCCGACTGCGGTGCCGGTGCGAGTGAGTGCGGCCTCGTCGTCCAAACGTCGGGCGAGTCCGAAGTCACTGATCTTTGGGGTGCCGGCGGCGGTGAGGAGCACGTTCGAGGGTTTCAGATCACGGTGCACTATCCCACCTTGATGGGCTGCATGGATAGCGTCAGAAAGTGTCGCCAGAAGCGTCGCCGCCTCACGGGGCGGTTGGGGAGCACCGTCCAACTTTCGCGACAGGCTTCCACCCTCGACATATTCCATAGTAAAAAACGGCCGTCCGTCGGATGCCCCGACATCGTAGACCTGCACGACGTTCGGGTGCCGGAGACCTGCCACGGCCTCCGCCTCCCGTTGGAACCGCTCACGCTCGCGCGGTGACGCATACTCGCCGGCAAGCACCATCTTCAACGCGACGATGCGGTTAAGGCCCAGGTGCCGCACCCGGAAGACGACTCCCATACCGCCTTGCCCGAGTACGGACTCGACTTCGTACCCGGAGATTTTCGGAAGCGGTGCGTCCTTTTGGGGAGGTGCAGCCGTGCCGCCTCCCTGGAATGGAGGGAAAAGCAAGTCGAGTTCGGACCGGGCCTGACACAATTCATACCATCGCTCGCGGACCTCGGGGAGCAGATCGGGGCAGGAACGACAGACGTTTTCCGGCGTGGATTCAGTATCGAGCAGTTCGGCGAGTAGTTCGAGTACGCGCGGTTCGTGGGACATAGTGTGGTCTCCTAGCTAGCCGGTTGCGGTCCCGTCACCGCCGAACGCCGCAGACTCGCCTTTAGTTCGGGTCCGGCGTGGAGGCACCGGGGCGCAGATCGCGTAAATTCTGCGTCAGGATCAGGAGGCCACGGTCCAACCTCCGCTTCACCGTTTTCGGCGACACCCCAAGGACCTCGCCGGCCTCGGGCGGCGTCATCCCCTGGATCCGCACCAGATCGAACGCCTCACGCTCGTCCGAGGGCAGGCTGTCAATGGCCGCAATCATGCGGCAGCCTTCTGGGGTCAGCCCGGAACCGCTGTCAGGCGGGGCCGGCACCGAGCCATCGAGTGCCTCCACAATGACGGACTGACTATCTAAGCGTCGGGCCAGGTCGTTCAACTCCCATCGCATATGCTGGCCGGCGAGAGCGAAGAACTGGCGGACCGTTGCCGGCCGTGCCTCGCGGAGCGCCTTGAGCAGCCGTTCCACCAGGGCACCGAGGATCTCGTCGGCTTGCAAATTCAGAGGGGGCCGCGTCAGTCGAGGATAGCCGCGGTATAGGACTGTCGCGCACAACTGCTGAAGTCGACACACGGCTCGGTCCAGCAGTAAGCGGACAACCGGTTCGGCAGGACCGTCCCCGGCCAAAGCTTCTAAGTATCGCTGGACGACGGCAGTGGTTTGTTCCTCGTCCATAGCTTCCCTCGGCCAATTTGCGTCGGCACCAGATTGTTTTTTAGCCCGTGTCCGCGTTCCACGCTTGGTTATGTGAGCGGGGACGAGGGAATGGGCCATGAGAGAAGACTATCGCGTTTCAGCAGTAACTTCGCCGGTTCCACAAAGTGGGAGCCGCTACTCGCCCCTACGAGGACTCAAGATGCGTTTCAGAATACCAGAAAACCAGCAACATGTTCGCGCCAAGCAATGCTGCCGAGGGAACTTCATCATTTTATACGAAAGCGGTTTAAAAAACAGGATTGTCGGAAGGACGGATCGTTTCACTCGCTTTATGCACCCCTGTAACGGAGAAGCCGGATGAGTACTCGCAAAGTTTTGATCACAGGCGCGACGGGCGATACCGGACGCGCCGCTACAAAGGAATCGATCAACCGTGGTCTCGTCGTCCGAGCTATGGTGCATCGCAAGGATGATCGGTCGACGGCATTGGAAAAGCTGGGTGCCGAGGTCGTGATCGGCGATCTACAGGAGATCGACACCATCCGCGAGGCAATGGAAGGCATCGATGCGGCGTACCTGGTCTACCCGGTCCAACCCGGGCTTATCAACGCTACCGTCAACTTCGCGCAGGCCGCCAAAGAGTCTGGCGTCTCCGCAGTGATAAACTTGTCCCAGCGATCGGCGGACCGCCATTCAAAAAGCCACTCGTGTCGAGACCATTTTATCGCCGAGCAGGTCCTCAACTGGTCGGGCCTCGCGGTCACCCATCTTCGCCCCACCTACTTCCTCGAATGGCTGTTCTACCCCTGGCAGCTTCCTCTCTTCCTTGAGAAGGGCGTTCTTCGTTTGCCTGTCGGCAAAGGGCGGCATTCTCCCATCGGTGCAGAGGACCAAGGACGCGTCATCGCAGCACTTCTTCAAAACCCGAACGAGCACGCCGGTCAAACTTATCCGCTTTTCGGGCCGGTCGAGATGGATCACGATCAAATGGCAATAGAACTCAGCGAAGCACTGGGGCGCAAAATCGTTTTCCAGAACGTAACGATCGATGAGTACTGCCAGTCATTGAAAATGCTGGGTGTTCCAGATTACGTCGTCCAGCATCTTGGAGGTGCCATGGACGCCTACCAGCATGGTGTCATGGCGGGAACGAACGATAACGTCGAACGGCTGTCGGGTCAAAAGCCAACGAGTGTCGGCGTGTTCGCCCGAATGCATGCGGACCGCTTAAATCCGAAGCCACGCTAAGCCGTCTGTTACAGCATCAGCAGTTGTTGTTATTTCGCCACATGCGATGTCACACGATTGACGGGAATGTTGACCCGAGTCTGTCGCATCGAAACGACTAATCTTCAAAACACAAAAGTAGGAGCAGTTCATGAATATCGCCGGTTCAATTGCCTTGGTGACAGGTGCGAATCGTGGCATCGGGCAATCCTTTGTCTCGGAATTGCTGAAACGGGGCGCAGCAAAAGTCTATGTCGCGGTACGTGACCCGGCGTCCCTTTCAGACCTGTTGCGAACGGGCGGTGGTCGCCTCGTGCCGCTCATGCTGGATCTAACCGATCCCACCCAGATGGAAGCTGCGGCGAAGGCGGCGCCGGACGTAACGCTACTCATAAACAATGCGGGTTACGCGGCCTTCGAAGGTGCCATTTCCGCGCCCGACCTGGCCGGCGCGAGACAGGAGATGGAGGTGAACTACTTCGGCCCCCTCGCCCTGACCCGCGCCTTTGCGCCGGTCCTGGCCAACTCCGGTGGAGGCACTGTTCTGAACATGCTGTCGATGGTCGCCCTGGTCAGCCTGCCGATGGCCGCAACGTACTCGGCATCTAAGGCGGCATTTCTCTCTCTCACTCGTAGTGTTCGAGCCGAGTTGGGTGCCCAACACACACTCGTCATCGGTGTCATGGCGGTCCAGACCGAGACTGAACTCGGCGCGCGCCTTCCATCTCCTCGCCTGGCCCCGCAGGAAGTCGTTTCCGATGCCCTCGACGCGGTCGAAGCCGGCACGAACGAAGAGGTGTTCGCGGGGGGCCTGACCCGTGGAGCGTACGAAGCCTTCTCTGCCGACCCGAAGGCGTTTCAGGCCAAGATGTCCACCAGGCTGCCAGCCCGAGCCTGATCGGGCCGGCAGGCAAGAATCGTCTCGAAAGGCATTCGTTTCAATTTTCACCACCGGAGAAGACCATGAAAGTGATGGCAATCGGCACATTGAAGCCACTCTCGCAGGAGCAGCGTCAGCGCTACCTGCCGGCAGAAGTCCCAGCGACGCTGCAATTCTACCTCGACGGCAAGATGGAGCAGTTCTGGCTTCGCGACAAAGAGGTGGGCGTCATCTTCCTGATGAGCGTAGACTCGGTCGATGAGGCGGATCGGCTGCTCAAGGCGCTCCCGCTAGTTCATGCCAACCTACTGACTTTCGACCTCATGCCGGTCGGGCCTTTGATGCCACTCGGCATGTTGATGCAGTCGAAATAACACAATCCAGCGAGGCGTAAGTAACAAGCACGCATAGAAAGCACCGGCTTGTGCTTGGCATTGTCGTTCTGCACTCGCTTTGGCGATGCAAAGCATTGGATTCTTTTGGACATCTTGGAGGGAACGAGCGATGGATTCGACTTCAAGGGCAAGTATCACCGGCGCGTTGAGCAAAACGATTCTGGTGACGGGTGCCACAGGCGACACGGGCCGACCGACCGTAGAACTATTGCTCGAAAAGGGGCATCGTGTCAGGGCGTTGGCCCGTAGAGATGATGAGCGGTCTAAGAGGCTCAGAGATCTGGGGGCGGAAGTCGTTTTTGGTGACTTGCTGAAACTGAATGATATGCGTGCGGCATTGGAAGGCGTCTCCCGTGCTTACTTCGTCTACCCGCTTGCGGATGGCTTGGTTGAAGCGACCGTACTCTTCGCACAAGCAGCGAAGGAACAGGGATTGGAACATATCGCCAACATGTCCCATAAGCAGTCCCGCCCCTTTGCGAGGAGCAAAGCGACGCTAAATCACTGGCTCTCCGAGCAGGTGTTCGGTTGGTCGGGCTTAAGTGTGACACACCTGAGGGTCACGTTCTTTGCTGAATGGCTGCTCTACATCGCACCGCTGATCCGCCAAGGGCGGTACGTCGTACCTTTTGACGCGGAGAGCCGTTTCGCTCCAATTCCGGCCAGCGATATCGCACGTGTCGTAATCGGCATCCTGGAGAATCCTGAGAAGCATGCCGGAAAGGCCTACCCTCTTCACGGTCCTGTCGAATACAGCCACAAAGAACTCGCCGCCATCGTCAGTCGCGTGTTGGGGAAGGAAATCGTGTTCGAACAGGTGAGCGTCCCCGCGTTCCTCAAACTGCTCGGACTCGAGGGAAACAGCACTTTCAGGAGTCACTTCGAAGCGGTTCGGGTGGACCAGCAAGAACGCCTTCTTGAAGGCACCGATGATGTCGGGACCGCAATCATTGGGCGGCCGTTGATGCCTATCGAGGAGTTCATCTCAAATCACCGTGAGGTACTGACTTAATGGCGGCGATCCGCACACGAGCGAAACTGAGTCGGCACGCCACTCTTCAAGTTCGCGAACCCGCACCGACAACCCCGATTGCAATTATCCTCAACGCTATTCAAACAAGGACTTTCTCATGACCGTCATCAAAGCTGCCGCCGTCCAGTTAAGCCCGGTGCTCTACAGCCGCGAAGGCACTGTGGACAAGGTTATCCGAAAGATACTCGAACTCGGGCGCCAGGGCGTGCAATTCGCCACCTTCCCGGAAACGGTGGTGCCGTACTACCCCTACTTCTCCTTTGTGCAGGTACCCTACAAGATAGGGGCGGAATTCTACCGGCTACTAGAACATTCAGTCACCGTTCCATCGGCCGCTACGCAAGCCATTGGCGAGGCCTGTCGACAAACGGGAATGGTGGTCTCAATCGGCGTCAACGAGCGAGACAGCGGCACGATTTACAACGCGCAGTTGCTGTTCAATTCCGACGGCACCCTGATCCAGCACCGTCGCAAGATCTCTCCGACTTATCACGAACGCATGATCTGGGGGCAAGGAGATGGCTCCGGGTTGCGAGTGGTCGATAGCGCGGTCGGACGGGTGGGCCAACTGGCGTGCTGGGAACACTACAACCCCCTAGCCCGGTACGCCCTGATGGCCGACGGCGAGCAGATCCACTCGGCGATGTACCCTGGCTCTTTCGCGGGCGACCTGTTCTCCGAGCAAATCCAAGTCAACATTCGCCAACATGCCCTCGAAGCCGGTTGCTTCGTCGTCAATGCCACCGCCTGGTTGGACGCGGACCAGCAGGCCCAAATCATGAAGGATACCGGCTGCGAGATCGAGCCGATTTCGAGCGGCTGCTTCACCGCGATCGTTTCGCCGGAAGGCGAGTTGATGGGCGAGCCCTTGCGCTCCGGTGAGGGGGAAGTGATCGCCGATCTCGATTTCTGGATGATCGACAAACGGAAGCGAATGATGGACTCACGTGGACACTACAGCCGCCCGGAATTACTCACCTTGTTGATCGACCGTACCCCGACCGCCCACATGCGTGAGGGGAGCACTCGCCCGATGTCGATGCCCGCCGAGGAATGCGAAGATGTAAAGAACTGAGGAATCGGCAAGAAATCGACCGTTTTTTTTGGAACAATAGGAGTATTTTCGATGAACAGCTTTAGATACACGGCAATCCACGTTCAAACGACAACGGATAAGGGATTCGACGAGGTGACCAGCGCGTTCGAAGCGCAACTGAATCCGTGGGAGCCAGACGTACTTGATGTCCTTGCTTCGGATGGGGATATCAAGGCGGTTAGCACCCGGATGGAAGCAATGGTTGGACCCAGTGGCTTCCTCTTGTTTACCCGGATCGACCACGGGGCACTTCTGCGGGTAGCCGGCATGACTCGGAAGTCTGTGCAGTACGTCGTCGGAAATCCGCTCTTCGCGTTGCAGATGACACGGCACGACGTGCGAGCCGCACTGTACGCCCCACTGCGGGTACTGATCTATGAGGACGCGACAGGTAAGACGTGTGTGGAGTACGACACCCCGTCGTCCCAATTCGGGCAGTTCGGCAATGAGAATATTGACACAACTGCGACGATGCTGGATGAGAAAATGGCAGCGATGGTCACGGCAGCAATCGGGTAGCAACCGCACGGCAAGCGGAACCTGGTGAGGTGACTTTCACGACTACTTCCATTGGCGTGTTGATACCCCGGAATCAGATCTCATTCAAGTAGGACATCGTTTACTTTGTCCTACTTGATCGGAGCTAAGACCCAATGCAAATTCCCGACTCCGCGTTACCGACCTTCACGATCATTCACGTCGGCATCAGCCTGGTGGCGATCATCTCGGGGTTCGCCGTGGTGATCGGACTGTTGGGGAATCGGCGGCTCGACTCCTGGACGGCTATATTCCTGATGACGACGGTGCTGACCAGCGTGACCGGATTCCTTTTCCCGTTTAAGGGAGTGACGCCCGGCATCATTGTCGGAATCGTCTCCATGGCGACGCTGGCCCTAGCGATCTTCGCATGCTACGTCGGCCGTCTGGACGGACGTTGGCGGAAGACGTTCGTGATCTATGCGGTGGCCTCGCTATACTTCAATGTCTTCGTTCTGATCGTTCAATCATTCCAAAAGGTGGGCTTCTTGAACGCCCTCGCCCCACACCAATCCGAACCGCCGTTCCTGGTCGCGCAGGCGGTGGCGTTTTTCGTGTTACTCGCAGCAGGGTGGTTTGGGACGAAACAGTTTCGGGACCGGTCTCCGAAATAGCTGGGTGTCTGCCTCACACGACCAAGGCCGAAGAATTATCGAGACTAAAGACGCTTCTAGACCTGCGTCACTATGGCTCGGCTGACACCGACATGGCGGGCAAGTTTCAGCGGTTCACCGGCCGACTGGTGTTCCCGATCGCGCGCAACGGGCACGTGGAAATCCAACAGATGCCTCCCAGACGTGGTAAACCTACCACGGGCACTACAGGATTTTCCGCAGCGGTACCAGCATTGATCGGCGATGCAACTCTTTCCGATAGCAGGAGACAGGAACTCCATGGAGTGAAAGGAGCCTTCGGTGACCTCTTCCTATGTAAGAAACGCGCAACCGAGCTGCGTCCGAACTCTCCAAGGCGATTAAGGCGCTCGCATCGGTCGATGTGACCGAGGCAAGGAAAGACGCCAGTTAACACTCGCACCCGGGACAGTGTCGTTGTTATTTATCGCGCGTTGAAACGACCGCCAAGAAAACTGTCGTATGCTGGTCCGCAGCCTATCGAGGACGCAAAGAGATACGATCATGCCTAGAATCTTCCTCTCTTACGCCCGTGGCGACGATTGCGAGCCGTTCGATCCGGCCAGTTCTTTCGTCGGCCGTCTGCAATGGGCTCTGACGTCCGTGGGATTCGATGTCTAGTTAGACCGCGTCTCGATGACGAGCCGGTCGCCGACTTCTCACCAGGAGATTCGCGACGCAGTCGCGGCTTGAAATCGTTTTATGCTCGTCATTGAGCCGAAAGCGATGGAGTCGCTCTACGTCCGCCAGGAATGGCAATTCGCGTATTTCGAGGCGGCGAAGATCGTCACGCCAATATTGCGGCTAGGTGACTACTCGAACGCCACTTTGGGGAGCTCGTGCACAGGCACGGCGGCGAGTTCTTCATGCGCTGCCCACAGGGAGTCTCGCTCAATCCGACTCCAGCGCGTTTATTTATCTTGACACCTCAAATCTCTCGCACCATCGCCAGAATCGAGATTCGTTGCAACATCGGGAAAACCGAGCCTATCCCCCTTCCCGGTCTGTGAACGTTCACTCGAAGTTTTATACAGGAGTCACACAAGGAAATAATCGACCCAGAGTTCGGTCTCCTGGACCCGGCCGCCGAGACGACCTCCCAACATACCTTGCGGAGCATCCATGCGGAGAAATCCGTCGCCACATTTGTTTTCCAACGCCGTACACAAGGATTGCTTTGGGATTTGCTTCCAGTCCCCCTTGCGTTTGCTGGTCACAGCATGCACCACAGGGCACATGGCGACAAGACCGGATGATGGCATCAGCTGCAGGCCGTGGACATCGAGTGTGCCATTGTGGCTGCCGTGATGACCGACTTTATAGAAAACGGTGCGTCGCAGAAGATCCTCGCCCGTCACCGTGGAACTCGTTCCGGCGGCGTCCGTCAATTTCCATTTCACGTTACGCCAGGTTTCCCAATTCTCGATTTGGGCATCACCAGGAAAGAGAAGCACTTCGCCGGTCTCGACAAGTTCGATGGCCAGAACGAGGCTCGTATTGTTGGTCGCGGAATCGAGCTGCATTGCGAATTCGGCACCGGCGAGCAACCAATCGCTATCAATTCGCCTCCAAGGGGTTTCGTTGTATCGCTTCTTCAGTTTCTTCAGCGAACTTGATGCTTGTCCGGACGTCACCTTTTCAAATGGACGTGAATTTGGATCGTCTGTCGCAGCTGCAGCCACAGCGAGGCTGTAAGCCTGAGCCCGAATATCGCCATCGACCAGATGGAAAATGTCATCCTTGGGTCCATGTCGCGGCGATTTGTCGAGGTCTTCAATCCGTGGCGGCCCCAAGACAAAGACGCGGACCTTGTCTTTGGGAATCCCTGGCACGGCATGGGGAGGTTCTCCCGGCCGAAACTTAAGGAATCCCGACTCGGGAACGCGGCTTTTGACGTGCTCCATCGCCGCGCGAACGGTCGTGGATAGCGCCAGCCCCATCGAAGTGGAAACGGCCGCCCCCAGCCGCAACTGGCCGGTGGACTTGGCAGCTTGGCCGTCGGGTAGTCCCCAATTGCTCAGGATATCTGCGACATCTGCCGCCGACTCACCGGCCCGCGCATTGAATCGGCCTGGCCGTTCGTCCGTGGCCGCCGCTTTCAGTTTCGGAAGGATGGCGGCCGCTGCCAGCGCCTGCATCCCAAGTTGTCCGTTGAGTTTCTTCGCAATCTTGTCATCAGGATCTTCCGTCCATGCCATCCAGACTTGCTTCACCGGAACCCCATCGAGGTTTTGCGTCGCTTTTTTCTTGGGTTCGAATCCGGAGACATGGTCGGCGTGTTCGTGAGTGACGACAATGACGTCCAGAGTCCCGCCGTTGGCAATCACCTCATCGCGCACCGCTGCGGTAACCGCCTCAAGGTGATTGAACTCCGCGGGTGAGGCTGGCAAAACGCCGCAATCGAACAGCATATGGACCGGGCTGCCTCCGTTTTTGAATGTAACCAGAAAACAGTCCCCGACTCCCTGACGGTGCATCCGTATGCGTACGCGCCAGTCTGCCGGTGGTCCCACAGCCCGTCTCTTGCGATCGCCTGGTTTCGGAGTGGATTTCTTTTTCACAGGCATGGCCTAAATTGTTGAGCGATCGAAAAAACGATTGCGACATAGATTAACGGCGGCGCTCAGGAACGGCAGCCGTGGCCGCGATGAAGCATTGCAAACGGCTCCCCATCCCAGGAAGACTGAACCGAAGTCCCCGCGGCACGCATGCCGACGATCTGCTGCAAACGCTCGGAGTCGGCCCGCAAATTCTTGCTAACCGCATACCGCAGGCAGTAATGGTCTAGATCAAAAATCATCGTGCACCCGCCCCAGACATCGACACCGTTTTGGCGTGTATGGGTCTCGCCAATCGCGTAGTGACGCCGGCGCTGCAATAGCGTTAACACTGCCAGATTTCGCGTCCCGCCGTTTTCGTCCATTCTTTGTACCAGCGAAAGTGTATAGACGTGAAGGCGGCGATATTTCAACTCAGCCTGATCTTCATAGCTGAAATCAAGCCCAGTCAACTGCTCAAACCGACCGGGACCGCCCGAGGTCGTCTCATCCGTGCGGAGGAAACCATCGAGTAGCGTCCACAGCTCGCGCCGTTCCTCATAGGCCTTTTGCCAGCGTCGTTGCCGGTCGGTGATGAAACTGACGGACGAAAGGAAATTTCTCAGGCGAGCAATGACCTGGCTCAGTTGATCCTGCTGTTGTTCCTGTTCGGGCACCGAATCCCAGACCAGACTTTGTTCCGACAGTGACCGCAGTCCCTTCGGGTAGATGCCGTGACTGCGAAATGAATCGATGAAAGCCACGCGATAGCCACGTTCGTCAGTCGGATAGACGTCTTGGTCAGCCGTGATCAATGCCCGCAGAAAGTCACCGAACGTGATGTCGACCGGCGGAATATAATCGATCGATCGGATGCACATCGTCAGCACGTGTTGTGCGCTCCGCGCCGCTTCATCGGCGAACCGGGCAACCAGATCCGGGTGCAGGTGGCCCGCCGGAAGGATGCCGGAACCGCCCGATGCGATTCGCTGCAGGTCGGCGATCCGGGTGCGATAAATCGTCAAGAACGCATCGAATACCGCCGCCACCAGGATCGCTCCGCGCAGGTGGGGCTCAGTCGTGCTTGCCAACCGCGCAGGATCGGGGATCCGTCGCTCCCACTTCCCCGTTCGCGCATTCACCGAACCAAGTGCATCGCGCAGCGCACCATGAGTCCCCGTCGCGCGGCCAAACTCTTGGGCCAACGCACCCAGCAGGTTTTCTGTTTCCAAGTCCCCACGCGTTCGGGCAATCTGATGCTGTAGGACTTCACGAAATGTGAAGTGTTGAAACAACGCGACGATGTCGGCAAACGCTTCGTGGAAGGCGGGCCCGTCCGGCTGCGTCCATTCCGTCAGTCGTGGGTGCACTCCATCGAGCAACGCGTGCGTCATTTCATGAGCAATCACGTCATGTGAAAGACAAGTGAAGACCATTCCGCCCGGATACTGACCCTCCGCCGTCATATCTCCGGTGGGAAAGTAGCCGAACAGCAATGCGATCTTTTCCGGCGAATAGTATGCATTCGCCTCGCGTAGCGCATGTGGATAAATCCTGAGAACCGGGATCCATTCCTCCTCAGCGGGCTCCTTCCGAGCACCCGGAAGCGGCGCAACACTTTTCCGCTTCGTGCGCCAGACCGCGGGCCGGCCGAGTGCCCGCTCAAAATTTCGAATCGTCGTCATCCCCACCGCATAGACCATCTGCTGATGAAATTGCGGGTTTGAGGCATCCGGCGGTAATCCATCCTGTGCTAGTAACCGCGGGTCGTTGAGATCGACGGGCTCGTACCAAAGCCCGCTGGCCGGGTCGAAGTCCAGCACTTCCAGATAGTTTCCCACCGGTCCGGGCGTCAGGTCGATCTCCCAATGAACGGGGTAGACCCGTTCATTCACAACACGCGTCTCTAGCCGCGACGAGAGACTCGGATCGAATGAGAACGCACGCAATCGTCTCGCGGTCGGAAAGTTGATGGGACGAATATGAGTCGGCGGCATGGCATGACCTGCATCATCTTCATGAACAAAGCGCTAAATTAAATCGTCGGGAATCCCATTCCAAACCGCCCGGTCACGAACCCGGCGACGTTCCTAAAATCGGTACGGATACCGACCGATGATTGTCCTGACGATCCATATCACGTACACGATCTCGTTGGATCACGTGCGATGTCAAGCCTGCATTAGGGTTGGCTCACGTTCGGTGGTCGCTTTCGTGATTGGACTAGGAGCAGTTAGGCGGAGAGAAAAGTCGGTTGACGACTCAAATCTTTATCGCGAATAATCCTGACCATTCCTCCAAACCGCTCGCACTCAGCAATTCACGACGAGACTTGTGGTCAATGGGACCAACACACGCAACTCACCTGTCCTGTGGATAATTGAAGGATAACTGCAAACATTCCAGATGCGGATGTACAGACTCCCGTCAGCAACTCACAAGTTGCGGATCACGTCAGCAAGCAAGGTGCGTTTCTTACTCGGGTTGCGTAGGAGCCACCCGCTCCCGCCCAAGACGCGCGGAAATCTTCATGGTGATTGGCTTGACGTCCGCTGTTAGGTCCGGAAGCACCGTATTGTTCTGCAACCACTGCAATAAAGCTACGATACGCGCGAACCGCTCGATGCGGCGGTAGGGCGGGAACGATGCGTAAGCAGTTTTAAGGTAGTCGGATTCGTCATATTCAAGATTGCTGAGGGTCCGCTTTCCAGTTTTTTCCGCCTCCCCGTGTTCGCGCACCAACCTAACAAAAGCTGTGAATCTTGCTTTGTTTTCGCAGAGCTCAATCAAAGCCCAGGGATCCTGCAACAATCCTTCTTCCTCGATCAACTTGAAATACTCCGCATTCATTTCCTGATCTGTAGGGTTCTTACCATCGGGAGCATTTCGCGATTTCAGAATGATGTTTCTTCGAAGCACTTGCCGTTTAAAAGCGCTTTCGGTATCGAGTTTCTCAGCCGCGACGAGGTCCCGGTACTGCTTCCAGACTTCCGCTTCGTCCGCATCGTCAGGCGATTCTCCCGAGACTCGCCGGGTGACATCGTCGGCGTTCAGCCGTTTCGCCACGAGGGCGACTGCTTTCTGCTTCAATCGGGCGAGTTTTCGCGGCGTCTCACTGTCGAGGTTGGCGTTCTTCCAGAGTGCGTCCAACCGCTCGTTCCGATCGTTCTCAAAGGCCAGTTGCAGCGAGCCGTTCGACTTCGGATGCCGGGCTTCGTTCGACTCCTTTTGCAGTTCGATCTCCAACGCAAGCTCGGCCCGCCGCAGACGGCACTCTGCCATATTATTGATCTTCAAGTTCGAGGCGACTTCATCGAAATCGTCCAGCAACAATTTCTGCAATTCCGAAACTCCCGAGAGTTCTTCCTTGACGCCCCAAAGCCTGAACCGCATCAGCGGACTTGAAGGGTCGGACTTGGGGCGGATCATCAGCCGCCCTTCGTGCTGCGTAACCGCCGCGTTTTGATCGTACCATTGATAAGTGTCGTAACGAGGCACTTTCGGATAATCGAGTGACCGGCAGCTTAAGAGCATATCGAGGTGCATCGCATCGCGGCCAATGACGGTTCTTGCAATCGCCGGATGAATCCCGAATTTCCATTCTTCGTTCAATTCGAAGAAGAAGCGCCGCCCCGTGTAGCCGACTAGGCCCGTGGAGGATTCCCCCACTCCAAACGACTCCTGCATCTTTTTTGTCGGTCGGATGAAATAATAGGCCGACCACAGCTCCGTCATGGTCACATCATCGTAAACCAGGGTCCCGACTCCGGCTTTGTCTGCGATATCCACTTCGATCTCGACTCGCTCGTCGTTAGTGCGATAGCGGGCTTCCAAAGGCCTCATCTCACTGGTGACGGCACCGCAGAGAATGACGCCCCCTTTGATGGGTCTGATCCGTTTCTCGGCTTCTCCCGATTCGGCTCGCGATTTGGCTTCCGGAAGAAGTTCTCGCGAAATAGCTTCCAATGATTTCACATCGCCTGAACCACTGCCGGGGTTGGGTTCCCCAGCTTGCCGGACAACGGGCTTGCCGCCGTTCTGAGGCCCAAGCGCTTTCGGCCGCTTCGATGGCTCGCTGGGGCTGCCCGGATCCCACGGCTTGTCACCCGGCGGGAGGAATAGCGGAGGATTCTTTCTCAGGTGTTCGCGAATGTGGTAATCGATCCACTCCAGCGCTTCGAACGACTCCATATGCTTCTCGAGTTCACGAAAGACCTTCGCCTCCGCGTCGCCACCCGCCGCGCGCTCCTCGAAAATCTGATCTTGCAATAGGTCTTGAGCGGCTCTCGCCTCGATCAGCCGTGGCGCGATGAACAAGTCGTGCATTCGCCGGATTTCCTGCGGCGTGGACTCGGCGACTCCCGCTGTGGTGATTCGCACGTTTTCTCGCACGCCATCGATTCCGGGCGCGAGTCGGCCCGTAATGTGGACGTTTTTCAATCCCACGAGCCGGATCGCGGTCTCCATGTTCCGTGCCCCGGGATGTTTGAACTTGTTCCGTGGATTCACCGTGAACACTGTGCTCTGCCAATTCAGTTTCAATTTCGGATCCAGTAGGGGCGACAGATCCGTATTGTTCGAACCATGGTGCGGGACGATGCAGATGAGCGGTGTCCTTGCCTTGCCAAGTGTTTCAACCCTCTGGCGGATCCACTCTCCAACCAGACCGTTCTCCGCGTCGTCGAAATTGACTGCAATCGATTTGACGCCGCCTTCGCCAATAAGCGAATGCTCGACGATTAGTGCTTGATCGTGCGGTCGACCGCCCGTGATCGTGTAAGACAGGTTCGCGACTTTCAATTGCTCCGTGCCTGCCAATTCACCGGTGAAAGCGTTTACGATCTTGTCGCCTTTGCGAGCACTTTTATGCTCGACTTTGTCGTATGCTGGATGGAATTCTTGAAAAGTCTTGAACAATGACTTTTTGGCGTCGGTCGGAAGCACCTCGCCATCAACTTCGGTATCGACGAATGTGATGCGATCGAATTGTTCCAGATCCGTGTCGTTCTCATTTTTGTTTTTGACTATCGCCATCAGGCCACCCATGTGGTCGCGGTCCGGATGAGAACAGACAAAGACGAGGTGTTTAATCGAGTAATCATTCAAAAGGGCTTGGAGAATCGGCTTGTCGTTCAGACGCGCAGTGGTGATACCCGTGGTGGCTTCACCGCCGTCAAGGATGTAAGCGGTATCGCTAACAACGTTTTCCTTCGTATTGTTCGGAATCATTACTGTCGCAGTGCCTTTGCCCTGGATGGTGAGGCAGATGACCTCCTGCGCATTCGCAGTTTCCGGTGCGAAATACAGCAGCAGGCCCATTACTGCCAGCGTCACCTTTGAAAGCCTTGATGTCATGGTGCGGCTCTTACGACGAGATTTGGTAGGATTAAAGTACTAACAGAAAATAGTAAAGTACTAACATCAATTAGTACAGTACTAACAGAAACCAGCATAGTCGTTTCTCGCTGCGACCGTGAGAAAAAGGCAATTGTCCCCCAAACAACAGGCTAAATTGACGTACCCGCGGAGTGGCGCCGAATAAAGTCTGGTATGGAAATCCGAGGTAAGATCAACAACACCAATTCCACGCCCCAAGGGTGTTGGTGCGAAGGAACTCGGAAAGGCGGAAAGGGAGCAGTTTTGACCTTCCTCATCGTAGACTGAAAACGGTTTCGGAACTGAAATCCCGGCAACCACTCAATTCCACATGCTGAGGTTGCGAACAAGGCACCCAAAACCTGCTTCGGTCCGACACACCGAATCTGACGCTGGCTTGGATGTCAATACGATGTGCCACTGCTTCACGTTTCAAGCAATACCACCCAGTAGGTGAATTGAATGAAGAGCGGGGTGCAGCTTCTGGAGGCGAGCCAACATCATTACATCACAGGCGATCACTATTGTGAGCCGGAGTGGGGTGGTAGGATCTTCGGCTCTCTTCATCAGCACACTCCGACAGGAGCACCGCCATCCCAACTCTGAGCTTGACTGCAGCACATAAGCTCGAAATATCCTTTCAAGGACGTATCACGTCGATACACGAGGCTCAAGCTGAGTTCCTCGGTAAGCCCACTGTCCTCATCCCCGAGTCGACCGAAGATGTGGAGCGAGCACTCCGATTGGCGCGAGCCGCCGATCTGCGACTTTTCGTTCGAAGCGGCCACAGCGTCGCGGCCACTGATGTAGTCAAATCAGCCAGCTCTCGAAAATCGATGACCGCGATCATGAGCATGGAGGCGTTCCGGAATATTGCAATCGATGGCCAGAGGGTCACCGTTGGAGCGGCCGCAACGACCGCCGATGTCGCAGATCAGTTGGCCGGCACCGAGCTCTTCTTGCCACTTGGTGATAACCCGACTCAGAGCATTGGGTCAGCGGTGCTCAGCATGGATGCTTCGCCGTTCCTTCGCAGCGGAGGTGGGGCTGGACCACTCCGCGACGCAGTCGTGAAGGCAGACGTCGTGCCAACCGACGGAACCGGTGCGGGCAAAACCAGGACGATCCAAGGCAAGGCACTACGAGACCTTCTAGCCGGGGGGCGTCCCGCCGTCATCGCGAATCTCGTCTTCGACACAACGGCCCTCAAGGTGGATGATTCGACGCGCTGGATGCAGGCTTGGACAATGTCCTATGATCCGAAGGCATTCGCCAAGCTGTGTGATGCGCTATTTGGTCCCCGCAGTGGTTCGATTCCGGAACGGGTCGATCTCAGTCTCCGCGTGACATCGGCCGCATTTTCAATGAAGCTCGTCATTGTCCGGATCACGGGGCACGGCGACTCTGACAACGCGGCGGCGGCCACCGTCGTCCAATTGGCCCTTGAGCGGTCCAATTTCCACGTCATTGACTCCACTCGGGAAGATGGTCCCGGTTCGAGCGTCGCTGCCTGGGTGGCGACGGGTCCGAACGCCGCTGCGGAGGGTGAGGCATTGAGACGGTTCGGCAGCAACAGCGTGCCTCGCCCATTTGCCAGGTTTCGGAAACCACTTCTCGACGCCCTCAATTTCGCGATCGGAATCAGCCCTCGCACCGGTCGAAAGCGCGCCCCCGGCATTCGAGAATGGGTCGAGCTTCAACTGGCACCGGATGGGAACGTAGTCGCCCGCGCGGAGATGACCGATGGAGATGCTGAGACAAAAGTCGCTCTGGAAGCGGCGCGGCGCATGGCCGATGCCATCCCCGCCGACAAGATCTCCCCGACCGCTGCAGTTCCCAGCCGAGCGGTGGTTCGGCGCGCCGAGGCCAGAGCTGTGACGCGCGGGATCGCGGTTTTGCCTGCATTCGCGCCGACAGTTGGTTTTAATCTGGCGCCGAGCAACATGGTCGGCAGCGCCGTCATCCCCGGTTTCCGGGGCGACGTCTATCCGGCATCCTCCGGCGCGCAGTATCAACATCAGATCCGGCAACAGTACGCGTTTTCGTCATACTCGCCGCAAGTCAGAGCGGCCCGCATGAGCCCACAGTACGTCGCATTGCCGTTGGACGCGGAGGATGTTGCCAAAGCCGTCAAGTACGCTGAGGATCACAGCCTGAAGATCGTCACCAGATCCGGCGGACACCAGTACTGCGGCCTCTCGTCAGGTGGCAATCAAACCTTGCTTCTGGACATGAAGCTTTTCGCGAACGTCGTCTTTTCTCCCTCAATAGGAACTCCAACCCAGGTCACCGCGGGACCGGGTGTCTCACTTAAAGACCTCTCCAAAATGCTGCTCGCCAAGAGGGTCGTGATTCCCCACGGCGAGTGCCCGCTCGTCAGGCTCGGTGGTCACGTGCAGACGGGCGGTATCGGCCACCAACTCCGTAGTCTTGGCGCGACGTTGGACTGGGTCAGTTCTTTCAAGATGGTGACGCGCGACCCGCAGTCTCCCGCAGTCAGCGCGTATGCGGAGCACAAGTTCAACCGGCCGCTGGCGACCGGGGCTCTGTTGACGGACGAGGTGTTCCGGTCAGTGCTCGGTGGCGGCCCGAGCAGTTGGGGCGTCTTGACGGAAATCACCTTCGAGTTGGTCTCTGATGGGACATTTCCCACTTCGGAAGGATATTCACGTAATTACCCGTACGACAGGGATGGATTCAGCGCCGCTATGGATCAACTGCGGCGGTGGGCGGACCGCCAGGCGAGCGGCCAGTTGCTGCAGGGGATTGACCTATTTCTCTCTGTCGTTTCGGGTGACCTTCCCAGACCTGGCGCGCTGCTCATCGAGACGATGTGCAGGGACGCCAGCGGTGTCGACGAAATCAATAGAGTCGTGGATGCCGTTGACGAAGCGATATCCTTCTTTACCCCGGCTTACAGTACAATTCATGGGCCTGTGGGCCTTTCCGTCATCGCAGACAAGGGTGTTCGTGAGATCGGCGCGTTCGGCCTGCCGGCAAGTGGCCACGAGTTCGATTTGCCGTACAAGAAGTCTCTGCACATCACGACGACGACGTTCTCGCAGGCCTTCTGTGACCAATTCGTCGACCTCGTCGATACGGTCTTCAACCATTCCGGCCTGAAGGTGGTGGTCCAGGCCGTCGTCGGTGGCGGCGAGTTCACTGCCAATGGGCAGAAGAATACAACTCGCATGCAACGGCGAGACGGCCTGGTACAACTCGTTTTTGACGTGTTCTACGAGGATGGTTTTGAGGCCGTCGCCGAACATTTCCAGGCACAGATGAAGGGGTTGCTGAACCTGTATAGCGGCGGCGCAGACCTGCGCATGTTCTGGGGCACGTTTGAGGATGCGAATACAAATGGAACACAACTCGACATGAGCCAGCAACAAGTCCAGAGCTTCTACTACGATTCACACAACGAGTATGCGCGACTGAAACAGATCAAAACGTCCATCGACCCCGACGATGTTTTCCATACATCCTTTACGGTGCAATAGCCAGACTGATTGGGCCAGCGCATATGACGCGTAAACAACTTCCGCCGGATGAGTGGGCCGCATTTTATGCGCCGATATAGCAAACTAACACCAGATGGCTGCTGAACCTTGTCGACAGTCACTTCGCTCGAAATGTCGCTTCGAACCAACACGCCGCGCCCGATCTCGAGAAAAACAAGCTGGCATTCGGAATGGCTAAACTCCTGTCGCCGCGCGATTTCCGCCGCTGTTGTTGATTGCCGGGCTCACAGCTCCTGACCATTCGACAGGTGGCGCATCAGGAAATCAAACACGACAAAAGTTACACTATGATTTCCCGCATCGAATCATTTCAGCGCGTTCTTACCGAGCGACCATCTGCATTAACCATATGAGTCTTTTAGGGCATCGGCCTTTCGCTGTCGGTCCACTCGCGCGCCTGCTCGAAAATGCGAGTTGGGATCGGAACGCCCAGTTCCGTGGCTCTGTAGACCTCTGCTCGGGACACTGTGTTCGGAAGAAGAACGGGCTTTGGAATGATTTCTTGCGCGATGCCGATGGACGGCTTGAACCAAAGCTGGTCGAGCCCTCCGAATCTAGATGCATGTATTCTGATCGTAATCAGTTGCGGAATGAGTCACAGCGTGAAGGACATATCGAGCAAGGCGGGGTCTTCCAGGTTGACAGGATAGACCCCAATTTGTCGATGGGCGTCACGGCCTGAGTTTATGAAGTATCTGATGGACGTGCCCATTTCACACGCAGTAGTCATTGGACGTTTGATGGGGCGAGAAATACGGTTACAGAACTTACGCTTTGAGCTCTCACTATGTGCCTTACCTAGGGCATTCCCAGCGTGATTCTCGATCTCGCGCTATCAACTCAAGGGTGACGCCCTGGGGGTGGGGCAGCGAGACCTGCGCGTATTAGCGCCGTTCCAACACCACTGCGCCGATGTAGGGCAGGTTCAAAATATCGCCGCTGTGAAGCTGTGCGTCGTAACCCCCGTTGGTTCGTTCCGGTTCGGATTCCACCTGGAAGACCGGCCAGCTGGAATTGAAGATTTCTTTGTACGAGCCGCCGGGCAAACCCAACCAGCCGCTATCCTGCCGTTGGTTGGCGGTTCCAAACGTAACCACGACGAACAGCGAGCGCCCGGCGCCGCAACTGAAGGCCAGCGTCCGATGTCCAGTAGCGACGCTCATCACATTGCTGTCGCCGCGCAGCCCCTTTTGATTGTCGTTGCGCAATCCGATCAGGGAACTGAACCAGGCCAGAACGCGCGTTTGATCGGTCTCCGCGCCGACGTGCGCCTGCGGGTTCGTCACTGGACCGTTGTTGTCGAACGAGAAGAAGCGAGTCTCCGCAACCTCTTGCCCCATGAACAACATAGGCACGCCGTTGGAAAGGAGCGGCAGGGCGCCGAATGCTTTGGCCAATTGAAAGCCCAGCCCGAACGGCGGCCGCTTGGCGATTCGCTGGTGCGAGTCTTCTTGGCCGCTGACGAAGTCGTGGCTTTCGCTGTAGCGGGCCGCTCCCATAAAGGGACGGAAAAAGCTCTGGGGGATTTGCACTTCGCGAGCGAGGTCGCTGACGTGATTTTGATCGCCGTGCCAGACATCGTAGGAGCAATCCAGCACGCGATAGGCTTCGTCCAAGTGCCAGGTTCCGTCCATGACCCCATCACCCGGCTTGGAGGCATTCCAGTACTCCAAGTCGTTCTCAGCGACACAGTACGGCCAGCGTTTGCCTTCGGCCGCGGCCGCCATGCGAACCGCATCGCGCAGGATCCGCAAAAAGTCCCAGCCGCCGGCGTTTCCCAAGCCGGGATTGGCAAGAATGGTCTTCGTATCGTCAAAGCGAAAGCCATCGAGGCCGAATGTGCGAAAGTGATAGACAATCGCTTGGCGGAGAAACTCGATGACGACGGGATGCCCGCTGTTCATCTTGTCGCCGAAGTTGTCGCCGTTGCGATAGACGTCGCGGGCGATCTTCATCAGCGGCGAATCGAGCGAGTGGTTGTAGACAACGTCCAGAATCACTCCTTTGCCGGCCCCATGTGCCGCGTTGATGAGCCGCGCCAGCGCCGGCGCTCCCCCATATCCGCCATCGATGGCAAAATAAAACGCGGTGTTGTAACCCCATGAGTTCGAAGTCTTGAACTCGTTCACGGGCAGCAACTCGAGCGCGGTGACCGGAAGTTCGTGCAGGTATTCGCCGGGGCGCAAATAATGGGCGATGACGTCGCACCATTCGGCCTGGCCGTGTTTCTGACTGGTGAACCGCTTGACATGCATTTCATAGACCAGCAGCGCGTCCCATCCCATCGTATCCCAAGGTGCCTGGTGAGCCGCCGCGCGGACTTTGGCTTCATCCAACACCACGGTCCAGGATTTCGAAGGATCGCTGGGATTGTCGGCGGGCGACGTTTCGAAATCGCCCGAATCGAAGACCTCGCGGGCCGCTGGGTCCAACACTTCCTCCACGCCGTTGAGCAGAAAGCGATAGCGAATTCCCGGCGAGGCAACCGTCGCTGGCACCCTACACCACCAATAGCGAGTATCTTTCGTCAATTGCATCGGCACGGGTGCCAGCCGCTGCGGACCGCCCGCCGCCCCCGCATCGACGAGGATTAGCGCGGCGTTCACCGCGTGCGGAGCATGCACGACGAAATAAACTTCGCCTCCAACAACCGTCGGCCCGTGTGGCATCTCGTGGCCGGGAAAGATGCCCGCATTGATATTCGGCTTGCCAAAGGCAGCTTCCATGACCTTCTTGCGATTGGTCGGCTCCCCAAACTTGGTCGGGCCCTGTAACGAAGTCCCAAACACCCCTTCGGTTGTGTGGCAGGTGCTGGCGGCAGCGCTCGGAACATAGAAGCGCTTCTTATCGATCCAAGCGTATAATTCATGCTCGTTGCCGCTCACTGGTTTTAACCACAGTGCGTTGCGCACGTCCGCCAGCGCCGCCACTTGCGCGACGTAGGTCCCATCGGTCTGTGCTGTGGCTGCAACCGTTTCATGTATTGGCCCCAGTTGTGTGGAGGCCTGAATGTTCAGGCCCGCGGCAAAGGCCGTCGAGCCCGGCAGCGGCTGCACGACGATCTTTTCGGTGATCACGGTCGGCAGCGTCGCCACCCAATCATCTAACCCCACCACGAGCCGCGATGGAACTGAAGTTCCTCCATGTGGCGAAGGAAACGGTCGAATGAAAGGGTAGTCTCCTTCCATTTGATGCACGGTCAGTGTGTAAACCGAGTCCGGATAGATCTGCGCCGAGTAGATGCCAACCTTGAACAAGGAACTGCCCGCAAAAAGAGACACGGTCGGCTGTAGTTCTTGATTGGCGTCATCGAACGGATCGTATAAATCCAACTTCGGCGGCGCGACCGTCGCGGGAAACAAAACTTCTACCGGAAAGCCCTGGAGCGCGAGGGGCGTATGGCGCACGCTGAGTTGGCCGCTCTTCAAAAACAGCTTGTCGCCATCGACCGGACGCCACACGCGGTTCAGCGCGTCGGGCTCCCACGTTTCGCTGTTACCATGTCGCGCGGTAACGAACTTAAAATGAAATCCCGTCGTCATCCAAGCAGCCAGCGGCAAACTGAAAGTCGAATTGTTGCCCGTGCGCGAATGCTCACCCACGAACATCGCTGAATTGTTGTGGTAGGGATCCCAAACATATAACTTGCCGCCGACGTAGCGATTAGCAGTGATCAAATCGATCGTCACAATCTGGCCCGCGCTAACGGTAACACCCGGCGGAAGCGGATTCTTATAGAGCAACCGACCCGAGGATTCGAAGGCCCAAAGTTCGGTGGGAGCTGCCACGCGAATGCGACGTGTGAATTCGTCCCCTTCCCACGTCTCTTTGCTGGTGGCGGGATCGGTCGAGCGAAACTTGAATTGCCAATCGCGGGCGTCTCCTGTGATCGGCAGCGTAAAATCGATGTGATCGCCCGTGACCACGCCGTCTAAATCGACCACCGCGTGATCGCGCCACAAATGGCATTTATAAGTCAGCGTTTGGTTGGGAGGAAAGAAATGTGCGACGATAGTCATAAGCAGGTCCCCAAACCGAACGACTCTTTGAGTTTCACTAATTGAAGTTCCGTGCCACTAGCCTCGCTGGCACACGACAAAGCCAGTCTAATACCTGCAGCCCGGCGCATCAAACTGATGGCAGAGAATATCACGCCCTCCCTGATGCGGCCTTCTCAATCACATGTGTGTCCTCGTTCTCGCTAGACCCAGCAAAATAGACTGCGGGTGTAGACATAGCGACTGTCGTGGCAGCTACTGCTCAGGGTCGCGACGATCGGCCGAACGTCAACACCTAGAACAGCGAGATCGTTGTCGCTAACAGAATGTTCGTTGAAGGGGGGCGCATCGGTCCGACACACCGATGTGGATTAGACTGGCGCGCATTACTGCTGTCGAACTGGAGGGGGTATGGACTTCCACTACCGCGCATGTCACGCCATAGACTTAACCCCCGCGGTCCCCAGGCGAAAACTTAACTGATCCCGGGCTGACCAGTGTCTGCGTCTCCTTAATCAGTGTCGACAATTCCAGCACCGTCAGCGTGAATTCGGTAAGCGCCTCCCGCCCCTCGGACTCGACCCACACATAACAGTCGCCACTCCGCCCTATATAGCACGCGGCCTTGGGGACGTCCCGCTTGCAGCCGACACAGAACCATCCAGGTTCGATCCGGGCAAGATCGCGTTGAAGTTTCTCAATTTTTCGCCGGACGTTTTTGGCCAGCGGTGAAAGTTGACGGTCCAAATTGTCGGGCTCCGTCAGAAACTCCGTGTCATTCGTCGTGATCAACCGGGAATCAAGGGCGCGAGATCCCTTGGTGTCGCGGCCCTCAATTTCGAAGAACAATTCAGACTCGTTTCGCAGGTCGGCATTGGATGCGAACTGCTCTTTCAACTCATGCGACAAGTCTTCGAGTAGTTCTGGAGACGGCATCTCAGGTATGCCGGAGGCGCGGCGATAGGCCACTCTGAGCAGTTGCAATTCGATCGGATCGATCACAGGGGACATTCCCCATTGCGCAACGGCCGTCCTCGATCCAAAGACTTGGGGCTGAGTGACCGCAGGTGGCCCCAGATCGATCAATGCTCCAGCGCTCGCCGAGTCGGTGATCTGGGTCGTTCCCTCGCGCAGGTTGACGTGCCAGGGAATCGCAGCAGGATTCGAAGCGAAAAGGGCGAGGTTTCCCAGAACCTGTTGGTACTGCAACTCCGGCAGTGTACTTCCCTGGCTGATCGTCCGTTGGCGGAGTCGAGCAGTCATGCAGCCAGTCACGAAGGTAACGCTGAGAGCGAGCATCATCATCCGAGCCACACGCATGATTTACTCCTCACGGCAACTGGTTGTCCCCACCACTTTATCGGCGAGCAATGACACTCGACATGAGAGTCCGGATGTATATCGCATGGACGGCACACGACTTCAAATGCCTATGACGTAAGAATCTGCTCGGTTTGTCATCTCGATGACAAATCAACCGTCGAGACCCGAAGACGAAGTTAGAACGTATCCGAAAAAGTCTTGTTACGGGCGGCTTTTCAAGAACCCATCGATCCGCGATGCGATCTCGTTGGCCGCCGTATCCAACGCAAAATGACCTGCATCGAGCATGTGGATCTCGGCATCGGGAAGATCTTGCTTGAATGCTTGCGGTTCGGTCGACTCAAACGACGGGTCATGCTTGCCCCAAACAACGAGGGTTCGTGGCCGCGTCTTTCGCATCCATGCCTGCCAGGCAGAATAAGCGGCAACGTTTGTTCGGTAGTCATAAAAGAGATTGATCTGGATCTCCATTACTCCCGGCCGACTCAGGAATGCATATTCATCCGTCCAGAGATCGGGGTCATAGCGATCGATCTTGGGATCGTTCCCCACATGTCGTCGCCGTGTCGCTTCGAGTGACAACAGGTTATCGTGCAGTGCCACCTCATGTCGGCCACGGTCATTCCAAAAGGCGCGCCGGGTATCCCAGGTCTTACCAAGTCCGTCACTATGCGCGACGGCGTTCTGAATGATGAATGCGTCGATTCGATCCGGATGCCTGATTGCCATCCGGAAACCCACCGGTCCGCCATAGTCCTGCATGTAGAGTGTGAAATGAGACAGTCCGATCGCTTCGGTAAACTTGTCGATTACCTTCGCCAGACGATCGAACGTATAGTCAAAGTGATCAGGGCCTGGTGCGTCGCTGTGCCCGAACCCAGGATAGTCTGGAGCGACCAGATGGTATCGATCGCCCAAGCGGGCAAGTAGCGGTTCGAACATTCGCGAGGATGATGGAAAACCGTGCAACATCACGATTGTCGGAGCATCTTTAGGACCAGTTTCCCTGTAAAAGATCGTAAGTCCGTCAACTGTGGTGGTACGGTAGTAGACTTGCGTCGCCATCGCGGGCTCTTCTGCTTCACTACGTGAGTGCGGCAAGAGGGATAGTGCGAAAAGTATCGCTATGACGTCCAGGACCGACTTCAACGATTGCAATCGCATACCGGTTCCTTTCTAGCACGCATCGCTGCCCGAACCCGATCCGCATGCACCCTCACTCACATACGTGGTGCAGGCGGTCCTCACGACAACGTCCGTTATTCGCAGTTTAAGCATTCAAAGCGCACCGTGCGAACTCGGCACCCGGCTCAGTTTCGACTCGGAATATCACGGCAAAGGGCGATGAGGCCCTCACACATCGTGGGATGGGTCATGATCGCGTCGCTCAGCACCGTATAAGGGAGCCCAGCAGTCATCGCCAGTTGAACCGTCGAAATGACATCTCCGGCATGGGGCCCGAACGCCGTGAAGCCGAGAATTCTATCGCTGTTGGTATCGATCAGAATCTTGTAGAAGCCGCGCAGCTCAGACATCGTCCAGGCCCGACGGATCGCTGTGAGCGGAAGCTTGGACAGTCGATACTCGATCCCGCGACTTCGCGCCTGCTTTTCACTGAGACCGACCCGTCCCAATTCCGGGTCGGTAAACAGACAGTAGGGCACCAAACGACCTGTAGTCACACGATCGATCCCGGCCAGATTATCTCGGACCACCCGAAAGTCGTCGTAGGCGATATGCGTGAAATGCGGACTGCCCGCGCAATCTCCTACCGCCCAGACTCCATCCGCGGTCGAGCGAAGACGTTCGTCGACTTTGATGAATCCTTTGCTATCAATCTCTACACCGGCGACCTCCAGCCCAATGCCGTCGGTATTCGGATAGCGACCACTCGCGACAAGAAGATCTGTGGCTTCGATGACTGCTGACACGCCTTTGCGAGTTACAAACAATCGGACAGTCTCGCCCGAACGCCCTTCGACGCGGTCAACTTGAGTCTCGGTCAGGACTTCAATTCCTTCATCACGAAAGAGTTGGCCGAGTGCCTCTGTCACATCGTCATCTTCGTGATGGGCTAGAGCATCGTTACGTTCGATGATCGTGACGCGACTGCCGAATCTTCGCAGCGTCTGTGCGAATTCAAGCCCGACATAGCCACCGCCCATCACCACCAGATGGTTGGGGACGTAGTCCAGCTCAAGTGCTTCCACATGCGTCATTGGCTCTGAATCCGTCAGCCCCATGATCGGATCGATCCGCGAACGGGAGCCTGTGCTGACCACAATCATTCGTCCGCGCAGCGTGCGGCGACTGCCGTCGGTTTGCCTGACTTCGATCGTTTTTGGCGCGACGAAACGCCCTTGGCCCATCACGAGTTCAGCGCCGCTCTCTCTAAATTTGTCGTACTGGATTGCAATGATACTATCGACCATTGTCCGTTTACGTTCCCGGACGGCCTGCATATCAATTTTCCAGTCGTTACAGATGACCCCGAACTCGGCGCTTCCGCGAAAATAGCTCGCCACCTTTGCACCGTGAATGACGTTCTTACTGGGCAGGCAGGCCACGGTCGGGCATGAACCACCGACGTACTGCCGTTCAATAACGGCTGTCCGTTGACCTTGCTTGGCGACTGACCAAGCAATGAATTTCCCCGCGTCGCCACATCCCAACACCACGACATCGTATTCTTCGACTTGACTCACGATCGCCTCCTGAGCATTGCTTGTCCTAGAGTCAATTGTTGTCGCGAATCATCCATGCTGAGCGTTCGGCGTGGTCCAGCGGGATACGCAGACCGTAGCAACTCTGCTGCCCACGATGTGCGAACTACGCTTTGGCAGCGATCACTTCGATCTCAATCAGAAACTCGGGACGAACAAGTTGAGGGATCACGAGCAGCATCGACGCTGGTTGCAGATCACCAAGAAATAGCTTCCGCACCATCCCATAAGCCTGAATATCAGCCGCGCGAGTGAGATATTGCGAGACCTTGACGATATCACCTATGGTCATGCCAGCCTGACCCAGCATGGACGTGACGTGCTTCCAGGCTAGTTCTGCCTGCCCCCCAATATCTCGCGGAAGTTCTCCAGCAGCCGAGAGGCCGGGCGTCCCGGACGTCAGTAGCCACCGTAGGCCCGACTTGCTTTCAATCGCATCGCTGTACAGACCGATCTGGCTGGCGATGCCGATGTTGTGAATGACGTGATTCATTTAGCGCATCTTCTTCCTGCACGACAATCGTGGCGTAAGCGGATACGTGGTTGGCATCGGGCCGTTGCCCAGCAATGCCCGCAAAACTTCTCACCATTCAAGCAGTCATTTCTGCGCGAGCTCTGCAATTGCGTGCAGCGCCTCTAGGTCCAGCAAACAGAGATACGAACGCGTATAGTCGATGATGCCAGTTGCCTTGAATTCTTTAAGTATCTCGGACACGGCGGGGCGTGCCGCAACGACAAACTGCGAGAACTCCGCATGTGTCAGCCGCACGTCGACAAGGTGACCGTGACCACAGCGTCCTCCCGCAAAACAAAGCAAATCCGCGAGTGCCATCGCGACCCGATTTCGCAACGGTGAGATCAATTGCCACTGGATGCGACGATCGAGGAATTGGAACTGCGATGAAACGGTTTTCAGCAGCAACAATTGAAAATCAGCATTGGCCTCGGCATGTCGCTCAAGTTCTTCGCGTTCGATCTCCCAAACGCAACTCGCTCCGGTCGAGACTGCCTGTTCCTCGCTTAAGAATGCGGCTGGTCGAAAAGGGAGATCACCAAACAAGGCACCCTTTCCGAAGACCATCCGTGTCCAGGGCCGACCGTCCGGTTGGACGTAGACCAATCGGACATATCCTCTTTTGATGACGTAGGTTATCCCAGGCTCGCGCCCGATATAGACGGACTCTTTGTCTTTGAACGATACACGTCTCGCAGAGCGGATTCGGCCGCAAGCAAGGGTGAATGATTCACACAACTGGGCCAAAATCTGCATCGCCAGCACCTTGACGTTCTCAACACACCATTGGCAACTGAGGGCGTCGGTATCCATTGCATGTCACGGTCGTCGGCCAGAGGCCCAAGTTGCAGCCTTCATTTTGTCGTCAGCCAAGCCAGAATATCGAGCAGCGCCTGATTTGAGAGGCGGATATCACTATATCCCGGCATCTCGTCATTGTTCTTGTATTCCGGATTGCGGATTCGAAGGGCGAGTTTCTTAAGGTCGGCCGCTGCGAATGAGCCGCCTCCAATTTTCCCGGCCGCGTCTAGGACACGGGCGTTTTTTCCGTCGACAGAATGGCAAGAGATGCAGGTCTGCATCACCAGTGCTCCGCCCTTCTTCGCATCGCCGCCAGACAGTGTTTCTGGGATTGTCCATTTCAGATGCGCGTAATCCACATTTTTCGCAGTCGCATGTTTTGCATTTCCACCAGATTGAAGGAACTGATTCATGTCCGCTAATTCCTGCGGTGTCATTCCTGGGGGTTCCCCCTTCATGAAATGGACAACACAGACGTTTGCACCCAGCGCCACCAATCCGGTTCCGGAGTGCTTGATATCAGTTCGGTGAGCAGCGGCGAAGATTGGAAAACCGGAACGCACCAATCCGTCTCCGTCGAGACTCATCGTGTCACGAACATCGAAACTGTGACATGAGGCGCACGTCAAGGAAGTGTTGATCGTCTTGCTTTCGAAATATTTTCGGCCTTTCGCAAGATCTCCCTTCAAGTGAATGGCCTCCTTCCATTGCGGAAACCGCGCCACCAGATCCTTGGTGGGACTCGTTTCCGAGGTCGAAACGTCAGCCTTCGACTTCGCATCGATCTTTTTCAGCGATGGATAGCACTGCGTATAAATCCAATCGTTTCCCTTGGCAGGAACGTGACACGTCCGGCAATCAGTTCGATAGTCGGTGGCAACTTGCTTCGTCCGGTCGTTTGCGTTGAATAACGCCCAACCCCATCCGTCACCCCACAGATCGTTGTCCTTGAACCTGCCTGTGCCGTCCTTCACCATGACAAACCAGATCTTCACATCGGCTGCAAACCGAGTGTGCCCGGTTGGTAGATCTTCGCCTTTCGCCGACCGGACCTCTTTGACAAGAATTGCTCCATCGGCAAAGTGTCCGTCTTTCTGAAATGCTTTGACATCTTCGGCACGTGTGTAGGTTGCGTGCAACTCAGTGACGTCAGCCCCCGTCTTGGGAGCGACAGCAATACTGCCGAGATGAACGAATGTCGTTTCGAATTCCTCGGGTAGTGAAATGTTGCCCTTGGAGTCGACATATTTGGAGAACTGCTTTTCGCTCCGCTCCTGGGCGCTGACCCCAGCGATCATGACGATCGAACAGGTGACTGAGAGCAACACTCCCTTGGCACGCCTTGCCATTCCATCGAATGCATCTCGGTACCAGTTGGCCTGGGGACGTCTCTGATTGATCTGGTTCATGGAATGATTCCCGAGCGAAAGAGCGGTCGAAATGAAGAGGGACGCGAACTTGCTCCCCCTTGCAAAGCGGTGAATCGGAAGCATCCGTCAGATTCGCCTGGCCTCAAAGTGACCGAGTACTATTTCTTGTCTGTGCTGAAGGCGGCTCGCAACACTGGATAGTGCGCCGAGAAAACGAAGTTCTTCGCATTCGTCTCATGACAACTGTTGCAAGAGGCCACGTCATTTTTCGCCACCGCTTCCTTCAATGGATACTTGTGGCCGAAACTGAAATACCCCCAGCTTCCTGGATCGCCAGCGAATCGCTTGCTGTCTTTGACGGACATCTCGAGCCCGGTGAATTCGCCTTCAAAATAACCGTTTCCACTCGACGCCTTCTTGGTGCCGACCGACGTCAGCTCTTTCACAAGGACTGTGCCGTCGCGGTACTCGCCTGTCTTTTCAAGGTGATCGAAGCTCTCCGGATCGATATACACATTGTGAAATTCCGGAAAGCTGGCTTCCCCGCCATTCATATCATTGGGAGTAACCGGGGTCCCGATGTAAATCCATTTGCGGTAGCCGACGGGCTTTTTGGCTTTGCCATCGGATGTAAACTCGATGAGTGGCTTCTTCGCTGATGCGACTGCTTTTTCCTCTGCTTGCGCGCCATCGCCATAGACGTTCCAGAATGCGAATGCCCCAGCCCCGAACAAAATCGAGAACAAGCCGATCGATGCTCGTGATGCCATTTTTGATACCCTTCAAATACCGATGAACAATGAATTTCAGCCCCAACGGGCACGACGGAGATCCAGAAACTGCGAGTGGAAATTCTAGAAACGTTGCTAAAGTCGCGCTGTCATCTGGATGACAAATTGTGTCGAATGTCTAGAAAACACTCCAAATCTTTGGGGCTGTCGCCCATCCACTTGCCCCCGCGACTTCTGCCGATGTCGGTGCACATGCGTATTCTCTGCAGGTGAATTGATTCGGACGATTTTCTGTTGCTATGAATACTAAGAGTGGCGGGTGGACATCCGGCTCGATAACATTCAACGACCGCTCCAACTCCCGAGATGGATCAGACATTGTGAGCGATCAAAACACGACAGCTACGTTGCAGCACTGTCTCAATGCATTGGCCGGAGACTCGTCAGCAGAGCCAATCATTCGGGAATTGCTGGACAGATCTGTTCATCGACTTCAGAGTCTCTGCTCTCACCAACTCCGCCACCGCTATCCACGCTTGGCCAGGCCGCCCATGAATCTGGACACAACTGAGATGCTGGGTGGGGTCGTGGCCGAACTGCATAAGGCCATGCGCAAGATTCGTCCGCTGACTGTCCGCCAGTTTTTTGCGTTGGTGAATCAGCATATCCGCTGGCAACTCAATGATCTCGCTCGCCGTTTGGATGAAACGCCGGTCATGACCGAGCTTCACGAAGGAATCGCGGCGGTTTCAGTTGGCAGCGGATCTGGCATTACGCCGAACGGTCGTCGAATGTTTACGGCAATCGATGAACTGCCGGAACCAGAGCGAGAAGTCTTCGAATTGATGCGGATTCAAGAGTTGACTCAAGCGGAAGCGGCCGAGGTCCTCGGTGTCTCGACGAAGACTGTGCAACGGCGATTAATCCGCGCGCGGCTCTTACTGGCGGCAGCATTGGCTGATCTGCAACCTCGCAACGTTGATGGATGAAACTGCCTCCGCGCTGTCATTCATCCCAGGAAAGACCCATGCAGCCCGATTCGCTCGTCATGACTCTGCTCGAAGAATTTCTGGAATTGGGGCGTCCACTCGCGGAAGTGTGCCAAGACTATCCTGAACTGCTTCCACTACTTCTTGAGAGTTTGGAACATTTACGACATTGCGATGCTCAATTAGACTCACTTTTCCCCATCGCGGGACCAGCAGCAATGGCCAGCACTCCGGCAGTGCCACAGTCGACTACAGATTTGCCTGCCATTCCTGGTTATCAGGTCTTTGAGGTACTTGGTTACGGTGGAATGGGAATCGTTTACAGAGCCCGGCATCTGCGCCTCAATCGGATGGTGGCCTTAAAGATGCTGCTCGCGGGTGTCGACGCGACCCCGGAATATCGGAATCGCTTTCTCAGGGAAGCGGAAGCGATCGCTGCTTTGAGGCATCCGAATATCGTCCAGATTCACGATCTAGGCGACCAGAATGGACAGCCGTATTTCACCATGGAGTTGGTGGCGGGAGGTAATCTCGGGCTAATGTCGGCGGGAATTCCCCTAGCCCCTCACCAGGCTTGCTCCCTGCTGGTCATTTTGGCTGCGGCGGTCCAGGCAGCGCATGAGGCCGGAATCGTGCACCGCGACTTAAAACCAGCAAATATCCTGCTCACCACAGACGGCGAACCCAAGATTAGCGATTTTGGACTCGCCCGACGTCGCGAAGACGACAGTCGACTTACTTGGGTTGGCACCGCAGTCGGGACTCCGGGGTATATGGCCCCCGAACAAGCCGATGGCGGATCTGCTGCCGTGTGCCCGGCTGTCGATATCTATGCCTTGGGAGCAATTCTCTATGAACTCCTGACAGGTCGGTTGCCATTCCTGGGAGCGACGGTAGCGGACACAGTTCGTCAATTGATCTCTGAAGATCCGGTGCCCCCGTCGAAATTGAATAGTGTTATCTCCCGCGACCTGGAGGTAATTTGCCTGAAATGCCTGCAAAAAGAGCCTCACCTCCGCTACTCCAGCGCATCGGCCTTGGCGTCTGATCTGAAACGTTTCATGGCTGGCGAAGCCATCGCGGCGCGACCGGACGGTCAATGGATGAGGCTTCTGAGGCGGGTCCGCCGCCAGCCTAGATTGACAATCGCAGTGTCGATGCTTGCCGTGTTGGCTACCGTCCTTCTCGGGGACGCGCTGTGGCGGAACGTGCAACGGAGGGAGGTCGCACGCGAGACTGCCGCCAAGCAGACTGCATTGGAGATCGCCACGGCCAATGATTTTCGCCACATGGCCCAAGGATTGAAGGAGTCGTCTTGGCCAGCAGCGCGCGCCGCGTTAGAGCGTGCGAAAGAACGGCTCGTGGGCCCTGGACATCGCCACGATTTAGACCAAGGCATTCGCGAGTTGGAACTGGCAAAACAGTTAGACGAGATCCGGATGAGTCCCGCACGCGGCATCCCGGGTTTTGACTTCTCTTGGTGCGATCAGCAATATCGGGACGCTTTTCGAGGGGCCGAGATCGGTGAACTCGAAGACGACCCGACGGAAGTTGCGCATCGAATGGCGGCATCCAACATTCGAAGGGTGCTCGTGGACGCACTTGACGATTGGGCTGGCTGCACTCAAAACCCTGTCACCTTGAGCTGGGTCATGACGGTTGCTCGGGAAACCAATCCGGACCCGACCGGCTGGCGCGATCGCGCGCGTAACCCGAAGACCGCTAGTAATGAAGCATACGTTGTCGACCTCATCGCGACTGCACCGGAATCGGAAAGTTGTGTCGCCCTGTTTCTCAGTCTGGATCGACGATTGAAGCGGAATCACCAGGAGCGTCACTCTTTTTTGAATCGCATCTATCAGGCGAACTCCGGCGACTTCTGGCTCAATCAAACGATTGGCGATCTATTGACGCAGGAGAACAGGCCACGGGAAGCGATCCGGTTCTACAAAACTGCTGTGGCGATACGGCCTCAAATCGCTCTCAGTCATCATGCACTGGGATATGCAGCGATGGGGTCAGGACAAAACGAGCTTGCCCTCAGCCAGCTCCGACAGGCAGCGGAGATTGAACCGACATACATCCTGACACGACAAGTACTCGCGTCTCTTCTGTCGCATCTCGGAAAGTACGATGAGGCGATTCAACAGCTTCAAGGAGCCATCGTCCTCAATTCCAATGCGGCCTCACTTCGCTCCGAACTCGGACATCTCCTGGAGCTGAGAAACCTTCCTGAGGGAGCTCTGGATCAACATCGAGTCGCCATTGAGATCGACCCAAGTAACCCGAGCGTTCAAAGAGAGCTTCGAAACGCCCTCGTCCGGATGGGACATTCGGACGAAGCCCGTGCCGCTTGGCATGCGGCTCTCCAGGCCAAATCTCCTGACTATCTTGAGTGGACCGGATATGCCGAGTTCTGCTTGTTCATTGGGCAGGAGGCCAATTACGTCATCGCGCGCCAATCCTTGCTCTCGATGTTCGGCGCAAGCACTGACCCTGCGATCGCGGATCGGACCGCGAGAGCCTGTTTGCTCCTGGCAGCAACGGAAGACGAGCTTCGCCAACTCATCACTCTTATCGAGCGGGCCTTGGATGTCGGCCGTTCTGGAAACCCCTTCCAGCAATCGTCATTGCTGTTCGCGCGTGGACTCGCCGAATATAGGCAAGGGAAATTCGATCAAGCCATCGCCACCCTGGAGGATAACGCTTGGGGGGGACTCGGACCAGCGCCCAATTTAGCTTTGGCCATGGCATTGCACAAACACGGCCGCATCGCTGAAGCGCGAAACAAGCTGGCTTTGAGTGTATTGTCTAAAGATTGGAGAGCAATCCAAGTTCGCGATCAGAACGACTGGTTCCTTCACGTCCTTCGTCGTGAAGCTGAGCGATTGATCATTCCAGATCTCTCCGACTTTTTGGCGGGAACGTATCAGCCACAGGATAACGATGAGCGGATGGCCCTGCTTGGCGTCTGCCAGTTCACCAATCGCCTGCACGCCGCGGCCCGCCTCTATGCTGATTCCTTCGCGGCCGCTCCCCAAATCGCAGCCCATGTAGGTCCGCTCCATCGGTACGGGGCCGCCCGCGCCGCAGCCCAGATCGGTACCGAATATTGTGGCACCGGAAGCGATCTAAGCGGTGAGGAACGGATGCGTTGGCGGAAACAGGCCTATGATTGGTTGAAGCTTGAACTCGAAGGCTGGTCGACAATATTGAAAAGCGACATCGCCGCAAATCATGGTATCGTGTGGACCAGTTTAACTTTCTGGGTGGCTGACCCGGCACTAGTCGGGCTTCGTGAGCCAAAGGGGTTAGATCTGCTACCCGCCGAAGAACGGGAGCATTGGCTTAGTCTATGGAAGGAAGTCGACGCATTGCTCACTCTATCGCGCAATCCATGATTAACAACGGCTCGATTTGTCTAGCCTGCAGAGCCTCCGTACCTTCTGAAGCGGAAACGACCTTATCGACAATCGCAACGTGAAATACATGTTGAATCGTGACTCAACGATCCAGGCTCATCCTAGCGACGACGGCATTGAGCCCAGTCGATGGGGCGGAAATCTTCTGGGAGGCGAAATCGTAGCGACCTTCCCCAGTCTAAAGCTGACAGAGAGTCAACGCTGGAAAGAGTCCCGTAGTTCTGACCGGATGGACTTGAGCCTCTGGCTAGTAACATTGCGGCCTACTTCGTCGTGACGTTCTGAGCACGATCGACAGTGCCGCACAGCGAGGTCGGTGTCAGCCATCTCAACTGCGTCGGTCCGACACGCCGACGCCTAATTGACGAGAGCGTGAAAGCAACTCGATCGATCCGATCGATTTACCGGCGAGCGAATAGCGTCATACTGATATCGTTGCGTCGGACCGACGAGGTTTGCATACAGGGATCGCACAACCTCACACGAGCAGATCTCAACGACGTTCATCAACCCAGATATTGCGGTACAGCACGCGGCGTCCGAAGGCTTCAAACCAAATGGGGCCATCGGGAGTCTCCGGTCCTTGGAAGCCGTGCGGCGTCGGGCCATTGACTTCCTGCTTGTCCACCGTCTGATGACCATTCAACTTCGCTGAGATCACCGCCTTCGATGTCTTCTTTCCTTCGCTGTCGAATCGAGGTGCCGTGAAGTCGATGTCGAGTGTCTGCCATACCAGCGGCGGCAGGCACGAATTCGGGACGTTGCTCGGGTAGGTAAAAACACTTCCACAGACGCGCGGCGAGTTGTTGTTCTTCGCCACCGGAAACATCGACGACGTGCTCTTCTCATCGAGCAACTTGCCGCGATCCGGACTCGTCGCGCCAGACAGATCAAAGTCGAAGCCAAAGCTATCGCCGATCGCAACTTCGTAGCGCGAGAGCATATAGATACCCGCATCGGCTCGGCGCCACGGAATGTTCTGCGGCTCCCACCCGGTCATGAACTCCACATGCAACTGGTAGTCTCGGAACCGCCGTTTCGTGACGGCCCCGGCGAGCATGTGGCCTTCAAACATCGTCGGCGAGGTCAATCCTTCGATGTCCTTGCGTTCCTCGAACGCGTCCATGTTGGGAGTCGCACCACCGAACAGCACGATCGCTCCCGCAGGAGGCTGCCGACCGAGCGTCGTGCTCTTTCGTTCCACTCGCTTCAACAGAGTCTGTCGCTCACCACGCTTCAGCATCAGGCCGTTCTCATCCAGAACCGAGCTGACTCCCTCATCCGTCAGCGAACGAAACTCCGCTCGCCCTTGCGACAACGGGGCGCTCTCCAATAGTCCATAAAGCGCCCCATCCCAACCATCACCCGGCAATCCGCCTTCGAGGACCAGAGCATGAAACGACTTCTCGCCGCGCGTCACGACCAGCGCACCGACCGACTTCTCGCCGTCCTTGCCGACGTATTCCCCCTGCAACTTCAGTTCGACTCCGATCGCCTGAGCATCGAACAGCTTTCGCGTCGCCGCCTCAGTCGCGGAGTCCAACGTCTGCGCCAGAGCCACTGCGTGCCATGCGATAACCAAGCAGAGCGCCACACTTGTGACCAAATTTGGCATCGTGATTCATTTCCTTTTAGCCGCGTTGAAGTGCCGGTTTTTATCTTTTGTTCGCTGACGGATTTGTGGCCGAGTTACATGGATGGACTGCCGCGCGATATGAGACAGCGTTCATGCCAACATCTCCAGCACCACCGAGCCGTGAATGTCCGTCAGGCGGAAGTCGCGGCCGACTTGATTTAACGAGCTGCGTGGTCGATGCCGAGCAGGTGCAGCAGGATACCAACTGTCGCACCATGCTGGAAAGTATGAGGCGAAGGCAACTGCGGTTCGGGTGACTTCGGTCCGACGCCCCGCGAGCCTCAGGCGATGTGACCGACGCGCGTCTGGATGGTCGGACGTTGAAGTCGACCCCGGAAAGCGGTGCTCGTGCGGGGTATGATGGGGCCAAGAAAATGAAGGGTTCGAAGGTTCATGCCGCTGTGGATACGCTGGGAAATCTGCTGGCTTTAACCATCACGCCCGCCAATGAACAAGAACGTTCTCAAGTGGCCGAGTTGGCTCAACAAGTTCAACAGGTGACTGGTGGAACTGTGGAAGTCGCCTTTGCCGATCAAGGATATACCGGGGCCGCAGCTGCCGAGCAGGCGCAACAAGCCAAGATCGAACTGGAGATCGTCAAACATCATGAAGCCAAACGAGGTTTTGTGTTGCAACCCAGGCGGTGGGTGATCGAACGGACTTTCGGCTGGCTCGGACGGTTCCGCAGACTTGCACGCGACTATGAACGACTGGCTGAGACACTGGCTAACTGGCACTGGCTCGCTTACACAGCACTCCTCAGCGCCAAAATCGGATCCAAAGTGCATAACAGGCTCTAGAAATACAGTAAGGTCGACTCTCCGCAAACGGAGGGATGCTCGCCCGGTTCGGGCTGGATGTTTCGATGTTGACTAGGAACGTCGTAACAGCGCTCGTAGCGCATTATCGTAGCCGTCTGATGGCAGGCTTTCAAACAGCGATTCAGGCACCTTAACCTGCATCTGCCAGAACACACGCGAGATAAACCGGTTCGCGAATAGTCGTACTTGCATGTTTATCGTCGTATTCTTACTTTTCGTGGTCGTTGTGCCGACAGTGGTAAGTGTGACAATACTCTTTTTATCAGACCTCGTACCTCCACTTATGCCTCATGCAGTTCCTAGATGAATAACTGTCGCGTATCATGATTTCTCTGTCCTCTGGCCATTCGCAGCGCGGGAATTACGGTAACACCGCAAATAGCTCGAAGCTCGTTTCTCTGCAAAGTCGAAGGAAAGCGATGAACGACCTCTCTGACGCGCTTCAATCGATCAAATCAGCGTGGAGTAATGGTCGCCTCGTGGTGCCACTCATTGGTGCAGGCTTCTCAGTCGACTCCGGAATGCCAGTCGCGCAAGGTGTCGAGGGGTATCTTGCTCAATTACACCTATATTTGAAGCATGCGCTGTATTTGGGTGATCGAATAGAGGTAAGGGATCTTTTTGGGAAGCTTGCGGATACTTACAGACTTGAACCGGAGATGTTTGTCCGGGATCTGCAATGGCCTGATCGCTTCGTCCTGCATCAGCACCTTTGCGTTTCGAATGTCTGGCAGTCCGAAACTCGCGGCTCGCTGGCAGTCCCTAAAACCATGCACGACCTAATGGGTCTCGCTTATCTTGAACTGTTCGCACCTGCCATAGGCTGGAAGCAGGATCACATTCAACAAAAGAGTGCACCGGCCGCCAATGGTCATTTATTGCACAGCCTTTTCGGCGATTGGCGCACGCTTATCAATAAAAGTACCGGTTTCAATGTCGATCTCGGGGAAGCGCTCATCCAACGACTTCATGCGCGTCGTCGTCCAGGGACAAGCCATCAATACTTGGCGTTTCTTGCCCGGTTAAATGTATGGCAACTGATCCTCACGTTTAATTTCGATCAATTTATTGAACGTTCAATGACGGAGCAGCAACTTCCTCACCGCGTATTTGGGATGGAATACGGAGAGACATTTCCCGATCAACAGCTTGTCGATGGAAGTTTGGCGATCGTCAAAATGCATGGAGATACTCATCGCTTGCTGATGGATCAACGTCTCGACCGCCCCCTCGGTTCCGAGTATTTGCAAAGGCTAGATGCCTGCTTGGTAAAGTCGGCTTCTGGAGTGCCGCCACTTTTCGTCGTACTTGGTTGCGGCGGTACTGAGGAACGGTGCTTGTCCCTGGTCCGACACTTTTGCAAAAGCGCCGATAAAGTCTCTGCGTGCAGCGGTCCTCTGGTGGTCTGGGTGCATTATGAACCAATTTCAGAACTGCCACTACTGCTTGATCGGTGTTTACCCGAAGAAACTCGACCTCAAAGAGTTGCCGTCGCCGGCGGGTACCGTGCCGGCAACGAGGACATTTTTCGCAAGCGACTTATCAAAGCGCTAAAGGACCACCGGATTGATTTAGTGCGAGCCAAAAATCCGGGCTACTTTCTGATGCATCTCTATTCGTTCTTGACGACGCGCCATCCCTCCAGTCGTGTTCCATACCTCGCTCACGTCGATCGGCCCATTATGGAGAGCACAAAAAGCGCGACACACCACCCGCGAACGATCGTGGTTTTCGATGGATATTTTCGCATAGAAGATGCGGGTGACGATAACACAGCGTCGCAGAAGCTCGCCGACCATATCCACCAGTTGGTGCCTTCGTGTTACCCGATCTGGATTGATGTCGAAGACTGTTACTCGGTTGTTGACATCGTCGGGCGAATCGTCGAGCAGGCGCGGCGGTATGACACCAATTTGGCCCCTGGGGTCTTCGAGCTTGATGTGCTCAAAGACGATCAACTACTAACCAATCTTTCACGTTTACCATTAAAGCCGATTGTAATACGAAAAGCTGTTGATCGCGTGTGTCGAATACTGAGTCGAGGGACGTTTTGCATCGCATTCGATGCCGTCGAAGCGGTTGGCTGGCCTCCGACGACACATCATGGCGAAGTCAAAATCAACGCCGCGTTCGCGGAAACTCACAGGGTCGATCTGATGAAGTTCCTCAGCTCGTTGGTGGCAAGATTTCAGCAATATCACGGGTCGTCGGTGGCAGTTGCGATCAATCCCCCAAGCATCCGCTACGCCGATGAACGTGATGACAAGGTGATTCGAACGTGGAGTCGCAAGATTAAATCATTGCGAAGCGCTATCGGAATACTGCAGAAGAGATTCCCGAACGAGGTAGAGTTGGTTCCTGTTGACGCCACCAGTTCGAAGCCACTCTTTGTCACTATCGACCGAACATCACCGCTCCCTTTGGCTCGCGTTCCTAATCGGCTTAGTCAAAAGCACCCGAACGCTGGTGTTAACCGACTAGTCCTATTCCGATTAACTGCCTGCCGTCGCACTCGCCAGTTAGTCGCGCTCCGTCGTTTGCTGCAGCCTCTCGTCGGAGACCAAGTCGATAAATTACTCGACATGCTGGTCTCGGCTCAAATCTTACACAGGCTCGAAGGCGGTGGTTTTTGGATGAATCGGCCATTGCGCGACGCATATTATTCGCAATGTACGTCCCACACTTCCCCAACGCAGTTGGCCGAGGTCTTGGCGGGAACTCACTCAAATTCCGACCTTGAAAGGATTGTGGCACAGTTGTGGTTGGCGTTCGCAGAACACGATCGCTGGGCAGATTGGTATTTCGATCAGAATCACCAGCACTCAAAGGATCCACACGCGTTCTTCGAATACATCTACCACCGAGTCACATCATTGCGGCTGATCACAGTTGTGGTGGCTTTGGCGGCTCGTGATCCGGTGATCGTGCATCGAACGATTAAGCAGACCCTTGCGATTATCGAGAAGGCGTCAAGTGGTGGAGAGCAGTGGTTCCTTAGGTCAGTTCACGAGATCTTTGACGACATAAATGCCTCCAAAGGTGCCCGCAGCAATTCACGGAGCGGTGCATTTAAACAGGGAATTCTGGTCAAATTGAATAGTTTGAGACAAATGCGACTCCGCTGGCTTGCTGCTGTATGGCGGATTTGCGGTGATGATCTCGCGCTAACAACAGGTGCAGAGCGTTGTATCCTCTGGATTAGATGGCTTGTCACCAACGATTTGAAACAGATACGTCACCCACTAGGAAACAGCTGTCTTGTACCGAGTTCGACCGAAATGGGCGGGACCGAATTTAACTCAAGAGAGTATCAGCAAGAATTAGGAGCTTTAGCGGATGTTTTATTGCGTTTATGGCATCGCCTAGCATTCAATCGAATGGATTATCGAACCGCCTTGCAGCTTATTCGATTGCAGTCGGGTCTACCGATCGGATGCGAAGAAATGGTCCTTTTAGAGGGGTCACAGGAGCGCGCGGCGCTCTTGGCAGTTCAAAAATGGAGAGCGAGTGGGGCTCTTGCGATCTTTGGAAACCGCCCCCCAAAAGAGCGCGTTCTGGAATGTCTTGAGTCCGCCGCGGCGCTCAAATGTCTTGGGCAGGTCGATCGGGGGAGGCCGCCACAGCCATGGACGCTGGAGGCCCGAGTCACCCGCATTCGCATGCTACTCGATGCGGATGAATGCGGACTTCTAGATGTCGACGGAGATCCATTACTCAAGCGCGCGAGAGCCGCTCGGGATCGCGCGCGGGAACTGATTAGCTACTGCGATTCTGCGAATGACAGCCTGCACGAATGGCTCTCTGCACATGATGCCGGAGACTACGAGATTCGGATGCAGCATGCCTGGCTACTGATCTCCGCAGCTCGGCTACAGTTGATGAGAAAGCAGCCGACGGAGCAATCGTTTTCGAGCGCCTATCGGGACTTGGAAGCTGCGCGGTCACTTGTCCAAGAGGGGCCATCCCACTTTCGAGGAATTATCGAGATTTACTCTGGAAAAATCTCGCTTCAGCACGTTGAGTTCCGACTACTACAGAGGGAACCGTTGCTTCGAGAGGCGAGCGGAAAACTACGAGCCGCGGAGGCGGCATTGACACGTGCTCATGCATTACTGCGCGAGGGACGTCGGAACACGCGATGGTGGCGAGAGTTTTTCAATCTAGAAGCGAGACTTGTATGCTGGCAATTATGTCATCAATGGTTCGGCTTCTCCTTGACGCCGGTCAAAGATGAGCGTCCGCTTGAAACACGTGAACTTCTCTCGCTCCCTGCTCAGAAAGGGGTCGTAAATACGTTGCGATGGATTCGCAGAGGCCTATCTGCTATTCGACGTCGTTCAGATCTCCAGGGAGAACCTGTAATCAGCGTCGTCGATCTCCGGAAGCATGCCGATCCTCCCCACCTGATTTGGTTGGCTTTGTTTCGACTGGGATACTCGGTCGTTTTGCAACTCACGAGGATCGATAGTCTATCAAACGATGCCCAAACGAAGTACAAAAACACCTTCATACATCAGTTTGTATGGTATACAAAGTCGGTTGGATTCAAGGTTGATCTAAAGACAAGCAGGGATTTGGAATTGTGGGCCAAGGGGGTACAAAGCGCGGATTTACTGTCAATTCTCTCCGAGACGAGGAGAATGATTTGTGGGTTGCTGAATCACCAATAGTTTCCAGCCTTCATTCGTCAACATCAATCGGCTTCAGTGCTTTGTCTCTTTTTGCATTTAACCAACACATTATTTTAGGAATTGGATATAGCGAGAATATTGCACCCTCTTGGCATCCGTCGATGTGACCGATGTTGGGTGGAGAAGAATGGCGCGAGTGGCCATATACGCGCCTCAGTTGGATGAGCACGTCGATCGTTTCACCGGACGAATGTCGCCCAACTACCGCCTCTCTGGCCAGATCGCCATCGCTTGCGAGATGTCGTCAGTGTAGGCTCGCTTGGCCCCGTCTATGTCTTCCTTGCCCGGTGGATCAAACTGCTTGATGACCTTGAACTCGGGGAGGAGGAATTCGAGGTAATTCCACCGCGCCTTTTTTTGCCGCCAGTAGTCCACGCAGACCTCGTTGAGAACTGCCCGGTTGGACAGATGGTGCATCCCGCGCTTCACCAGCGCCATGACGGTCGGGGTCGCGGACGGACACTCGATCTCGTAGTAGAAAATCTCGGGGACCACCTCCTTGCGTTCGTGGAACGGCCCCTCGATTTGCGGGACGATGAAGGCGCCACACTCGGCGACGCACTTGCAACCGTAGTAGGCAGTCATCCGCGATTGCTCGGTGGGAAGGCGGTGCCATTCGAGACACGCCTCCATCTCAGCCCAGGGGATGTTGTCTTTGATCCGGTCGATGTGCCCACGTGAAAGTTTGGTTCGACTTGGACGGATCTCGCCGTCGGGCAACTTATGGATGCTTGCAGTGTAAAGTAGCACTTTACGTCTCCTGAATCTGGCGTGCCAGTCTGCCCTCGCACCGCCACTTACAGACGAGTTTTGAATCAAATCGCCCGAGGTGCGCCCCTGCTGTTACAGATTCCTTGGCAGGTCCCGGATCAACCTCCTCAGCCGGCGGACCCGCTGCCGCTTGCGGGGGTGAGTGCCAGCCAACTCGGCGAGCAGAATCTGTTCGAGGCCCGATCGAAGATACGCATAATGGCAGCGACCGATCCCGACCATCGCAGTCAGATTCGTCGCCGGGTCGATGACGATCTCGCACAGTTCGTTGCTCGGCGGCTTTCGATTGCAGGCGGAGCAGCGGTGACCGTTCGCGGGCCGGCGACCGTTGATTCGCGCTCGACGGTTGCCGAACAGTTGACAGGTTTGCATGGGGTTCACTGCTACGGGTCAAGTTGACCGCTTCGTTCGGCAACAATCGGCGCTAACGTTGGTCAAGTGCTTTGACCGCGGCGAAGTCCGCCTCAATGTCATCGTAAAGCGCCTCTTGGCGTTGGCGTATTGCAGAAGCGAAGTCATGCCGGCTCAACACGCTAACACTTTGAATCGTCAGCGACTGCGGGTCAAGCAGTGATCACGGACGAATAATTCAGCGGACTTGGCAATCTGGGTCAAAGTTCGAAGAGAGTTCCACTCGCGACCCCGCGCGGGACGGGGTTGTTAACTTTGAGGGGTCTGTTAATTCGGAGACAAAGAGAGTTTTGGGCCGAAATCGCCAAATTTCGTGGGCAACCCATTTATAGAAATGCAAAGAGCATACTCTTTGAAGGTCTCGCGAGAGACCGAGAGTCATCGCAACTTGTTGCGAACAAAGGCAAAGAAACAAAAAACGCCGGGAGGCTGACCTCTCGGCGTTTTCGTTAACTGGTGGGGAACCTCAATTTCGAGGTTTTCCACGAGGCTCGCCATGAGAGGCTTGATTCTTCAACCCAGAGATTAACGACATCCGTGCGTCGAGCGCGAAGCGACAAGGAGACCGCGTCGGTCGATGTGACCGATGCCAGCTCTCTAAAGTCCGAAAGTAATTGTCGAGTGCGAAAGCCGTCCGACAACCACGGCAATTTGACCATGAAGCTGACCGAGCAGCCTCAGGTCAAGTGCATGTACTGGCAAGTCTGTGGCAGCTCAACGGCCAGCATTCAGTGCGTTACGGTGATCTAAGAGCCAACACGGGATGTATTGATTCGATCAATAGAAAAGGCCGGGGGTAGACCCCCCGGCCGAAGTTTTTAAAGCGAGAATCACGACTCATCAGGATTCGGCAGAAATCGTCGTCAGTATGGCCTTTTTCAATGACTTCGACAGACTCGCCAATGTCGGGTCTTGGACATCTTTTCCATCCCCCGCAAGGAATGTAATGAATTCTGTCGGAACACCGACCGCCTTCGCATAGCTGTTCAATGTCTCTGTCGTCAGTCCACGTTCTCCATTCTCCAGCAGACTGAGAAAGTTCACAGTTAATCCAGATTGATATGCAACTTCACGTTGCGTGAGCCCGCGACGTTTGCGAATCTCGGCCAACGTTTTTCCGAGATTCGCTGGATCAATCGCCATCTCGACTCCAATTCAGAAGAGGTCCAATAGCGGTCTCAAGATGAAGTAGATTCGCGCAATCAAATCTTTTTCATTTTGAGGGGGCCGCTTGGATATCGGTCGTAATCTTAACCAATTTTTCGGCAATCTCACGGAGACGTTTTTTTGTCACCGCGTCCAGCCGAGATTCCGTCAGAACTCCGAGCAAATCACGATGAACTTGCTCAAGATCAACACGCAGTTCAACCTTCAACTCCGACTTCATACCCAAACTCCTTAGGCGAGTCGGGAGAGCCGCTGGCAAACCAGGCGCTCTCCCGGACATTGCCACCAAGTCGATGAGACTTAAATGACAATCGGGATAGCGCCTGACTTGCATTAAGGAGAAGTCGCATGGGCATTATCTGCTCCTATGGACATAATGAAATCAGGACGATTTTGGCTGCTGGACCGCCCAACAGACCGCAATTTGTTCCATTGAAGTATCACAGACCCTGCTTCTCACAGGTGAAAGTCCTTCTTCCAAAAGCGGTTCCGGAATTGCGCCGGTAAAATACCGACTCACATTCCAGATTGCGCATCCATGCGACCTGTCAACCTTGACAAGTCGTGTATCTCTGCCTTTATCTACGCGTCAACAAGACAGAACCACCACTGACAGTCAATCATACCAATAGTCAATTGTCTGTCAACTGAGTATCGCAAAAGACAATCGCCCCTGTGTCTGGAGCGTGATTGCGTTTCCCGCTTGGAATTACGTCTCGCCTGAAACGTTTGGGACGTAGAGGTCGCAGGTTTCAATTCTGTTACCCCGATTTCCGGAAGTCATGATTCTGGTGCCGCCAACCTGTTACCGTGGGGAACATGGCAAAGTTCAGCCAGAATGAAGACCTTCGGGCGTTCCTGCTTAGCACCTGCGACCAGGTAGTGGCTGAGGCCAGTCCGTACGACAGGATCTAGGGGATTGGTCTGAAAGCCACCAACGCGAAGGCACAGCATCCCGATACGTGTTAGGGTCAGAAATTGCTGGGGTTTGAGCTGATGGATGTGCGGGCAGAATTGTCAGGCGCTGATTGAACGTGGGGTGGATTGAGAATGCATCGGTCGATATGACCGATGCCGATTCGCAATTATTTGTCACTGACGTTTTGGGGAGAACCTGCCTGTAACCCTGAAGGCAACTGGTTTGAATCGTCCGACGGGCTGGTTGACTTGTTAACTTCTTCGCGAATGCCTGAGGCAAGGCGAAGTTTCCAGCCTAAGAAGCAATTTCTTTCGCCTTGAGAGCTTCAGTGTACGCGACAAGTTTGTCGATCTCAGCCTTTTCCGGAAGTTCCTCGCTATCACCGTGGACGAGAGGATTTCGGATCTGGTTCAGTCGGTAGATTAGCAATTGCGTTTCCCCATCCAGAAGGCCTTCTGACATAAGCCGATCAATCAGCCAACGCCCAGCAAATGGCCGGTCACCAGGTCGCGAGACAATTCTCCTTGCTGTGCGCTCGAAATCCATCCACGCACCCATGAAGTACGTGAACCCGCTGAGGAAGAGAAATTCTCCCGCATCAATATCCGGAACATGTCCCACGATTGAGATGATCTCATCGTCTTTCAACTTGAAGGTCGCTTGTTCGAGGTGTTGGGCCAAGAAGATCGATGCCTTGCTCAACCCGTACTTCGCCTTGAGTTGTTCCATCAGGGCGCGCAAAGGCGGCCCGATTGACCGGTACTTGTCGTTTAGCACAAAACAGAACTCTTTCACGGGAAAGATTGGATTCCAAAATGCCACCAAACCAGCCAGATCCGTCTCAAGTTTCTCCAACGCAGCTTTCTCGCTCCCGACGTATTCCTGCGGCGCGTAGACTTGAAAATAGGTACCGGCCTTTGCGTTGAACCCATCGTTCTTTCGGTCGCCAACGTTTCCGTATGGCCTCACGGATTCGAATTCGGGATCGGACAACCTCATCACGGCAACGAAGAGATCTTCGTATGCCTGTCCGTCCGAGCGGTGTACGAGCAAACGGAACATGTTCCGCGCAAACGCGCGGACGTTGTGGTCCATCCGATCCTCCCCAATAAAACGAGTTGCCAATCCTTGAATTCTACTCACTGTAAGCTGTTACGGGTCAACTTCACCTTACCATTCTGACACGGCGCGGGGGCCGCTGATCTCCGTTCGGGCGAAACTCCTGATTCGCTCCTCCTCGCGTCTCTTTTCCCATCAGGAATCGGCAACAGAGTCCGACGAGCATGGAAACAATTCACTGGCTGGACGAACGCGAATCAGAGACGTGGCGATTCCTTGGAGACTGGGACAGACAGGTCACCCAGATTGCCCGCGAAAGAGACTCGGAAGCCGATCCAAACTGGGATGCGGATATTACTTCACCGGATCCGGAACAGCTTGGTCCGTTGTTGGTCGCTTACGCAAAGACCTTTCAAGGGGCGGAGCATATCCGAGTGGGTCGAAGCGGCGGCCAACAAGACGAATCGAAAGGGAAACCGAGGCATCCTGCTTAGTGGAGACTCATTGTCGAGGCAACTGATCCGGTTAGGGCGCTCAGTCGATGTGACCGATGAGATATGCTCACTTGAGGATGCTGTCGTAACGCAATTCACTAAACGTAATCGATCTGCGGCGCTGTTCGGCCCCGCCCGATTCCAGACTGGATAGAGTCAACCCCAGTAATACGTGTGCCAAGTTCGATGACTTGTCTCAGGCGGTCACGCGTGTCGCCACGTACAAACCAGTGCGTGACATTTGTCAGCGTGGAGAGGTTGTAGCCCGGGCCGATATCCGAAGCGTAAACGAAGCCAAAAGGAAAAAGAGAGATCTCTCCTCCAGCGAATTTGTACCCTGGAGCGAATGTGTCTGCGCGGCCATGAAAGCGAGAAATCGTTCCAGCGTGCGGAAGGTCTGGAACCAAGAAGGCATACACTCGAAAGGTCGGTTCCAGTAACGACTGCGGATCGCAAACAAATTGCCGTAGTTGAGCGTTGTGTTTGGCGTATGTCAAAGGTTCGATCGCTAAGATCATGGTGGCGATCTCTTTCGCGATGAATAAGGTATCACTGGGTATCGAAACTAAGCGACGCCGCCCCGACGGGGCGAATAATCTCGGCTGTTCGACAAGTCGTCGGATGAAGGCGACGTAAGCCTTTGCATAGTTGGAGCAAAGGCCATTGTTGCAGCATTCACAAAGCGTCGAAACGCGAAAGCCACCCTTAACGCGAAACGTCTGTGCCGACGGTCCGGCCCCCTTGGGTGTAAACAAGCGATTCCAAAGTGCAGTATCGTCGTTGTACGCGCTCTTTGGCGGAACATGTTCCCGCGTTAGCTTGCCGTCACCCAGACACACATGGCATCGGTCACTTCTTACAGCGGCATCATGCGAAGAAGTAAGGTACATCAGGTTTGAAAGTGAATCTCGGTCCATTGGCGTAGTCCATGAAGGTGGCTCACATCATAGACAATGAATCTCAACGGCGGGTTCATTCGAGATGATTGGCATCACACCAGCCTAAATCAAGGATGCTTCGGTCCGACACCTCGACGTATTTCAGGAGTCGCCTGAACCGCGATACTTCGGCGTGCATTCCGCGGGTGGCCGAGTAATTTCAACTGGCGTCATGTGTTCGATCGCGACTATCCTCGGAGCAAAGGTGCAACCGCTGTGGCTTGCGTCCGAATTATCTCGTCGCTCCGGGATCGGTGCGATCATCAGCAGGATGCGCATTTCCGCCGGTCCCAAGGATCGTGCATGGTTGCCAGCACCGGTGGTGCGGGAGTCCAGCTATGCCAATAACTTTCAAAGCCGCCGTTACGAACTACCTTCGCGCTACCTGTCCATCCCACGGAACACGTGCCGAAATACGCCACGACTGTTAGGAAGTGGAAGGATTGGAGCGGCGGAGTTGCAATCGAAAAGGTCGGACGCAAGAGGGATGGCATCTGTGCACCTACTCTCATGCAGCGACAGGGGCGAGTGGGGCACTTGACGCCCCTTCATTATCGGTCTACGTGCCAATTCGCGAACCTTCCGAGTCGCGGATCAACGGAACTCCTACAACTCCCTACCTTACTCCGGAGATTTCCCCAACTCGCGCAAGTATCGGAAAGAGAGCAAGTGCCACCCACAATATGATGGTCGGTGCTGTGATCAGTCTCTTACACATTTGTGTGCTCCTAGTTGAAAAAAGGTGTGACCGTCGGCAATCGCAGTCTCAATATCATCCAGTTGTTGGCGAGCCGAGCTGTCGTCTGGTAGGAAGGGACGAAAAGGTGCAATCCGGCGTAAAACCTCATTTGCATTAACAGCCCAGTTTGGGGCATTAGTCTTGCCACAATGCCAAATATCCCGCGAGATATGTTCAACGACTTCCGTCGTCAACGTCATCGGAGCATCGTCCGTTAGAATTCGCAGCTGGGCCGAAATACGGTCATAAACGGTCGCCCAGTCTCCCGTGATAGCAGCTGCGAGTGCGAACGTGTGTTCTGCATACGCATCCAACGTTTTGTCCTCATGGACCGACTTGGGATTAGTAGAAACACTCGGATCCCATTGGACAACTGCTGCCATACCACGACAACGTAGCCTACCAACCGCCGCGTCGACGCGGTTGACCAATACATCCGGTAGCTCGTCAATCAGCATGCGGTCGCCAACATACTCTAAAAATCCCATGATTGCGGCAACAGCGTTTCGACAAGCGCGGACTCGGAATCGTTCGTCTATGTTTCCAGACTGCCTAGCGAGACCCACCAAGCGTTGACCAGCAACCACCAAATCGCACGGCTCTTCGGAGAGACTCTTGTTAAACAACCGAAGTTGATCGGCATTAAGACGGAATTCTATATATCCGTCATCAAATGCGAGGTGCTCCCAACCGGACGGCAAATCCGTTAGGTCGAACTCGGCCTTGAACTCGGTAATCGTGGTGACGGAAAGAGCCTTTGAGGCACGCAGGATTCTCTCGAAGTTTTTGCCCGCCCGGCGTTTGAACTCCTTGTAACGGGCTTCGATGTCATTTGAAGAATCCAACTTAACGTTGTTCAACTCGTTAACTGCGCCGCGAATCGATGCAGAGTGAGTATCCAACTCGAGTGCAGCGGCAATCGATTTGCAAATCCACTTCACCGGGCGTCTTTTGCTCTGGACTACGAATTGGACTCGCTCAGCAGCCTGCCGAAATCCGACAATGTCCATCGTTCCCTCCAACGTTTGAACATCGCGATTGTAGACGATTGACATCTGTCGGTCTCCCAAGAATCCAGTCGCACGATTCACATTTGGCAATGTGACTTCAGAAAGACGTGTCGAACTTCGTTCATAAGCTTCCTGTGAGCCGTCACGCGGAAAACGCACACGCTTTCACAGCAATGTTTTGCGCCCACTTTGAGCTTGTGTGACCACTCCGACGCACATCAATGCCAGCGAACAATCGTCCGTCACCCGACTTCTTGTCGCTCGACTGCTATCGATCAGGCTTAATGTTGTGAATGTCCAGCACTAGTCGCGTCTATCGGTGCACCAATCAACTATTCTGGGGAAATCATGAAAGAGTTCTTCACTGCTGTCGGAGATGCTGCGAAAGAACAAATTATCCGAATGACATACTGGCAGTTGCTGGTGCTGATCGTCTTGGTGATTTTCGCCATTGCTGCTGCGCACCACTACTTTCCTTAGTCGCTTGGCGTCGGCAGGGCTCGGAACTCGGCGAACGGCGCAAACTGCATCGGTCCGACACACCGATGCATGAAGCTCACTTTTGAAGGGAGCGCTTCGCGGGATGCTCAGAGTCAGGGAATCCTCTCCGCGAGACCCGACGGAAATTTCCATACAATCCATCGGAATGGTTGACCGTCGTTAGGAAACCTGATGGCTGCAGCTGCGCGCTGAGCGCCGATGATCTGAAACTATTCACCAACATCACAGACCAGATAACAGCCGCAGGATACCCAGCGTTCATGGCGATTGTTGGCCAAAACAACCGGTTTGCATGGTTCGTGGGCACATGGGCTAGCAAGGTAAAAGGATGATTACATTTCTTGAGCAGAGAGATGCAATCGGCTAGAGCTTTTGCTCCAGCTCGACTCGCTCTGGAGTGATCCAACTAGGGTGGAGATCGCAAATCAATCGATCTGCCGAAGTCGGGTCGCCATAGTTAACAACTTGCATCAATTTTACTGCCACATCCAATTCTGGAGACCAATGAACAAAGCCACAGCAACTGAGGGCAAATGAAACGCAGGGATGGTCACCCAGACATGAGATGATGCGAGTGTAAGTCTGTTCGGCAATTGATCTCTGAGCCGCTCTGAGCGCGTGGCTACCGCGACTGGTGTTCATGATAGTGTTCATAAAGTCTCCAAAGTGACGTTTGTTACAAGATGTTGGACCAAGTCAGCCACGAGGATTTATCGCATCCCAAGATGCAAGTCATTGGCATTAGGTATGTTGCGGATTGACAACGGGATCAACGAATGCCAGATGTCTTCTTCAGGAGACATGGCAAGAACCTTGATTGCGTTTTCAGGTGTTAACCGGTGGATGCTCGGTTCGAGCCATAGCTGGGGAGCCTTGTGGATGCGCCGCCCCAATCCTGTCGTCACTTCCCGTGATATCCGCTACTCGTCATTCGTGCTCCGGCCTAAGCACCGGCCGGTCTCGATGGCTCGGTTCGGATCGGCTGGGCCGAAGTGGACTTTCAGCCTTCGGAAGACTCGGAGTTCGATGCTTGTTACAACTGTTTCTTAGCGTTCGTCGACGAGGGTGGGCCACGAATCGCTTGCTACGCTATCGAATCAGCGACCGAGTAGATCCACGAAGACTAAGCACCACAATGCACAACTTCTTCTACGGATGGCGTCGAAAGGCGGGCGAGTGGCGCTGGTGATGGCGTTGGCAGTGACTGCCGTCTGGATACGCAGCTACTCCATGTTTGATGGTGTCCTGTATCCGCTCGCCGAACGACAACAGTCAATTGGCACGACAGAAGGAATAATCTACTGGTGGGGATACGCTATACAACCTGAGTGGGGCTTCGAGTCGATGCGTATGCCTTCGACCATCTCCAGAATAGCTGTCGAAAACGCGAAGCGAATACTTTCGGAAGTCGACGATACTAACTTTAGAGAATGGACATTTCCGTTTTGGTCGATCGTCCTGCCCCTGACCCTGCTCTTGGTCCCAGCACGGAAGCGACCACCAACCGTGAGCCGATCCGATGCGTGAATTCTTTCGAGGTTGGAGGCAGAAGGTTGGGTGTGTGACGATGGTGGTGGCGTGCTTCGTGCTTGGCTTGTGGATGCGAAGTCTACGAATCAGGGACGTGATTGACTTCCCCAATGGACCCGGTTCTTGCCTGCGATTAGTGTCTGAAAACGGTCGCTTCAGTTGGGACAAAGACATGTCACACTTGTTCGCTGTTCCTGCATTCAAGAAGGGGGATTTCGCGGGATGGGCATCTTGGCCGGCTAATCCAGATAGGCCCAGCGAAGCGTCGTCTTTCCCCTAATTCTGGTTTGCTCTGCCCCTAACCCTTCTCTCCGCCTACCTGATCCTCTGGAAGCCACGGAAGCGAGTAAAAGCCGATGCGTGAAGTTTTCCACGGCTGGCGAAGAAAAGCGGGGGTTGTCACGCTAGTAATGGCGTTGGGGGTGATGGGGCTGTCGATCAGGGTTCGTGTAATCCAAGATGATCTGGCGGTTGGGCAATATTACTTGTTCACCACACGCGAAGGGATTGGAGGGCAGGTCGCGCGATTCAGGGAGGGGCTGCATTTTCTGAATCGTTTTGACTGGTGGACCAGACCAAGCAGTGATTTGCCGCTCCCAGTGCTGCCGCTCGATTGGCGAGCAACAACCGACTTCTAGCCGTACGTAGTTCATTGATTGGCATTTGAACGGATTGAATCCGCGTTAAGACAGATCCTTCTGGGTAACGACCGATGCGACCAATGATTATCAGTTTGATTTCCATCATGACAGTCATGGTCCCGTACGTTATCGCCCGAGCGGACGATGCGGGAATCGAGTTCTTCGAGAAGCGGGTCCGGCCGCTCCTAACCGAGCATTGCGCGGAATGTCATGCAGCCGATTCCAAAAAACTCGGCGGCAATTTATTGCTCGACAGTCGCGACGGAGTTCTCAAAGGAGGAGACTCTGGCGCGGCGCTGGAAGCTGGAAAACCGGACGCAAGTCTGCTGATCAAAGTGATCCGTTACACCGACGACGATGTGAAGATGCCTCCGAAGGGAAAGCTACCAGCCGCAGCGATCGCGGATCTGGAGACCTGGGTCAAGATGGGTGCGCCTGATCCTCGGGACCAGCCGACCGCGCGGAAAGCAACAAAGTCATGGGAAGAGATCCTGCGGACGCGTCGTGGCTGGTGGAGCCTGCAACCGGTCCAAGATCCTGCCGTGCCAACCCCGAAAGATCCTGCGTGGGCGAAGAATGCGATCGACCGTTTCATCGCCGCCAAACTGGATACGCAGGGTCTGACTGCTGCTGCGTCCGCATCTCCGCGAATCTTCGCGCGGCGGCTGGGGCTGGTCCTGACGGGACTGCCTCCCAGCACTGAACAGGTTGAAGCCTTCGTCCGCGATTGCGGTGGGGATCAAGCGTCGTCGCTCCCCGCCGCCGCAGTGGAACACTTGACCGACGGAATGCTGAATTCGCCCCATTTCGGTGAGCGATGGGCTCGGCATTGGATGGACGTCGTCCGCTTTACCGAAACGCATGGCAATGAATGGAACTACGAAGTCCATCATGCCTGGCGCTATCGCGACTACTTAATCCGCGCGTTTAATGCCGACGTTTCCTTCGATCAATTCGTTCGCGAACACATCGCCGGAGACCTGCTGTCACAGCCGCGCTGGAACGATGCGACACAAACCAACGAATCGGTAATCGGGACTGGCTTCTATCGCTTCGGTGAAGTGAATCACGACGACTGCATCGGCCTGCGTGAACTAGGCTACGATCTGCTGGATAACCAGATCGACACGCTGTCGAAAGCCTTCCAGGGGACCACTATCGCTTGCGCCCGTTGCCACGATCACAAGCTCGACGCGATTTCGATGCATGACTATTACGGGTTGCTCGGAATCCTGCGCAGTTCGCAACTGGTCAGCCATACAATCGACGCTCCCACGGTCAACGCGACGCTCAAGCAGCGGCTGCGCGAGTTGAAGATCGAACTCCGCAAGGAACTGGCAGGAATCTGGTCTGACGATGCGGCTCAGATCGGCCGATACCTGTTGGCCGCACAGGCGAAAAAGGGGACTGCCGCCGATGCCGCAGAACTGGCTCAGGGCCTCGATTCGGCACGGATCGACAAATGGGTTGCCGTTCTGACGGCGGACAAACTGCCGATGGAACATCCGCTCGAACCCTGGCGACAGCTCGCTGCAGCCGCCCCCGCTGATGCTGTCGCCTTCGCGACGGAATGGAGGAAGCTGACGGAGACATATTCACGTGAAGAAAAGGAACGGGCCGAGTTCAATGGGACGCAGTTTGTTCCGTATGCGGACTTCCGGAAGGCCGTTGCGCCAGACTGGCAAGTCGGCGGTCTTGGACTCGCTGACGGGCCGTCTCCCAGTGGCGAGGTCACGTTGCATCACGACGGCGAAGTGCTGGTGAAGACTATTCAGCCGGCAGGATGCTTTACGAACACACTGTCAGAGAAGCTCAACGGCACTCTTCGTTCCCCCGTGCTGCCACTGGGCAAAAAGAAGATCAGCTTTCAGGTGATGGGGCTTCGCAGCAGTGCGGTGCGACTGGTCTCCAACAGTTGTCAATTGAACTATGCCAACTACCGGGCTCTCACTTCCAGTGAACTGCACTGGCAATCGTTTTCGCCACCCGATGATCGTGATGCGCTACGAACATACGCCGAGCTGATGACGATGTTCGACAATCCAAAATTCCCGGATCAATTGAGCGCTCTCGGTGGCGATCCTGAGAATTACAAACTTCCTTGGGATAAAGCAGCCGAGAACCCACGATCATGGTTTGGAATCACACAAGTCGTTTTGCACGATGGAGCCGAACTTCCACGCGCGGAGCTCACGCATATGCGTCCGCTCCTGGAAGGAGCAGGCCCCGCATCATTGGCTGACGTCGCCAATCGCTACGCCACGACTGTCCAGCGACTACTTCGAGGCTGGGCGGAATCTCGCACGACAGATGACGATGTCCGTTGGCTGGATCTTCTGCTGCGCCGCGAATTGTTGGGCAACCGATTGAACCTGTCGCCCCGGCTACAAACACTTGCGGAAGAATATCGTCGTACGGAGCAAGAACTGGCGTCGCCGCGCGTCGTCCCGGGGATCGCAGATAGTGGCTCGTCGATTGAGCAGCCGGTTTTCATTCGTGGAGATTGCCATCGGCCAGGTGAAACGGTTCCGCGCCGGTTCCTTGAAGTGCTCGCGAATTCACGCGATGGCTATATGGGCCAGGGGAGCGGCCGGTTGGAACTCGCCGACCGGATTGCCAGTCCAACCAATCCACTCACGGCACGCGTGCTGGTGAACCGCGTCTGGCATCATCTATTTGGGACCGGACTGGTGCGAACGGTGGACGACTTTGGTCATGTTGGAGATCTGCCGTCGCACTCGGAACTGCTCGATCATCTGGCAACGCAGTTCATGCGCGATGGCTGGTCGATGAAACGGTTGGTCCGGTCGATTGTGCTGACGCGGACTTTTCAGCAGTCATCCAGTCATGTCTCTGCCCATGCACGGGAGATCGATCCGCAAAACCGATTGCTGTGGCACTATCCCGCTCGACGAATGGAAGCTGAAGCGATCCGTGATTCAATCTTGTCGACATCGGGGCGGCTCGACCAAGCGTTGTTTGGTGCCAGTGTGCAGCCGTTCCGCGATCAGGAGAATGCCGACCGACGACTATTTCCTGGGCCGCTGGATGGAAATGGGCGGCGTAGCGTGTACATCAAGAACAACCTGATGGAAGCTCCGCGATTTTTGGAAGCCTTTAATTTCCCTGGCGGGAAGGTGACTCAAGGCCGTCGCGACTCGACCAATGTTCCTGCCCAGGCACTGGCGCTACTGAATGATCCGTTTGTCCAAGAGCAGGCGGACGTCTGGGCCGCCAGACTGATAGTCAACGCAAGTGATTCGGTGGAGTCTCGCATCGAATCGATGTTCATGGCAGGATTGGGACGCTCGCCAACGAGCGAGGAACGGCAGCGATTCGCAGAGGCCGTGATGCAGTTTGCAGATTTAGAGCAAGTTCCGGCCGCGGACGTCTTGAAGAATCAGGCCGTTTGGAAAGACATCGCCCATGCGGTGTTTAACTTGAAGGAATTCATCTTTATTCAATGACCGCATGGATGCGCGTTTCCGCCATCAGACACGTTAATCAGGTTTCTACGAAAGCTCAGTCCATGACAAATAGAGTCCTCGGACAATCCGGTTGCCCTGGTCGCCTGTTATTCCCCATGTCTCGCCGTCAGATGCTGGCCGCCTCTGGCAACGGGTTCGGATTGGTGGCTCTCTCGGCACTGATGGCCGAACAAACGTCGGCAGCATCGGCGTCGACTATGGCGTCGGCTCGGCATCATCCCGCCCGAGCGAAGAATGTGATCTTTCTATTCATGGACGGGGGGGTCTCGCACATCGATTCATTCGATCCCAAGCCGAAGCTGGAAGAACTGGACGGCAAGGCGTACACGGAATCAAAGAACCCGACAGCTAATGGAAATCGTCTGTGGTTGAAAAGTCCGTGGACGTTCCAGAAATATGGCGAATGCGGTATGCCCGTCAGTTCACTATTCCCAAACATCGCAACCTGTGCGGACGACCTGGCCGTGGTCCGGTCCATGAAGGCGGATCTACCAATCCACTCGACCGGAGTGCTGCGACTGCATACCGGCTCCAACAATGCCGGTCGGCCGAGCTTGGGATCCTGGGTGACGTACGGCCTGGGGAGTGAGAACCGTAATCTTCCCGGTTTCGTGGTGCTGAGCTTTGGTGTCGTCCCCTGCGGCGGATTGGAGAATTACTCCAATGGCTTCCTCCCCGCCAGCAATCAGGCGTCACTTTTTCGGGCGGACGGTACTCCGATCGAAAACATCGTCCCCGCTGACAAGAACCAGCGGATTCAGCAGGCCAAGCTGGCGCTGCTGCGCCAGCAGGACGAATCGTTTTCGCAGTCGCTGGGTGTGGATGACACCATTGAATCGGCGATCACGAATTATGAAATGGCGTATCGGATGCAATCGCTGGTGCCGGACGTACTTGACCTCAGCCGTGAAACTGAGGCAACTCAAAAGCTGTACGGTCTCGATTCGACGGTCCCGTCAAAACGTCTGTACGGCGTTCAGTGCTTGCGAGCTAGAAAGCTGATCGAATCCGGCGTCCGCTTTGTAGAGATCACCTGCCCGCCAGGGGCATCGAACGGAACATGGGACCAGCACGGCGACTTAAAGAACGGACACCAGAAGAATGCCTTGGACACCGATCAGGCCATCGCGGGCTTGATCCAGGACTTGAAGCAGAGAGGCCTGTTTGACGAAACCTTGATCGTTTGGGCGGGCGAATTCGGTCGGACCCCACATTCGGCGGGACGCGATGGACGCGATCATCACCCCGAAGGATTTACAATCTGGATGGCAGGCGGCGGCAGCAAAGGGGGTACGATCCTGGGAGCCACAGATGAAATCGGCATGCACTCGGTCGAGAACATCTGTACGTTTTTCGACATGCACGCGACGATCCTGCACCTCTTGGGACTTGATCACGAACGCCTGACCTTCCGCTTCGGCGGCCGAGATATGCGGCTGACAGACGTGCATGGCGAAGTTATCCAACCGATCCTGGCGTAGCTCGCTTCAATGATGTCTTTTGGCACTTCGCTTCGGCGTCACGCCGGCCGTCCGGGGGAATTCCTACAGGAAACTGAGCCATAGTCCAAAGTGACAGCATAAGCTGGTTCTGGATGCCGTGCCTGTACTTCGCGAGGCCAGCAAAGCTCAGGCGATAGTTGAATGAATTCGCGTTCGACCCCGGATTGAGGGTGGGCGATCAATTACGGACTTCAAATCCGATAGCCAAACGGTCCTCATCCAGGAAAAGAAGAGGGTCAAAGGCAAGACGACGACTCGCCGCGTGCCGTAGTCGACCTTCGTGGTCTCCGTCCTGCAGGATTGGCTGATGGTTCACCCAGGCGTGCCGTACTTGTTTTGTGCGGCCGCGGCGGTTGGCCGAAGTCAGAAACGTGGCACGACAACCGGACCGAAGGGAATGTAGACGCCCCAAATACTGCTGTCGCACGACTGCGGACACGTCACTTGTCTTCCTGGTCGCTGTCGGAGGATGCGTTCAGTCCATGTTGCGTAATCAAACTTCGGACGGATTCTGCTGTCCGAGGATGACCGCATTTGCAAGGTGTCACGATGTTGGCGTAACGGACGCTTTGACAGACAGGACACCGGCCGCAACAGTTGCAGAAGGGGGTTTTGCAGTTCAAGCAATTCGGCTCGTGCGGCATCCGTTTCTGACCGCATGCCAGACATCGTCCACAGCCCGAGCAGACGGCAGATGTGGCGTTCACGACGGCATCGCAGCCTGGACAATGGATCAGATTCTCAATCTCGGTCGACATTTCGGCCCCCTAACGTGCGATCGCTCATTCGCGTCGGCGAGGGGATCGGTTGCGTGAGTTTTCGCTGTGAACATTCTCAGTCGAAATCTGACTCAGCAGGAGGGACATCTTGTCGCATCAGGATTTTCCGGAGGCGACATTTTGGCCCAACATCACTGACTTTGTTACCTACCGAACCATCGATAACTTCGTGCAAATCAGTCCCTGTTCGTGATGGGAACTGTACCGAGTTACAGGGAACCCCAATCCCTTTGACCGGTTCGAACGAAGGTCGAAGATTTACGAATCAACGGACTTCACCGAGCGTCCTGGAGCAATCCCCGTAGCGTTCCCCAGTTGATCTCAGGCTCGATGTCTCGAGACGAAATCACGACTGTATGCACGTAGTCGGGCTGTTCAGTCAACGTGAGTCGCAGTTTATCGATGATCGGAATGTCGTAGCTCTCGATCTGCAGCAGAGCGAGATGATGCTTGCTGTTCTTTCGTATGACCAGCCACGACCACTCTGAAGACGCGTTTTCGGAGTACCGGTGCGGAACAAGTCCTATCCGTTCAAGTTCAGAGATAACGATGCTGAGCGGGTTGATTAATTGTTGCGTTTCCACGTCCCGATCCTCTGGCAAGAGATGTGCGAGCTTGGGCACACTAATCGTCGGATCCCCCCAAATGCGAGCATTTTTTTTCGAACTTCGGATAATGCTCTAACGGCCACACCAATTGATCAGATTTTGACAAGGGCAATTTAGTTGTAATCTCCCGCTGATTCACGCCATCCCACTCGCAGACCAGACAGCGTTGATCATCTGCATCGTGACTTCGCCGTAAATGGGGAATTCGACGTGAGTCGGCGGCCTGTGGTCTCCAAAGTACTGGTCGACCGAACGAGTCTGGGCTTCCATGACGTATCTGCAGATGAAATTCGAGGCGAAAGAGGCTGCTGAGAAGTATTTGATGACTCACCGGAAGCGACTGGATGAGGCTGAGAGTCAACCGTGATTGGATATGAACGATGGGGCCACTCGATTTTATTGCAGTTCCGCGATGGAAGGTGGTTGCCTGCGGGATCGTGATTGTCCTCGTACGTCTGTGGCACTACCCGCTGCCAATGCTGTTCATTCTTGCGATGGCATCCAGCGTATTTTTCTGCTGACGTGGATTGCTTCGCCGAAGAAACACTGAAACCTAAAGACGAGTGGCGAACTTGATGGGCGCAACCCCGCCCGAAAATCCTGCTAGTCGTGCCCGAAAGCGGAGCGGACTTCATGACCGACTCAACACGGCGAAAGGTTTCATGGGATACGCCTGCAGCCTTGACGATTTTCTTGTCGACCCGAGTCTTCTGTTCTCCAACTAATTGGATGACAGAATCTCCAACATCGGCTTCAACTACGACGTCACCATTGAGCTACGGCAAACCGAATTGTGTCCAGAATATGCGTGACTGCGGCACAACACGATGATAAATTAAGGGACCGTCGGCCAAGTTAGTTGGTTCGACTGAGGAGCTCGTGAGGAAGGCCCGCCTCACGGGCTTCTTGTATAATACATCGCGTAGAGCCTTGAATGCGTTGCCCATGCTGCCTTGCGTTCATGTATCAGCAATCGGACTGACACGACCGCCGTGCCGAGAACGATGAATATTCCAGCAGCATCGGGAATTCCATTCGAGGTCGGATTCCACGGCCACATAACTGCAACGACTTGGTTCGCGATCAATTAGATTGTTATTTCTTGTGGAACCAATCAGCAGAGTACAGTCCCTTGTTGTGGCGGGAGTGTCGCATGTTCTCAACTTTGATTACGCGCCGTCATGGCCGTCATTCTGGCAGTGTGACTCTTGTCCGAGGCATGTTGAGTAATACTTCTGTCCGATGTACACGAAGCTGAACGACAAGCGGACGCTGATCAACCTGACCGAGGTGTATTACCAGTTGGAATTGAGTTCGGCAGGACTGAGGTTACGGCTGGTGGATGCCTGCCGGAAAGATCCTCAGTCCGATTCCTCGCGGGCGTTATCCCAGGTGCATATGGAGAGCGTAACCCGTCCTCAGCGTGCACCGCCAGGGCGTGGCAGCATTCCTGATCGGTCGATCGCCAGTGATCTGAAGCTCGCGGATGATGGCTTAGATGTATTCGTTTTCATAATCTTCGGCGAGCATCAACATGTTTCTGCATCAGACGCACCTCCCACATCTATTGCCACCTGACAGCTATTTTTGCCCTAAACAATACGCGCACGAAATGTCCTTCATTTTTCGGCCGGGGTGGCATTTGGTTGCTGGGGTAGAGGATCTTGCGTGCGATGGCGATTTCGTGACCTGCACGCTGTTCGACGTACCGCTTCTATTGCGGAATTCGTGCGGCCAGCTTCACGCGTTTCTGAACGTCTGCACTCACCGTCACTGCCTCTTGACACATGCGCCGCTTGGCAATCAAGCAAAGCTCACGTGTCAATATCATGGCTGGGAATACTGCGACGATGGGAGTACCGCGCGTATTCCTGATGCTAGAAGCTTTCGGCCAATGCCAGGCGGTCCGGAGCGACTTCGAAAATTTGCCTTGCAAGTCCGAGGGCCGTTGGTGTTTGTTTCACTTGCCGATAATCCGCGCCCGTTTGAGGAATACTTTGGTCCATTGGCGGAGCCATGCGATGAATATCCCGTCGCGAGATGGCGACTCGCAGCCGCTTGGGAATACGCCTTCAATGCCAACTGGAAAATTCCTGTGGAGAACACAATCGAGTCATATCATGTCCCGCTGGTTCATCCGAACTCATTGGTCAATTTTGCGTCCGAAGAACAAATTGTTCACGAGATTCATCCACAGGCGACTGTAATGCGAACGCCGACGCTACCACCTGCTTTCTATCGCCGCTTGTCGCGATGGGTGCTTCCATGGCTCGACGCTCGCTGTACTGTTGATCATTACGAGCTATTTCACGGATTTCCCAATTTATTTCTCATTCGCATTGATGCCATGTTGCAAGTGATGGCCATTTTTCCGATCTCTCCGACGACCTGTCGAATGACGGTTCGCGTGTACGGATTGCGAGCGGCGAAGGAAACCTGGATGTCACGGTGGTTGACATGGGGTTGGGGGAACCTAAAAGCGAGAATCGTTCGTTGGGTCCTTTCCGAGGACGCTCGGCTTTATCCAGATCTTCAGCGAGGCATGGAATGCAGTCCGTTTGAGGGGACCATCAGCATGCGTGAGGAATTGGTGTTTGCCTTTCAAGATTACGTTCGACGACAATGCGAGCAGCCGCAGGTTGGGGGCACGCCTCCTTTTTCGTCTGAAACCCGACCCGGAAGGGAGTCCACGTCATAGATACAAAAAAACCTGATAGACACCTTCGCCGTTTCGCTTACTTGATAGCGGGCCCAAAAGATCTTGTGATCAACGCGGTGATCAACGGCACCATCGCCTGGTGGGTCTTCGGAGGCGACGAATTCGTGACAACTTCGGGACAAGCCTCGATCTTCAAAATGTTGCTGCCAATGATGACAATCGAAGCAAGCGTGACATCCTATTTTGGACTCGCTAGCGGGCGCGCAGAACTTCGCCGAAGAGGAGTCAGCATCCGGAAGGCAACAGACTCAAATTGGACTCGCCTTGCTTTGAGATATAGTTTCACTCAGGGGGCCATCGGAATTTTGATTTGCCTGTTCGCCATGTTGAGTGCAAGTGTGTTGATTCCGACGATCGTTCTGAAGCCTCAGTTGGTGTCGATGATCGTTGGACTAATCTCAGGAGTCCTCGGCTTTATTTTTCATTCGAAGGCCGTGATCCAAGCTGAACATTTTTTCAGTCATCCGAAATGAGTTCGTCATTGACGATCGCATCAAGAAGCTCGGAAAGATGTTCGACGCAACCTTCAGACCACTGCTTCCCAGCCGCGAAATCATTCAGCTGCTGTTTTCCATAGTGCCCGACGCTGCGAATCAGCGTGTCGACGACGACGCTTTTTGTAGGATAGGCATTGTGAGCGAAAGCAGTGAATTCGATCATGGCCCCGAATCCGCATTCCCGCGTTCTCTCAACAGTTCGCACGCGCTAGCGGCCGCTTGTTTCCATGCCGTTTCGATCTCGACTTCAGTCAGCGGTAGTTTGCGTATAATCATTGGTCGTGTCATCACGTCCTTCGACATCTGAACGGACAATGATGGTACGGCAGTTGACCCGAATTCTGAATTGGTAACATTCAAGGCATCGGCTGGATTCGCGCAATCGGTTTGTGCGGCAATCATGAGCTGCGGTGATGCATTATTCCGACCTGCTGTCCGTCCCTGAACGCGAGTTGAATCGGAAGGCGGTCGCCGCAAAATGAGCAGCAGCGAGGCGACCATCAACAGCCCAGCTGCGACCGTCGTCACGACTTTTTCGAAACGGCGATTTGAAAACCACATGTTGTCCTCCCGAGAATAGAACGCATTGCACGCTCGGCGATCCATTCCGTGCTTTAGTTCTATACGGTCATACGGTCGTCGACCCATTGCCGCCAGATGGACACAAACACCTGCAATAGCTCACCTGCCGATTTATTATCGAATAATGCAGGATCGCATTGCACCGTCAACACCAAACGCCCGCTGGTCAGACACATGCCAAATCCAACTCGGCAGGCACGGGAGATGGGTGGGGTTGCGACGATGTGGTGAAGACGCATGTTGCCGAAAAGCATGGACCGATCGGCGACGGGAAAGAATTGTTCGTAACGACGCGTTTGTCCGAAGTTCGTCAGCAACGTGGTGGCCATGCAGCCGGGTGAACGGAGCAACATGGGCAACAATCCAGGAATAGTATCGGTAACTTTTAGTCCGTTGATAAAATCCATCCCCAAACGAGTTCGTCGTATGAAGCGAATCTCTTCTCTCAGGCTATTTAGCAACTGATGCCAATTGTCGCATTCCTTAATCGATCGAGATGGAAACGAGAAGCCGACTCGATTGGTGGCCGGCCCGAAACGATCGCCCGCTTCTCTCAAATCGATTGGCATCAGAATTCTCAGCCTTTGGGAAGGCGATTCGCGACCCCGGCTTTTCTGCCACAATGAAACGGCGCGAAACAGCAGGGCGAGGCCCACGTCATTGATCGAGCAGCCTCCTAGCGTCGCGGTCTTAGAAACAAAACAATCTGTTTCATCGCGGTCGAAAACGTGAGTCGCGATGACCGGGGCCGTGGAGCCGGACGGAACGGGCAGATGATTAGGAGCGGCCAAGGGCGTCGGCGTCAATACATGGAAACGATATGCGTTCAGGGTCTTTTGCCATCGGCTTGTTTGTCCGAAACGGCGAAAGCGGTCGCGATTTTTGAGTGCCAGCAAGTCGGCAGACGACGTGACCAGATCAGGTTGACGACATACAAGTCGCGAATATTCGGACATAAGATCGATAATGAAGCGACCAGCGCCCAATCCATCCGTACATGAATGGTGAAATTGAAGATAAAGGACGTCGCCCAATTGGGGCTGCTCTCGAACCCAAATCCGCAAGCCGCACTCTCGTCTTAAATCGATCCATCGACCGAGAGGTGGCCCAGGCGCGTCGGTGGTGGATTGCCAGAGGGCATGCGGCGGTTCGCTCGCCGGCTGCCAGCTTTCACGCCAACCGGTTTGAACGACCGTAGCACACAGGAGAGGGTGGCGCAACACCGCAACACGTAAAGCCTCTTGGAGTGCTGTTCGGTCAAACTGACCTTCCAGGTGCAATTCCACATAGAAAGTCGCAGGGTAATTCAAATCCTCACCGTGAAGCAGAAATCGCTCAAAAGATGTCAGCGCCAACGGCCACAATGCCCGATCCGTGTCCCGCACACTATTCTCCCTAAAACATGGCTCTCGATCAGGCGCATGACTCGGAATCAAGCTTGAAAACAAGCGTACTCGCGCGGACTTCTTATGCACGCGATGTCTCGCCGTCGCGGACGGTGAAAATGCGGGACGATTGACCCCGTGACAGCCCCGCGTTCAAGCCGGATGACGCTCCGGCAATCCGAATGTACCAGAATCCAAAATCGCGCGACATCCAGACGGTCAGCAGTGTGGCTAGCATGGTCATCGAGACACCCGCCATTGCCGCCGAGAACGCTTTCAATCCTGGTGTCGTTGAGCTCGATGCGCTGATGCGTATCCAAATGGTAACCACCCCGGCACACCACACGAAGAAACACGAGAGTCCCAGATAGCCGAAGCGCAGCCCCATTACTAGGAAGGCGTTGTCAACGGTGCCAATACGCTTTATGGAGTAAAGATCCTGTTGACCCACCGGAACATTAACGGGGAATCCAGTATTGGCTTCCGTTCCAAATCTGAACAGAGCAGCCTTTCGCATGGCAAACCCATATAAGTCGACGATATGGAGATGCAAGGAGGTTGACGACGCACTGTATTCCTCTTCGTCAATCTTGATCGTCGGCCGCTTTGATCGAGGCGTGCCCGACCAGGCGATTAAATCTCCAGTCCATGCGTCAAGCAGTTTGATGGTCGAGTCGAACTGCCAGGTGACGCAGGCGACAATTGTTGCGCCCGCCAATGGAATTGCCATGCAAAATCGCCGTAGCGTCAACAACCATGCGATCAGTCTTCTGAGCACGATCCCCCCTGGAATGCTCGCGACTTCGGAAAAAACACACCCACAGTGGACCGCGCGGGTCGACTTGCCGACTTGCCCACCACCACGGGCCCGTGTGACGTAACGCCCGGGTAGCGGCATAAACAGCCGAGGGAAACAACAAGAGTTGCAAGACGCCGAAATAGTTCGGATTCTTCAAAGGTCCAAAAGCGCGGTGAAATCCCCATCGCGACATGTTGGGAACATTTTTATCGACCTGTCCATGCCCGAACACCGTCTCGGCGAGATTGAGGCCCGTCAATCCTTGAACAGTTGAAATCACCGCGAAAACGATCACCATGACGACCATAAGCGGCAAAAGCGCTCGCAAGTCTTCCGCTTTTTGGATTGCGAGACGACCGGCCACATACGGGACGAACCATTCTCCATACGCCCGCAGGGGAATCGCACACGAAAAACCCTGATATCCCCAATCAACGCTGATATGAAGCAGGATCAGGTATATCATCGCCCGGTCGACAAGCCCAAGTCGGCTGCGGAAGATCGCCAGTGGGTGCAAGCAATAGGCACCCAGCGCAGCAATTGCCACAGCGATCTGAACACTGATCGGAAATCCAAATAATTCCCAAGTCACCCACGATGGCACGAGCATGGAAAGCAGTACCATTACTCCGACGGCAAAGTGAGAGCCGGCTTGCCAGGAGATGGTTGACAGTATCAAAAGCAGAATGAAGAGACGTGTCAACCACATGTGTGGAAGCTTTTATGATTGGATCCCGAGCCCACCGTCGACCACCAGGGTGGCACCCTGAATCAAGTCGCTAAGCGGGCTAGAAAGAAAGACGACTGCGTCGGCAATGTTCTCAACCTTCAGGGTCAAAGCGGACGCCAGAGTGCGCCGACGGGCGTAGTTGAACAGGTCTTGCGACCCTGGCATATTCCTCGTGGCATCGGTTTCTATCAAGCCGGCCAGAACTAAATTAAAATTGACGCCCGAATTACCCAGCTCCAATGCGAGATGTCGGACCAGACTTTCCAAGGCCGCTTTGGAGGGTCCGATCACACCATAGTTCGGAAATGCGACATGCGAACCGTGACTGGATAAAGCAATGACTCGCGCTCGACCTTCGGTCCGCTCCAGCAACATTCTTGCCGCTTGCACCAGATTTAGAGTGCCAAGAACATTGGTGGAAATCGCCGCATCGAAATGAATTCGCTTTGCCTCCATCAAAGGGCGAAACCCCCCGCTGGCGGCGTTGCTAACGACAATATCCAAGCGGCCGAATTTCTCGCGGATGAATTGGATCATTTCAGCCACATCCTCGGATTCGCTGACATCGGCTTTGACAATGGCGCATCGCCGTCCGTAATGCGCAATTTGACCGGCAACTGCAGTAGCTGCTGAATGGGAGCTGAGGTAATTGACGATCACATCGGCACCGGCCTCCGCCAACTTCAGCGCACAGGCTCGGCCTATCCCTCGTGATGCGCCTGTGACCAGCGCAACCTGACCTTCTAAATTGATCATGACTCGAGCCCTTGGTCGTCGCAAAAGGGTCGACATAAGAACACTTCTTGCGTCTTCACTTCCGGAACAAATACCTTCACTTCGCGATCAACATAAACCTGGAATGCATGAATGCGTTCTTCGCAGCGACCCAGCATTCCCTCGTGCGTGCTGTTTCGCAGCCCCTGTTGAACACTCTTGAACAAGGCGCGATCCTCGGCAAGAATTCGTTTTGTGATTCTCGCGGCCAATCGTCCCCAAATTCGTGCGATCCAGCGCCGTGGGCCGCGCGATTTGCCGACGTATCCGAACTGACGAACTATCGAGCGGCAACTCTCGGGACCCGTTGGGACGAGGCATTGGCACAGGCTGACGGCATCGGTAAAGGAGAACAACACGTTTGGAAAACAGTGGTGATGGCGGTAATCGGCGGTCGGAATTCGCCCCATCAATCGTAGGAAGCGGGCCTCCAGCCATTGAAAGATGCCATCGAGTTTCGAAGAAGCGCCGAACGGCAAACGCGTGCTAAGCGTCGTATGGTTACTGCCTAATACATGCGACGTTTTAGCTTCTTGCGGAAAGGTACCGAAAGTCGAAGGATGGACTTGCGGTACGTGATACGCTTCCAAGGTTCCTTCAACTGGCACTTTCCAATTGCACTCATGCTCCGCGTCCTCGTTCAAGAATGGTTCCCATCCTTGTCCGAACCGCTCGGAACAAACGGCGAAGAAATCGCCAAGGAAGTCCACGAGTAGCGGGCCATCGCCGGCCAGCGATACGAACACAAGTTTGCCGCAGGTAGAGACCCGATATTCCGCAAGCTGAGTTCGCTCGCGATCAAGAGGGGCAAAGTCCTTGGCGACCGGGATTTGTTGGGTTCGCCCCGTTTTATCATATTCCCATCCGTGGTACTGACATTTCATCTTACTAGAACGACCCGATGTCAGTCTTGTGATCAAACAATGACGGTGCGCGCATACGTTCGACAACGCCGACAACTGCCCGTCGAAATTTCGGACCTGAATCGGAATCCCCAGGAGTTGGCACGTTAGAAAATCCCCAGATTGCGACAACTCAACAGTGGTGCCGACAAGATGCCAGCCCTTCGTCAGCAAGACTTTGTTTTCTGACTGGCTAGATTCCAGGGACCAGTAGGCCGAGGGAGGAAGGACATGTGGCAGTCGTGAATTGCTAACATACATCGGTAATGATCACTCGTGAAAAATCACGCAATAATTCGTTGCGCGGACGATCAAATCATCGTTCAGCCCGACGAGTATGAAGTCACACCAAGCGTATCGCTCTTCTTGCCGTCGGAACCGGACTTCGACAATGCAGGGTTCGCCTGGGTGCGGACGCCGTCCAAGTTCCAACATCTCAAGACTATAAGGCAGTGATGCAGCTTGCTCAATCTGCCGCCAGATCAAGACGGCCGCAGCGTACAGGCAGGCATCCAAGACCGCGCTTGGAATCGTCCAATTTGTAACGTCGCGTTGCGATCCGGCGAGTTCAACTAGAGCCGGTGCGACGATACGACCCCAGGCGACTCGATTGCCATGTCGCACTTTTCGCAGGCATCTGAGTGATGGCCCGTGATACATCCTCGCTTCGCCCGCCGACGGATACTCCATCCGTTCCCAAGAATCTGAAGGAACCTCAAGTTTGAGCTTGCTGGGCGCGTGTGTAGATGCGAGTACTGTCGCAAGAAGACTTGTGCGATCGCGTTCCACAAGCGTTCCATTCTTGAGACGCACATCCCTTGCAAGAGAACAGCGCATGCCGCCGGACGTGGCCTCGTTAGCGAACAGGCGAATTGTTTGCGGTTCGTCAGTAAAGAATTTCAAACCGTGGACTGCTTCGACGTTTGTTAAAGCCCCTATCGGACCCACACCTGCCACGGTTGCAATCTCGCAGATCATTTCCAGTGCGACAACCAGCGGCAACAGAGGACGGTCATCAAGACGGTGTTCAATCAGGAACGGTTCCTTCAGAGGATCGAGCGTCAGTTCCACGAAAACTCCTCTTTCGTGGGAAAAGACTTCCTTGTCATGAAGGATGGGTAGTACTGACCCCACTGCTGCAAGGCGTCCGTCGACTTCCGTCAACAATGTTTCGGCGGGGTAGAAGGATCGATAGTATCGATCATCAGTCACCAAGACTTCCGCTTCGGGGGCACCAGCTTCCAGTTCCGAGATTAAGTGGTTCAGGCCTTCCGCCGACGGCATGAACTGCATATGGACCATTTCAAGAGCTAGTCGCGTCTCTGGTTTTGTGGCCATGCCAACGTCGCCCCAGGCATGCCAGTGAAAAGCCACGGCGGCGACCTCGGGACGCTGCTTTCGAAACCAGCCGATTTGTTTGGCCAGCATTTCGTTAGCGGAAGAATAATCCGTATGACCGTTCGCCCCGAACCGACCGCTGATGGACCCGAAGCCAACGAAGTATTTTAAAGGATCGTCGCGTGTTAGCTCCATTAGTAGGAACGCGCCATCGATTTTTGCTCCCATGCATTTGTCAACATTTGTTGACTCTTTCTGTTGGAATCGAGCGTCCTTGCCGAAACCAGCACCATGCAGTACGCCCGCGATCGGGCCAGTCTGCCTGCGAATGGTGTTGAGGGACTCAGACAGCTGTTCCTGATCAGAGACATCGCACTGATAATAATGAGCGGAAATGCCCATCAGTCGCAGTTCCTCAAGGTTGCGGTCGATCTCAAGTGCCTTCTCGAGCGCCTGCCACTCCTTAAGAGGCGATAAGCCCTTAGTTCGGGCTTTCTGCATCACGCGGTTTCGGAGCGACTTTAACTCGGCAGGCGACAGGTTACGCCACTCGTCGATAATTTGCGGAACTGGGGCCGTTCCCAACAAATTCAGCGTGAGTTTGTACCGCGCTGCTAACTGTCGCGAAACATAGGCCGAGATTCCGCGGGCTCCGCCAGTACAGACCCAATTTCCACGCTCGGGGATCGGCTTGCGGGGCGACAAAGGAATCGGCTTGCGGACGGCGCGCACTACACTGCGTTTCCCGTCCTTCCATGCGACCTCGACATCATAACTGGGTACGGTTAGTTCGCGCCAGATGGAATCGACAATCGCGATTGGCGTTGCAGTCAATGCCGTGTCAATTACTTTTATGGGCAGGGTACGAACTCCATTGACCCAATTCTCAATTAAGATCGCTTTCAACAAACCCGCTAGGGCACCACTTTCAGCAGCGACAACTTCACTATCGAATCCGAAAGCGCCGCCCAGCGAGGTCGTGGCGACGATAGATGCTTCATCGGTCAATCGGTCGCGTTGAACGAGGCGCAACCAGTGCTGGCAGAGCCAGAAGGGCGTCATGACCCCGCGAGTCCGGCGGCGCTGCCAATGGAGTGGATCAAAGTTGCTGGCTGCATCATGATCGCGTGGCGTGACCAGAAACAGATGCGGCACCGGTTCTTTCAACCAGATTTGTTCAAGCGCGTCCACTGTTTTGGTTGGATCATCCGTAGGCTCAAGAATATGACAATTTATTCCGGCAACGAACAGCCGTTCTTGTAGCGCCTGGGCGACATCGTTATTTCCAAGGATCAGTGCAGATCCGTGAAAGTGAGGACTGCCAACAGCCTCCGTCCATTGTGGCGTGGGCACCACATGAAGTGTATGTCGCCAAGTAACCGGCGAAAGGGTTAGATCTTCCTGCACCTCTTGCGTCGCCAAGAACGTGTGTGCAGACGGATCAGCTATCGGAGGTCTATCGAGAAGGTCAGCTTCGGCGAGGAGCAACTCCAAGCTATACCGACGAGCGAAGGCGGCGACGTTTGCGGGATCAACTTCTACTTCGTTAGCAATGGTATGTATGCGTTCGCGTTCTTCTTTTGTGAAGTAGTCCCCGAGTTCCCACATTGCAGCAAGATTTGTAGAGCCGTCCCGATCGCATGGTTGGTCCGCAAGGCGACGTAATCGGTCAATGATAATCTGAATTTTTCTTTGATCGAGGCTCAACGACGCTGGTTCATCGGCTGAATCGTGGAATGACGAACGACCGCATAGATTTTTTTCAGCGAGTCTGGCGATCTGACCTTCTGTGTCAATCCGCATGTTAGCATCACGATCGCATGACCTGTCGAGCCAATGAACAAATTCGTCATTGGCGATCAACTCCGAATGGGCCGGGGTCGATGCTGTCGAAAGACCGGGCGCGGCCAAGTCGTGAGATGATCGCACTTCTGCTGACACGCTCGTTAATTGATTGGGAATGGAGCGGGGGACGGTAGTAGTAACCGACATGGAGTTGAAAGTGGAACCTGCCACGTTTTCGACGATTTGACGCAATGTGCGAAGTTGAGAAATCGAAGAGAGACCAACGTCAGTACCCACATTTGCGATACGTTCGCGCAACTCACCGAGGAGTTGGGCCTTTCGAATACTGTCGATTCCTAATTCTGCTTCCAAGTCGGCATCCAGGTCCACCACCTCTTCAGGATAGCCAGTTTGATCGACCACGAACTCGACGAGAAACTTTTCGATCTCCCGCGTGTGGGAGCGGGTTTGATCGTGCTTCGTCGGCGATTCTGGCGTATTCAGTTCGCTGAAACCATTGGTAGTCGCCAGCTCTGCATTACGAATCAATTTCGAATCGAAATGCCGGTCCACCGCTTGTGATGAATTCGCGACAAAGTCGAGTCGAAGGTCGGATGCCGGCAATTTTATCACGGAGGCGTCCTGCGCGCCATGCTCCGCCACATTCACTAAATTCAAAATGTCCCGCAGGGTTCTCACGTCTCGTACGCCATGACCGGTGCCTAGATTCAACTCTCGCATTTCGCCGAAAAGTTGAGCTCGTCTGATACTGTCGATCCCCAATTCGGCTTCCAAGTCCGCATCCAAATCGACAACTTCAGGAGGATATCCGGTCTGCTCAATGATAAAGTCGATCAGAAATTGTTTTAGCGATTCTTGTGAACCCATTCGAGACTGTGGAACGCCGACGGCCTGATCGGCACTCGTAGTGAATTGTGACACTTGCGGTGGTCGCGCGTGTTCACCATTCGGAGGTTTCGCATGAGCCTGGTGCTCTTGGGAGGAATGCCCCCCAAGGGTGAACATTTTTACGGCCATCGGCGGGACTTGCGATGAACTGCTTGCTTGACGGTTGCGGTCCCGCCGTTGGGCCGTCGCATCGAATTGCTCAACCGGATCGGTGGATACCGCCCGCAAGTCAGTGGCTGCGGCCATAGCCATCGATGGCCGCGTCGTTTTCCGATCTGTTGTTACTTCGAACGCTGCGAGTGAAGGAAGTGCGATGCTGTGAAATCCGCTGTAATCTTGTCCGACGGATAAAGCTCCAGCACATTCAAGCGCTGCCTGAATACACGCGAATTGCTCAATCGGCGTGCGCCTCGGATGATCTATACAAAGGCACGTTGTAGAACTGCCTTCAAGGATCTGCCGATTAAATTGTGTCAGCACTTGACGCGGTCCCGATTCAATCAGAATCGTGTTGCCGTCATGGACTAATCGCCTGACAAGTTCCTCGTACCGAACAGGCTCGACAAGTTGTGAAACGAGGTTGTCGCGAATGTCTTGAGGATCAGCCATGTATCGGTTCGTGACGCTGCTTAGCAAAAGCTTGCGAGGAGGCAAAAGTCGCTCCGCATCAAGAGCTTCACGCAATGGATTTTGGGCGTGTCGCATGAACGGCGTGTGAAAGGCGCCCGGCACGGGCAACAACATGGACACGATGCGTCGTGACTTCAAGCGGTCTGCGAACTTTTGCAGCGCTCGACGATCACCGCCAACGACCGTGCGTTTCGGCGCGTTGAGATGCGTCAGAAACAATTGCTCGGCGTCATCGTTCAACAAATCAAGCACTTCGCTGTGTGATGCGCTGATCGCGAGCAAAGCTGTGCACTCGGTGCTCCCCTCAAGAATTGCCCGCGTTCGCATTCGTGTCAGCTGGACGGCTTGCTCGAGGGTGCAGACCCCCGACGCAACCAGCGCAGGATATTCGCCGAAGCTATGTCCAGCAAAACAATCCGGCCGCACACCAATTTCTTGAAGAGCTGCGTATGCGACTACGTCTGCGACCAGCATCGCGACCTGAGTTGTCCAAAGATCTGTGTCGATGCGGTCACCGGATTCCCATGCTAAATGTGAAAACGGCGACTCATTGAACGCTACGAGGCATCGATCCGCGGCTTCAAGCTGACCCTGGGCGGACTTGGACGCCGAGATCAATGAGCGGAGCATTCCGGACGACTGCGAACCTTGCCCCGGAAACAGGACCGCGATTCGGGGCGCCGACCCACGGAACCATGAAGAATAGATTCCTTTGTCTTCCAGAGCCGACTTGGACTTCGTATCGCGCCAGTGCGCTGCCGCTTGATTCAAAAGTTCGGGAAAACTACGTCGATCCGTTGTGACAATCGCCATGCGGTATTCATGGTCGTCTGAAAAGGACGACGGATTTCGAAGCCAACTGTCCGGATCTGTCCGTGCGGCTTCAATTTGTCGGGTCAGCTCGTCTGCGTGCGAAGCCCCCATTCGCAGCGTGAAAACCGCCTTTGTGGCAGTCTCCGGTGGCGACGATAACAAATTCTTGGCAACTGCCCTTTCCCCAGTTTGCGTAGCCGCGTCCACATTCTCGATAATAGTGCAGTAGGCCTGTCCGTTTTGATCCCGCGTCACGATGCCTTGCCGTGTGTCCGTGAGCGATGTTAACTCGCTCGGTGCAGGCGGCCGACCGGATGGTTCCGCCACCGATAGTGCGATCAGAGCGACAAGTCCATGCGCGGAACGCAGATAACCCGTCTGCCCGGCTAGAGTGGGGCATCCAAAACGATCTTGTGCGAGCTGAGAGGAGTTCGCACCGTCAAGGCACCCGCCCAATGGACCGTCGAACTCCCAATGCATCGCTGTTGGCGGCGATAAAGCTGCACGACGAATCGCACTTTCTACTGCCGTGCTTAAGTTACCGGGATGCGACGCAGATCCAATCGTCCGGATGATGGCTCGAATAGTGTCGCCGTCGCGGCGTGCGTCTGACAGACGCTTTAACAGCACCACCGCGGCACCTTCCCCTGGGAAGCAGCGACCGATCATGTCGGGGGTGGCTCCAGGAAACACCGGCAATCGATCTTGAGAAGCCAGCGCCTCGAACCCCACGAGATCCAATCGGCGATCACCGGTGCCACAAACAACCAGGGAACAGGCACCGGACAGCAGCAGATTTCGAGCAACGTCCAAGGATGCCAGCGACGAACAGTCTGCCGCATCAATCGCCAATGCGCCTCCCATGAAATTAAATGTTTTCGCAATGCGGGAAGCGAGCGTGCTGGATGTAAAGCTACCTGTCTCATCAAGCAGTGCCGGCCTCTTTTCCAGAAGCACTTCTTCGAATCTGTCCAACAGTTCAACGATTGCCCCAGACGTCAGCCCGTGTTCCGTTAACGCCAAGAGTAAGGATCTTCGAAACTCCGGCAGGCGTAAGCCGACCGCCAGTTGATTTGGGAATTCGCCGCCGAACGCGCTCCCGATCACAACAGCTGTACGTTTCGAGTCATAGGGTCGTCGGTCATACCGCGCCTCGGCAAGGGCTTGGGTTGTCGCGTCGAGTAGCATGAATTGCAGAGGATTGGCGCGCTGAATTTGTTTTGGCGGTATTCGTTGCGCTTTCCAGTCATAGACATAGTCGACGAGGTATCCACCGCGACACGTCGGGGACTGATAAGGCTGGGTGGCCCCCGACACCACGCCGATATGTTTCCGCCATCGATCAAGCGGAGCATCAGTCAACAAACTGCGTTCCGTCTCAATTAATTCCCGCAACTCTTCAACCGAGCGGGCGCCTGGCAGGACAACGCCGCGGCCAATTACTGCGAGAGAATCTCGATCAACATCGGGTATCGACGTTACGGACATTGCCGATATTGATGTCATCAAGGGTGTTTTTTTTAAATTCCCAACTGGTACATATTCATCGACGATGACATGCACGTTCAGTCCACCGATCCCAAAAGCATTGACCCCCGCGCGACGCGGCGAACCATCCGCATGCGGTGGCCACTGCACGCCTTCCGTGGGTACATAAAAGGGCAGGTGCTCCCAGGGGATACTCGGATTGAGCGCATGCAAATTAATGTTCGGCGGGATGCATCCGTGCTTAAGAGCCAAAGTTACTTTGAGCAAGCTCGCCAGGCCTGAAGTCTCTAGCGTGTGACCGATATTGGATTTGACGCTCCCAACTGGGATGCGCCTTGCTTGCAGATGCGGGGCGAAGAACAGTCCAAGAGCTTCCATTTCGGTTGCGTCCCCAACCTGCGTGCTGGTCGCATGCGCCTCGACGTAGTCGATACTGCCTGGATTCAGTTCTCCGCCATACGCCCGTTCCATCGCCAAGCGCTGGCCTTCTTTTCTTGGAGCCCACAGACTGCGTCCTTTGCCGTCTGTGGAAATCCCCATTCCACGGACCACCGCCTGAATTTCGTCCCCATCCGAAATCGCCTGCGATAAGGATTTAATGATTAAGACGACGTACCCCTCCGACCCAACCAGCCCATTCGCGGCCGCGTCGAACGGTCGCGATGCCACGTCACTTGCAGATTGCGCTTGAGAAAAGAGCAGCAGACTATCCGCCTTGGCCCACGACGCTCCCCCTATCACCGCGGCGTCGATTTCCCCACGTTGGATAGCCATGACCCCCAAATAAAGTGCAAGCAATGACGAAGCACATGCGGCGTCAATCGACATTGCCGGGCCGTCCAGTTTCAGGACGCCGGAAATCAACGCGGCCGCGCGGTCGGCGCTCAAGGACGAACCTCCAGCCCGGCATTGAGGGCGAGTCTCTCGAAACTCCTCGCACGCATCCTTGAGAACAGCTGTTTGAAGGTTCGACGGCAAAGATGAAAATTCAGGCACATCTCGTATAAAGTCGAATGTTTCTTCGGCCAGAGTACCCACCGTCATCTCGGTACAGACGGGACTGCCGCCCGAGTGTCCCACGTAGACGCCGACATGTTTTCCCAACATGCCACCCGGTTCAAGTCCAGCATTTTTCCAAGCGTCAAGCGAAACGTCGCACAGTATGCGATGACAAGGATCAACGTCCTGTAACTTGTCGGCAGCGGGCCAGTTGAATTCGTGACCGGGTGGCCGTCCTGGAATGAGTCCCCCCAGTGCGGTATACGTTTTTGCGCGGCGACCCCGCTCCCGATCGAAGTATAAAGCCCGATCCAACCGATCCGGAGGAAGTTCGCCGATCGCATTTCCGCCAGCTTCCAAAAACGCCCAAAACGCCTCAATGGAAGAACCACCAGGCAAGCGGCAAGCCATGCCAACAATTGCAATCGGCGTTTGGAATGAGTCCTGATTCATTTGCAGTTTTAAGAGATCTCCAGATAACTGGTCCATTTCTTGACCACGGAACTATTTCCATCAACCTTTTCAGCGTAAATGCAGCGAAGCTAATGGCAGGCACCATATCATCACCGACTGAGACCGCTACTCGCCAGCCGAATTGCTTGTTGGAGTTCTGTAAATAGTCGGACGGTCGCTCCGACTGGTCGTCCTTTCGCTTGCATAATGATCGCGCCGCGTGCCATAGCATCAGCAGTTTCGACCTTCGCGTCGACGACCAACGAAAAAGTTTCGGCTGAGCAATATGCCGAAGCGTCCCAATTTGGGTCGATTCCTCGATCCAGACAGACCGGAACATTATTAAGGAACCCGATTTGCCATGCGCCGCCGCCCCGACCGCTCACCTCGAGTTGCAGCCAGTCGTTAGCCTGAGCGCTCGTCGTCGAGACATCCGGAAAGACCGACTGCAGATGCTCTTCAATTCTAACTGCGGATTCTGGCTGCGTTCGTGGCATCACAAACCGATGTCGGATTGCGTACGTCATCATTTGAACCAACGTCGCATCGTCCATCTCAGGGCAGCGAATTCCAGGAGCGAATTTGACCGTTTGAGAGCAATCAAATTCGGGGTCGCTGCTAAAGTAAGATTGGTAAATTCCCAGAGTATTGTTGAAAGAATCGCTTTCGAACTGCGATGGGGCGGGCGCTCCCCAATCGCCGACTTTTCCGTGAACTGCATTCAGCGAGTCTTGCAGAGCGTTCATGATCCTCGCGACGAGCGTCGGTCGAGGATTGGTCAAATGAAACGTCCGGCCGGCCGAATCCGGACACCGCATCAGATGCCAGATCACCCTCGAAACCCAATCGACCGGGACAAGATTTTTCTCCTCAGAACCCGTCAGACCAACGGCATCCAGTGGAGGAAATTCGTGAAGGCGATTTGAGATTGCATAGAGAATCAAGAGTTGAAGAGGGGCATACAGCCCCCGAAAACTCGTCGTACGTCCCGTCGAATGCTCGCCAACGACTATGGACGGCCGATAGATCGTTGCTCTCCGGGGACGACTGAATTCTTGTACCAGCTTTTCCGCATCGAACTTACTACGTTCGTACTCGTTCTTGAATGATTGACAGCCCGAAAGGTCCGATTCCAGAATCCTGTCGTTTCGCAAGCCGCACACAAAGGCTGTGGAGACATGATGAAAATCATCCAAGCCAATATCGCAGCAAAGTTCGAGCAGATTCCGCGTCCCCTCGACATTAGTTAACCACGGCTCTCTGCTTCCGGGACTAGAGGTGAACGTGACGCTTGCTGCACTGTGAATGACCGACGCGCATCGTCGAGATAACCACTGGCGGTCCGCACGACTCAATCCTAAGCCCGATTCAACCAGACTTCCTTCAAGGACAGTCGGACGAACAAACTTGCGTTGAAGTTGGTTCTCGAGATTTTGAAGTAGGCGCTCAATACGAGAATGACCGCTCTCATGTCGACTGGGCCGGACGAGGACCGCCATTGGTGATCCATTGATCAGGCCGTCCCTGAGAAGATATTGACCAACAAAACCCGTAGCGCCTGTTAGAAATACGCCGCATGGAACTGTAGAAGACCGCAGCACCATAATTTCCACGGCTAAACTGGTTCACACTGGATCGAGAGCATTGCCTCCACAATATACGGCCGTTCTGGTGATTGCACGAACAACGAAAGCACTTTCATCCGTTTTTCCCATCGACTTCGGCTATCCGTTGTTTCTCGCGAACAGTCTTTATTAAGGGTTGAAGCGGTCACAATTCATTGTAGGCTGCCTTTGCATCATCGGTCGAACCAATTGGGTTACCGATGTGCACGGACGCCTTCGTCGTCCGCCGAAGCGTACACGGGGTTTCTACGCTTGGTCAGCGGGCTTTGGTTCCAGTTTTTTGAACGACGATCTCGTGCCGATCGAGATTGCGAGGGGGATCCATGCTGCGCAGACGACATTTTCTGTTGGCGGCCGGAGCTCTATTCGTTCGCACTGCCACGGCAGCCGAATCGCGAATTCGCGATTTGCGAACGCTGTCAGTCGTACCGAACACGGTTGACGAAATCAAACGGATGTATGACCAATCGAGGGACTTTTCGGCGGAGTTGATTCAAGAAGAAGAGCCGCTCGAAGTAAAGACCTTCGCTCCGTTCTTGACGAAGCTCGACGAAATCGAGGCAAAAAAGAAAGGCCTTCCGAACGCGAGCACTCGTCGGCATGTGTTGTCTGTCGGACTTGAGATGATGACCGATGACCAAAAACAACTTCCTATGTTAAGCCGCAATCAGATTCTTGGTTACTTGAAAGAGCACTTCGTCTCAATCCAGGCCCGCGTGTATCGCGATCCGATTTCCCGTGGACTTTATCTCGGACCACGTTGCCTGGCGGCGACAAGGTCGATGCGCTCTTCGAATCTGACGCTGTCGTTTACTGGCACTGTCGCCGAATCTGTCGGTAACATCCGGAGCTTTGGTCTGTTGCTTCCGGAACGCACGCCGCCAACGCCGTCAAATCTGCGGACCCTTGTCCTGGTTCATAGAAACCAATTGCAGGGTGCGGTGCCCAAAACAAATTATGAGTATTTGTTCATTCGTGCCCATGCGTCCGGGCCAGATCAGCTTGAATTGCACGCCTTTGCAACATCGGACGAACGCACAAAGCTTCACTGGTTGAATCCGGCGATGAATCCAAAACTTCCATCGGACTGCAGCGTTCGCGGTGCCGTTGCATTCACGGAGTATTCGCAACAGGGCCTATATCCCAAGAACGCCGTCGTGCGTCGTACCCTGACGACGGGCAAGAAATCGTTTGCCTGGGACTCCGTTGAAAAACACGCACGGGAATCGTTTGGACGGCCGGCCATGGATTCCATTACACAGATTCTAGACGCAATCATTGCGGGTGAAATCCAAGAGTCGAAAGCAGTGATGACGCCCATTGATCGCGGTGCCGTCTCCACAACCGGCAACTGAGCCGCTCAGCGGTGACATTGAACGTGCGAGCCTGCGACGACTAATTGGGCACAACGTTGACACTGAAGCCGATATAGTTGAGGAGCAGGTTCGAAGTAAACTCCGCGGGCGAGAAGAACAAGAGGACCTGGTCTTCTGCCTGAACCAACAGTCGTTCGTTGGGATCGTGCAATGCACGGTTCATGTCGACTCGAATGCGAATTTGTTGACCGTTCGGCAGTTTCCTGACGACAAGACATTGAGTCGCTGGAATGACGTTGCCTGGACCGGTTCGGAAGATCGCTCCGTTGGTACTTGGTCCGCCGGTCGATCCGTTCACATATGCGACGGCTTCGAGCACGTCCATATCTTGATCGCGCGGTAGCGGAATTTTTGAGCCTGGTAACTGACCGCCGGTGTAAAAGTTCTCGATCTCCCGGGGCGGCAGATAGACGATATCGCCGTCTGCCAAGATGATGTCGTCCTTGACGAAAGGCAGTGGTGCGTTGGGATTGACTCTCAACGGAATGCGAACCAGTTGCCGTTCGGTCAGCTTCAATTTTGCGATGAAGTCTTTCGACGAACCCGCTTTCGCAATCTGTTCTTGAACGGCTGCCGGGTCAAATTGTTCTGCGTCGCGATTTCGATAAATCCAGACTTCGCTGAACACGTCGAGCCCTGGAAGCCCACCGCTTTGAGAAAGAGCGTGTAGCACGTCGTTCTCGTAGGCGGGCAAGTCCAAGACCTCTCCCCGGCCGATTTTTGTGTAGGGAACGGCGATTTTGGGGACAAATGTCGGCGAAGTGCCTTGAGCGTCGTCACGAAGCACCACGACGCGATGGACACGAGGACGAAGCAGAGAAACGATGACTCGCTCACGACCTTCTTGAATCACTCCCGCCTTTTCATACGCTGTCCGAATGATGTCCGTGGCGTCTTCCAAGTTCTTACCTTCGACGCTCACTTTCCCCACAAGTGGCAGTAGGATTTTTCCTTCCGACCCTACGTAGATCGGGACGCCGACCGCCGGGGTCGAAATTCGCCCATACGGCGGGTAATAGGGTCCCATCGCGCTCTGTGGCACAAATGTCGTCGATAGGTCGTCGGCCTTGGGTGGCAAGACATTCGCAACATAGACCGCAAGCAGGTCACCATCCGCGAGTCGGTGTCCGTCTTTGGGACGTTGCTGACTGAGAAGACTGAGGTCTATTGACTCCATTCCTTCCCGGCTGCACGCGCGAAATTCCATGGGGAGACGATAGGCTGGAACTGCATCTCGAGTGCTCATGATGCAAGATGGCGTGCAACATCCCGTACAAATGAAGGTGAACGCGAGAAGCAACATTCCAAAGGCGATTGATTTCATGGTTGATCGATCCTTCAGCCCATGGATTCGCGCAAATCCGACTGATGTCAGTATCCAAACTCGTTCGGTCGTAATTCTTCAGGCATTTCGCCCGAAACTGGTTCCATTCGCAAACCGCGTGTAGCTTTTGCCCCAAAACCGGGTACTGCCGACGTCGGCAATAAGCAGACTCTGCGAAGCACCCCTAAAGGCGGGCTTTGTTGAACAGGACTTTCAACGCGTCACTCGTCATTGTAGCCACCTCATTAGTGCGCCACCGGAGCGCACCCCCCACACCCGCGTCTGTTGGGCTTTGCCATCGGGAATTGCATCCGGCGAAAGTGGAGTATCATTCACTGGCTCGCTGGAATTGTCCGGGGACGGTGGGACGTCGGCGGGTCCGGGATCCGCCGGTGGGCTATAAGAGTCCTCTTCACTCGACGACAGAACGCCGAGGATACTTCGGCCGAAGGGATGAAGTGCCCGATCATTGGACAAGCAGTCGGGACTGCATTGCTGGTATTCGCCGGAAATCGGTACGTTACGCAAATTGTCTTCGCAATTCGCCAACGCAGCGGCCGCTCCGTGACGGTATCCCTCGAACCAACACTCAACCGCACAAGAACCTGCTTCAGATTGATATTTGTGCGACCAATAGTTTTGCGGAGGTACTGGCGGACATCTTCCGTCGCCGCCCATCAGTACATCTGAATATCCACGGTACCAACCGCAAGAATAATGCGAAATCGGGTTCGAGGAAGAGCGGAATTCGGAGCAGCACCACCAGGCGCAATGTGCACGTGACTTCTGTGCGAGACAGTATTCATGGTCTTGAAATGCTACGCAGCCGACCGAGTTCAGCGAAAGGGCGAGCACAAAGCAAATTCGGATTGACAACATTCGCAGCCTCCCTGCAACAACCGATACGAGCGCGAGCAACGCTGCAAAGGTCCGGAGAATTCACCCTCCGTTTCCTGAACCATCTGAGAACTCATTCGACAATTCGTTAGGAAGACCTATGGACCTAATGGTCTTTCAGGAACAGGTCGCCTAATCCGGAAAGATTGCCATTGCGGAGACAGGTGTCAAAGTAGGTTGAAGATTCTCATTAGCCTGCACCCAGTCAAAGAATCGCAAAATTCGGCAATCCGAAATCTCGCGATACTAGAGCCGTTTTTGTGGGAATTGAGTGCGTGATTTGTGTGAGGAAAAACACAGATTTGCATTGCTTCTGGGCAAGCGATATTGGATGGAAGCGTTTCCAAAGATCTGTTCGGAAAGCCGCAATTGCGTGTGAATGTATTCAATGAAGAACTTGAGCGAATCTGCTTTTGTCTTCTGTTTTCAAAGAAAATCATCAGCGAACCTCTAACACGCGTGTGCCTCGTCCTAATCCGAATATGTGATTCCTTCAGAACTAATTCGTTGCACGGCGTGGTCTCAATTGCCGTGCTGGCACAGATCTTGCCTCCCATCAAGGCAATGTGGGCAATCTAGTCCAGTTCTCACAACTTTTATGTTCTTTATGAATGTGAAAATTGCATGATGCCGACATCGAAGCCGAAATCTACAAAGCCGCCCAAAGTTCGAAATGAGTTGAATTTCAGGAAACTGGTTCAAATCATGCGAAAGCGATGGGCCATCATCGCGGTCGCGGTCGCGGCGGGTGCGACGTTTGCCGTTGTATTTCAATTGGTTTGCCCACGAAAATATGAATCAAAATCTCAATTGCTGGTCATGCGCAAGGATCCTCGATTGGCGGCACGAGGTGTTGAAAGCGGTTCCGACTCCGAACTCAAGGTTACGGAGGACTTGCTGGCAACGCACATGCAGTTGCTTCAAAGTCGCAGCATGGTTGACGGAGCTCTGAAGGACAATGAGCTCTCTGATCTGCCTTCGATCGTTGAGCATCTTGGTGAACGCCAAAAGCCCTGTGATTATGTGATTGACAACATGACGGTGTCGCGGGGCGGCTTCGGCCAGGCGCGGTCGGCACATGTCCTCAACGTGGCGCTGAAGAGCCCTTCCGACATCGATTCTGAGACGATTCTGCGTGCGATCATCAAGAAATATCAGTTGTTCCTGGACACGAAATTCCAGGATGTGAATTCGGAAGCCGCAAATTTGATTGCGGTTGCTCAATCAAAGCTACAGACAGAACTGGAGGAAGCGGAAAAGGCTTACGAGCGGTTTCGCCAACAGTCATCGAACCTCATGTGGAAGACGGGTTCGGAAACCACCAACATCCATCGTGTGCGCTACGAAACGATCCTTCAAGAAATTGCCTCACTACAACTCAGTCGCGCCGATTCAGCCGCGAGACTCGATGCCGTAAACGAACGGCTTGAGGGTCGTGAATTGAAGGACCTCTCCGATCTCGAGAAACTTTCGTTGGTTGACGAAAAAAACCTCGCTCGTGTTGGTCTGCTGCTCATGGCCCAGCGCGGAGAGACGGAGTCGCCGAGTTTTCAAGCAGAACAGCCCCTCCGGCAAGCTCAGGCCAGAGTTGAGTATGAAAACTTCGCATCGATGCAAATTAAAGAAAAACAGCTCCTGATCGAGATGGGGCCGCAACATCCCGAAGTGATCGGCCTTCAAAAACAGGTTGCGTCGCTCAAAGATTTCATGGCCAAGCAGAGGAGCGATTTGAAGAGTGGGGCATCGATTTCTCTCGACCCTTCTGCATTGTTCACGTCCTATCAACAACTCTTAAAAAACGACATCGTGGCGATGGAGCGTCGCGAACATCGACTGAACCTTCTGGCCAATGAGTCTGTGGCACTCGCCAGTAATATGGTGACCGACGAACTTCAAGGCGAAGCGCTGCGAAGGGACGTTCAACGGAAACAGGAATTATTCGACGCGGCGGTCGATCGCCTGCGTGACATCAACCTCACTAAGGATTATGGCGGATTCATCAACGAAATTCTTTCTGAGCCAGAACCAGGGTTGAAGGTCATGCCTCGAATGAGTTTCTCGCTTGGATTGGGGTTCTTGCTCACGCTGGCGATCGGTGTGTTTGGTGTAGGTGTCGCGGAGTATCGGGATCGACGGTTCCGCACGCTCGACGATCTGCGAAGTACGCTGGACACCGACGTCCTGGGTCAGATACCAATCGTTGAAACGGAGGCGCGGAAGAAGCTGTCAATGTTCAAGCGAGGCCCCACAGAGATCTCGCGGCGAACCACGCTATTGCTACAACCACAGTCCCGCGGATCCGATGCATTTCGCATGCTCCGTGCATGTCCCATTTTCTCGGACGGTGACGAAGGACGCAAGGCTGTCTGTTTTACGAGCCCCAATCCCGCCGACGGCAAATCGACGATTGTTGGAAATCTGGCCGTGAGCCTTGGTCAGTTGGGTCGTCGCGTGCTGGTGATCGACTGCGATCTCCGACGGCCCACTCAACATGAACTCTTCTCGATGTCCAATGAGCGAGGACTGACGACGTTACTCAATGAGGACCTCGATGCTGCGGATGTGATACAGGCGACGGCGTGTAAAAACGTCGACTTGTTGACACGTGGCGAATCTGTACCGGATCCGTCTGAGTTTCTCGCATCGGGCAAGTTTTCGCGGCTCTTGAAGGTACTGTGGGATAAGTATGACAACATCCTACTCGACTGTCCTCCAATATTGCCCGTTGTCGACGCGCTCGTTCCCGCCTCTATTGTCGGAAGCGTCATTCTTGTCATCCGGCTCGATTGCACGTCTCGGCTTCACACACAGGCCGCCTGTTCGATGATACGACGCTCGGTCGCTCACATCGATGGCGTCGTCCTCAATGGTTCTGAAGGGATTCTCTCCGAAGAGTCGTACGGATACGGATACAGATACGGATACAGCGATTATGAAAACGAGGCGCCAGACGCAGCGATAGTCAAGCCAAAGAGCGCGCCGACGAACTCGACGGCATCCGGCGGTCGGTTGGATGCTTCGCTGACTGAATCCAAGCTCCATCGAAATGAAAGTAGCAACGGACCTCCTCACTGATTGATGAGGTCGGCTCGAACAATGTGTGTTTCCATGCGGCGATCGCTTCGTAGGGCTCGGCAAAACGGCCCAGAGTTGCGATGCCCCTGGTCGTAACATGTCCGTCGTTGACACAACGCTTGAGGCGAGATGACCACTCGTTTCCGAGCGGCAAAAGCGCTACGAATCTGCGCTTCGGTTCGTTCACTAATGTGACATTGCAAACATTGTACATAGGTCTTTACGAGCGAATGTTCTTCCCCGAAGCTTCGAACGACGTTGTTGGCGTGGGACCCAGCAAAGCATATCTCATGTTCGTCATTTGGGCGTGAAATTCTCTACTCGTTCCGAATACGGTTGCTTGCGTTACAAATGTGGCCGACTGCAGAAGCTGCCTATTGGAGCCGGCCCCAATAGGCGTATGCCACTGCCGATCGATAATTACGGTCGCTTACGAGCGATCCCAGTTCGACCGCGCGCTTTGTCACTACAGACGCTCGATGTCTGTTCCTTAGTAGTTGCGAAATGGAGATTTACAAGTGACATCACAGGCATTGTTTGCAGAAACAACACACGAATCCGTCCTTGCCGAAAATGTCGTTGAATGTGGCAGCGGCGTTTGGGATACATCTAACCATATGTCACTCCGCTCGACGGGGCGCGGATTTTCTTACATATTTCAGATTTCGAAAACTGCATTTCCACTTTGGCTTTCGGATATGCTGGCAGTTGGCGTTTCCGTTGGCTTGGCTTGGACGCTTTTGAGCCTGGCGGGAATCCCGGTGAGTAACGTCCGTTGGATAAATCTCGCGTCCTGGTGCCTCGCCATGACGGCAGGTTGCGCCATCAGCGGGTTGTATCCGGGAATAGGAATGAATTCCGTCACCGAACTTCGTTTGATCTCACGACTCGTCGGTGGCATTGTCGTGCTATGCATGGGCTACGACCTGCTTCATGGTGGTGCCAATCAATACGTGATGATGTGGCCATTGCAGGGACTGTTGCTCGCCCCAATGGCTCCAACCGCGCGTGCGGCGGTTCGTCGGATCGTGTGCCACTACGACTGGTGGGGCATGAGGACAATCATTGTCGGGGCGGGTGCCCGCGGCCTTGACATCATGAACAGACTTCAGCGTAAACCTTCGCTGGGCCTCAAACCCGTCGGCATGGTTGACCAATACCGGGCCGGTTGGATCAGCAACGACACAGGATTGCCGACCGGCGGCGTTTTCCCATTGGAGGAAACCCCGAAGCTCAGTCAGGTTCGACATGCGTATTATGCGATATTTGTCGGTTCGGAATTCCCAATCGAGGAACGGTGCAATCTTATTGATTCGATGGCGACCGTGTTTACGCAGCTCTACATCACGATGGATTCCGCCGACGCTGGTCGACAATGGTCGGGTGCGCTTGATCTGGGCAATATAGGATTGGTCAAAGTCACTGAGCGGCTTTTAACACCGGGGGGGCGGGCAATCAAGCGGGCGATGGACATTGTTGCCATCCTGCTGGCTTCCCCTTTGGTAGTGCCACTTGTGTTTGGCCTGGCGTTGCTGGTGAGGTCGACAAGCCGCGGTCCGGCTTTTTACCGGAGCCCGCGAATTGGAAAAGATGGACGCACGATTCGCATTTGGAAACTTCGGTCGATGATACCGAACGCCGATCGACTTCTGGAGAAATACCTGTCGGACAATCCGCATCTCCGAAGAGATTGGGAATCATTGCACAAGCTACCGAACGATCCGCGTATTACGTGGATTGGGAGAATACTGCGTAAGACGAGCTTGGATGAGCTGCCGCAACTCTGGAACGTGTTCTGTGGTGATTTGAGCTTGGTGGGACCGCGTCCGATTTTACCCGATCAGGTTGATAAATATCGAGAAATTTTCCCGCTTTATATCAGAGTGACCCCCGGCATCACCGGCTTGTGGCAGGTCAGTGGTCGCAGTTCAACCACTCACGATGCGCGACTTTCCTATGATGCGGAGTATGTCAGGAACTGGTCACTTTGTTTGGATCTGGCGATTTTGGCAAGGACAATTCGAGTTGTTGCAACCTGTGAAGGTGCCTGCTAGCGAATGCGATGACGACCTTAGTTCAACTGTTTCAATGAGAGGATGTAAGTCGTGAAGATTGCGATGATTGGGACAGGCTACGTCGGCTTGGTGACAGGCACCTGCTTTGCCGAAAGCGGAAATGAGGTCACCTGCGTCGACGTTAATGTCAATAAAATTGAACAGTTGAAGATGGGCGAAATTCCGATCTACGAGCCCGGACTAACGGAACTTGTAGCCCGCAACTCTGCGGCGGGTCGGTTGCAGTTTACTTCGACGCCCGCAGAAGCCATTACCGGCGCCAAATGTGTTTTTCTGGCCGTCGGGACGCCGCAACGCGACGACGGTTCCGCTGACCTTCGAATCCTTTGGGGTGCTCTTGAGTCCATCGCATCGTTTCTGTCGAAGGACGTTGTGGTTGTCATCAAGAGCACCGTACCCGTCGGAACCAACGCGGCGGCTGCGCGGCGATTGCGAGAGTTGACTGGGCGTGACGTTGACGTCGCCTCCAATCCCGAATTCCTGAAGGAAGGCAGTGCGATTGACGACTTCACTCGCCCCGACCGAGTCGTGGTCGGCGTGACGCGTCCGGAATGCGGAGCGGTATTGCACGAATTGTACAAGCCGTTCCTGAGAACGGAGAATCCGTTCCTCGTGATGAACTTGGAAAGCGCAGAAATGACGAAATACGTCGCAAATTGTCTGCTGGCAACCAAGATCAGTTTCATCAATGAAATGGCAAACCTCTGCGAAAAAGTCGGTGCCGACATCAACCACGTTCGAAAAGGAATTGGTCACGACGAACGGATCGGTTTTTCGTTCCTGTTCCCCGGAGTCGGATATGGCGGATCATGTTTCCCAAAAGATGTCAGGGCGCTGATTAGCGTCGCCGCGCGCAGCGGACTTTCGTCCCGCATTCTTCAATCTGTCGATGACGTCAACGCCGCTCAAAAGGATGTTCTTTTTCGAAAGTTGCGTTCACATTTCGATGGAATTCTGGCAACTCGCACGATCGCGATCTGGGGACTCGCGTTTAAGCCGCGGACGGATGACATTCGCGAAGCACCATCGCTCGTCCTCATCGATCACCTTCTAAAAGAAGGGGCTAAGGTTCGCGTTCACGATCCTGTGGCAATGGAAAACGTTCGCAGCATCTATGGCGATAAACTCACGTATTGCTCCCACCCCTACGATGCGCTCGATGGCGCCGACGCCTTAGCCATCGTCACGGAATGGAGTGCGTTCAGGAATCCGGACTTCAATTTGATCCGTCAGAAGCTGCGATCACCCTTGATCTTTGACGGGCGAAATCTCTTCGATCCGGACATGATGCGTCAATTGGGATTTGATTATTCTGGAATTGGCCTGGAATCGCGTCAAACCAAGGCTAATTATTGAGTTTTCGACGAACATTCAAGCTTGACGAATCTGCGTAACAACGGTTGCTTCCGGTCAATGAATAGACGGATCATGCGACGAAACTTCCTTTGAATATAAGATCACCAATGAAAACGATTCTCGTCACCGGCGGTGCCGGTTTCCTAGGCAGTCACCTATGCCAACGCTTGCTGGAAAGGGGAGACTCTGTCATCTGCCTCGATAGTTTCTTCACAGGCAGAAAGCAAAACGTCGCACATCTGATCGGGAATCCACGTTTTGAATTACTGCGTCATGACATCGTCGAACCGATCGTGATCGAGGCGGATCAGATCTACAATCTTGCCTGCCCCGCTTCGCCGGTTGCGTATCAATACAACCCGATCAAGACAATCAAGACTTCAACCGTCGGTGTTGTCAACATGTTGGGATTAGCGAGACGGTGCAAGGCACGAATTCTCCACTGTTCGACGTCGGAAGTTTACGGAGATCCCGACGTTCACCCGCAGACAGAAGACTACTGGGGTCGGGTGAATCCCATAGGCCCACGAAGCTGCTACGATGAAGGTAAACGGGTGGCCGAATCTCTTTGCATGAATTACCACCAGGAACACGGGATTGAAGTTCGAATCATTCGCATCTTTAACACCTATGGGCCGCGCATGGACCCCAATGATGGACGCGTGATTTCCAATTTCATCACGCAGGCTTTGCGCGGCGAGCACCTGACAATTTATGGCGACGGCAAGCAAACGCGATCGTTCTGTTATTGTGACGATCTCATTCGCGGAATGATGCTGTTGATGGATCAAGATCAGGAAACGGGACCGGTGAATATCGGCAATCCTGGCGAATACACAATGCTCGAGTTGGCGAGTGAGATCCTTAAAGCTATTCCTCACACCGAATCCACGATCAGTTATATGCCTCTACCTAAAGACGATCCGAAGCAGCGCTGCCCGGACATCTCAAAGGCGAAACAATTGCTCGGATGGGAACCGACGATTGATTTGCCCACCGGTTTGGAAAGAACCATCAAGTACTACCGACAAGAATTGGGAATGAATGAAAATGCTTAACGTTGTCGAAAGCATGAATGAAGGCAATCTCGATATCTGCTGTCCGACTCCCGTCGACGGAATCGACGCTCCACGAATCGCATGGACTGAAATTGCCGTCCAATGGAGCGTCATTGTGCGCACGTACAATGAGGCACGACACCTGCCGGACCTTCTTTCGATGCTGAAACGGCAAGAAATCCCCGAAGAGAAACTGGAAATCATCGTGGTCGATTCCGGCTCGACCGACGACACTGTCCGCATCGCCGAGGAAGCCGGTTGTCGAGTCGTCCACATCCCCAAAGCGGATTTTTCATTCGGTCGTTCGCTGAATCTAGGCTGCGAGGCGGCGACTGGTGAATACTTGGTATTTATCAGCGGCCATTGCGTTCCGGTGCATCGGAACTGGCTTACCGATCTGACGGCTGCCATGATTCATGACGGTGCCAGTCTCACTTATGGGCGTCAGATTGGTGGCCCTGAAACAAAGTTCAGTGAGCATCAATTATTCGAGAAATACTTTCCCGCCGAGAACCACGAAGCGCCGCATCCGTATTTCTGCAACAACGCGAACGCGGCGATTTTGAAGTCGGCCTGGCAGAGGTTTCGCTATGACGAAGACCTACCTGGCCTGGAAGACATGGAAATTGGTCAGCGTTTGGTGCGCGCTCGACTGAAGATTTGCTATGCGCCTGAGGCCGTCGTCTATCACTATCATTTCGAAAACTGGGCGCAAGTCAAACGCCGCTACGAGCGCGAAGCGATCGCGCTGCAGAGGATACTTCCAACGGTTCACGTTTCCGCTTTGGATGCCCTTCGCTACTGGTTCGCCGGAGTACTGGGAGATTGGGCCAAAGCGATCCTGCAGCGGAGTTTCTTACGGAAAGCAGTGGAGATTGTCACATTCCGGGCCTGCCAGTTCTGGGGGACATGGCGAGGAAGTAATAGCCATAAGCAACTGACGCGACAAATGAAAGATCGATATTACTATCCAATCTAAATATGTGTATAGCTCGCAGGAGATATTTGATCGCAGCGATGGTGACGGAGGAATCGTTTGCATTCAGCCAAAGCGGTGGCGACCAGTGCCGAACAGGCGTTGAGGCGATCTCAAATGATAGTGACGATTGACGGACCGGCGGGCACCGGCAAAAGCTCTGTTGCGAAGACGTTGGCAGAGCGCCTCGGCTTCGAATTTCTAAATACCGGGGCGATGTATCGCGCGGTCGCGTACGCTTGCCTCGATAAACGGATTGATGTTGACGACCGCCGCGCAGCTGCAGAAACAATGGCCAATCTCGAGATCAGATTTGCGAACAATCGTTTGTTGCTTGCTGGAGACGACGTCACGGACCAGTTACATCGACGAGACGTAACTTCGGTGGTTTCGTTCGTCCCTCAAAATCCCGAAGTGCGGAGTCGGCTTGTGGGGCTTCAGCGCGGCGTTGGTAGAAGGGTAAACCTCGTTACGGAAGGAAGGGACCAAGGCACAATTGTGTTCCCTGACGCCGAATTCAAGTTCTTTTTGACGGCAACAAAAGAGGAGCGAGCTCGGCGTCGTCAACGTCAGCTGCACGACCTGGGGAACATGGTCTCTATTTGGGACCTCATCGACCAACAAGAGGTTCGAGACCGTCGCCACGAGGCTCGGGCTTGCGCGCCCTTGCGGCCTGCACAGGATGCGCAGATCATCGATACCACCGAGATGAGCCTTTCCGCGGTAGTAGATCTGCTTGATGAACAAGTAGCGGCCGGTCGGCGCGAGTTCGGTGCTTGCCAATATCATTGAGTCGGTCTGGCGCCGGCGGAGGATTATCACGTTCATCGTCGATCCCGTCGAACAGCACTGCTCAAAACCTGAGCACTCGACCTTACTCCAGGTGTAATCCGAACGGATTTGGCCGCAGGTAATCGAAAAAGACAACGAAGCGGAGATTTGTAGACGAAAGTTGATTTCACGCCTGAACACCTTCACGACCTTCTCGGATAAATGCGCAACATATATATGGATTAATACTTACGGACATTATACGGTTCTGAATGCAGCTCCGAACACGACCTCGGGAAACACTGAAATGACTGTCAAGGCATGTTTCGGCGCGAGGTTTGCGGAACATGCTGGCAATCAATCGGTTTCGTTCCGCAGCCGACTCGGCCAGCAATAACCGATATTGAAGAACGGCATCATCTTGGCGTCAGCGAAGGCTGACTTGATCACGACTCCTTCATAGAACAATTGGACGTCCATGTCTGGTTTGGTTGCTCTCCTGCCGATGAAGGCTCATAGTGCCCGCGTCTCCGGTAAGAACTTTCGGAGCTTTGCCGGCAAACCGTTGTTTCGCTGGATCTTGGATGCGCTGCTCGAAGTCGAGGCGGTCCGTCAAATTGTCATCAATACGGACGCGCGTGAGATTCTTGCAAGTCATGGCTTGACCGATTCGGACCGTGTGCTGATTAGGGATCGCAAGCCTAATATCTGCGGCGACTTTGTCAGCATGAACCTCGTGCTGAAAGATGACATCGAAAACGTGCGGGCCGACGCATATCTGATGACACATACCACAAATCCGCTGCTGTCAGCGGTGACGATCCGCACAGCAATTGAGCAGTATCAGGCCGGCCTGCTCGCTGAAAAATTCGATAGCCTGTTCTCAGTAAATCGCTTTCAAACCCGGTTCTACCGCGCCGATGGATCCCCTGTGAACCACGATCCCCAGAACCTGATTCGCACGCAGGACCTTGAGCCCTGGTTTGAAGAGAACTCGAACTTGTATCTGTTCAGTCGGACGAGTTTTGAGCGAACCCAGGCGCGGATCGGTGGCAAACCGTTGTTGTTTACCACCCCCTCCTGCGAATCGGCGGATATCGACGATCAAGACGGCTGGGATCTCGCAGAACGCTTGGCGCGGACGATACCCGGCATAGACCCTAGGTGAGTACTCACGAACTTACGCGGAAGGCTGGTTCCGTATGAACCCCGGAACGCAGCCCAAATGATACGACCGATTTCAAGCAGAAATTTCCGAAAGCGATCCAATGCGTGTTGTGATTACGTGCCCACCGATGATTCGCTCGATTCAGCACTACAGCCATCTACTGACGGATCATGGCATCGAATTTCATTGTCCCGAGTTTACGCAGATCCTCTCGGAACCCGAGTTGTTGGAACTCATCCCACAGTTCGATGGTTGGATTATCGGCGACGATCCGGCCACTCGGCGCGTTTTCGAGACCGCCGTTCGCGGAAAGTTGCGAGCTGCGGTAAAGTTCGGAGTTGGAATCGACAATGTGGATTTTGCCGCCGCTCGCGATCTGGGACTCCCAATCACAAATACTCCCGGGATGTTTGGCCAGGAAGTCGCGGATATCGCGCAATGCTACGTGATCGCCCTGGCGCGGAAGATCTTCGATGTCCATCGCGGCGTGGTCGCCGAGAGGTGGCCCAAGCCCGTCGGATATTCGCTCGCCGACAAGACGGCCGCTGTCGTTGGATTCGGCGATATCGGGCGTCAGACCGCGAAACGTCTTCTGGCAAGCGGGATGAAGGTCATCGCGTATGACCCACGTTTCGCTCCCGCACCAGGGTTGGAGGCTGTGGAGTCGGCCGCCTGGCCTGATCGCATCCAAGAAGCCCAGGTGATTGTGCTGACGTGTGCGTTGACGCCCGAGAACCGCCATCTCTTGAATGCCTCGACCTTCGCAATGTGCAAGCGCGGTGTCGATATTGTGAACGTATCTCGCGGTCCGCTGATCGATGAAGCCGCACTGTCACAAGCTCTCGAGTCGGGACAGGTCAGCGCGGCGGCGCTTGAGGTATTTGAAGTGGAACCCTTGTCTGCGACATCGCCGTTGCGCCAGTTTGAACAGTGCTTATTTGGATCGCATAACGCTTCTAACACCCGAGACGCAGTCATACGGACGAGTGAGCGAGCCATTGGCCTACTTCTCGAAATGCTGAAAGTGAAGGCACCAACCTGATCTAGTTGGCTATTTGGCATTGTTGAACGTTCGATCTCACTCCCCTAGCGACACGCCCCGGCATCGGTCAGACGGGTGATCTTGTCGGCAACCGCGTCAACGAAAGGCGAAATGCATCTGATCGCTGCCAGAATTCGACAAATGTGGAACTCTCCCACGGTCACGACCTGGATGAGCTTTCTGGCGCGCGCGTTGGGACTACTGCTGATCACTCCGATCATCCTCACTCGCTTCAGTCCCGCGGAGGTTACTGTCTGGTATTCGCTGCTGACTCTTATTGGCCTGCAGATGATGGCCGACTTCGGCTTCTCATCAACGTTTGCCCGTGCAATCGCATTCGCGATGGCAGGATTGGAGAATCTACACGAGATTCGTCAGCCAAATAGGCCGGCACTCACGATCACCGAACCAAACTGGTCGCTGCTTCGCAGAATTCTGAGTACGATGAGCGTGATCTACACGCGTTTGAGCCTCAGTACGCTGTTAGTTATGGGGATTGCTGGTACCGCGATGCTGTGGAAGCCGATCAGCGAAATCTCCAACCCGTGGAATGCCTGGGCGGCATGGGGCGCGGTTCTGTCAACAATCTGTATCACGTTTTGGGGCAACTACTTGGGCGCATACTTGCAGGGCATTGACCAAATTGCGATTCTCAGGCGGGCGGAAGCGATCTGGACTGTGTCCGGTTTAGTGCTCGCCGCCGCAGTGGCTGCCGGTGGCGGTGGTATTCTGCCGACCATCGCGGTGTATCAAGCCTTTGCAGTGTTCAACGTCATCTGGAACCTTCGCGTCGCCCGAGGACTCTTTGACGGCCGGTTACGAACTCCTCAGCCAGTGATCGATCGCGAAGTCTTCGCAGCGGTCTGGCCGCCAGCCTGGCGAAGCGGCGTGGGCGTACTGATGTCAACAGGTGTTTTGCAGGTCACTGGACTCATCTACGCGCAACTTGGCCCCACAGTCGAAGTCGCGTCGTACCTGCTCGCGATGCGATTCATCACGGCGATCGCGCAGTTTTCCCAAGCACCGTTCTATAGCAAGTTGCCCGGCATGGCTCGAGAATACGCCCGCGGCAACTTTGCCGCGGTGATGCAGGTGGCCAATCGCGGCATGCGTCGCTCGTATTTCGTCTACGTCTGTGGCGTGTTGGGTGTCGGTTTGATGGCTGCACCACTACTGCAATTGGTGCATTCCCGCACTCCCTTTGTCAGCCCCGCCCTGTGGGCAGCGATCGCTCTCGCCTACTTTCTGGAACGGCTGGGAGCGATGAATATTCAACTTTATAGTCTTAGCAATCATATTGTCTGGCACATCCTCAATGGGATTACAGGAGTGTTATATATCGTTTTGTGTATGGCAACGCTCGATTCTCTAGGTCTCTGGGCTTTTCCGTTGTCGATGACAATCGCATATTTGGCCTGTTACACGACCTGCTCGTTATACTTCGCGTATGGATTGTTCAAATTGCCTCCCCTGCGTCAAGAACTGTCAACCGGGAGCCTCTTGACGGCGATTCTGTTGGTGGCATTCTGTATGATTAGCTCAACCTTCGACGTCTCGAAACCTTTGCGTTGGCTCGTTGATCGATATCAGCCTGCCACTCCTGCGACTTCAAAAGTCGCCAAGCTTTGATCGCCGCTCATTGGCGTGTTCGGCCTGGCCTTGAAATCCACTATTGGCGCGTGTGCTCCGACATTCAGATAAGGTGCGAGTTTGCTTACTAACTCCACGACTGCAAATAGCGCTCGTCAGCGTCGTACTTGAGGATTGAGAAATTAAAGTCATTGTCGTCCATGATACAGTAGCCATTGATGGCGGCGCATCAAAAATTGCGATTCTTGCGGCTCGAGGATGTGCTGATGCCGGTCTCGACGTCCATTATGTTGCCTCGAACGGAACTGTTGCGCCGGAATTGCAAGGCAGTGAGCGACTGAAAGTCACATGCCTCGAGCAATTGGACATCAAGGAAGATCCAAATCGCATTCGGGCCGCTGTTCAGGGCATTGCCAACACGCGGATGTCGTCCGCTTTGGCCAAGATCATCGATGATGCTGGTCCTGACACGGTCGTGCATATTCACTCCTGGAGTAAGTCGCTTTCGCCGTTGTGCGTACGAACCGTCGCGCGCGCGGCCGCTCGCAAGGGCATTCCAGTCGCAATGAGCCTGCACGAATATTTCACGGCGTGTCCGAACGGCGCATTTTTTGACTTTCCAAAAAACGAAGTATGCCACCGCACCCCGCTCAGTTGGAGTTGCGTGAGTTGTAACTGCGATTCTCGTTCGTATCGAATCAAGCTATGGCGGCTGGCGAGAGTGTTCGTTCAAAAGCACTTATACGGCGTCCCGGCCTGTATTACGAATTACATCATGATGACGAAAATGAGCCGGGACGTGCTGACGCCCTTCTTGCCATTAGACTCGAATATCTACATGCTGGACAACCCGATCTCCGTAACAGACGAGGGCAGATCGCCGGTCGAATCGAACAAGCGCGCACTCTTTGTCGGCCGACTATCCCGGGAGAAAGGGGTTGCCAACCTGTCGCAAGCGTTGCGCGATCTGGGAATGTCTGCCGTATTCGTCGGCGATGGACATTTGAGAGCCGAAATACAAGCGCAGCTTCCGGACTCGGAATTCACGGGTTGGCTGAATAAAGAGGGCGTCAGCGCGAAGATGCGTGAGGCAAGAATACTGGCATTTCCATCAACTTGGTATGAGGTCCAACCGCTAACCCCCATTGAGGCCGCCGCGAACGGAGTCCCTTCGATTGTATCGAATTGTACGACCGCCATCGAATGCATCGAGCACAACGAACGAGGACTGCACTTCCAGCATGACAGCGTTGAAGCACTCAAACAACAGTTGATTGCATCGCAAGACGACAAGCTTGTGGAACGCCTCAGTCGGAATGCCTATTCCTGGTATTGGAACAATCCGTGGACAGTCCAGCGCCACACCCGAGAACTGATTGCAATATATGAGCAGTTGCAGAGCGGCAAGACGTCCGTAGCTTCTCTTCCACACCCCGTCACTTAGGACCCGCACTTAGGTAGAATACGACGCTACATGACGCACACGTTGCCATCGTATCCGAACCGGGTGCCAAACGGCATGTGAATCGGCTTTCTTCGGCACATAGATCTCACCAACCCTGACGTGATGTACTCTAGATCACAGCTCGAACAGATTCGACGTACTCCGCGGAGCTTGACGAGTTGCGAGGTCGTGTTTCGACGACCTCCGAGCTGAGCAGCAGCTTTGGAAACAAGTTACGACGTTTGAAGTCGGACGCACTGCATCTTTATGGTTTTAGGGCGAACTGACCGGGGCGATTCGCGACCTGCCTCATGGACGAATTCCCCCTGTATTAAGAAAGACTGTGCTGAACACAAATGAACGATCGCCCCCGAATCGTCGTGATCTCAGAACCCGGCTCCGCTGGAGTGAAAAGGCATGTCGTCGATTTGCTTCGTTTGATTGACGTCATGAGATTTGAAGTTTACTTCATCTACAGCCTCGAGCGGTCCGACGCGACCTATCAGACTGAAATCACTGAACTGAGCACACGAGGAATAACATGTATCGAAATCCCCATGAATGCACCGCTATCCGTTCGGAAAGATACCGCTGCATTGATGACGTTGATTGGTGAACTTCGACGAATCAGGCCCCACTTGATTCATTCACATAGCTCGAAGGCCGGTGGCTTGGCGCGGATAGCGTCATTGTGTTTATTCCCGCGCCCCAGGAACGTGTATACGCCCAACGCCATGGCTTGTCACCGTTCTTCGTTATACTGGGGTATCGAAGTCGTCCTGGGTCTCCTCACAGACCGGCTGGTGGCCGTTTCGCGAACCGAATTCGCCGATTGGCAGCGTTGGAGAATTCCCGGAGCAAAGCGCGCGGCAATCATTCCCAACGGAATGTCGGTAAGAACCAGCGAGACTGTCGGCCATCGCGAGATCCCCCACAATGCAGAATGGACGTTTGGCGCGTGTGGGCGAATCTGTCGCCAAAAGAATTCACTCCTGATGTTCAGAACGGCAGTCGAAATGCTGCGGCGGGACAGTCAAGCTCGCTTCGTCTGGATCGGCGACTTTGGCGACGATGACGAGGCGCAAAGTGTCCGTACTTTCCTGAGCCAAGAGAAGGAATTTGGAGATCGACTGCGCGTCACTGGTTGGGTTTCAGATCCTGAGTCGCTGCTTTTGACTCTTGATGTATTCTGCATGATCTCGCGCTATGAAGGCCTGAGCTATGTATTAGGAGAAGCGCAATTGCTTGCACTCCCAGTCCTCGCAGTTGATGCTCCAGGAATTAGTGACCTTGTGGTGCAGGATGTCACAGGAATCGTCGCCCTCCCGCAAATAGAGTCGTTATGCGACGCCCTGACCGGCCTCCGTGATGACGTAGAATTGCGCAGGCGTTTGGGCGAGAAGGCGCGCCGCGAAATAGCGTTACACTACACCGTAGCCGGAATGGTTGCGGCAGTCGAAGATGTTTACGAGCAGCTTACGCCGCAGCGGTCGAGCACAACACTTGATGCAACTACGGTATAAGGGAGACTTTCGAAGATCAGGTCACTCGCCCTTCTGGGAACGTCGCATTTGATCGCGGCAATCTCTCTTGATGAAACGGCCGTCGACCTTCACTCCTTCCACTAAAGATCAGCGGAATGAACATTTCAGCACGCCGAAGCCGCCGCAAAGATATGGAACCAGTGTCCAAAAATTGATGCCGGTGACTTGGATTGCTTCTGGCTGCCATCGATTCAGGCCCAGCTCTCGCAATCGAACTGTTCATGCCGCGCCGAGTCCTGCATCGTTTGCTCTCGCCCGACATCAGTCCGGTTTGCCTACAAACTGTGCAACGCTCGTCGCGACAAAGCGCAGCGACAACGAATTGTTGAACACAGTTTACGTCCTACTCTACCTGAGGATTTCCAGAAGGCCACTTTCACAGAGATTGCGGCTACACCAAAAAGCCTCTCGGCAACTACGTCGAACTTTCTTAGCCGCAAAATACCTCGCGGCACGTCGAACCCAATGCCTTCGGCGCTACGCTGCTCCAGTTGGGTATTGGGACTTTGTCGCAGAATTTGGCTCACGGTTTGCTTTTGAAGTCGTTTGGCAACCTAAATGCTTCGCTCCAAGAACGAGCATTCCGTATCTGCAAACCCAAGAGTCATCACTCACGATCGATCCTGCTTTCAGCCATAGGTTTTAACCAATATGAACGCAACGCGGCCGCACACTGCGCTCGTCTTGGGGAACGGTCCATCGATCGATCAACTGGATCCGGCATGGCTGGAGCGCGTGTACTCATTCGGAAGCAATCATATCTACAAAAAATTTGACACCTGGGGGCGTACAACCGATGCCGTGGTCATTACCGATTCGAATCGCATTCAAGAGATTGGCACCGCATACAAACACTATCCGGGGCAGCTGTTTGTAGGGAGTGAAAAGTGCATTATCCCTAACTATGCATCGCTTCGGCGTGTTCTCGGACGTGACTTCGTGGCACTCAAGCAACTGTCCAAGCCAATGGTTTCGAGATACAGCTTTTTCAAGTGGTTTACCTACGGTGAGCGCCTGCAACAGGTAGTCTTCGACAAAACAAGATATCCGTTGTCCTATGAACACGGCTTGAATTTTGGCAACAGCGTGATCACGTCCGCCATACAAATTGCTGCGATTGAAGGCTTTCGACGCATTTTGCTGACGGGAGTCGATGCCAACTATCCCACGCCAAAGTCGTATTTCGCAGGCGCTGACACATCTATCAATTTTGTAAATCATACCTTTATAGACAATCCGCGGCTGTGGATGGAGCCAATTCTCGTTGGGCTGCAGATCGCTCTCGAGCCTGCCGGAATCGAGCTAATCGATTGCACACCCGGCGGAAAACTTCGCTTCATTACTAAAGGAACATTCGCCGACTGTCTTCCTCCAGTTGAGAACTCGCATGCGGTTTGATCCTTTCGTCTTGGGGGCTATTGTGCCGAGTGATAACGCACTCGTCATAGCAGCACTAGCGTTGTTCATTGGCACTTTTCTATATTTACTCTCAATGCAAATGGCGGTGTCGCCGCAAGGCGTGTCGCTAATTGTCTTCATCGCGTCATCCGTGTTTGTCTTATGGCCAATACTCCTCCATTCGAGCAACCGGGATTATGTTCTCTCAGGTCCGTGTCAGTGGTTGGTACTCGGCATTGCTGTAACATGGGCGATTGCGATTATCGGATTTATGACAAAGCCCTCCGAGGAAGTTGAATACCCAGAATTGCGGACACGATTCATCCCGCAACAAATGTGGCTTTCGCTTCTCACCGTCGTCTGCACGATCGACCCAATCGTGACCGTCGCCAAATTCGGGAAAATCGGCCTGATGTATTCTAATGAAATGGTGGGAAACGGAGGGGGATACGGGGATGTCTGGTCAATCACTACCACACTCGGAGTCGTATGTGGAATGGTCGCATCGGCGATGCTCCAAGCCGATTTCTTGGTCAGTCGACTGGATTGGCGTCAGTTTCTTTTTGGTCGCAAAAAATGGCTTGATCTTGGGTTGGTTACTTGGTGCTTATGTTGCAATTCAGCCACGGGCAATCGCTTTGTCATCGTGATGAACGTCGTTGCTCTTGCCAGCGGGTTGGCGATCTTCAATCGATTGCAAGTAAAAATGGCGCTGTTGGGCCTGGTTGCTCTGACGGCGTTTTTCATTGCTATCGGAAACTACCGGTTCGGACGGCTCGAAATCAAGAATCTGCTGTCGTTTGAGACAAATATCAAGGTTGTTGATTCGGGACTTGGTTGGATCGCATCGTACTCCGAACCAATTTTTCCCACACTAGACACATATCTTGCAAATGCCCCTCCGCCAGCCTTGGGTGGATTTTGGCTAAATGCAGTTGCGCCTACGGCATTGCGGGGCATTATTACGGGAAAGGACCGTACTACGGCGATGGATGAGATGAGTCAGCTCTTACCACATTTCGGCATGACGTTTAGGACGATGTACGCGGAGCTTGCTTTCGATTTTGGACTAGTTGGATCATTACTCGTCGGCACCGTTGTATTACTGCTAAGCATTTGGTTGTACAATAATGCTACCGCCTCGCCATTCCTGCTGTCCATTTATATTGCTACTTTCCATATGTTCGGCTTCATGGCTTTGCTGGCTAACTTTTATACACAAATCCCATTTATGGCAGTTGCGCTTTTATGGATTGTCGTCGCCCCCTCTGACCTGGAAAGCGAGCCTTAGTTCATCAGGCATCGCACCGATTGTTCTGAAGAGGGAATAGAACGTGAAAGTGATGTGGGCTTGGAGAACGCAGAGGGTATTTGGCGGCGCCTGAAATGCCGACGTGGTGACTGAGCCCACAACACACTCATTCAAAGCGTTATGTAGAGTTGCACGAGAGAGCGACATACTCGCTCTGACAATGGCCAGAATGAGAGTTGACAGATGTTAATATTGATGACGATCGGCACTCCGGATTTCACTGGCGCGCCGCGGATGGCATTTGACATAGCTCGTGCCTTGGTTGCTGCGGGACACCGCCTCATTGTTGTAACAGGCCGACGCCCGGTCGACGGCCGCGCGAGCGTGATTGACAAGCTTCGGGGAATTGGCATTGAGGCAGTTGAAGAGGATGGTTTTGACCGACAGATCCCTGATCGTGGGCTGATTCGTCGGATATCAGAACTCGTGGTACGAGAACGCGTCCAACTCCTGCTGAGCGAAGTGCAATTGGATGTCAAGATCATGGTGTTTGTGGCTCAGAAGACGAAGGTTCCATTAGTTTATCACGCCCTCAACCATGTAATGTTCCATAATCGCTCATTCATGGTCAGGGCACTTAAAAAATATTTGTACGGACGCCTGCTAAGAAAGCGAGTCGCCAAGGTCATCTGCTGCTCAGAGTCCGTACGAATTCAGCACATTCGTGAGTTTCGGATACCTGAATCTCGAGCTGTCACGATCGACAATGGGATTGACTTATCTCGTTTTAAGCCGATCGATCAAGCCGAGAGAGATCGGATTCGATCAGACTTTGGGATCTCGAATGATCAATTGATGCTTCTGAATGTCGGAAGGATCACGCACCAGAAAGGCCAAGACCTCTTACTGAGATCGCTGATCCAGGCCGATCTGGCAGGCCGTGATTACAGGCTTGTCCTTATTGGTGCGAGGGCACCCGACTCTGACGAAGATGCTGAATATGAGCAGAAGCTTCATCGATTGGCTGATGCACCAGAGCTCAAGGGGAAGTGCATATTCGCCGGATGGCGTAACGACGTTCCCAGCGTGCTTCATTCCGCGGACGCGTACTTTCATAGTGCGAACTGGGAAGGCTTGCCATTAGCCGTCTTGGAGGCAATGGCTGCGGGGCTGCCAACTGTGTGGACGGATTGTGCCGGAACGCTGTCAGGGTTTGCCCCAGGCGTACATGGATACATCGCCAGGACTGGTGATCAACCAGGGTTTACTTCACTGATCGAAGAACTGCTCAGCCTGACTGAGTCACAACGTCGCGAAATGGGACGCGCCGCCGTGGAACTCGTTCGTACAACGTTTGACGTGGAAATCCTCGGGCGTCGCTTTGTAGAGCAGGTTCAACAGGCTGCGACACCTATTGGCGCCATGTGACTGGATGCTCCCCACAACACTGCGATGAGCGCCGCACCTCGCACCAAATACGTCGACTGATGCCACCCAAACCTTTTTGCCAGATCAAAGGTTTCGATGGAAGAAACGACGTGGAACGCGACTAGCCGTCGCTAGTCGGAGATTCCATTCTGCGGCTAACATGCATCCTGGACATCGGATGATCGCATCCTCCAGTGGAAGCCCTTCATATCAGACTCCCCCAACTTCGCTTATTGAGCAACTCGAACGCCATCGTTGCTTTCCCCAATGGTTCCAACCGCAGCTTCTAGGAGGTCACTCCGACGCTACTTTTCCGATACAAAAACGGACGTTCGCAACAAAACCAAAATAACCAAGCCATAGGCACTGATGCAAGCATACAAAGTGGCACCGTCAGACACAATGTTGCCAAGTCTGATTTAAGCCCAAGCTTCATCATGAAGCGCGCAATGATCGGAACAACGGGCGCATGTATCAGATATAGACTATATGATATCACTCCAACAAACGCCAGCGCCTTGAATGGCCGAAGCGTGCTCAGATATGCATCCCAGCGATGCATCACGATCAATGACACGCCAAAAATCATCGACACAGCGAGATTATGGACAAAGGCGTGGTCCGCCTCGTCTAAGTGTATCGGAGCCAGGTCAATTGCGAGTGCTGCGATCGCCGCACTCGCCACAGAGACATCGATGAAACAACGGTCGCGAATGCTGGCGTGACATAAACGATAGTAAACGAGCACGCCAATTGCGAACGAAAACCAGTAACGGTCAATACTAAATCCTCTGATATCCACTACATTTAAAGCAGACAGCAGAAGACATGCGATACTAATCACCGAAAGCCAGACTATCGATCGAAAATACTTCCGAGGGAAGGCAATCAAACTAAGGCCCACGAAGAGATAGAATTGCTCTTCATAACAGAGTGTCCATGCGTGCTTCAGAAAAAGCTTGCTTTCGCTACCAAATAGGTGATATCTCCACGTTTCCGTCAATGTGACGTTACCAAGAAATTGGGATGCCGTCAGCGTCAATGGCGATTTCGAATTGTTCAACCCCTGCGGAACCCAGCCGCGGGATGCGGCGAACTCCAAAAGCGTGACGGCGATCCACATGAGAATGAAGAGCGACCAGTACGGCGGATAGATTCTCCAAAAGCGCCGAGAGAAATAGCGTAGAACGGAACTGTTGCGCCTCCCAAACCCCTCCACCGTCGCCGAAATACAATAGCCGCTTATAACAAAGAATATCTGCACTCCAACACGAAATGTCCCCAAGAACACTACCAGCTGACCGGCGAAGTCGGAAACCGGCTCATTGCCCTCCAGGTAACGGAGTTCGGCGGGCTCTCGCGCGTGTGCTATGACAACCATCAAACACGCGATCCCTCGCCAGCAATCAAGAAGCGCAAATCGCTTCGAAGCGACGGGCACAACTGGTACATCTGTTGCCTGGGTCGGCGCACAGGGTGCCGCTTCAGGCTCGCACTGCATCGATTTGGCGTTGGCGTTTGACGGACTACTGCCTATGCGCGAAGGAGTCCGGAAGAACCTTGCAAGCGGCCGCTCTACACAGAGATACGTCAGTACACCGACTACAATGGCTATCACAAATATCAGGGAAGCCAACACTACACTCGCCGATGAACTAGCGGAGCTCCATTTAATGAGAACCTTACTCATGATCGAGATGACCGGCAAATGGATAAGGTAAATTGAATATGACGCTGTGCCAACCAACGCAAGCCACCGCGGAACCCACGTTCCACGACCCATGAGATCCAGCTGCCCAATGCCAAGTACGACTAGGGCTGCGGCACAGCCGAATCGGATAGTCCAGAACACTCCAACCAAACTTCCATTCGTATAGCCCCTGTCACCTGTCCCGTCGTTTAGGCCGAAAGCGACAAACAGAAGCACCCCTGCTGCAGTCAGGGCTTCCGGAAACGGTAGTCGGTATTTTCGTAAAACAAATGCACATCCAATTCCGAGAACGAATTCTAAATTGTAAAGACTCAAGAGGAAGTCGATCAGATAGTGAGTATGGCTTCCCGAAATGGAATTCATGACGCAAGAGCCAACCCAAATAGGTAAGGCGAACGACGCTATTCGCGCGTTCCACAAGACTAAAGAGAACAGCATGTAGAAAAACATTTCATGTCGCAGAGTCCAGAGTACAGTTAATAGTGGATCAATATCTAGTGGTATAAGCGTCAATGAAGTTATGATTGCTGCACATCGTTTATCGATGTTCTTTGGAACGTATTCTGATTTGTATAATACACTGGCGATTATAAACGGGACCGTGACACACCAGAGTAGTGGATAGACGCGTGCGACTCGATTACGGATATAGCGAGGTAGACGGTGCGCATTTCCGAAATCATTCCAATGCACATACGTAATTATGAACCCACTTAACACGAAGAAGAAGTCGACACCTGCGAAACCACCTAAGAACCAACCATTGAATGGATCGAAGTTCAGGTATTTGTCCTTCTTGAGATGAATTTCTACATGAAAAAGCGCTACTAGAAGTGCCGCTATACCGCGGCATGCATCGATGCCCTGCATCCGGACCGGAACGTCCAGCCGGGGGGCGACGGCAGTAGGCACACGTGCTTGACAAGTATTCATAGGGATTCGTGTTTCATCATGAAGTACGCCAAATTACTGCCCAAATGTGGTTCTGCGTCAAGATGCGGCCAATTGATTGAAACGGACTAACGGCTTCGCTGGATGGGAGTAAACGGAGTTACATACAATTCGCGGCCATCGATGGATGCACGTCCTATGCCATGTAGCAGAAGCGAGTGCTGTTTCGCACCAGATCGAGTGGGGGACTGCGAATTTCAGCGCGCGGTGATTAACGCCAGAGCTGACTTCGATGTGATGGTTTGCAGGAACGAAATGAGGGTTCGGCTTCTTATTCACGGTGGTCAGATCGCCCTATTGCAGCTTCCACAGGCCTCTACCGATGCTGCTACTCGCGGCCGCACTCGTACGAGTGTGATCATCGCCGTTTTTAGGGGTCCGCGCACTACAAAGTGGCGATCGATTCTCCGTGAACCTTTTTGATGGTTCGATGGCTCCGCTGGGCGAAACGACTTGGAGCTTGAGTGGCCGTCGTCATTCGAATGCCGTTTGCCGCTCCACAAAGCCAGAGAAACAGAAACCCGTAGTCAGATGGCATCCACTCAACCAGAAAAACACACATCACCGCAGGTAGCGCCGCGGCAATGGCCAAGGGGGCCAATCGTTCTTTGGCGTCGCAAAACTGTGATTGCTGAAGGATGTGCCACATCGACGTCAGGCAGATCGCCGCAAATGCGGCAAGTCCGAACCAGCCAAATCTCAATAGAATAATCAGGTATTCATCGTCGATCGTCCAGAAAACCGAGGTTGCTTGTACTGCATCTGGCCCCAACGGCACATTGAAGGGGAAGTCGGCCGTTCTGGTATTTCCATATCCGAGCAGTCCGGCATTAGAGATCGCGCGACGATAGGCGGAAAATACAAGCCAACGGTGCGACATTGCCGTCCATTGGTGTTTTTCGCCGTCAACATCGATTTGCTTCCCTGCTTGTGTCGAATACCTCGAGTTGTCCCAGTATTCCAATCCGTATCTCAAATGCGGCTGAAAAAGGAACCCGGCGCAAACCGCAGCGATGCCGGCGCCAACTAGGTACCGTCTCGCGTTCGGCCAAAAAAACAAGCAGAGGAAATACGGTATCGCTAGCGCGGCCAACGCCGGTCCGCGCGACATCGTCGCCAAGACTCCGCAAACAGAACAGATCGGAGTGATAGACCACCACAACGGACCGTCGCCCCGTAGGCCTCGCGCTGCGGCTACAAGGGTCCAAGGCAGTAGAAGGCATTGCAACATTCCAAACCAGATGGGATGTCGAGTCGGGCCTTCAGCCCGTTTTAGCCCGTTCCGAATCATCATTTGGGGTGCCCGATCTTTTGGGCGATTTCCAAAGACCTTTTTGGTTGGATTCACATGGGTTGTTGCCTCCGCCACACTGGAGACCGCGAAAATCAGGGCGACCACCACGAAAAGCCCAGTCATCCACCGCCAGTCTTGCACGGTCTCAATGGTGAGTCTTCCGGCGATGTAGGGCAAACTCCATGTCCCGAACGCCAAGACAAAGTGCGAAATACTGAACCCGTCTTGGCATGTATCGGATGCGACACTCACGAAGAACATGACAAAGATGGCCCAATCGCCGGCGTTGAACCACCAGCAAATCTGTTCGCGCGGATCGAACAATCGCCAAATCAAAAGTATCAGCGCCGTGGCAACACGCAGGTCGATCGGGGTCCCGTAAATGTTATTGACGATCCAACTTGGAAAGAGGAAGGACAGCAGCACCCCCGCCCCCAACGCCGCACGAGGACCACTTCGGAGATCCACAACAACTGAGATCGCCAAGAGAAGTGCCAAGGATGTCCACCACATGATTTTGACTCGTTTGAAAATGGGAACGACGTTTCTCGCTATAGAAACGCTCTTCGTGATAAATTTCCGATTTCCGACAATCGATCGATGCCCAGTATTGATGCACAAGTGCCCATTGATTGCCTCACACGATCACCACTTGAGGTGCTGGCCTTTATTGCCGTGGGTTGCCGAATTACCGCTGTCATGACAGTGCAATGCATCGACCGTTTGTCTGTATGCCCGCTGAAGCGAATGATCTTGCGCAATCGATGGCACATTGTTAGCTACGCTTTGCTTGTGCGGTGTGATTTACGTGATAGCAAACTGCAAACCCAGGTGCAGAATATTTGTTCTGGGATGATTTGAACGAAGACTGAAGGCGAGCGACGAATCTTCTGGACAGGATTTGGCATGAAAGTACTCGTAACCGGCGGCGCAGGATTCATTGGCAGTCATATCGTTGACGCGCTAATCGCGAAGAAACATTCTCCCTTTGTGGTTGACGATCTCTCGACTGGATCTCGAGACAATCTCCCGCCGGCGGTTCCAGTGTTTGAAGTCGACATTTGCGATAAGGCTAGACTGTCTGCTGTTTTCGACGAAGTCAAACCGGACTGGGTTTGCCATCAAGCCGCCCAAATGTCAGTCAGTCGATCGATGCGCGAACCGGTTTTCGATGCTGAGATCAACATCATGGGACTGCTGAATGTCTTCGACAATGCGGCACGCGTCGGCGCACGGCGAATCGTTTTTGCGTCGTCTGGGGGCGTACTCTACGGTGAAGTTACCAACCCGGCGCCCGAAGATGCCCCTAAGAAGCCGTTGTCGGCCTATGGCATCAGCAAATGGGTGGGTGAACAATACCTGGAGTTCTACGCTCGCGAACGAAACCTGCAGGGTGTCGCCCTGCGATATTCAAACGTCTATGGTCCGCGGCAGAATCCCCATGGAGAAGCAGGAGTCGTCGCGATTTTCTGCAAGGCGATGCTCGCGGGAAGCGCTGCAACAATTAATGGCGACGGGCGCTATGTTCGCGACTACGTTTATGGTCCCGACGTCGCTCGGGCTAACGTCGCGGCCTTGGAAACCGGCCTGGAATCGCAGTTCACCGCCATCAACATCGGAACCGGCATCGGCGTCGACGTCAATGAAATCGCGGCCCGACTGATGGAGTGTACGCAAGACTATTTGAAACAAAGCGGCAGTTTGATTCAAAGTCGTGAATGTCGACACGGTGAAGCCCGTCCCGGCGATTTGCGATCGAATCTGATTTCACCAGCGGCGGCCGGACAACTCCTTGCGTGGAAGCCGACTGTGCAACTCAATGATGGGATTCGTCAAACCGTGAACTGGTTTGCTCAGAAGATCCACGGATAATTCGACGAACTTCCGATCTTGGTACAGCAGTAATTCCAAGCACCTCTGATTTGCCAATAACCGAAGTTCACAGCAAAGGAAGAATAAATGATTGATGTGGCTTCGTTATCGCAGATTGAACAGTTGGGACAACAACATGTGCTGCGGTATTGGAGTGAGCTATCAGAGACTCAAAAGGCACGCCTGAATGAGCAGTTGACCCACGTCGATTGGGAGATGATTCGTTATTATTTGTCGGACCTCAAGAGTTCTGAGCGCGACGTGAGGAGTGGACGCGGAACGATCGCTCCACCTGCTCATATCGTGCGATGTCCACGAACCGACGCGGAGTTGGATTCTTGGGACGAAGCCCGTAGGAAGGGCGAGCAAATTCTGCGAGAAGGCAAGGCGGGCGTGATTCTCCTCGCCGGTGGCCAGGGGACGCGGCTCGGATTCCCGCATCCAAAGGGGATGTATCCGATCGGGCCGGTTTCCGGTAAGTCTCTGTTCGAAATGTTCGCCGATCAGGTCGTTACCCTTGTCGCTCGTTTCGGGCATTCGATTCCTTATCTGATCATGACCAGCGATGGCACGCATGAAGAAACGGTCGCCTTTTTTGAACAGCGAGACTACTTCGGTCTCGGCCATGCCAATGTCTTCTTTTTTCGGCAGGGATATGCGCCGTGCGTTGATTCTGAAACGGGGAAGTTACTGTGCGTTGACAAGGGTGTCCTAGGCATGAGCCCCGATGGTCATGGTGGACTACTGGCGGCACTGCTGAAAGCCGGGCTGTTTTCCGAAATGAAAAACCGCGGAGTCGAATTTCTGTTTTTGCACCAGGTCGACAATCCACTCGTGAAGATCTGCGATCCCGCATTCCTCGGCCTGCACGTGCGACATGGATCAGAGGTTTCCACCAAAGTCGTTTCCAAAACCTCCCCCGATGAAAAGGTCGGCCTGGCCGTTGACCTGAACGGCAGAACGGCCATTATCGAGTACAGCGATTTGCCAAGCGAACTGGCTAACGAACGAGAGGCCGACGGCGGCTTACGGTTTTGGGCAGGAAACGCGGCGATTCACATCTTCAATCGCTCGTTCATGGAAACCGTCGCCACATCGGCGGCGAACCTACCCTGGCATCGAGCCCACAAAAGGATTCCGCACATCGACGACGAGGGACATCTTATTCAATCAGAGGTTGAGAACGGCATCAAGTTTGAGCGATTTTTATTCGACACGCTGCCTCTCGCCAAAACCGCGTTGATTGTGGAATCGAGCCGGAACGAAGAATTCGCTCCGCTGAAAAACAGCTCAGGCGAGTTCTCCGCAGAATATGTGCGAACTCACATCGTACAGGTCGCCTTGAATTGGCTGAAAGCGGCGGCTGTCACGGTTCCGGAAGCCGCAACCGTCGAAATCAGTTTCAGGTTTGCCTCATCGGCCGAAGACCTGGCGCTGCGAGTCAAAGAAGTCGAAGATCTGACGTTTGATCGTCCAGTTTATATAGGACCATGAAATCATTGGGGCTTCTCGCTTGTCGGGAATCAGCTTATCCGGCGAAGTCCAGGATACTAATCAGCCGCATGTCTCCGCAGCTGGAAAATCTTTTGCGACGTACATGCGGGCTTATACTTGAGTCATGTCGGCACGAACCAATGATTGACGAGCGGCGCAATGAGGCCGTATCCGGACAACGCTTGTTGAATACGTGGAGTGTGCAGAGTGCGGCTCTCCATCTGATCGGCGCTCGGCGTCTTGGATGTCGAGAGCGAGCATTTCAAGTGTGCTCTGTCAACGATCTGGGCATTTGGCAAAATCAATGCCGCAAGTCTGCGTGCTGAATCAACCCTAGGAAATGGCAAGATGATGGTAACAACTAAGGATGGGACAATGATGAAGAAACGCGGGTTGCCCCTTCCTGCACGATCGCGAACATGTCGCGGCACTCTCGCGCCGCGATTTGAATTAATAGTTCCACTTGTCCAGGCGGGTTGGGTCTACCCTGCTCAATACATCCACGCGTCGCGATGAGCAGAAGAATGATGGGCAGACTCCACCATAACCCCGCTTGTTGACATTCGGTGACATGCGCTAAAACGACCCTCTGCACGGCTTTTTTCTTGTATAGAGGCTAACACTGGGTACAGTTGCGCTCCTCGATCCCCGGTCACGACCGGAGCCTACAGTGAACCTGCCCACTCTGATCTCCTACGCGAAGAAATGTTTATTGGGCATCGCAGACTCGTCATCTTCGTCCGTCGCAATCAAGGAGGCACCCGGTCGACAGCCGTCATGGGAGACAAGCGGGCAATCTTCTCCGACGGAGTCCACGCCCAACGGCCTGTTGATTACTACGGATAATCCGAGACACTATTCCACAACGCGCCTGCCGTGAACGTGTGACAACTCGGACAATGGCACGCTCCGTCAGGGCGCGCCTGACCTACCGAAGTTCAAAGATGGCATTACTCACTGAATCATAGACAACTTCAATGCCCTTTGCTACATCACCTTGACCCAAGAAGAGAGGTCCAAATCGGACCGACAGAATCTAGGGTCGTGGTTCTCACACCAGGAACCAGCTAAATGACACGGAAATGAAGAGGAATCCACTTGGTCGATCCGAAAAACAAATCCGGAGCGATACTCTACATGCTGTACGACGTAGCAGTCCTAACCATGTCGACAATCTATTATTGGCACTCAGCACTTTACCGACACAGTGGCCAAAGGCGTTTAGCGTGGTTCAAAATGCGAAAGCGCAATATTCTGCCGCCGCTCCCAGTTGACCGACGCCCCTTAATTTGGATTCACGCGGTGTCTGCCGGCGAAGTTAAAGTTGCCGAGAAGCTAGCTGAGGCGTTACGGCGTCTATTGTTACGGGCGACAATCGTTATATCTTCTTCGACTGAAGCTGGGTATGCAAAAGCACAAAATGTCATCGAGGCCGATGTCGCGATTGTAATGCCGCTCGATCTTCGCAAGCCACTCCAACAGATCTTCCAACATCTTCAGCCAAGTGTGTTGATAACTGTTGAGTCGGAATTGTGGCCGCACCTTTTTCGGATCGCAGAACAAATGTCAGTCCCAATCAACGTAACAAATGCGACGCTATCGGATCGATCCTTCAAGAACTTCAAGAAACATGGATGGTTCGCGAAGGCGACACTCTCAAAAGTGAGTCATTTCTATTGCCAGAACATGAGCACAATGTCGCGACTAAATGAACTCGGGGTCGCGGATAACAAGATCGATATCACAGGCAACATGAAATTGTCGCCTCCGTCTCGCCAAGCTATTGCTCACGCTCAAGCATTGGTGCCCGCCTGTGACAGGCGCGAGACTAAGACCATTACATTTGGCAACATTCATCCGGCGGAGATCAAAGACACGAGAGATCTAATTTGTAGACTACATTCCGTCACCGATACGAGAGTTCTCATCGTCCCGAGGCATATCGATAAATTTACTCCAAAAGACATAAAAACAACGTTCGGTGACGACGTTAAAGTAGTGTCTGACATTTCCGAGATATCGCCTTCTGATCGATTGGTGTGGGTTAGTGCCATGCATATACTGGAGGCTATATACGCAGCAACTGATATAGCAGTAGTAATGGGGACATTTTGCGACGTAGGTGGTCACGATCTTGTCGAGCCTGTGCATTTTGGCGCGCTCACTTTTTACGGGCCTAACGTCGAAAAGCAAATGTCGCTACACGCGGAGATGTCGGCACTTATGCCTTGGGCGCAAGTCCGTGACTACAATGCCTTATACGAATCACTTGTTGAGATGCTTGAGGTGGAGTACCTTTGGAATACGCGAGTGAATGAACTGCACAGCGCACTTGCTCAATTTGCGTCGATCACAAATGACGTAGCGTGTGCAATTGTCGAACGAAACCAATTGAAAGACCAGAACGCGTCCTGAAACGCGTGTGCTAGTGTGCGAAGTGGCAAGAGTCTGTTATTGACTTATCTGCTGTCATTTGCTGATGTTAGGTGATGAGCACGACACGGAAGTCGTATCCCAGCGACGTGGCAGATGCCGAATGGGAGTTTTTTGGTTGGTTATCTCAGTCTGATGCGTGAAGATGCACCTCGGCGCGGATACTCTTCGCGGGAGGTCCCTTGGGTGCTCAAGGATCTTCGAAAGACCTGCGCGACCTACTACGATGAGCATCTTCCGGAGTCATCGATCGAGATTCTTGGACACGCGGTCGGCGGCATCACCTACCGCCACTACGCTCACCGATCTCCGTTACCGCCAAGCCACTCGCTGCGCACGAAGGCATCCCTTCGTATGTGATAAGGGGCACCGCCGGGGACTGACGTCGGTTCCGACGGTCTCACGACATCCATGAACAGTAATACCTTCAAGCCGTCCGACAAGCGAAAGATCCGTTCCACAAAAGCATCGGCAGAGGTGACGCCATGAAGATAGCCCACTTCTTTATCGAACGCCCGATTTTCGCAGCCGTTATCTCATTCGTGATCACGATCTTCGGAGCTATCTCGTATGTGTCGCTGCCCGCTGCTCAATACCCGGACATTGTGCCACCGACAATCGTTGTGCGCGCGTTCTATCCAGGCGCTTCTCCCGAAGTCATCGCCGACACGGTCGCGACACCAATTAAACAGGAAGTGAACGGCGTCGAAGAGATGCTGTACATGTCGTCACAGTGCACGGTCGACGGCCAGATGGAACTGACTGTCACTTTCAAGCTGGGTACGGACCTCGATAATGCTCAGGTGCTGGTTCAGAATCGCGTCGCGACAGCAGAACCACGGCTTCCTGAAGAAGTGCGTCGGCAGGGGATCACGACCACCAAATCCAGCCCGGACATTCTGATGGTGATCCACCTGGTGTCGCCTGACAAGCGGTACGACCAGCTTTACTTGAGCAACTATGCGTTGATTCAAGTGCGCGACGAGTTGTCTCGAGTTGAGGGCGTCGGGAGCATCAATACGCCCGGCCTTCGCGAATACAGCATGCGAGTCTGGCTGGATTCCGAGCGACTGTCGCATTTATCGCTGACTCCGGCCGATGTCGTCGCAGCGATTCAAACTCAAAACCTGCAAGTGGCGTCGGGCGTCATCGGCCAGCCTCCACAGTCGACAAAAGGAGACTTTCAGTTGACGGTCAAAACTCTGGGCCGGCTGATGGAACCGCAGCAGTTCGAGCAGATGATCGTGCGAACAGGTGAAGATGGTCGAGTGATACGAGTCAGCGATGTTGCTCGGATCGAACTGGGAGCTCGCGACTACACGATCAATAGCTATGTCGATGGCGAGACCGGTATCGGCATGGCGATCACACAGCGTCCCGGTGCGAATGCTCTTGCGACAGCTGCAGCTTTGCAGCAGACGATTGATCGTCTCGCGAAGAACTTTCCCGAAGGGCTGACATACCGCGTAGCGTACAACCCGACCGTGTTCGTGCGCGAGTCGATCGATTCGGTGATTCATACGTTGTACGAAGCCGCAATCCTGGTAGTGATCGTGGTGCTCGTATTCCTGCAGAACTGGCGAGCGACGCTGATTCCGCTGATTGCGATCCCCGTCTCGTTGGTGGGGACGTTCGCTGCGATGCTCGCACTGGGGTTTTCGCTCAACATGCTGTCGCTGTTCGGGCTGGTGCTCGCGATCGGGATCGTCGTTGATGATGCGATCGTCGTCGTGGAAAATGTCGAACCGCATATCGGTCAACTGAAGACACGGAACGTAGCTGGCGAGATGATTCCACTCGGCTCGGTCGTCGACGTTCGCTGGGAGACCGGTCCCGATCGCGTCGTTCGATACAACATGTATCCATCGGCAGAGGTGCAGGGGGATACAGCACCGGGCTACAGTTCCGGTCAGGCGATTGAGACCATCGAACGATTGGCGAAAGGAGTGCTTCCGCAAGGGATGTCGATCGAATGGACTGATATCACTTTCCAGGAACGCCTCGCGGGAAACACAGCTCTCTACATTTTTCCACTGTGCGTGCTATTCGTCTTCCTGGTGCATGCGGCCGAGTATGAAAGCTGGTCGCTGCCAATGGCTATCATTTTGATCGCCCCGATCTGTCTGCCGTTTGCTCTGGGAGGCGTCTGGCTGCGTGGCATGGATAACAACCTGATCACTCAAATCAGCTTCATCGTGCTGATTGGACTCGCTGCAAAAAATGCCGTGTTGATTGTCGAGTTCGCGAAGCAGCAGGAGGAAGAGGGCCACGGAACGATTCAGGCTGCGATCGAAGCCTGCCGCTTGCGCTTGAGACCGATCATCATGACGTCGTTCGCGTTCATCCTGGGGGTGATTCCACTGGCCCGTGCAGTCGGACCTGGCTTCGAAATGCGGCAGGTGCTGGGGACGGCTGTGTTTAGCGGAATGCTGGGAGTGACACTCTTCGGACTGTTCCTGACTCCTGCCTTCTACATATTGCTAAGAGGAGCTTCGAAGTGGTTCTGGGGTGCAGAAAAAAAGACAAACGTCTACCAGAACCAAAGTTCATCAAGCGTCCATTGATCTAGCTCAAATCCGTCGCGGTGTTCGGCCCAAGATCGCTCATCTGTTCCATCATCAGCAATAAGCCACGATCTAACCGCCGTTTCACCGTTTTGTTGGCGACGTCTAGGACTTCGGCAGCTTCGGACACTGTCATGCCCTGGATGCGCATCCAGTCGAATGCCTCTCGCTCGTCCTCCGGCAAGCCGTCCGTCACCTCAATCATGCGGCGACAATTGGCGGTTAAACCAGAGTCGCTGTCGATGGATGCCGGCACCAATCCGTCGATATCTCCCACGGCAACTGGTTGATTGTCCATCTGACGTGCCAGATCATTTAACTCGCACCGCATGTGCTTGCTGGCCAGCGAGAAGAATTGGCGAATGGTTGTCGGGCGAGCTTCTCGCAGAGCCATCAGCGGTCCTCCACGAGTGCACCGAGCATCTCAAACATACTTCGGTCCGACACACCGCCGCTGGGCGCTTACAAAGGCTCGGTGGCACATCGTCGCGAGATTAGCGAATAAGCTGCGTTGTAAAGACGCGCACCAGAAGCTGGATTACGGCAGAGAATTAGTTAAGCAATTATCAGCTAGGTTTGCCGCCATACTCAATTTCGACTCGAAATGAATCGAGAGATCGTGAATTTTAGCGGAGATGCCGAATTCTCGGTCGTTCATCATGGCCGCGAGTTGAAACGCAGTTGCAATAGTTGGTCGTTGAACAATGTTCCAATAGCTAAAAAAAACACAACCTGGGGCTGCCGAAGTGGCAACCCCAGGTTGTGTAGCGTTCAATTGGAAAGACCACAATCGACCTGTTGTCGCTCGGCTTGAACTCAACTGCGCATTCTGTCACCTCCTCCCTTCTCAGTTCGTTCTTTATTCGCATGGTTGCGCTGCTTGCTGAGGCGGTCGGAGACCGCTTTGGCCCAGAGTCGAAGCAAGCGCATGATCGGCATAGCCGGCTGTTTTAGTGGGGACGGGCGCACAAGTTCCTCCTGACCATAAAACGAAAATGCCGTGCCTCATGGTGTGAGACACGGCAAGGGATGTTCTAAATTGGATGGCGATGAACGGCATCAAATTTCTGGAAAATCTGGCCGCTCATAACCGGATAGTGGTTCGAAGTGAAATCTTGGATGGTGGTGGCGACGGTACTTGGAATTCCCTTCGATTGGAGCTCGGATCGGCAAGTAGGGATCGCTGACGCCTGCGGAATCCATTAGTCGCTTGATTTGTCCGGCCCTTTGGGCAACTGACGGAAAGATCTCTAGTTTCTCGGCCATGTCCTTGAAAGTCGTTCCCTCAATCTGCATACCCGCAACAACTTCAGGGCGATGTCTTTCTCTGTCAGGCTTTTTAAAAAAGTCAACTACTAGCATTCGCTCAAACGAGAGGGCTGGTCCTGGCAGACGTGATTTGGAGGGCATGAAAGCCATCAGATTCAACGAGAGCTTGGCTCGCAACACCGGTAGACCACCGTCGATCAGGCGAAACGGATAAACATGAATATCGCTGATCAGCTCTCTCATCAACCGAGCAAACTCTGGCGTCCCGACGTCGATATCCAGAAACGCTTCGTTTGCCAGAGTTCTCAACTCGTCTGCTGTTGGCATTGCAGGTATTTTTGCTAGCTGCGCCTTTTTCAAACCTTGACGGCGGAAATTGAGGTCCGTCAGCCGAGTTTCGGCCTCACGTAGGCTGTTGAGCAGTGCTGAACTCATCCCGAGTTCGCCGATCGCTTTTGTGTAGTTATCGATTGAGCGAGCGAGAGATCGTTGCTGGCTATCCACCCTGGCAATCTCTTCTGCCATTTCTTTCACACCAGCTTGTGCCTCCTCGATCACTAAACATCGAAACGTCTCGTCAAAGCCTTCAAGACGCTCTACTTCGCCCAAGATGGCTGCGAGCACCTTGCTAACGGCCAGCGGGCCGTCACAAGTCACGCTGTTCCAGCACAAATGATGTCGGGCGCCATCGCACATCAAATGGTCCTTCTGTCCATGGCCTCCAAATACGAACTTGCGACCGCAAATACCACAACGAAGGTGTTGTCCTGGCCAGCGAGTTCGTCCCCGCGGCACGTTTCTTCGACAGTCAGTACCGTCCTTACCGCGACGATACTTACCGTTTCGGAGTCGCAGCATGGCAATCATTCCGTCGTAGTAGGCCGGGTCGAAGAACGCTAAGTGTGGACAATGACGAATCAATAGTTCCGATGCGGGGGCCTTGATTGATTTCTTGCGGCCTGATTTGTTGACCCGGTCGGACATTCGTACATTTCGGCGACGTTCACCTTTCAAGATGGGGTTGTGAGTCACCTGAGCTACAAGTTCAGGTGTCCATTTGTCCCTCCGAACGTAGGGGCCCACAGGGATGTTATTGGCGACAAGCCAGTCTGAAATCTCCGCATATGATTGCCCTTCCTCCAGCCGTTCAAACCATTCCTTGTAGATGGGTTCCGCACTCGCATCCTTGAAACAATCGGAATCCGCAGCCTTTGGATGGGGTTTGATGTAACCATATGGAAAGCACTGGACGACTCCACCTTGGCTGAAACGGTTTCGTAGGCTCCGCCGAATTCGTTTGCTGGTATCCTTGTTGTAGGTCTCGTGACGCATGACTGCGAAATATGAAGACATTTCCCAGCCATCCTTCGCCGTGTCAAGATGGTCGTTGATGGCGATCACTCGTGTCTGAACATCGACGGCATTCTCGCAAAAGATGTGCGCATGAACGCGACGACAGATGCGACCGAGGTCTTCAGTTAGCACAAGATCAAATTCTGCGGTGCGCTCAATCAAGTCGAGATATGCGGCACGCTCGAGATTCTCACCGCTGCCCTGGCCGGCAATGACTTCGCAAGTCCATGGAATTTCGACATGCTCTTCGAGCCATTTGCGGTAAAGCGCTTCTTGGTCAGCCAGACTGCGCGTATCTTGGAGTAGAGTGCTTATTCGACAGATCATGACAACTTTCAGCACATTCCCTGATTTAGGTGCGAACGCAGGATCCCATTTGCTCATGACAAGATTCTCCATGAGGAGCCATCTCGCCCAGAGGGATGAATGGCACAGTGTGCCATTCATCCTGACCGTAAGTGAGAATCCTTGACCAATGCTGACCAGGGGTGACCATCCTCAACTCTATGCCCGACAGAGCACTTGCGATGCAAGGGCCTGTAGCAGCGTGAGTTGCGACTTGTCGTGCGTAGTGTCCCTCCCTCTCCGCTTGACTGACTGCCCACGAGCCATAACTTTATGTCTCGTGGGTATTTGCATTTCTGAGGACCTCCCGTTTGTGGGCATTTTGTAGTGGGGAATTCTCTGACGGAGCCACTCATGCCAGTCCAGAAGCAGCCATCCACAGCCAAACCTGCCCGGAATCTAAAGCGAAATTCCAGCCCAATTCGAATCGGAAAAGTCCAAGGTTACCTCGGCGGCTGCGTGTGGTATCTCTAGTACCACGAGTAGGGGCAACGGCAACGCGTAGGCCCTGATCTCGAAGTCGCCCGGCAGACAGTTCCTGCGGGATCTGAACTATAATAGTGGCTTTATGGACGTGTTAATGGTTTCGGAAATTAGTTGCTGCCCGCGAATCAGAAACGTCTGATATCTGTAGGCCGCGTCAAGAGGCTCCTTGTTGGTGGCAGCCAGCATGAAAGCTCCAGTGATTGCCTCCGCAGTCAGAGCCTCACCTGGAGGGACCGCGGGAAGTTCGGGACCTGCGAGACTGCCACCGCTCCAGAAGGCACTCAGTGCCAGCCAACTTGCCGCTCCACTATAGGCACTCGCGGTCGCAGTGCCGCCGACAATGCGGTCCGGTCCGACGGTGTCAGTCCTTCCCCGGAGGTTTTCTCGACACACTCGCAGGCCCAGGCAACTGCTGTCGGCTTGGGAAGCCAGAACGCCAGGAATCGTAAACCGTCGGTGTAAAGCTGGCTTTCAATCAGCAGGCGCAGGTATTCCGCCGGTTCCATGTCATCCAGTAAGAGTTCCTTTGCCTGATCACTCATCTTGAGCGCGCGACAGAATTCGGCGGCGTGAACGGGAGTTGGAGGAGGCTCCGTGGCTGTCTCCGCGACTGTGTCAGCGGTAACAGCATGTCGAACCGGAGTCGATTCGCCCTCGACAATGACGGAAAATGTCGTTCAGCACCACTACAGTCAGGTCACCTTTGACTAACCTGGCCCACAAGCCGTGGACTCACTCAGGACTGACAACCAGATGCGCTAACACATTTTCCAATCCCTCGGACGCAGAACAATCCCTCTGCCCCTTCCAGCAGATGACGCTTTCAGAGATGGATCTGAGTCGAAAGAACGGCGTAACGGCTCGATCACGGCGAAACCATTTCTTGCTCTCGCAATGCTGCGATCGCCACCTTCGCTTTAAGGCTCACACTGTGAGACTTCCGCTTTCCCGACATCTTTCCCCTCCAAAATGAACCCAGGAAATACTATCTCATTTCCTGGTCCAGTTTTTGAGGCCATCGCAATCCCGTGGATCTGTCCATCCCAACCCGGTTGACGACAATCTTTCTACTGGTGACATGAGCGCCTCAACACTTATGAGTTGATCGATTCTTGGCCTTCAGCGTCAATTGCGGCCAATTATCGCGACGCTCAAGCGGGATAACCTCCAAAGCGACTTGTACGGTCTAAGGGCGGATGACGTGCAATGGTGCCATCTGCTCTCACGATAGCGACGAAAGCTGGTGCTTTCGGTTGTCGCGTCACCCATCAGCGCAGGAATTGGCACTTCACTTTTTTAGTACGTCCCGGACAGGGCAAAGTCTTTCCTTCACTTTTTCCCGTAATTCAGGCAAAAAAATTTGCCGGCCGGGAAATCTGAACTAGGTTGACGATATCGGCGACAAAAAAGTGATCGGAAACGTAGCCGTTCAACCGGCGGACGGATCCTCCGACTTCGACAAATTCCGCCTGGACCATCGAATTTTAAGGATCGCTCATGTTTCCGTTTTGGTGTGAATTGTCCGGCAGCCAGCTTCTCCAGTGGATTTCCAGCGGCATGGTTCTGCTGGTTTGTCTGGTGAACCTGGCCGCGGGACAGCGGAACGGCTACTGATCCAATCGCAGCCAAATGGCTGTCCGAAAGCTGGAGCTTTCGTCTAATAGTCACCCTCACTCGTTCAGAAAGGTAGTTGGAACATGGACTGGCAACAGTTCTTGCTCTCTCACTGGGAAGTTAAACTCGTCTCGGCAGTACTGATTTTTGCTGCCTACATCGACGGTAAACAACTGAAGGTTCCGAACTGGATCACCTTCCCCATGGTCTTGTCGGGATTACTGTATCACTCCATCGCCTACGGTTGGACCGGGGCCTGCGATAGTGGGAACGGAATCTTCTGGGGCCTGCTCTGCCTGTTGCCACTGTATGCGATTGGTGGCATGGGAGCCGGTGACGTGAAACTGATGGCGGGTATTGGTGCCTGGCTGGGAGCCGTCACAACTTGCTACGCATTCGCGGTCACGGTCGTTGTCGGAGCCTTGATGGCTGTCATCATGATCCTGCTCAGCGGACGAATTCAGCACCACGCACGTCAATTCGTGCATATTGCCTACGAAATCATGGTCGTTCGCAATCCGCGAGCCCTGTTTGCGACTGCCAAAGAACGTAAGCCAACTATGTACCTGCTCCCTTACGGCATCCCGATTTGCATCGGTTCGATCATCTACTTCGTGTACGCCGGTCTGATCTGACCGAACGATCTACGAATGTCGATGCGAATTGCACTGGCAAAAACGACAGCCCGCAAGTGAAAACTTGCGGGCTGTTTTCTTGTCCTCTGCCAATTCTTGCCGGACGCAAATTTCGGCTGCGACAGGAAAAACCTTGAGCTATGTTTGTGGAAATGCCGCAGATTCGTGGCAAATACACCACTTCGGCGGCACCAGTCGCCAGCGGGTTCCTGTCGTTACAACCGATAGCATCGTTAAAAGCTGAAGAGTTTGACTTCTGCCGGTCGATCAAAAGTGAGTAGTCGCGGTCTGTACCGCGAAAGGCCGACCGGCACGAGGAGTTCGTTTAAGTACTTGATCTGTGGATTTCACCGTTTTGGAAGTCACCTTCCAGGCGGCCCTCGGCCACGACCTTTCCGTCGGAACTCGAACTATGAAAAACAAATCACTGATGCTGCTGATGGTTGCCGCAGGCTGCGGCCTGGTCGCCATGATTGGTGTTCAGCAGATCATGTCGACTGGAGAAACGGCTCCCAAGACTCGAATTCTTGTTGCCCGGACTGAGATCGACGCGGGGACTCAACTCGACAAGACGAATGTCGGATTCAAGGAATGGCCTGCCGAGGCTCTGCCGGAAGGAGCCATTCAAACAGAGGAAGAGTTTCTCGAGCGTGCCTTGAAGCACCGTGTTGGCCCCGGGCAACCGATCTTGTTGTCCGAACTCGGCAATAAAGGTGAGTACGGGATGCAGATCCAGATTCCTGCTGGAATGCGCGTCGTGACTTATCCTGTGACGGCCACAATGACACACAGCGGTTTGATGAAACCCGGAAACTTTGTCGATGTCAGTGCCGTTATCGAGGTTCCAACAAAGGGTGGCCAAAAACGGACTGAAGTGAAGCCCGTTCTCCAGTGCGTACAAGTTTTTGCAGTCGATCGTCGTATCGTCGGTTCGGAAGAATCCAAGGATCCCAAGGCGGCGGTTGATTTCAAAAACATCTCGTTCTTGGTCTATCCCCTGCAGGCCCAGCTGCTGCAACTTGCCAATAAGCAGAGCAATGGTTCGCTGCAATTCGCATTACGGTCCGGCGCCGACAAAGGACTCGTCAACGCTCAAGACTTGAGTGACGAATCGTTGTCGATGCTCTCCAATTCGCTGTTGGGTCATCAGGAAGATCGTTCTCCGGCAGTGGCTCCCGCATCAGAGAAAATCGCCGTGACGAATACGGGAAAACCGCAGTCGGCATTCCGATCTTACCTTGCTCCTGAAACTCCAGCCGCCGTCACATCGGTCGGTGATCAAGCTTCGAAGCGAACTTGGAAAATCGAAATCTTCCAGGGTGACCAACGTGAGGTCCAGGAAATCGATTGGCCGGAGGAACCTGTTACCAAAGCGAAACCGACCTCGACCAATTCCGGCAATCCGGTCCTGAAGCTGTTCAACCGACGCGAGAAAGCAGAAAAGCCAGTCGGCGTCGAAACGAAATCGACATCGTTAGTTCGTCGCAAGGCCGCTGAAGTCACAGAGTCCACCGAAGAAAAGCAATCAGCAGAGCCCACCGAAGGCTCTGACAACAAGTGATAATGACTAAGGTGGCTGGACTGAAGTCCGGGGCTGCCAACACGACTAGAATAAACCGCGGAACATGACGTTCTGCGGTCGCATTGGATGCGATTTGGGGAGGCAGGATGCCATCGATTCAAACTCATTGCCGCGCGGCGACGCACCAGCTTTCGCTGGCGGTCATTCTGTGCGGCTTTGGCTTTTGTGGCGCGGTCGCGAGCGAGTCGTCGCCAGCACACGGCCCTATTCATCAAGTCAATGGGACCACGCACAGCATCGATTTCAGCGATGCGGATTCGGTGCTGCTGGAGTATCCCGACTGGCTAACCACCGTCAAAAGTCTGGACCCCGCCATCATTCGCGTGACCGCAGTCCGTCCGAACTGCTTGCGAATTCAACGCGTTGGTCAGGGGACCACCGAATTGCGAGCTGTCGATCGTCGCGATCATCAATATGTACTGGCGATCATCGTTCCAGCCTTGGCCAACGTCAGATAACGGTTCGAGATTCATTGCCCGAATTTTCAATTTGGCGCTTATAAAGTCGAGGTCACGATGACAACTCTCGCATCCGTTCGCAGGAAGCTCAGTCGCTGCCTGTTGGTCGCCATCTGTGCGACATCGCTCGCGGGGACTGGTTTTGGACAAGAGGCTCCCGCACGGGCTCCCACCAGCGAGGCTGTCCAGATCCTCTCGCTAAAGGCCGCGGTCGAAGTGATCGAGCGCACTGCGAAAGTCATCGAGTTCAAGGACTGGCTGACACAGGTGGATGGCTTCGATCCGAAGATCATCAGCGTGATCGCAGTCGATAAGCATAAGCTTCGCGTGCAAGGCTTGGAGCAAGGCGTGACGACGATGGTCGTCACCGATCGCAATAAGCAAGTACACACCGTCGAAGTCTTCGTGACTGGCGATGCTCGATTGTTGCAATCGGTCTTAAATCGTGCGTTTCCGAACTCCGCCATTCAATGCACAATGCTGCGCGGCAATGCCGTCTTGTTGCGTGGCTGGGTCACAGATGCTCAGCAGATCTCCAGCATCACAGAACTGGCTAATCTCTATTCGCCAAATGTGGTCAACCAGATCCGGGTCGGTGGCCCGCAGGAAGTCCAGTTACGCGTCAAAGTTTTGGAAGTCCAGCGATCGAAACTGCGAGAATTTGGGTTGAACTTCGCGGTACTGGGCAAGAGCGCCGCCGTGGCCAGTACGCCTGGTCCGATCACTCCCTTGACAGCCTTAACCGCTCCGATCGGTGGCATTCCCACTGTTTCAATCGCACCGAACACGGGTGCTCCACCGTCCTTGGGGATCGGTGTCACGGGCAATCAGTTTGGATTCGAAGGTTTCCTCCAGGCCTTGAAAACTGAAGGCTTGTTGAAGATTCAAGCCGAGCCCGTGTTGGTGACTCGAAGTGGTGAAGCTGCACAACTCGATAACGGTGGCGAATTCCCGATCCCCGTGCCGCAAAGTTTGGGAACCGTCACGATTGAATGGCGAGAATTCGGTGTCATCCTGCAAGCGCTTCCTATCGTGATTAGCCCCACGCGATTGCGTCAACAGGTCTATGCCGAAGTAAGCGAAAAAGATGTCGCCAACGCCGTGACCTTGAACGGAACCACAGTCCCTGGGATCAGCCGGCGCCGTGTCCAATCGACCGTGGAGATGGACTTTGGACAGACGCTGATTCTCGGCGGCCTGATCACGAACCGCATCCAAGCCAACGTTCAGAAGACTCCTTTCCTGGGAGAGCTTCCCGTCATCGGCGCTGCTTTCAGCAAGAAACGGTTCGATCACTCGGAAGTTGAATTGATCATCATGATCACGCCGGAATACGTGGCCTCGATGCAAGCAGATCAAATGCCGCCGCTTGGCCCGGGCCGGACGACGACGTTTCCGACGGATCGTGAACTCTACCTGCACGGCTTGATGGAAGTTCCGGTCGTTGGCCCCGAATGCGGCGAACCCGGCGGTGCTTGCGATCCAAACTTCTCGGTCAATGTTCGGTCCGAAACCCCGTGGGCAGGCGGAAATGTGCCCGCCTATGGCGCACCGACGTTGGCTCCAACTTCTGTGCCAGCTCCTGCTCCTGCCGCCGCACCAGGAAACGGAGGGGGGATGATTGCTCCGCCAGGAGTGACACCGTCGGAAGTTCCTCCTCCGCCGGCGGCGGGTGATGCCGGAGTTTCCATGAGGCAGACCACGCCACGAGCAATGTCCAGATCCATCCCCTCGAAGTTCGATAGTAAACCTGCGGATGGGGCGAGTCAGGCCAACTTCAGGTCCACAAAGAAGAAGGACAACTTGGTCGAGCCCGCTTCGGGCATCAGGTCGACCGATCCGAAGCCAATTCCGAATCCTAAGTTCCAGTAATGATTTACGAGCAGCATCGTCAGTGGCATGAGCTATCTTTCATTTCGTACAGCGGCGTCGTGTTTCAAGTGAGGTTGTGATTCTATGAAAAGCGTCATTCGGCTCGCGATCGTCGATCCGCACGACGTCTCACGCCATTCTCTCAAAACCTTGCTTCTGGGAATTGATACTGTTTGGCTGGAGGCGGAGTGTTCGCGTTACGACGCTTTCAGCGATGTCTTGCTGCAAACCCAGCCGGACATTGCACTGGTTGCGCTCGATTCCGATCAAACTCGAGCCATCGACCTGATTGCCAACATCCATCAAAATCATCCTGCCTGTCACATCCTGGCGATCAGTGGGCATCAGGAAGGAAGTCTGATTCTGCAGGCTGTTCGCAATGGAGCCAAAGAGTTTCTGACCAGCCCGCTGAAGTTGGAAGAATTCTTGGCGGCGCTCGAACGCATCCGACAGGTTGTCAACAAGGCTTCGGGAGACTCCACGGGGCGAGCTTGCCAGGTGATCAGCGTGGCCGGGGTTTCCGGCGGAATTGGCTGCACATCGCTGGCGATTAACCTCGCCTGCTGTTTCGCTCAACAACCCGGTCGCAGTGTTGCCGTCATCGACCTTGATCTGGCGTTGGGTGATGCTGATGTCTGGCTGGACATCATTCCCGACTATACGATCCAGGACGTGGCCGACAACATCAATCGCCTGGACTACGCGCTGCTGAAGCGATCGCTGACCAAGCATGATTGCGGCGCATTCCTGCTCCCCCGCCCGGTCGAGATGGAAGATCATCCTCCCATCGGTCCCGACGAACTACGACGAGTGATCTCGTTGCTCAAGGCGACGCTGACACACTTAGTGATCGATCTCAGCAAGACGTTCACACCGCTCGATCAAGCGGCGATGGAACTCTCTGATGTGATCCTGATTGTCACTCAACTCGACCTCCCTTCGTTGCGAAATGCTGTCCGACTGATGCAGTATTTCAAGCGACGACCTGGGATGTATGAGAAAGTGAAAGTCGTCGTCAATCGCATGGGGCTGGACGAAAACACGATCAGCTTGCATAAGGCACTTGAGACGCTGGGGCGAGAGATCTTCGCGACGATTCCGAACGACTATGCGACGATGGTCGAAGCCCGTAATAATGGTGTGCCGTTGATCACTCAAGCGCCCAAGGCGAAAGTCACGAAAAGTATTCTGCAATTGGTGCAGGCCCTCGATGGGCCGCCCGACCCCGAAGAAAAATCGGATGAGAAAAAGCCGGCCAAAAAAGGGGGGCTGTTCAGCTTCTTGGGATCAGGGGGACGATGAGCCTTGGACTCGTAGTCGCGGCCGGGGGGCACGCGGCGCGAGAATCACGCCTCATCGAGAGACCCGGCCTTCACGGCCGGGTTTTCTTTTTTGCAGTGCCACAGAATAATAGCCAGCCTTCCACCATCATCCTCAGGAGGGTTGCCAGTGAACATCGTTGTCCCACCGAGTCGTGTCCATTGGTTGCTCGTCGCGATCTTCGCACTGGCAACTCAGCTCCCCGCAATCGGTCTTGCCGATGAACCCGCTGGTGTGACGCGATCCCTGTTCGACGGTGCGTCGCTTCACGGCTGGTCGGTCGAGAACGATTGCGATGTGGATGTGGTCGACGGTTGCCTGCGCCTGAAAGCGGGCAATGGGTGGCTTCGCAGTCATTACACCTATCGCGACTTCGACCTCCACGTGGAATGGAAGGCGCTGCAAGCCGAGAAATACGACGCCGGAATCTACATCCGTGCCAGCCGCGATGGAAAGCCGTCGCCCAAACCGGCCTATCAGGTCAATCTGCTGCAGAACAAAGAGGGAAACATCGGTTCGCTGCCGGGAGCTGAAAGTTCGGGCTTGGTGAAAGAGGGCGAATGGAACGCCTTTGATTTACGAGTCGTGGGCGACTCCGTCTCATTGAAGATCAATGGGCAGCAAGCCTATACCGCCGCTGGCTTGAAGCAACCGGACGGCTACATCGGCTTTCAGGTCGAGGTTCCTGTGGGTGGTCAATTCCTGATTAGGAACGTCAAAGTGACCGAACTGGGATATCGCCCGCTCTTCAACGGTCGCAATCTCGATGGGTGGGAAGCCGAAGGCGGCTCTGCCGAAAGCTGCTGGTCCGTGCAGGACGGCCTGCTGGTCTGCTCCGGCCAAAAGGGACCATGGCTACGCAGTACCGAGGAGTTTGGCGACTTCGATCTGCGGCTCGACTATCGCCTCTCCACGGGAGGCAACAGCGGCGTCTATGTCCGAGTCCCCAAAGACGGCAATCACCATCGCGAGAACGCCACGCTACCAATCGCTGGCTTCGAAGTGCAGGTCCTGGACGACGCCGCACCACAACATCTCAAGCTCAAGGATTACCAATACTCGGCGTCAATCTATGACATCGCCGGAGCGAACCCTCGAGTCAGTCGCCCGCCCGGCGAATGGAACACGCTGGAAATCAATTGCCGTGGCGATCGAGTCACCACCTGGCACAACGGCTATCAAGTCACCGACATCTCTAGCAGTCAATCGCCTCTGTTGGCACTCCGTTCGGTAAGGGGCTATCTGGGAATGCAGAACCACAACACCATCGTCAAGTTTCGAGACATTCGCGTCGGGCCAGCGATCGAGCTGCCCGCGATTGCCGTTGAGGCTCCAACAAAGCCGTAGCAGCTCTCCTTCATCGTCGCCATGAATGCCAATCCCATGCTCACCTTCTTCCGCGGCTGGCGACGAAAAGCGGGCTGCATCTCACTCGTGATGGCGTGCATGCTGATGGGAATGTGGGTTCGCAGTCGCGACTTTTACTGGTCTCCACTAATGGCCAAATGGAATGGGATATACATCGGTTCCGTACTATCATTGGGTTGGCTTTGAAACCATCCCCCAATGGAAAGCATGTCTTCTCCAGAAGCGAAGCCCACAAGTCTTAAAACAGGACCGCCATCGACATGGCGCCATAAATGCCGGCGATTCCCCTACTGGTGTCTCACACTTCCTTTGACGCTTCTTTCCGGCTACTTGAATCTGTGGAGGCCTCGCAAGATGGCGAAATCATGATTCAATTCGTCCGGCGGTATGGCGTGCGCGTTCTTCTTGGGGCAACGCTTCTAGCGCTGCTCTCCGGGGTCATGAATATCTGGCTGCCATACCAAAGAGACTTGCGCCTGTCGAAGCGGATCGAATCGGTTGGTGGCATCGCGATTCTACATTCCCCTGATGAATACTTGCTTTCCCATGGATTGTGGGAGCTGCATGCTCAAGTGCCAGTTTTCGCACGACTGGCGGAGGTACAGCTTCACGAAGAGGTGCCCTCAGATCTTCTTGAAGACATTTTGCAATGTCGATCATTAAGTCTCTTGCTCGTCACTGGGAGAAACGTTCGTGATGCGGACCTCAAAAATCTCCAGAAGATGACCGAACTTTCCCACCTCAGTCTCTTGAAAACATCAATTAGCGATCTAGGACTTAAGAATCTGCGTGAACTCAGCTACTTGGATACCCTCGATCTTTCTGAAACCGAAATCGGTGATGAAGGACTTCGTTTTCTACGGGAATTGCCACTAGTTCAAATTGCTCTTGCTGACACGAAAGTTACCGACGAAGGACTTGAACAATTGGCAGGGGCAACAGGCCTGAGGAGCATTTACCTCGACAAGACAAACATAGGCGATCTTGGGTTGCTGCATCTGCGTGGACTGTTCCGGCTCGAACGCCTCGATGCAATTTCAACACCAATCAGCGATGCTGGGCTTGTACACCTTAGGGGGTTGAACAACCTCGACTATCTCGATTTGAACAACACCCAAACTACAGTCGAAGGGCGCGACATGCTTCGGAAGGCGTTACCGAAATGTAGAATCTTCCCGCAGCCCTGAAGTCAGCCACCATCCGCGACAATCCAGAGATCGCCTCACAATGCGTGACTTCTTCTACGGCTGGCGACGGAAAGCAGGCTGCGTCATGCTGGGGATCGCTTTGTTGTTCATGGGCGTGTGGATCAGAAGTCGCTACATCATGGAGACCCTTACGTATATCAGTGATGAAGGGAGGCATTCCTTCAGCATCACTCCCAATGGCCTCGAATGGGCCCGACGTACTGGAAGCGGACAATACCTCTCACCGCAGTTTATGAATCTGAGTTGGGAGACAATCGAACTCGATGACAGCGACTTCGAGAGTTTTCCGGAACCGTCCATGGGTTGGGAAACGAGCTGGAATTATCGTTGGTGCGGGTTTAGATCCGGCAAGTTTCAATTGACAGCAGGTGGTCCTGGGCTCTCGATCCTGTACGGGGAGCTTGCCAGATGGGCCATTCCCCACTGGGCCATGGTCATTCCCCTGACACTTCTCTCCGCGTACCTGATTCTCCGGAAGCCACGAATGAAGTCTCAGGCCTGAGGCGGAACGATTGAAGTTTGTTCCGTCGTCGAATCGGAGGCGGGGCTTCTCAGCGCGCGTCGTTTCCGAGTCAATGCCTTCATGAGTCGCCGCCGTTGGATCAAACTGGCCAACAACGCCAGACCGATTGCCGACAGCACTGCGATGCCTGCAATCTTGGCGGTCTGTAATGCGGCAGCCTTCACGGGGCCGGTGATATCCTCTTCGGGAACCACCACTACTGTTACCACAGGCAAACCCTCAGCCGGCTCGAACGCTTCCAGGGCGGCAACGTAGAATTTCCCGCCATGCTGAAACGAGAATGACCGTGTATCGTCGATCGGCAGATTCGCCAGTCCTTCGGGTAGAGCCGCTGACGATTGATTTATCGCTGCCGTCAACAGTTCGTCTCGAGTGACTTCCCCTCGGAGTGGCGATGCCAGCAGTTCGCCATCGCGATTCATCAGATAGGCGCGTCCCTGCGTTCCCAATTTGAGTTTCGCCAGAAAGTCGGCCAGTGTTCCCAGGTGATAATCGGCTGTGAACACCCCCCGAACTTCCTGAGATCCTGCCTTTCTGAGTGCCAGAGCCGACGTAATGCCCAGACCTTCGTCCCCGAACCATTCATACGGCTTGGTCCAGATCGGTTTGGAAGACGCGCTCGCCAGCAGGTAGAAAGGTCTGGTGCGAGGATCGTAGGTCCAGTCATCACTCCACCGCAACCGCTCACTGTCCCCGCTCACAAACTCTTCCCGTACATGGCCCCCTTGTTCATCGAGCCACGAGCGTTGGATGACGATCCGCCCCGACGGATGTCGCCAGGCACCGGTAAACCGTCCCTGGGCATCCCCATAGCTCAGCCAGGACAGCTTCTTCTGATAGCGAAAGCGAGCCACCAGATGCTGCGCGAGTAGATCCGGATCGTCCACCGGCAGCAAGTCCATTTCTGCCAGTGAAACGCATTCTTCCAGCATTGGTAGCGCGGGGTCGAGCAGCGATCGAACTTCCTGCGCGGTACTTCTCGACGTTCGATCGGCGATATCGCGCCACAGCGCCTGGATCTCTTGTGACCGATACAGAAAATAGCCGGAGAGAATCGCCGCTACCACCAGGAGAGCAGCAATGGTTCCCACCAGTCGACCGTGATTGCGCAGTCGTTTTCCAAGCCATCCGAGTCCCCCAAGTTTGCGAGCCCGCGTCGGTAGCCCCATCGTCACCCGAGTCAGATCGTCAGCGAATTCCAGAGCCGTTTGATAGCGAGCGGTCGGATTCTTCTCCAGGGATTTGAGCAGTACCGCTTCCAGATCCGGGCTGATCTCGGCAAACGTACTTGGCGGCGCGGGCGGTTGAGTCACCACCCGCAGCAGCAACTCGGTGAGCGAACCGGCGTCAAACGGTCGCTGGCCCGTCGCCAGCACATACAGCGTCGCTCCCAAGGCATAGACATCGCTGCGGGCATCAACGGGACCGCGCCGCGGATCTGCCTGCTCCGGTGCCATGAAGGCCGGCGTCCCTTGAATCCCCTCTTCCGCTCGAGGTGCCGAACTATTCTCGGCAACGATCAGGGTTTGTTCGTGAGCAGAGCCTTCCATCGAATCCGTTACCGTCCCCCCTTCAGACACGGTGACAAGAACTGAGGAAGGAGCAACGCGATCCGAATTGAACGACGCGTCCAAAGTCTTCGCGATGCCAAAATCGAGCAGTTGCGGCTCCCCTGCCCGGTCGATAATGATGTTCGCCGGTTTGACATCGCGATGCACAACTCCTCGCCGGTGTGCATGATCCAGCGCAAGCGCAATCGTCCGCCCATACTCGACCACCTCGGACTCGGGAAGGCTCCCCCGCCGCTTGACGATGGAATCCAGCGTCTCTCCTTCGACGAACTCCATCGCGATATAGGGTGTGTTGTCGACAATGCCCGCATCAAATACCTGGACAATATTAGGATGCTTGCCAAGCCTGGCGATCGCCTGCCCTTCCTGGATGAACCGCTCGGCAGCGCGGGGATCATGAAACTTCAGCGAGATCGTTTTCAGGGCACACTCGCGCTGCAGGCTGCGTTGCAAAGCGAGAGACACGACTCCCATCGCCCCACGGCCCAGTTCACGCGATATGTCATACGGTCCAAATTGGCGGCTCATAGCGCCGAGTGTACTCGCAACCGCCATCGACACCAATCAGATTGTGCCCGCAGTGTGGCAGATCAACGTTGCAACCGTTCGTCGTCAACAAGATCGATCCAATCGATGCGATCGATCCTCACATTGAACAAGCCAACTTCTTCATCCAGATCAGCGAAGTCCACGCGCGGAGAGTGATACGCAGACTGACGACTTCACCATCTTATCCGTGTTTCATCTGTGTCAATCCGTGGCTAGGTCTTATTCCTGATTCTCCGTGGCATCGCGGTTGTTCAAGATGTCCCCCACCTTGTTCAAAGAAAGTGCCAACGGGCGGATCTGGTTGACTCGGCAGGTGGTGTGATAGGGACAGTGGCCGGTGCAGTTCTCGTCGGCATTCTCGACAATGAACTTGCCGTCGCGAATTCCCGCAGCCAATTTGGGAATGATTTCATCCAGCGTCTGCTCCAGCGAGTCCACGAGGGCGCTGTTCATCGACTCGAGTTTGCCGTCCCGCTGATAGCCTCGTTTGAACCCGGTCGCCTTCAAACTCCAGTAGCCCATTTGATAGAGGGCCGCGTCGTCTCCGGCGATTCCCAGGCGACGCACGGCAAGTGCATACAGAGCCAGTTGAATCGATCGACCCGTGGCCAGTTCGTCCTTGTTCGATCGCGGAGGCATCCCGGTCTTGTAATCGATCACGTTGAAGACACGTTGGCCGGTGCTGACGCCGGTATCGACGCGATCGATACGACCACGGACTTGTACGGCATCGTCGTCAGTTCCGAAAAGCAACGGATTGGTCGGAGCCTCGCCCGATTCGCGCCCGCCCGGCAAACTGCCGAACGGAATTTCAGGATCGAGCGATCGGACGCCGCCGTTCCATGCCTGCGTGAGCTGCTCGGCATAGGCGGCCTGCTGTTCGCCAAACGCATGGCCCCAATCCGCGAGCAGTCGTCCTTCGATATGAGTCAACGCCCGCTGCAGATCCGTTTCGTGAAATCGCTTGGCCAGATGCTGTTCGATCAACTCGTTGAATCGCGAAGTGAGCTCTTCGGCAGAGTGATCGAGTCCTTCACGCAGCATCTGCGCGAGCACCAGGTGAACCAGGCTGCCTCGGGCGGCATAGTCAGTCCCTTCTTCGGGTGTGGCGAGGTCGTCGACTTTGAGGACGCTCGACGCCCAGAAGCGATAGGGACAAGTGGCGTAGGCTTCCAACTCGGTGGCGCTGAACTGATGGCGACCGCCGAATCGCTGCCGTAGTGCGATCAGATTGGCGTCGCCGTCGAGTGCCCCCTCATACCCCGTAAAACCCCGTTCGTGAAAGCGATACGTGTTGACATCGATCGCGGCCAGGACGTTGTTCGCAGTGGGGATCCAACTAGGTCTCGAGCAGAGTGTCGCGAACAGACCGGTATCGCCGGCACGGGCCTGACTCATGGACAACAAACGTAGGTCCGATTCCGTGAGGGCTCGATCAAGGTCAGGAACAGGATCGAGTTGACCTTCATGTGCAACCCGCAGTGCCGACTCGTCGAACAGGGAACGCAGTGCGACTAGATAGGGACTGGCGAAGACGGGTTGTCCCTTCGAGTTCACCGCAGGGTAGCTAAGCGTCAGGCTCGATCTGGCGCGAGTGACGATGCTGTAGAACAAGAACATTTCATCGCGCTGAAGCTGTTCGCGATGTTGCAGCGGCAATCCTCGCCGAGCGAACTCTTGTCGCTCGACTTCGCCAAACAGACAATCATCGCTGCGATTCAGTGGAAAGCTGCTTTCGGCGAGGCCAGCGATGAACAGATGCGGAATATCCAAATGCCGGGCCTGCTCGACATCCAGGATGCGGACGCATCCCCCAGGATCGCTGGTCGCCTTGATCTGCTCGCCACCCAGTAGGTCACGTAGTTCCGCAGTGAAGCCCGCCAGATCCAGCTTGATCAGTTTGGCCGACTTGGTATCTGCGGACAGCACCAGCCGCCGCTCGGCGTCACCCGCTGTTCGAATCAGTCGCTGCAGCAGATCCCAATCCTCGCTGTCTCGATTTGCCGTGCTGGATCGCTGAGTCTGGTGATGGGCTGACCCAGCCGTATCGGCTTGCTGCCAACCTAAGTCGCGGCCCAGCGAGGCAATGACATCGCCCCATTCGGCAAGCGTCCGTTTCTGTCGGAGTCTTTCCGTGACCTGGGACAACCGCTTGAGAATGACTTCGGCATTGCGGGCGAGACTGGCGACGGCCGCTTGCGTGTCGCCAGTCCATTCTCCTTCGAGATGCTCTTCGACCGTGATGCCGCCGGAGACTCGGCCAAGCACCCGCAGGATCAGGTCGCGTCCCGCATGCAGTTTCAAGCGACGCAGCGCGACGCCAACATTCCGGATTCCACGCCCAAACGAAAGCTCGGACCAGCCCGGCTGAAAGTAATTGGAATTCAGCACCTGCATCAGCCGCGAGAAAGGCCAGTCGTCCAGTTCCAACTGCAGCACCGAGAACAGCGCCTTAATCATCGAACTGCTCAGCAGCGCTGAGCCAGCTTCGCACCAGTTCGGGATGCCGGCCTGATCGAAATAGTCCTTCCAGACAGGTCCTGCTTCCATCACGGATCGCACTGCCACCACAATCTGCGAGGGACGCACACCTGCGGTCAGCAACTTCTTGATCCGCATCGCCACGGCTTGGCTTTCGCCCAAGGGGCCGGTGGCCGCGATGACTTCCAGACCAGCTCCGTCGACCGCGGGGGTCACCGAACGAGGGTTCGCGAACAACGATGTGGCGATCGTCGACACGCCCGGCTGCCAGCCGCTTCGATCGGCGATGAGCGTTTCCGTCTGCCAGTGTGTGCCCGGAGGAAGGTGTCGGCGAAGGCGGTCCAATGTCGATCGCGGTTTGTCGAAGAGTTCGCGTCGGGACTGGGATTCTTCAATCGGCAGCGAGATGACCGCCCGCGGAATCCACTCCATCAGTTTGCCGAGGATTTCGTACTGCGTTTGAGTGAAGTCGGCGAAGCCGTCGACAACCAGAAACTGGACGTTCTCAAAAGGCTTCTTCCCCCCTTCCGCGATGACGGTGCGGGCCAACCAGAAACGACCTTCAGAGTCGTACCAGTTTTGTTTCGTCAGGTGCTGCTGATACTTGGTATAGATCAGGCCGAGTTCCTTGTCGCGCTTGGCCCGTCGTGGTGGCCGATGCGCGCACGCTTCCAGGAATTCATCCGGCCAGATCTCTTCTCGCTTCAGTTCCGAGATGAACGCGGAGACAACGTCGAGAAAGCCCGTCGTCTGGGTGACCGGTGCGAAATTGACCAGTTGTCCGCGCTGACTAAGGTCTGCCACGATACGGCGCAACAACAGCCTTTTCACGACGGGCGACATCAGCCGATCCGGCTTGCCAGCCGCCGCCAGAATCTGCTCGGCAAAGATGTCGAATGTCAGGATGTTGGGGGCCAGCTGAACAGGATCGCTTCGGTCCAGCAGTCGCTCCACCAGAGTTTGCTGCGTGCGATGGGTAGGGGCGAGCCAGAGGACGCGCCCCGGCCGACGCTCTTCACGCGCTTGCCGCAGCGCGTGACGGTAGTCCGTCAGCAAACGCTCGGTCTTCCCTGTTCCGGCATCACCTAGCAGCACTGTCAGATTGGATGGCATGCAGCGATTGTATGCGAACCGGCGCAAACCGACGAGTCTGCACGATCACTTCGCGACCGCGATCAAAACGATCCAGTGCGATGATCAAAGTACTGAATCTCGATCGGGTGCCACGGTTTTGGAGTCTTCGACAAGGCCGTGTCTTTTGACGCACCCTCTTGATTACAGTTCAAGTGCGTCGTCGCTACTCGTCACTATTGATCGCATCTTGATCGAACCAGCGCCGCTGCCGTGCGGACCGCCTCGATAAACCCTTCGGCTCGTGCCTGACCTTGCCAGGCGATGTCAAACGCCGTGCCGTGGCTGGGGCTGGTCCTGACGATGGGCAAGCCCAAGGTGACGTTTACTGCGCGTTCAAAACCAATGAGTTTCAACGCGATGTGACCCTGGTCATGGTACATCGCCGCAACGCCGTCGAACCCACCGTAAACGGCACGCCTGAGCAATGCATCTGCCGGAATGGGCCCCGTGGCATTGACGCCTCGGCGTTGCGCTTCCTCGACAGCGGGAGCGATCAACGTTGCTTCTTCGTTGCCGAACAAGCCCCCCTCACCGCCGTGAGGGTTCAATGCGCAAACGCCGACGCGAGGCGTCGCGCAGCCCACTTGTTTCAAGAAGCGATCAATCAATTGGATCGTTTCGACGATGTGGCGGGTATTCAGCAATGCGGGGACGCTCTTGATCGACGTATGCAGCGTGACGTGAGCGACGCCCAGACCGTAGGGCCCCCGTAGCGGTTCGCCGGGAGGCAGATACAGCATCATTGCGAATTCTTCGACGCCGCATTCTTCAGCCAGGATCTCGGTATGGCCGGGATAGTCAAGGCCCCCTGCATGCAAAGCCGCTTTGTTCAAGGGGGCCGTCGTGATCGCATCCAGCTTCGATTGCAGCGTGGCCCGCGTCGAAGCGACCAGATAGTCATAGGCGGCACGACCAGCACGCCCATCAATCTTCCCAATCGGAATGGCAGAGGCATCAACGTCCGAAGGGTTCCAGCAGAGGATTCCTTCTGCGTTCCACGAGATGTCCTCGAGATTCGTCAACGGCGCAATTCTGGCGTTGGCCCCGATCAACGACAACGCTCGCCGAAACACCTCGGGATGACCGACAACAATCGGCCGACAGCAACCCAGCACGCGCTCGTCGATGACGGCGCGAGCCACAATCTCGGGGCCGACCCCCGCGACGTCACCAAGCGTCAATGCAATTCGCGGAGACATCAGAAACTGGCTCCGTCAGGAAGACATCGACAACGCAAGCCCGTCATGCCAACGGTGCATAAGTCACGAAGGACCGCGCCGGCTTGATCGCCACGAACAGCCGTGCCACTGGTTGGCCGCTTCGGACAACCAGTGCGATTGTGCCGTCGTGTTAAAAAAGGATCGTGATTCTTCGTGCTAATCCTTTTCAAACAACATCGATGAGTCATGCGAACGTCTCGACATCGCATAGCAATAGGCCACGCTCGTCTTTGGCGGAGAGAATGCGAGGTTCCACTTGCGGCCATTGGATGTTTAACGCCGGGTCGTTCCATCGCAACGTTCGTTCGTCCGCTGGATTATAGACTCGCGTGCATTTATAAGCGAAATCGGCGATCTCGGACGTGACGCAGAATCCATGCGCGAATCCTGCAGGCACGTACAACTGGCGATGATTCTCTTCGCTCAATAAAAAACCGACTGCCCGTCCAAAGGTGGGCGAGCTTCGACGTAAATCGACTGCCACGTCATAAACTTCGCCGCGAGTCACCTGGACCAGCTTTCCCTGCGGCTGTGTGATTTGGTAGTGCAAACCGCGCAGCGTCCCTCTGCAAGATCGCGAATAGTTATCCTGCACGAATTCGGCATCAATACCGGCCGCCGCGTATCGCTCTTTGTGGTAACCCTCGAAAAAGAACCCTCGCGAGTCCCCAAACACTTTGGGCTCGATAATTAACAAGCCTGAAAGCTCGGACGCGATCACATTCATCGAGCGAGAATCCGGTCAGGAGTGAAGTTGGTCAGACACTGACGTACGATAGTCCAGACGCACCCAAAGTGCAAAAGGGATCAAGCGACATCGTATTCGGGATCCCACGCGATACACGTGCGGTGTGTCCGGGTATTTTATGTATTTGTCCCTTAGGGTTTCGTAAAGTTCGCTGGCAGAAACAGGAAGGGTTGATGTGAAGCCGATTTCCTTCTTTTGTTTGTCCGTTGGATTCGCCATCGCCAATACGATGCGAGTGTTTGCGCAGCCCGCTGATCTAGTCTTCACCAATGCGGCTGTCTATACGGTAGACGCAAATCGCACCTGGGCCGAGGCCGTTGCGATCAAGGGTGAACGTATCACGTACGTGGGGGTGACTGCCGGAGTCGCAAAGTGGATCGGTCCCGAAACTCGCGTCATCGACGCCGCTGGAAAGATGCTGCTCCCCGGCTTTCACGATTCGCACGTCCATCTAGTGGGTGGCGGCGTGGAGATGGGTGAATGTGACATCAACGGGCTGACGAAGCTGGATGAAATTCTGAAAGCGATCGAGACGTTTGCTTCGCAGCATCCAGAAAAAGTCTGGATTCGCGGGGGCGGCTGGCCCTTGACGCTGAATGGCGGGAATCCCCGTAAGGAGATCCTCGACAAGCTCGTGGCCGACCGGCCTGTCGTCATCGAGGCCTTCGACGGACACTCGACATGGGTGAACTCCAAAGCCCTCGAATTGGCTGGAATTACGAAAGAGACGCCCGATCCACCACGCGGCCGCATCGAACGCGATGAAAAGACCGGTGAACCGACGGGGACACTGCGGGAATCGGCGATTCGGTTGGTGACTAATAAGATCCCCCCCTACACGGCCGAAGATTACACGATCGGCCTGCGACGCGGACTGAAAGAGGCCAATCGCGTCGGCATCACCTCGGTTCAAGAAGCGGCCATTCGCGACGGGCATCTGGCTGCGTATGCCGCTCTGGAAAAGTCAGGTGAACTCACCGTCAAGGCGGTCGGAGCGTTGCAGATCGAGCCCGAGAAGATGGGGACGCAGGTGCCCCAATTTGTGGAATGGCGCGAGAAATTTCGGACATCCCGCTTCCGCCCCACGGCGGTGAAGATCTTCCTGGACGGCGTGATCGAATCGCAGACGGCCGCATTGATTGAACCCTACGCAGGCGGTGACAAGCGAGGTTGGCTGAACATCGAGCCCGAAGTTCTCAAGCCACTGGCGGCTGATCTGGATCGCTTGGGATTCCAAATTCATATTCATGCGATTGGCGATCGCGCGATTCAGTCTTCTTTCGATGCGTTCGAGTTTGCTCGTGCTCGCAACGGCAGTCGAGACTCCCGACATCACATCGCTCACATTCAGCTTTTCGATCCCCAAGATATCGCACGTTTCCGTCATTTGGGCGTCGTCGCGAATTTTCAGCCACTCTGGGCCAGTGCCGATGAGTACATTGTTCAAATGACCGAACCCGTGCTCGGCCCCAAGCGGTCTCGCTGGCTGTATCCCATTCGTAGCGTCGCGAACAGCGGCGCGGTCATCGCTGCCGGCAGCGATTGGTCGGTCAGTTCGATCAATCCGCTGGATGCAATCCAGGTCGCCGTCACACGCCGCGGATTGGAAGAAGAACCCGGCCCACCGTGGCTTCCAGAGGAGATCGTGGATCTGCCGCTGATGCTGGCGGCCTACACGATCAACGGAGCATATGTGAATTTCCAGGAACGAGAGACGGGGTCAATCGAAGTCGGCAAGGCGGCGGATCTGGTCGTGTTGAATCGAAACCTGTTTGATGTTCCCAAGCATGAGATCCACCAGACAAAGGTATTGCTGACGTTATTGGACGGCAAAGAGGTCTATCGAGATCCGACCTATGAGCCCAGCAACGACGTTGCTACTGAGGAAAAATGATGTGCGGCTGCAATCGCGCAGGCGATTCCTCGAACCGAGCAATTCCGATCAGTTGTCGATCGGCATCGATCAATGCGACCTCTGTATCTAGACCAGAAGCTGACAGCGAACCGGTCTCGATCGTTCGCCCCTGCCTCAGGGCTCGAAGTTCGTCGGCGTCCACGATCCGTTGTGGGAATTCCGCAACGGCAGTCAGCGCCGGTTGCAGCGCTAATCGCAGGCGAGCTTCGTCGAGATCGGCGAAGGGGACGGCATCTTCAATGCGGCAAGGTCCTACCGATAACCGCCGAAGCGAGGTCATGATCGCGCCGCAGCCAAAATGCTCACCCAAATCGCGGCCGATTGAGCGGACATAGGTTCCCGAACCGCATTCGATCTCCAACTCAAAATTCGGCGGATTGAATTGCGTGACGCGGATCGAATGGACTTCGACCGGACGCGCATCGATTTCCACAGTTTCTCCTTGGCGAGCTAGCTTATACGCACGTTGGCCGCCCACATGCACCGCGGAAAACTGAGGGGGAACTTGCAATATCGTCCCGACAAATTGAGCCACGGCATCAGTAAGCATCTGCTCAGTGATGTGCGTCCAGACACCTCCCTCTGTGATCTGGCCATCCACATCATCGGTATTGCTGCGAACGCCCAATCGGAACTGTCCAATGTAGCGTTTTCGACCTTGCTGAAGGTAGGTAATCAAACGCGTCGCCGAACCGACAGCGACAGCGAGAACCCCTGTGGCGAGCGGGTCCAGTGTCCCCGCGTGACCGGTCTTGGCCGGACGCACGATTTTTGCCACCTTGTCTACAATCTGGCGTGACGTCAAGCCGGGTGGCTTGTCGATGGTCACGATTCCGCACCAAACCATGATGACTCCGAAAAACAATTCGACGAACGAGCTACAGAGAACCGTTTGATTCTTGCGCCGAGCGTGAACTTTCGTGTGAGCTGATTGACCCTTCCAACTGTGGACTTCTATACTGCGTATGTCTGCCCACAGCCACCTCGAGTTGATCTTGATGAGTTGAATTCGCGGGTCAGCGATCATGTCCTTTCCATCGCATCGTAAGCCTCTTCTGACACGCCCTACTTTAGGGTTTGCGTGGATACTGTCGATTGCGCTGTCAAGTCTCGGGACGACGATAGCGTCGGCCAGTTGCGGGGACTACCTGCATCAGATGGTTAGCGATGTTCCCACCTCTTCAGTGCGAGAAATTCCCGGTAAACCGGAGTCACCGCGGCCCGCGGTTCCCTGCACCGGGCCAGCCTGCAAGAACGCACCCGCCCTACCGGACATGCCGTCATCGGTTGATGTTCGCTTCTACTTCACAGATCGCCTGGCCGTTGAATGCCACTCATTGTTCAATCTGCTCGAAACGGGAGAGCAGTTCTCGCGCAATGAGGCCGTTCTGCTTCCCGAAGGTCACCGCGCCGGGCTTGAACGCCCACCCCGAATCGCTTGATGGGACTCTCCAGATTTGGAGTGTTGATACGTTAATGGGGATGCCGCCGCAGTTGCAAATAGACAATCGCGCCGGCGCAATCCTGACGTTCCGATCAAGCTGATCTCGAATAGCCATCTCAATTGGGTGGAGTTTTTCATGTCTGACGCAATTTCTCCGGCAGCGCCTAAGCCGCTGCGCCGTACATACATCCCCGCTGTGGGGCCTCGTCTACGCATTCTGATGTGGTTCGTCTTTATTCTGGTGGCTGTCTTGGGGGCCAATTCGGTTTATCTGGGTGGAGTGACCTTCCTGAGCTGGAGTTCCGGTCGCACCTACGAAAACTGGTTCTACATGCTGATGTTCGCAGGACATCTCGTCCTCGGCTTGTTGCTGGTCGTCCCGTTCGTCTTGTTTCTGGGAGTCCACCTGCTGAATACCCGACTGCGAAAGAACAAGCGGGCGATTCGCGTCGGATATGCGCTGTTAGTGGCGTCGATTGCCGTACTGATTTCCGGGTTGCTGCTAATGCGAGTCGACCTGGGTGGGTCGTCGGCACTGGTCATCAAGAATCAAGCGACCCGATCGTTGATCTATTGGGCGCATGTGGCCGCACCCTTGTCCTGTTTGTGGCTGTACTGGCTGCATCGCCTGGCTGGTCCGAAAATCAAGTGGAAGTATGGCACCGGTTATTTGGCCATGACGGGTGTGGCCGCGGGCGGGATGATCCTGCTGCACAATCAGGATCCACGCAACTGGAATCAGGCGGGCCCCAAGGAAGGCGAGAAATACTTCTTCCCGTCACTCGCGCGAACATCAACAGGCAACTTCATTCCGGCCGAAGCCCTGATGAATGATGACTACTGCCTGAAGTGCCACCAGGATGCCTACAAGGGGTGGTTCCACAGTTCGCACCATTTCAGTTCGTTCAACAATCCGGCTTATCTGGCCAGCGTCCGGGAAACGCGTGATGTCTCCTTGAAGCGAGACGGCAATGTGCAGGCCTCGCGCTGGTGTGCGGGTTGCCACGATCCGGCACCGTTCTTCAGTGGAGCGTTCGACGATCCCAAGTTTGATGACGTGAACCATCCGACCTCTCAAGCGGGAATTACGTGTACCACGTGCCATTCGATCGTCCATGTGAACAGCACCCGCGGGAACGCCGATTATACGATCGAAAACCCCGAGCACTACCCGTTTGCCTACAGCGACAATGCCATGCTGCAATGGGTCAACAATCAACTGGTCAAGGCCAAGCCGGCCCTGCATAAGAAGACCTTCTTGAAGGATCTGCATAAGTCAGCCGAGTTCTGTTCGACCTGTCATAAGGTGCATCTGCCGTACGAACTGAATCACTACAAGGAATTTCTTCGCGGTCAGAATCACTACGACCCGTATCTGTTGAGCGGCGTGTCAGGCCACGGAGCACGCAGCTTCTACTATCCCGAAAAAGCAGTCCAAAACTGCGCCGGCTGTCACATGCCTGCGAAAGAATCGAGTGATTTTGGTGCCAAACTATTTGCCGACGCCAAGAACCCCAGCATTCATAACCATCTGTTCCCAACTGCCAACACTGGCTTAGCCTGGCTGAAAAATTCGCCGGAAACGATTGCCGCTCATCAGGAGTTCCTCAAAGGTAAGCTACGAGTTGACATCTTCGGTGTGAAAGAAGGGGGTGAGATCAGCGGGAAGTTGCATGCACCGCTGCGACCCGAAGTTCCCGCCCTGAAGCCGGGGCAGTCGTATCTACTCGAGACGGTCGTGCGGACACTAAAAATGGGCCATCCGTTTACCCAAGGGACTGTCGACTCCAACGAAGTATGGCTCGATGTGACAGTGACCAGTGGTGATCGCGTCATTGGTCGCAACGGTGGGATCGACGACCAGAGCTCCGTCGATCCTTGGTCCCACTTCATTAACGTGTTCATGCTCGACAAGGACGGCAATCGCATCGATCGCCGAAATCCTCAAGACATCTTCGTCCCGCTGTACAACAATCAGATCCCGCCTGGAGCCGCCGGGACGATTCACTACAGCTTGGCTGTGCCGCCCGATATCACTGAACCGATCACGGTCGAAGTGAAGTTGCAGTATCGAAAGTTTGACAAGACCTATACCGACTTCTTCACGAGCAAGGCTCGACCCGGTGATGCACCGATTCGTGGTCACAAGCCGGGTGAGCCGTACGTCAACGAGTTGCCGATCACGACGCTCTGCTCCGATAAAATCACCTTCCCAATTGATGGCAGTTCGGTGATTGTCGAGAACGCCAAGGTCGAAATCCCCGTCTGGCAGCGCTGGAACGACTATGGAATCGGTCTGTTTCTCAAGGGCAAGGCGGAACTGCGGCAAGCGGCAGACGCCTTCACGACATTAGAAGGACTGACAGAGGCTGCTCGCTATGATGGGGCACTAAATCTCGCTCGCGTGCTGCATCGCGAAGGCCGCTTGGACGAAGCAACGGCAGCACTCGAACGGGCGGCAGAGTTCAAACAACCGGCCGCTCCAGAATGGACTGTGGCCTGGCTCAGCGGTGTGATCAACCGTGAACAGGGACACTTGGAAGAGGCCGAGAAAAACTTCCGTAAGGTGTTGGAAGACCGAAGTCCAGAACGAACCGCGCGCGGCTTCGACTTCAGTCTCGATTACGAAGTGATCGAACTTCTGGGCCAGACGTTATTCGAACAAGCCAAACAGGTGCGAGACCCCGCGCGCCGGGCGGAACGAGACGCCCTGCTGAAAGAGTCGATTACAGCCTATGAAAAAGTTCTGAAGCTCGATTCCGAAAACGTCGGGGCCCACTATGGTTTGCAGTTGGTCTATCAGGATCTGGGCGATGAGGCCAAAGCGGCCGAGCATGCGAAACGACACGCTCGCTTCAAACCAGACGATAACGCCCGCGACGTTGCATTCGAAAAAGCACGACGAAAATATCCGGCTGCCGCGAAGGCATCCGAGCCGCTAGTGATTTATCCTCTCAATCGATCAGGTGCACCTGGGTTGCAGGTGGCTGGACCGCCGAAAAGAGCCGATGCTGCCAAGCCCGGCGACGATTAGGTTGTTGTCTGCCTGTTGTCAGGAAATGTTGGGTCCCCCGCAACGTCAAAGATTCGCGATGGCAAGCATCGCTGTCCAATAGCTCAGGAATTCCGGCTCATGACTGAATCCCAATTCGATGAGGAACGTGACGATGCCATTGTGGGGCGAGCCTTTCGCTGGTCCGCGCTGGTTATTGTTCTCATTGGGGCCGGAGCTGGGGTTGCCTATTGGCGATCGACCATCAAACCGCCACCAATTGTCAATCAGTCAATCCCGGTCAAACCAGAAGTTCGGGAACGGCCGACGCTGACGATTCCGGCGATGCCATTCGCGGACATCACACAGTCCGCGGGAATTCATTTCGTCCACGAAAATGGGGCGGCCGGCGAGAAGCTGCTGCCCGAATCGATGGGTGGCGGGGTTGCGTTCCTGGATTATGACGGCGACGGCGATCCCGACATTCTGTGCGTGAACTCGTGTCGCTGGCCCTGGGATGAGCGCCCCCTGGAGCATCCTCCTACCATGGCACTCTATCGCAATGACGGGGAATGCAAGTTCACGGATGTCACGAACGACGCGGGACTCGACGTCACATTCTATGGTCAGGGGGTCGCCGTTGGTGACTACGACAATGATGGCGACATCGATCTGTATCTGACGGCCGTCGGACGGAATCATCTCTATCGCAACGATGGAGGGCGATTTGTCGACGTCACCGAATCGGCCAACGTCGGCGGAACAAAAGAGCAATGGAGCACAAGTTGCGGCTTCCTGGACTACGACAACGACGGTGACCTGGATTTGTTTGTCTGCAACTACGTTCGCTGGACTCGCGAATTTGATAAGGCTCAGCCATTCACGCTGACAGGTGAACGAGCTTACGGGCGGCCCCAGGAATTCCCCGGAACTTATCCCTATCTCTATCGAAACGACGGCGAAGGCAAATTCAGTGAAGTCAGCGAAGCGGCCGGCCTGAGAACGAAGAACCCCGTTCGACAGGAAGTGTATGCCGCGAAATCGTTGGGCGTCACGTTTGGTGATTTCGACGATGACGGCTGGATCGATATCGCCGTCGCCAACGACACGGTGCAAAACTTCCTCTTTCATAACCAGAAAAACGGCACCTTTGTCGAGAAGGCTGTCGAACGAGGGATGGCGTTCGACCAGCAAGGGCAGGCTCGCGGCGCGATGGGGATCGATCTGGCACGCATCCGCGGCAGCGATCACCTGGCAATCGCGATCGGTAACTTCGCGAACGAAATGAGTGCTCTGTACGTCGCCAGTGGCAATTCGATGCAATTCAATGACGAAGCCATCGCCACCGGGATTGGGCCTCAATCACGACTGGAACTGACTTTCGGAACGCTCTTCGTCGATGTCGATCTCGATAGCCGGTTCGATATCGTGGCCGCGAATGGTCACCTGGAGCCCGAAATTAACAAGGTTCAGGCGAGCCAGTTCTACGAGCAACCACCTCATTTCTTCTGGAACTGCGGCCCGGAATCGCGGACAGAGTTTGTTCCCGTCCCGTCGGAGAAATGCGGCTCCGATTTTCTCAAGCGAATGGTTGGACGAGGTGCCGCGTTCGCTGATATCGACGGTGATGGTGATCTGGATCTTTTATTTGGAGCGACCGGTTCAAAACCTCGCTTGCTGCGAAACGATCAGAAACTCGGACACCATTGGCTGCGAGTCGACGTCGCGGGAGTCAAAGGGGGGCGCTCAGCGATTGGTGCGAAAATCGAAGTGGTTTATGCGGATGGAAAGGCCATCAGCCAGATCATGCCGACACGGGGATATCTGTCGCAAAGCGAATTTCCGGCGACGTTCGGTTTGGGCTCGCAACACAAGGTCTCTAAGGTCACAATTCAGTGGCCCACGGGCGAGAGCAAAACAATTGATGCTCCGCCGATTGACCAAGTCCTGAAGGTCTCGCCTTAGCCTCATGATGCCGCTCCCTATCCGAGTCGATGTCGACAACTTGCCTCCGCTGATCATGGGGGCCTTGCTGCTGTGCGCGGCCGCTTTTATGGCGCTCAAGCAATGGTGGGCTCACCGGCGCTTGATGCAGAACATGAAGGTGAACGAAGCGGGCTACCAAATCGCCGAGAGGCAGATTCGCCATCGACTGGCAGTCGGCGTCTTGCTGTTTGTGCTTGCAGTCGCCATTCCGCTGGGCGATCAATTGGACATATTTTTCCGTGCACGCCCGGGGGTGTTTTTCGCTTATTGGATGGGAGTTCTGTTACTGGTGTTTGCGATGGTTGTGATCGCACTCGGTGACATCCTGTCAACCCTCGCCGCTGCCCGCCTGTCGCAGGTCGACTTGCGCCGCGAACGACAAGAACTGGAAGAAGAAATTCGGCGGTTTCGAGCGCAAAGCAATGGCACGGACGAGAAACACGACGAACGTTAGCCGTCCTATCCTCGTGGGAACGGGCTTCCAGCCCGTCCGTCTTGATTTGGTTTTGTCAGCTCGTGTGGACATCGCCTTCGGACGCCTGCCATCTCCGTCATTCCCGCGCAGGCGGGAATCCAGCGAATTGTGCAGACGGTGTCGATTTGGTGCCGAAAGACTGGATTCCCGCCTGCGCGGGAATGACGAATAGAAGCGGCCCAGGCGATCATCGCACCGGCCCGTCGTGCCACTACTCGACATCACGGATTTGACTGCCTACTTCGCGTATCCGGAAAAATGAACACCGCCCATGCCACCCATTGCCGCCGGCGCGGCTGCTGGTTGTTCGACATGCGAACTGAACGAAAGCACGTGCTGACCTTCGCGACGAGTCAAAGCGACCCCTTGTCCGGCCTCGGACGATGCGACTTTCGCTCCCAACGCTTCCGCCAAAAACGATTCCGCTGCGTCTCGCTTCATGTCCGCGATCTTGGTGTCGTTGGCCTCTTGGGCATTCGTGGCATCTAGGGCATAGCTTTTCAGCAGCTTGGGCCAGACTTTTTGAAATAGCGGTGTGGAGTCAAACACGTCGATCGTTTCAATCTTGCCATTGATGGCGACCAGCACGCCCACGACTTGGTCGATCTTCGAGACTGGTGTCTGCAGATGCTCCAGGTAGGGCTCCAGCTTTTTGATGTTGTCGACGTTCACATAGTTGGCTGTGAAAGCGCCAGAAACAGGACTGAGCCCGGACTGATTATTTGCGATGGCCACGCTCTCCCAGACCGCGCTTTGATCTTTTTCGGATTGAACCGCCACGCGCGACGCCTTGCTTAAATGGCCGACGGTGGCGACGAACTTGCCGCGGTCGGCGTCCTGGGCCAATCGACTGGAGGCGTGGTCGACGGGAAGTGCTGCCAAAACGGTCAGTTCTGACGTCGGCGAACTGTTCGCGTTCTGAATCTGCGCCAGCGTTTCGTCAGCCCCTTTTTCGCCCCACCGACCACTCTCAACGCAGAAGACGGGAATCCGCGTCGGTGAGCTATGTGCCGCGAGGACCAATTCGTTGGCAATGGTCCGGTCCTGGCTTCCGCCGATGATGATCTCGCCTGGCATCAGATACAGCGGCTTGTCGGAATTGTTCACTACGATCAGGGTATTCACGTCGTTTCCGGCGGACAAGACCGCATTGCCGCCACTCCGATGACGGGTTGGTTGCTCGTCCGCCGGTGTGTCGCCGTCGTCGTTGTTCGCGATTGTCGACGCATCGGCGTTGGCGGCGTCAGAACTCTGCCTCTCATAGGTGGCGGCAAGCTCTCGTATTTCGACGGTTCCCGCTTTCAGTCCTTCATCCAGTGTGATGTAGCGGTCTTCCGTCTTCGCAGCACGACTGCTGACTGGAAAGATCGTCAGATTCTCATACCGAATCGCGTCGCCAACGACAAAGTCTTGCAACGCAAACGTTCCAGAGGACGCTGGTGATGTTGTAGTGTCAGACTTGACGGAGTTATTCCGGGGAACCGGCGGAGATTCACTGCACCCGACGATGAGAACTCCTGCCACCATCAGTCCAGCCAGTTTTCGCGACATGACAATCTCCTTCCAGACGCTTGATCGAACGAAACATTCTGGGCCACGCGGCCCTTCAGCGACGGAATCAATGCACGAACTTGGATCTGGCGAGATGAACTGCAATGAAATGGAACCGGAGTGTCTCCGGTCGTGATTTGGACGTACTGAAGTGTCAAAAGTTCCCGGCCGAATAAAAAAAGCCCCGCGGCCAATGATTGCCGGGGGCTTGAAGATCGTCCGAATCGATCACCAGATCTTACGCCTCGACCCCCAGCAGTTTGCAGGCTTCGTCATAGCCCGCCGCGCGGAAGCCGTGCTTGTCATCGCGGTTGTAGCCATACGCACTGGCAGTGACACGGGCCAGGGCGACCACTTGACGCCAGCGGAATGCCGGTCGGGTGGTGCGGTATTCTTCGCGAACGGTGTGATAATATTTCTCGCCGTGCAGTCGCCCGTCTTCGCTGATCGCATACTTCAGCATCAAATCGAAGACGGGATCGACGCCGTGGCCACGGTCACCGTAAATCTGGATCGCGGCGGTCGCTCGTCCCTGATCATTGTTGCGAATCGCGTCTTCCGTTTCGGCGAGTAGCCCCTTGGCGTCGTCGATCTTGATCAACGCCCGCTGTTCGTCGGTAGGGTAGGCCGGAGTCGGGAACGGAGCCGACTGCACGCCGGCGTGGTAGGCGGCGACGATCAATCCCGAAATGACATGCTTCGACTCGGCCACGCGAGCCATATTCCGCCACGCGTTCGTCGCGTCGGACGAATGCACACCGGCAGAATCACCGTGAGTCCGCCATTTGTCGCCCCCTTGTCGCAGCACATACAGGTTGGAAGCCATCGAGATCGCTTCGCCGACGACTTCAGGATCGATCCCCTCTGCGAGTGCGGCGGCAGCAGCCTCGGCCGCGCGGTCACGGGGACCGTTGTAGATCGCCAGAGCCAAAGCTTCGACCGCCGCATCACCGGGGTCACGCTTGCCCAAGGCTTTCCCGGCGAGTTTGTATTGGTCGAGCAGCTTGGGCATCAGCGAGCGAATCGGCGATTCCGCCTGCTTGTGCTCAATCCGCATCCGTTCATGATCGGCGCACAGTCGGACGCATTGGCGCAGCAGTGAATACGAATACTCTTTGCCAAGCAGTCCCACCAGGCCGTAGGTGCGATGGGCAAACACGAACCGGTGAACATTCATGTCGTCCTGAATCGCCGGTTGCAGCGCGTTGAACGTATCCAACGGCGAGTCACCCACCTGTGTCAGCAGTGCTTCGCCCAGCTTCATATCCGGCGTGCGGCACGCATCGCGAATCTGTTGACCCAGATCTCCTTCAGCATGTTCAGCCGCGTGGATCGCGGCCAATTCCGTATGCGACGCACCGCCGACGCTCTGGATCTGCTGAGCGTTCCGATACAGCACCTTTAACACCGGCAACGGCTCTCGCCCACTCGTCAATTGCCGACTCATCTCCAAGGCTGGCAGCATCGCCATCGCCGTGTGGAAGCCAACATAGTCACAGCCACCAAAGGTCACCGCATTGGCCAATGCTCCAGCGGCGATCAGCTTCTTCAACTCGACTTCGCCGTTCTGGATCTTTTGCGCGAGCAACGGCTGCAATTTGTCAGCCGGAGTATTCCGCATCAACTCAACCAGGCTGGCATATTCACCGAGCGGTATCGAGTCGGACCCCTGAACTGCAAACGCGGTCGAGAATCCCAAGTCCTGGGCCAGCGACGTTCCCAAACCAGCGGCCAGCATGCCGCGACCGACATCCGACAAAAATGCGCGACGAGTTGAGGGAGCCATTTTGATTCTCCAGTGAGCGTGACGGGAATACGGAGCGGAAGATTGCTGTCTCTGTCTAGAACGGAAGTGCGTTACATGCGCGATCTGCAATCAGAGTGGCACCGCAAAGTCACTGCCTGTCAGCAAATAAGAAGTGTCGGTGCCCAGGTTTGTGGCGAACGCGGACAATCAGCTACTGAAGATGCTAACGTGTTGCCGACGCGACTTCCAGATGTTGTCTCGGTGCGCGCGTAACGCCAGTCAGTTATCATGGATGCCGTTCGGTACGCCCCATCTTGATCCCACGGAAGCAATTGTGACGGAACATCCCGATCTCCAACTGCTGCTCGAACTCGCTCTCGGCCAAATCGGCGGCCGTGACATGGAAGGTGTCGCGGCACATGTCGAACAGTGCGATGTGTGTCAGGAGCGGTTGGAGCACTTGGATAATTCGTCCGACGAACTGATCAATCAATTAAGCGGCCTGGATCGTCGAAACCCAGGTCTGCCGTCGAATTCTGAACCATGGACAGCGTCGATCAGCGAGATCGTTTTGCAATCCGAGCAGGCGGTTTCTCGAATCACGATCGACGCCGGGCGTGATCTCGCGCACCGCCTGTTAGCGGGCGCGGTCCGATTGGATCGGTTCGAATTGCGATCCGAATTGGGCGTCGGTTCGTTTGGCTACGTCTTCGAAGCGTGGGACCCGCGACTTGAGCGAATCGTCGCCCTCAAGGTACAACGCGCCGGCAGTATGGCCTCCAGCGAAGAAGTCGAGAGATTCCTGCGCGAAGCACGCAGCGCTGCACGTCTCAAGCATCCCTCCATTGTGTCTCTGTACGAAACGGGACAGACAGCAGACCACGTCTGGTATCTGGTTTGCGAACGTATCGAAGGTGTGACGCTGGAGGAGCGATTGAAACAGGGCCCGTTAGCTCCGGTCGAGGCAGCAACTCTGGGGGCGGAATTGGCCGAGGCTTTGCATTATGCCCACGAGCAGGGAGTCGTTCATCGCGATATCAAGCCGTCGAATATCATCATCGATCGCTCACAGCGCGCCCATGTGATGGACTTTGGCTTGGCGAAACGTGATGCCGGTGAACCGACGATGACTTCGGATGGGCGAGTGCTCGGGACTCCCGCCTATATGTCGCCCGAACAAGCATCCGGAACTTCGCACCTGGTCGACGCGCGCAGCGATATCTACAGCCTGGGTGTCGTCCTGTACGAAATCCTCACGGGCGAGAGACCATTCTCGGGGAATCGCCGACTACTGCTGCTGCAGGTTCTTGAAGATGAACCGCGCCCCCTGCGGGCGATCAAGCCCGATCTTCCTCGAGACCTGGAAGTCATCTGCTTGAAAGCCATGCACAAGGTGCCTGCCAAGCGGTATCAGTCGGCGAAAGAACTGGCAGAGGATCTGCATCGGTTTCAACAGGGCCGACCGATTTTGGCGCGACCGATGGGATCTGCAGAGCGGGTCTGGCGGTGGTGTCGCAGGTATCCTATGGCTGTCAGCGTGCTCGCCACGATGTTCATCGGCTCGGTCGCAGGGCTGTGGTATCTGGCCAGTCTTTCCGAATCATTCGTTCGCGAGACTGCATTGGAAAGCGCACGTCTGGAAACGAAGATGCTCGATGAGGTCTGGCGGTTCTACAGCGAAGAAATATCGGATCTGGATCCGCGAGTGACCAATATCGCCATCACCGAGAATTATCGCCAGGTCCATCCCGCGCTGCCGCTGCCCGCCACATTCGCCATCGATCTGGGCGAACGAATCAGCCGTCGCAGCCCGGGGATGGCGGTCCGCGTCTTCAGTCAGTTTCCGTGGCCGACGCGAAAAGATGGTGGCCCCCAGGACGATTTCGATCGCGAGGCCCTGCAGTGGCTGGAAACAAACGCTCGCCCCAATGCCGATCCGCCAGCAGAGTATGTTCGGTTCGTTGCGGATAACGACCGACGCCAGTTGCTGCACTATACCGCTCGCTTCATGGAGAAAAGCTGCATTGGGTGCCATAACCACCCACAAAGCCGCAGCCCGAAAAAGGACTGGAAGGAAGGTGAAGTGGTCGGCGTCTTGAAAATCGTCCGCCCGCTGGACCGGGAAATCGCCAGCACGCAAGCCGGCTTGCGACAGGCATCTTTCATCATGGGGAGCATCTGGTCATTGGTGCTGATCGCGATCGTAGCGGTGTCAGCCTTCGTACAGCATCGTCGACAGGGGGCCTCTCGATGAGCAATGGCCCCAATGACAAGGGCGACGCCTCGGGGCGCTCAACCTCGCGCAGTCTCTTGGCCGATGCGCGACTGGCCAATCCCGTGGCATGGGAACGCTTGGTCCGACTGTACGCTCCGCTGGTGGCATCGTGGTGCCGACGCCAGGGTGTCGAAGGACAAGACGTTGTCGATGTTATGCAAGATGTCTTTTCTGCAGTGGCAGGCCATTTGGGGCGTTTTCGAAAGGATCGGCCGGGAGATACATTCCGAGGCTGGCTGGCCACAATCACTCGAAACAAGATCCGCGATCACTTTCGCAAGCGCCTGGCCGAACCCGCTGCAGCAGGCGGATCGGACAGTGTTCGTCGTCTCCAACAGATACAGGCTCCCGACATCGATAGTACGGATGTCCTCTCCGTCGACGAAGTTCAATTGGATGACTTGTTACGAGCGGCCTTGGATTCCATTCGCGGCGAGTTCCAAGACCAGACTTGGCAGGCCTTCTGGAAAGTCGTCGTCGAAGGTCGAGCCACAGCCGATGTGGCCGCAGACCTGGGCATGAAACCAGGCACCGTCCGAGTCGCCAAGTCCCGCGTGTTGCTACGCCTTCGCCGAGAACTAGGTGACACGAACTAACGACGATGTAGCGCCAGCCCTCAATCCCACAGGTGAGCCGCGCTGCGTCAGCACGCGGACCCTTTGACGCTGCCGTCAGCAATGCCTCGTCAACTCCTAATCGAAGCAGTCCGCCTGTTGATTCAACCGCACTTGTCGTGAAAGGCCGAGAAAAGAAAGTTTTGAAACTCAGAGGCACAGAGGAAACAGAGAAGGCAAACAGGAGGACGACCTCCATCACCTTCTACGCCTTTTTCTCTGTCTCCTCTGTGCCTCTGTGTTTCAAACTCTTCGCCCTCTGAAGTCATTGGTCGGTCAGCGTGCTGATGCAGCGCGGCTCGCCAAGACCGGAATGGTAGTCGCCGGTCCCGCGAATGTCGCTCACTATTTATTCGAAACCCGATTCCAGAACGGACCCCGCGCGCGACGACGAGTCTGATACGTTTTCAAATACTGCTCATATTCGTCATCCATCGCGCGAACTTCGCTGTCACGGAAGGGGTAAACAGTCATCGCGCGGAACGGCAATGGCTCGGACGTTTCACCATAGACGGTGTGATGATCGCAGTCTTTGTCCCAACCGACGTTGTAAATGACAAAATCACGAACCCACCCTGCGCGAAGCGATGTTGACGGGACCGTGAACTCCAACTGCATCTCATCGCCAGGATGCAGGACCACCAGATGATCATCGCGCGCTTTGAGCAACGGCAGGACATCACCGAAGCGAGTGAACGCTCCGTCAATCGGCGGCCAAGCATCACCGGGAACAACATCTTGATAATCAAACTGATCAGGCCCATTCCCTGTTTCCGGCCACGAATGACGTGACACCCCGCCGCGGTCGACAAGCTTTGCGCTGGCCAAGGGAAGTTCGAACTGCTGAAACTCAACCGGCTGATCGTTCACCGTAAAGAAAGCCGCATCCCAATAGAACTCCATGCTGGTCACGATTCGCAAGCGGTGGTCTGTCGATCCCGGCACGAAGACATCCGAGATGTCCACAGCAATCGTCTTGGTCTTGCCGCCAGGGAAGCCCATGAAAGGCCGAACCGGGTGCCACTGCCCGGCAGCATCGACAGCATGCAAAGCTGGTGGTCGCGGCGACTGTAGATCGGGATTCTGCGAGTGTTGGACTCGTAGCGACGTGCTGCCAGGATACATCCAGCCCGTCAAGAAGAGCATCACGACGGGTGGTTTCGTGTCTCCACTGCTATTGCTCGGCGATGGAGCACCGGCCTGTTGTGGCCAGGCCCCTAAATCCAATTCCAGGAAGTGTTCATTCGTCAAACCCTGAGCGAACTTTCGCTCATACGTCTTGGTATAGATGCCATCGCGAGCTTTCACCTGATCGAGGATATCGCGGCCCTGAGGATCGCGGGCCGCGACGGGGACGTGCGGAGTCGCGACCGTGTGAATCTTGTGAGTCGCCAGCGACTCGGGGCCGACTTTCTCGTTCGTAAAGATCTGTGTTCCGATCGGATGATCGACCGCAAACAGCTTGATCTCATCGAAATACTCGACCTCCCACAATTCGGCAGTGACACGCAGCGGATACGCGCCGTCTTTCGCCTTGAGTCGGTCTCCGTCAATCTTCAAGTATTCCCACTCACGCCACAGAGCAACCACGTCCTCGGCAAACTTCAACCCGAGTGGAGCGTTCCACAGCAAGTCGGTGTAGAAGGCGAATTTCTCTCCATCCCACGTATACAGGTAGGGGCACGATCCGATCAGGATCTGTTCTTCATAGATCCGTTGATTAGGAGCAGGAGCGATCAGGTTGTTCGGCAGTCCATTGGTCCACAGCGTACGCATCACCTGCGCTTGCTTGTCGGCTCCCAATCCAAAGTGTGTCAGTCCGCAACGGACCACTTGCGCCTGATAGCGGTCCCCTGCTCGGACTTCGATCATCGAACCAATGCCGTGATTGTTAACTCGCTTGCTGTAGTTCTGTTCGTTCGGCTTCAGTTGCTCAGCCACCAGACTGACATCCAGCCAGCCATTAGCATTACCGCCGTTATTCGCGAGCCAGCTCGTCATCCCTGCCCCACACCACAACAGGTCTTCATCACCGTCGCGATCGATGTCGCCAATCGCTACGGCAGTGACGTCCTTATTCGCCGCGTCCGGAATCGGCTGCGATTGAAACTGCCCGTTCGGCAAGCCTCGCCACAGCTTGAGTTTTGAATCCGCCAAAGCCAGCAGATCGCGAATGCCGTCGTTATCGAAATCTAAGGACTGGAGACTTGTCGCTGCGGCAGTGTCGACGGCCACAGCAGTTTTAGCGGAAACGACACCTGCCGCAGTGGTCTCGGTCCAGGCCACTTGAACTCCGCTGGGACCGCCCGCGATGACACTCCACGACGGTCGACGACCCAACTGCTCGATCAGCAGCGATGTTGCTCCTTTAATACCCGCAAAATCACCCTCCAATGCTCGCCAACGAAATCGCCCATGGTGCATGTTCTCCAGCAAGCCCAAGCCGGCACTCGTGGTAACCAGGACATCGATATCACTGTCACGATCCCAATCAACGGCCGCGGCTGACGTGAGTTCCAACGTCTTCGCCGGCAACTTCGATCGCGACGTAACGTCATCAAAAGTCCAGTTCCCTTTATTCGACCAGAACTGCACGCCCTGAGCTGTCATCGTCAAGAAGTCGAGATCCCCGTCCAGATCGAGGTCGGCGGGGACAACGCAGCGAATGTCACGCAGAGCCGCCAATGCATCACCGGCCGGTCTCGCGACGAACGCGCGGACTCCGTCTGCTGAAGTCTGTTCAAAAAGCTTGATTCCAGCCGCGCCGTAAGCGATCAAGTCCAAGTCAGCGATGGCGTTCTTCTTCAAGATCAGATTCAGCTTGCGATTAATATCATCATCCAGATCGACGGCCAGTAGACTCGAAAATCCTTCGCCAATACCCTGCTTAATAACAGAGGCATCCTCCGGCGTTTTCGCAGCCAACGGCATCACGATTAACAGTTGATCTCCAGCCAACCCCACCCCGTCGATCTGACCATCGAAGTCGAGGTCCTCGGCGATGAAGTGCGAAGCCCCCTTTGGAACGCCCAAAGCCTGGGTTCCCGCGGCAAATGTCACTGGAATCGAATCGCTCGTGGGATCAGCCAGGTCCGCGCGATCGTAGAACGCGGAACCATAGTCGAACAACACGTACTCAAGAGAGTTCTTGTGAACATAGCGTTCGTCACGAGATGATTCCGCAACGATCACATTACGGATCGTCATCGCGGCACTGTTGGCGGCGGGCCATTGCATGGCGTCGATCGCCTTCGACAACCGATCCAGCAAATCACTGATGTTGACGCGCGTATTCGTCTTGATGACATCGGCAAAGGGGCCCAACGTCGCCCTGGCCTGCGTCACCGTCTCGGTCAACTGCGGTTCCTTAAGCTGAGTCTGCAGCAGCAGCCAGTCCTTCAGAACGAACAGGTTGTCGGGCTCCAACTCATGAGTCCTGCGCAAGGCCTCGATCGTCTCTTTTGCGGGAGGCTCACCCGGTGACAACGGGTTCAGCAGGAACAGGTCGTACCACACGGGAGCCGATTGTGGAGCCAGTTCGATCGCACGCCGCAGTTCGGTCGCGGCTCGTTCCGTGTTGTTCTCCTTCATCGCCATCCGTGCCGCCAGCACATGCGGCACATACGACTTTGGCTCGGCTACGAACAGCTTCTCGACAGCCTCATTCGCACTCTTGATGGCTGCCGTTCGTTGGTCGGCTCCGCGACTCGGATCCAACTTGTCGACGATCAATTCGCGACAGATGACCAGATTCCTCAGCCCGAATGGATCGTCCGGAACCTGCCGAATGATGTCCAGCAGCAGCGGCTGGGCCTGATCGAACTCAATATTCTCCAAGTGTCCGATCGCGCGATCCCGCATCGCGAGCAATTTCACCGAGTCCTCGCGCGTCAGCTTCTGCGGCTTGCCTGGCACCGTCGTGGTGGGGACGGGTGCTGGTGGCGTCGGCTTCGAAGGGCATCCCGGAATCGCGACCAGAACAACCACGCTCAGGATCAACCACGAGGAACAAATGACAGTCCGAAACGGGCGGTGCGGTGAGCCGTCCATCATGCGCAGACCTTTTCCAGATTGTTCTTCGAACTCGACGTGATCGGATGACAGCGCAATCTCTCACTACTGCAGCAAGCTGCGCTTCAAGACATCTTGAGCTTGCGCGAAATAGGGCTGCCAGACAATCTCAGGGCTGCGATTTTTCAGGCAGTCCCGCACCTTCTGCAATGTATTCCGAGCCATATGCGGGCAACGATTGCACGCACAGGTTTCCCCCGTCGAAGTCATGATCCCTGGCACCGGAATGTATTCGTGCTGCGGAGCCAGCTTCATCAACGGATGAATCATGTTCGCTTCGGTCGCGACCAGGAACGTCTTTTTCTCGGGAATCGAAGCGACGTACTTACGCATCTTCTCCGTCCCCCCGATGACATCGCTGATTTCCAGAATATTGGCCGGGCATTCGGGATGAGCCATCACGATCGAACCAGGATGATTTCGTTTGGCACGCAACAAATCCTGGATACTGAAGACCTCGTGGACCATGCACGACCCCGGCCACAGGATCATCGGCCGACCGGTCACGGAACTCAGGTAGCGCCCCAGATGCTGATCCGGCACAAACAGAATCTCTTTGTCGGCGGGAACACGATCGATGATCTCACGAGCGTTACCGCTAGTCACAATCCAGTCGCACAACGCCTTCACTGCGGCCGATGTGTTAATGTAAGCCACGGTCTGAAAATCGTGCCCCTTGGCTCGCAGTTCCGCCTGATACGCCGCCAGCCGGTCGGCCGGACAGCTCTCGGCTAATGAGCAGCCAGCCTGCAGGTCTGGCATCAGCACTGTTTTTTCCGGGCACAGAATCTTGGCCGATTCTCCCATAAAATGGACGCCGCAGAAGACGATCGTCGGATTGGGGATCCGCGTCGCATCGCGAGCCAGCTTCAAACTGTCTCCCGTAAAATCCGCGATATCCTGCAGGTCTCCGTCGACATAAAAATGCGCCAGAATCGCCGCATCTTGTTGTCGCTTCAGAGTTTCAATCTCGTCCATCAGGTCGAGCGGGTCTTCCTCGACCGCGACGGGTTCGGCCAATTGGAGGACGGGTAATGACATGATCGTTCTTTCAAAGTAATAGCCGCGACGCGTTTGCGCTGACTGACACTTCAAACGCGGCGGTTGGATCTTGGACTACGGAAATCGTCCGTCTGACTTCCATTTTCGCGAGCGACGCTCAGAATGCAACGACGTTATCCTCTCGCCTCAAAAGGTGTTAATCAACCAAGCCACTTGCGCCGAATAAGCGATCTGGCGAATGAAGACACTTCGTCTTGGCGAGAATTACACGGAATTGATGCGACCGACGACTTTCAGTGCCAAAGGTATGGTAATGACTACGGCGAAGCCCTTGCGGATTCTGGTCATCGGAGCTCACCCCGACGACTGCGAAATTAAAGCGGGTGGCGTCACCGCGATGTACCGAGCGGCCGGGCATCACGTGAAGTTCGTCAGCGTCACAAATGGAGAAGCCGGACACCAAAGCATTCCCCCCGCCGAACTCGCCGCCTTGCGGAAGCAGGAAACCGACGCCGTCGCCAGACTGATGGGGATCGAATACGAGATCCTCAGCAATCGCGACGGCCGCCTGATGCCAACGGTGGAAGCCCGATTCGAACTGATCGCATTGATTCGCCGCTATCACCCCGACCTGATCCTGACGCATCGCCCCAACGACTATCACCCCGACCACCGCGCCACCTCGACCCTGGTCTGCGATGCCGCTTACATGGTCATCGTCCCGCATATCGTTTCCGAAGTCCCCGCGCTACGAGTCGCCCCGGTCATCGCGTATCTCTCCGATCACTTCCAGCGGCCGTCGCCGTTCGCACCAACCATCGTGATCGACGTGGAGCCGGTTCTGGAATCGATCATGCAGCAGATGGAATGCCATCAATGCCAGTTCTTCGACTGGCTCCCTTATACGCTCTGCCACGAAAAAGGTTTCCCAACCGATTCCACAGGACGGCGTAAGTACCTGCAAGCGTTCTATCAACAGTTCAACGGACCGTTGGCGGATCTCTATCGAGGTCTCGTTGTGGAGACATACGGCGAAGAACGCGGTCACAAGATCCGCTACATCGAAGCGTTCGAACCGTGCGAGTATGGTTCGCCACTGACAGCAGCCAATAAGAAGACCCTGTTCCCGATGCTCCCTTAAAGAGATTGGCCCGTCGTCCTCATCATTCATCGGCACGGTGAGGACTGGCTAGCGAATCGAACAGTATTGTAGAATCAGCGCTCAGAGTGACCCCATGACTTTGTTTTTGTCCGAATACGTCAGCGGTGGCGAGATCATCAACAGTCGCCAGAATTCGGTCCACGGCTACTTGGCCTTTCACGGCTGCGGCCGGCCCGTAGTCCTGCAACTGACGGGCAACTGCGCCGGCGAGATGGCCGGTGCTCACCTGCGATTCGACGTCCGGCCCGATTCCAATGGCCTCGAACCACTCCCCGTCACCGAAGAGCAACTCAACGAACTGCGCCTGGCCTGGATGCAGATCGGCGTCACTGCAGAAATGTCGATCCAGAAAAACCCCGCTCGACTCGTTCTCGAATGGTACGGCCAGAACGGACGCACCATTGTGGAACTCGCCGATCCATTGCTGGAGTTCGTCGACGCCGTCGATGAAGAGTTGGAACTCGACGACGAAGATTCACTGGACGACGACCTCGACGACGACGACGATCGCCCCGGTTCGCGAACACCCCAGGCATCGTTCGAACGAATCGATGACGGTGACGATGCAGAACCGGACGATCCAACTTCCGATACCGACGAAGAAGACCCCTTCGGACTATTCCCCGCAGATCTGAAGGAGAGTCTGGAATCGAAGGAATCCGCCTGGAATCCCGAGGTTGACGACGACACGCTCGCTCAATGGAAAGAATGGGACGAAGTCTTCGACGGCACAAAGGATGTCCCACTCTCCACCTTGTTCGATCCCCCCATTCGCCTCCCTTCGTCCGATAGCCTCAACGACGAAGAAGTCGCCGCGCTGTTCCGCACAATTCTGGCTCAGTTGGCTCTACACAACATCGCCTTCCACATGTGCGAACACTTCACCCCCCGAGGGGCCTACGAACTGTTGCGCGGCCACATCCTACCGGAACACGGAGCCCACCCCGATCTCCCGCGGATCGGCTATACAATGAACTTCGACACCGCCGAATTCTGCGACGACTGCCAGGCCGAAGCCGACCGCAAGTACGGCAAGACCGACACCGATTTCGACGCCAGCGATCCCGATACCGACCCACCACCAGACGATGATGTCCCGTTTTGAACTGCGAATTAGTATCGGTGACTTTCCGATCATGCCTTGGGTGCCACGGTTTTGGAGTCCTCGACAAGGCCGTGTCTTCGATCCTGAATACGACACGAACCCACTAAACTCGCTGACACTGCCCATACGCACTCGCTGACATACCGCCCGAAAGGATTCTGATCTCATGCCCTCCTCCCTCGACTCACTCCTCGATTCCTCCGACGCCACCCTCTGGGAAGTGATCACCAAAGGCGACGGCCCCCCCGGCGAACTCCCCCTCACCGAGGATCTGCTGCTCAACGCCCCCAGCGGCGACTTATTCGGGCTCACCCAAAACGCCGGCATGGGCTGGAACCCCAGGCAACTGCTGCGAGACCAATACCTGATCCTCAGCACCCAGGGCGGGATTCGCGGCGAAGACGGCAAGCCGATTGCCTTGGGCTATCACACCGGCCACTACGAAGTCGGCCTGCTCATGCGAGCCGCCGCCGAAGAACTCGATCGACTCGAAACCCTGCCGTTCGCAGCGTACGTTAGCGATCCCTGCGATGGCCGCACGCAGGGGACCGTCGGCATGATGGATAGCCTCGCCTATCGCAACGACGCCGCCGTCGTGCTGAAACGTCTGATCCGATCGCTGCCAACTCGCAAAGGGGTCATCGGCGTCGCCACCTGCGACAAAGGCCTCCCCGCCATGATGATGGCCCTCGCCTCGCAGCACGATCTCCCCTGCGTCATCGTCCCCGGCGGAGTCACCCTGCCACCCGCCCAAGGCGAAGACGCGGGTAAAGTCCAGACCATCGGAGCTCGCTTCGCCCACGGCGAAATCACGCTCGAAGAAGCCGCCGAAGCGGGCTGTCGAGCCTGTGGCTCGCCCGGTGGAGGCTGCCAGTTCCTGGGAACCGCCGCGACCTCCCAAGTCATCGCCGAAGCCCTGGGAATGTCGCTACCACACTCAGCGCTCGCACCCTCCGGTCAGCCAATCTGGCTGGACGCCGCCCGCCGCTCCGCCCGAGCCGTCGTCGAATTGCAACGCCGCGGCAAGTCGATGAAACACGTGTTGACTCAGGACGCCATCCACAACGCAATGGTGGTCCACGCCGCCTGCGGTGGCTCGACCAACCTGCTGCTGCACATCCCCGCCTTCGCCTTCGAAGCCGGCCTCACTCGCCCCTCGGTCGACGACTGGAGCCGCATCAACCGCCAGGTTCCGCGACTGGTCGACTGCCTGCCGAACGGCCCCGTCGGTCACCCTACAGTCCGCTTCTTCCTCGCCGGTGGCGTCCCCGAACTGATGCTGCATCTGCGAACGCTCGGCCTGCTCAAGCTCAACGCCCTCACCGTCTCCGGCCAGTCGCTTGGCGATGTCCTGGAATGGTGGGAAAAGTCCGAACGCCGCGTCCGCCTGCGAGAGCTCCTCGTCTCGCGAGACGGCGTGAACCCCGACACCGTGGTGATGTCTCCCGCCTCCGCCAAAGAACGCGGCCTCACCAGCACCGTCACGTTCCCCCTGGGCAACATCGCTCCCGAAGGCTCGGTCATCAAGAGCACCGCGATCGACAAGACCGTCGTCGACGCCGACGGCATCTACCGCAAGCTCGGCCCCGCCCGAGTCTTCACGTCTGAACGAGACGCCATCGCCGCAGTGAAAGGCCGTACCGACAGTCCCATCAAAGAAGGTGACGTCATCGTCCTGATGTGTCGTGGCCCCCTCGGCTGCGGCATGGAAGAGACCTATCAGATCACGTCGGCCCTGCGGTACCTCCCCTTCGGCAAGCACGTCGCCCTGATCACGGACGCCCGGTTCTCGGGCGTCTCCACCGGAGCCTGCATCGGTCACGTCGGCCCCGAAGCCCTCGATGGAGGCCCCATCGGCAAGCTCCGCGACGGCGACCTGATCGAAATCATCATCGACACCCGCAACCTGACCGGCTCGCTCAATTACGTCGGCACCCCGGCCGAGCGGCTCACCCCCGAAGCCGGAGCCAAAATCCTCGCCGAAAGAACCCCCGAAAAGCCCCTCCACTGCGACCCCAAAATGCCCTCGGATACGCGCTTGTGGGCCATGCTCCAAAGAGCCGGCGGAGGCACCTGGGCCGGCTGCGTCTACGACGTCGACAAGATTGCCGCGGCGCTCGGTCAGTCCGCCAGCAAATGATGGCCGCACGATCCTCGTTGAGTTTGGCGTAAATGTGCAGGTCGATTAGGGAGGATCTGTCTGAGAAACGTACTCGTTCGACTGTGTCGGCGAGGGAGTTGCCGCTCCTTGGCTTGTCGCAGAATTCGGTTTCATTCCTGCGTTTGCAAGAATCTCGTTTATTTTTGTAAACCCAACCTTGCACAGTAATGTTCCTTCCCTTCTCAGAATCTGAGCGTCTGAGAGAACTGCGCACATCAAGAACAACGCAGCCCAAAAGAAATACCATCCGAAAGGTAGAGAAAAGTACACTCGAGCCCCCGCCGCTATCGCAAACACAAACGCTGTAGAATAGACCAGATGATTTTCCGAGTGCTGCCTGTACAGTTGCTCTTGCACATGCGCACTCCATAGCGGCATGTCCTCACTGTCGTTGAGTTTTTCTCGATATGTGCGAAGAACAAAGTAAGCGACTTCGGCGTCTAGATATCCAATTCTGCACTCTTTCATCAGAAGCTGTTGGCGAAGCGACCAACTCTTGCCAAGCAACCGGCCGGGCCAAAGTATATTTAGAAGGTAGATTATCGGAAAAATCAACAACTGTCTCGTGCAGACATATATGACTACTCCTATTGATAGAGCTGAGAGCGTAAGTCCTACGCTCCCCAGTGTTTTTGCTGAGTCCTGAATGTCCGTAAGCTTGAACAAAGGGCTCAAGGCCAACGTCATTACTAGAATGCCCACAGTGCCGGCAAAAGCGTATCGGAGCAGTTCATGGATCGTCAGGCCGAAATCGGAAGCGAATTTCGAGAGAAGTGATTCTGATTTGTCGCTCATAGGTTCCGCTCAATAGGCAAACTTGTATTGGAGAACTGCTCGACTACGCAGGTAGAGCTTGACTCGGACGATAGCCTACGCAGTCTGGTAGTCGTTGTCGAATATGTGGGCGAGGTAGCATTACCTGGACTTTCGAAGTCAACTAGACGTGCCACTTTTTGGCCGCTTTGGGACAAGCAGTACCGATCGCAAGTCCGACTCTTGCGACGGGTGAAGGCTGGCGTGCCGCCAGTCTTGAAGAACTCATGAGAGAGCACATGACCCACCCTACCCGTCGTGGGCGGGATGGCCTTGCTTGAACCTTCGAAGTCAAATGGATGTGCCACTGTTTGGCCGCTTTGTGTATAGACTGGAGACATCGGTAACAGGTGTTCGGAGACATGGGTGACACCATCGGGCTATCGTGTGGCATTTCGAAAGCGGAGGCCATGCGATGTCCTGGAAGGTGGAAACAACCGTGGTCGTTCG
>JAQGHU010000050.1 GCA_028291515.1 Schlesneria sp.
CTTCCTTGAACGCATGGCCCACCTCCTTGGGGTTGATTTGCGTTGACACAAATCATTCTCCAAGTTGGGCCTGCGTTCATCTACTGCCATTCAACAAACTTGAAACTACTGACTTTGCAATTCGCAATTTGCAATATCCTTCATCCAAATCGGGCAGCACCACCAACGATCTCGCCCAAGACCTCAGCTACAAAAACCGACTATGCCTCACTCCTCTCAATCTTTTTCCTAATCCGTACTACAAACGATTGAAATCTTTGTTAGGCGCGAAGATTTTACGCGACGAGTTGCGCAAGTTGTTGGACGTTTGTTCGTTGCGCAGCGATGACGGCGTGGATTGTGAGTCGGCCCGAGTCGGTGAGTTGGTAGCGGTGCGTCTTGGGGATTTTGCGGATCAGGTGATGGGCCCGGAGCAACCTCAGGAGTCGAGTGGTCCGGGCGGCCCGCCGTTTGGCCTCTTTCAGATCCAAGGTCGCCTCGCCATAGAGCAGAGCTGTCACGTCACGGTTGCGGAAGCCATTGATGGCGAACTCCCCCCGTGCGACTGCGCTCAGCAGCGCTGCATCCCCCTCGCCGAGCGGTTGCAGGGCGCGAACTCGTCGTCCTTGGAATTGGGTTGGGGCGCAGACTTTTCCGACGACCTCCTGCAGCGGAGTGCTGATTTCAGTCGCGGCCAAGGATTCCAGGTACCGTTGATTGGATTGTTCGCTGATCTCGGCGCGTCGATGCAGATCGGAAACGCCCTTTCTTAACCGCTGCCAGGACTTGGCTCCTTGAGGATCACTCTCTTTGGCACGAAACGATTTCATGTCGCGCGGGTCGTTGATCGTGGTCTCCACCCGCAGGACCTGGCCCTGCTTGTCGTACATCTTGACAGGTAAGATCCCAATCCCCTCAAGCTCGCCAGCCACCGGATCGTCCCGCGAAACCGAAGCGATCCCATCCGGAAAGAACACCCTTGATTTCTGACCCAAAACGCGAGAGAAACGTCGACATGGCGTGAGTCCTGGCTGGGAAAGTGTTGTCCGTTGCAAACATCACTCTACCAACAGTCCTCACGCTTCTACATTGGGTTGCGGGCTTCGCCCGCGCTGGGTTTCATCCGTGTTCAATCCGTGGCTAAAAACTTCTTCACTCGTCCGATTCGTGGACAGCCCGCACGGCCGGATCGCTCTTTGACAATTTGTAGTATCGCGAGGTTGTGTCGGACAGCCGCATTCGCGCACGGTCATTTAGCATCGACTACTTGCCGAGAGCCGCTGCCGCCTGCTGGAACGCGCCTTGCGCCTGGCCTCCGTTGCCGGGGAAGCCAGCGTGCTGGATCATCCAGACTGTGACTAGCCCGCGCTGAGTATCCACGGTCATATTCGTGGCATGCGCTCCGCCGTGACCGAACGAAGTCGGGCTGACAGACCAGCCGAGCCCATATCCGTCTTTCAGGTTATCGCCCGTCTGCTTGCTCACCATCTGCTTGAGAGCTGCTTCTGACAAGTAGCGTCGACCTTCGAAAGTGCCCCCGTTCAAAAGCATCTGGCAGAACCGACCCATGTCGCCAGCGGTCGAGAAATACCCACCGGCAGGCATGGGAAATCGCCGACTGTGATCGGACAGCGGATAGAGCAACTGGCCGATTTGAAACTCTTCCAGATTGTCTTTGGCGACGTTGGGCTTGTATGACTTGGCCAGACGAGAGACCTGTTCTTCATTGGGCCAGAACGTGGTGTCTTTCATGCCGAGCGGTTTGAACAGGCGTTCTTCCAGGAATTGCTCATAGGACATTCCGCTGACCACTTCGATGATTCGCCCCGCCGTGTTAATCCCGGCGTTGCTGTACTGATACTTGGAATCAGGCTCAAATTCGAGCGGCGTCAGGGCATAACTGCGGACGGCTTCACGAAGTGGCAGCCCATCCAAAGTCGGCTGTTCGATGGCCGAGCGGAACGGCAGACCGCTGGTGTGCGACAGCACGTTTTTCACGGTAATGGGATGCTTCGGCCGCTTCAGCAGCTTCGTCGAATCGTCCTGGTAGGCGATGACCATCTGACCGCGAAACTCAGGCAGGTACTTTTCAACCGGATCGTCGATGTTCACCTTGCCTTCGTCGACCAGCAGCATCAATGCTGTCCCCGTGATCGGCTTGGACATGGATGCAATCCAGAAGACGCTGTCGGCCGTCATCGGCTTCTTCGCGCCGACATCAGCATAGCCAACCACATCCACACTCAGCACCTTGTCTTTCGAAGCAACCAATGTTACGGCCCCGGCGAGCGTGTGACTGTCGACATACGGCTGCAGAACGGCCGCAATCTTGGGCTCATCCGCCTGCGCGAACGGAGCCGACAGAGATAGTAGCAACAAAGGAAATGCCAGCGTATGCGCTCTCATCAGTTGTCCTTCTGGGATGTCTTCTTGAAGTAGTTCCAACATCCAGATGATGCCGATGCAGCAACGATTCGGTCAACCGCGAGAGCCTGAATCTTCTGTGGGCTTTGGCCCCGTGATGTTTCCTATTCAAACTTCGGTCAGAACTCGGAGGTCACTTCACCACCAGCTCGAGTCGCGATTGCCTTAAACAGGTTTGAATCAATGTACTGATTCACGAATCGGACGCGACCGTCACCGAACAGCAGATGAACCCCACCCACATGCCAACTGCTGAAGTCGTCGATGTGCAGGGCAGGGTGGTTTGGCGTGTGATCTGACACCGCCAGGATCCGTGCGATCGCTTCATCGCCTTGTGGCACGACTCCTGCCCAGGTGCTGTGCCAGCCGAGCGAATTGTTTGTGCGATGTTCTCCCAGGAACACGGTGTTGCTGGTCCCATCGACCGCGTCGGCCATCCGTGTTGAACTGTTATGATAGAACATTCCATTGCTGACACACTGGGCAGCAGGAAAGGGAGGATTCTCGCAAATATCCTCAAACCCCAGCGTTCCAAAGCTCGCGACGTAATTCGCCGTTGGCAGAGTCGCCAGAATATTGGAAAGGTTCCCTTCCTGCCCCAAGGACCAGGTATCTGTGGAGGGATCCGAAGGGCAGCGAAACGCCGGCAAGACCGTCTGACGAGCCACCAGATTGCTCGCGTCCAGGCACGACACTCCGAAGTTGAGACGGCTATAGAGCGGTGCTTGATCGATCTGTGGCAGAATATGGCTTCCCCAGGCGAACCCGTTTGGCCCCTGCATATTCGGCACGCCCGATTGAACTCCGATCCAGCCGGGAGGGAAGGCGTTCATGTTGTCGTGATAGTTGTGCAGAGCCAGACCCAACTGCTTCAGATTGTTGATGCACTGCGAACGACGAGCCGCCTCGCGTGCCTGTTGAACGGCAGGCAACAGCAGGGCAATCAGAACGGCGATAATGGCAATGACGACCAGCAATTCAATCAACGTAAACCCTCGTCGAAAACGACGAGACAAAGAAAACATGACGATGATCCTTCATTTGATGAAGAGCTGCCCAACAATGGACAAAGCTCAGGAACGACGCTTGGCACAACAAGTCTCGCTGCAGATCACTGGCGTGATCTCACGAGCAGGGCGGCGCAGAGACGATGAATTGGAAGGCCTCGTATCACAACGAATAGCTGTACACGAAGACGATCAATCCCGTTCGCACTGGCAAGCGGTTCAGACAGAAGGAGGGCCACGAGAATCAAAAGCACGAGCACAATCAAACGTCGGCTGAAGAACAGGCGCGATCGCGACAGCTTCAACTCGTTCCAGCGATCCCGTGAGCTGGATCACCTCGGCCGCGCACCCAACGTGAAGCGCCAGGACGCATAGTCCGCAGTGCTGATCGTCGTCAGGACATTGATCGTGCGAATCGTGGGTCGAATGCGAATAGGTGGGTGCAGAGGAATGAGAATGGTGATGCGAACAATGATGTGACTTACTCGGGGGCGCCTCGGCCGTTCGAGGAAGCAATCGCGAGTGATGCAGCAGACGATGAGCAGGCGCGTAGAAGCCCCAGACGCCTAGCTGAGCTAGCGCCAACAGGACCGCACCAAGTCGCATCGACCTTGAAAACATCAGATTTGCCGGGAATGAGTGATTTTCCGATCACACAGTTCGCACCGCAGGGTACGCGATGTTAGGCCACTTCGTTGGATTTCGCAATCACTTTTCGCAAAGCGGGACTTCCGCAGATCCGCCCACAGCACTGTCAGCCACGCTTGGCGATCGGGTGCCGAAGCGTCAATCTATGCTCCGCGAGAAGCCGCTGGACCGAAACACAAAAGGAACCGTCTGATGCGAATCTTCCTGGGCGTGGTGTTGGCAACCTCTGTCTTGTCAGGCTTTGATCCGGTCCGCGCGATCGCTCAGGAACCGACGCAGTTAGAAAACTACATCCGGCTGCACTACAGCAAGTCCGAACACATGATCCCGATGCGGGACGGCGTGAAGTTGTTTACGTCCGTGTTTGTCCCGCGTGACAATACTCGCGCGTACCCCTTCATGATGAAGCGAACGCCGTACAACGTGGCTCCGTATGGCGAAGACAAGTATCCCGCGCGACTGGGCCCCAGCGAACTGTTCGTCAAAGCAGGATACATCTTTGTCAATCAGGATGTTCGAGGTCGCTTCGCCTCGGAAGGGGAGTTCACGCAAGTCACGCCGCACTTGCCCTCCAAGACCAAGCCCGCCGATGTCGATGAGAGTTCTGATACCTACGACACGATCGACTGGTTGCTGAAAAACATCCCCAATCACAACGGTCGTGTCGGCATGGCAGGCATCTCGTATCCAGGTTTCTACGCCGCAGCAGGAATGATTGACGCTCACCCCGCACTGAAGGCCGTGTCGCCTCAGGCTCCTGTCGGAGATTGGTACTTCGACGACTTCCTGCATCACGGATCATTCTTTCTGGCCCACGCGTTTCGCTGGCTGACCGGGAATGCCACCGAACGCCCCAAGCCGACGACTGAGCCAACCAAACCTTACATCTATCCAACTCCCGATGGTTACAAGATGTTCCTGGAAGCGGGCTCGGTCGAGAACATCGACAAGCAGTACCTGAAGGGCTCGATTCCCTTCTGGAAAGAAATGATGACTCATCCCAATCGGGACGAATTCTGGCAGAAGCGAGCCCTGATCCCGCATCTGAAGAACGTCGCCCCCGCAGTCATGGTCGTCACGGGTTGGTACGACGCGGAGGATCTGTACGGGTCCTTCAAGACCTATCAGTCGATCGAACAGCAGAACCCCAAGGTCAACAATGTGCTGGTCGTTGGACCGTGGCATCATGGCGGTTGGGCATCGGGCGATGGCGACAAATTGGGTGCCGTCCCCTTCGGTTCCAAGACGAGTGCGTTCTATCGCGCCGAGATCGAACAGCCGTTCTTCGAGAAATACCTGAAGGACGCGAACCTTCCCGCCCCCGCCGAAGCCATTGTCTTCGAGACGGGATCCAATCATTGGCGTACGTTTGATCACTGGCCGCCCAGCAAGACGGAAACGAAGCAGCTCTATCTGCAGAATGGCGGCAAACTCGCCTGGTCCGCGGCCACGGAAAAGAACGCCTTTGACGAGTTCGTCAGCGATCCAAACAAGCCGGTGCCGTACTGCGAAATCATCACTCCCAAGATGACGATCGAATACATGGTCGACGATCAGCGCTTTGCCTCGCGCCGACCGGACGTGCTGACTTATCAAACGGAACCATTTGAAGAAGACATGGTCGTCGCGGGACCACTCGAGGCTGATCTGTGGGTTTCCACCACTGGGACGGACGCCGACTGGGTCGTGAAGCTGATCGACGTGCGGCCTGATGCTCCCGAAGCGACGCCGCTGGCGGGCTATCAGATGCTGGTTCGCAGCGAAGTTTTCCGCGGTCGCTTCCGCAAGGACTACGCGAAGCCAGAACCGTTCCAACCAGGCGAACCAACACAAGTCAAGTTCGAGCTACTCGATGTCTTGCATCGCTTTCAAAAGGGACATCGGCTGATGATCCAGATCCAAAGTACCTGGTTCCCACTGGTGGATCGCAACCCACAAACCTACGTGCCCAACATCTACTTCGCAAAGCCCGAGGACTTTCAGCGAGCGACTCATCGTGTCTATCGGTCACCAGATCATCCCACCAGCTTCAAGCTGGGCGTGCTGCCAGCGACGAAACCCGTGTTTTCGCTGGCGAAGTAGATTCTCGATGAATCGTCATTCCCGCGCAGGCGGGAATCCCGCGAGACATTGGGCGATGTCAACTTGTCAACCACGGCTTCTATCCGCAACGACTGGATTCCCGCCTGCGCGGGAATGACGAGATGGTTGATTGAAACCAGCAATTATCCGGCGCGCGAATTATCCGGCCTAGTGTTGCTGCAGTCGTTCCCGCACGGCAGCAGCCAGACGCTTGATCCCTTCCGCGATTCCCGCCGTATCCTGAACACCAAAACTCAATCGCATCTGATTCTTTTTCTGGCGGGGCGAGCCACTCGGGTAGCAGAGTTCACCGGGGACATACATGACACGGTGGGACTTGGCGGCGAGATGAAACATCTCGCTCGCAAAGCCTGTTTCGATGCGATCGGGGACTGACAGCCACACATACAGCCCCCCTTCGGGACGCAGCCAGGTTACTTCGGGGAGGTCTTTGAATTCGCGATCCAAAGCCTGCAGCATGGCATCGCGCTTCGTGCGATAGGCGGTACAGACATCTTCGACGTGGGGGACATATTTGCTCGACGACAGGACAGTCGCCAGCAGGTGTTGATTCAGGTTTGCGGACCCGAAGTCGAGATTGCCTTTCAGATCGCAGACGGGGCCGACCAGTTCGGCGGGAAGAACGCCATAACCGACGCGGACGCCGGGCGAGAAACTCTTCGAAAATGTTTGAGCCAGGATCACGGTATCGCGCGAATCATCGCAGCCCCAGACACTGGGACGCTCTTCGCCGTCATAACGCAGTTCACGATACGCGGCGTCTTCCAGAACGAACAAACGCTGATAACGAGACCACCGCTTGGCAATCTCGACGATCTGGCGTCGACGTTCGGTGGCCAAGCTCACGCCGCTTGGATTTTCGTAGTAGCTGACCAGATAGATCAGCTTCACCTTGGAAAGCTCACCCGCCACGTTCAATCGAGCGAGCTCGGTTTCGAGCGCTTCCGGCCGCAATCCGTGCTCATCGGTGTCGATGGCAATCGTTCGTGCCCCTACGCCGTTCAAGACACCCAGAAAAACGAAGTACGTCGGTGCTGCAACCAAGCAGATGTCGCCTGGATCGAACAAGGCATCGGCGACCAACGCGAGCAGTTGTTGTGACCCGGTCGTCAGGACGAAGCGACTGGTATCGACCTTCAACTCGTCGACCGTACAGTGCTCCTGGCGTGCCAGATGGATTCGCAGTTGCTCGCGCAGCCGATCGGCTCCGGCTGTCGTTCCGTACTGCAAAGCCTGCCGCGCTTTTCCGGCCTCGTCAAACAGATGATCAACCGACTGACCACATTCGATCACCGGTAAGCTGGCTTCATCGACCAGACCCGCGGCCAGCGAAATGACATCGCGATTCTCGACGGCCTGCTGCATCAGAAAGCTGATGGCCTGATCTTTGGCCCACTGAGCCCGTTGACTGAAACGGGGCGCGACGACATCTGGCATGACGATTTCCGACAAATGGAGCCTGACGAACCTACTGGAATCGGCGCAATTCGAAACGAACAGGCCGCATCACCAACGACACCCGCGACATCAAAAGGTTCGCCGCTCAAGTCTATCCACAAGGGGACGGAAAGATCACGCCCGGCTTCGCTTTTAGGTCGAGATATCGGGCTACTTCAATCGAAAGACTTTTCGCGCGGCATGCACACCATCGACCAAGGCATCGACTTCATCAAGGGTGTTGTAGAACGCCAGACTCGCGCGGGTCGTCGCCGTCAAATTCAGCAGTTCATGCAGCGGCATCGTGCAGTGATGGCCAGCTCGGACAGCCACCCCACGACGATCCAGCACATCGGAAAGGTCGTGAGGATGAACTCCATCAACTGTGAAGCTCAGGATCGCTCCCTTGTGGTCGACCGAAGGCCCATGAATCGTCACACCAGGAACCGCGGCCAGCTTTTCATGAGCTTTGACCGACAACTGGTGCTCGTACTGCCCAATCTGCAGCAACCCGATTGAATTCACGTAGTCGATCGCCGCACCCAACCCGACCGCCTCGATAAAGGGGCACGTTCCCGCTTCGAACTTCGCAGGGGGATCCGCCCAGGTTGACGAATCGAGAAAGACTTCCCGAATCATGTGTCCGCCAGCCAGGAACGGATCCATCGCTTCGAGCAATTGGCGACGGGCATAGAGCACGCCGATCCCCGTTGGACCGTAAAGCTTGTGGCCCGAGAACGCGAGGAAATCGATTTGAGGCGAGCGCACATTAGTGGGCATGTGCGGCACCGACTGAGCGGCATCGACACAGATCAAGGCCCCCACGTCATGAGCCCGGCGTGCCAACTCGTTGATGGGGTTGACGGTTCCCAGGACGTTGGACATCGCGGTGACAGCCACCAGCTTCGTCTTGCTCGTGAGCAGTTGGTCCAGCGAAGACAGATCAAGCCGGCCGTCAGCAGTCAGCGGAATGTATTTCAGCGTGGCACCGGTGGCGGCCGCGGCGAGCTGCCAGGGAACCAGGTTCGCGTGATGTTCCATCATGTTCAGGAGGATTTCATCACCGGGCCGCAGGAACTTGCGTCCCCAGCCATGGGCCACCATGTTCAGTGACATGGTCGTTCCGGACGTGAAGACGATCTCTTCCAGTTCGCCGGCACCGATGAATCGCTGGACCTTTTCGCGAGCCGCTTCCAGCTCGATCGTCATCCGGTCGCCAAGCTGATGGATTCCGCGATGAACGTTGGAGTTGTACTGCTCGTAGCACTCCATGACCTTGGCCATGACCGAACGAGGCTTTTGGGCCGTCGCGGCCGTGTCGAGATAAACCAGCGGCATATCACCAGACAAGCGCTGATGCAGGATCGGGAAGTCCCGTCGGACGGCTTCGACATCAAAGGTAGCAGAGTTAGCAGTCATGGTGTACAAGCAATCATAGCAGCCACGGGCGCTTCGACGAGCACCTCGGCTGCAGGAAGACAAGTGTTTTATGAGTAAATCAACGAGCGATTATGCTCACCGAAAAAGTGAGCATGGGTGCCACGGTTTTGCAAAAGTATTCGCAGAACTCGGATGTATTCATTTTGGGATGCATTGGCTTCTGTCCTCAGGCCCAAGGGGCCGGAACTTTGCCCAGCCGGGGCCCTTCGGCCCCGGAACAAGACTTCTTAAAACGTCTCTGGAGGCCTGAAGGGCCGGCCCCATTAGTCCCTGATATTGAGATCGGCAGCCTCCTGAAATGTCCGGCCCTTCAGGCCTTTGGAAGTTTAGTTATGGGCTTAATTCCAGGGCCGAAGGGCCCTGGCTGGATAAAGTACCGGCCCCTTGGGCCTGAGAACAATGGACCGACAGACCATCTTTCGGGTTGCAGTCGGGCAAGATGTATAGATACCTATGCTCCAAAACCGTGGCACCCAAAATAAATCTAAATCAGCCCGAGCTCGCCGGTTCGCGTTGCTCGTCCATGCCGTAGAGCATTGTCTTGAGGACCTTGAAACTGAGCAGGCCGCATTTCTGGCGGCTCGCAGTTAGACGGACTTTCAATAGATCCAGCATCTGCTGAGCTTGGAAGTCCTTGAGTTCATCCAGTGTTTTCCCCTCAATCTGCTCACACAGAATCGATGCGGCGGCCTGACTGATTGCGCATCCCTTCCCGTCGAAGTACGCTTCTTTCACGCGGTTCTGATCGTCGACCAGCAATTCTACTGTCACTTGGTCGCCACAAATCGGATTACGATCGGAGTGCGAGCAGGTGGGGTTTGCCAGATGCCCCTTGTGATAGGGGGATTCAAAATGATCGAGAATATGATCGTCGTAGGGATCTTCCAACGAATCAGTCACCGTCAACATCCTCACTAATGAGGGCATGGCCCTCAACCCAATTCGAGCTGCCGCTCGGAAGCTGACACCGCCGCTTCCGTTGGTCGCATACCGAAACAGGAGCGCACATCGCGATTATCTCATGACGAAAGTATCTAAAGTAGCTGTGCCTTCAATCGCTGCAGCAGGCCAACTGCCATGCCGATATCGCGCTTCTGTCGTTCGCGATCATGAGCGATCTCGCGTTCGATCGTCAGTGGCCCCTGGTAGCCGACTTCTTTCAGCGTCCGCAGGTATGTATCCATTCCGACATCACCTTCGCCCAAAGCCACTTCGCAGCCCCATTCCTTCCCGCGTTTATCAGCGGCGGCCCAGGTCGCGTCCTTACAGTGTACGCTGCGAACCAGGTGTCCGACCTTCTTTAAGGCTTCGATCGGGTTACCCGTTCCGTACAGAATCATATTGGCGGGGTCAAAATTGATGAACAGATTTGATCGTTCGACATCGTGAATAAATTCCAGCAGATGATCGGCCGACTCTTGTCCTGTTTCCAGATGCAACCTCTGCCCATTCGCCCCGACGTGATCCAACAGGCTTCGAGTCGTCTCAATTAAGCTCTGATAGCCCGCGCTGGCGCGATCCGGGGGGACAAATCCGATATGCAAGCCAACGGCTTCGCAGCCCAGCAGCTTCGCGAAATCCGAAATCTCTTTCATTTCCTGGACACGAGCCGCTCGCGACTCTTCGGGGACCAGTCCGACGGTACGAGCTGTCGTCGGGATATCGGCATAGCTTTCGCCGTCGAAACCGCCGAATACGCAGGTCACCGTGATCGCTGCCGCTTTCGTGCGAGCCAGAAAGGCATCTGCCGCGGCCTGAGTTCGAGTCTGCTGATGCGGAGCATGCACTTGCACAGTGGGAATTCCCAGTTCCTGTGCCACATCAAGATGCACGCCTAAACCGGCGTCAACTGACGCAAAAACTCCGATCTGCCACGGCTGCATAACGACGGTCTCCAGATATTTTTCGGGGAGGATTCCAGGGTTTCAAGCGGCATGAGCCCAACGTCGAGCATGTCTTTTTCGTAGACACACCGCACCGGCATCCATCCCTTTGAAACGAGACGACAATTCTGGGTGGAAATTGGCGGATTCATCACCGATCATACGATTCGCGTCGGCCGTGTTCCAGCCAGCGCCATTTGAACAGCCATCGGGAGTTGCAGAGATTATGCAAGGTTGGCGCGCCGCAGTGTTAAGTCTACTGGTTATTTTTTCCTTCGCAGGATGTGAATACGAATCACCTGCCAGAACGGCCAAGGTCGAAAAGCCGAAGATTCCGGCAAAGGCTCCTGGCCCGGTCGATCCGGACGCTCCCGAGGAGTATTCGACAACCGAATCAGGATTGAAGTACCGTATCCGCCGCAAGTCTGATGGTGAAAAACCGACCAAGGACCAGATGGTTTACGTCGACTACCGGGGATGGCTGGACGACGGCACCATATTTGAAACGACTTATGGGACGGCCGGTACGCCGGGCACACTGCAACTGACCGCCGATCCCGCTCGCGGGCGAGCCGAGGGAATCCAACTGATCGGCGTCGGCGGAATGATCGAATTGGAAGTCCCCGCGACGGAAGCCGTCGCGGATCGCCCCGGGTTGCCGAAGCTGCATTATCTGATTGAACTGATCAAAGTAATGGATGCGCCGAAGGCGTCGGATCCATCGATGTCGCCTCCGTCAGGCAACGCGACTCTCGTCGGCAAAGTGGATGATGACGCCCCTGAAGAGTTCACGACCACCGCCTCGGGCCTTAAATATCGCATTCGACGCAAGTCCGGTGGGAAGAAACCGACGGCGGCCAATTCGGTCAAGGCGCATTACAAAGGATGGCTGGACGATGGAAAGCAGTTCGATTCGTCCTACGATCGCGGCCAGCCGAGCGATTTCCCTTTGAGCAAAGTCGTCGCCGGATGGACCGAAGGGCTGCAACTGATCGGCACCGGCGGAATGATCGAACTGGAGATCCCCAGTGAACTTGGTTACGGACCCGGAGGTAAACCCCCCGTGATCCCTCCCAACTCCACACTGCACTTCATCGTCGAACTACTGGACGTGAAGTAGCGGATTGCGTGCGACAAGAATTGAATCGAAAGCCCGCTTTTCTCCATGCGAGAGAAGGGGGCTCGTTCACTTGGCTCCTTGAACCAGGCCAATCACGAACGGATCATTCAATCCGGTGGCGATATACTTCGCTTGTGAGAAATCATGAGTCGCCGTGTGTTCATGCGGGACCGACACGACGTAGGCCCCCGCGGCGGCCCCGGCTCTGGTGCCGGTTTGAGTGTCCTCTAAGACCAGCATCTCGCTTGGATGGACACCCAGTTGTTCGGCAGCCTTCAAATAGATTTCTGGATTCGGTTTGCCGTGAGTCACACTCTCGGCCGTCAACGCAATCGGAAACCGCGACAGCAGGTTGAACCGTCCGAAGACATCTTCCAGGTAATCACGCGGCGATGAAGTCGCGACCCCTTTCGGCAAACCAACCGCTTCGATGAGGTCGAGCAGTTCAAACAATCCCGGCATCGGCTGCAGCTTGGTCAGCAGCAGTTCATGGAACACGACGCGAGATTCCGTGAGCAACTCGGCCGGACCTTCCTTCAGCCCCAAAAAATCGATCAGGGCCTGGAACGATTCCAACGGACGACGCCCCAGCATCGCGTCCATCGCTCCTCGAGACATTCCCAGTCCACGCCGCTGAAGCAGCACATCGGCGGACTCGTAAAAAACGTGTTCGGTATTGAACATCAAACCGTCGAGATCAAAACAGACGGCACGAATCGTGGGAGCGGGGGAGGGCGAGGTCATTGTGGGGGCAAGTCTGCGGGCGGAAGTTGAGCAAAGGTAAACTTCGCCACATCTTCGCCGAGCCATCCGGGAAGTCAACACCCAGAAGCGGGAAGCAGGGCAATCGCTTTTTCAATTTGGGTGGCACGCTTTGAGGCTTTGCGAAGGGCGTGGTTATGAATGAAGCCGAAATCCCACGCCCTTCGAAGACTCATGGCGTGCCACACTCACCGCATTGTGATCAAGGCGATGGCCCTGCCACGGGAGTCAGCACGCAGCAACCGACGTATCACAAACGAAAGATATCTTCCGGTCAGATCGTTTCCGGCGCACGGCGATTGATCCAGGCGATGATTAAAGTCACCACCACAAATGTCATGAACGCACAGCCATTGAGGGGACTTGGCAAGACGATAAAGCCCAGAATGCTGAGAGCGGCGATTGCGATCAACAATTGCTGCGGGAGACGGCCCGACATCGAACTGCTGCGAACCGCCAGAGCGATGCCAATCCCGATCGCCAGCCAGATCCCCGACCAGACTAGATTCAATCCCCAGCGAACGGTTTCCTGAGGCCTGACGGCCAGCGCCAGCTTCGGATCTCCCCCCGCCTTGGAGAACACCAATTTCTTTCCGGTCGTGGGCAAGTCAAATCCGAGCGACAATCCACCGGTTGGCATACGCATCTGTGCGCCCCCTGCAGGGTTGTTCCCCGCGATGACGGGCTCACCTGCATTTTGCGCGAATAGGTTACCGTTCACATTCGCCAATCCGATCGAATCCTCGACCCACGCGTTGGGATCTCCCTTGAAGCCTGCCGACGGAATCATTCGATTTCCCTGTGGCTGGGACGAAGTCGCACCGGGGACGAACCCACCGTATTGTGTGTAGCCACGCGGACCGTCAGGCCCCGAACCCGGACCGAGGTTGCCACTGCCGCCGACATTGCCAAATTGACCACCCAACTGGCCGACGAATCCCCCTTGTCCGCCTTGCTGACCATTAATCCCGCCACCAAATCCGCCGCCCATGGCTTGAGGATTCACGGGGTTGGCCATCCATAATCCTTGTTGGCCGCCGAAACCTTGTTGCCCACCCTGCGGCTGTTGAGCGATTGGTTGCCCATCTTGCGGGTAAGTGACAGCCCCACTGTTTGGATAGGTCGCATTGGCCCGATTTGGTTCGGCCGTTACTCGATATCCCAGTCCGCCACCAGGACCTGAGCCATCCACCATCGGCCCGGGCTGTGCCATCCGACCTCGCCCCAGTTGCTGAAGCTGTCCTTGTTGGCCCTGCTGACCGGCCTGCTTTTGAGCGTTGATGTCATTGTTCAACGCATCGATATTCACTCCGTTTCCAAGCTGCAGACTTTGTCGAGTCTGTTGGCCAGCCACATTTCCCTTCGCGGAAGCAGGCTTACCCCCATCCTTAGTCGATTCCGGTGCCTTCTCGGCATTCTTGTTTTGCAATTCGAAAGAGAATTCATTCGATTCGCTTTTTGTATTGACTTGCAGCCCGTTGCCTGTGTTCGAAAGCAAGAGCGAATTCGAGTTCAATTCCACGTTCGACAATTCCGTCTGCGCCTGACTGAAGAAACTGTTCCCAGTGAACGAACTATTGAGCTGAATTCCGCGGACCGTGCTGCCAGATTGATCAATAGCAATGCCACTGGCTATCGCCGGCAATTGTTGTTGATCTGTCTGGATTGATTTCTGAAGATCTGACAGACGTTTCAATGCCACATCACGCTGTTGAACAAAATCATGATCACCACCATTGACGCTGCCTACCGATTGACTCAAATGCGTGGCGTTGTCGAGAGCCAATCCAATCTGCTTCATATTGTTGGTCGCTTGCGCACGTCGACCTTCGCCTCGAGTGTTGTACGAGTAGTTCTGCTCGACAAACCCCAACAGTTCGGACAGCTCTTGCACCGCGGCCTTCTGGTAGAGCAAATCTGGGGCATCATCGGACTGCAGCGTCAAATTGTTACGGACGGAGGCCTTCAATGGCTGCGCATCGAGATCGTCCGGCAACCACACTGTCCACCGCGTCCGCGCGACGGGGATTCCAAAGTCGGGATCGTCCTGCTGACTGACAACGATCGGAGCCGCGATATCAACCTCTTGTCGCAGCAGGCGAGCGGCCTTGGGGAGTCCCGATCCCACGCGTCCGCGCCAGATGATCCGGACGGGAAAAGCCAGGCTGGCGGCACTGGTTTTGGGAAGCGCGATCAGTTGAATCGTGTCGTTCTTCCGTTTGGTCGTCACAGCGCGTGAGGGGACGTTGCCAACGAAGACGGACAACAATTCGGCATTCTCGGGCATCTTCAGCGCCAGGAACTGGCGCGAGCGATTCTTGATGGTGTAGATCGCCTGTCCGCGGTACGTCCCGTCCCGGCTGACGATCGTCGTCAAATCTGCCACGTTGACCGAAGCAGGGACACTCGCCGTTTGCGCAAACGTCTGCAGGGTCCAGCGCGGAGCCGTCGACAATTGCTTCACTCGGACCAGTTCGGTCGCTTGATCGACCAGCGACTGATCAACCACGACCGGCACATCTTCGCGTTGGACCGATTCCGTCAATTCCGGGGAGGCCGAAGTCAGTTGACTCTGCGACAGATTAATCAGCAGGACATACTGTCGTTGCCCTTCCACAGGCGTCGTGACGCCGTTCCCCTGTTCAAAGACAATCGCGGGGGCGACAACTTCTTTTGAAGCGGGCGGTAGTGTGGCAACAGCGGCCACGAAATACTTGCCGCTGACGGGCGTTCGCAACCAGATCGTCCAGCGAGTGCGGCCTTCGCCCGCGTCGACGTGCGTCGTTTCGCGAATTCCAGTGCCGGTAAATTCCAACTTGCCCGCCAGAAAGCTGGGGGTCGTAAACACCAGCGAATCTGTCGTCGCCGAGTCGATCTGCCACTGCAACGCCAGCGTATACACGACCGCGACATCCGTCACCGAGACCATCGCCAACCCGTTGGCCGTCAATCGTGGAGTCGCACGTTGCAGCAGGATCTTGATGGCATCTGGCGCACTGACTGTCGATTGAAACGCAAATTGCACAGGCAGGTCTGGCCGAACGGCTTTCAAATCGCCACTCACGAGTCCCGCATCGACTGAGCGCCAACCGTCAAAGCGATCGAGCGTCCCGGTGAATCCTTCGTCCAACCAGACGGCTGCCATCGAATTCAGCTTCGTGGCATCGGTGGGATGAGGAAACACGACCTCTGCGGCCGTTGTCGCATTCTCTCGTGGCACCGTCCCCGACAACACGACTTCGGCAATCCCCAGTCGAGGTCCATCCAGATCAATCGTCAGCGTTGTTTTGTCATCTTGCTTCCCCAACGACCAGTCGTGCAGCCCAGTCGCTTTGACATCCAGCACGACATAGCCCGCTGGCAGAGCGATGTTGAACGACGACCGCGGGGCTCCTGTCAGGTTGTAGACCAAACGAGTCGTCAGTTGTTGCTTGCGCTGCATCACAAAAGCGGCCTGCTGGGCAGTGACATTAGCCTGAGACTCCTGTCGAGTGACTCGCAGGCTGAGCGTGAAGGGCCGCTTGGAGAATCGATAGGCCAACTGCGGTGCGACGTTCGGGCGACTCACGGGAACCGACGTTGTGAATTTGTCGGCATCAATCTGCGAGAGCGATTCCACTTTTTCTGCTCGCAGCGTGAATTGATTCCCCGCGAAGACGGCAACCTGGCCAATCTCGTTGGTGACTTCCAGAGGAGCGAGTTGCGGCAGGTCGACCACAACGGCTTCCGTGCCGACGCGCGTATCCAGAAACGCTTCCACGGTCAGTTGCGTCGCATCCGAAACATTTCGCCGGAAGATGACTCGCAACTTGCGAGCGTCCCCTTCACCCTGCAATTCCCAACCACCGACATCCGATCCATTCACGGCCTGCAGTCGATAGGTGGCCGGCAGCGACAACGTCACGTCCGCGACGCCCCCTTGTCGGACTCGATATTGAAAACCGGTGCTGACGCGAATGCCCGCATCCGTCAGCGTGATCGCCTGCACAGAATCGACGTGAACGACGGCTGCGGCGGCCCCCTTGGCTTGTTCCGGCTGCCAGGCAATCGTGAGATCGCCTCCCTTATCGACGGGAACCTCGATCGATTGAACGTCGCCCGTGGTCACTCTGCGAAAGATCGTCGATGAGCCATTGATACGGACGGACAGGTCTTTTGACGGCAACGTGAACGACAACTTCCCTGTCGGCACCGGCAGTAACGGCACTGTGACTGCTCCGGTTGTCCCGGAAAGACGAGCCGACACCGAGAACACGAAATCGAGGACGTGCAAGCCCGGGCTGGAAATCGCGACCTTGGTACACACACCATTTACGATCAGGGCGGCGTTCTTGCCATCCAGTTTCGCATCGCGCGCCGCGACCGCGCCGATCGGGAGTTCGACCTGCAGTTGCCCGTCCACATAGCTACGGATCGCATACCGCGCGGTCACTTCCACGGTGGAATCATCAGGCGTTTTTTCATTGGCGACAACCTTGGCTGAGTAGAACGCAGCCACAATTCCACCGTCAACGGGAGCAGTCCCATTCAATGGTTTGTTCGGATACGCCTGTCGATACAACTCGACAAACTTCTCGTAGGGAAGCAGGATCTTGTCGGCGGCCAGGGGGTCTGTCCCAGCGTCAAAGGGGACAATCAACGTCCCTTCCGGCCGGACTGGTACCGCGGCCTGCTGAGCCGGTTCATTCGGTTGAGCGTTTGGCTGTGCCGACGCATCGGCCCCGAACAGCAGCAAGGCTGCGACGCAGGCTCCGATCACAGGTCCGCTCTTCGTCGGACGATTTCCTGGGGTCCAACCACAACAAGTGACACAACAGGTCTCGACGCACCGCGCGATCGCCACCAGCAGCCACAGCCCACAGGCCACGATGATTCCGAAGAACAGACCATCCAAGACCACTTGCAATCCCTGTGGAACCAGCGGCAACAACGCCAGCGGCAGTGTCAGACCGAGGGCTGCGATCGTGGCTTTCGTGATGCAACTGGAACGACGCAAGAACCAACCGATAAGTCCGACAAGTGCCACTAGAAAGACGCGGACGGTCGCACCGGAACGCTCATCAACATAACCAAGGTTCAACGCGATGCCGCCGCGAGCGGGATCGGATCCGGCATAACGAAACGTCTTCTGCAAACTTCCTTCCGGCGGCGTCAAGTCAATCGCCAGCGACAGCAGGCCAAGCCGTTCTTTGCTGGCCGGGAGTGCTGGATCGGCGAGCTTGTCGCGAGGAATTCGCTTCTCATCCGCTTTCTTCTCGTCCGCCTGTTGAGCGACATCCAAATTATCCTTCCACTGCTGTTGAGGCTCTTGCGGAGCATTGTCGGCGGCTGGAGGTTCGCCACGGGGAAGATCCGCGAGGCCGGTAGCCAGCCCCTTGCGTCTCGGCGGTGTGTCACTTGGCTCGATTCTGAATTTCTCTCCCGACTTTTGAGGAGTACGATTTCGAACTGTATGCGACTGAAGTCCGGCTTGAGGCAAAACAACTGGGGAATCGGGATCCACTTGAATCGGGAGGCCAGTAGAATCAGAAGCCATCGGGTCTAGAACGGCTCCTTTGTCATACCTCTCTTCTTTGACGTATGCGTCCTCTACCATCTCTGAATAGTACGAGGCATTGCTGCGTTCCTTGCTGGCGATTGAATAGACGAAGCCGAAATAGCCGACCCCCAGCAGCAACAACAAGGCCACGCTGGCAACGACCGTACCTTGTCCTTTGCGATAGGCCAACATCAACAGTGCGATCGCTCCCAGCGTGACGATGACCGCAAAAATCTGCCATCCCAGTTCGCTCACGGTTGGGACTCGCACACCCGTGTTCAAGCGGCCCAAGATGCTGGTTTCGTCCAGATGTTGTTCTGGCTCAAGCGGACCTGAGCTACTGATCAACAACGTCTTTGACGGATAGTTCAGTTGCCAGTGCTGATCGAGCACATCGACTGGCTGCGATGTTCCTTGACCCGTCTGCACTGACAGTTCAGGAGGTGCCTGTTCAAACGTGCCGAACCGCGTGAGAGCGGGGACATCGGATCGATAGAACAATTGCAGTTGCCGTGACTGCCCCACATGCGGCCCACCTTGGGGAGTCGGCACGGCGGCGCTGGCATTCAGTGGAACGAGATAGATATCGCCCTGGCGACGGACTTCCACCGGCTGGCCATCGACCAACGTCGCCCATAGCACGGTCTCTTTCGGCAGGATCACTCGCAGCCCCTGAACGCCGACGGCGATCAATTGAAATGTCGCGCGATGTTGCAATTCGCCCGTGCGTCCCAGCACGCTGGTGACACTTAAGACTGGACACACGGCGGACGGAACGGGCAGCTTGTCGAATCGTTCTTCGGTCAGCGTGACCTTGGCTCCGGCGGTTGCATTGCGGTAAACAGCGACAATCCGCTCTTTCGGCGCGTAGTACAGGTTCGGCAGGTCCAGCGGATCGACTTCCACCAGCGGCGTGCCGTCTGCGGCCTTGGCATCGATCGTGATCCGTTGCTCACCACCCGCTTCGATCGCCTGAAATCCGTTCTGACGTTCAGCATCAATAAATCGCAGTTGCGGCACGACGAACTCTTTGGCGGCCCCGCGCGGAAGGTCGATGTCGCAGAATAGTGGCACCACTCCACGGGAGCGTTGATCGAACTGCAGTGTCCAGATCCGATCGCCCGCCTGAATTGCTCCCGGCTTCTGCTCGATGATCTGCCGATCCGGGCTTTGGAAACGAATCGCGGTCCCGGCCGATTCAGGCAACGAGACTCGAAGTGTTCGAACGCCGCCCCCTTGTACTTCGACCATCGCCTGCACAAAGGCATGCATCGTCTGCGGATCCAGCCGACCGACAGTGATCGTCTGAGCCGAGATGCGCGAGGGCTTGCGAGTCACCTTGAGTTGACCGCCATAGCGAGTGTCCTGGGTCCGAAACCGCAGTCGTTCGAAATCAGCACTCAGCGGGACCGTGTCCAACCCTTTCAACTCTGAAGCCGCCAGATCCAGATCGTCGTCCCCGCGGATGACGATCGTTCCTTCGTTTAAGCTCGACTGCGGCAGAAACAGTTCTGGAATCGCGACGGTGATTGGGGTCGACTCCACCGGCCACCCTTCGACCTCACGACGCAGAACCAGATGAATCGTCCCAGTCCCTTCGGCGGCCAGCGGCGGGTCGAGCAGAATGCGTAGCTGGTTGACTCCCGGTTCTTGTGACAGGATCTGCCACTTTAAGGCGGCTTTGTCACGCTCAGCGCTGATCACATTCCAATCCGCGGGCAGCCTGACATCCAGTTCGAAGAGGGGCGCGAACTGCGTCTTGACGGTGATGATGACCTGCAGGTCAAGGCCGGTGGCGTTGACATCCAACACTGCGGCCACAGCGGTCTGAACTTCGCGCTGCTTCGGTTGAGTCGTCAGCCGCAACACGAAATCGGGCTGCCAGACATCGAACCGCAGGAATTCGGTCGCATTGAACTTCGACATGTCATCGGGCATGTCAGCAGTCGGCTTCTGTCCTTGAGTGGCGCGTCGAACACCTTCTGTCTCTTCCACGCGCAATCGCACATCGGCGGGATGTTGCACGAGCACCTGGCCAATGTGCGAGGTGACGTTGGCAATCGTCAGCGGTGGCACCGTCCAGGGCTTACCCGTCTCAATCGCCATCACACCCTTGAACGAGATCTTGCGAGTCCCGTCGAAGGCCTGACCAAACGTCAGTGCGATATTCGTGCGACCTTTGTCGTTCGGATCGTCGGTAAGGTCCCACGATTCCAGTCCGGTTGATTCCACGTCAGCAATTTCCAACTTCGACGGCACGGAAAACGACAAACGATCGACGGGCTTGCCGAAGACCTGCAGGTTGGTCAACGCGTGCCAGGTCACTTCGCCGGGGGCGACATGCAAACCATAACCAGTGGTCGCAAACGTCAAAGCATCCGCCGCATTTTCCGCAGCGCGATCGGTCACACGCAACTGAATCCCCGGAGCACCACCGATCGCGACAGTGTAGTCGGCCGGCTTGTCGAGCGGAGCAGGGCGTTCCAGTTGCAACGCGCCGACCAGCAGACGCTTGCCCGCGGGCAACGTGAGCGACAGCGTGCCACTGGGCGCACGCAACAGCGAAAATGCAGCAACCTGATCACTTCCCTGGCTGGTCAGTTCCGTCGACAGTTCTAGCTTGAGAACGTGCTTGCCCGCTTCATTGCTGAAGAGCGAGAGGGAACCATCCTGATTGCGCCCCAACATTGCCGGCTGATCATCCAGCGTCGCCTTTTCGATCGACAGGCGTTGCGTCGGAAAAATAGTGGTCTGCCAGTCGCCCACAAACTGCGACAGTTCGGCCGTGACCGTCATCAGAAGTTGGTCACCACTGACTCGTGCCTGATAGTTGCTGCTCGTCAAGACGATCGGCAGATTGGGTCGTGTTTTGGCGTTCGTTTTCGCCAGACCGATCAGTTCATCGAACTTCTTTCGCGTCAGCATCACGCCGCGACGGTCGTGCTCGACAACGACATCCAGCTCTTCGGCAGGAACGAAGATTCGGCGACCTTCGGTCAGTTCCGTGACCAGATCGACCGGTTGTGCCGTAGCGGATTGAACCGCCAGCAGAACCAGCCACAACGCAGCACCACAAATCGCTAACCAGCGCTGAACGACAGGCCGCGTTCCATGCGAGACTGGCATCATCAGGCGGCATGTCATCCGTTGATGACTCATTGTAATATCCTTATTCCAAAGCCATTTCCAACGTCAGATCGCGTTACACTTCATCGCTATTTGGCGGACCGGGGTCCGCTGGCGGCGAAGGCGACGTAGGAGGGCTTGATATCGGAACGACGGGAATTGGGGTCGGAGCGGCAACCACCTCAGGTGGCCGTCGGCTGAGCAGGGCGTGGACCACCCAGATAGCAACCAAGGCTGTCAGACCATAGACCGAGACTGCCAGGCCGTGAATAACCAGATCGGCATCCTTCAGGGCATAGGTACAAGCACAGAATGCAGCCAGGATCAGCAGCGTCAACTTGTTTTCCCACGAGGTGTTTCGCAGCAGGAAAGCAATCGCAATGATCGCTCCACTGACGATCCACGTGTAATACGGCAGATGCCACCAGCCGAATCCTTGAACCGCATCGCGACCTGCCAGACTGGAGTACTGGTAACGATGCCCTTCCACTGGAAATTCGAAGACCCCGCCTGCATCCGTTCCAATCCAGGCATCCAGATCCTGTGTCCCTTGATGGCCGGACCGTCGCTTGCGAAACAAGTCGCGCAATGAGGTTCGTGTCTCGCTCGTGAAATTTTCTGGCGTCCCGATCAATGCGTATTCATCGGGAATCCAGACGCCCAGCCGCAGTTGCTGAATCGCGACCGCTTTGGCCTCGTACCCGCCGATGATTGGCAGCCTGAGCAACAGTGATCCCCCTGCCGTCTGAAATGCATCGGGCTTAACCGCCATGCGGAACAGGATCGTCAGCGAAAAAGGCTCGTCAGATGATTTCGTGCGGGCCACGTTGATGAAGTACGAAGTCCACAGATCGCGGGCTTTCAGATCCGCCTTCTCAAGCGCGACTGGCTTGCGATCCACGAGCACTCCCAATGGCTCGGCCGAGGTCGGCAGATCCACACGCAGCCGCTGACGTTCGCTGGACTTCATCACGTAACGAGCCCGGTACGTGGCAGTGCTGGCTTTATCTAAGACGACTTCCACGAGGGCCTTGCTGACGACGGTTTCGACGACCCCTTGCACGTCATATTTGTTGGCGGACAGCTCCAGCTTCACCGGCTGCTTGAAGTAGCGATAAGCGACAAATCCGTCCTGCGCCAGATACTGCAGTTCACGCACATCAATCGGCTCGACATCGCCTCCGCTGGCGGTAGCGGAAACAGAGAGGGCTCGATCTTTGAGTACGGTCATTTCACCGATTGTCCGCGACAAGGTGATCTCACGCTTCCCCTGCGGTCCATCATCTTTGTCATACGGATCCAGCGCGCGAATCGCTTCAATCACGCTCTTTTCGCTTTTCGCTTCGGTATCCGCCGTCGGACTCAAATCGTAGGTGATCTGGAAGGGCTGTGACCCCAGCACTTCACGCTGCATGATGACGGTCCAGGTGACCCAGCCGTCAACAGCCTTGGCGGCGCGACTCTTTTGCTTGATCGGTGGTGCGGAGCCTCCGGCGGTCGAACTGATCTGAACCTTGTCGGCCAATGCTTCGGGAACAGAGAACCGGAACGTGTCGATGCCCGCGTACTCGATGACATAATTCAGATTGGTCGTGACCTGCACTTGTCCCTGCTTCACGTCCGCGCGAGTTCCGATGGACGCCGTCAGTCGAGTCGGCTTGCGAACGGTTCGGACAGGGATCTCCACCGGCCTACGGTTGTATAGCCACGACGAGACCAGTCGTGCATTCGCAATCGCCTCGGCCTGCGGTGATGGATCGGGCTGAGCTCCCACCAACTTTTCGGCATCGGTGATGACGTCGATCGATTCTGGTGCATAGACCTGAATCTTGCCGTTTTCCAGTTCTGCTCCAACCGGTTCGAGTGTCGGGATCGTCTGATCCGTTTTCTCGGCAGTCGGATCGAGCGATCGGAACGCGAACACCGTGATCGCCAGCGTCCCAAGTGTCTTTTCACGCAGACTGACCGACAGTGTTGTCTTGTCCGGCGAGACATCGAACTGCTTCATGCGATCGCACACGACATTTTCAACCGTGATATCTGCGGGCAACTTGTACTTCACTTCGAACACGCCAGCGCGATCGATCGTGAAGTTCGCCACCGACCGCAGTCGCAATTGATCGTCGCGGAATACCAACTGCGATGATTGATTGACAATCAGACGTGGTTCGACAGGCTTCGCCAAGACCTTCAGATGAAACGCCGGGCTGTAGTACTTGAAGTACAGACCTCCAGGTCGCTTCAATCGAGCGTCCACTTCGCTGTCATCTGTCCGCAGCAAGCCAGTCTGCTCTTCCACGGTCAGCGTCAGATCGCCACCCTGTTTCAAGGCCACCGTGCCACTCTCGCGAATGACATCGAGAGCATGAATCCCATAAGCGGTCGCCCCTTCCATACCGGCGACATCAAATGCTTCCGTCGGCGCGGCCTGCTCGGTGTGCACTTCGAGCGTCACCTTGCCATCCAGTCGGCTGAGCAGTTCGATCGTCACCAATTGGCGGTTGTCTTCCTCGACCGCTTTCCACTCTTTCACTTTGGCATTCGAAGTGATGTCCAGAATCCGCTGACCTTTGGGAACAGCGATCCGGACCTTTTCAATCTGGCCTCGCAAAACTTCGTAAGTCAGCCAGGCGTCGGTATGAACCAACCCGTCTTCAACCGTCACCAGAGTCTGATTCGTGACGCTCGCCAGCAGTTCCATATCCGGCTTCGTGCCGACTCGAGGATGCCAGCGGGCTGAGATCTTGTCGGTCGACCCAATCGTCGCCTTGATCCGAGTCTCTTTCGCCGCGGCCGCAATCGGTTCACTGACCAGCTTGGGTTTCAATTCAATCGTCTGATCGGCATCGGGAATCACGAGGTCGAAAGTGGTAATCCCGACGGTCGGGACATCCATCTCCAGACTCTTGCCTTCGGGTGCCGTGCGAACCCGCGCTGTCAGCTCGATTTGAATCTTGTGTTCACCCGGAGTCGGCAGCAACAGCGAATACGTTCCGTTACCGGTTCCTCGCAGCAAGACCTTTCCCGAGTCCGAGGTGATTTTCCCGATCGCCGCTTCGCCGAACTTGATCGGCACCTCAGCCCAGCCTTTGTCGAGAGCCTGAACGACCAGTGTTGCCGAGACCTGGGCAACATCCTTTTCGACCTTGGCGACGTAGGTTGCCGAAGTGATCACGCCCGAAACCGGCGGCTGATCGGTCTTGCGCAGACCGTTGCCAACCGTCGATTCAATCAGCTTGAGGTACTCGGCGTATGGAATGAAGACGCTTCCATCCGGCTTTTCAAAGATGGATTTCAGGCTTTTGAACGGCATGTAGATTAGCCGTTCGACTGTTTTTGCCGGCGGCGCGCCTGCTGGCTTTTCGCCCTCCACGGGCTGTCCAAAGGCAGCCGAATAACAGAGCGTCAAACTGCTGATCGCAACGGCAACAAGTCCAGAGTGCCGAATCGCTTGCATACGATGGAATCCTTATAATCACTAACCTTCGCCAAGGCGATAAGTTCAGCAAAACAGGCAGAAGATGTCGAGTGTGCGGGTTCGGAAAACCAGGAAGACTTGGGGCAAAGAGACGATGAGGTGGTTTTCTTGAGGAAACTACACAAGTTGACGCGGAAAGTGTCGAGAATTCTCCCTGAAAATGTCTGACTCTGCCAATTTGGCAAACTTTGCGAGCGACTTCCGGGCTGATTTCGCCTCGCCCCGGTTTTGTTTCTAATGTCACTGCCCGTTTACCGCTCATTAGGAAACACCGATGCGACTTCAGACGTGTCTCGCCGTTCTGGTGATGTTGCTGGTCAAGTCTGCCATCGCGGAAGACAGTCCTGATGCATCGCTCACCGTTGAGCAGACGGCGGAACTCGCGAAGTCGCTCGAAAAATCGCTCGCCGATGCCAAGCAGGCGATCGAAACCAATCCCAAGGACCTCAATGCCTATTCACGGCGTGGCGACGCCAATTTCTTTCTCGGTAAATTTGGCGATGCGGTCGCCGACTACGACCGAATGGTGGAACTCGACGACACCCTGGCCAATTCACATTGGCGACGCGGAATCGCGCTGTTCTACGCGGGCCGATACAAGGACGCGGCCACTCAATTTGAGAACTATCACTCGTTCGATCAGGTCGATCGTGAGAACGGGATCTGGCGATATCTTTCCCAGCACAAAGCCTACGGACAGGACAAGGCGCGTGAGGGCTTGCTGAAATATGAAAAGGACGATCGCGAACCTTTTCCCTCGATCTACAAACTATTTGCCGGCACGATGACGCCCGCGGAGATCGAAGAGCAGATCGCGACCGCAAAAATCTCGAAGGAGGAGCGAGAGAAGCGGGCTTTTTATGCTCATCTCTACATCGGACTTAATTTTGCGGTGGAAGGGGATGCAAAGGCCGCCAAACGTCACCTCCGTTTAGCGACGACAAATAAGTGGGGACCACGCGCAGGCTACGGCCCGAACTACATGTGGCACGTGGGCCGCTTGCACGAGCAACTGCTGCGAGAAGCTTCCAAGACGGAATGATCGGCGTTAGAGGGGATGGTCTGTGATCTCGCCCATGTTGCGGATGCAGTTAAGTTGTCCAACATGCTCGCGGTCCCTTGCTGGAGCCAATCCCAAAAACATCGGTGAATTCACAGCAGGGTAACCCGCATGCTAACGATCACTCGTCACGAATCGCTGCCAAGAACCTACACGCTGCGTGACGAACTCTGGTTACCCCATCCAATCAACGAGGTCTTCGGTTTTTTCGCTGACGCGTTCCAATTGGAACAAATTACGCCACCTTGGCTGCACTTCCACGTGCAGACGCCAAGGCCGATCGCGCTGCAAGCGGGTTCGTTGATCGATTACAAGCTGCGATTGCACGGAATCCCGATCCGGTGGCGGACCGAAATCAGCGAATGGGAACCACCCTATCGATTTGTGGATCGGCAACTACACGGGCCGTATCGTCTCTGGCGGCATCTGCATACGTTTGAGGAACGTGATGGCGGAACCCTCGTCAAAGACCACGTGGACTATGCTGTCCCCGGAGGCAGCCTGATCGACCGGTTCTTTGTTCGTCCCGACTTGCGACGTATTTTTGCGTTCCGTGATCAGAAACTGCGGCAATTGTTCGGACAGCCGCTATCTGCGACGGCCGACCTTGAAAGAGGACAACCTTGACTCGATCGCCATGATTACCCCGCGCATCGGTTGACGCGATCGCGCTTGGTTGACGGTCATCTACCCCTTGTGGTACGTCTGTCAGTTCGAACGGATGATGGACAGACTGTTGGGAAGACTTACGGAAGATCATGGATTTTATCGCTGCGACTTATCGGCTGACCTGCTCGGCTGCCGATGTCGAACGCTTGAGTCACGATATTGCGCTCGAACAAACCGTAGAAGTCCCCGACGCACTGATCGCGTGTTCCGACCTGCGCGAAGCCGTGGTCGGTCGAGTCGGTTCGATCTCCGCTGTCAGTTCTGCAAATGGACGCAATCCATCAGAACAGTTTGATGTCCGAATTGACTATCCCGCGGATCTGGCGACAGGTCTGGGCGCGCTCATCAACTTGATCTACGGCAACATTTCTCTGAAGCAGTGTATCCGCCTGCGCGATCTGCAGTTGCCCGATTCCGTGCTGCGGACCTTTCGCGGCCCCAATTTGGGAATCGAGGGACTGCGGCAGATCCTGGGTGTCTACGGTCGGCCATTGCTGGCAACCGCGTTGAAACCACGAGGATCGACGCCAGTACACCTCGCCACGCGAGCCAACCAGTTTGCGGCGGGCGGCGGTGACCTCGTGAAGGACGATCACAATCTAATCGATCCGTCATTCGAAGCCTTCTGCGAACGAGTCACACTGTGTCAGCAGGCCACGACCGCCGGCAGCCAGGAATCGGGACGGCCGTGCCTGTATTTTCCAAATCTGGCAGGACCGACGGGTGAACTGGAACGGCGAGCCGAGTTGTTGGTGAAGCTTGGGGTTCGTGGAGTCCTGATCGCCCCGCTGATCGTCGGACTGGATCACGTTCGCCACCTGGCGGACCGCTTTCCGCTGGCGTTCATGGCACACCCCACATTCGCCGGTGCCTATTTTCACGACGGAACACATGGTGTTGAACCTGGCCTGCTGTTGGGAACACTGTTTCGTCTGGCAGGCTGCGACGCCACGATTTATCCCAATCTTGGCGGACGCTTCTCATTTACCGCCGACGACTGCCGCCAGATCGATCGCTTGGCTCGAGCACCGCTGGGTGACCTCCGCTCGGCCTGGCCGTCCCCGGCAGGCGGCATGTCCTACGATAACTTGGAGCAAATGGCGAAAGATTGCGGCGAAGACTCCATCTTTTTGATCGGCGGCGCACTTCTTGGTGACTCGGCCGATCTAAAGTCGAGCACTGCGCGATTCCGCGATCAGATCGCCGCGCTGTTCCCAGCCTCCAAGTCGGTCGCTCCATCCTTCAACGAAGTCGTTTCGGCCTGCGAATTACCCGCCCCTGGGCTGACGCAACGACTGTTGGAACATCTCCGCTTCGTCAACAGCTTCCACTGGGACGGTCGAGAGCCCGTCGCCTACAAAGCCAGCGATGAGCTTCCCTTTCGCAACGTCAGCCGGACCGAGTTGATCGGCACCGCCGGCGAGCAAACGGCGTTTGATTTGAGATACTTCGAAATTGACACCGGTGGTCATTCCAGCCTGGAAAAGCATGTCCACACTCACGTCGTCATCGGCGTGCGTGGCACCGGCAAACTGATCAGCGGAGAGAACCGAGTCGACATCAAACCGTTCGATGTGGCCTACGTCCCACCGCTGCAAGTGCATCAACTCACGAATGAATCGAGTGAGCCGTTCGGGTTCTTCTGCATCGTCAATCACGATCGTGATCGGCCGCAGAAGCCTTAGCCTGGATGAGTCGCATCCCGAGAGTTGCCATCAACCGTCATTCCCGCGCAGGCGGGAATCCAGTGAACTGGTGAGAGATAGTCGGGAATAGCTGGATTCCCGCCTGCGCGGGAATGACGGGACGTTTAGATGCCGGTCGGCACTGCGCCGTCGATGAATTTGCGATGCCACAACTCAAACACCAGTAGCAGCCACAACCGGGAGCTGTGATCCCATAGGCTGCGCGTGTGTTCGTCAATCATGCTGCGGATCGCCGCGGCGTTGAAGTAGCCTCGGCCTAGCGTCCGCGAATCGAGCAGCGTGTCGGTCATCATCTCGCGCAGTTCGTTGCGGAACCAGTGGTCCAACGGCACACCAAACCCCATCTTCGGTCGAGTCTGAATCGACTTCGGCAACAGATCTTCAAACGTCTTGATCAGAATCTGTTTGCCCAGCCCCTTCTGCAATTTCAGCGGACGCGGGATTGCAGCCGCCAATTCGACGACGCGATGGTCCATGAATGGGCTGCGAGCTTCCAGACTGAAGGCCATGCTGGCGATGTCGACCTTGGTCAGAATATCGCACGGGAGGTACGTCTCGGTATCAACGCAGGTTGTCCGTTGCACGAAGTCCTGTTCAGAGCAATCCGCGTAGGATTGCAGCAAGAACGACAGCCCATCGTGACCTTGAAGTGTCCGCTGAAATTCAGGGGTGAACAACGACTGACGCCGCCCGTCATCGTAGATGCTCATCCAGTTGCCATACCGCCGCTCAGGAGCCAGCCCCAGAGCCGCGACGAACCTCTTCACCTGCCGCAAGCGAGATTTCTGCTGCACGGGTGCGGGCATATATCGCCAGATCGGACTGTACAGCGGTGCCCGAAAGATCCACGGCCAGCGATCGATTTCCGCGGCCAGCTCGACAGCTCGATAGCGATCGTAGCCGGCAAACAATTCGTCGCCGCCATCTCCCGACAGGGCGACCGTCACATGCTGACGAGTCAACTGCGATAGATACATCGTCGGAATCGCGGAGCTGTCCGCAAACGGTTCGTCGTAGTGCCACGTCAAACGCGGCAGCATCTCGACCGCGGACGGATCGACCACAAACTCGTGATGCTCGGTCCCCAGCTTGGTTGCCGCTTCGCGCGCATAGCTGCGTTCGTCGTATTTCTTCACCGAGAAGCCGATCGAGAACGTCTTCACCCGTTGCGACGTTTGCTGCTGCATCAATCCCGTGATGATCGTCGAATCCACTCCGCCCGACAGGAACGCGCCAAACGGGACATCGCTGCGCATTCGCAGGCGAACCGCTTCGGTCAACGTTTCACGCAGTGCTGCTGAAATCGCTGCGGGGTCGCTTATGTCCTTTTTCGGTTCCTGTTCATCAGGCCGCGCATAAGGAGCCCGCCAATAACGCTGAAGCTTGAGATCGCCAGTCTGGGCATCGAATTCGGCCCAATGTGCGGGAGGCAATTTGTGATAGCCAGACAGCATCGTCCGGGGATGTGGCACATACTGCAGCGTGACGAAGTCCGCGACAGCACACGGGTCCACATCGCGAGGTGCCCCCGGGATCTGGAGCAGCGCCTTCAACTCACTGGCAAACGCGAGCCGACTGTTGGCAATTCGATAGACCAGTGGCTTCTGACCCATGCGGTCTCGTGCCAGGAACAAGCGACGCCGACGTTCGTCCCAAATCGCCAAGGCAAACATCCCGCGCAGATGCTGGACGCAATCGTTTCCCCACTGCTCGTAGGCATGCACGATACATTCGGTGTCGCTGGCTGTGCGAAATTGATGTCCCAGCGACTCCAGTTCGGGCTTCAGCTCGCGGTAGTTGTAGACCTCGCCATTGAAGGCGATCCAGATGGTACCGTCTTCGTTGGAAAGTGGCTGATGCCCGCCCGAGAGATCGATGATGGACAGGCGTCGAAAACCGAGTGCCGCCCCATCCGGTCGGACGGTTGTCGTATTCTCACCACGATCAGAGAAGTACTCTCCGGCATCGTCCGGACCACGATGTACCAGCACGTCGGTCATCTTTTTCAAGACAGCCTCAGGAAGCGGTTCACCGTTCGAAGTCCAGCCCGCGCCCGCAATACCACACATGAATCACGTTCCCATCAATTGGCGATACAAGTCGGCATAGCGATCGACCATATTCTGGATGCTGAACAACGTTCGGATCCGTTCCCGACCAGCAGCACCCAAGCGTTCTCCCAGACCCGGTTCGTCAATCAGTCGTCGCAGATACTGCATATATCCGACGGCATCACCCAGCTTGCACAGGAAACCCGTTTCATTGTGAACAACCAATTCGCGATTGGCTGGAATGTCACTGGCGATCACTGGCAGCCCAGCCGCCATCGCCTCCATGACGCTATTCGACATCCCTTCAAAGCTGCTGGCCAGACAGAATACGTCCATCGCCTTCAAAAAGCGGGGCGCATCTTCGCGATGCCCCAAAAAATGAGCGTTCTCGATGCAGTTCACGTTGCGCGTGAACTCTTCCAGCTTTTCACGCTCGGGTCCGGCTCCAATCAGAACCAGATGCAATTGCGTTCGGATCTGCCGCAGAGTTTCCACCGCCCAGATCAAATCCTCAACTCGTTTTTGACGAGCCAATCGCCCCACGTAGCCCGCGACGAAAGCGTCGCGCGGCACGTTCAATTCGCGACGCAATGAGGCTCGATCCGAATTCTGCGACGAGTCAGGACTAAGATCGATCCCGTTCGGAATGCGGGACAGCTTCTCCGCCGGCAGACCAAGTTCCCGATAAAAATCGACCACCGCCTGCGAATTACCGACCAGCCGATCCGTCCGAGAGATCAATCGTCGATCGAGCCACAGTTGCCAGCCTACTTTCCAACTGTCGACACATCGTTCGGAGACGACAATCTTCGCCTGCGGAATGACGCTGGCACACAGCCGACCATAGGAATTGGCGGCGAATAACCAAGTGTGCAGGATGTCGGGTTGCAGGCGTTTCAACTCGCGACGCAGCCGCCAGAACGACGAAGGGTCGAACTTGAACCGCTTGCCGATGATCGTCACCGGGATGCCGGCCGCCGCGAGATCGTCCGCATGAGGACCACCGCGAGTGAGCGCGACGACGTGAATATCAAACTGGTCGCGCGGCAATCGAGCCGCCAGTAGGGTACATTGCTTTTCTGCACCAGACCGATCCAGCGTTGGGATCAACAGGACGACACGCTTCTTAGCCACGAGGCGAGAATCTTTGACTAGTGGGACAATCGACCGAAAGATCAGGAAGTAGCTTACGTTCGCCGATGAGGACTGCAAAGGCAAGAACGCCGACAACGTGGCCCGCTTCACAATTCTCCAATCGACGCATCTGACAATATCAAGCCAGGATGGAACGTGCTTATGAAAGTCCAATACGGAAACAGCCACATCGAACTCGTGCAAGGCGATATCACTTTGCAACGTGTGGATGCGATCGTGAACGCCGCCAACTCGGATCTGATTGTCGGTGGCGGTGTCGATGGAGCGATTCATCGCGCTGCCGGCCCTAGCGTGAACGAAGAAACCAGCAAACGCTATCCACTCGGTTGTCCAACGGGAGATGCCGTCGCCAGCGGCCCTGGTGATCTGCCCGTGAAATTCATCTTTCACGCAGTCGGCCCCGTCTGGCGCGGCGGGCGCGATGGCGAGCCCGAACAGCTTCGCTCGGCCTATCGTCGCTGTCTGGAACTCACGATTGGATATCAGTGCGCCAGCATCGCGTTTCCCGCAATCAGTACCGGCATCTACGGCTTTCCCGTGGACTTGGCGGCCGAAAACTCGCTGGACGAAACGCGAGCGTTCCTACTCAGCCATCCCGCAGCGCTGGCGGTTCAATTCGTCCTGTTCGACGCGGGAACGTATGCGGCATTCGCTCGCGTCCTCGATGGATTCGCGGAATGACAGCAATCGCCGCGATTTCAAATCGACGTATAAGCCGCAACCAATTGCGCCACCTCATTCGCAATCTCAGGGGCGCAGGAGTGAGCAAATCGCTTAGCCTCCGCAATGGTTGCTTCGTCTCTGAAGAGAATCAGCAGCATCGACACCGCCGCCAGTAAGCGATCTTTGGGCAGCTGTTGCTGGAGGGCCGACAGCAATAGCTGTCGCCCCTCCGTCCCTTTATTGCCGATCTCTTCCAACGCCCAGTCGTTGGCACCGGCGCCACTGGCAAAAGCCTCTAGAACGTCGTCAATCGACGGCGCACTGTCGAAGGAATAAAGCAGCACAGTCGCATCATCGACGGAGTTCAGAAAATCAAGCACCGCCGACAAGCTTGTCACGAATTCTGGAACGCCGCGACCACCCTGCAAATCCGGCTGCTGCAATGACAATCTCAATTCCGTAGCAGCCTGAATCAGGTGACTCCGCAGTTGCTCCTCTTCGAATTCGTAGGCACCTCCCAACGCCGCCAGAAATTGGGCCCCCTCCGTCGAAGGGGGGATCTTAATGAGTGGCGCGTCGAACAAATGACTTTGCGAGAGAGCTTGGAATCGCGTGAACATCAAAACCTCGGTTCCAATTTGCCACACGGGATCGATCGTGAACACTTGGACAAAAGTTAATCGGTCCCCATCGCAACTACGACTGTTCTTCCAACCGACGAGCCGCCTCACCTCGCACTGTGGCCACGCCAATGATCTCGGCGATCTCGTTCTGATCGAGTGATTCCTTCTCGACGAGTGCCTTGGTCATCGCATCCAGCTTGTCACGATTATCTGTCAGCACCTGAACAGCGCGTTTGTCCGCCAACGACAGGAACTTCTGCACTTCCAGGTCGATGATCCGAGCGGTTTCCTCGCTGTAGTCACGCTGCTCGTGCATTTCCTTGCCGAGGAACGGATGCTCGTCGGTATCACGGAACGCGACCGGACCGATGACGGTACTCATGCCCCAACGTGTGATCATGCGTCGCGCCATCTGGGTGGCTCGCTTCAAATCGTCTTCCGCACCGGCCGAGTATTCGTCAAAGATCAGCTTCTCGGCAGCGCGACCACCCAGCATGAATGACAGTTGCGAATGCAGACGGGCTTCGCCAACGTTGTAGCGATCTTCGTCTGGCAGCAACTGCGTCACACCGAGGGCTCGACCGCGCGGGATGATTGTCACCTTGTGGACGTGATCGACGTCCGACAACAGCCAAGCTAACAGAGCATGCCCGCATTCGTGATAGGCGGTCATCAGACGTTCGCGTTCGTTGAGAACTTCTTCACGCTTGGGGCCCATCAGGATCTTGTCGCGGGCCGCATCGAAGTCGGAGGCGACGACCGTGTCCTTACTGGTTCGAGCGGCATGCAGGGCGGCTTCGTTCACGAGATTCTTGAGTTCGGCCCCCGAGAATCCGATCGACCCCGCTGCGATCGCGTTGAGGTCGACATCTTCCCCGAGCGGGACTTTCCGTGAATGCACTTTCAGGATCGCCGCGCGGCCTGCCTTGGTAGGTCGATCGACAGTCACGTGACGATCGAAGCGACCCGGGCGCAGCAGGGCAGGGTCCAGCACGTCGGGACGATTCGTCGCCGCCACAACGATGACGGCTTCAGTCTGCTGAAAGCCGTCCATTTCGCTCAGGATCTGATTCAGTGTCTGCTCACGTTCGTCGTGACCGCCACCCAGACCCGCACCACGCATTCGCCCGACGGCATCGATTTCGTCAATAAACAGAATGCAGGGAGCATTCTCTTTGGCGGTCTTGAACATATCACGGACGCGGCTGGCACCGACACCCACAAACATCTGAATGAATTCTGAACCATTAATCGCAAAGAACGGCACGCCCGCTTCGCCAGCGGTGGCTCGAGCCAGCAGCGTCTTGCCGGTTCCAGGCGGCCCCATCAGCAAGACACCCTTGGGAATCTGGGCACCCAACCGCAGGAACTTGGCAGGAGTCTTCAGGAATTCGACAATTTCCTGCAGTTCGAACTTGGCCTGCTCCATGGCGGCGACATCATCAAACGTCGTCGGATGTTCTGAAGGCTTCACGCGCTTGGCAGGACTGCGGATAAAGTTCCCCAGCATTCCGGAACTGAACGGGTCGCTGTTGCGACGCAGAATGAACCACATGAACCAGACGAACGCGACCAGTGACAATGCGTTAATCAGCAGCATCACGCCATTCGCGCCGAACAGACCGTTTTCCGACTTGCCATCGAATCGAACCCCATGGTCCTGCATATGCTTCTTCAGATCGTGATCCAGCGGCACCGGCAAATAAAGCTCGAAATCCTTACCTAATGCAGGTCCGTTTTTCTCAGCCGGTGGCGGCGGTGTTTTCCATCGTCCGCGAACAATTTCGCCTTGGAAGGTCGCTTGCTCGACATTGCCATCGGTGATCTGATTCCACAAGAACATATAGTCGACACGCGATGCCGTATCTCCATATTTCCCGGTCAGGAACAGCAGCAATAGCAGCGCCACGACCGAGAAGATGATCCATTGCGGAGAAAACATCGGACGTGACGCACCCGGACGGCGTGAATCACCAGAACTATCGTTATTCGAACCACTCTGCGGCGAACTACTCATTCAAAAAACACCTTCTCGCGGGTGTGTGACAGACAAAGAGCCGTGACGAAACGTTGACGGCAGTGGACGGACTGAACGGGCAAAATCAGTCTTTCCACCAATATCGCAGGATGCACCATAGAGCCTGCACACCATCCTTCCAACCGATGTGCTTCCCTTCCTTGTACGTCCTGCCGTGATAACTGATGGCCAATTCGTACACGCGAAGATGTCGCCGAGCGATTTTGGCCGTCAGTTCAGGTTCAATCCCAAACCGATTTTGCTTCAGCGTTGGCCAGATATCGGACAAAGCCTGACGAGTGAAAACCTTATAGCAGGTTTCCATATCTGTCAGGTTCAAATTGGTCATGCAATTGGAAACGGTCGTCAGCACTCGATTGCCCAGGGAATGATAATAGTAGAGCACTCGATGTTCTTGATCGCCCAGGAACCGACTTCCGTAGACAACGTCGGCATGGCCTTCGACAATCGGCCGTAACAGACGCGGATATTCGGACGGATTATATTCGAGGTCCGCGTCCTGGATGATGATGACATCCCCGCGGGCCTTGGAAAAGCCGGTCCGAACTGCCGCCCCTTTCCCCTTGTTCACGTCGTGATAGGTGACGCTGATGATATTCAGCGGATCGGGATTCGCCGCGGCTTCGGCTTCCAGTTGCTGTAGGACTGCCCGAGTTCCGTCTTTACTGCAATCTTCGACCAGCACCAGTTCTTTGCGAATCGGAACCGACCGGACCCGGTCAATTAAGACCCTTAAGGTTCGCTCTTCGTTGTAGACGGGGATGACAACGGAAAGCACCCAGTCGTCGGGCATCGCATACAGGCCCAGTTGTCGGCAACAGGCTTCGCCCAAAGTCCGTTTGAGCGCCTCATACCACTCTTTCGAGTAGGGCCGAAAGGCATCCATCCCATCAAGGCTCATGCCGCTCCCGTTCGGTATTTAGACATTGATCGTTGGCCCGAAATGCCGGTGCCCGAAACATTTGCCAGCGGCCAGACTGCGGCCACTCGCGATGTCGTGTGCGATGTTGTACATTCTGGCAGACAGGCTGTCACCCGTCCGCCTGACTTCTCCTATGAGGTTCTGATGGCTGCCGCTGCTTTCATATTGACCGATGTCGATGCCGGAGTTCACTCTGACCGCGGTGAAATCCTTCCAAATCAAGCTCTACGCCTCTCGGGATCCAGCCATTGGTCAGTCCGTTGGAAGACGCTGCGGGGTGGTGTTTCCGAAGGGGTCCAGGTCATTGAACTCGACAATGGCCGGATGTCGCTGTCGGTGCTCCCCACTCGCGGGATGGGGATCTGGAAAGGACGACTGGGCGATCTGCCACTCGAATGGAAGTCTCCGGTCGAACGGCCGGTTCACCCCGCGTTCGTCAATTTGCAGGACCGAGGGGGCCTCGGCTGGCTCCATGGGTTTAACGAACTGCTCTGCCGATGTGGACTCGCTTTCATGGGTCCGCCGGGCGAAGACCAGGGCGAAAGCCTGACCCTGCATGGCCGAATCGCCAATCTCCCGGCTCATCGAGTCGAAGTCCAGATCGACACCACGGGATCGGGCGCGATCGAACTGATCGGCGTTGTCGACGAATGTTCGATGTTCGGTCCGCGCTGGCGGCTCACTTCCACATTGCGGCTGCAGGCGGGCTCGAACGTTTGTTCGATCACCGATGAAGTAACCAATCTTGGCGGGCAGGCCTCCGAACTGTCACTGCTCTATCACATCAACGTCGGCCGACCGTTCCTCGAACCATGTGCGACATACGCCGTTCCCTGCCGCGACATCGCCCCGCGGGATGCCCGCGCGGCTCAAGGAATTGACGCCTGCTATGTCTACGGAGCTCCCATCGCGGGATTCGCCGAGCAAGCCTACTACCACGTTCCACTGGCCGATTCGGACGGGTGGTCAACCGCGGTGCTCGCCAACTCTTCCAACAACGCGGCCTTCGCGGTTCATTTTCAGACCCGCCAACTCCCTGCGTTCACTGTCTGGAAAAATACCGTCGCCGAAGATGACGGCTACGTGACCGGTTTGGAACCAGGGGTCAACTTCCCCAATTTCCGGGCCTTCGAGCGAAAGCATGGCCGACTGCCCATCGTCAAACCGGGCAAGTCGTACAAGACGGAATTAGTGCTGGAAGTGGTCGACACCGAAGTCGCCGTTCGCAAACTCTATGATCGCGTGAAGGCGATCCAAGGACCGAACGAACCAATCGTCCACCGAGAACCCGTCGCCAAATACTCACCGGCTGGCACGAAGTGAACTGGATAACCGTCCGATTTTGCTCAGAGAATCAGCACTGACAACCACGAGGGCCGCGGACTTAGAGCCCTCGATAGAAGTGTTGCGATTCTCCGCTAAATCTGCGTGCTTCTGCGAAATCTGCGGATCAGAATTCTTGTCCGCAGATCACGCAGATTTCACAGATTCAAGTTGAGATGAATGACTTTCGGTCCTACTGAATCTACTTTTGCCGAACCTTAATCAGCACAACGCCGTTCCCAGGCAAGGTCACAGTGCACGACTGATCGTTGACTTCAAAGCTGGCCTTCGGGGTGATCTCCAAGTTGTGGGTCTCATCCAGATGCAACACCTGAAATTCACTCGCCCCTTTCCAAGGGAGATTCTCGATCACCAACGTTTGAGTTTGCTCTGAGGCGATCTGGCGAGTGACCAAGACGCGCAGTTCCGTTTGCGCTTCATTCAACCCCGCCAGTCCGAAATGGTTTCCGGCCTGCCCACCCGACAGCCGTACGCGATGCGGCGTCTCCAGCAATTGAGCGAATGCTAGAAAGCTATAATAAGTCTTCTTCGGCGTCCCAAAGCGCTCGAACAAGCCAAACGGGCTGGTATCGCCGCTGTAGTAGTTGGCCACGTCTAATGGCGAATCCTGAAAATTCACGAACGAGTTTGCCACGAACGTCGCGCCGGGTACGCCGCCCATGTCCGCATACCAGCGGTCGCGGGCTCCCGGATCCGCCGTATTCAGCATTCCGCCCCAGTCATTGCCCGGCAGGTAATTCCACTCGTTCAGATGCGATTCGGTCTTGGTGAACCCTTCCGCATCGAGCCACTGCCGGATTCCCTGAGCCTTCTTCGCGTACAGCGTCGGGTCATTCGTGTAGGTATGCCACGAGAAAAAATCGAGCGGCGCCCGCGCTTCCCGGCAAGTTCTCAATAGATCTCGTAGAAACTGCGTCGGCTGATACTGACCGTTGACGATGTCGCCCGATGCCCCCGCCGCCGGACCGCCGACTTTCAAGTCTGGATACTTTGCCTTGATCGCCTTCGCGGCAGTCACGTACAGCCGAATATAATCGGCATCGCTACCGCTCCACATCGTCGGCCGATTCTCGGGCTCGTTCCAGATTTCCCAATAGCGAATCTGATAGCGATGCCCGTCAGCCCAGCCTTCGTTGTAGTGCCGGATGATCCCCAAACAAACGTTGGACCAACGATCGTAATCCCGAGGGGGATGCACAAAATGCTTTCGCTTGGTGTGCTCGATACTCTCGCCCAGCCGGTAAACGATGCCGCTGCCCGACGCGACAATCGGCTTGATGTAGTCGTCCGTACGAGCGAATCGGTAGCTCGCTGGTAACAACGGATCGGCGTTCAAATCAGGGAAAATCGCGTGAATATCGACAATGTCGCCGGTCGGCCATTCGCTGTCGTGAAGTCGCGTCGACGGAATCGACAGCGGCTTCCACGCGGTCGTAACGTCGACGGTTTCCCCTTGATTCACCGGCCCATTGTTGACCCCATGCAAGGGCCGTATCCGCCCGATTGCCTTTGATGCATCGACGGTTAACGGCTCCGCAGCAGCCACCCATCCGGGCACAACTGCAGCCGTGCCCACAAGCACGCAGAAGAAGTAGCTCAACATCGGCGATACTTCACGTCGTCTCATGTCAGCAACTCGAACAAGAGCAAGTATCAGTTGGCCAACGCTGGTTGGTATGTTGGAGATTCTGCACGCCATCAGTGGGACAGACAAGTATCCGCACGCTGACCAGGCGTGATCCCTCGCCACAGCTTGTGAACGAACTGTGGGAATTCTAACATCTGGCGAAATCAAACTGAGCCCCAGACTGAATAAGGCTGAGCAATGACCTTTTCACTAGCCAGCCAAGAACCGCAGAGAGCGCTCGAAGGGATATTGTCGACTCCTCGCGAAAGTCACGAGGAAGGGCAGGGGACATGAATCCTGATTTCTTCGGCGAACTCATAAACGGAGCGATCCCGCTGCTGGGTGGCATTTATCTCACGCTGCTCGGCTTTCGGCAAACGGGCAAGCAGCCCGGCGTGAATCCCAGCTTTGATGAATGGCATCGCCGCTACGGTCGACTGTTAAAAGTGATCGGTCCAGCACTCATTATGTTCGGCCCAGGTTTGTGGCTGATGAACTGGGCTCGGATGGGGCCGCCAGCGGGTGACTGGAAGCGCTACTCCACCTCTGACGGCGTCTGCAGCATCGAGTTTCCCGCCTCACCAAAAACGACCAATCAAAAAGCGCAGCGAGTCACCTCGACAGGCATGTCACTCGCGTTGCAAGGTTCGAACACTTACTACACGTTGACCCATTCCGACGAATTCGCCGACGACGCCGCACAAACGGATGAGCAACGTCTCGACCTGATCCGCGACAATTTCCCCGCAGTCGGCAAACACCTCGGAGTCGAATACAAACTGCTCCGAGAGCAAAAAATCACAATCAGCGGACTGAACGGGCGCGAATGGGAATTCGATGCCAGCCGGAAACACTCCCTCCAGATGCGAGTCTTCTTCGTCGGCGGCAAGTGCTATCGAGCGATCGCGGCCGTCGCCTTAAAAGACAGAAACAGCGCGCAAACCAAGCACTTCCTGGCTTCGCTGAGAATCGATAAACCAGACGGTGCGATCACTGAGCCCGTCGCTACTGATTAACCTTTTTCCTTCAGGCTATTCAACTTACACGGAGTCGATAGAACAACGGGCGGTCGTTCGCTGTTCAACTGAGCCCGACCAACCTCGACAACATTCGATTGCGACGCCGCACCACGGACACTCAAAGCGATAGGTCCATTCTTTCGCCGCAATGTCTTCGACTCAAACAAAGTCCGCCGGCTTCCAGCGTCTGCACAGTCCGAACTATTGGAAGAAACAATTAAACACCTGATTTCGACTCCGCGTCAGAGTTGTATTAAAACTAGCCACAATAGACATCAACGCTTTAGATTAAATCTGAAATAAAACTGTTGAGTTTCGGGAACCACATGGATACTGTCCTCATTCTTCAACATATCGGAGTTTTCCTTTTCTCCACACTTCAATCAGGGGCCAATGATTGTGGCGCGTTCTAGCCAGTGGTTTTTGAATCCTCGCGCACTTGCCTCTGCAATTTGCGTCTGTGCGACAATCTTCCTATCGGGTTGTGGCGGCGCACCCACCGGCGGTCGCCTGCCAATCTCGGGCGAAGTCCTGCTGGACGGTCAGCCGCTCGACGAAGGGATGATTCATTTCGAACCGTCCGTGGAGTTAAAGTTAAGACTGGACTCTGGAGCAACTATCTCCAAAGGTACGTATCAAGTCTCGGCTGAACATGGCTTGCCTCCGGGAAAGTACATCGTGTCGATCTCCAGTCAGACGAAGGACACCCGTACGGCGGATGATGTCATGAAGGGGGTCGAGTCTTCGACAGTCAAGGAACGGATCGCCGCCAAATACAATACTGAGACGACACTCGTGGCCGAGATCAAACCCGGTCCAAACAAATTGGACTTCAAAGTTGAGTCTGCAGCGCAGTAATCCCGAGCCGCATCTGACGCCAACGTCTAATTTATGTTGTCTTAACAGTCGTGTTGGCAGCGTAAGTCATAGTTCACGTTCGATGTCTTAACACTATCCCAATCGTGGTTTTTCACTTCTTGCTTTTTATAAGGAATTCCAAGATGTTGCTGAAGAGAAAGGCTTTCACGTTAATTGAATTGCTGGTCGTGATCGCGATCATCGCGGTGCTGATCGCGTTACTGTTGCCAGCCGTCCAGCAGGCTCGCGAAGCAGCACGCCGAACCCAGTGCAAGAACAATCTCAAGCAACTGGGCTTGGCCATGCACAATTACCACGATGTCTATCTCCGTCTCCCTTGCGGCGCATTCACGGGTGTGGGCGGGACGGATGTCGCCGGTATGGTCTGGGTGCGAGCATTGCTACCCAACATCGACCAGGCGAATTCTTACAATCAATGGAACTATGCGCAGGACTACTACAGCACCCCTACTGGTGCCCCAGCAAACACCAACATCAACATCGTTCGAACCATTTTTCCAGCTTTTCAATGCCCAAGCGATACTCCGACGAAGACGTGGAACAACGCCCCCAACTACAACTATGCCGTGAATTTGGGGAATACGGATTCGGGCCGCACCGCTACCTTGAACAGCGTTGTTTTTCTGCCCGCGCCGTTCACCTACAATTCCAATGTCTTTTATGCCTTGCGAGATATCAATGACGGGACATCGAATTGCCTGCTGATGTCCGAAGTGCGCCAAGGGCCAGTTGCCAATGACTTGCGAGGGTTGATCTGGTACGGTCCTCATACTGGCTTTACAACGATGTATGGCCCAAACACCACTTCGCCCGATACTTTAGCTCAAAACTTCTGTCAAAATACGCAAGCGTCCCTTGTTGGCCTTCCTTGTGTTCCGACACCTACAGGATTCTCGACGATTTTCGCGGCCCGCAGCAAACATGTGGGCGGTGTACATGCGTTAATGGGCGATGGCGCGGTGCGCTTTATCAGCCAGAACATTGATATCAACACATGGCGCAATTTGAGCACGATGGCCGACGGCCAGACGGTTGGTGACTTCTAAGGCAACGGTCAATAACCCGATGCGAGCGCCCGATCCATCAAGTGGACCGGGCTTTTTATTTAATGCGTCGAGATGCTGGGGCAGATTCCGCTCGTCACATCTCCGTCTGCAGCCCAACGAGAGTCTCGCGGCCGATCGTAAGGCTCGATGTTTCATCATCAGGTCTGAACGAGTAAGTGTGCCCGATCCAATTATTACTCTGGCAATCTAAATCGATTGCAGTCAGCAAGTAAGACAAATAGCAATCCGGCGCGAAGGATAAATTCAATACACATAATTTTTAAAATTGACTCCTATTAAAACAAAACGCATAGTATCAGCGTCATGCATTTTCGCATGGCGCTGATCGGTTTTTGAAAGGAGTCCACATGAAAAGCGCACGATGGATTTCGAAACTGGCTCTGGTTTGCACACTCTATAGTGTGGCAACAACGAGCTTGGCAGTGATGGCCGGTAATGTAACATTTGTGAGGCGATCGACTGGAAATTGGCATCAGATCGGTGAAACGGATCAAATCATCGGGATGGCCACACGCCTCGTTAACGATGCGGTCGATGCGGATATTCCAGATGGGCTCCCCTCGGTCATCGCTCCGCTTACAGCGGACGGCGAAGATTCGTTCTCCGACGATACTCGAAGTGCTGAAATCCTCTATACAGGTGAACTGGCGGGAACGTACGACCACCAGGGCGTGATCGATCATTCGATGGAGTCAACGTTTACTTCGATACTCGAACTTACGATCGTGGATATTAACTCCAACGGCGGAATTGGAGGATTTTGTCCACATGATGAAGACGCGGTGTGCGGCAGTCTCGATGTCTCGATTGATGGCGATGGAATCCAGTTTATCGATGTCTCTCTGGAAATGGATTGGCAGGCTGCCGGACTTCAGAGTGGTGATAGTGGGTTCATGTCGTACGCAGATTTCCCATTTTATGGCGTGACCATCACAGTCTATCGTAACGGAGGCCCCGTGATATGGATCGACGGAGATCACAATGGGGTGAGTTATTTGACGATGGACGGGCTCACGGGGCCGGATGGGGGAACGGCATATCGCGATGGTGATGCGACATTTGGCAACTGCACGATTGGTGATCATTTTGGGCTATGGGCCGCGGACGGAGATGTCATCGAGTACGAACTCCACATAGATTATGTCTATGACAGCGGACTCGGCAACATTAACAACTTCAGCGATGCAGAAGCCGGGTTTACCGGCAATGGTCTTTTGAACTGGCGCTTTGCGTTGGAAGATTCGCATATCGATTAAGCCAGATTGATTCTGAAGTGCTGGGTATCCAACCCAATTGCTGTGCGTGATTGGCCACCGGACGAAACTTGGCAGCAGGCAGGGTGGTTTTGGTCCCTGTCGAGTTGTCGTCCGATGGATTCGGCAGACCAGCAGACTGTTTCGTCGCGGTCTGCTGGTCGTTCTTGTCTCGTAGAAGCGAACGCAAATTGTCATGCATTTCGCATGGCGCAGGTCTGTTTCTGAAAGGAGTCCACATGAAAAGCGCGCGATGGATTTCGAAACTGGCTCTCGTCTGCACACTCTATAGTGTCGTGACGGCGAGCGCGGCGGTGATGGCCGGCAATGTGACATTCGTTCGGCGGGCTACCGGAAACTGGCACCAAATAGGTGAAACGAGGCATATTGTTGGTATGTACGTTGCCGGTGTGAACGACGCGGCCGACGCCGATATTCCAGACGGGTTGCCCTCGGTCATCGCCCCACTCACAGCGGACGGCGAAGATTCGTATTTGGATCCCAATTCAAGCGCGGATATCTTGTATACAGGCGAATTGGCTGGAACTTATGATCACCAAGGCGTAATCGATCACTTGATGGAATCCACATTTACCTCGGTACTTACGACTTCTGGCGGAGTTCAGCAAGCGTGCCCGCACGATGAAGATGCCGTGACGGGCAGTCTCGACGTGTCGATCGATGGCGACGGGGTCCAGTTTATTGATGTCTCTCTGGAGATGGACTGGCAGGCTGCTGGGATCCTGACCGGTGATCCTGGATTTGGGGCCGACGCATGGTTTCAATACTACAGCGTGGACATCATCGTTTATCGTAATTCAACCCCCGTGATCTGGATTAGTGGTGATCAGAATGGCGTTGGGGCTACCACATTCGACGGCGTCTCGCATGGAGTCGAGGGCGGATCGTCATTTATTGACGAGGAAGGAGATGCTTCGTTCGGTAGTTTGACTATTGGTAATCACTTTGGATTGTGGGCTGCTGATGGTGACATCATCGATTACGAAGTGCAGATAACATATGAGTATGACGACTACCTCAGCAATCTGACTAATCCCGGTCCTGCAGAAGCACAGTTCAATGGCAATGGCATTTTCAACTGGCGTTTTGCGTTGGAAGATTCGCATATCGATTAGCGCCGGTTGCGTGAAGGGACTTGAGCGGTCGCCAACCGGTTGGGCATCGGTTGGCGGCACTGCTCAATTCGCGGCACGCAGCCAACACACAGGTGGGGTCCACGTTCTTCTGGGCGACGGATCTTCGCGATTTGTCAGCAACAACATCGATATCAACACGTGGCGAAATTTGAGTACGATGGCTGACGGTCAAGTCATTAGCGATTTCTAGCCAAAGTTTTCGTATAGGCTCCGGTTGTTCGAATTGTGCAGGGCAATCAGGCGTGGCTACCACACCTGATTGCCCTGTGTTGTTGATCGGGCTCGGAAATGGGCCTGCTCCAAATCTGTTCGGCGCGCGATTCGCCATCAAAGGCGAATGACAACGGTTGAAAGTCATCCGCCAACGCTCTGTACCTCGGCACCAGCGACGTGGGATTCTGCTCGCTCTTTCGCCAACTGTTCCAGGATTGGTGCAATCAACGCGGTCCAACCTGTTTGATGGCTGGCTCCTAAACCTCGGCCTGTGTCGCCGTGGAAATACTCATAGAACAGCACCAGGTTGCACCAGTTCGGATCGTTCACAAAACGATCACCGCGCGCATAACAGGGGCGAACGCCTTCTTCGTTGGCCAGGAATAACATGGACAGTCGACGACGAAGTTCGTTGGCGACTTGCTTCAAGTTCATCAAGATGCCGGAACCTGTAGGGCATTCCACTTGCAGGTCGTCTCCGTAGAACTGGTAGTAGCGTTCGAACGCTTCCAGCAAGATATAGTTGAGCGGAAACCAGACCGGTCCGCGCCAGTTCGAATTGCCCCCGAACATCCCGCTATCCGATTCGCCGGGGACATACTGGACCCGCATCTCTGACCCGTTCACGTCGAAGCTGAACGGGTGCTTCTCGTGATATTTGGAGAGTGACCGAATGCCGTAGGGCGACAGAAACTCGTCTTCATCGAGAACGTATTTCAGGATCCGCTCCAACTGTTTTCGAGTTGGAATTGCCAGCAGCCGCAGTCCTTCCATCGGACAATCGGGACCACTCTTCTCCATATACGTCATCGTATCGATGATGTCTTTGCGATGATTGAGGAACCAGTCCATTCGCTTGCGAAAACCGGGTAATTGACGAATCACCCGGTCGTAAAGGACATCGACCGTGAACAGCGGGATGATTCCCACAATCGAACGAATCCGTAGCGGAATACTCTTCCCGTTGACATGCAAGTGGTCGTAGTAGAAGCCGTCTTCCTCATCCCACAGGCCCGTACCATCAATCGAATTCATCGCAGCGGCGATCGTCATGTAATGTTCAAAGAACTTCGACGCCATGTCCTCGTACGCGGGATTGCCGTCCGCCAGTTCAAACGCAATCGACAGCATGCTCGAGCAGTAATAGGCCATCCAGGCAGTTCCGTCGGCCTGTTCCAGATGCCCGCCCGTGGGGAGCGGCTTGGAACGGTCGAAGATCCCGATGTTGTCGAGACCCAGGAAACCTCCCGTGAAGACATGACGATCGTTCACATCTTTGCGATTGACCCACCAGGTGAAGTTCAGCAGCAGCTTCTGGAAACACCTCGCCAGGAACTCGCGATCGCGATCTCCGTTGCGAGCCGTCATCTGATAGACGCGCCAGCAGGCCCACGCATGCACGGGCGGATTCACATCGCTGAAGTTCCATTCATAAGCCGGAATCTGCCCGTTCGGATGCATATACCATTCACGCAGGAACAGCAGGATCTGCTCTTTCGCGAAATGGGGATCCAGACTGGTGAACGGAATCATATGGAAAGCACTGTCCCAGGCCGCGTACCAGGGATACTCCCACTTGTCCGGCATCGAGATCACATCGCGATTGAACAGATGCGTCCAAGCGGCGTTGCGAGTTTTCTCGACAGAATCGCCGGCATGAATCCGCTTGGGTGTTTCGCGCAGCCAGTCTCCCACAGCGTAGTAATAAAATTGCTTCGACCATAGTAGACCTGCATTGGCCTGCCGATGGACGCGTCGTTCGTCATGTGTCAATCCTCGCGAAACATGCGAATTATGGAATTCATCCGCTTCCGCAATGCGCTGAGCAAAGATCTCATCGAATTGCGCAGAGAAGGGAACCGTCACTGGAATCGAATCATCGGCCAGTCTCAGTCGAATGGTCGTCGATCCGCCCGCGGGAATATTTAGTGTGTATTGAGCGGCCGATTTGGTACCGCGCGGGAACTGATTGATGGCTCCGCGCTGGTTTTGAACGACATGCAAGTGAAAGGCGTCTTTTGATGACAGCCGAGTTCCCTCGCCGCCGTTCTGCCGCACGGTATTGGTCTCGTTCTCGGTAAAGAGCCACGCGGGCAGGTTGCCTTGAGGATCGGTATCGGCGTCGAAGCGATAGCGTCCCAGCGTGCTATGTTCGGCCATCAACTGGCCGGGACCAACCTGACTGATCCGTGGCTTCGGCACATCCGCTTCATAGCCCGATTCCCAGGCCCACGAATTTCGAAACCAGAGTGTCGGCAAGACATCGAGCTTTGCCGCTTCATCGCCGCGGTTATGAATCGTGATTCGAATCAAGATGTCGTCGGCGTCGGCTTTCGCGTACTCGACATAAACATCGAAATAGCGATCACCATCGAAGATGCCGGTGTCAGTGAGTTCATATTCCAAGTCCCGCCGAGACCGCATCCGGTTTTCATCGCGCAGGCCCTGATAGGGAAAGGCGGTCTGCGGGTACTTGTACAAGGCCTTGCAGTAGGAATGCGTCGGAGTCGCATCGAGATAAAAATAGCACTCCTTCACGTCCTCGCCATGATTCCCTTCGTGCCCGGCCAGACCATACAGGCGTTCTTTTAGAATTGGATCGACGCCATTCCAAAGCGCCACGGCGAAACACAATCGGCACTGCCGATCCGTGAAACCAAGCAGCCCGTCCTCGCCCCATCGATAGGCTCGCCAGGTCGCATCGTCGTGAGTGAAGTGATGCCAGACCGCACCATTCGTGGAATAGTCTTCGCGAACAGTCCCCCACTGGCGTTCGGCGAGATAGGTCCCCCAGCGTTTCCAGTTCGCTGCGGGTTCGCGCCGCGCTTCGGCACCCAATCGGCGGCCTTCTGCCGTCGTCGGTTGTGACTGATCCAAGGAATCGCTCCACCAATGATTCAATTGAAGACTCGCGCACCGATTAAGTGATCGCTGCCCGATTCTTGAGCAGCATCACTAGAAATCATCAGTGTGCATGCGTGTTGCATGCTGGACCTCACAATTGCGAATAGCGTTCCGGTCCGTAGGAGGAAGAAAACAAGAAATAAGTTTTTCACGCGAAGCCGCGGAGGCGCGAAGAAGAAAGGAAAAGGCAGGTTAGATCAGTGGCAGCCGTAGACTTGCCACCTGACAAGCCATTCCAATGCATCGATAATTGCTTGTTTTTTCAATCTTCGCGGCTCCGCGGCTTCGCGTGAAAATCTTCCTCTTTCGTCATTTCCTGGAGACCTTCATTGCCTCCAGTCGGGCGCACCATTGGAAACTCGCGTAATCCCGTCCTTAAGAAGACCGGCCCCGAAGTTGATCAGATATCCCAGGCGCATTTCCGCGAGACGCAAATACGTTAGAAGTTGCTTCTTATAGACTGGGTGAACTTCTTCCACAGACTTCAATTCAATGATCACAAGTTTCTCGACGATGATGTCCGCGCGAAACCCTTCATCAAACACCAGGGTGTCATAGCGAACGGGAATGGGAACCTGCCGATCAATTCGCAATCCCAACTTCCCGATCTCATGCGATAGGGCCAATTCATAAACCGATTCCAGCAAGCCCGGCCCCAATTTCCGATGCACGACCAATGCGCAATCCACCACAATTCTTCCAACCTCATTCTCTGTCATCTTCACCGGCCCATTCCGATCAATTCCAAACGACTCTTCATCTCCACTTCTTCTTCGCGACTTCGCGGCTTCGCGTGAAAAACCTCTTCCTCTTTTCGTCGCTACGCCAAAATCGACCGCACGACGTGCGCCTCTTCGACTCCGGTGAGTTTGGCATCGAGGCCTTGGAACTTATATGTGAGTCGATCGTGGTCGATGCCCAGCAGATGGAGGATTGTGGCGTGGAAGTCGCGGACGGGGACGGGGTCTTTCACGATGTTGTAGCCGAACGGACAGGTCTCGCCGTGGACGGTACCCCCTTTGATGCCTCCGCCTGCCATCCACATGCTGAAACATCGCGGGTGATGATCGCGACCGTAGTCGGTGGCGGTGAGCTTCCCCTGGGAATAGTTCGTCCGCCCAAACTCGCCACCCCAGATCACGAGGGTGTCGTCGAGCATTCCGCGCTGCTTGAGGTCCGTCAATAAGGCCGCGGCCGGTTGGTCGGTCTCGCGACATTGAGTCCGAATCCCGTTGGGCAGTCCGCCGTGCTGGTCCCAGCCTTGATGATAGAGTTGAATGAACTTCACGCCCCGTTCGGCAAGCCGCCGCGCCTGCAGGCAGTTCGCAGCGAAGGTTCCCGGCTTCTTGGCGTCGGGACCATACAGATCGAAGATATGTTCCGGCTCGGCCGCGGTGTCGGTCACTTCCGGCACACTCGATTGCATGCGAAACGCCATCTCGTACTGCGCGATCCGCGTGTTCAACTCGACATCGCCAGTCGCTGCCAGTTCAATTTCATGCAGCTCATTGAGTCGATCGAGCATCAGTCGGCGACTATCTCGATCTACACCGGCCGGGTTGTTCAGATACAGGACCGGATCCTTTCCGGCTCGGAACTGGACTCCCTGATAACGACTTGGCAGAAATCCCGTTCCCCAGAGTCGCGAATAGAGCGGCTGATCGCCTTTGCCCTTGGTGATGAGCACGACGAACGCGGGGAGGTTTTCGTTGTCGGTGCCCAAACCATAGTTTAACCAGGCCCCGATACTGGGTCGTCCCGAAATCTGATTGCCCGTCTGCAAAAAGGTAATGGCCGGGTCGTGATTGATCGCTTCTGTTTCCATCGACCGGATAATTGCCAGGTCATCCGCCAACTTCGCGGTGTGCGGCAGCAGTTCGCTGATCCACGCCCCCGCTGTTCCATGTTGAGCGAACTTGAACATTGATCCCGCGAGTGGCAGCGAGGCCTGATTACCCGACATTCCTGTCAGTCGCTGTCCCTGTCGCACAGAGTCTGGCAGTTGCTGACCGTGACGTTCGTTCAGCAACGGCTTGTAGTCAAAAGTCTCCAGTTGCGACGGCCCGCCGCTTTGGAAGAGGTAGATGACTCGCTTGGCTTTGGGCGGGTGATGTGTGTCTGACAAAGCACCGCCGGTGCCGGCCAACAAGGAGTGTTCTTGTCCAAGCAAATGAGAAAGCGCCAAGCCTCCGAATCCCAAGCCAGTGCGATAAAGCAAATCACGACGAGACAGGGGGTAACTTCGTATGTCTTCGAAAGCAGAATCATTCATGGGAGACATCCTGTGCGGAAGAACTGGTGAATCGGTGGCGGCGATGCGCCAGGTACTGACACGTATAGGATGCGGCAATCAGCAGACCGCCATAACAAAGACCATGAAAGATCGCCGATGTTGGGCCCAGAAAGCCGAATCCGGTCAAAGCCATCGGCGATCCGATGGGCGCCGATAGCGGTTCGAGGATCTGCGGCGTGTACTTCAGCAGTCTTTCATCGAACGATGTACATGAGCCGCCTCGAAACATGAGCAGCAAATAAGGATAGAGAACCCCGCCGGAAGGCCCAGCGGATGTTAGCGTCATAACCGCATATCCCAGATATACAGGTAATCGAAACAAGAATGGCAAACAGGCCACGTGCAGGCCCCAACCGACTGAAGAGAAACGGCGAATTCCTGGCCAAAGAGCAAATAGCACCAGCCCGGAGAGAAATATCCATTCGAAAACAAAATCGGCCCAGTACCAATCCGCTTGTCGCCACCGCCGTTGAAACAATTGCTCATTAGCCCCAATAAACGCAACTGTATCGATATCGCTCTCAGCCGTGCGGAGTTTGCGTTCTCGGGCAATTGACGTGATGAGTCTTCGCACATCACGACGATCTTGAGGTAGTTCCTTCCACGAAAGATACCCCTTCACAGAGACCTTGTTTTTTTCGTTGCGACGATCCTCTTCAAGCTTCTGAACAACGACTCCCAGATCAGCGTTGACTTCACTAAGTGGCACACCGTAAACATGGCTGCCATGCATATGGTTCTCGTCATACGCCGCCCAAGTTTCATCGATGACATAGGCATCGCCACCCCAGACCGTGTCGATGTTGGGCGTTAACTTGACGTTCGCTCCAATGAGCCAGAAATCATCAGAAGTTCCCCGCCGTATCGGATTCATGGACGGTCCGAGCGTGGCAAGACTGATCGCAATTGCAAGTGATGCAATCACTACGATTCCGATCAAGCTGACAACACGAAGCTGCATGTCCATCACCATTGGAACATTTGCCATGCCGGTGGCATTAGCGTTTTGTGACGCACTCATCGAAATTCATCAGGGTCTGCACCAGCACAGTCATTGCCGCGTGCTCCACAGCGTCAACCTTATCATTGCGAGGCGAGTCACCAATGGTGATCAGTTCTGTCGCTTTTGCGGGTGCAGCAGTGAAGTGCGACTTCTGCTCATCGTAGAGTTTCTTCAGCACGGACATTTCTTTTTCGGACGGTGCGCGACTGGTGAGCTGTCGAAATGCTGCCTTGAGTCGAACGTCTACCGAATCGGGGTTCTGCAGGATCAGCTTCTCGGCGAGTGCGCGGGCCGATTCGATGAACTGCGGATCGTTGAGTAGGACCAAAGCCTGCAGCGGTGTCGCCGTTCGTTCGCGACGGGCGGTGCAGGTTTCGCGGCCGGTTGCGTCGAAAGTCACCATGGTTGGCGGGGGTGAGGTGCGTCGCCAGAATGAGTAGATGCTGCGCCGATACAGTCCTTCGCCCTTGGCCTGATGATAGGACTTACCGGTGCCGGCCTCTTCCCACAGACCAGCTGGTTGATACGGCATGACACTGGGGCCACCCAGCTTGGGAACGAGCAGCCCGCTGACCGCCAGAGCGTTGTCGCGAATCTGCTCGGCCGACAGGCGGTAACGAGGCCCGCGAGCCAGCCACAAGTCGTCTGGATCAGTGTGGGCGACTTGAGGATCCTTCGGTGTCGACGACTGCCGATAGGTGGCCGACAACACCATCTGCTTGCAGAGTCGTTTCACGTTCCAACCGCTATTCATGAAATCGCGGGCGAGCCAGTCGAGCAGTTCTGGATGCGTGGGGGGCTGTCCTTGAGCCCCAAAGTCTTCGACGGAAGCGACCAATCCGCGACCAAACAAGTAACCCCAGAACCGGTTCGCAGCGACTCGGGTGACGAGCGGGTTGCGGTCCTCGGTCATCCATTTCGCCAGACCCAATCGGTTGCCCGGCAGACCAGCGGGTAGTGGGAACACGCCTGCCGGAGTATCCGCACCAACTTGCTCGGCCGGGCTGTCATAGGCACCTCGTTTCAAGACGAATGTCGGACGCGGCTGATCCATTTCCTGCATCGTCATGATCTGGCGAACCTTCGTCACCAGCTCATTTTCGTCACTGCGCAGCGTCTGCAGTTCCACTATGGCTGACTGATAGGGGTCGTCATGACGACGCAGGTAGTGTTCGAACGCGGCAGATGGATCCGCTTTTCCTGGAGGGGACGGCGGGGCGTTGGGCACAACGTACTGGCTCGGCAAGGCGGCGACTTCGAGCGGCGTCAGTTCCTGATTGAAGACCAGCAGTTCATCGACAATGCCCCCTTTGAAGCCGACATCGCGGAAGCGTGCCCCCAGTGCCAGTTCGACCCCACCGGAGTTCGAATCGCCCCATTCCGCGCGGTATTTGATATCGCGCGTCAGTTTGTCGCGAACGACATCCCGTTCGACTGCCTGACCGTTCAAGTAAATATGCAAGCCGTTTGCGTGGCTGCTGCCATCGTAGGTGACCGTGATTAGGGTCCATTGACCGACGGGGACGATTCTCGGACTGCTTACTTGAATTGCATTGCCCGGCCAGAAATGGATGAGCGATACGACCGGTTCACCATCGTCGAGGACCAGCGAAATGCCGCGAAATGCCGAATCTTCGGCGGCGACACTTTGATGCAGGATCACTTCGCGCGGCTTGTGGCTGGCCGGGTGTACCCACAGCGAAAACGTGAACGGGGAAACTCGGCCAAACTGTCCCGAACCTTTGCAGGCAAAGCTGTCGTCCCCGTCGAATTGAATCGCTTTGCTTTCGGTCGCTGCGGGTGCGGCACTGGCATCAGACTTTGGTACCTCAGCAGCAATGGCCCGAGTCACTCCAGCCACCAAGGCATTGCCTCCACCTGGCTTGGCATCATCGAAGCTGAATTTGGCAGTCGCCGTGATGGATTTGGTGGTGGCTTCTCCAATCGTCTGTGGATGATTGACTGCGCCGTAGGATGGGCTGGTGACCGCGTAGTCCGGCTTCGATGAAGCGTGTTTTGCGAATCGTTCTTTCGCTGCTTCGCGAATCTTGACGAGTTCAGTTTCCTTCAAGCGGATCTTGTCGAGCAACTCGCGGTGTTTGACTTCCTGGTCGCCGTCGTACAGCAGCAAGGCTGGAGTGGGGGCCGTTTCCGTGAAGTGCGAGTAGAGGCCGTGTTCGTCGATGTTCGAGAAGAAGGCCGAAAACTGATAGAAGTCGCGCTGCGTGATCGGATCGTATTTGTGATCGTGACATCGGGCACATTCGAATGTCAGCCCCAGAAAGGCCGTGCCGTTTGTGACAACGCGGTCAGCCACGTACGCGACTCGGAACTCGGCTTCGATGCTGCCCCCTTCGTTGGTCTGACGATGTAGGCGGTTGAACGTCGTCGCCAGACGTTGATCCCGCGTCGGATCGGGGAGGAGATCGCCCGCCGTCTGCCAGGTGATGAACTGGTCGTAGGGCAGGTTCTGATTGAAGGCCCGAATCACCCATTCTCGCCAAGGCCAGACATGCATGTCGCGGTCGGCCTGATAGCCGAATGTGTCGGCATAGCGAGCGACATCGAGCCACTCGTTCGCCATCCGCTCGCCGAATGCAGGGGACTCCAGCAGGCGATCGACGGCATGTTCGTAGGCTTCGGGAGATTGATCGGCCAGGAACGCATCGAGTTCGGCAATCGTGGGTGGCAGTCCCGTCAGATCGAAACCGGCTCGTCGCAGCCATTTTTCCCGAGTCGCCTCGGCGGCGGGTTCGAGTTTGAGTTGCTGCAAACGATAGAGCACGAAGGCATCGATGGGATTCCGAATCCAATGACCGGGATCGCCTGGCTTGGGAACGGCGACTTCTTTGGGCACGGGAATGAAGGCCCAGTGCGGCTGGTATTCGGCTCCCTCGGCAATCCAGCGCTTGAGCAATTCTTTCTGTTCGTCGGTCAACGGTTTGTTGTGCCTGGGCGGGGGCATCACCAGTTCTTCGTCGTCAGCGAAGATACGTTTCACCAGTTCACTGTCAGCGGGATGGCCCGGTTTGATGACATCGGACTCGACCGCCGCATCGCGCTGATCCAACCTCAAGTCGGCCTTGCGAGCGTTCTTGTCGGGTCCGTGACAGGCAAAGCATCTGTCCGAGAGGATCGGTCGAATATCGCGATTGAAGTTGATCGGCTCGGCCGCGTGCAGGGGGCGAAGTGCTATCATTCCGTAAGCCAGGATCACCGACAAACTAATTCGGCTGAGTGGTGACGGCGATTTTGACCTGAATTGCATCCGGTAGTCCTCAGAATGATCTCGTCGAGTCCGTCACCATGATACCGACGAAACGACTTGGAGAGGCCCGACGATGCCGACTTTTCTGTCGAAACCGATCCGCAAGTCATAAGGTCCGAGTAGAGAGAAAAGACACGGCCTTGTCGAAGACTCCAAAACCGTGGCACCCGAGCAGGAAATGGCTGATTCGTTATGCCAGGACGGGCCGAATGATCTCGCCGTGGACGTCGGTCAGGCGGTAGTGGCGGCCCTGGAATTTGTAGGTGAGTTGATGATGGTCGACTCCCAGGCAGTGCAGGATTGTGGCGTTGAGGTCGTGGACGTGGACTGGGTCACGGACGATGTTGTAGCTGTAGTCGTCGGTTTCGCCGTGAGTGACTCCGCCGCGGATGCCTCCGCCGGCCATCCACATCGTGAAGCAGCGCGGGTGATGGTCGCGGCCGTAGTTCGTGGCGGTGAGGTTCCCCTGGCAGTAGACCGTTCGACCAAACTCGCCACTCCAGACGATCAGTGTGTCATCGAGTAACCCGCGTTGTTTGAGGTCCTTGATCAGAGCGGCACAGGGTTGATCGATATCGCGGGCCTGCTGCGGGATCTGCGTGGGCAGGTTCGTATGCTGATCCCAGCCCATGTGGAAGAGTTGGATGAAGCGAACACCTCGTTCGGCAAGTCTGCGGGCGAGCAGGCAGTTCGCGGCAAACGTCCCCGGCTTTCGCGAATTGGGGCCGTAGAGGTCAAACGTCTGCTCGGTCTCTTGCGAGACGTCTGCCAACTCGGGGACAGAGGTTTGCATGCGGAAGGCAAGTTCATACTGAGCGATCCGCGTTTCGATCTCGGGATCGCCAGCGCTTTCGTGCTGGATTCGATTCAATGCGGCTTGATCGTCGAGCATGTCGCGTCGCAAGGTGGCATCGATCCCGGCGGGGTTGGAGAGATACAGCACCGGGTCACCGCCGCTGCGTAGCTTCACCCCCTGGTGACGTGACGGCAGGAAGCCTGAACCCCACAAGCGATCGTAGAGCGGTTGATCATTGGGACGGCCGGTTCCGCGTGAGAGCATCACGACGAACGCGGGGAGGTCTTTGTTTTCTGAGCCAAGTCCGTAGGACAGCCACGAACCGAGACTGGGCCGACCGGCGAGTTGAGCCCCTGTCGTGAGAAACGTGACGGCAGGATCGTGATTGATCGCTTCCGTGTGCATGGACTTGATGAAGCAGAGGTCGTCCGCGACCCCGCTGAGGTGCGGCAGCAGTTCGCTGATCGTCGCACCGCTGTCGCCATGTTGGGCGAACTTGTACATAGACGGAACGACAGGGAAGGAGTCCTGACCGGCGGTCATGTTCGTCAGACGCTGTCCCTGCCGGATTGACTCGGGAAGGTTTTCCCCTTTGCGTTTTTCCAGCCCCGGCTTGTGATCGAACAACTCAATTTGCGAGGGGGCGCCAGACTGGAACAGAAAGATGACTCGCTTGGCTCGTGGAGCGATTTTTGACAGGTCTGGAATCGGCGGTGACTCGTCAGCGAGCAGCGACCCCAAGGCCGTCAGGCCCAACGCGCCACCCGTTCCGCCCAGAAACGCGCGACGAGACTGGCGATGCATCAGATCAGCGAACGATGGGAACATCACAGATTCCTCGGGCAAAGGCGGTCATCAAACCAACAAGCGGATCAGGGTTTCGCGACGAACTCGTCGATATTGAAGATCACACTGGCCGTGGCGGTGTAGGCGGCCAGTTCGTGAGGATTGAGCGACGGGTCGGCCACCGTTTCTCCCAGCTGTAAGAGTTCTTGCGTTTCTGCGGGGTGTTGCTGATATGCCTGGCGGCGTCGTTCAAATCCGTCAACCAGGACCTTCAGTTCGCGATCACTCGGGTCGCGCGAGAGGACTCGTCGGAAGGCGAAGGTCAGTCGTGAGGGAGCGGAGGCGCCTCCTTCTTTCATCGCCAGTTCGGCCAGAGCTCGTGCCGCTTCGACATACGTGACATCGTTCATCAAGTTGAGAGCCTGCAGCGGAGTGTTGGTGCGCGGGAGGCTGACGCGACAGGCCTCTCGGGGTGAGGCGTCGAAGATGGCGAGGGCCGGGGGTGGGACTGTGCGCTTGCGAAACGTGTAGATGCCGCGGCGATACAGATTGGGGCCGTGGTCCTGCACATAGACAGCGAATGGTCCCGGCACCGCTTCGGCACTGAGTTCTTCCCAGATTCCAGCGGGTTGATAGGGCTTCACACTGGGGCCGCCCAGCGTTTCGACCAGCAGGCCACTCGATGCCAACGCCGCGTCGCGAATCATCTCGGCAGGGAGGCGAAATCGTGGTCCGCGTGCCAGCCAGCGGTTATCGGGATCGCGAGGTTCGTTGACGGCCGACGATTGCCGATAGGTGGCCGACGTGACCATGTGTCGTAAAGATCGCTTCAGGTCCCACCGATCGGCCGCCACCGTTGTGGCGTCACCCGAGAACTCGAGGGCCAACCAATCGAGCAGTTCCGGGTGACTTGGCGACTCGCCTTGCGTGCCGAAGTCTTCGGCGGTCTTGACCAAGCCGACGCCGAACAGCGATTGCCACAGGCGATTGACGGTGACACGCGCGGTGAGCGGGTTCTCGTTCGAGACCAACCAGCGAGCGAGATCGAGACGATCGAGCGACTGACCGGACTTCGGTGTGGGTAGCTTCGCCACGGGCAACGAGGCTGGCAAAGCCGCCTGGACCTGTTCGCCGGGCTTGTCATATTCGCCTCGCTTCAGCACGAACGAATCGCGCTGCGGGCGGTCTTGCATCACCATCGTGGTGGGAATGGTCGCCAGATAATCGTTGTACTTCTGTCTCGACTGCAGCAGGTTTACGCGGGTAGATTGTTCATTACGGGGAGCGTAGTCTGCCAGATAACACTCGCGGAGTTTTTCCAGATCGGATCGCGGCGTCTGATCGTTGAGCGGCCGGGCAGCAATCTGTGAGATGGGGTCGCCTGCGGCCAGGGCCAGCGCAGATTCGGCGGTCAGTCGTCCGCGATAGGTTCGCAATTCATCAATCGCGCCCTGAAAGGGAGCGGCACTTCCACCAGCCCCAATGCACAGCGGTAGTTTCACTTTGATCGGGTTGCTGAGCAGATCCGTGATCACCTTCAGTTCGGTCGACTCGCCATTGATGCGAATCGCGACGCCCCGCGCGGCGCTTGATCCGTCATACGAGACAAACAGGTGCGACCACTGGTCGATCGGCAGCGTGGCCTTCGTTTCCACTCGGATCAGGTCGTCCAGGATTCGCCCGGAGAACAGGGCCTGCAAATGACCATTGGCTTCGCGGCGAAGTTCGTAACCGCGGGAGGCATTATCATGATCCATGCGAGCGAGGATGGTCATCGCTTCTGTACCGGTCGGTTTGACCCAGCAGGAAATCGCGAAGGACTCGTCGTCGGCGAAGTCGCCGGCCTCCAACGATTCGATCCAGCGCTGGCCATCGAACTGGGCGGCCTGTGCGATACGACCCTCGCCGAAGGTTGGCGCCCCTTGTTTCCAGACGAAGTCAGTTGGTACGGGGGGTTGGCCGTTCTTAGTCGCCATCACGACTTGACTGTCGCCATCAAACTCGATTTTCGCATCTAGTTTGTCCGAGACACTCCAATCACGGCGAGAGCCTTGAGACCGGATCAACTCGACCATCGCCACGATTCCCTGATCGATCTGCGGACCGAGGGCTTTCCAAGCAGACTCGGCCGCATTTCGTTCCTGCTGCAACTCGGTCAAGTGCCGTTGCTGATCGGGTGTCGGCGCGGGCAAATACGGCATCGAGTTATCATTACGAATGTACTTGCCTGGTTCTGGGACCTGATTGAAGAAGGCGAACAGTTGATAGAAGTCTCGCTGGCTGATCGGGTCATACTTGTGATCGTGGCAGCGGGCGCAGCCGATGGTCAGGCCGAGCCAGACGGCGGATGTCGTTTCGACGCGATCGACGACATACTCGACGCGGAACTCTTCGGGGATGATGCCTCCCTCGGCATTCCCGCGATGATTGCGATTGAATCCGGTGGCGATCAGGCGAGCATTCGCGATCGGTGACTGGCGGACGGTTTGTTCTTCGAGAAGGTCACCGGCGAGTTGATCGATCGTGAATTCGTCGAACGGTTGGTTCTGGTTGAACGCGTCGATAACCCAATCTCGCCAGCGCCACATGAACCGGGGGCCGTCGGTCTGATAGCCGTTCGTATCGGCAAAACGGGCGGCATCGAGCCAATTGAGGGCCATGCGTTCGCCGTAGCGAGGCGAGGCTAATAAACGATCGACGAGTTTTTCGTAGGCATCGGGAGAGGTATCCACCACAAAAGCGGCGACATCATCGGGTGAAGGAGGCAGGCCGGTCAGATCGAGGGTCACGCGGCGGATGAGGGTGCGTCGGTCTGCCTCGGGTGAGGCCGTGAGATCTTCCTGATCCAGCCGGGCGTGAATGAAACTGTCGATCGGCTGACAAGCGATAGCGGTTTGCTTGCTGGCCGGCGGTGGGATTCGCCGGGGTGGAATGAACGACCAGTGCGGTTGATACTCAGCTCCTTCATTAATCCACCTCCGGAGCAAATCGATTTCGGTGGGGGAGAGCTTCAAGTTCGAATTCGGCGGCGGCATCTGCAGATCGGGATCGGCAGAGGTCGCTCGCAAGAAGGCTTCGCTTTTTTGCGCGTCACCCGGAACGACGGCTTGAGAATTATCGTGCATCGCGATCGCCGCTTCGCGCTGATCGAGGCGCAGGCCCCCTTGGCGCTTGGCCGAATCGGGACCGTGACAAACGAAACATTTGTCGGACAGGATGGGACGGATGTCTCGATTGAATTCGATTTTCGGTGACCGCGGTTCCACAGCGGTCGCGCCCTGGAAACTGGCCAAGATGAATCCCGCGAGAAGGAGACCGCGCATAGGAAGTCGAGCCATAGGGAGAATCTCTGGGAGCGAACTTTAAGGTGATACGAGGCTAGCCGCGGCGGTGCGAAGTCGCAATCTGAAGAGGGGTGTTCGCCTGACTCGCAATCACGCGCGGGGCGTTGCCCACGCGGTTAAACGATGACGTTGTCGCTCAAGCACTATCTCCGTTCGTAGGTGCCGACGATCGAGGCTGTTGCCAGTACGTGATCGTGCATTGCGGCCAAGAGCTGCGCTTTTTGGACTCCAGGGGGGAGATTGAGTGGCGAGCGGAGTGCGTACAACGTGAAGTGGTAGTGATGCAGGCCGTGGCCGGGCGGCGGCATCGGGCCCAGATAGCCGAGGTTTTCTCCTTCGGGCCACGAATTGCAACCCTGGCACGCCTTCACGGGGCTTTGCAGCTGCGCATCGCGGGAAACTTGTTCCGGCAACGAAGAAGTGTCGGCCGGAAGGTTGTAGATCAACCAGTGGACCCAGGGTTCGGAGGTCGGCGCGTCGGGGTCTTCGCAGATGAGCGCTAGTTCGTGCGCGGCCTGCGGAACACACTGCCACGTCAACAAGGGGGACACATCGTCCCCTTCGCCCGTGTATCGCTGGGGAATTTGGTGACCGTTTTCGAAGGCGGTGGAATGTAGAGTCATGGTCATGATGTGATCCCTTCGGCACTTTGAGCAGATATGCGAGCGGCATCCTCCACTGACTATTATGCCGCGCCTGGTTCGCCAACTCACGAGGCGAATTTAAAATCTGGGCCGGTGAGATCGAGGGGGTGGAGAATTGAAACGCGGAGGCTGGAAGGTCGCAGAGAAGACAAGAAGAAAGAGCTTCTCATCACGGAATACAGGAAAAGCAGGAAAGGGAGAGATGAGCATGCGGGCGCGATGTTTTGCTTACTCAGTGACCTCGGTGCCTCTGTGTTTCAGATTCTTCACTCCGATGTGAAAGGGCTGCAGTTCACAGGAGTCGGTGTCGTAGGTGGCGTAGTCGCCGTTGCAGAGGGCTCCGATGACGACGAAGAAGCGGTCGCCGCGGAGGCGGATCGGGGTCTCACCGTGCCAGGGGTCGATTCTCTGCGGTTGAGCCACCAGCCACTGATGATAGTGGCCGGCAAATGTGATTCGTTGGCTGGTCGCTCCGAAGATGCGATCGAGATGTTGGTGGTCTTGCGGCGGACCGGCGTGATACCACAGATCTTCGAGGCGTTCGGCATCCAGCCACGGTTCGATGTGACAGAACAGGCAGTCTTCCAACTGCAGACGGGGGTTCAAAGAGGCCATGAATTGAAGCGATTCGGCCGAATACCGCAGACGGGTTTGATCGTCGGGGCGAACACACAGGCCGTAATCGTGATTCCCCCAGACTCCGATCGCCCCCGCGTCGGCGAGCAGGTGGCAGACTTCATCCAGGTGTTTACCCAGTTCGAAAACGTCGCCGATGACGACGACGAGGTCGACGTGTTGCTGCTGAAACGACTGCAGCGCGGACCGCAGGTTGCCGACGTGTTCATGGATGTCGGTCAGCAGGCCGAGTTTCATCGAACCTCCCGCGCAGCTTCAATCTGCACCGCTGACCGAGCGAGCCTTTACGTTTTGGGAAGCTTCGCCAGGCGGTCGAACAATGCCGTGACAAGTTCGTGCAGTTGAGGAATCGCTACTTCCGGCACCGCACAGTCGACATCGTCGACCTTCCAGAACTCTACGCGTTCCAGCCACTCGGGAAAAGCTTGCGAGAGCAAAGGCCGATGCTCGGCTTCCTTGACCGCCACGACATGCTGGGCGGCTTCCAGGTCGGCGAGAGTCAGGGGTCGCGGGTAACGAATGGGGTCTTGCAGCTGAATTTCCAGCTTCTGGAGGGCATTCAGGGTGAATCGCGAGATGGGCCCGGGGTTCGCTGCTTCCAACCGCAGACCGCACGAATCGGCCACCCAGTCCAGATGGTGTTTGGCCGCGAGCGAATTAAAGACGATCTCGGCATAGCGGCTGCGGTAGTAGTTGCCTGTGCAGAGAAACAAGACAGTCTGTGGCATCGAATCTTATCTTCGAAAAGGAACGTGATCGTGAATCAGCGCGGCTTAACCTCGTTGGGCAGAACGAGTGAGGTCGGCCAGACGCCGCTGCGTTTCGGGGGTCAACATGCCGGGTGAATACTTCCAGCGCCAATTTGTCGTCGCATCGCCCGACGTTCCGGGGGTGTTCATACGGGCCGACGAATCGAGCGACAACAGATCCTGCAGCGGAGCGATGGCCAGGTTCGATCCGGACCGCCACGCGTAGTCGATGAATTCCCAGGGGAATTGATCTTCATGGCAGGGAACGTATCGCCGCAAGCGTTCGAGCAACCCGTGGTCGGGCAGCATCTTTTCGCGGAACCAGCCGAGTGAGGTGTCGTTGTCGTGCGTCCCGGTGTAGACGACGGAATTCGGTTCGAAATCTTCGGCGCGAGTCTGGTCCCACGGTTCGCCGGGAAGCATGAACTGCAGCACTTTCATGCCTGGCAACTGAAACTGTTTCCGTAAGGCATGTACTTCTTCCGTGATCATCCCCAAGTCTTCGGCAATGATCGGGACGCTAGGGACTGTGGTCGGCGAATCAGAGGGTCGTAGTGCGTCGGCAAAGGCTTGCAGTAATTTGGTGCGTGGTCCCGGAACCCATTCTCCGTTCATCGCGGTCAGTTCGCCGGCGGGGACCGACCAGTAGGCTTCGAACCCGCGGAAATGATCGAGGCGAACTTCGTCGACCAGATCCAGTGAGGCCTTCAGGCGACGAATCCACCAGGCATAGCCTTCGGATTCCATGGCGTTCCAGTCATACAGCGGATTGTTCCAGAGCTGACCGGTGGCCGCGAAATAGTCTGGTGGAACTCCCGCGACGCGCATCGAATTTCCTGCGGAGTCCAATTGAAACAGGTGGCGACTGGCCCAGACGTCGGCACTGTCGTAGGAGACATAGATCGGGATATCGCCGATAATGCGAATCCCCAGCCGACATGCTCGGTCTCTAATTTCCTGCCATTGGCGATAGAACAGGAATTGGAAAACGAGATGGACCATGAAGCGGGGGGCGAGGTCTCGGGGGATGAACGGCGGCTTGAGATCTCTAAATTTTGACCACTTCTGCCAGGGCTGAAACTGATTCGCTTCGCGCGCTGCCATAAAGAGGGCGTGGGCTTCCACCCAGTGGCGATGCTGGGCGACGAAGTTGTGGAGTTGTTCTCGCCAGTGACTGTGGCCGGATTGCGAATGCAGGTTTTCGACAGCCCGCTCCAGCAGGCGCATCTTCCGTTCAGTGACGAGCGAAAAGTTGACTCGCGATGCCGATTCGATGTCGGGGAGGGCCGCTTCCTGCAGATCTGCATCCGTAAGCAAGCCGTCGCGGGCGAGCAATTCGGGGCTGATCAGCAGGGGATTTCCTGCGAAACTGGAGGCCGACTGGTAGGGAGATCCGCCTAGGTCAGCCGGGCAGAGGGGCAAGACCTGCCAGTAACGCTGTCCGGCTCCGGCCAGCCAATCCAAGAATTCCCAGGCTTGCGGCCCTAAATCACCGATGCCGAACCGCGTGGGAATTGAGGTCGGATGTAATAGGACACCACTGGCTCGCTCCATCAGCATGTCAGTCTTCCGTGGTTTGTTCGGATCGCCGGAAGCTTCCGGGTCCGTCTTGCTTCCAAAGTCAAATGCTGTCTTTACTTGCAGAGGCAATCACATCAGTCAACGTTAGTTCGTTGCGGTGTTTGGCACTGCCGTGGCTGACACCCTAATGGCGATCCCCAGTCGGTGTCTAGAGATCGGGGATTTAGAAGCGGTGATGTTTTCGGGAGGTGGCACATTGGTCAGTCTGGAGCCAGGCATCACATCCACGTCGATCGGCGATTTCACGCGGTCAACAATCTGAAGAAAAGACAAGATTTCTTAGAAAGCTGCGATCTACTTTTCGACCAGTGGTGTTTAGCCCACCGCGATGCTGCGAATCGGGAATCTATTCTCTTCTCATCTCTCCCGTATCTCGTGGTTCACCGCATCTTTTTCACGTCTTTTAACATCTTGTCTCAGTCAATCCGGGAGTCATTTTGGTCAAGGAAATCGAGCTCGTCACCATTTCAGGGCAGGACGCCATCGGCGAATTATCATTTGCCCTCAGGGAAGCAGCGGAGACCGGATATCACCCCATCCTGGTGGGCGACCCGGACGACTACGATCAGATTCTGGAAGGGATTGAAGAGGGGCCGGCACCGGAAATCACCTTGGGCGATTCGCTGGAATTTGATCCAAGCCAATTATCGAATGAGGATGACGACGATGAGCCTGTCGCGAACGGGGACGACGCCGTCGATGTCGCCGGGTATCGAGGCGTGATCACTCATCTGGACCAATCCACCGGTGAGCCGAAGCCGCGTGTGCTGATCCGGAACTTTAGGGCTCCCGCGGCGTGGTACGCGTTTGCAGAAATGGCTTGGGGAGGCTGGAATTCCTGCCCCTCGGCCAAAGTGCATTGCGCCGTCCATCGCTATTGGGCGGAGCGGTACGGAGCGACCGTGATCAGCATCACCAGTTCGGAAGTCCAGTGCCTGGTCGCCAATCCGCCGGCGGATTACGCATCTGCGCTGCGACTGGCACGCGAGCAGATTGCCTACTGCAGCGACGCTGCGGAATCGGTCGGGGCACTGGCACGTAATCTGATCAATGCCCAGTACTGGTATTTCTGGTGGGATTAAGTGCTTGGCTGACCCTTTGTAGACGGCACAATCCGTGTGCCGAGGACCGTTTTGCGATAAGAGAAGACACGGCACACGGAGTGTGCCTACTACAGTGTCGTCGCCAGGGTCACCAAGAACTCAACCTGTCGCGAGGGCCTTGGTCACGATGTCCCGGGCTTCTGTCACGAGTGTGTTGAGGTGCGTGTCGTCTCGGAAGCTTTCGGCGTACAACTTGTAGATCGCTTCGGTTCCGGACGGGCGTGCCGCGAACCAGCCGGCGTCGGTCGTGACTTTCACCCCGCCAATCGCTTTGTGATTGCCGGGGGCTTCGCTGAGTTTCTCGCGTATGGGGTCGCCCGCGAGTGTGGTCGCGGTGATTGCGGCGGGGGTCAGGAACTTGAATCGTTCCTTTTCCGTCAGCGTGATCGGCTGGTCAATCCGCACGTAGCGGTGATCGCCGAATTGGGCAACCAGATCGCGATAATGTTCGCCGGGGTCGCGTCCCGTCTTCGCAGTGATTTCGGCGGAGAGCAGGGCGAGAATGATCCCGTCTTTATCGGTGGACCAGACCGAGCCATCGCGTCGCAGGAAGCTGGCCCCGGCACTTTCTTCGCCGCCAAAACCGAGTGATCCATCGAACAGCCCGTCGACAAACCACTTGAAACCGACGGGGACTTCGTACAGGCGCCGCCCGATCGACTTGGCGACGCAATCGATCATGTGACTGCTGACGCAAGTCTTGCCGACCCCTGCCGAGGGACTCCATTGCGGCCGATTCGTGAAGAGATATTGGATCGCCACGGCCAGAAAATGATTGGGGTTCAGCAAGCCGGATGACTTCGTCACGATGCCGTGTCGATCGGTGTCGGGATCGTTGCCAAACGCGATGTCGAACCGGTCCTTCAATTGGACCAGGCTAGCCATCGCATACGGGCTAGAGCAATCCATGCGGATCTTGCCGTCGTGATCGACAGTCATGAAGCCGAATTGCGGGTCGACCTTGTCGTTAACGACGGTCACGTTCAAGCCGTATTGCTCAGCAATCGGTTCCCAGTAACCAACGCCTGCGCCACCGAGCGGATCGACCCCGAGCCGCAACCCAGCCGACCGGATGGCATCCAGATCGACGACGTTTTTGAGGTCGTTGACGTAGTCGGCCGCGAAGTCTTGGGGATGCGTGGTGGAAGCGTGCCGCGCCCTCTCGAACGAGATTCGTTTGACGGCGGCGTTGCCTCCTTTAAGGATCTCATTGGCGCGATTCTGGACCCAGCCAGTGACATCGGTATCGGCAGGGCCGCCATTCGGAGGGTTATATTTGAAGCCGCCGTCTTCGGGAGGATTGTGCGACGGAGTGATCACGATGCCGTCGGCCAGGTGTTCCGTCCGGCCCTTGTTGTAGCACAGGATCGCCCGCGAAATGGTTGGCGTCGGTGTGAATCCATTGCCCGTCTGGATGCCGACTTCCACGCCGTTTGCCGCGAGCACTTCGAGCGCCGTCTTTTCTGCCGGCGCGGACAAGGCGTGAGTGTCTTTCCCCAGAAACAGGGGGCCGTCAATCTTCTGTTGCTGCCGGTATTCAATCAGTGCTTGCGTAATGGCTGCAATATGCTGTTCGGTGAAGGTACCGTTGGACGAGGTTCCGCGATGGCCACTGGTCCCGAAACTGACTTGTTGAGCCTTATTGGTAGGATCTGGCTTCTGATCGTGGTAGGCGGCCAGTAACCGGTCGGTGTCGATCAGCATTTCGGTCGGAGCCGGTTTGCCAGCCAGGGGATGAACAGCCATGTTCGGTCCTTCGTTGCTTATCAGGGATGATGAAGTTGATAAAAGCAGTGATCGTCACTCAATTCGATTGGTCAGAACTGGTGAACTGAATTACTATATCCGGGTGACATGAGATTCAGCGAGGGACCGGGAACAGCGAGGCCACGATGAGCCGCCAACAACCGACATGGCGAGCGAGATTGATCATTGGATTGACGTTGATCGCCATGTCCGGCCACACGTGGGCTGCAGATCTGTCTGGTCCGGCCGTTAAAGAGGCAATCGAACGGGGCCGTCGATTTCTGGTCAGTCAGCAAGCGGCGAAAGGCTATTGGGATGTCGATAAGCCTGGATTCCGGGTGGGGATCACCAGCTTGGCGGTGATGGCGCTCATTAATTCAGGCATGTCACCTCAAGATGTCCCCGTGAAGCGGGGGCTGGCGTACCTGCGCGATGACGAAGAATCGGCTGTGAAACAGTACGAGACCTACCAGATTTCGCTGCAGATTATGGCGCTCGCGGCGGCCAAGGAGCCTGGAATCGACGCGCGTCGTGTTTCGCGGCTGGCAGATCTCTTGGAAAATGGGCAGATCAAGCGAGGCGAGACATCTGGCGGCTGGGACTATAGCCTGAGTGGCGGGTCGCTTCGGACCGACTGCAGCAATTCGCAGTTCGCTGTGCTGGGACTGCGCGAGGCGGTCGAAGCGGGTGCTGTGGTCAGCCCGGAAACGTGGAAGCGAGCTCGCGAATATTGGGAACGGGCTCAAAACGGCGATGGGGGATGGAACTATGACGCCGGCGCGAACAAGGGCCCCAGCTATGGCAGCATGACGGTCGCGGGGATTTCGTCATTGGTCATTTGCGAGCAAATGCTGCGTTCGGATGCGGGCGTTGCGCCGGATGGAACGCCACCCTGCTGCCAGGGGACTGAGCCCAACGAACCGTTGGCTCGTGGAATTAGGTGGCTGAGCCAGAGTTTTGCGGTCGGACACAACCCCGGCGCGCGAAACGGCTGGTTGATGTACTACATCTATGGAGTGGAACGCGCCGGACGCCTGAGTGGTTTGCGATTTTTTGGCGAGCACGACTGGTATCGTTCGGGGGCGGCGTATCTGCTGGCACTGCAGAATGGTGTCACAGGTCACTGGGTCGGCGCGGGCGATGTCGAGTCGCATCCGGTGGTCGGAACCAGTATGGCACTGTTGTTCCTGTCCAAAGGGTTGGCACCTGTTCTGATCAACAAGCTGAAATACGGCCCGCGTGATCCCCAACGCAAGAACGAAGTCCTGGGGAATGACTGGAATCGCCATCGTCGCGATGTTCGCAATCTGGTGGATTTGATCAGCGGATCCCCGAAGTGGCCCAAGCTATTGACTAGCCAGGACCTGGATCTGGCGCGTGCCGTCGATGGCGGTGGAGTCGACGTGATGCTGCAAGCACCTGTGCTATTCATCACGGGTGAGGAAGCCCCCGTACTACGGCCCGAAGAAGTGAAGCTGATGAAAGAGTACTTGCAGGAAGGGGGATTTATCTTTGCGTCTCCCACCTGCACATCGACCAAGTTCGAAGCGGGCTTTCGCACCCTGTTGCAGCAGATTATGCCGCCGGGTGAGGGGGAGTTGAAACGGCTGACTCAGGATCACCCCGTCTTCCGTAGCGAACATCCCTTGCAGGCGGAATCAACTCCCTTGTTCGGTATTGATTACGGATGCCGAACCTCGGTGATCTATTCCCCTGAAGATCTGGGCTGCCTATGGGATTATTGGTCACGCGCCGAGCCACCAGGTCGCAACGTGAATCTAAAAGTACGGATCATCCGTTCCACACAGATCGGCGTGAACGTGCTGGCGTATGCCACAGGCCGTGAACCGCCAACTAAGCCAGATGCGCCGCAGAAAACGGCGGAGAACACGGAACTCGATAATGTCGAGCGAGGCTTGTTGCAGATCGCTCAAATTCGACATGACGGGGGCTGGAATTCGGCACCGCGGGCTTTGCGTCGGCTGCTGCAGTCGCTGAATGACACGGTAGCGTTATCCGCTTCCACAAAAGCGATCGACCTGGAGATGTCTGACCCCAATATCTTCCAGTATCCCGTGTTGTACATGCATGGACGTAACGCCTTCACTGTTAAAGAGGCCGATCGGGAACAGATTCGTCAGTACCTGGAACGGGCCGGTGGAGTCCTGGTCGTCGATTCCTGTTGCGGGGCCAAGCTGTTTGATAAGAGCTTCCGAGAATTCGTCAACTCGCTGTATCGCGACAAGAAACTCCAGAAAGTTGCAGCTGACCACGAACTCTTTACCGAGAAGTTCGGACGCGATATTCGACGATTGAAGCGACGGGTGAGCGAAGGGGGCGATTCGGGCTTCGTCGTCCGTGAAGCAGAGCCGTTTATCGAAGCCTTGGAAATTGACGGACGGCTGGCGGTGATTTACAGCAAGTACGACATCAGTTGCGCGTTAGAACGCCAGTCCGCAGGCAATTGCGAGGGATATCTACCGGAAGATGCGGTCAAGCTGGCGACCAACATCATTCAGTACGCATTGCTGGAAGAATTGCGATTGGCTCCCGCTGCGGTCGCAAAACCCTAGCCCGAACTATTCACAGCCTGATCGCTACTTTTCCGATCCCTGCTGTCGTCGTTCCCGCGCAGGCGGAGAATCTGCAGATACACGGATCGTGTAACGATCCTGACCTCGCAATGCATCTCTGGCATGGCACCAGGATCAGCGGGTTACCACGGATCTGACCAAGGTCCCCGAAGATACATGGACGAATCTCGCACTTTCGTGCGATTAATTACCAGTCACGGTTAATAACTGACCGGCCGGTCGGAAGAAAGTCTGCAATAGTGTCAATTCCGATATTGGCAAATAATTAGCACTTTCATACAAGTCCGACGCACTTTCTGTCGATGAGAACTTAAAAGCTGGCAAGCTGGCTCCTTCGAGACCACCATGAAATGTCCCCGCTGCAAATGCAATGATGTCTACACCAGCCGCAGCGGTGGCGAAAATCAGGGCTTGATTTCGCTGCTCACCACATCCGTGCGCTGTCACCGCTGTTGTTACTTGTTTGCCGTCCCGAAATGGACATCGGTTCCGACGAAGCAGACGGACGGTGAAGACCGCCGCGCCGCATAAGCAAGCACGCAACTCACTCGTTACAGTTCTCGCTCACAGCTGCGCTGTCAATCTAAAACGGTGATTGGGCTTCGTCGTCTCTCGAAGACCCAATCTGTTGGCGAGATTGGCCACCTTGGATCAAGCCCCCACAGAGCATTACTGCGTTCGGCCAGTGAGTTGCTCGTAGAGTTTGGCGGCTTCCGGGTGTTCGGCTTTCAACGTCTTCAGATCATCCGCAGAAAACTCTTGCGTGACCTCTTTGTCGTCGACCATTTTGGTCAGCTTGATGCGGATCTTCGTGCCGTCGGTTTCAGTGATTTCAATTTTGCGGCCATCCAATTCCGCTCGAATCGTCCGAGCGCCGCCGTCAGTCTGGCTCGGTGTCGGATTGAGTTCGGGCCGAAAACCGGGAACCGGTTTGGGAAATTGGACCGGACGTGGAGCACCGATCCCACCAATTTGCATTTGAATCCCACCGCCAAAACCGGGATTGGGCCCGGCAGCGTATTTCTCGTAGAGCTTGGCCGCATCGGGATGTTTCTTCTTCAGATCGTCCAGATCATCGGCTTTGAATTCGTCCGTCTTTGATTTGCCATCGACCCGCCGCGTGTGTTTCAGTTCAATATCTTTGCCGTTGGTGTCGGTGATCTCGACCTTCTCATCGCCAGTGACAGCCTCAATGTGGCGTTTGTCATTGACCATATTGAACTTGATCGACTGGACACCGGGGCCGCCGATCAGTTGCCCATTGATTCTGATTCCAGCCCCTCCGAGGTTGGCGGGCGCCTTTTGATGCTTTTGATAGGCCTTGTGGGCGTCAGGGAACTTCTCTTCCAATTCCTTTTCGGAAGCAGCGGCAATCGGCGTTTCCTGTTCTTTTCCGTCGACGGTTTCCTTGATCGTTCCGGAGAATGATCCGTCCGCCGCGCGACGTAGCTGAATTTTGCGGCCATTTTCGACTGTCGTCAGGTTCGCGGCACGTCCTTGAGCGGCCCCTTGAAGTAGTCCCTCGCGCTGACGAAGCACCTCTTTAATTCGCAATGTCGTGCGGGCTCGTCGGCCAACGATATCGATCTCCGATTCCGACAGTTTCTCGAGCGACTCTTGTGCAGCTTTCGCTGTTTCCTGGTCTTCAGAAACCAAGAGGCGTCCCAAAACATCAAAGCAACGAGTGACGACCCCCGGATCTTTGACCTCGGCCGCTTTGGCCAGCCGGGCGACCGCGGGTTGGCCGATCTTCAACAGCTTTTCGGTCTGCTCGCGGTGGTCGCCCCGTTCGGTGATCTGTTCGATCAACGAGTCGATTTCAGCGGCTTGCACGTCCGCTGGTTCTGACTCGTCTGCTTTCGCAGCGACCATCCACGTGATCGCCATCAGGATCGTCACCAGTGGGGTGAGTTGTCGGAGCAATCCGTTCATAATCGGCCTCGTGTTCCATTGCTGACAAAAATCTCGGCATGGCGGACACTTCCCGCCGATCCAACGGTTGAAGTCTACCGTCCGCGCTGTGATCCGGCGACATCACTTTACCGAAGGAGCCTGTGAGCAGGCGCTCTGAGGGGACGATTATCTGACTGGGAACAGCCCACTCGTTTACGCCTTTGTTGCTGCTCGGTACAGTAATTTGCCAACGGCAGGCCTGCCACGGTCTGCGCGACCGAAGACATCATCCTGGAGCACATCCCATGACTCAGCAGTCCAATCGTCGCGATTTCATGAAGGCTTCGACCGCCGCTCTGGCCGGCGCGACCATGCCGTATTGGTTCACGGCGGAAAGCAATCGCGCATTAGGCTTTCAAAGCGTGAATGATCGGCCGATCCTGGGCTGTATCGGCACCGGCGACCGCTGGGATGCCGTCGGACCGAACGCTCTGCATTTGTCGGACTGTGTCGCCGTCTGCGATGTCGACAGCGATCATGTGGACAAAGCGCACAAACGAGTCACCGATGCCCAGAAATCGCAATCGCGCGAAGTTGCCAAGTACGACGACTATCGCAAGTTGCTCGATCGCAAAGACATCGATGTCATCACGATCGTGACACCCGATCACTGGCACTCCAAGATCGCGATTGATGCGATGCGAGCGGGGAAGGATGTCTACTGCGAAAAGCCACTGACACTGACGATCCAGGAAGGGAAGCAGATCATCAAGGTCTTGAACGAGACCAAGCGAGTATTCCAGGTCGGCACTCAACAGCGATCGGAAATGAACGCCGGGCCAATCAAGAATCAGTTCCTGAAGGCGGTCGCGATTGCTCGCAGCGGACGGTTGGGCAAGATCACTCGCGTGCAGTGTGCCATCGGTGGGGCTCCGACCAGCGATGAGATTCCGGTCGCCGAAGTCCCCAAGAATCTGAACTGGGACATGTGGCTCGGCCAGGCCCCGATGACGGATTACCTGCAAGGGAAGTTCGGCAACAACAAGAAATACCCCGAAGCGCGGACTCACTACGAATTCCGCTGGTGGTACGAGTACTCAGGCGGCAAGATGACCGACTGGGGTGCTCATCACGTCGATATCGCGATGTGGGCCTTGGGCATGGATAACAGCGGCCCGATTTCGGTCGAAGGGACCGCCAAGCATCCTGTCCCCTACGAGAACGGGATGCCGACCGTCTCGAACCGTTACAACGTGGCGACCTCGTTCAATGTCACGGCCAAGTTCCAGGACGGAGCGGAATTGATTATCCGCGATGACACGGACAACGGCGTTTTGATTGAAGGAACAGAAGGCCGCATCTTCGTCAGCCGTGGATCTTTGAAGGGGGCTCCTGTCGAAGAATTGGCGAACAACCCCTTGCCCGAGGACCTGCTGAAGAAACTGTACAACGGCAAGGAACCCAAGGGGGGCGGGAACGCTCACATGGAAAACTTCTTCAACTGCGTGAAGGATCGGGGGCTGCCGGTGAGCGATGTCTATTCGCACCACCGGGCGATGACGACCTGTCATCTGGCAAATATTGCCATTCGACTGGGTCGAAAAATTGAATGGAACCCAGAGACCGAATTGATTGTCAATGATAAGGATGCCGCTCACTGGATCGGCCGCGAGCAGCGGAAGGGCTATGAGATTGATGTGAGCGTGTGATGGTTTTGACGATGGCTTTCGTTTAACCGCGTGGGCATCGCCCCGCGCGTCAGATGATCTCGATGCCACCAATCTAACCTGTCAGCCGCTCGTCCCCGCGCGGGGCGATGCCCACGCGGTTAAACGACTAGACTTCAGTTTTCCGAAACCAGCCCGGTGTGGTGACATGCCGGGCTTTGTTACTCGAAAGAGCATTAACGACGACATGACTGCACACTATCCCGATTTTATGACGTTTGAATCGCTGGCCAAAGGGGTCGACCTGGTCCCCGTTTATCGACGAATGGTCAGCGACACCCTGACGCCCGTCAGTGCTTACTGCCGGTTGCAGGGGGGCGAGAACTCTTTTCTGTTCGAGAGCGTCGTCGGCGGCGAGCGAATCGGGCGTTACAGTTTTCTGGGTGCCGGACCGATCATGCAGATCGATGCCTACGAGCACACCGTGGCAGTCACTCGGGACGGAAAGACAGAGCAGCACACCGTCGATGACCCACTGCAATACTTGCATGACCTGCTGGGAAGTTACCGAGCGCCGCACGTCACTGGGCTGCCGCGATTTTGTGGCGGAGCAGTGGGATACGCGGGCTATGACACAGTTCGCTACACTGAAAACCTGCCTCATCCACCGCGAGATGATCGCCGACTGCCGGACCTGTCGTTCGCCTTCTACGATCGAATGGTCGTGTTCGACCATATCCAGAAGACGATCCTGATCGTCGCCTTCGCAGATGTGCGACAGGGGAATCTCGAAGCCGCTTATGAAACGGCTTGCAGCCGCGTCGATGAGGTTTGTCACCAACTGTCGCAACCGACCGACAACCTGGAATTCGTCGACATTTCACTGAGTGGCGATCCACAGCTGCCATTCCGGTCGAATATGACTCGCGATGAGTACGAGACTGCAGTCGAGAAGTGCAAAGAGTACATTCGTGCCGGCGACATCTTTCAAGTTGTCCTCAGTCAGCGGTTGGAACTGGATACCAAGGCGGATCCGACCGACATTTATCGCGCGCTGCGAGTGGTGAACCCCAGTCCGTATATGTTCCTGGTCCGCACTCCGGCGGTGACACTGATTGGCAGTTCGCCCGAGATCATGGTTCGAGTCGACGAAGGGATGACGACGATCCGGCCATTGGCGGGGACTCGTCGCCGCGGCAAGACCGAAGCCGAGGATCTGGCTTTGGAAAAGGAACTGCTGGCGGATGAAAAGGAAATTGCGGAACACGTGATGCTGGTCGATCTGGCTCGTAACGACGTCGGTCGCGTTGCCGAATATGGTTCGGTCGCGGTGACCAAGCAATTCGTTGTCGAACGCTATAGCCACGTGATGCACATCAGTTCGGAAGTCGTCGGACGACTGGCGAGCGACAAGACATCGCTCGACGCTCTTCGTGCAGGGCTTCCGGCCGGGACACTGTCGGGTGCTCCCAAAGTTCGGGCGATGGAAATCATCGACGAATTCGAACCGCACCGCCGCGGCCCCTATGGAGGTGCCGTCGGTTACATCGACTTCACCGGCCACATGGACACGTGTATCGCTCTGCGAACGATCGTGATGACTGGCAGAACAGCGTATCTGCAAGCGGGAGCCGGGATCGTGGCCGACAGCGTCCCCGCCAGTGAATACGAAGAGACATTGAACAAAGCACGAGGTTTGTTGAAGGCGATCGAGGTGGCTGAAACGCAATTGTCGTAGCATTCGAGTCGGAGGATCGATGGCATCAGTCGAGCATCTGCCTGTAGTCGTGACTCCAATCGCCGGACCGCCGATTTATCGGCGGGAAGACTATGTGGGAGCAGTTCGTCACTTCTTGATCTTTGTTGTCGATGGGGCGGTGATTCTGTTCTTTGTGATGCCTTTGACCACGACGTTTGCGATCTTTGCAGGTTCTGTAACAGGCACGACGACTCTCTTCATTCCATGGCTGCCATTGCTATGTATTTGGGCTTACCTGGCGGTATTGAAGCCGTCACGGTATCGCTCGCTCGGCTATTGGGCCGCTGACACCAGGATTGTGACAATCCATGGCAAGACGCCGTCTCCCTTTCGCATGACACTTCGCCGCTTGTGGGCCCTTTTCTGGTGGTACGGTTCTTTGGGATTCATCCTCGACCTCTTCTGGACGTCGACAAACCGCGAGCGACAAATGCTGCGCGACTTGCTGGCCGAGACGCGGTTGATCCGAAGCAAGGCCAAACCGATCGACATCGGCTCAACGACCTATGTCATGATGACTTGCTTGAGCATTGCCGTGATGTACACGGAAATTCGAGAAAGACGCGAGTCGAATTGAATAGGGGGCAGATTGGTTTCCCTGACTGATGAATCGGAACAGGGGATGGCACCCACGGACGAGGCGGATGCAAATCCCTACACCGCTCCGCAAGCGAACTGCGTGCAGGACGAAGATCTCGCTCTCGTTTTGCGTCGCGTGGTGATGATCTTCCGTCGCATGGGTTGGGGCGGAGTCCTGCTGTTTGGGACAGTCAGTACGGCCAATTTCGCAATGAATCTGTCTTTCACCAATCCCGATTTTCTGGTGCCGATGATTATTCTGGGCGTCTACACATTTTTCTTCTGGTCGATGTTGAGGACCGCGACCACGCTGGAAAAGGACTTCGACAGCGCCTATCGGTTCGCTCGCTGGACTGCGATCATCGCCGGTGCATTCTTCTTTCCATTCTTGACGTTGCCCTGCTATTTCGCCATTCGCTACATGGAAGAATACCGGCGGCGCTATCCTGTCGAAAATCAGATCGGCGACTCGCACCTTAACTCTGGGGATCGAGCCTGACGATCACCGCTGCTCAGTACCTTATGGCACTCCTCTCAAACTCAAAGCACAGATGGCCACATTCATGGTTCGATCGAATCATGACCAACCGCGCGAGGCAGTTGACTCGTCGACTGGAACCTTGGATTCGGACGGGAAGTCAGGTTGCCGACATTGGGTCGGGAACGGGGCACAATGCGGAGGCATGGAGGCAGCAGCTTGGCGCTGCTGTCGAAGAATTTGACGTGTCGGATTTGCATTGGATCGGCAGTGGGCCAATCATCTTTGACGGTCGCACGCTGGTTGTTTCCGATGCGAGCTATTCCGTTGTCACACTTCTGTTCGTCCTGCAATATGCGTCGGATGCGATAGGACTACTGCAGGAAGTCCGTCGAGTCTCGGCTGGTCGCGTGATCCTGATTCAGTCGACCTATCGAGGGACCTGGGGATACTTCTGGTTGAGGGTTCGTGAATTCGTCTGGGGACCGCTCGCGTATGGGGTCGCTCGTTTGGCTGGCATCGTGAAGGGTCCATCGTGCTCCCTGAAGTCTCGAACTCTGTTTACCCGCGAACAACTGGCAGAGCTCTTTCGAAAAACGAGGCTGGCAGTGATTCACTGCGAACCGGAGAACTGGCCGGGGATGTCGATCAGTCGCGATCTGTATGTACTCGAGTGTGCAGTGAGGCCATCGATCTCTCCATCATCATCCCCGCTCGCAACGAAGAGCGTTGGCTAGGGGCGACGTTGGCGTCTGCTTTCGCCGCCGTCGATCTGGCGGCCGCTCGACAGATTTCGGCCGAGATTATTGTCGCTGACAACAATAGTCAGGATGCGACGTGGGCGTTGTTGCAGGGATTTTGCAAGCAAGATCGCATTCGGGCGGTTTGGTCAGGCGAAGCGGGAGCGGCAAGGGCTCGCAATTGCGGACGCCAGCAGGCACGTGGTCGAATTCTGGTCTTTGTGGACGCGGACACGCATCTCCCCGCGGACGGCCTGATCCGGATCAAGGATTGGTGCGACCGCGAAGGAAAGGAAGCGGGGATAACTCGGCTGGCGGGACTAGAAGGAGGTTGGCGGGCCACTATATGGTGGACCTTCTGGGAGCATGTCCGCCGCTTGCCGCTTGCTCATGCCAAAGCGATGCCCGCGCTGATGTTTTGCACCGCGAAGGTCTTCGATGAATTCGGACCGTTTGATGAAGAGGTGGCGATCGGCGAGGAATGGCCGATCCTGGCAAGCCTCTATCGCCAGCGTCGGCATTGCTTTGTTTATGATCGCTCACTGACAGGGCTGACATCCAGTCGTCGTATGGACCGGCAGGTGTTTGGATACTCGCGGACGTTCTTCAAGTACGTCTGGGCCATCCTGCACAAGCCGGGCCGCATTAACTACACCGATCGTATCAGATAACCGAGTGAGAGGTCGCAAGATGATCGATCGCGTCAGACTGTTCGTCGCCCGACGGCTGGCGGCGGTTCGATTGCATCTCTGGATCGAATCGAGCGACGGCGTCCGCACGAAGTATCGCAAGTGGGGGGCGGATATCTCGATTGTGGTCGGGAATCAATACCTAAGAATTCCGGGGGCGTTATCTGAATGCTTACGATGCGGTGAGTGGATCGAATGGGAAGTCGCAATCGGCCAGATTTTGGGCCGCAACGTTCAACCTTTGCCAGAACGGCGCGGAGTCGCATTGCCCTTTATCAGCGGTGAGTCGCTTACGGACTTACTGAAATCGACCGTTTGCTGGGACCAAAAACGGCAGGGGTTGCTTCTCGCGGGACAGGCATTGAGAGACTTCCATCAGTGGAAGGTGACCGCCTGTGGCATCGAGAACTGGCCCTTAAGCCATGGTGACGCGACCAGCAACAATGTGATTGTTGATCGTCGCGAAGGCCGCGCGAGTTGGATCGATTTCGACATGCGGCATGAAACCGAGCTTTCGGAGTTGGCTCGTCAGGCAGACGACTTGCGAGTGTTGATCTGGTCCAGCGCCGCTTTGGTCGAGAAATCTGCTTACGAAGAGACCATCGCGTCGGTCTGCGATGGCTATGCTGACACGGAGGTCATCGACGAAATGCGACATTTGACTCAGCGCACACGACTACCGGCAGTCTTTCAGCTCGCTCAGGCTCCACTCAGCACCGCCGAGTTTGGACATCTGCGAGCCATGATGATGGCGCTGAGACCTAAGCCTGCTGATTGACCGCGCCGCCGATCGTTTGCGAGAGGATATTGACGAGGTTCGAGATCGGATCTGATGACGACGTGGAATCGGTCGAAGAGGTCGACGACGTCGTGTCCGAAGTGGAGTCGGTGGAACTAGTTGTTGTGGCCGGTGGCATGCCACCTCCATGTCGATGATGCGCCCCGTGAGCCTGATGCATCCCTTTCATGTCCGTCGTCAGTTTCGAGAACGCCTGCTGTGCTCCCGAGACATTGCCGGATTGCAGGGCCGATTGAAGAGACTTCACGTCAGTCCCCAGCGTTCCGCTCGAAGAAAACGGGCCGGTGGATGACGTGCCTGGCAGGTTTTGGGTGAAACTGGCGAATGCGGACTGTGCATCGGAGAGATTCCCCGACTGCAGTGCTTTGCCGAGGTTCAGCAAGTCCTGGTTCTGCGGCTTCTGTGTGTTCGATGTCGAATAGGGATAAGTTGAGGACGATACGCTGCCAATGGACATGGAAGATTCCTCCTGAGCGATTGCGGAAACCGAAGGCCGCCGAGCCAATTGTTTTTATTCGACTGTCTCGAATATCGACAAGGCGAGCGGACGACTTCTTCCACCACTGAAAGGCTGTTGAGAAGTTAATGTCCGCAACCTGAAGAGGTGGTACAGATTCTCAGGGGAAGACGAGAAGAGAGGGGGGCGATTGCAAATTGCGAATTGCAAAATGCCAATTGAAAATTGGAAGAAGAGGGCGGGGGAGGGCGAGACGGCGCGGTCAGATCAGTCCCGCAATCGGTTCGGCGTTGGCGGCGGCGATTAATTCGCGGGGAAGGCTGGGGATCAGGCGGACTTCGCTGGGGTCGGTCAGGGTTTGCAGCATTGTCGCGACCAGATTTTTGATGCGGATCGGCTCGGACGAGGGTTCGCCCGCATCGCGATTGGACTGGCCGATGACGTGGCCGGGCTTGGCTCCGCCGCCGGCGATGAGGAGCGGGGCCAGATTTCCCCAGTGGTCGCGTCCGCCCCGGTCGTTGACTCGTGGCGTGCGTCCCATTTCGCCCGTGGCGACCAGCATGATCTTTTCGCTGAGGCCTCTGGCGGAGACATCATCAAGGAACGCCGCGATCGCATGGTCGAGCGGCGGACCCATGTAGCGCATCCCTTCTTCAACTGTCGCATTGTTCACATCGGCATGCATGTCCCAGACGAAACTGGTGGTGACCGTCACGAAGCCGCAACCGGCTTCGCAGAGGCGGCGAGCCAATAACAAGAGCTTGCCAAGCCCCTTGGCGTTGTCGACATAGTGATTGTAGTTGTTCCACTTCTTGTTGATCTGATCGGGACGAACGAGCGGGGCAGTGTCGTAGCGAGCGATCGCGGCGGGATCTTCTTTCGACAAATCGAACGCACCGGCAACGCCACCGATTAGCGTGCTGAAAGCCTGCTCGCGCAGGGGATCGACGGTTTCCAAGCGGCCTCGTTCGTCGAGGCGAAATCGCTGACGATCCAGTTCTGACAGCAGCGTGCGACGATCACCCAGGCGATCGACAGCGACATGCAGTTCCAGGTTCTGCTGCTGATCACCGCCCGCGCCGGGCACAAACGGGGCATAGCCCGCTCCCATCTGGCCGACGGATTCGAACTTTCCAAAGCTGGTGATCGCTGGGCCGGTCGTCGAATCGACAGACTGCGGGAACAGCATCGCATTCGTCGGCATGCCGGTGTCGGGACGATTGGCACCGGCAATGCGTGCGTAAAGCGCACCGATGTTGGCTCCTGCAGTCTCTTTGCAGACGACCGGTTTAATATCGTGATTGCCGTCGCCGCTGACATAGGATCGAATGATGCTGAGGCGGTCGGCGCGTTGAGCGAGTTGCGGAAATGATGAGCCAAACGTGATGCCCGGCAATGACGTTTGAATCTCACCCGTGACGCTCTGCACACCGACGGGGGCGGTCATCTTGGGATCGAACGTTTCGATCTGGCTGGGTCCGCCGTGCAGGAACAACAGAATCACCGACTTGTTCGTGATCGGCAAACCTTTGGCGGCGGCATAGCTCGGGTTCGTGAAACCGTTCACGACGCCAAACGCCCCGGCACCGAAGGCACCGACTCGAAGCATTTCGCGACGATGATAGCGGCGGTTCGCATCGAACAGGGTGAGCATAGGATTGGTTCCCGGCAGGAGATTCAGTGGGACACCCGAATCATATCGGCAACATTGGATGCGTGCAATGTGCGAAGTCCATGGACGAGATAACAAGGCGGCAATTGAACTTCATTATCGCTTGCGCGACGGGGTGCTGCATTGCGACGATTCGTTGTTACTTCGCAAGGTGAGCGATCACTTTGCATCACATCCGCCCGATTCATCAGAAGTGCTAAGAACTCTCAAGGCCGCTGACGCCATCGGAGGCCGTTGGCATGCTTAATTGGGCCATTGGTTCTTCTCGGACATACAAAACTAAATAGTGATCACCTTGTTTACTCTTGTAGGGCTGTCCCGCACGCCGAAAGCCATTCTTGTGAAGACAACTTTGCATGGAAACATTGTCTTCTCGTGTCGTGGCGTACACACCCGCTGGTTTTTCGGCATTTAGACATGCCGCGACCAATTGCCGAGCTAATCCCCTCCCTCGTTTCTCTGGCACTACGTAAACCCAGCCCAATTCGAATGGGAAGAGATTGCTGCTCAAATCAAATCCCGACAGTCTCGATACTTTCAACCGGTAGCTGTCCGCTGGATTTTTCAATGCGGCGACCCCGACAAGTGTGTCGCCGTCGTGATGGCAGGCAAGTATCGCAGCGTTATCGATCCTTTCTGTGAGTCCGTTGCTATTAATCTGGTCACCTTCACAGACTAGACGTTCGAAGTTGGAACGAGTCTCTTTTGCCCATTGTGAAGGTGATTTTGCTTCTGATTTCATCTAATGCTTCTCTCAAGGCTGGACGTCCGAACTGGCCGCAGTGAGTTCGATAAAACCGGCAACCGATGGGCAATCGATAGTGACAAGCTTGAATCCGACATTGCGAACGACCTTGACCGACCGCCCCTCGGTGACACGGAGGTAGAGTACAACATCTATCACGGATGCGCTGCACTCACCCAAGCCACCCAGCACCGTCTCCAGATTACGAGAGAGTTGGCTCCCTGGCGGAGCGATGGGATATCGAATCTCTTCCAGTTGGAGAAACCCTCCTTGTACGGTATGGAACTCAAGCCAATTTGTTGGCTTGTGCACGTGCCAAGCGGTTAAGTAAGTGCGAAAGAGCTGGTGTCGGCGGATCTGCTCGGAGCGGAGACAGATCGCGTCACCTTCGATTTCAGTCGATCGACTCCACTTCGCTTCAATAAGATAGACACCAACTGGCGTGCCGACGATGGCATCGAACTCACCGAACTGCGAACTATCGGCCGTTCCGCCAGGCTGAACAGGGTTGCTTCCTTGCCGTCCAAAACTGGGGCGAAAGAACAAAACTGCATCGGCTTGGGAACTTGGATCTTCTAAGCAATCCAAGAACACTTCCATTTGATTAGTGAGCGCCCAGAGGTTGAGTGCATCCTCACCGTAACCAAAAGTCTTCAACTTAATTCTCCAAATCGCTGAAGGCGAATCACGATCTCGCGACGAAATTACCTACGCTGCTAGAAGTCTTACTCAGAGCTAATCTCGGTGTCCTCGTTGCAGCCAGCCCCAGCGAAAGAGGTTCCGCGTGTCGACGTAACGCGATTCGTTCGACGATGAGCCCAGTACGACGACGATCAATTCTTCGTCGCGGTGTTTACCGACGGAGATCAAGCATGAACCGGCGGCATCGGTTGTTCCTGTTTTCAAACCAGAGTAGCCCGCGATCTCGAGCAGCTTGTTCGTATTCTTCCAGACGACGTTTCGTGTGTAGCCGCCGGGGCCTTGCACCTTGACCGCGTGCTGACGCGTCTGCACGTAGTTGCGGAACGGTTCGTTCTGCATCACCTTGGCACCGAGTAGAACCTGATCGTTGGCGGTCGACAGGTGATTGTTGTCAGGCAATCCGTGCGGGTTCGCGTAGTGCGTCTGCTTCATTCCGAGATCTTTCGCGGCGCGATTCATTTCGGCGACGAATCGAGCCATTGGTTTCGCGGCATCGGCGGAGTCTCCTTCAGGGGCAAAGCGTGGACCTGCGAACTCGGCCAATGCGGTGGCGGCGTCGTTCCCCGACGGCAGCATTAATCCGTAGAGCAATTCTCGGACAGTGACTTTCTCGCCGGTCTTGAGACCTGATGTACTGCCTGGCGTGCGATCGGCCACGGAGGAAAACGTGATCGTTTCGTCGAGTAGTTTAGGATCGCTCGTGGCTTCTCGCAGAATCAGCCAGGCGGTCATCGTTTTGGTGGTGCTGGCGAAGTCACGGCGTTCGTCCCCTTTGTCGTGCCATAAGACTCGACCGGTCTTGGCGTCGCCGATGGCCCAGGCGTTGGCTGTCACAAACGGAGGTCCGACGATCGGATCGGCGGGTTGAACGGGGAGAACCTCTTTGTTGATCGCTTCGGGATCAATGGGCGATTCCTCATCAGCCATGACCAAAGGACCGAGGGCTTTCCAAGTTTCGGCGCTGACGACTCCCGTCGGAGGCAGGTTTTGCGATCGTTGATACGCGGTGACGACCTGCTTTGTCGAGGGGCCGAAGTCGCCGTCGATTGACAATTTCGAACTGCTGAATCGTTTGTTCAAGGTGCGTTGCAAGGCTTCCACCAATTCGCCCGAGGCACCAGGTGCCAATTCTTTTGGTGAGGCATCGGCGACCGTTTCGTCCTGCTGATTAAAATGCTGATAGACGATCCGAGCGATTTCGGCCGACAGTAACACGGCCGCATTGTCGTCCGCCCAACGCTGGTCCTTGTTGTTGGAAGTCAACACGCAGATCGCGATATGACCGGAAGGGGATTCGATGATCCCGGCGACTGTTCGCGATGCGGAGACCGATCCCGTCTTCAGTGCGACTTTCGTCTCTTTCGGGAGAAACTTGGCGAGACGCGGCTTGTCGTCACAAGCCAGCAAGTGATCGTACATCTTTTCAGAGGCTTCGACCGATACGAGTTCCTTGCTATCGAGTTTCGCCAGCAACCGAATCATCTCGTTCGCGGTGGTGCTGCCCAGGCCGAACAGCTTGCTACGTTCGGGAGCGATCGACGTGTCACCTCGATAGACTTTGGAGTGCAGTCGGGTGTGGGGGTAATTCCATTTCGTCATCAGTTCCGAAGTGACGGGCAATCCAATCTGGTCGAGCACCAGGTTGGTCGCGGTGTTGTCTGAGTAAACGATCATCAATCGAATCGCATCTCGCAGGGACAACCGCGTCCCCGCCGAGAAGTGCTGCGTGAGAATGCCGGAACCGGGCACCTTATCTTGTTCCTTCATTTCGATCGCGGCCGTCAGATCGACCTTGCCGTCAGCAACCAACTGGTACGCCGCGACCATCGCGGGGAACTTGATCAGGCTCGCGGTGGGCATCGGATCATCACCACGATGGGCGAACTCAGCCCCGGTCTTCAAGTGCTTCACGGCCACGCTGACAGTTCCGGCGTGTCCCTCAATGGACGGACGTAGAAACTCGGCCAGGCGCGAGTCGCTCTCGGCTCGAGCCGAGTTCGCGAAGGGAGAGATCAGGACCAGCACGACGAAAAAGTAGCGGGGAACGCTCACGAGGAACCCTCGAATCAAATGGCAGGGATCGGTGATCAGATAGGAACAGAGATCAGCGTATCCGGTGGATTCATGGGGTCAAATCCGGGAGTTCGCGCCGGATCATCCGGCTTCGGAATTCCTCCCACTGTCGGCCTAAAGGAGATTCCCTGTTTGACCTGATTGCCGTCAGCCGATTATAATAAACAAACACCGATGGAACGTGTCATCGATCCTGCCAACATCAGCCCGCCTGAACGGAATCTTCCGCTATGCTTCGCATCGACCTGGGATCGACTGCTCGTTATTGCGATGGGATGAACCGCCGCAGCTTCGTGCAAATGGGATTGGCGGGGATGGGATCGCTGGGGCTGTCGCAGTTGTGGCGAGCTCAACAGGCATCGGCCGCTCCCAGTGAAGCGGCAAAGAAGACATCCGTCATCCTGATCTGGCTGGATGGCGGTCCCGGGCACATGGACATGTACGACATGAAGCCCGAAGCTCCGGTTGAATACCGCGGGCTGTGGAATCCGATCCGGACCAACGTCAGCGGGATGGAAGTCACGGAACTGTTTCCGCAGCAAGCCAAGTGTGCCGACAAGTTCTCGGTCGTCCGCTCGCTGCATCACAACAACGGCGACCACTTCACGGCCGGTCACTACATGTTGACTGGTCGAGGTGGCGTGAGCGGCGCGGATACTCAGGGGAAGTCGCCGTTTATCGGCTCCATCGCGACGCGATCGACCGGGCCGCGTAAATCGGGCATGCCTGCCAATGTTGCCGTCCCGTACGCCATGAGCATCGGGCTGCGACCGGGTTATTTTGGGGCGAACTACGTCGGTGCCGCCTACAACCCATTTGAGACCGAAGGTGATCCGAACGCCGCGAACTTCACTGTTCAAAACATGCAGCTCCCTGGCGGGATCACGATCAATCGTCTAGACGACCGCGCGGCGCTGGCTCGTAGCGTCGACCGTCTGCGGCGTGATGTGGAAACAAAAGGGATGGTCGAGTCGATGGATCGGTTTGATCGCCAGGCACTGGACCTGGTGATGGGAACATCAGCTCGACAGGCTTTCGATATCAGCCGCGAAGATCCGCGAATTCGAGATCGCTATGGCCGCCACAATTGGGGACAAAGTGTGCTGCTGGCTCGGCGTTTAGTCGAAGCGGGTTCGACCTTTGTGACGGTCCATTTCGGCGGCTGGGATCATCACTGGGATCTGAAAACAGGTTATGAACGCTACCTGCCGATGGTTGACTCAGCGGTCGCAACACTCTTCGAAGACCTGTCTCAACGCGGTCTGTACGACGACGTGCTGGTCGTGTTGTGTGGCGAGTTCAGTCGCACGCCGCGCATGAACAACGGTGGCAACGGTGGAGCCCCGATGAGTATGGGAACACCAGGCCGCGATCACTGGGGCAACGCGATGTTCTGCCTGCTTGGCGGCGGCGGAGTGCAAGGCGGGCGACTGATCGGTTCCACGAATCGGCTCGGCGAGATGCCTCAAGATCACCCGCTTAAGCCAGCAGACATTCACCACACGATCTTCCATCTGCTGGGCGTCGACCCGAACATCAACTTCCTGAACCACAGCGGCCGACCGATTTCAGCGCTGGAACCAGGGGCGGTGATTCAGGAATTGCTGTAGGCGATGGCCTCACCATCTTCGGTAGCGCCGTGCCTCCTGCCAAAAGACACGGCCATGTCGAGGACTCCAAGTCCGTGGCACCCAAACCAGAATTTCCCTCGCTACTCATCGTGCTCGGTCATTCGAGTTGGCGAGGGTTTATTTTGAGCGGAAGAAAGTCTTGCGATAGATGATCGCCAGGACGATCGAGGCGATCATTCCAATGGCTCCGATGATCAATAGGTTGCCTATCTTCGAGAGAAAGCTTTCCGGTAGACCAGCCATGATGACCGCTTGTTTAGGGTCCACCGGGTTATACCGGCCGTGCATCTTCTGCTGACGGTTCAGGTAATCGACGAGTTGTTCGGCCTCTTGACGATTTTTGTACTGAGGCTCGGGGATCCTGATCTGCGTTCCGTGATACTTTCCCTCCTCAACCTCATAGGAATAGTGGACAGTTGGAACGAAGTACGACTCGAATTTGCCTCCTTCCTTTTGCCTCTTGTCGATTCCCGTCGCTTCGATTGTGACAGTCATCCTGGGCCATTCGTTTGTGGCCGCGCCCAGTTGCAATTCATCCCAGGACGAGTAGACGCTGGCGAAGCAAAAGATCGCGATTCCCAACGGTGCTAGGATTTTCATGCCGTTGTAGAACATCGCATCGAAGCGGGCCGAAGAAGCCCTTTCCCGATCAAGCTCGGATTGAAGTTCCAGTTGCTTGCCGTATACTCGAACTTCGCCATCATCTTCGGCGAGAAAGGCTGTTGATTGACCAAGCCGGATTCGCTCTGCCGGATCCTTTTCATTGGGGTCGTAACGAGCCGACCAGACCTTTCGGAGCCAAAACAGTGATACTGTCAACGCGATAAAGAACACCAGCAGGATCGACCAGACGATGCGCAGAGCATCCGAGTGCTGTTGCAAACCGGTTCCAAGAAACATCGTCATCGTTGCGATAAATGAAACACAGATACCGATGAACGAAACGATCGCGGCGGCGATCATCCAGATGCCGTACTGTTCCCGGCAAACAGCCACCATGTCTGCCTGGTACCACCCGCACCGCGGACAGGGAACGGGCAAAATCTGATCTCGCAGCGCGGCCGCTAACTGCTCATCTGCGGCCTGTATGGCTCGTTCTTCGGCGGATTTATTTTCTAGAAAAAGCACACTTCGCTCTGAAACGACCGCATCACACCGCAGAGCATAGAAATATTTCTGGTGGCAGTTCTCGCAGACGACTCCGCGACTGGCAGCACCCGAACTGTGGATGTGGATTTCCTGACCCGGAATTTTCAGCAGTCCGGTGACTCCTCGCCAATCCATCAGAATTCTCCTCGATGATCACATTACGGCTCGGCGACACAGGCCCGAATTCAGGATCCAGTGCCTCAGGGCGGCGGATATGATATCGTAACTCGACGAAAACGTGGTGGTGTGGGGTGGGTCCAGCCAGAATCCAACTGCTTTCTAATGTGAGAGTTGTAAACACAGGGATCAGAGGATGTTCTGTTCCTTGACACCTCTTTTGCCCTTCCCGTACCATATGCACGCTTTCCCGGCGTGGAAGTTCCGGTTCGCCGTCTGTCCTGGCGCGGCTTTTCACCCATTTGTGTTTCTCGAACTGTTGGAATTGACTACATCATGGCCGCTCCCAAGCGCAGACAATCCAAGGGCCGTTCGCGTCGGCGACGCAGCCACGACGCGATTAAGCCGCCGCAGCTTCACAACTGCACCAAGTGCCAGACTCCTATTCCGTCCCATGTGATTTGCCCGACCTGCGGCGATTATCTGGGCCGCGCCATGATTGAAATCGAGGATTGATTTTCCTATGCGGATTGCCTTGGACGCGATGGGCGGCGACTTCGGCGTTTCGCCCAATCTCGATGGAGCGATCGCGGCTCTCAAGGACAACCCCGATTTACAAGTCACGTTGGTAGGCGATGCTCCCACATTGGAAGCCGCCATTGCCAAGTCGGGCTATTCGGGTGATCGTCTGCGCATTCAACCAGCCGACGGCTGGATTGAAATGGAAGAGAAGCCGATCGATGCGTTGCGCAAGAAGCCAAATTGCTCGATCGTCGTCTGCTGGCAGCAGATGGCGACCCAGCAGGTTGATGCCGTCGTCAGTGCTGGTCACACCGGTGCTGTCGTGGCAGCCGGTTTGCGTACGCGCCTGTTCCTGAAAGGGATCAAGCGTCCCGGTATCGCAGTGGCATTGCCGACGACCAAAGGGAAGACGATCCTGATGGATGTCGGTGCGAATCCCGGTGCGCGTCCTGAACATCTGGTTCAGTACGGCATCATGGGATCGATCTACGCCCGCGAAATGTTCGGCATCGACCAACCCTCCGTCGGCTTGATGAATATTGGCAGCGAAGACGGCAAGGGCACAGATGTCGTCCGCGAATCGCACGCCCTGTTCACTCAAAGTGTCGTCAGCGACAAATTCATCGGCAATGTCGAAGGTCGCGACCTGTACAACGGGGCCGCAGACGTCGTCATTTGCGAAGGATTCGTTGGCAATGTCTTGTTGAAGGCTGCCGAAGGGCTGGCCGACATGATGATGAAGACAGTGGAAGCCGAAGTCATGGGTGCCTTGAACACCGAGAAGGCCCTGGCACAGCAGGCATTCCACGTGTTGGGCAAACGATTCCAATACCACGAAACCGGTGGCGCCCCACTGTTGGGTGTCCAGGGGATTTCGATCATTTGCCACGGAGCCAGCAATGCCCGATCAATCCAGAATGCACTGCGATTGGCAACGACGTTGAAAGCACGGCGGCTGAACGAACAGATTGTCGAAGCCCTGGATCGAGAGCCCTCGACAGCCATGAATTAGTAGACCAGCGGGGTCATGGAATTTTCGATTCTGAATGTCGCCCGGCGGTCGTTGACCAACCGGGCGTTTTGCTTTGAAAGGGAATCATGAGCCAGACGACATTTTTGTTTCCAGGGCAGGGGGCTCAGCACGTTGGCATGGGGAAGACGATCGCCGAGCGATTCCCGGCCGCTCGTGAACTGTACAGCCGCGCCAGCGAGATCCTAGGCTACGATCTGTCTGTGCTTTGCTTCGAGGGACCAGCCGAACGTCTGGATACCACGGTCATCAGCCAGCCAGCGTTGTTCGTCACTAGCATGGCAGCACTGGAGATGTTGAAGGCCGAGAAGCCTGATGTAGCGGCCGACTGCAAATTCGCCGCGGGACTCAGCCTGGGAGAATACACGGCATTGGTCTTCGCCGGAGCGATGAGCTTCGACGACGGCGTTCGCGTGGTCAAAGTCCGCGGCGAAGCCATGCAAGCGGCGGCCGACGCGACTCCTTCGGGAATGGTCAGCGCCCTGTTGCTGGAACGACCCAAAGTCGATGTCGTTTGCCTGGATGCCGCCTCGGCCGGACGGATCTGGATCGCCAACTATCTATGCCCCGGCAATACCGTGCTCTCTGGGGAGAAAGCCGCCTGCAGTCGAGCCGCCGAACTGATTGAGCAAGCCGGTGGCAAGCCAATTCCGCTCGCCGTCGCAGGAGCGTTCCACACGCCACTGATGGAGTCCGCTTGCGAGAAACTGGCGGCGGTTTTGGAGAGCGTGACGCTAACCACGCCAAAAATTCCGGTCATTTCCAATGTCGATGCCGGCGTTCATACCGATCCAGACGACATCCGCCGAGTTCTGGTGCGCCAGGTCACTCAGCCGGTGCTGTGGGAGGACTCCATCCGCTCACTGCTGGCACAGGGCGCCGGGCCATTTTACGAAGTCGGGCCGGGCAAGGTTCTGAAGGGCTTGATGAAGCGGATCGATCGAAAAGTCGATTGTCAGTCGATCAACGACAGCCAGTAGAAGTCTTCTACTCGGTCAGTTTTTGACCGGCCACCGTATCCAAAATCAACATCACTCAAGAGGTCGCCAAGCAATTCACACTTGGCAACCGTGGGCAGCCACGTAAGACTGTTCACATATTCACCTCTTGAGATGCCTCATGTCCACCATTCGAATCTTAATCGCGGACGATCATGCGTTGTTGCGCGCTGGAGTTCGTTCGCTGCTGCAGGCGATTCCAGAATTTGAAGTCGTTGGCGAAGCCAACGACGGACGCGAGGCGTTGCAACTGGTCGACACTTTGCGGCCGCATGTCCTGCTGATGGACATCTCGATGCCCAACATGAACGGGCTGATGGCAGCGTCGAAGATCAGTGTCGAGTTTCCCGAGGTCCGGGTAATCATCCTTTCGATGCACACCAACGAAGACTTCGTTGGCCAGGCCATTCAGAATGGTGTGGCGGGATACCTGCTGAAGAACGCCGAAGCCGCGGAACTTGAGTTTGCCGTCAAGGCGGTCGCCCGCGGCGAGACCTATCTGACCCCTGCGGTCTCGAAGAGGATGATGGGCGACTACGTCGATTTGAGGAATGGAAAGCCCGCGCCGAAAGGGTCGCAGCTCACTCCGCGACAGACCGAAATCTTGCAATTGATTGCAGAGGGTCGATCAACCAAAGAGATCGCGGGCGACTTGCGAATCAGCGTGAAGACGGTCGAAACACACCGCGCTCAACTCATGGATCGCCTCGCCATTCACGACATCCCAGGCCTGGTTCGCTATGCCATGCGCACGGGCTTGATCTCGCGCGAAGTGTGACATCACCAATCGTCGTTCGTGCATCGAGACCATCCTATGATTTGCTGGATTCCCGCCTGCGCGGGAATGACGGCAAGAGCGGAACTCATCGAAGCAGAGCGTCAGGAATTTGCGAGTCAATTCTCAGGGAAACCCCGATACCGTTCCCGAAAGGTTGTCACCATACTGCGATTCTCTGGACTGGTTCGCCCAGTGCCAACGCGGCAGAAGCTCGAGTGCATGGATGCGTTCGAAGAGACCAGCAGCGAGATTGGCAGGACGCCGATCTCCGACCTGCTGGGACATGCCGCGACTGGTCACTGTGTCATTCATTCGGGCGCTGGTGGAGGGAGGGGTGTTAAGCCCCTCCCTCACCATGTTTCTTCCGATTCAAACAGAACCATCTGCCCACCAAGTGGCATGTTGTCGAACAAGCGATTCGCGTCGAGCTCAATCCAGGTTCGCAGTGACTGTTGGCAGAGTCACTGCGAAGCAAGCCATTTCTTCACTGTTGCGGACAATCAAACGGCCATGGGCCAGCATCGGATGATTCCAGGTCTTCCCTTCGATCGCCTTGAACCGGCCGAGTTCTCGAAGCTCCGTTGGATCAGCAGCGACGCGAATGACTTCGCCCTGTTCGCTGAGAACCAGCAGTTCATCGATTTCAGGCAGCAACAACATCTGACCGAACCCATAACGGCCTCGCTTCCAGATGCGTTGGCCCTTCTCCAAATCGGCGCACGCCAGAATGCCGTCATCCAATCCATAGATGTAGCCCTTGTGGATGGCGAATTCATTGAAGGAGGGTTTCAGGCGGTTCGAGGTCCACTGTGACTCGGTTTGCCATTTGTCATCTGTGCTCGAGATCTTCAAGCACAGCAGACCCGAATCCCAATTCACCAGCAAGCGATCGTTGGCGAGCAGATGCGGTTGCAGCATTGGCTGGAACGACCCTGCATTCGGACTGGGATGATCCCACAACACTTTGCCATCTTCGAGCTGTAATCCGCGAAGACCGGCGTCGTCGTGCATGACGATTTGGCGGCGATCGGCGATTGTCATCACCTGCGGCGTGCTGTAACTGGTGGTGCCGCCAGCGGCCTGCCAAAGTTGGTCACCCGTTTTACGGTCGAGCGCCAACAGGCTGTTTCCCTGCTTGCCGCCGACAAATACGAGGACTTTGTCATCAATGACTGCCGGTGAAGTGGCCGAGCCCCATTGTGGCACAGCGGCTCCCGTGATTGCGAACAGCGACTTGGCCCAATGCGATTTGCCGGTCATCGCGTCCATGCAATCGAGACTCCCCTTGGCTCCATAGGCATAGATTCGGCCCTCATGGAATGTCGGCGTCGCTCGTGGCCCCGTTCCTGACAGTGAGTCTTCAAAGCGGTCGGCGGAACCATCGGACGAATGAACCCAGACTTCGTGACCCGTGGCAGCGTCGTAGCAGACAACTGCTTCTCGTTTATCGCGCTGTTCCTGCGTGAATAGATAGTCGCCAATTGCGATGATGCTGGACCAGCCGGGACCAACGCGACGACGCCAGACTTCTTTGGGGGGCGATTGATTCCAATCACTGAATCGGACGCCGCGCACTTCGCCCTCGCGATTGCCACCGCGAAAACTGCTCCAATCTTCAGCGGATTCCTCTAAAACGGGTTGGTCCGCTGTCGCCTGCGCTGCGACCACTGCGGGGGGCTGCGAGGCTTGTTGCAAAAATCGCTCTTCGGGATTCGGTGTCCAACGCCAAGTGAGGAGCGCTCGCTGTCGGCCATCCATCCCATCCCAGCGCAACAACGAAATCGTTCCGAAGACGGCGACGCAGGCGAGACCGATACCGGCCAATTCCACTGTGAATCGACTTCGTCGCGTGAGCCACAACCAGGCAATCGACAATGTGATCACGATCGGCAGGCCCATCATCGCCGTGGCAGCGGTTCCGGTCGCAGGATGGCCGACGGCACCCGCCACGAACATCGTCCCGATCATCATGATGAACGCAGACAAACGCTGACCGAACGTGAAATGTCGTCGGCTGAAGCCCCACGCCAGGAAGAATAGCAGGAACAACAACAGCACGATCATTCGCGTGATGAATCGATAGAACATCCCCATTTCAAGTCGATAGCTGGCTTCGGTCACGACCCAATAGATGATCAGAACGAGAGTCGGAACGAGCAATTTCAATGGAGGCCGCAACAGCACGGTGCCCGTGGAACTGGTGGTGCTTACCGCCGGCGCTTCCGTAACGTTGACTGTTTCGCTCATGCTCAATCCTTTGCAAATGTGCCGACAAACCATCGGACGCAATTAGGCTCGAATTTATCCAAGTCGCATTCCGAATCAATCCAACCACCACGGGGACGCAAGCCCAAGCAATCCTTACAATGTGGGAGCGCCCTCGACGACTATTCGTTTCTCGGTGAACGTCGCGTTACAATTGGCGGATCACTGAAATTTCAAATATCTCGACTTTTAAGACATTATCTGCGAAAGCCAATTGTGTCAAGAAAAACTGATCCCTGCGGCGGCCACGCCAACCCCATCCAGATGGCGGGGCGTCGCCTGAGCTGTGAAACGATCATGTTCCACCAGTCTGTCGCCGATCGACTGGGGCTGAATGTCACCGATCATAAGTGCTTGGATTTCTTGCTGCTCGATGGTCCTCTGACAGCGGGGGATCTGGCACAGCGAACGTCACTGACGACGGGAGCCATCACGTCGGTGCTGGATCGACTGGAGAAAGCCGGCTTTGTCCAGCGGCAGGCCGACCCGAATGATCGTCGACGAGTGATCGTCCACCCCATCGTCGAGCGGATGAGTCAGATCGGGGTCTTGTTCTCAGACCTGTCATCCCGCATGCAGCAGATGGCCAGCCGCTACACGTCGGCAGAATTGGCCGTGATTATGGACTTCATGAATCGCAGTTGTGAGATTCTTCACGAAGCGGCGATCGCGCTGCGAGAAGGGGCAGCGGAAGCCGAACCGAAAACAAAGCCGTGAGAACGCCACCCCTGTTAATCTGCAGATAGCACGGAATCGTGACTGCGAACGCTTCAGATTGTCCTTAATTCTTGTCGACAAGCGATTGGTCAATTCGCGATGAATCGCTTGGCTGCGGCTTTCAAATTATCACTGAGTGTTACTGGTCATCGACTTTCCGCAAATTCGCCTGATTCCTGCGGTTTACACAACTGAGCGAGCGCGGTATATCTGCTGCGCGCCGCCAGAGCCTGACAATGGCGTCCGGTAAGGGTGTCTGCCGCAGGAATGTGACAGCGCCGTGGTGGGGTGGAATGATCTGCTACGAAGGAGTGCAGCGTGGCGTCGGTTGAAGAGGTCAAAGAAAAAGTCATCAATATTGTGAGCGAACAGCTCAATATCCCTAAAGATGACATTAAGCCCGAAAGCGCGTTTATCGCTGATTTGAAGGCCGATTCGCTGGATCTGGTGGAACTCGTCATGGAATTCGAAGACGAATTCGGCGTGCAGATTCCAGAATCGGATCAAGACAAAATCCAGACGGTCGGCAATGCGATCGACTATATCATGGAGAAGCAGTGACGGATGGCCAGACGCGTCGTCGTGACAGGGATGTCGGTGGTCACCGCGCTCGGAAGTGATGTTCCGGAGTTCTGGGAGAAGTTGTGCGCAGGCAAGAGCGGCATCAGCCGCCTTGAGCGTTTCGACTGCTCCGATTTCAAAGTGAATTTCGGGGGGGAAGTCAAAAACTTCCGCGCCGAAGATCACTTTGACGGAAAAGAAGCCAAACGGCTCGACCGGTTCTCACAATTCGCGCTCGCCGCCGCACAGAAGGCAGTCAAGCAAAGTGGAATTCACTTTGCCGCGGAACCCGATCCGTACCTCTGCGGTGTCATCATCGGCAGTGGAATTGGCGGCCTGAACGAGATCGAAGAGCAGCACGCCAAGCTGTTCGATCGCGGTCCGTCACGAGTATCGCCGTTCATGATTCCGAAGCTGATGGTCAACGCCGCGAGTGGAAATATTTCTGTTCACTGGGGATTAAAAGGCCCGAGCAGTGCGGTCGCGACCGCGTGCGCGTCGGCCAATAATGCGATTGGCGATTCCTTCCGGCTGATTCAGCACGGCGTTGCCGATGTGATGATCACCGGTGGCAGCGAAGCCGCGATCACCCCGATGGGCCTTTCAGGGTTCGCTCGAATGGGCGCTTTGTCCACCCGAGTGAACGCTCCAGAATCTGCCAGCCGCCCGTTCGACAAAGACCGCGACGGATTCGTGCTGGCCGAAGGTGCTGGTGTCGTTGTCCTGGAAGAATACGAACACGCGAAGCGACGCGGTGCGACAATTCTTGGCGAAGTTTTGGGCTACGGAATGTCGTCCGACGGATCCCACATGACCGCACCTGATCCTGAAGGTGCCGGGGCGGGACGAGCGATGAGCGACTCGTTGAAGGACGCTCGCCTGAACCCCAGTGAAGTCGCCTATGTGAACATGCATGGGACGAGCACTCCATTGGGAGACAAAGCCGAAACCAACGCGATCAAGCGAGTCTTCGGTTCCTATGCTAAGAACGGACTCTGTGCGTCCAGCACAAAAAGCCAACTGGGGCATCTACTTGGAGCATCCGGCGGGGTTGAGTTTGTAATCTCGATCCTGGCGCTGCAGCATCAATTGGTTCCACCGACAATTAACCTTGAAAATCAAGACCCGGACTGCGACTTGGATTATGTTCCGAACGTCGCCCGGTCGATCAAGGTCGATCGAGTGCTGTCGAATAGCTTCGGATTCGGCGGACATAACGCCTGCCTCGTGGTTGGCCGCCATAACTGACTATGATTATGTCTGTTACGGCGATTTCACTCCAGACAAGTCACGGGAGAAGGGAATTGCTGCCTAGTGAAGCTGCTCGGCCTTTGTGGACTGGGTTGCAAATCCCGAAAAATTCGACTCTCCTATGATGGTTCTGCGTGAGCCGTCACCTGCGCTCACCTTTCTGCTAGGTGCCCAAACCTCGCGGCTTTGATTGAGGGATCTAATTCCCTGAGTCGCTGCGATGACGGTGCCTGCGACACTTTGAGAGAAAATGAACCAGCCAACGTCAAACCGCGAAGTCGTCATCACAGGAATTGGGATCGTCAGCCCAATTGGTATCGGAGTTGAACCGTTCTGGAAGAACCTGGAAGCAGGAAACTCAGGCGTTCATCACTGTAAGCTCTTCCCCACCACCGCTGCCCCTGACGCGGTCGGAGGCGAAGTCTTAGAGTTTACCGAGGAGTCTGCGAAGAAGGTCTACCTGAAAGATCAGCGCAGAAACATCAAGGCGATGTGCCGAGAGATCCAACTGGGCGTGACCTCGGCCGGCTTGGCGTTGCAACACGCAGCGATCGATCTCGAGAAAATCAATCACGAGCGACTCGGCGTTGAGTTCGGTGCGAACCTGATGTTGAGCGCGCCGGACGCGTTGGAACAGGGATGCTTTACCTGTTGCGAGCCGGGATCGAAGCACTTCGAGTTCGAGAAATGGGGCCAAGCAGGTCTTGGGCAGATGGAACCGCTGTGGTTGCTGCGATATCTCCCCAACATGCCCGCGTGTCACATCAGTATTTCGACAGATGCACGTGGTCCGAGCAATTCACTGACGATGGACGATGCGTCGGCGAACACAGTTTTGGGCGAAGCTCGCCGAATCCTGTTGCGTGGACATGCGGATATCCTGATTACGGGAACCACGGGAACCACTCTACACCCGATCAAGACACTGCACCTCGGGCTGTGGCACGATTTGGCTGCGACCCCAACCGAACCAGAACGACGGTGCCGCCCGTTTGAATTGAATCGGGCAGGTCGTGTCGTCGGTGAGGGTGCCTGTACGGTCATCCTTGAAGATCGCGCACACGCAGAATCGCGTGGCGCAAAGATCTGGGGCCGATTGCTGGGAACAGGTTCGTCCTGCGTTCTCAGTCCAACAGGCGTGGTCGGGACTCGAGCCGCCTTGGCAAACGCGATGCGAGCCGCGATCCGCGAAGCCGGGCTTCGCCCCGATCAAATCGGCCACATCAACGCCCACGGCTTGGGAACTCTCGAATCAGACATTGAAGAATCGAAGGCGATTCTGGATGTTTTCGGCGACGACCTTGGTCAGAAGATTCCCGTGACGGCACTCAAGAGCTACCTGGGGAATTCGGGGGCAGGTTCCGGCATGCTCGAACTGGCCGGTTCGCTGCTTGGACTTGCTCACGGCGTGATCCCGCATACTCTCAATTACGAAACGCCTGACCCGCAATGCCCGCTGAATATTGTGTCGGGCAAGCCGATGCCGACCGACAACCGGGTTGTGTTGAAGATCAACGTGACGCGAATGGGGCAAGCGAGCGCGTCGATCGTAGAAGCCTGCTGAGTAAACATGGGCTTGGTCGCATGGGTGACATGCGACCAAGCCCTTTATCCAAATTCAGCTAGTTCCCTGCGACTCGCAGTTGAAACTGGGCACCGCGATACGCCGACAAGTCAACAGCGTTCGTCTTCAGAACCTGTTGGTAGAACGCGGTGGCATTGGCCTTGTCTCCCGCTTGACCTCGTCGCTCAGCGATGAAGTAGTAGGCCTCGCACAGCTGTGCGTTCTTCATGGTGGCATTCGTCGCTTTGTCGACCGCCTTCACCAAGTCTTGCTCAGAGATTTTGCCGTTCAAGAACAGCACCATCTGATCAATCCAATCCCGCTCTGCCTCTGGACGCTTCGTGGTGGCCTCCAGAATGGGTCCGAGCGAATCGACCTTACCCAATAGTACGAGCACCCAGGTTCGCCAGGGATTCAGATAACGCATATTGGGATTCATCGCGATCGATTGATCGAACGAGGCCAAGGCCCCGGCAAAATCTCTCGCAAAGTACTTCGCGAATCCCAAATCCGCTTGTCCGGTTGGATTCTGCGGGTCCAGCCGAATCGCTTGATTATAGTCGTCGATGGCACCATTCACGTTCATCTGCGACAGACGACATGTCCCACGCAGGCTGTAGAACAGCGGATGCTTCGCATCCTGCTTGATCGCTTCGGAGTAATCCGCTTCGGCGGCTGCCAGATCTCGTTCGGACTGATGGCTGAAACCCCGATTGGCGTAAGCGACGGCAAACTTCGGATCAATCTGAATGGCCTTATTGAAGTCGGCAATCGCCTCTTTCAACTTACCCTGTCGCTGCTCAAACAGACCGCGGTTGTTGAACACCAGCGGGTTACTGGGAAAGGCTTCGACGGCTGAGCTGAATGCGGCCAGCGCCTTATCGGCTTGCCCCGAGACTGCATAACTTTCAGCTAGCCCAACGTGTGCGCCCAAATGCAACGGATTGCTCTTAATTGCCGCTTGGTAATCTTGAGCAGCCGCCTCGACGTTTTGCATGCTGACGTACGCACCGGCACGCTGATACAAGATGTTCGCCCGCTGCTCTGGTGTCAGGTTGGTGCGGGCCAGCACGCTTTGGCCAACCTGCAGGACAACTTCGGTGTGCTCCTTCTTCCCCTCGAGATTGGACAGCGAAGTCATGCCATACATATACGGGAGGTAGTAGTCGATTTCGTTGCTGCCACCCGCTCGCAAGGATTCGCGAGCGTCTTCGATCCCAGATCGCAGCTCTTTGCCGTCCCGGCGGACGATACCAAGTTCCACGTGCGCACTGGCACGCAAATACAAGGCTTTATGGTCTTTGGGATTCTGAGCCAATACTTTTGTGGTCAATTCCAAGCACTTGGCGAAATCAGCGCTCTGGTAGGCCGCATCAGCCTCTTTTTTCAGCTTGTCCGCTTCAGAATCCTGAGCCACCGCGAAGTTGGTCAAGGCGACCATGGCCAACAGGCCGTAGATGCATCCATGCAGGGACATGGCAACCCCTTTGAAATTGAGAGTTCCGTCTTAAAGCAAGCCGCTGACAGCAGATTCAATCTAGAATTCGCCTGCGAGTCAACACAATGCAATAAACTTGACCGCGATCCACGAATTTCGTGCCCTGGTGGAAGTTCGCTGGTGACTAAATTCGCAACTCTCTACATCGCATCGTCAAACAACTTGACAGGTTGGAGATCGGCTAGTATCGTCAATTCGCGCATGTGCGGAGTTCGTTGCGCCAAGTGTGTGCAGGGGTTCAGTCATGTGATGGTGAGTCTCAGCTTCTTAGCGGGGGCATCGGCCATGTGAGAAAGTGGGTTCCAGTCCGAAGCATCGGAACTTGTTTTCAGGTTTACTGAAAACAAGCAGACTTATCGGCTTTTGCCAGTTGGCGGCCGCGAAATAAGTGGGACTCGTGCCCACTTATTTGTTTTATGGGATGTGTGCAAAGTGGTAGATCGAGGACATCATTTGAGATGACGTGATCCAGAGTTGACGGTGAGTCCCCGAAGTGCAATTTCAGGTATGTTTGTTCGACAAGGTCGAACAATGAGAAGGGTTGAAATGAACGGTCCCGAGTTGTTGCGTATCGTCGATGCGATCCACCGCGACAAGAGCATCGACAAGGCGATCGTGTTCGAAGGCATCGAGCAGGCGATTCTCTCTGCTGCGCGCAAGCATTTCGGCGAAGACAACGAAATTCAAGTTCACGTCGATCGGGACACCGGGCACCCCACTGTCAAATCTAACAGCGTCGAGATTGATTCCGCCGAACTTGGCGACCTGCTGGGCCGCATTTCGGCTCAGACCGCCAAGCAGGTTATGATTCAGAAGATTCGCGAAGCGGAACGCGACGCCTTGTACGACGAATACACCGACCTGCGCAATCAGATTGTGACAGGTTCGGTTTCAAAGTTGGAAGGTGGCGCGGCAATCGTCTCCTTGGGCAAGGTAGAAGGTCTACTTCCTCGCGGCGAGCAGATTCCTGGCGAGGGGTTCCGCGTTGGTGAACGCGTTCGAGCTACCGTTTTAGAAGTCCGCAAAGCGGGCAGCCGCGTGAAGATCATCCTGTCGCGGACGCATGTGGAATTCGTGCGCCGGCTATTTGAACTGGAAATCCCCGAAGTTGGTGAAAGGGTCATCGAAGTCCGATCACTGGCTCGCGAAGCCGGTTATCGCTCGAAAGTAGCCGTCTCCTGCATCGACAACAATATCGATGCCGTCGGTGCCTGTGTTGGTGTTCGTGGTGCTCGCATCAAGAATATCACCGGGGAACTGGGCGACGAAAAGATCGACATTGTTCGGTGGAACGATTCACTGCAAGTCCTGGTTCCCAATGCCTTACAGCCGGCCGAGGTGGAAGATGTCATCTTGTGCCCGATGCTGGGTCGTGTGATTGTGCTGGTCCGCGACGACCAGCTGTCACTGGCGATCGGCAAGCGTGGCCAGAACGTCCGTCTCGCATCGAAGCTGGTGGGCTGGGACATCGAGGTAATGACCCGGGAAGAACTGGACGAACAGCTTGAGCGGTCGGTTCAAGCATTCGCCGAAATTCCTGGTGTGACCGCCGATCTGGCGGAAAACCTCGTTGCTCAAGGCTTCCTCAGTTTCGACGACCTCTCGGTCATCGAACCAGACCAGCTCGCTGAAATGGGCGGCCTGACGGAAGCGGAATGCGATATCATTGTGAACCATGCGGAAAAGGAAAGTGAGCGTCTGGAAACAGAACAGCGCCTGCGAAAGGCCACGGAACGCTCACAAGGGATGGAATCGGCAAGACACGCCAAGCCAGAACCGATTGTCGAGCCACCAGTTGTGGTGGCTGTCAAATCGGAATCATCAACGAATGGAGACGCCCCGACAGAGGTTACCGCACAGAGCGAAGCACAGGGTACTGCTGAAGGCATCGAGCCAAGCGCGAGTTGAAGTGTTAGAAGAGTTGAAGGTCACGAATCATTCGTGCGGATAGGAAATGCTGAGAATTGGGCTGGCAACCCCGGAACGTGAATCGCCGGTTTCGATGCGAGTGGTCGGGGCCACCGCCATCCGGCGTGATCGATTGGGAAGCGGTGTTGATTAACTGGGGCAGTGCCGCTGGCGTGTCAGAGCATTCTCCGAACGAGGGACTTGCGTTTGAAAATTCGTATTTTTGCGCTTGCCAAAGAGCTCGACATCGACAGTAAACTGTTGATCGACTACTGCTCGAAGGCTGGAATTACCATTAAGAACTCAGCTCTGGCGAGCATTTCGCCTGAAGAGCGGGACCGAGTTCTGGACATCATACGGTCGAGTGGATCGCCGGCGACCGCTACGGCCGTTGCTTCGTCGCCTGTCACGCCCACTCGCGAACATACTGCGGAAGTTGTCGGGAAAGCCCGCACCATTCGTAATATGAATGACATGGTTGCGCGCCCGATACCATCTCGCGTGCCGGTCGAAGCCAGGCATGTTGTCGTCGAGCAGCCGCCTGTTGACATCCCCGAACCAGAGCCCGAAGAGCTACCAGCAACCGAGCCAGCTGCTGTAGAAATTGAGACTGCGGAAATTGAGACTGCCGTTCCGTCAGTAGCCGAAGTTGAGGAACAGTCGGCCGAAACGCCTGTTCAGGAACCAGCAGTCGTCGCCCCTGCCGCAGCAGTGGTGCCACCTGGCAAGGCTCCACTCAGCCGCGAGTCGTATATGTCGCCCTCGGGTGTCCCTCCGCGTGCAATGCGGACCATGACTTCACGGTCGTCATCAGACTTTGGCGGTGCCAAAGCTGCTGCTCCGAAGAAGCCACGAATCGGGCTTAACTTTGCTGCCATTCCCAAGGCCCCCGTCGCCCCGAAAACGACGAAGCCCGAAGATGAAGCCGCACAGAAGCCAGTGATTCGTCTGAATCCCAAGGACGCCACGCCGCTTGGTCCGCTGACGAGGCACATCAAGAAGGGCGATGAAAAGAAGAAACGCCCGGCTGAAGAAGAAGATGATGCGCTGAAGCCAAAACGCGCCGTTGTGCTCGAAGGTGGTCACATCCAACGGCGTAAGCCACGTGCGCCTGGTGAAGATGAAGATGGCGATGGACGCGGCAAGGGATTCCGGCCAAAGGGCCCTCGTCGCCATGCCCAGAAAACCGAACTGAAGTCGACAGCCGAAGTGGACGTTCCGATCACTGTTCGTTCGCTTTCCGAAGCGATCGGTCGTCCTGCCAAAGCGATCATGAAGATCTTGATCGAACGCGGCGAGATGGCGACGATCAACTCGATGCTGGAAGAAGACGAAGCCGTCGAAATCTGCCTGGAATTGGGCGTCGACCTGCAAGTGAAGCGGGATAAGACAATCGAAGAAGAAATTGAAGAAGTGACCATCGGTGAAGATCGACCAGAAGATCTTCAGCCGCGGCCACCAATCATTACGATTCTTGGACACGTCGACCATGGTAAGACGACGCTGGTCGATAAGCTGCGTTCGGCGAACGTCGCCGCATCTGAGTTCGGTGGGATCACGCAGCACATCGCCGCGTATCAGATCGAACACAACGGCCATAAGCTGACCTTCGTTGATACGCCCGGCCATGCGGCCTTCGGCGAGATGCGAGCACGCGGTGCAAACGTGACCGATATCGTAGTGCTCGTCGTGGCTGCCAACGACGGGGTGATGCCACAGACCGTCGAATGTATCTCGCATGCGAAAGCAGCGGGTGTTCCGATGGTTGTTGCCATGAACAAGGTTGACCTGCCCGACCGCAACGAGCAACGTGTTTTGACGGACTTGTCAACGCACAACGTGCTGGCTGCCGAATGGGGTGGTGACGTCGAAGTTGTCCGCACGTCTGGGCTGACCGGTCAAGGTTTGCCCGAACTGCTCGACACTTTGTTGTTGACCGCTGAACTGCACGACTTCCGTGCGAACGCCAAGCGTCCGGCTACAGGAGCTTGCCTCGAAGCATTCCGCGACGAAGGTCGTGGTCCGCTGGCCTGGTTGATCGTTCGCAAGGGGACCTTGCGAGTCGGCGATGTCGTGCTCTGTGGTTCGGCCTACGGTCGGATCCGAGCGATGTACAACGAGGCCAATCAAGAAATCCAGGAAGCACCACCATCGACACCGATTAAGGTCGCTGGCTTGGACATTGTGCCAAATGCCGGTGATCAGTTCCTGGTCCTGCCTGACCTGGAAGCGGCTCGAGCAGCCGCGGTCGATCGCCAGCAGAAGGGCCGGTCAGTGGCGTTGTCAAACATGGGTGGCCGCCGAACGATGGTGGACATTCTAAATGCCGCTCGCGACGGCCAGGTTCAGGATCTGAATGTCATTCTGAAGGCAGATACACCAGGTTCGCTGGAAGCCTTGCGAAGTGAGCTTGGTAAGTTCGAGCATCCTGAAGTTCGGGTCAAACTGCTGCACGAAGGTGTAGGTGGTGTCAACGAGAGCGACATCTACCTGGCCGCGGCTTCCAACGCAGTCATCTTCGCGTTCCACGTGATCGCTGAAGATCGGGCTCAACAGTTGGCACAACAGGAATCTGTGGAAATCCGTCGTTACAACATCATCTATGAGGTGATGGACGAGATTAAGCGAATCCTGGAAGGGATGCTCAAGCCCGAGCAGAAAGAAGTCACGACCGGCCGAGCAATCGTGCTACGAACATTCAGCATTACCCGGTTTGGAACAATCGCTGGTTGCCGCGTTTTGAACGGATCCATCGAACGTAACAGCCGAGTCCACTTGATCCGCGACCAGAAGATCCTGCACACCTATGGCATCGCCTCGCTCAAGCGAGAGAAGGATGATGCGAAGGAAGTTCGGGAAGGTATGGAATGCGGTATCCGCCTGGAACACTTCAACGACATCAAGGAAGGTGATTTGCTGGAAGCGTATAAGATTGAGGAAGTGAAGCGAACCCTTGAATAACGGCCTTCGCGGGGCATTTGCCGGCTCGACGAGCGGGCAAATGCTTCAGCTCAATCCGACAACAGTGACTCTTTCATTTTCCGCATTAACGCCAGGATAATTTAGCGAATGAATTCCCGCCGCATGGCCAAGGCTTCGGAAGCCATTCGGGAAACAGCCAGCACCGTCGTGCTGTTTGAGCTGCGTGATCCCCGCGTCAAAAACATCACCGTTCTTAGCGTCGAGGTCAGCCCTGATCTACGAAACGCCAAGATCTATGTGACGATCATGGGGGATGCGAAAGCTCAATCGCTCGCGATGCACGGGTTGGAGTCTGCTCGTGGATTCATTCAGTCCAAGATTGCCGACCGGTTGCAGACGAAGAACGCCCCGATTATTCGATTTGTCCTGGACCCTTCTGTGAAGAAGAGCATCGAGGTTTCTCAAGCTCTGCAAGCTGCGAATCTACAGGATTCGCAAGCGTCTTCGGACGCTTCAGAAGAGGAAGACTTGGACGAAGATGATGAGGAGACCGACCATGAAACAGATGGAATTTCAGAAGATGATTCAGCAAACGACGAGAAGTGAAATTCGTTAAGCACCGTCCGCTGCGGTACTGTTCCCCAATTGGAACCGCGGCGTGCGACACCTGTTGATGCGAACGAAGGTGCATCAGGCGTTTGGATGAATAAACGGAAGAGGTTGAAATAAGCCTATGGTTGCTGCATCGCGTGCCAAGTCGTCAGATCGTGCGGCGATTGTCAAGAAATTGCTCCCGGCAATCAAAAAGCAATACAAGGTTGTCGTGCCCAAACATGATCGCCCTGTGCTGGAAACAATGCTTTATGCCATTTGCCTCGAAGACGCCTCCGTCGACGAAGCCGAGCTGGCGTTCGAACGGTTGGGAAAAGAGTTTCCTGACCTGAATGAAATTCGCGTCAGTTCCATCTCCGAAATCGAACGCGCCTTCTCCGGGTTGTCTCGAGCGGAATGGCGAGCGTTCCACGTGCGCAGCGTGTTACAGTATGTCTTCGAAAAATCATTCGCTTTCGAATTTGAAAGCTTGCGAAAAAAGACACTGGAACTCGCCCAGAAGCAGCTCGCCAAGATCAAGCAACTGTCTAGTTTTGTTCGCAACTACACCCTGCAATCCGTCATCGGTGCTCATCAGATTCCGCTGGATGAGTCGATGTCGCGAACACTAATCTGGCTGGGCTTGGTCCCGCCGAATCAGGACTCCGAGCAGATGGGTGAGACGCTGAAGGCCGTGATTCGCAAAGCCGAAGTTCCCTTGTTCTGCTTCTCGATTCGATGTCTGGCGACTGACAAATTGGTCCGAGATTTCTTCGATCCTGCTAAACATCCAGCTCCCAGCGAGGGTCACGACGGAGCCGCGGTGACTGAACGCCTGGCGGACTTGTATAAGGCCGCGACAGCGAAACCAAAGCCCAAGCCCGTCGCTGCTAAGACAGTCGAGACCAAAGCTCCGGTGAAACCACCGGCCAAGGCCCCAGCGAAGGCGGCTCCTCCTCCGGCGGCTGCCGCCCCGAAGAAGAAGGCTCCCGCCAAGACAGTCCCGGTGAAAAAAGTGGCCAAGAAGGCGCGCTGATCGGATCTCTCCAGTACGGTCCGCCCCAGTGACGTGAGGTTTTCGTTTGCACGAGAACCCTCGTTGCCATTGGAGCCGAACGGCCCAACAGAGTAGAATCTGCTGCCGGAGCTATGGTTGGCGACTGCGCGGCGATTCGCGTTTGGGTTCTTCAAGGGGATCGGATCATGAGCGTGAGCTCTTCATCATTCTTCTCGCACGCATTCAAGGCTAGATGCGGAGCGATCCTACTTCTGTCGAGTTCGGCCGCTTCGTTGCTGGCCGATGACGCGAAACCCGCAGAAACGCCACCGGCCTCGCCTGCGTTGAAACAAGGTTTTCAACTTCAGGAGACCGACGACATTGCATTGCCATTGCAACCAGTAAAACCACTTTCCGCGGGCGACCAGTTGCGGAACGATGCGGTCGCATGGTTCATGGCCGGGCGCGTGCTGGAAACGCGAAACGAACCCCGACGCGCCGTGACCGCCTATCGTAAAGCAATCGCCTTGGATCCCAAGGCGATTGAAGTCTACCGACAGCTTGTTCCACTGGAGTTTCAGTTGAACGAGATTGAATCGGCCGTCCAATCGGCGACTCGGGCGGTCGAGATCGATCCGCAGGAATACGAACTGTGGCAGATGCTTGCCGCGCAGGCCGCCATTAGCGGCAAGCTGCCAGAAGCGATCCATCACCTTGAGCAGGCAGTGCAGTCACTGCGCGTCGGCAAAGAAACCATCGAAGCGATGGTCTTGAACAAGAGTCTGGGTGTGCTTTATTCAGCAACCGGCCAGCCCGACAAAGCCGCCGATTGCTTTGAAGTCGTATTCAATGCTCTGGTTCATCCCGAGAAGTTCAAGCTCGATTCGCGAGTCCGCTCGCGGATGCTGGCCGATCCTCAAACCAGTTACGAACGAATCGGACAGATCTTCCTCGACGCGAAGCGGATCAAGCTGGCCGAGCAAGCATTCGATTTAGCAGAGAAATCCGGCCGCATCGGTGCCGGAAACCTGAACTTCAATCGCGCCCGAGTCCTGTTGCTGTCCGATAAACCGGAAGAGGCGCTTGCAGAACTGCAAAAGTATTTTGATGCCCAGCGCACGACCAAGGGTCGCGACGCGTATCAACTGCTGGCGGACATCCTGGGAAAACTGAAGCTGTCCGATGAACTCATCACACGGCTGGAAACACTCGCGGCGAAAGATGAACAAAATCTGCAACTGCAGTTCTTCCTCGCGGAGAGACTGGCGGACGCCAACGAATTGGAGAAGGCGCGGCAAATCTACGAAACAGCGCTTCCGCACGGAGCCGATGCGACAGGGTATGTCGGTCTGGCACGAGTCTTGAGGAAAATGAAGCGGTCCAGCGAGTTACTCGATCTGCTGAATCGCGCGATGAACAAATTGGGCCCCGAGGGCCTGGTTCAACTGGAAGCCGAACTGAAGACAGTTTCAGAAGACAGCCAAATTGTCGACGGATTGATGGCGGTCGGACGCGAACAGGCGAAGGCCGAGCCTTCACAGCTCACATTTGAAAAGGCGTTCCTGCTGGCTGGTTTGGCGAAAGCGATCGATCGAACCGATGATGCCATTGAGTTCTATCGTGCGGCGATCAAGTTGCGCAAAGAGCGGAACATTCCGCTTTATGCTGAACTGGGAACAATATTGAATCGAGCTCATCGCTACGAGGCAGCGGAGGAGCTCTTTAAAGAAGCTCTGGCCGAACGACGTTCCGCTCAGGAGCGCGCTCAATTGTTGTCGATGCTCGCCCGCGTGCAACTTGCCAAAGGCAATCTGGACGAATCGTTGAAAACTATTGAAGAAGCACTTCAACTGGAGCCAGGGGATAAGTTCCTGTTATTCGAAGAAGCATCGCTGTACATGCATGCTCGCCAGTGGGACCAAGCGGTCGCTCGCTTTGAAAAACTGCGTGATCAGTTCCCCGAAGAGAAGAAGTTGGTGCGACTCTGCCAATACAGCCTGTCGAACATCTACGTCATGAAAGGGGAGTACCGGAAGGGCGAAGAGATTCTGGAAAAGGTGCTGGAGGTGGACCCGGAAGACAATCAGGTCAACAACGACCTTGGCTATCTGTGGGCTGATCAGGGCAAGAACTTGGATCGAGCAGAAAAAATGATTCGTAAGGCGATCGCCTCCGAACCAGATAATGGAGCCTATCTCGACAGCTTGGGATGGGTTCTGTTCAAGCAAGGCAAGTATCAGGATGCCTTGGCCCCAATTGAAGAGGCGGTGAAGAAAAGCACATCGGGCGATTCCACACTCTGGGACCACCTGGGTGATGTCCAATTCCAGCTCAAACAAATCGACAAGGCAGTGGAATCGTGGAAACGCGCACTCAAGAGTGGCGAGGAAGAGAAGTTCAACGATCCGAAGCACATCGAACGCTTAAAAGACAAATTGAAACAACACGCTCCTCAAGCGAGCCAGCCGAAGCCAGCGACACCGGGCGCACCATGAGGGTGCCTCGATGAACTCACGACACGGACAACTACGGAATACGGGATTAGACAACGATGGCAGGGCATTCCCACTGGGCCAACATCGCCTTCAAAAAAGGTTTGGTCGACAAGAAGCGAGGCAAGCTGTTCGGTAAGTTGGCGCGTTACATCATCGTCGCCGCACGACGAGGTGGCGGCGATCCCGCAGCAAATCTGTCGTTGCGCTATGCTATCGATCGCGCTCGCAAAGCGTCGATGGCCAACGAGACGATCGAACGAGCCATCAAAAAGGGGACCGGCGAACTCGGCGCCGAAACCTACGACGAAGTGATGTATGAGGGTTATGGTCCTCACGGTGTCGCGGTGCTCTGCGAAATCCTGACCGAGAACCGGAATCGAACGGCCGGCGAGATCCGGAAGGTTTTCGAAATAAATGGCGGAAACCTGGGAACGACGGGTTGCGTCGGCTATATGTTCGAGCGAAAAGGTGTCTTCGTCATCTCCACGAAGCACGCCACGGAAGAACGCGTGTTCGAGATCGCACTCGAGGCCGGCGCCAGCGATGTCAAAACCACGGGTGATGCTATCGAAGTCATCTGCGAAGTGGATGCGTTCCAAGCGGTGACTGCGGCTTTGGAAGCGGCGGAAATTCCGACGGAATCCGCGGAACTTACGCGAATCGCGGGCACCACCGTCGAACTCGATGCCGATACGGCTCGTTCGGTCTTAAAACTGATGGACGCTTTGGAAGATCACGACGATGTCCAGAACTGCTACGCGAACTTCAACATTCCGGATCTTGTGATGGCCGAACTGGCCGCCGAGGGTTAGAGTTCTGCAAACGCAGATTTGCGGCGGTGTGACTGAAACGAGGTCGTTCACGGATGGCTCGACAAAAGGTGATTGAGGGCGGGGCTGGCGCAGACGGAGGCGGAAAACCTCCCGAGCTGCCACCCGGTGAATTCAATCCCGATGATGAACGATTTGACGACGAGTTACGTCCGCAGAAGCTGCACGAAGTTGTTGGCCAGCGCAAAGTGGTCGACCGTCTGCGAATTGTTCTCGACGCGACTTTGAAGCGCAAGGAACAACTCGGCCACATCCTCTTCGACGGCCCGCCTGGTCTTGGCAAGACGACCCTGGCCATGACTCTGGCCCGTGAGATGGGAACTGAATGCCAGATCACATCTGGTCCGGCCCTGATGGCTCCCAAGGATCTGCTGTCGTACCTGACGAATGCCAGTTACGGTTCGATCCTGTTCATCGACGAAATTCATCGACTGCCCCCGGCGGTCGAAGAATTCATCTATCCGGTGATGGAAGATTTTCGTGTCGATATCGTGCTGGGTGAAGGAATGAATGCCCGCACGATCAATATGAAGCTGAAGCCGTTTACTGTGATCGGTGCCACCACGCGAAGTGGCATGTTAACGGCTCCGTTAAGAGATCGGTTCACGTTCCGCGAGCATCTGGACTTCTACGATGTGGCAGATCTGACAGAGATCGTGAAGCGGAATTCGCGGAAATTGCGGACCGATATCGCCGAAGATGCCGCAGGACTGATCGCGGATCGCAGCCGCGGGACGCCACGTAAGGCAAACAATCTGCTGCGGTGGACGCGTGACTTTGCCACTGTTCACGAAACCAGCGGAAGTATAACTCGCCCGATCGCGGATGCGGCGTTGGCGATGTTGGAAGTCGATTCGTTGGGACTTGAAGCGCAGGATCGTCGCTATCTGCAGACATTGGTCAACGTCTTTTCCGGCGGTCCAGCGGGAGTTGCGGCCCTCGGACACACGATGAACATCCCACCCGACACGCTTGAGGATGAAGTCGAACCGTTCATGTTGCGACTGGGCTTCATCCAGCGAACGCCGCGCGGTCGGACAATTACCGCCGCGGGACTGCGCCACCTCGGCCTGACTCCGCCTGATACAACAGGCGAGGGCGACCGACAGCCAAGCCTGTTCTGAGTCGCAGCACCGTGTCTGTGCATCAGCCTGTCCGCGGGTAACGTTCGGGGCAGGATCTGACCTGCCCCTATTTGTTACCGTCTTCAGCTTTTCGCGGCTGCAATCGCGGCTTCATAGTTTGGATGCGCCGAGATCTCGCTGACGTATTCCACGTGCTTGACCTTGCCACCGGCGTCGATCACGAAGATCGCTCGCGCAAAGCAGCGATCGAGCGGACCGCCGGAAATCAGCACTCCGTAGTCGCTACCGAAATCGGTGCAGCGATGAGCGCTTAGAGTCTTCGCTGATTCGACGTTTTCGGTTCCGCACCATCGCTTGGCACCGAATGGCAGATCCATGCTGACGACCAGCACTTCAACATTGGCGAGGTTCTTGGCTTCATCATTGAAACGCTTGGTTTCAAGAGCACAAACGCTGGTATCCAGCGATGGAATTGTGGCGATGATGCGCGTCTTGCCGGCACTTGATGCCAGAGTCACGTCTCCCAGCGAGTTATCCTGCAGCTTGAAGTCTGGTGCTTCATCGCCAACCTTGAGAGCTCGCCCCTTCAGATCAACAGGACTTCCCTTGAGGGTGACGGCGGCAGTTCGTTTCATCTGATGTCCCTTTGTGAAATAGAATCGGATCTCAACCAGACTCTAGTATCGCAAAGTCACCAGAAATCGCCATCGTGGCGGACTGATGCGGCCACTGCAGGCACGCAATCTAAGTTCACAGAGTTCGAACCAATTGCGTCGACTACGCTACTTGCTGCAGTTCATCGTGCCACACTGATTGCCGCACTGGCTGCAGACGGTTTCGACGACGCACTTCCAACCGGGTTTGTCGACAGTCGTCGTGACCTTCTTGATTTTCTTCTTCGTCACGATGCGATCGCAAGTTGGCACCATCACCTTTTCGAATCGCTGTGCATCAACACAGGCGGGGTCTGTGACTAACCGCTCTTCGCACTGAGTGGGACCGGGCAGACAGACTTCTTCGCATTCGACAACGTATTTCGTTTCGGTCACTTTCTTGGTGTCGGGAACCACTTTGCAGGTTCGAGTCAAGTCCTTGCATCCGCAACTAGAGCAGGAACGGAACAACACTCCACCAAAACATTGTGATGCCAGTGCCATCCCCAACAGCAGCGTGATCGATAGGCGTTTCATAATGGTCTTCTGCTCGTGAAAGGGAACTGAACGACATTGCGGTTCGATCAGAAGTCGACTTGGACTCGACTGACAAATAAATCCGCAGTGCTGAAGCCTTTGTATTTGTTATCGAGCATCGCATGAATCCAGTTGAACTGGACCTTGGTGTGAGTATTCAGGAACCAAGTGAGTCCAAGTGTTGTGTCTTGCAAGACGCCGTTCCCTTGCGCCCCCTTTGCTGCTGAAGCCGTGAACGAATTCGTCGCGCTGTCGTAGTATCTGCCACTTAAATTATCAGGGTTACGAAGATCGATGATCGAGTACCGTCCGGCGACTTCCCACGCCCCCCAACCTTTGATTCCGTCGCCACCCAGCGGGATGAAGTCCGCGAATGGAACAAGTTTACCGAGCGTCGCTGTCTTCTTGTCGTAGACGCGATTCTCGCCTGTCAGTCGGTATGCAATGAATCCGGATGCCCCTTGATAGGTGATGGGCCCAACAGGACTATCAACCACCGTGGCCATGTATTCGGCTGTCGCTCCCCAAGGACCGTTCTGATAGACAGTTTCCAACCCAAACATGTTAAAGCTGTTCGCCAGGTAGCGGCCGGTATCGACAAAGTTCGGCGTACCGTTCACCCCGCCTGCGGGTCCGAAGGTGGAACCCAAGTCGGGATAGCCGAGTGTGCCGAACTCTGGAGTGGTGCGAGCCTGATAGAATGGTTGAGGGCTACCGGCGTTTCCCGATGTTCCCGAACCAATCGAATTGTTCGCGCCGAGCCGACTGTAGTCATAGCTGCCACCGACGTGCCAAAGATAACGATCATCCGCGTCATCTTCATACCACAGCAGATGAGTGGCACGCGTCGAAAAGCTGAATCCCCCCACGTTGCCGAAATCGGTGGCGAACCGGTCGTCCCCCAGCGGCGCGTTGTTGTAGCCGCCGGTGCGAAAGAAGCTATAGGTCAGTGCAGTTCTGCCGTCTTCAGACAGATTCGCTGACGAAGCGCCGACACGACGGAATGGAACCAGTGCCAGGAATGGCAATGAGCGTTCGAGAAAGGTCAGATTTCGAAATCCAGTTAATGCATCCACACTGAACGGCTGACAAAACTGACCAACGCGGACGGCCCCCAACAGGGGGATGTTTCCCTGCTCGACGTAGTTATCGAAGAAACTGGGACGCCCTTGAGCGGCGAAATCGACTTCCAATTGATAGTTGGTGAATTCGGCCACTTTGCCGTTCACGGCCAGCCGCGCTCGACGGAAGCCGGTGCCGTTTTGAGCACGACCCACGGTGGCGATATTCAGCGGTTCCTGCGAATAATTCGCTGAATCCAACTGCAGGAAGCCTGTGATCTTGAACGTCGGAAACTCGTTCGCCTTTTTGGCGTCGGCTTCGTCTCGTTTCTTAAGTTGCTTTTCCACGTCTGCCAGACGTTTGGTCAGGCCTTCAAACAGACTATCACCTGCTGGAACAGCCAAATCGGCGAATCCTGCCGGGATAATTGCATCTCCCTCGGCCTCGTCTGAAATCTCGACCGGCTCGAGTGAAGCAACGATCGGCTGCGGCAGTCGTTCTTCTGGGCCGTCTTCCCACACTTCCTGGGCGCACGACCACTGAGTGCTGCAGGCCAGAACCACGGAAAGACAGTAGAGGACTGCTCGTCGCCATCGGGATCGCGACTGATTACTGGATGCCATGGACCTTCGCACCTTGCGACTGGGAATGGAGTTACGATCCTGAACCTCGGAACATGGGGTGACGCGAGGGGCAATAACTGCTCCCGCGAACCCCGATGTGCCTCTGGTTGTCCAGTCAACACGAACGAGAAGGTTGAACGTCTATACCGACTTTATCGACGGTAACGATCCGGTAGATTAGGAAGAATTTGACGGCAAAAAAGGTATCACCGCGATGCTTCCTTCAGCAGGCTTCTCGCATTTGCTACCTTAGTGTCATGTCCAACAGCATTTACGAATACGATGTGGCAGTGATCGGAGCAGGGCACGCTGGCTGCGAGGCGGCATTGGCGTCGGCACGACTCGGTGCGAAAACAGTTCTGCTGACGATGAACTGCGATTCCGTGGGGCAGATGAGCTGCAATCCCGCAATCGGCGGAGTCGCCAAAGGCCAGATCGTCCGCGAAATTGATGCACTCGGCGGCGAAATGGGCCATGTCATCGACCAGACCGGATTGCAGTTTCGGATGCTCAATCTCAGCAAAGGGGCGGCGATGCACAGCCCCCGTGCTCAGGCCGACAAGAAGGCCTATCAATTCGAGATGAAGCGCCGCATCGAGGACCAGCCGGGACTGACTCTTCGCCAGGAAACAGTTGAGGAGTTAATCGTCGAGCCCGGGATGCCGGGAAGCTCGGAGCAAAAGATCACTGGAGTGCGGGTGCGAGGTGGCGGCCTGTATCGCTGCCGTGCCGTGATCATTACCACAGGGACGTTCCTGCAGGCGATCATGCACACCGGGGAAGCCAAGACTGCGGGAGGTCGAGCGGGCGACGGAACCACCGGAACAATGTCTGACAGCCTGCGCGGGTTGGGGTTTGAACTGAATCGATTTAAGACGGGCACCCCTTGTCGCCTGAACGGTCGAACGATCGATTTCTCAGTGTGCCTTGAGCAGCCTGGAGACGACAACCCAAAGCCGTTTTCATTCCTCACGGAGGCAATCACACAAACACAGTTGCCATGCTGGCTGACGGAAACCAATGAGCCAGTCCATGAGCTGATTCGTGCTAATCTGCATCGAGCACCGATGTACAGCGGCCAGATCAAATCGACGGGGCCTCGTTATTGTCCATCGATTGAGGACAAAGTCGTCCGCTTCGCCGACAAGCTCTCGCATCACATCTTTCTTGAGCCCGAAGGCCGCAACACGTGGGAGTACTATTGCAACGGGATCTCAACCAGCCTGCCACGTGACGTTCAGGATCAGATGATTCGATCCATCCGCGGCTTGGAAAAAGCGGAAATCATGCGTTACGGCTATGCCGTCGAATATGATTTCGCGCCACCGACTCAACTGCAGGCGACATTGGAAACGAAGCTTGTCGGTGGCCTCTACTTTGCCGGCCAGATCAATGGGACGACGGGATATGAAGAAGCGGCAGGCCAAGGACTGATGGCGGGGATCAACGCCGCCTTAAAGCTGGCTGGCCGGGAACCGTTGATTATTGATCGCAGCCAAGCCTATCTGGGCGTACTGATCGACGATCTGGTGACTCGCGGTGTCGACGAACCGTATCGGATGTTTACGTCTCGCTCGGAATACCGGCTCTTGCTTCGCCAGGATAATGCCGACCGTCGTTTGACCCCCGTGGGCCGAAAGATTGGTCTGGTCAGTGATGAACGGTGGGAACGCTATCAATCGCACGAAGCGGATATTGCGCAGGCATCAACTCTACTCAGCAGTTTGCGGTATCAAGGATCATCGCTGGAGGAGTGGCTACGCCGATCGGAGATCGAGTGGGCTAAACTGACGGAGATCTCCAGCGAGCTCGCGGAATTGGAAGTCAGCAAGCTGGCGATCGAGCAGCTTGAGATCGAAGTCAAGTACGCGGGTTATATCCGGCGACAGACTGCCGACATCGAGCGGCAAGGGAAGATCCAGGCGATCCGCATCCCGACCACGTTCGACTTCCAGGCGATCCCGCAGTTGCGACGAGAGGCGAAAGAGAAGTTGACGCGCGTGCGACCGGCGGACTTGGGGCAGGCGGGGCGCATCAGCGGGATCACACCTGCCGATCTGTCCATTTTGGTGCTCTATCTAAAAGAGCCAGAGCGCCAGACGCAGCACTGACAACCGCCGATCACGACAGCGCCAGATCTACGACGCCTGCTCTACCCGCTAATTCTCGCTGTCTTAGCCAGATTCTATTCAATGCCCCCCAGTCGACGCATCATGAAGCGCAGACCCGGTTTCTGATCGAAGATTTGTGCTCTTGGGCAGGTTCGGGGGAATTATCGTGGCGGGAAGTCTAAAGAAGCAAAGCGATGTTGACCGAATTGTCAGAATAGCTACAATCGGTACATCCGGCAGGTTCGGCAAAGTTGTCTAAAACAACAGCGAACGCAATCTGACGGTGCGAAGCGTTCTCTCGCATGGAGGGAGTCTGCAGAGAAACCGGTTTGGCATTTCTGCGCCAAACCCCTGCTTAGGATGGGATCAATGAAAACCGTCTTTACGACAGGCGAAGCTGCCAAGATCTGCAAGGTCAGCCAGCAGACGATTATTCGCTGCTTCGACTCAGGTCAATTGCGCGGCTTTCGCGTCCCTGGATCCCGGTTCCGCCGGATCCCTCGTGACGTCTTGTATCGGTTCATGAAAGAAAATGGCATCCCCACGGATGCATTGGAAAGTGGCCGTCGCAAGGCCCTGATCGTCGATGATGATGAGGAACTGGTCGAACTGATTCGAGATGCCCTCGAAGCTGATGGCCGGTTCGAAATTCGAATCGCCAATAACGGCTTCGATGCAGGGATGATGGTCAAGGAATATCGTCCTGACATCATCGTATTGGACGTGATGCTGCCGGATATCAATGGTAAGGAAGTCTGCCAGCGAGTCCGCATGGACTCGGCACTTGATGGGACTCAGATCATCTGCATCAGCGGGATGGTCGAAGCCGACAAGATTGCCGATCTGAAACTTTCGGGTGCGAACGACTTCATGCAGAAGCCATTCGAAATCGAAACGTTGATCGATCGCATGTGCAAACTACTCGACGTTGAGCCAGTTCGTTCCTAACTGCCACACGGTAGTGGATCGACCTTATAAACGAGATTCGCGAGGACGGTGGTTCGCCATCGTCCTCGTTGGCATTACCAGGCCCAATTTTCAGGACGCCGGATAATGACCGAGCACGATTCACATCCAACTTCGTCCGATCAGGATGCGGCGCCCGAAACTGCGCAATGGATCATTCCAGATGCCAGTCGCATGGAAGCCCTGGCAGAATTCGCCGCCGGTGCAGGCCATGAAATCAACAACCCCCTGGCGACGATCATCGGTCGTGCTCAGCAATTGTTGAAAGACGAACCCAACCCACAACGAAGACAGATGCTGCAATCGATCGGCGCCCAAGCGTACCGCGTTCGAGACATGATCGGCGATACGATGCTCTTCGGGAGGCCGCCAACACCTGAGTTGCAACGGGTTTGCCTGGCGGAAGTGGCTGCGAAAGTGGTCACTCAGTTGGGCGAGCAACTCGAACAGTCGAACTGCAAGGTTGTCATTGCGGTTCCGCCAACCGTGGCCTTAAATGCGGACCCGGTTCAATTGGCCGTCGTGCTGAGCGAATTGCTTCGTAACAGTCGGCATGCGTTGCAACCTAGCGGCGGAGCAATTGAACTCTCGGCAACTGAAACGGCCGACGGGTTTGTTCAGATTGAGATCATGGATCGCGGGGCGGGCTTTTCGGAACTCGAACGAATTCACGCGTTTGATCCGTTCTTTTCCGGTCGGCAAGCAGGGCGAGGCCTTGGATTTGGACTTTCCAAATGCTGGCAGATCTTGCGGCAACATGGCGGTCGGATCGAGATCGAATCCGTCACGGGAGGCTCGACCACAGTTCGGTCCTTTTGGCCGATCAGCAGGTAAGCTAAATCACGTCGCCGTCATCGACAGCTCACGCAGGATCGTCTCCAGCGCTTCTTCGTCTGTCATATCTACACAGAGTCGTGCAAAGATGTCCTGGATTTCGGCTCGCGACCAGGGACACTCACGCTGCATAACGTGTCTCCAGTTCTCATGAGTTGGCGGGCTGAGCGCATCTAATTCAGCCACGAAATCGGGATCGATCATTCCCACAGCCCACATGACGTAATGAGCCTGAAAGAACATTGCCGCGTCTTGGTCATTCTGAATCATGGTGTCCCTTTCTGGTGAACGGAGGGCTGCAACGCAAGCCCCGCGCCAGACACCACAAATGTTTCCAAATGTAAACAGGGACAGCATCAACGGTCACCAATTTTCCAGTCTTATCCGGCAATGTTTAACATCGTGAATACGGTCAGTCGGATTCTCCGCGATTTGCTGAACTACCAGCTAGCAAAGTGGCTTCCGAGCACTCAGGGCGAATCCTTCGCTAAGCTGGTACGACCTGAAAGCCCGATAACGAAGCAGCATCGTGTTGTTGGTCGCGATGACAAATCGGATCAAACCAATCACGCAGTTTGGGCTGACACGTTTCGGGCGACCGCTGAGACTTCCCTGTAGCCATTCCTACGGTAAAGTCTTTGCAGACGACTGATCTTCACTTTCTCGAATCGAACCCAGCGAGTTCCCGATGGCCCGCAGCAAGCTTCAAGGCATTTTCACTCCGAACATTGTCCCCCTGGATGCCAAGGGCGACATCAACGAGAGTGAACTGCGACGGTACGTCGACTGGCTGATCGCCAAGGGAGTTCACGGCCTGTATCCCAATGGATCCACCGGTGAATTCACGCGATTCACCGTCGAAGAGCGACTGCGAATCATGGAGATCATCTGCCATCAGGTTCGCGGCCGTGTTCCTGTTCTGGCCGGAGCCGCGGAAGCGAACGTCAAAGAAACGCTACGAGCCTGCGAGGCCTACTACGAAATGGGGGCAACCGCCGTCGCGATTGTCGCTCCGTATTACTACAAACTCAGCCCCCGAGCCGTTTACGCTTACTTCAAAGAGATCGCCGACAACACGCCGATTGATGTCACGCTGTACAACATCCCGATGTTTGCCAGCCCGATCGACGTGCCGACCGTGAAGCGACTAGCCGAAGAATGTGAGAAGGTCGTCGGGATCAAGGATTCTTCGGGCGACATCCCGAACATGATCCGCATGATTCAAGCCGTTCGTCCCTCGCGACCGGACTTCAGCTTCCTGACGGGTTGGGACGCCGCCCTCATGCCGATGCTGCTGATGGGTTGCGACGGCGGAACAAACGCCAGCTCCGGTGTCGTCCCCGAATTGACTCGGAAGCTGTACGAGTTGACCACCGCGTACCGAATCGATGAAGCTCGTGATCTGCAATATGCGATCGTGCGTCTATTCGACTCGATGATCCTGACCTCCGAATTCCCAGACGGATTCCGCACAGCAGTCCGCTTGCGAGGTTTTGAGACGGGAGTCGGCCGACAACCAATCACCGACGATCAGCAAAAAGAACTCGTGAGACTGGCCGATACGCTGCAATGCCTGCTCGCCGAACACGGCTTCACCGACGAGCCAGTCAGTGGCTGCTCGATCAAGGCCAACACGCAAGGCGCACCACCGGAAGAAGTCTCGACGATCGTCCACGCGGTTGTTGCAGAACTAAAGCGACGCGGCATGGCATGAGATCCTCCGCGGGCAAACTCGATTCACAAGCGGGGCAGGCCAAGTAGCACTTCCTCTTCGGGGAGCAGATCTCGCTGTTTCAGAAACTCTTCTGCCTCTGGTTCCATCCGTTGGTTCCCGGGGTAGTAGAATTCGATGCACCGAATCTTGGGCATCGCAGCGAGTCTTTGCGCCAACTCGAGTGTCAAATTGCAGTCCATTGAAGAGCAGCAGAAGTTTTCGAGAGATCTTGAACCTGCAATCACTCGGCAACGGTCAGCCGTCAGTTCGGAGCCTAACAGCCTGAGCTCACGGAGATTTTGCATTGATGCAACCTGCTCGTACACGTCATCCGAAATCGGAAGCCTCAGATCCATCAGAAAGAAGTTCTCGAGAAATACCAACTCGGCAAGTCGCCTTAATCCTGGTGACGGCTCGGCTGCACATTCAATGTGAAGCTCCTTCAACTGCGGCATTTGCAACAACAGGTCAATTCCTCGATCAGTGATGGGAATGTTGCAAAGCGACAATGAGCGTAACTTGGGCAGGGCGAGCAAGTGATGAATCAACTGCTCGGTGCAGGTCCCATCTTCGACAACGATGGTGACCTGCTCAAGTTCTACTTCAGGGGAAAGGTTACGTACGTCGTCATCAGATTTGGGAACTAGAATCGCCCTGGTGAACGGCTCAAGTGGGCGTAACCAATTTTCGCTCACCACATTTACCACTGATTGAGGTACTCGCTTACGCGAGTGGAAATAAGTCACAGGCCTCTGAAACGGAGACATTAACCACTGACCACGCCCTCGAAAGACACGTCTCTGCAGTTCGCTTCGGCGCAAATAGGCCGGAACTTCATGGGCCGCCAAGAAGCAGAATGGCACCGGGATCAGCGCAATTAAGCTCCAGAACACGATGAGTCGAATGTTCAATCGGCTGTCGCCGAAAGAGCCCGGCCCGATCGCCATCTCACCCTCCTTGGTCGAATAACCGGTACTACTCCTGAACGTCGCTGGGTGCCCAGAGATCGCGGAACTTCTGTTGCACATACGGGTCGAGTTGGTCTGCGAAATCAATCGGGAGTTGCAGAGCCTTCGTCAATTCCTGGACATCGGCCAGATCTTTCAATCGATGCGGATTGGTCATTCCGGATGCCAACTTCAATTCGACGAGCCTATTCAGTGGAATATACCTGCGGCCGTCTAGTTCCACGGACTCGATTGCGGGATCTGGGAACACAACCGGCTTTGGCTTACCATCTCCTGGGTATCCTCCAGTCACAAGAAATTCGATCTTTACACCCAGTTCTGTATCGCGAAGGCTTCGACTGTTGGTAAACGGAGGTAGATAGCCGCGTCCATCCAATTCCGCGTGGATTCGCTTTAGATCGTCGCTCGTTACGAGCAGGTCGACATCCTCCGTAAACCGTCGAAATCCATATTGGAACAACGCCATACCGCCGACGATGGCATACGGCACTCCCAATTCATCAAGCCGCTGAGCGATTCGGCGCATCGCGATTTGCACTGAACCCTGACCTTGAAAAAACAGGCTGCCTTCAGTCAAAGCCCACCTCGAGTTGTTGTTCAACCGTTGCTCATAGGTGACCAGAGTCGATTCCGACGAACTTGCCGATGCGGGAATTGCTTCGATCAGCGGGAGCGGTGTGTCGAATGTACTGTCCATATCAAATCTCAAGAGTTAAACGTCACTGCATCGTACCACGAGACCCGTCGCGATCAATATGACGGTTGACAAGATGGATCACTCGTGCCGACTCCGTTAGGCTACCAGAAGACAATTCCTCGTCACTTGGAGGGTTCTCGGCATGAGTGGTTCATCGGTCGTATCATCGGCGAAATCTCGCTCATCGAATCGCCGCCAGTTTCTGAAGACTGCCGCCGTGGCGGGTCTGTCGACGTTTACCGCCCCTGCAATCTTGCGCGCGAAGGGTGTCATCGAAAAGCTCAATGTCGCCGTGATCGGTGCTGGTGGGCGTGGCGGTGGAAACCTGGCCGCAGTCGCGGGGACTGAGAACATCGTCATGCTGTGCGATGTGAACGAAGGTAATCTCGGCCGCGCTGCTGCGAATCATCCGAAGGCGCGAACATTTGTCGATTATCGCAAGCTATTCGACCATGCGAATGAGTTCGATGCCGTCATCGTCAGTACCTGTGAACATACACATGCGTTTGCCACGCTGGCGGCGTTGCAGAACGGCAAGCATGTCTACTGCGAGAAGCCACTGACGCATAGCATCTGGGAAGCACGCGTGATTCGTGAAGCGGCAGCCAAGGCCAAGGTCGCGACTCAGATGGGGATCCAGATTCATGCGGATTCCAACTATCGACGCGTTGTGGAACTGATTCAGACGGGGGCGATCGGTCCCGTTCGTGAAGCACACGTGTGGGTGAGTCGAGCTTGGGGTTGGCAGTCGCCCAACGATGCGAAGAAGCACGGCGACATCGTTTCGACTCAGGAACGACCGACAACATCTTCGCCGATCCCTCAGGGGTTGGACTGGGATTTGTGGCTTGGCCCTGCGCCGGAACGACCATTCAACGAAATCTACTTCCCAGGCCCCAAGTGGTATCGTTGGTGGGAATGGGGCAGCGGCACGATGTCCGACCTGGGCAGTCACTGGAACGATCTGCCGTTCTGGGCTCTCAAGCTGCAGGCACCTTTGACGGTAGAGGCATCGGGCCCGCCCGCGCATGCTGACCTTGCTCCAGCATCGATGCAAGCCACGTATGAATACGGTGCCCGCGGCGACATGCCTCCGGTTACGGTAAACTGGTATCAAGGTGTCAACAAACCAAAGATCTGGACAGAGAAGGGGATCCCCCAGTGGGATAGCGCGGCATTGTTCATCGGAGACAAGGGGATGCTGCTCTCGGACTATGGTAAGCACATCCTGCTGCCTGAAGACAAGTTCCAGGACTTCAAGCGACCGGAACCCTTCATACCCGAATCCCCCGGACAACAGGTGGAATGGGTTCGTGCCTGCAGGACCGACCTGCAAACGACGTGCAACTTCGAGTACTCGGGCTGGCTGACCGAAGCCAATCACCTTGGAAACGTTGCTTATCGCCTCGGTAAGAAGATCGAATGGGATGCCGCAAACCTGCGCTGCCCGAATGCGCCAGAAGCAGCCTCGCTCATTCGACGTGAATACCGCAAAGGGTGGTCGCTTGTCTGAAAGCGGGAGGTCGTTCACGTCTCAATGCGCCCGCAAACAAGTCTCGACGAGCGTCGACTAGAGCGCATCCCACCTAATTGTGGCGTCCCGCGAGAGGAAAACCACTGAGTCTAACCCATGTTTCAACGCGACTCGGAAGTGCGACCCGCACTATTTATCTCGAATGGACGATTTATCGTGTTTGCGCCAGCATCGCCAGTCTTCATGCACAAGGTCACTTATCGTGGCGGCAGCAGTGACGAGCCAGTCGCGGTGTTGTTGGCGAAGCCACTTGAGAATCGACTTTGAGGCACCGGCTGTCCCGAGATGGATATTGGCACACTCGGCCCCCATTGATTCAAACATCAACCGTTCGGAAACGCAGTCCAGCTGTGCGAGTTCGATCTTTGAACATCGTGGTGCCAGTCGGCGAACGATCCACGGACCGTCAACACGATAAATCGGATCGGCGCACCGAATCGCGGTCTTGAGGACATCCTCGATGCGAGACTTCTTTTTACTGCCCTCTTCCAGACAACTCGTGGAGGGAGGAGTTAGCGCTTTGGCTTCTCGCGCAACCAGGCTTCCCTTGAATGTGGTGAGCGCGACGTAGCGAGGCTTACCGAGGCTGCCCATGCCGGCCTTGAACCGCGCGCGGAAACGACAATCTTTGTTCGTGTCCGGCAAATCACTCAACATCCGAGCCTTAGTTGCCTTCGAGATCTTCGGTTCCCGATCCGACAATTCCTTCCTGAATTTCTTCCAGAATTTGCCGGGTTCGCGATCGGACTGCATTGCCAGCGCCCGCAATTCAGGGTGACCTTCTTCGAGCACAAACGGTTGTCCGCCAACTTTCAGCTTGGTCGCATATCCCGACAAGATCGCCTGGCAAATCGTAGGCAAGTTGAGACGGAACTGGCCGGTCACACTTCCCAGTAGCGCACTCGCCGCCAGACGAACCAGATCATTCGTGAAAGGCAGATCTTCGGCTTCATCGAAATCATTAATCCCCCAGACCAATCGACCTTCCAGGTCACGCCAGGTTCCGAAGTTTTCCACGTGCAGATCGCCGATTGATAATACCGTGGGCGCGACTGCGCAATCCTGACACGCCATCGGCCAGATCTCTGCCCAACGATAGTAGGTACCGCGAAAGAAAGGGAATGCGGTCTCCTTCAAAGCCATCTGGCGATGCTTATAGTGCAGCTCTTTCTCGACCACCGCGACCTGCGATCGCAACCATGTTTCGTAATTCTTCGTGGCACTGACGAAATCCAGACCCATGGCAAGCAGTCCCGTAATGAGCTGAAATCCACACGAGGGGCAATTGGAACCGGTTTAGGATCGCTTCGCCAGTAGCCGATCCAGTTGGTTGGCAAATGCCTGTTTGTCTTTCGGCCCGAACGGGGCAGGGCCACCAGTAATCAGGTCACTGCCGCGTAACTCATCGAGCAAGTTCCGCATCGTGATTCGTTCACCGATATTCTCTTCCGTGAAGCGATGCCCGCGCGGATCGAGCGCGATGCCTCCTTTTTGCACGACATGCGCTGCCAGCGGAATATCAGCGGTGACGACCAGATCGCCAGGTTGCAACAACTCAACGATCTGTTTATCAGCGATATTGGCCCCGGAAGTGACGACCAATAGCGAGAGGAACTCCGACTTTGGAATGCGCAACGACTGATTGGCGACAACCGTCAGCCGAATCTTCACTCGGATGGCCGCTCGAAACAGCAGGTCCTTGATCTCCGCAGGGCAGGCATCACCATCGACCCAAATCTGCATGGATGACTCCTGCACTGCCCGAGATCAAGAATACTGGCCGGCTCTGTAACTCGACTCGCCGACTATGCGAGTTTCCCTCGACAATACGCGGCTCCGGCTTCAAGTGCTTCAGCGAGCTTGGCTGGATCTTTCCCACCCGCCTCGGCCAGTTCCGGACGGCCACCGCCACCACCACCGCAAACCTTCGCGGCTGTCTTGACGCAGTCAGACGCACTCAGGCCTTTGGACACCAGAACATCTTTGCTGACAGCAGAGATGAAAGCGACCTTGCCTTCATGTTCCATTCCCAGCAGGATCGCACATGAAGGAGCTTTTTCGCGAATGCGATCCACGAAGTCTTTTAGTGAGTCTCGAGGGCAATCGGCAGCGTTGTGAACAATCAGTTTCACTCCACCGATCGTTTCCGCTTTGGCCACCAGTTGTGCGGCGGCATCGGCGAGAGAGGCGACGGTGTACTTGGAGAGTTCTTTCTTGGCGTCGCGCAGTTCTTGTTGCAGCGCTTCAATCTTGCGAGGCAGTTCGTCCGGCTGTGACCTCACCAGAGCAGCAGCTTCTTTCACCAAAGCTTCCGTCTCGCGAATTCGAGCAATAGCTTTCGGCCCCGTGAAGCAGGTGATACGTCGAACGCCGGCCGCAACCAGTTCATCACGAATCAGTCGGCACAGTCCAACTTGACCTGTGTTGCTCAGGTGGATTCCACCACACAACTCGCGACTGAATTCACCCATGCTGACGACGCGAACGTTGTCAGGATATTTCTCGCCAAACAAGGCCATCGCGCCGAGTTGTTTCGCCTCTGAGATTGGCATCAATCGCGTCGAGACCGCCGCTCCCTCAGAAATGCGAGCGTTGATCTCGTCTTCAATCTTCAGCAATTCATCCTGGGTCAGACCTTTGGCGTGCGCGAAGTCAAATCGCAATTCATCCTGTTGAACCTTGGAACCGCGTTGAGTCGCGTTCTCTCCAAGGTACGTCCGCAGCGCATGATGCAGGATATGCGTGGCCGAGTGAGCTCGACGAATTCCTTCCCGACGAGTCGAATCGATGGTCGCCATGACCTCCGCCCCGGCCGAGATCGTGCCATTCGTGACGCGACCGATATGGACCAACAGTTCCCCGTCACGCTGCGTGTCTTGCACTTCGAACGTGAAATTCTTGCCCGTAAACTTCCCGGTATCGCCGACTTGCCCACCGGCCTCGCCATAGAACGGCGTCCGATTCAGGACGACACCCAACTGGGCGTCAGACTTATCGAAAGACTTCACCAACTGGCCGTCTGCGATAATTCCCAAGACCTCGGAATCGGACCTGGTGGCGTCATAGCCCAGGAACTGAGTGCCGCCACCTTTTCGCAGGGTATCGAGCGGACCTGCCGACATCACCGAATTGGCGAACGCACCGCGGCCACTCGTTTCCTTATGCTCGTCTTTGCATTCCTTGAAGCGAGACATATCAACCGACAGTCCTTCATTGGCGGCCAGGGACTCGGTCAACTCGATCAGGAAGCCGTCGGTCTGATGCAGGTTGAAGGCCGCATCGCCGGAGATGACGCTCGAACCTTCTTTCTTCGCCTGATCGACCAGCTTTCGGAATCGACTGATCCCGCTTTCGACGACCTTCTGGAACTGCTTTTCTTCTTCCAGGATCCCATTGGCGACCGCTTCGACCGTCTTGCCGAATTCGGGGTAAGGCTGCTTCATCGCTTCGGCAACGGCAGGCACCAACTGGTAGAGGAACGGTTCCTGCTTCCCGAGCAGGAAGCCTTCCATTGCGGCGCGACGCAGCAGCAGTCGGACAATGTAGTTTTCCTTTTCAGGACCAGGACCACATCCTTCGTGCAAGGCAAACGAACAAGCGCGGACGTGATCCGCGATTCTTCGCACGGCGCGTCCTTCTGGCGCGGAGTATTCGTAGTTCACGCCGACTATATCCCCGGCGGCCTTACACAGCGGCTTGAGGATGTCGATTTCAAAGTTACTGAGCACCCCCTGCAAGGTCGAGGCACAACGCTCTAAGCCCATGCCAGTGTCGATGTTCTTCTTTGGCAGCGGTTGGAGATTGTTCGGAGGGCTACCGACGCGATTGAACTGCGTGAACACCAGGTTCCAGATTTCAACCGTTTTCGTTGCGCCGGGCGGCAGGTAATAGATCTCGCTACAGGGGCCGCAGACGCCATCCGGGCCCTGAGATGGAGCGGATGCCGGCCAGAAGTTTTCGCCTTCGTCCTCGCGAGTGATGCGGTTCGCAGGGAGCTTGACTTCGTCGTTCCAGATCTTGAATGCTTCGTCATCATCGAGATAGACGGTGACGGTCAATCGCGTTGGATCGAGCCCCAGCCACTTCTTCGTCGTTAAGAATTCCCATGCCCAGTGAATCGCTTCTTTCTTGAAGTAATCACCGAACGAGAAGTTTCCCAGCATCTCGAAGAACGTGTGATGGTAGGCGGTCACCCCAACGTTACCGATATCGCCCGTGCGCAGACACTTCTGGCAAGTCGTCGCTTTGGTGAAGTCGATCGGTCCAATCCCCAGGAACTGGTTCTTGAACTGGTTCATTCCAGCCGGCGTGAACAACACCGTTGGATCGTCTTTTGGCACGAGCACATCTGTAGGCCGTCGGACACAACCTTTGGACTCGAAAAATTCCAGATACTTTTCACGCAGTTCATCGGTTTTCATATCGAATTCCGTCAGCCTTCCGTGCCCGGCCCATCAATGCCAGAAAGATTCAATTCGCGGGAAAGGGATCGAGGCTGCGCACGCAATCTCGCCCACGAATTCAGGTCGGAAAGATAGCAGATGCGGCCAGACCGAGCGACTGTAACCACTCTGGAACCGCTATTTTGGTCCGCCACGCTCGGTTGCGGGCGTTTCGTCACCAATTATGATTTTCCCACCTTCGTACAAGCGCAACTCCACCGGTCCGCGCAACGATTTCGTGGCTTCAGCGAATTCACCGGGAGTCTGAACAGGGATGCGATTCACTTCAGAAACAAAGTCACCGGGCTGCAGTTCCGCCGTCTGACCGGCACTATCAGCCGCCACTTTGGTGACAACGACCGCTCGCCGGAAGCGATCTCCCATACGGTGGTACTTGTCGCGTCCTGTCGGATAGTCCACCGAAATACCTCGCCAAGAGGCATATCGCGGCGTCGTTTCAATGATCCCTTCATCATTCAAGACTGGCCATTTCCCCAAAGTCACGGTGACGACAAACCGGCCGCGACCATGCCGCCAGACGGCAACATCAACTTTCGACTCGGGAGCGTGAAGACCGACGATGCGCATCAGATCCACTTCGGAGTAGATCGGGGTGTCGTTGACGCTCAAGATAATATCACCCAAGGTAATTCCTTTACGATGGGCTGGCGAGTCGAGTGTTAGATCATTCACCCTTGCTGCGGAGGCCTGTTTCAACCCCGTCTCAAGCCCTCGAAACTGCCCGGCAGTCACCGTGACCGGCTGAACACCCAAAACGCCATATTCGATTTCATGACCGGCGATCAGATCTTTGACAATCCGACGAGTCGAATCATCAATCGGGATCGCAAATCCGGTCGATTTTTCGTAGCCCTCGATCGCCGCCAGAGAAGTCGTCAGCCCGACCAATTCTCCTTTGAGATTCAGCAGGGGACCGCCGCTGGTTCCCAAATTCAATCGACCATCGATCTGGATGAGATTTCCCAGCCGATACATCATCGACTTCGATGTTCTGTCGTTCGTCCAAGGCAACGGCCGCCTGGCCAAGTTGGAAACCATCCCCCAACTGACACTCGCCGATCCGTCGTGCGCAATCGCGTAAGGGTTGCCCAGCATCAGCACGAACTGCCCCTTACGGATTGGCGTCGTCGTTGAGCAGTCCAGAGGCTTCAAGTCTGCGGCATCGATCCTGGAAGCGTCCAAATCGAGATGAAGAATTGCCAAATCGCTACGCGGGTCTGCAGCCACGATGGAAGCGGCACAGGATCGGCGATCTCCAAACCGAACAAATAGGGATGTCTGATCGTCCGCAGTCAAAGCTGGGAAGATCGGCCCCCCTTCGACGACGTGATAGTTCGTCAGAATCACGCGATCAGTGGATCGAGTCCCCGCGATGACGATTCCGGCTCCATACGAATTGGGCTGGAAATCCGGGTGCTCGGGATCTGCCGGTGCCGTGTCCTGGAGCAATCGCTGCTCCATCAGCGGATGAAGACCAATGATTCGCCCCTCCTGCGGAGGAGGGGTAATTTTCGCGATACTGACCACTGATGGTTCAGCCTGCTCGATCAGTTTTATGAGCGTGCTCTCCAGAGCAGTCGCCGGATCCTGAGCGTGGACCCCAGCGCCGCTCCCCATGACGAACGCCATCAAGACGAGCAGCCTCGCGGCAGGTCTAGTGACGGTCTCAGCAATCAGACGTTGGCATGACATGTAACGGTAAAATCCCGTCGTTCGTTAGATGTGAGTTTTGAAACTCCACACGAACTGGCATTCTACCGATCCAAAGTCGCGATCACAGGGGAAATCTGATGCGTCTTAAAGAATCCGCATCGCCGGGCCCCGCCGGCCTACACCTCATCGCCGGCAAACGTCCAGGGATCAAGCGAGGTGGGATAGCTGAGCAATTCTTCCGGCTTGAAATAGATGCCGATTTCGCGAGTCGCGGCGTCGGGACCATCGCTTCCATGAACAAGGTTCATTTGGCGGCTCATGCCGAAGTCGCCGCGAATGGTTCCCAGAGCGGACTCACGTCCATTTGTAGAACCAAGCATCGTACGAACAACGGAGATGGCGCTCGGCCCTTCCAACACCAGTGCCACTACAGGACCCGAGGTGATGAATTCTTCGAGTTGTGAATAGAACTTCTTCTGCACATGCTCAGCATAGTGCTGCTTGGACAACTCTGGCGTCACCTGCAGCATTTTCATCCCGGCAATCTTCAGCCCCTTCGCTTCGAAGCGGGTCAGAATTTCACCGCACAGTCGACGAGCGACGGTATCGGGCTTCAACAGAACAAACGTGCGTTCGAGGGCCATTCTAAGGCTGTTCCTTCAGTGCAAGAATGATGATTTTCCAGTCGAACCGACTGGGATATTGGTTGTGTCCGCCTAGGCCTGCAGCATCAGTTGGCGAAACTGCTGGAACAGATAGCTGCTGTCATGGGGGCCTGCCGATGCTTCGGGATGGTATTGGACGCAGAACGCGGGCAATTCTTTGTGTCGCAAACCTTCGACGGTCTGATCATTCAAATTGATGTGAGTGACATCCAGGCAGCTAGGCAACGATTCGCTGGAGATCGCGAAACCGTGATTCTGCGACGTAATCTCGACGCGACCACTATCGCGATTCAGTACAGGTTGATTGCCGCCACGATGACCGAACTTCAACTTGTAGATTTCAGCGCCGCAAGCCATCCCCAGCAGTTGATGTCCTAAGCAGATCCCAAACACCGGAACTTTACCCAACAGCCCACGAATGGTCTCGATCGCATAGTCCAAGGGTCGCGGATCTCCGGGACCATTGGAGAGGAACACGCCGTCGGGCTTGTAGGCCAGCACTTCGGCTGCGGTGGCCGTCCCGGGAACGACCGTCACACGGCAGCCCAGATTGTGCAGGTGTCGCAGGATATTCCACTTCATTCCATAGTCGATCGCCACAACATGCAAATCAGCAGCAGGAACGACATTGGGATGAACCGAATGGAACGTCAACGGCGACAATCCTTCGGTCCATTCAAACGCCTTGGCAGGCATGACTTCTCGAACCAGGTCGCGACCGATCAGATCCGGGCTGTTTTGGACTTTGTGCACGAGAGACGCATCGTCGAGATCGATCGTCGACAGGACGCCAGTCATTGCCCCGCGAGTCCGCAGCCGACGGACAAGTGCGCGAGTATCGATGCCCTCAATTCCAAGAACATTCGCTTCGCGGAGATAGTCGTCCAATGACATCGTGGAGCGGAAATTACTCGGTTCACGACACAACTCGCGGATCACGAAACCTCGGATCGACAGCTTGTTGCTTTCGACGTCTTCAACATTGACGCCGTAGTTTCCGATCAGCGGATAGGTCATCGTGACGATCTGACCGCAGTATGATGGATCGGTCAAGATTTCTTGATATCCGGTCAGGCTCGTATTGAAACAGACTTCACCGAAGACCTCACCCGGTGCTCCAAATCCGATTCCCGTGTAGATTGTCCCATCGGCGAGTGCAAGTTTTGCAGGCTGTGGCATGGCAAACCAAGTATTGGAGAGAGACCGTTCGTCACAATTTCTGCAAACATTTGTAACAAACTACAGGCCTAAAATGAAGAGACCGCTTCTTGGAAGAAGCGGTCTCTGATGCATGCATCGATGGTGGCAACCGACCTGGGCCGGTTAGAACCAGCTCACTACTCGTTCTTGGTCACAACGAAGTTCTTAAAGCGGAATTCGTCGCGTTGTGGATCACTGATCGTCGTGAAAAGTTCACCTACGAGTTGGTGAAAATGCTTCTCGCGAACCGAATAGAAATTGTGCTTACCGTCGCGGCGAGGTTCGATGATCCCCGCAACACGCAACAGGGCTAAGTGATGGCTGACGGCTGGCTGGCTTTGACCCAGCTTATCGCACAGCGCGCTGACGTGTAGCTCGCCTTCGCGGAGCAAATACATCAGGATCTTCAGCCGAGTTTCGTCGGCCAGCAGCTTGAAGACTTGAACCAAGTCCTTTTCGAGTTGCTCAGACAATTCGGGGAACGGAGCGGTGGTCCGTTCGGAGTACGGTGCCTCGATGGTTGAAATCATTTCTTTCTCACTCTCTGAATGGGATCGAGTCTGGAATTCCGGAACTCGATCAGGATCCTTGCTTGGATCGGACAACGGAGCAATCCTTTTATAGGCTTTCGCCACGGCCAGTCGTGGACCCTGTGCGCGCCGGAAACGCGAGTGGGTCGTCGGACTTAGCCGAACACACAGCGAAACAGGTTAAGTTTGGGCTGTCGCTTCACAGTCGAGACAAACGAGTCTCATGCCATGACGACATCTAGGTGACAGGGGTGCTTCCGAGCGGACGAATGGTTGGAAGCATTTGCAAGAAATACGATGATATGACTGCTCATTTGATTCAACCCGAGGTTGGCCCCTCGGACTCTACCGGACTGTTAAAAGTTGGTCGCATTATTATCCGCGAATGTGCATGAGTCAACGACCTAGTTTTTGAATTCACGTCATTTTAAACTTTGCTTCAACTCTTTCCCTGCTTTCCATTTCCGAGAAATAATGCTTAGCGATTACTAGATAGGAAGTTCCGGCACGAGGAGTGATCGGCGCGAGCTCGAGCCACGTTTCGGATCTCCCAAATCGGATGCAGGCGAGTGAGCAATTTTCGGGCCCATAAAGTGACCAGAGCTGGCCAATGCAGTAAGATAAGGCCACGAAACTTAATTTGAGGATGTTGATGTGTCACCTTTTGGAAGTTTGGCGGGCAAGCGTGCCTTGGTAACAGGCGGCTCAACCGGTATCGGAAGGGCGATCGCAATTGAGTATGCCAAAGCCGGGGCTGATGTCATTATCCATTTTGGCAAATCCGCCCAAGCGGCAGAGAGGACGGCGGCGGAAGTTCGCGGAATTGGTCAACTATCTATCACTTTGGCGTCGGATTTTGGCCACGATGACAGGGATATTTTCTTGAATGCGGCCTTCAGTCATTGGGGCGGGCTGGACATTTGGGTCAACAATGCCGGCGTCGATGTGCTGACTGGCGAGACCGCTAATGCTTCGTACGAACAGAAGTTACAGCGATTGCTGGACGTCGATGTCCAAGCCGGAATCTTGATCGCGAAGTCGGCTGGTCAGCGGATGCAAAAGCAAGGTGGCGGGGTCATTCTGACAATCGGCTGGGATCAATCTGACCGCGGCATGGCTGGCGATAGTGGTGAGTTATTCGCAGCGACGAAAAACGCCATCATGGGGTTCAGCCGCTCGCTAGCCGTCAGTTTGGCACCCAGCGTTCGCGTCAACTGCATCGCACCCGGTTGGATTAAGACTGCTTGGGGAGCAACCGCGAGCGAAGGTTGGCAGCAGCGAGTGATTCATGAAACTCCTCTTGGTCGTTGGGGATTGCCCGAAGACATTGCAAAACTTGCCCGCTTTCTTGCCAGCGACGACGCCTCATACATGACCGGCCAAGTCATCAACTGCAATGGAGGGGCGGTCCGATGACGAGAACCCGTTACCCTGCGAAACGAAGACCGCCCGACGGCGTCAGGCCTCATCATGCGTGAGCGCATCCTTTTTGTGACAGGACGTCTCGCTGAAGCATCGTTGCGTCAGGTCTTGCAACCGCTTGCTGACCGGGTTGGCTTCGACTTCGAGATTGCCGTGCTGGGAATCTCGGTAGCGGCTCTGATGCGTGTGGAGTGGGTCCAGCGCAAGCTTCAAATGCCGAATGGCTTCCAGCGAGTGCTTATTCCGGGTTGGTGCGGTGGCGACATGCAGTCTCTGTCCGACCACTTCGGGATTCCGTTTGAACGAGGCCCCAAGGATCTGTTCGAGCTGCCGGAATATTTCGGCTATGGACGGTCGCAACCATCGCTGGAGACCTATTCCATCGAAATCCTGGCCGAGATCAACCACGCACCGCGAATGACGTGGCCGGCACTCCTGCAACAGGCGGAGCATTATCGGCAATCGGGAGCGGACCTCATCGACCTCGGTTGCATCCCTGGTGAATCTTGGGGAGATATCGCCGATAATGTTCGCCGATTGACCTGTGAGGGATTTCGCATTTCGGTCGACAGCTTTGATCGATCTGAAGTGGAATCCGCTGTTGAAGCGGGAGCGGAACTTGTCCTGAGCTGCAATCAGTCGAATCTGGAGTGGGTATCGCAACTTCCCGTGGAACTGGTCGTCATTCCGGACGATCCACGCAATTTGAATACATGGAAGCCCACACTTCAGGAACTTGATGCGCAACGGCATCCCTATCGTCTGGACCCCATTCTTGAGCCGATTGGCTTTGGTTTTGCGCCGTCAGTCGCAAGATACTTCGAGACTCGCCGCCAATTCCCCGATGCCGAGATGATGATGGGAATCGGCAATCTGACGGAATTGACCGAAGTTGATAGCGCAGGCGTGAACTTCATTCTGGCGGCGCTCTGTGAAGAGCTCCGGATCAAAAGCGTCCTGGCGACAGAAGTTATCAACTGGGGACGAACGGCCGTTCGCGAATTCGATGTGGCGCGGCGACTTGTCCGCCATAGCCTGCAGAATAGCGTGCTTCCCAAGCATCTGGGTGGACAACTCGTCATGCTACGGGATCCACGCCTGCACGAACTGGGCGAACAGGGGTTGCGAGAGATCTCCAGTCGGCTAACCGACCCCAATTTCCGGATCTTCGCCGAGCGAGGTGAGATTCATTTGATGAATCGCGATGGTTATTGGCATGGGAGCGATCCCTACGAAGTCTTCGACAGAATGGTCGCCGTCGTCGGAACTTTGACGCCCGAACATGCGTTCTACTTGGGGACGGAACTGTGCAAAGCCCGCACGGCATTGACGCTCGGGAAACAATACCGACAGGATGAAGCACTCAAGTGGGGTTTTCTGACGGTCGAAGAAATTAGCGCAGTAGAACGGCGACGTGCCGAATCACATGGCCGCAAGACATTCTTGAAAGAGGAAACTGACACTGCGTCAAATCCGTAACCCATTTTTTGCCATTAGTTTAACCGCTCCCCAATTCGCTCAGAAATCGCCCCTATTCCATGTCTGCACCGTCCGATTTCCCGCTAGTCGAAGAGCTCATTCCGGCTCCGGATGTCGTGACGGCGACACGAAAACTGCAATCCCTGCCCAAATTGTTGGTGCTAGACAGTGCCCTGCAGCGAGACCCGGTCGGTCGCTACTCGTTCTTGACGGCGGATCCGATTCAGTGGTGGCAGACCGATCAAGGCGTCTTTGGCGACGATCCTTTCCGACTCCTGGAATCGACGCTGAACCCGCTTGCCAACGACTCGGTCGAAGGATTGCCCCCCTTTCAGGGCGGGGTGGCGGGGTTGATGGGATACGAACTCGGCCAATGCTTTGAGCGGGTTCCGACCGCTGCTGACGACGAATTCCAACTCCCCTCGCTGGCGGCGGGACTGTATGACTGGGTCATTGCCTGGGATCACCATCAGCAACGTGCGTGGTTAATCTCGCAAGGCTGGCCAGAGGTGGAACCGTCTCGGCGCGCTGCGCAAGCAACTCGACGTGCGCAGGACATTCGGAAACGTCTATCGCTGGACCAAGTATCGGTCCCCGCGTCTCCAGCCACGATTCTGGAACGGGATCAGCTAGCCCCTCAACACAAGATGAGGGCGAATTCGAGCCTCACGAGCAACTTTTCTCGGGACGACTACTTGCAGGCAGTTCGTCGAGTCATCGAGTACATCCATGCAGGTGACATCTTCCAAGCGAACCTGACTCAGCGACTACTATTTCCGTCGCAAATCGATGCAGCAACTTTGTTCGAACGCTTGCGCCAAGTGAACCCCGCTCCGTTCGCGGGACTTCTGCAATGGGACGACTGGGTCGTGATCAGTGCGTCGCCCGAGCGTTTCTTGCGAGTTGACGGCCGTGACGTCGAGACGCGACCAATCAAGGGGACTCGTCGGCGCAACCGCGGTCCAGAGGCTGACTTATTTACTCGTGATGAGCTGCGAGAAAGCGAGAAAGATCAGGCTGAAAATGTGATGATTGTCGACTTATTGCGGAATGATCTGTCGCGCGTCTGCGAACCCGGTTCGATCCGCGTGCCGCAGTTGTGCGGCGTCGAGACCTACGAAACAGTGCAGCACCTGGTCTCTGAAGTCCGCGGTCGGCTACGCAGCGATCGATCTGTTTGGGATCTGTTTCGTGCCGCATGGCCCGGAGGATCGATCACGGGAGCACCAAAGGTTCGCGCCATGCAGATCATCGCCGAACTTGAGCCGACAGCTCGAGGTCCCTATTGCGGCAGCCTGTTTTATGTCGGTACCAACGGCCAGACGGACAGTAGCCTGCTGATCCGGACTTTCGTTCAACGAAAAGGCTGGCTGCAATGTGGAGTCGGTGGCGGCATCGTCGCCCAGTCGGATCCTGCGGCAGAATACGAAGAAACCCTGGTGAAGGCCGCCGGGATGATCCGGGCCCTGGGGAAGATTTCGACAACCGACTGAGCGGGCCAATCGCATGTTGCTTCTCATCGATAATTACGACAGCTTTGCCTACAACCTGGCTCGATACCTGATCGAACTCGGTTGCGAGACGCAAGTGCTGCGCAATGACACCATCTCGATCGAAGATGTACGTCAAATGTCGCCCTCGGCCATTGTCATTTCACCCGGGCCATGCACTCCAAAAGAAGCCGGCATCTCGTGCAGTCTGATTCGAGAATTCGGACCGTCCCTCCCAATCTTGGGTGTCTGTCTGGGTCATCAGGCGATTGCAGCAGCACTGGGAGGTGCTGTCGTTCGCGCGCCAGAGCCAGTGCATGGCAGAACGTCACCCGTTTTCCATGATGGAACAGGCATCTTCGCAGAACTGCCCAACCCTTTCCGAGCGACCCGATATCATTCGTTAATCGTGGATGAAGGATCTTTGCCGAAGGATCTGATTGTAACGGCTCGCACGGAAGACGGGATTCCGATGGCGTTGAGGCATCAGAAGTGGCCTCTGTTCGGCGTTCAGTTCCACCCCGAATCGGTGCTGACTCAGCAAGGTCGACGATTGCTCGCCAATTTCCTGAAGCTCGCTGGGATTGCACATCAAATTCTCGCCACGGAGGACTGGACGGACCCTCGCGCGACACCCGGTCAAGATGAAGCCAATGCGCCACTTCTGCCCTGGTAGGATAACAATCATCCACAGACAGATCGCTACTACTGGCATATCCGACAGGTTCACAACAGGCTGTCCACGTTTCTGCTAAACCGTACATTCCCGATCGCAACCTCCGTCGCTGTCAGTCCGATATCTCACTCTTGGACGGCACGCGCAGAGATGGAATTCGGGAGCGGCGAGGATGCAAGCATTACACGGCAATCGATTCGGCGCCGTCCCCCCAGAGTGGATGGCTCGTCTCTTCTGGTCGCTGGTCTGGTTGGCGACTTTGGTCTTTGCGGCACCGCGATTGGTCGTCGGAGCTGACGCAAGCTTGTGGCGGACCGATTTCGACGCCGCTCTGCGTGAAGCCGAAGAAAAGAAGTTGCCGCTGATGATGCACTTCTATGCCGACTGGTGCATGCCCTGCCAGAAAATGGAACAGACCGTTTTCAATTCGTCTTCCGTCAGGGAAGTCCTGACGACTCGATTCGTGGCCGTCAAATTGAACTCAGAGAAGAACCAGCACTTGGTGCGACGTTACGGCTTCGAAATTCTGCCGACGGATATGGCAATTGATCCGTTGACGGGTCGTGTGCTGGTGCTGCATTCGGGATATCTCGATCAACCTGGCTACATGAAGCTGGTTCGTCAGTGCGAGGTGGCTTTTCAGAAGGCTCACCCCGCGCCCCCAGCCAATCAGCAGCCTGCAGAGTCCCCATCGGAAGCGGCCAACAAGCCCGAGCCTCAGTTGGGTGATCCACAGCCGGCCGTGGGGCTGGATGGCTACAGCCCGGTCGCCATCGTGAAGTCGCGAAAGTGGAATCGCGGTTCCGCAACCTACGGCTGGGACTACAAGGGTGTCCTCTACTACATGTCATCCCGAGAAGAACTGATTGAATTCCGAAAATCTCCCGAAACATTCGCACCAAAGTTGTTGGGATGTGATCCCGTAATCCTGTGGGAGACAGATCGAGCGATTGCGGGCACCCCTGACTATGCAGCCTTCTACGATGACGAATTGTATCTATTCAAGTCGGAAGAGCGCCGCAAGCAGTTCAAGGCCAATCCTCAGAAGTTCACGCGACTGCAGCAGGCCGTGAAGGTCGAGAAAATTGAACGAACAGCCATGCGTTAGGAAATGAGTGGCAGGGCGAGCAATCTGCTCGCACCGTTTACTCGCCTCAATGGCTTTCGACGTTCTCTAAGCGTATTTCTTGGGCTTTGTTGAGAAGGGCCGTTCGATTCTGACGTTGCCTTCGCTGCGTTAACCCGGATTATTCACGGGCCGATCAACGACTTCGCACTTTCCTTTTGTCTCGTGCAAGCGAGAATTCCAGCGATCGGAATCGGACGAGATTCGTCTTTGCTGCATCGACACTGCCGCTTCCTCATTCCCACCTACGCGGGAATGAGGAAGCGGCGGAACGATCGCTCGATCCGATGTGAGAAAAAGCCAAAAAAAGATTCATCAGCGAACGACCAGTTCACGAATCTGCAATAAGCTCAATAAGTTAGAACACGCACAACCGATTAGACAATCCGTCTTTTTAGGTTGCGGATTCGAGAGACTTGGCCGATGATTAGACTTAGACGTCTGGTCGTTCTTGAATCTAACGATCCCGCGCGTCCCGCCGAAGTCGCTGATGGGATTTGGCGTTTTGTCGGCAAAACAGCTTGTCCTCTAGAAGTGAGTGGGGCATAATTTCCGGATGACGGGCCTGTCAATCACCTCGCACATTTTCAAGTTGGAATCTGAATGCGGACTCCGCTGATTTCCGGAGCGTTCTGGGATCACCTGTCGAAGAGCAGGTTGCTATCTCCCGAAGAAATTACGGTTGTTGCCCGCGAATTTCAGCGTCGTGGCGTCGAATCCGATGATGACGCCGCTCGGCTGCTGATCGAGCGCGGATCGTTAACCCAGTACCAAGCGGATCGCCTGCTGGAGGGCCGTGCCCGCGGATTCTTCTTCGACAACTATCGCATCTTAGACCTGCTGGGCGCGGGCGGCATGGGCTGGGTCTACAGGGCGGAAGACTGTCACTCGAAAGAATCGGTTGCCCTGAAGGTTCTGCTGGATCGCTTGAAAGAAGATCGCGGCATGCTGGCCCGCTTCCAACAGGAAGCCCGTGCTGGACTGCTGCTGGATCATCCCCACATCGTTCGTACTCGCGCCACCGGATCTGCCGGGGGGCTCATGTACATGGTCATGGATTACGTCGAAGGCCCCAGCCTGCTGGAACTACTGCTGCGCCGTCGACGACTCTCGTGGACGCTGGCTTGCGATGTGGGACGACAGGCGGCACTGGGGTTGAGTCACGCTCATGAGCGCGGACTAGTCCACCGCGATGTGAAACCGCAAAACCTGCTGATCGACCACAGAGGCCACGTCAAGTTGTTGGACTTCGGTCTGGCCATGATGCGTGAAGGAGAAGGGGGAGCAGAATTCTCGATGGCCATGATCTTCGGCCACGAGTGCATTGGAACCCCCGCCTTTATGGCACCAGAGCAAGCACGAGACAGCTTGACCGCGGATGCCCGATCCGATGTCTACGGCTTGGGGTGTACGCTGTTCTCCGCGTTGACCGGTGACACAGTCTTTCCGTTGAGGAATCCGCACGAAGTCGTGAAGGCGCATCAGACGCAGACTCCGCGCTCCGTCCGCGACCTCGATCCCGAGATTCCGCAAGGTGTCGCCGATATTGTCACGAAGATGCTGGCCAAGAATCCAGATGACCGCTTCCAGACTGCGGCTGCCGCGGCAGAGGCCCTCGCCAAATGGTCCAAGAGCGAAGCCGTCAAATTTGACCTTCCAGAGATTCTGGCGGAGCGTACTCAAAGCGCACTGGAAAAGCTGACAGAGTTGCATAAGAGTCGACCAGGGGCCGCCAGTTCGACGACCCGCTTGTCTAAACTCAGTTCGGTCGCCGAATCTTCGGACCGATTGCATGCGGAACGATCCGCTCGATTGGGCCGCGAACTTGCCGCAGGACAGGGCCCCACGGGGCGGCTCGAAGTTCAATTAATTGACCGGCAGGTGTCGGTCAACGGCTCTGTTGATTTCACTTCTGACTTTCGAGCTCCGCATCGTGGTAAGGTATTGATCCAACTCGGGGGCGGACCAGAAATTCCGTTGATCGCCGAGCGGATCGTCATCGGTCGAGCAGACCAGTCCGACCTGCAAGTCCCAGAGCCTTCCGTTTCGGGAAGGCATTGCGAGTTGCACTTCGATGGCAGTTCGTGGTGGATCAACGACTTCAAGAGTCGCAATGGGACTCGCGTGAATGGAAAGCCCGTGAATCGCCGTCAGATCGCAGATGGTGATGTTATTTCTATCGGAAACTCATTACGACTTCGCTTCGAGAGCGCTGGTGCCAGCGCCGCCAAAGGCCCCGCGGTCGTCGTTCGTTCTCGCTCGCCCCTTCAAATCGCGTTGATTGCGGTGGCAGCCCTAACGGCGGTTGTGATCGGCGTGGTAGTCGCGTTTCACTAACAGCAACTGACCTTAAGGCGATTCACTTCTGGTCAATCTTTTTGGTTGCGAGTACCGCAATCAGGCGATAGGGCTTGTGGTCCTGATACAACTTCAGTCGCGTTTCATGTTCCGCTTTGAGCCCTTCAGGGATGCGATCGTTCAGACTGCTTTCCACTTCAATCGCTTTATCAAATTCGCCTAGTTCGGCATGGGCCGCCGCCAAAGTCGCCAGATAGGAATAGGATTTCTTCCAATCCCCCAGTTCTTTTGCCTTCATCATCAAATCCATCGCGTTGCGACCGTTTCGCAGATTGTCATCGGGACAGGCCGCCCGCAGCAGGGCGAGGTGTATCGGCAGATTGAAGTCGGTTGGATCCGCTTCGATGGCTTGTTCAAGGTCCGCAGCCGCAGTCACATAGACGCCCTTTTTGAGCCAAATGAGGCCGCGTAGCTGGAGTGCGCGGGCGTGATTCGGCTCGCGTCGCAGCAATTCGTTGTAGTCGGTAATCGCGTCGTCATCGTCACCCTGAAGCCCCCGCAAGAAGGCTCGGTTTAACCTCGACTCTTGATCTGCGGACTGCAACCGCAGTGCCTGATCATAGTCGGCGATCGCTTTGTCGAACTTTGACTTCTTCTGCCACACCTCGGCTCGTTCGCGATACGTGTCAGCATAGGTGGGGTCGATGCGAATGGCTTCGTTGTAATCGACCAGGGCGCGATCGTAGTCCTCCTTCGCCACCCAAACCATCCCTCGATTGCAGAGAACCAGGCTGCTCACCGGATCCAGTTGAAGTGACTTGCCATAATCATCGAGCGCCTTGTCGAGTTCTCCCTTTTGAGACCAGATGTTGGCACGAGCGTTATAGACCTCGGAGAATTTGGCGTTTCGCCGAATCGCTTCGTTGTAATCCTTTAGTGCCTCGTCCAACTCCTCGCGTTCCTCCAAGGCGACGCCACGGTCGTAATAGGCGTTCGCCGAATGCTTCCGCTTGACGATCGTGGTGAAGTGATTTACTGCCGCATCATAGAGGACAACATCGGCGCGCATGATGTATCCATCACGTTCGCGCACAAACAGTTTGTTCCCTTTGGCAGTGTAGACTTCGTAGTTCTTCCCAAGTTCTGATGTGCTGATCACCTTATTATCATCGGACCGAAATTCGGCATCCCATTTGATTACGGTGACCTTCTTGCCGATCAGGTTCTGCGCGAAGCATTCGGTTGCCACCAATGGCCACGCGAGAGCGCAAACGACTAGTGAGACTCGAAAAATCTCGCAGACAAGAGGACTTGATCGTCGCATGTCAGTACCTCGGAAAATGCTTCATTGGCGACAATTACCTCACAAGACAGGCAACCATCTGCCAGCAGATTCTGACGGCACCAGGACCACGAAACAATCCGGCAGCCGATTCACGAACGGGAGATGGACGAACTCATGCCAGAATTTCGGGGACCACGTTGCCATGAACATCGGTCAACCGAAAGTCCCGCCCTTGGATTCGGTAGGTCAGCTTCTCGTGGTCGAAACCGAGCAAGTGCAGCAGAGTCGCATGCAGGTCATAGACGTGAACCCGACCTTCCGTCGGGCCGAAGCCAAGTTCGTCGGTCGCGCCGTGAATGTGCCCCGCCTTGACGCCACCGCCAGCGACCCACAGCGTGAAGGCATCGATATGATGATCGCGGCCAATCGTGCTGCGAACTTCACCCATCGGGGTCCGTCCAAATTCGCCTCCCCAAATCACCAGGGTATCTTCCAGTAGACCGCGTTGTTTCAAGTCCAGGATCAACGCGGCACTGGCTTGATCGACATCATGCACGACCTTTTCGAAGTCCCCGTTCAGGTTCTCGCCCGGTCCGCCATGACTATCCCAATTCGTGTGATACAGTTGCACAAACCGAACCCCACGCTCGACCAAACGACGCGCCAGCAAGCAGTTTCTTGCAAACGATGGCTTGGCTGATTCGGCTCCATAGCTGGCCAGGGTGGCGGCAGTCTCCTGAGAAAGGTCCATCAGCTCGGGCGCGCTCGCCTGCATCTGGAACGCCGTTTCATAAGCATTGATGCGCGTCAAGATTTCAGGATCACCCGTCTCCTGAAACCGGTCTTTATTCAGCGCCGTCACAACATCATGGAACTGACGTTCACGTTCGCGGCTGATGCCCGGCGGGCTTTTGAGATGGAGGATAGGATCTCCCTGCCCACGAAACGGGACACCCTGAAAAGCGGTTGGCAAGAATCCGCTACTCCACAGCGACGCACCGGCACGCGGACCACGCGGGCCGCTTTGTAGTACGACGAAACCGGGCAGGTCACTCGCCTCGCTACCCAGGCCGTACGTCACCCACGATCCAAAGCTCGGTCGCCCGGGAACCTGGAACCCCGTATTCATAAATAGCTTGGCCGGGCCGTGATTAAAGACATCCGTCGTCATCCCGCGCAACCAACAGACTTCGTCAACAATCTTCCGGTGATGGGGCAGCAATTCGCTGAGCGACATGCCACATTCGCCGTACATACCAAATTTTCGCGTGTTGCCCAGCAGCGTTTCATTCCCTTTCAGAAATGCGAATCGCTTTCCATTCAACAGGCTCGCAGGGGGCGTTTGCCCAGAAAACTCACGCAGCTTGGGCTTGTCTTCGAACAACTCGAGTTGGCTCGGGCCACCCGCCATGAAGAGATAGATCACTCGCTTCACCCGCGGCATGAACGGCGGCTGCCTCGGCAACATGGCATTGGCGGGATCGAGTTGTGGCGCCGCACAACCTTCGGATCGCAGCAACGATTGCAACGCAATGGAACCAAGCCCCAGGCCACACTGACCGAGGAAGTGTCGTCGAGTCTGATCACGGAGGAGGTCACGAGGTATCATGGCAATCGCATTCGAGTCGGCTATTCGCGAGTAATAAAATTGTCGGCGTTGAACAGAGCTCTCGCCAACAACACCAAAGCGGCCCCTTCGGACGCAGGCAAGCGAGTCCGCAGGGCAGGGGGAGTCAACTTATCAGCGGCAGTCCGGTCATCATCGAATTCGGCAACTTGCGTGCTCACGAAATCGCGCAGAGCCTGTGATTCACCTATGGTCGGCTTCCGCGCGAAACACAGCAGAGCGGCTCGATCAATTCGTTGGTCGAGCGTCGCCGCAAACGAGCCTGGCACATCAGCAACTAGCCTTACCGCGAGAGCCCGGGAGAGTTCAACGAAGACTGCGTCATTAGCGAGTGTGAGTGCTTGCAGAGGCGTATTCGATCGAAGTCGCCGAGTACACGTGGCTTGAAAATCAGGCGCATCGAACGTTGTGAACAGCGGGTAGGGAGCGCTGCGATAGTAGAACGTGTACAGCGTCCTCCGAAAGCGCTGGCTGCCAGATTCGGTTGGCCACTGCTTCTGAACTTGAGTGAACGCATACATTCCATCCGGCTGTGGCGGAAACACACTCGGACCACCCACAGTGGGATCCAATTCACCGCTGGCAACCAATGCGACATCTCGCGTGATTTCCGCTTCCAACCGCAATCGCTGCTGTCGAGCCAGCAATAGATTTCGCGGATCGCGCTCCGACAAGTCAGGCCGATCTGACGACGACTGCCGATACGTTTCGCTGGTCACGATCGACCGATGCGTTCTCTTCACGCTCCAGTCACCTCGTTGAAAATCGCGACTCAGAGAGTCCAACAACTCGGGATGAGTTGGCGGCGTTCCCTGGGTTCCAAAATCTTCTTCGGTCGCGACGAGTCCACGGCCAAAGTAGCGCATCCAGATCCGATTGATCGCCACACGCGGTGTCAACGGATTCTCGGGATGAACCAGCCATTGAGCAAGATCAAGCCTGTTGCGAACATCTTTTCGAGTCGGCGCGACAGCCGACAACAACCCTGGTGACAGCCGACCGATGGACTTGTCGGGACGAGTAAAGTCGCCACGTGTGAAAACGAACGTCTCGCGCGGTTGCGGTTGATCCCGCATGATCATGTACTGCGCGATCCTTGAGTTGGGTTCCTTCTTTGGCGGATTTGCCAAAGGTTCAGCCTTCTCGAACGCCGTCCGAAGTGTTTCCAGTTGCTGTTGCGATCGTTGAGCCAGGGGTGTCTGGAGTGCTTCAATCAGAGCAGGATCTTCGACCTTCCGTTCGTCAGGAATTGTCGCCGTCACATCGATGGCGAACCGCCCGATCGTGTAGTTGCGATTCACATCATGCGACATTTCGACAATCAACTGCCGATCGGTCAGATCAACGGGTTGAGCCAGGACGAATACCGCTTCGTGATTGGCATTCATTTGGGCCGTGGAGCCCTCTGCTACATTAATCGCCCACCCTGTTGAGGTGTCTCCATCAATCGCGGCCGAAACTGGATAGCTGGGTTGCTCGTGGTCGGCAAAAGCCCGTGCAATCGCCAGCCTCTCGTCACCCATTCGCAGGCGGACTTCAGAAAGCACGAAGTTTCCATTGCCAGCGGTTCCCGGCCCGCGTTTCGGCAACGTCTCGTGCGTCAACACGCGCAAACGAACGGCCATTACTCGAGGCAGCTCAGTCGTGCCGGTGATTACAAAACGCTCATTCGCAGAGCCTTTTCGATCATAGATCACAGAGTTCTCTTTGCCACGTTCGAGTCTGCCGACCTTCGATTCGGTCTCCAGAGATTGATATTTCAGCGGTGACCAAACCTCGACGGCGGGACTCCCGGCCAATTTCGAGCGTTTCGCGTCTTCCCATTCTGTGCGCAGCTTGGCTAGTTCGACTTTGGAGAGCGGTCGTGATTCTGCAGGCAGGACTTCAGGACTGCCGAAGACTTCACCGCGCCGAACTTCGATGGTCGGCCCGCGATCGTTGGCATCTTGAGCCGAGTTGAAGAATGCGAATAGCTCGTAGTATTCGCGGTGGGTGATGGGATCAAACTTATGCGTGTGGCATTGTGCGCAGCCGACTGTTAACCCCAACCAGACCGCTCCAGTCGTATTCACTCGATCAAGTGCCGCCTCGACGCGAAACTGCTCGCGGTCACTACCACCTTCCTGGTTGATCAAGGTATTGCGATGAAATCCCGTTGCGATCAATTGCGATTTCGTCGGATTTGGCAGCAAGTCGCCTGCCAGTTGTTCAATCGTAAACTGATCGAATGGCAGATCGCGATTCAATGCATCGATCACCCAATCGCGGTACGGCCACATGTCTCGAGGAGCGTCGATAGCGTAACCGTTGGAATCAGCATACCGAGCTTGATCGAGCCAGTGACGCCCCCACCGTTCGCCATAGTGTGGTGAGGCCAGCAGCCGGTCCACCACCCGCTCGTACGCATCCTCTCGGTCATCTTCCAGGAAGGCGATCACATCCTCGGGCGAGGGTGCTATGCCGGTGAGATCTAACGTCACGCGTCGCAAGAGTGTCGCACGGTCAGTCGGTGGCGACGGCCTAACTCCCAGCCGTTCCAATTTGGATCGAACGAAGGCATCGATGGAATTTCGCGTCGGCAGTGCGACCATCGGCCCGGCAACGTGACCTAATGGAAGAAACGCCCAATGACCTTCATATTCCGCCCCCTGAGCAATCCACTCTTGAATCAGTTCTAATTCATCGGCGGAGAATTTTGGTTTCTTCGACGACGGGGGCGGCATCTGCAGATCTGCGTCGATCGACGTAATACGCTGCCACAGCGAACTCTGGCTGGGCTGTCTGGGCACGATCCCTGCGGGGCCTTCCCCTTCGCCGATCGCGTCCGCTCGCACATCCAGTCGCAAGTCGGCTTCGCGTCGCTTGGCATCTGGTCCATGACAGGCAAAGCAGCGATCAGACAGCAAGGGCCGAATCTGCTCATTGAAGCGAATACGGTCAGCACCGTAGGCCGTCGCTGAAAGAATCCCCAGCGCGGCGACACTCGCAATCACTTTGAAAGCTGGCGGCGTGACTGCCCACATGCGGAATGCACTCCCAAGCGAAACCACAGTCTTAATTAAGACAATAATTCTAACGTCAGCAGACAATTCATGGCGACGAACTGGCAACAATACTAGAACTATTTCGGGGACGGCTCGCGGCCGACATCGATGGGCGGACAATAGACCAGTAGTGGCGGGAGATCTCTTCAACAGGCATCACTCGACGATAAACGGCGACTTCGTCGATCAGGCCGTTGAATTGTCGGTCTTTGTTGGTCGGTGCCAACTGGCCCAGCATGATGTTGTAACTCAGATCGTCTCTCGCTCCTGTCCCCGGACCCGATACGGTTCGAATCAATTGACCGTTGACATACAACTTCAGTTCATCAATCGCTTTGGTTGCGACTACGTGGGTCCATGTTCCCGGCGTACAAACATCCTGTGAGAACAGATTGAACCCGCCCAGTCGGCGAGCCGGTTGACGATGCAGGAACCTGATGACACCCGGCTGATGCACGAGCGCTGTGTTATGAGCCAACTCGATCAAGTTCAGATGCATGGGGATCGGGTTCTCGTTGGGAAGCAACACTCCCAGAACGACCGCTTGCGACAACTCTGCGGGCATCACCCAGAGTTCGAGGCTGAAGTCGTCACTGTTAAAATTCGGAACCGGATTCACAGTGACCAGGCTTCGAGGACCAGAACTGGCAGCCAACGCCAGGACGCCATTGGCAATTCGAATCGCGCCTGCGTCTTCCGGTGCAGCGACAACGTGAGCATCAAATGAATTGCCAGATTCATCGGGAACGACACCGTCTACCATCGAATCAAATCGCCAATACAAATATGGCTTCGATTGCTGAACCTGCTGTACATATTCGCGAGTCACCACCAGATCGGCTGCAACCGGTGCCCGCACGCGTGGCAGGGGCGTGGTCGGGGCGGCCAGGGGAGTGAACAGACGCGATTGCGGATCGACCATCATGGTTCCGCGTTCCGCCAGGCGCTGGCTGATCAAAGTGTTGCCGTCGTCACCCAACATCGAGATCTCAACTTCGCCAGCATAGACGTGAACCTGAGTCTGGCGAGCATCCACGCGGACAGCGAACTCAGTCCCTAGATCTACGACTGCCACATCAGGTGCATTTAAGACAAAGTTTTTCTGAGCATGCAGCACGCGAACCCCGGCCGCGCCACTGACCAGCGTGGCCGATGAATTCGACACCATGTGCAGTTCCGCAGGAGCACTCAACAACAGCCGCGCGCCCCCGAGAAAATCCAACTGCACTTCGCCATCGGTCAGCTTCAGGATACCGGACTTCAGTCGTGTCCCCACTTCCAGTCGGTCGCGCAGTTCCGGCTGAGTCACTCCATCCAACGCCGTCACGACGGCCACGACGGGCAACCCCTGAAGCGGAGCCGCCATATACAGTGCGGGAGCTTGTTGAACCGGCAATGGCGGCAGCGGAACGATAGCCACTTGCTCAGGCTTATGAAAAAGGTTCACTGCCAGCAGCAGGCCGGCCGCAGTCGCGACTACCGCCGCAAGATACCAGGGCCAGACAGGCTTCACCTTTGGAGAGGTCAGCGAAGTCTCAGCGCGATGACTCAACTCGTCCTGCAGACACGTTTCCAGATCAACGAACTGCACATACCGGGATCGCAGCGAAGGATCCTCTTTCAACTGCTGCTCGAGCCCTGCAAATTCAGCATCGGTCATTTCGCCTTCGAGCAACTGACGGAACAGTTGATCATGCTCGCGACTATCAATGTCACCGCCCACGGTTCTACTCCTCAATACTCATCGCCGCCACTCGGCGAGAGACGCAGTCGGCAAGGCGTTCGCGAATTCGGTCCAGACGACGATACAGCGACTTGGCAGTCGCCCCCAGTTCCTGAGCCAGCACTGCGATACTCTCTCGACTGCAGTACCTTCGGCGCAACAATTCAACATCCGCGGCAACAATTTGGCCCAGGCACAGCAACAGTGCCTCCCGCCGATGCTCGAGCAGGTCTTCCATGGAATCGCGAGTTTCAGCCACCAGTTGCAGGATATCTTCCCGAAACACCAGGCGTTCACGGGCGTGATCGCGTCGATATTTCAACACTTCGAAGTAAGCAAAACGCGACGCCCAGGGATAGAAGTCTCGCGCGGTGTCATACTCGCCGAAATTCTCCCACAACGCCGTCGCCGTCCGCTGCAAAATCTCTTCCGCTTCATCGCGTCGCGGAATGAGAGTCATGATGTACCGAATCAATCGGCGGTCATTTTTGACAATCAGCGATGCGAACAGCCCACCATCCACGCTGCAGTCCCTTATCGAGCAATCGTAGATCCACGAACTAATGACCAGGTTCAATTTGCCTCGACACAATTCGCTTCCGGGGAACACGATCCATCACCGTCCATACTATCTCCTTCGAGATACAAAATTCCCCTGTCATCAACCGGCCTTGATCAAAGAAAGCCAAATTAACAAGCACGTTGACGCGACTTCCGCCATTCCCGCGCAGGCAGCAATCCAGCAACTCGTCAAAACGGTGTCGATGCGAGCGCCCTGGAATTTCGTTCGATTCCCAGCGTCAGCGGTGAATCACTGCCGGTGAACTGGATTCCCGCCTGAGCCGGAATGACGAGAGAAAAAAAGATGACGAACAGAAGTGGCCCCGTAGACCGTGTCTAACGATCCAACGGTCGGGCTCCAGACAGGCAGACACCGGACTGTCCAACTTTTTTCCCACTTCCTTAAAATCTCGCGGGGAATTTCGATTCGGCCGGAGAAGATATCTGTGCGAATTTGTGCGTCCTCACGTCAGTCTGCACGAATTTCCGATTTCGGTCTTTCTCGACTACATGGCATTCGCCTTTTTTCGCCTCTCACATCTAGCTGCAGCGAGGTCTCACGATGCGCTCTCGTCGATCGGGCTTCACCCTTATTGAACTTCTGGTCGTCATCGCGATTATCGCGGTGCTGATTGCCCTGTTACTGCCGGCGGTGCAGCAGGCGCGTGAAGCGGCACGCCGCACGCAGTGCAAAAACAATCTGAAGCAGATTGGTCTGGCAATCCACAACTATCACGATGTGACGCAACGCATGCCACCCGGCTACGTGATGCAATTCTCCGGCACCGCGGATAGCGTTCTCGACGGAAACTGGAGTTGGGCGACGTACCTGCTGCCGTACATTGACCAGGCGCCTCTCTATTCGAAGTTCAATCCCGGCAACAACACGATGACAGCTTGCGTGGGAGACACCTCAGTCAACGGTTGCCGCGCTGGATTGCAGACCACGCTCATCGCATTTCGATGTCCATCCGATACTGGCCCCGCCTTGAACGACGGCCCTCAGCCTCCTGACTTGCCGGCTCCCTCCACGAACGGATATCGGATTCAAGGGGTCCCGACGGCGACTTCCAACTACACCGCGAACAATGCCAGCCGTTCGCTCCGAAGTGACACCGGCCCTCTCACCGCCGCAGGCAGTGTCCAATTCGCCAATGGTACCGCCTGGCGCAACAGTGGCTGCTCGATGCGAGACATCTCCGACGGACTGAGCAACACCTTACTGGTCGGCGAACGTGCCTATCAGCTTCGTGCCGTCAAAATCTATGCCGCAACAATCTATGGCATTCGCGGTGCCGAGCAGTCCGTCGGCGACGACAACCGTGGTTTGATGATGACCCACAGTTGCGGCTTATACCTGATCAATAGCACTTTCAGCACGACACCCGGCGATTTCCGACGAAACTACAGCAGTCAACATGTCGGTGGCGCCCACTTTCTGATGGGTGATGGTGCCGTGCGTTTCATCAGCGAGAACGTGGATCACAACATCGCCACGGCCACGACAGACAGCACCATGGAGCGCCTGATGTCTCGAGACGACGGCATGGTCCTGGGCGACTTCTAAGCCAGACACTTCCAGCAAACCGTGGATCGCCGGGCCCTTTAATCAAAGCCATGGATTTTCTGATGATGCAACTCCAGCGAGTTCTCCTCGGCATCGCTGCAACCGGAATGCTGCTCTCAACCGGGTGCAGTGCTAAGTCCGATCAACCTGACTTGGGCGTTGTTCGAGGTACCGTGACAATCGACGGCAAGCCTCTTGAAGGTGCAGTCATCTCTTTCAGTCCGACGGAAGGGGGTCGAGTCTCCCAGGACAAGACCGACGCCAAAGGAACTTTTAACCTGATCTACATCGGCAATACCCGAGGAGCCAAGACCGGCAAACACAGCGTCCGAATCACGACCGCCTACGAGTTTGTCGACCCCGCCACGGGGCAGATGGTCGAACACGAAGAACGTGTCCCCAAGCGATACAACAGCACGAATACAGTTCTGGCGGCAGACATCAAACCGGGTAAAAACACGGTCGAATTCGACTTGCAATCGACTCCGTGACGAAGTCAACTCATCACGCTGCCAACTTATTTCTTCAGTCTTGCCCGGTATTTGTCGTAAAACTTCGTCTGACGACTTTCCGGCGCGAATGGTTGCCCCTGGATCAAGATTCCCTTGATCTGCGTCGTCTCTTGTAATGGCGATCCATCTGTGATGATGGCGTTGGCCCACTTGCCGGCGGTCAGTGATCCCATCCGATCGGCGACGCCAAGGATTTCGGCCGAGGTAAGTGTCACTCCTTTGAGAGCCACTTGTTCGGGAAGCCCGTAAGCGACCGACATCGCCGCTTCAAATGGAACGTTTCGACTGTTCGATGCCGTATCTGATCGGAAGCAGAATTTGACACCCGCTTCGTGCAGTCGACCTGCATTGGCGTACGGCGCATCGAACGGATCGTATTCTTCTTGAGGTTTCCGCATCACCGGGCCGACGATCACCGAGACTCCTGCGGCCTTGATCTGATCGGCCACTTTCCAGGCGTCGATCGCACCACACAGGACCACTTTCAGTTTCTCCTGTTGAGCAAAATGAAGGGCCTCCACAATCTCCTGCTTCGTCTCCGCTTCGACATAGACAGGCCGCTCGCCTCGCAAATAAGGTCGCAACGCTTCATAACGCGGATCGACCAGGAGCGTTGGGCTGCCGGATTGTGGCCCGTTTTTGGCAGCTTCCGCTTCTGCAGTTCTCGCTGCGTCGTACAGGCGTGCTGCCAGCAGATGCCGCTTCAATTCTTCGATCGATTGCTTACGTTCTTTCCCTGTTGGCCACAACAGGTGCAGGCCCGCTTCCATGTTGAAGACCATCTCAGGCATCGTCCAACCTGCGAACTGCACCATCGACACCTGACCCGCGATGATGGGTCCGTGGACGTGGCCATGTGACGTCATGTTGCCGCCCCCCGCGGGAAGACAGAGCGTCGTCGTGATGCCGCCAGCCCGTGCCACTGGAATCAATTCCGAATCGGGGTTCACGGCGATGCCCGCTCGCAGATCGGCCTGGAACTGGCCGATCTCACTCAAATCACTGGTCTCGCGAACCTTGCTGATTTCGATCAATCCGACGGACGTTCCCGCATCGATCAGACCGGGGTAGATATGCAGTCCGTTGGCGGGCAACACCGCGTAACCTTCCGGAATCGGCAAACTCTGAGGACCAACCGCAGCGATCTTTCCGGCATCAATCAGCACGACGCCATTGGCAATATCATCGGCGTCCACCGGGTGAACGGTTGCACCGACAATGGCATATCGAGATGACTTCGCCGGATTCAAGTCGATCGAAGGAACTCGCTCTTCTGGCTTCGGCAGCTTTAGCTCTACGGGTTTCGCGCTCGCGGCAGCCGCGTTGGCGGACATCGCGCTCGGTTGTTTGTCACGAGTGAAATAGACCTCACCCGCAATCAGTGTTTGTTCGCAGCGCGCGAATGCGTTCAATGGGTGACCGCTGAAAATGGCCACGTCTGCCTGCTTGCCTACTTCGAGCGACCCCAGTCGATCCGACAACCCCAATTCCCTGGCAGGGTTGAGCGTGATCGTCTGCAGAGCAACGTCTGGCGGCATGTTGCCGTAGCGAACCGTCTTGGCGGCTTCGAGATACAGATGCCGAATCAGTTCCCAATCGTCACTCTTGATAACCGCATTCGCTCCCGCCTCGTGCAGCAACGCCGCATTTTGAGGAATCGCATCGAATGCCTCGACCTTGTACGCCCACCAGTCGGCGAACGTGCTGCAACTGGCCCCATGTTTCACAATCTCCGGAGCCACCTTGTAACCTTCCAGCACATGCTGCAGGGACCAGACACGAATGCCATGATTCTCGGCAACCCGCAGGAGCATCAGGATTTCATCCGCGCGGTAGCAATGCGAATGAATGAACTTCTCTCCATTGAGAATCCCGACGAGTGCGTCCAATCGCAGATCGCGACGAGGGGGCAGCAACTTGTCGGCATCGACCCCTACCTGCTGACGAGCTTTTTCGAATTCCTGCCACTGACGTCGATAGTCCAACGCTTCGAGGAATGCGCGGTTTAATGTCGCTTCCACCCCTAGTCGCGTATTTGGAAATCGCCCCGTACGGGCTTTCACATTCTCGCCCAGAGCGAACTTCACACCGGTATGTGCTCCCGGAAACAGATGATCATTGGCGCTGACGCCGTGTTTGAGTTGCACGACCGCATCCTGGCCACCGATAGTGTTCGCTGAACCGTGTAACAAACGAGCAGTCGTGACGCCGCCCGCCAGCGCGCGATATTCGCTGGGATCCGCGGAATTCACAACATCACGAACCCGTACTTCACAGACAATCGACGCCGTCGCCTCGTTCACGCCTCCCAACCCATTCGAGATCATGATATGGCTGTGAGTGTCGATGATTCCCGGCATCACAAAACGATCGGTCGCATCGATCACCTGCATGCCTGGATCAGGCTGCAGATCGGGACCGATGGCGATGATGGTGCCGTTCTTGATCAGGATCGATGTCGCAGGCAGTGTCTGACCTGTTGCGGTCAAAACCGTTCCCCCTTTGATCAAGACATTGCCGGCTGTTTGCACAGGCCGAGCCCGACGATCTTCGGGGAATTCAACAGGCAGTTCCGAGACAGTCGGCTTCTCGTTGGCGGGAGTTGTCGCGTCGGCAGAGGACTGTGGATCCTCAGCCGCTTCAATCGTCGTCAATTGAATCGCGGCATTCGGTTGTGGCTTCGGCTCCTGTCGCGCTGCCGTCCATTTTGTCGCCGCACCAAATGGCGACTTCAAATTTCCCTGCATCGCCGCGCCATTGAGTTTCCCATCGAACTTCAAGGCGATGATATTGTCGCCGGCACCAATCGAGACCACGAATTCAACGGCCTCGGCTGACACTTTGCCCGACGATAATCGCCCATCACCTTGATCGCTCTTAAAGCGACCGGACAACGCTCGGTCTGTCTGCACCAGTTCCAGTTCACCGCGCACTTTGCCTTCGGCCGATTCAATTTCGACAGTCCATGTTCCGCCAACCTGCAATGGTGCGGCCTGGCCCGGTGTGGCCGGAGCAATCGCCTTGGCATCTTTGTTGTATTCGTACCGATAGCCGTTGATGACGACATGACGGACCTTGGACTGATCGTTGTCGAAGGCTCCTGTCATCACCGTAAAATAAGCCGGCCGACCAACAGCGATAGTGCCGAGTTCTTGCTCCAATCCCAGAATCGCGGCGGGTTGCGTGGTGATCGCGGCCAGAGCCGCATCTCGATCCAATCCGTTGGCAATTGCCTGGCGAAGCCCCTTGAGGATATCGCTGGGCGATTTTCCATCACGAGACGAGACCGCAAATCGCACTCCTGCCTTTTGCAATTCGGCCAGCCCAGCCACTCGTTGCTTCCATTCATTCCGCTTGTGTTCGCGGACTCGCTGAGGATCCGGGAGTTCTGCGTAGGGATCATCACCCGGCTTAGAGGCCTCTAATTTGGGTTCTTCACCAAAATCGACGTGAACAATCACGTCCGTTTCGGTTTTCTTCAGCCGCTCGATCACGCGGTAAGCCTCGTGACCACCCCAGATCACAGGACGAAGCTGATGCTCGCTGGCGAAACTCAACGAGCGATCGTGATCGTCTCGTGAGGACGCGACAAATACGGTCTTCACCGCTGGTGTTCGCATCTCATTCATGGCATCGAGCGCGGCATCCGTCGCACTGCGTGTGATGTTCGGAGTATTCGCCTTGAAGAGTCGCTGTTGAGTCGCATGACGTTCAGCGTCTAGAAATGCCTGTCGCAGGTGAGCATGCACGCCCATGTTTGTGGACGGGTACTCGCCCCCACCTCGCTCCGATAATTGCATTGTGGCGAACGAAATCGGGACCAGAATTGATTCGCGCAGGGGCAGCGACGCGAGGTTCAACACAGTGCCGCGACCACTGGCGATGCGGCCGCTGGGAAGGACGTGCACGGCCACGAATCCGGCCTGCCGATATCGTTCCTGATCTTCCGGTTTGGCCGACAGATGTTCGCCCGCGACAAATTCGGGAGTCAGCCCATTCCGATCATCCTGACGCATTCCCGCGAGAGCATATTTTGAGATTTCGACGGCGCGACCTGCCACCGGCTGTGGCTTGGCGTCTTGCAGGAAGGCGGCAGCACCGGCGTCGATGAATCCTGGCAGGATCGTCAGACCGTCGGCGTCGATGACTTCGGCATCAGGGGGGATCGGGATCTCGGCCCCCACTCCGCTGATTCGACCATTGCGAACCAGCACGTGCGCCTTTTCGATGATCTGACCGGGAGCCAGCACCACCTTGGCGTTTTTGAAGAGGACAGCGTCAGGCCGAAATCCAGGTGTCGCCGGTTCATTCGCGTATAGTGACGGAATGGCAAACCCCATCAACAGCAACGTGGCCAGCGTTTTGACTGTGGTCAATCGATGATCGCTGCTGTGGGGATATTGGCGGTCGACGCAGTAAAATGAGACCAAGATTGCAGGGCTCCAGTAAAAAAGCGAAGACAGAGCAGGGCTTCTGCCGAGAATCGATGACAGTTTCTGGCACAACTGGGTCGCGCCGGGACTGAAAGCAATCAGAGCCTAAAGCCTAGCTCGCCGGGGCGACCATTTGCCAGCCGATTCCGCGCGCCCCAATTAGCTTTGAAACTGGCGCAAACTGCAAGACTTGAATTGACAGAACACTTGCATTCGATATTATCTTTGATACGTTGATATTGGGTTCTGAGAAATCAGAATCAGACTTTGGCTGCCAGGAAGACGGGGTGTGAAGCCGTGTCCGGGTGGCAAAAGAGACTCTAGCAGATCTCTTGTCAGACTCCGACGGCGTGGAATTGCACGTGGTGCTCCGCCGCAGTAACCTCGCGAGTTATCTTATTCAGCCTGTTTGACGGTTGGTCAGTCAGGTTGGAATTTGTGGCGCGGGGAGCCTGTTGTTCGCGGCGAATCTTCTGCGGGGCGCTTGTTTTTTTCTCGCCGGACAAGAAGCGGTGCTCGCGACTGCCTTCCGGATCGTTATTTCCTTTGTCGTCACGTGAGAGGGATGAACGCCTCAACCGAGAACGGCTCGCAACATCAGATGGCTAACGGCGACAATTGTCGTTTGCTCAAATCCGTCATTGCGAAATTCTTGGATGAGCGAAAAACCTCACTCCCACACGGGATGGCGCAGGTCGGCTCGTGGCCACACCATGACCAACCTGGAATGCACATGGCGATTCGTGGCGTTGTGATATGGCGGATAGTTTGGAAATCGGGTGATACCAGATTTAATCCTTCTGGAGCTTAAGAACGATTGAAATGGAAGCCGACCGATCGAACAGACGACACTTTTTGTTCTCTTCGGATTCCCGTCGTTCATCACCAGGAATTGGAATTCGTTTTGCTTGGAAGTGACTCGCAGACCGCTTGGCATGTGCTAAGCATTGGTTGTTGAGCCACAAGTTCTTGACCGCGGGAATTGCTGTATGACTGAGATGGATTCGGATGTGCCCAAGAAGACGACCAAACCTCGTCGGCGAAAAGCATCCCCTCCGGTTGAAGACGTGAGCTCTGTCGAGTCTGTCGAGACCACCAAGGTCGAGAAGGAACCACAGCGACCCGTTATCGAAGACGTGCTGGAAGAAACAGCAGCAGCGCGAGCGGAAATTGAATCCGCCCCGAACGAACGAGACATGGATTTTGAAGCCATGGACTCGGGCCCGTCCGAAGCAGGGCCTGACGGCTTTAATGGCGCACCCGCAGGCGGGGCAGGTGGTGGCGGCGATTTTTATAACGATAACCGACGTCGTCGACGTCGACGTGGAAGAGGTCGCGGCCCCAACGGTCAAGAGACCGGTGGCGGCGGTGGCTACGCACCGCAAGGTGGGGGTTATGCTCCACAACAAGGTGGTGGTGGGTATGCCCCGCAGGGTGGCGGTGGTGGTGGTTACGCGCCACAGCAGGGACAGAACCGTGCGCCGCGTGGACGCAATGGGCAGATGGATCGTCGTGGCCCCCAAGGGGGTGGTCAGCGCCGTCCAGAAGGGGGCCAACGCGGTCCCAGTATGCCGCGGGGAATGCAATCGAATGAGCCACGGGGTCCAGAAGTCTTGACGCCCGTTCAGGGAATCCTCGAGCTGCACCCCAAGGGTTACGGCTTCTTGCGAGACCCGAAGGCAGGCTATGTCTCGCAAGAGAGTGATTCATTCGTCTCCGGTTCGCTGATCGAAAAGTTCGGCCTGCGCGAAGGGGTGTTGATCACCGGCGAAAACGTGCCCGGTGGTCGAGGACAGGGCCCCCGCCTGAAGTCAATTCAGACAATCGAAGGCCGACTCCCTGAGTTCTATGCCGAAATCAAGAACTTCGACTCACTGACGCCGATCAACCCGCATCAGCAAATTAAGCTCGAAACGGGGCCCACGCCGATTACGATGCGCGTGATGGACTTGTTGACCCCGATCGGCAAAGGCCAGCGAGCACTCATCGTCGCGCCGCCGCGAACGGGCAAGACGATGCTGTTGCAGGAAATCGCTGACGCCGTCAGCAAGAATTATCCCGATATTTACCTGATCGTGCTGCTGATCGACGAGCGTCCCGAAGAAGTGACCGAAATGCGTCGCCGAGTCCACGGCGAAGTGGTCGCGTCTTCACTGGATCGCGAAGTCGAAAATCACATTCGCGTCAGCCAGCTGGTGTTCGAAAGAACCAAGCGCATGGCCGAAGCAGGCCGCGATGTGTTCCTGCTGCTGGACAGCATCACACGAACAGCGCGAGCGTTCAATAAGTGGACCAACTCGGGTCGAACCGGAACTGGTGGTCTCGACGTTAAGGCGATGGACCTGCCGAAGAAGATGTTCGGTATGGCCCGTCAATTCGACGAAGGGGGCTCGCTGACTGTCGTTGGCACGGCCCTGATTGAAACCGGCAGCCGTATGGACGACGCGATCTTCCAGGAATTCAAGGGGACCGGCAACATGGAAATGGTGCTGAGCCGTGACCTGGCCGATCGCCGAATCTGGCCGTCGATTGATATCACCAAGTCCGGTACACGCCGCGAAGAGAAGATTCTGTCACCAGACAGCTTGGAAGGAATTACGCTCCTTCGTCGCAGCTTGATCTCGATGAGCCCGGTGGAAGCGATGGAGCAACTTACGAAGACGTTGCAACGGTTCCCCACCAATGAAGAGTTCGTCGCGCGAATTCGCCACATCCTCTAAGCAGTCCGCAATAAACGACAACGCGTCGGTGATCCCGACGCGTTGTTTTGTTCTTTGAGGTCACAATGGTGCCTCTCGTCATTCCCGCGCAGGCGGGAATCCAGTGAGCCATAGATCGACGATGTGAATTGGGGCAGTTCGTTTCCAGAAATGAAAACTCCATTGAGCCGGAGCACTCCAAAGTTCAAGCTGCCCTTTGAGGTGCAGTGGCTCGACACCGCTTTGGCTCAATTGCGGGATGGCGGGCTTCGTGAGTTCACGAACGACTATGTCAACTGACGGCCGGCGGCAACCAGGTCCTGAAGTCGTTGCATGGCGTGAGCATCGCCCTGCAGAACGCAGATGACGACGTTGTCTCCCTCACGCCAGACGACCCACGTGCCGAAAGCGGCATATTGAATGATTCCACGGGAAAAGGAATCGGCGTCGGGCACCTTGTGCCACTGTGAAAGCGGCAATCGGACTAAATAACCAGTGCAACTGGCTGATCGACGATCGCCCAGCGCTGAAAACATCAGCAGGGGAATTTCAACTCGATTGACTGTTGCCACGCGAGGTGCATCAGCAAATCGAATTGCCCGCAAGGTACTCCATCCAGCCGGCGCGGCAATACCGGGCGACGAACCGACTGGCAGCAGGCTCGGATCGAGCTTGCCCAATTCTCGGATGCTGGCGTCGTTCAGCACGACCGATTGGGACACGAGAAGTGTCCCGATCGCGAGCATCGGCACCAATGCGAGAGATCCCCAACCGAGATGACGCAACAAATGGCGACGCGGAACGGCAACCGGAGTTTCTGCCACCACTAACGCCGGGCCAATCGCCGCGTGCAGTCGATCGGCGAATCCGATAGGAACAGGAACATCGAGCATCGCTCGCGTGATCCGCGAATCAACCTGCCGATCAGACGCAACCGCCCCTCGACAGACATCACATTCTGATAAATGTCGCCCTGCAGCAAGCGCATCGGATCCTGGCGCGGCATCCTTACCGAGTCTCTCAAGTTCGAGTTGTGCCCGTGCCTGCTGGCAATCCATGGCAATCCTGACCTCTAATGCTGCAACACAAATTCCAGAGAGCGACTTTGAACAGGAACCGTCTGGCGTTCCCTCTCTGTGGTTTCCGTTAATCGTCTTTTCAGATAAGCCTTACCCCGCGACAGGCGACTCATCACCGTCCCGATTGGTACGCCCATCTGTTGAGCAATATCCTGATAGCTGAATTCTTCGAAGTAATACAAGACCAACGGAGAACGGAACTCTTCCGCCAACTCCAACAATGCTTCCTGCAATAGTTCCAAATGAACCGGAACATCTAACGCAGCGTCGGTCGTTTGCGGTTCGTCAATTTCTTCCAACGAACGGCCCCGGTTTCGATGCCGGATCGACTTCAGGAAGACATTTCTCACGATCGAAATCAACCATCCTCGCGCCGCCGCCGCTTCACGTAATTGTTGCCCCCGTTGGTGAGCCAACAAAAACGTCTGCTGAACAAGGTCCTCTGCGTCGGCAGCGTCGCCCGTCAGCCGATACGCATACCGATAGAGCAACGTCGAGTGCTCCTCTATCAATTCATGCGTAGTTGGAAGACGCGTTGCGTCGGCCATGGCGACCTCTTAATGAGCAGATTCGTCGACCCGGTAGTTTATTCCCTGCAACAGGGCTTTCGGCGATAGATTTCGTGAAATTTCGTAAGATGGAACCCAAGTCATCCGGCAAACTCGGGTTGCGTCTATTCGTCCAGCATCTTCCAGAACTCGTCCTCACCCATATCCGCGGGCTTCGCCGGTGGCTTCTTACCTGGAGCCGCTGGCTTCGGTGCTCCCGCCATTGGCGGCAACGGAGGGGCCTTTACTTTCGGCTTCGGCTGGCCGGTCATCTGACCTGCTGGGACACCCGGTTTCTTCATCGGTGCCGATGGCGACTTGGATCCCAGTTCGAGGATTTCGTCGTCATGGGGGAGAGGCGGAACCGGAATCGACCCTGATTTCGAAATGGTGGAGCGGCCAGTGGGTGGGGTGCTGAGAGGACGCGACACCTTTGATTTCGCAGTTGCTGCGCACTTTGCACAAACGCCGTGAGCATCCAATGGCTCGCCGCATTTGTTGCACAGCGGAATTGGCTCGTTGGATTCGTCCAGTTGCGACGCAGGTCGCAATGGCTTCGCACTGGGTACTGGCTTGGGGCTGGGAATCGGCGAATCCGATTTCAGCTTCAGCGGCCCTTCGGATGACTTCGTCGGGACGACTGCGGGCTTGGGACTCACGGGACTCGGCATTCTGGTCGTTGCCGTTGAGATCGGCGCAACGGGTTGAGACTTCACTGCGGGGATCGATTTGACCGCCGCTTCAACTCCCTTTTCCTCTTCGCTCTCAGCTTCTTCGGCCCCCTCACTGAGGGCGCGCACCACCAGGTTCTCGGGGCGAACAATTTCAGTTTGAGCGACTTGCCCGGTCTTCAGCACCTTAGCATTCACATGGACCCGAGCCTGCTCGTCATACGAAATCGTGACTTCGATCTCGGTCCCTTCCGGCAGATTCTCTGGCAGCGGCTCGATCAAACATGTTCCCAATTCGACATATTGCGAATCGGCCGCAGTCCCGCTCTCGACAATCCTCAGGTGAACCTTGCGCTGATTATTCGAGACCGTTCCGTAAATCTGCGACACTTCGACAGGCAGGGGGGTGTTCGCCGGAAGAATATAGTGCGGCACCCGTTTGCCGGTTTCCACATCGCGAATCAACACGCCAAGCGATCGAGCCGTTGCACTCTGCTGCTTGAACTGAGCGAGTCTGGCGGCGGCCGTCGAATTCAGAATCGACTTGGCAAACGTGCTGTTGGTCAGCAACATCCCGGCGTAATAGGTCGCCCCGTGTGCGATCGATTGATCGGGCGACAACGAGGTATTCAGCGTCCGACCGCTTAGCTTCTTGAACAGCGATCGAACCATCGGCATGCGTGACGACCCGCCCGTCGTCAACACCACGTCGACTTTGGCCCAACCCATATGGTTTTCTTTGAGCAGATCGAGCGTCAGCACTTCCATGCGATCGACCAGATCGCGAGTCAGCCGCTCGAACTGGTCGAGTTCCACCTGATACGTTTTGCGTTGTCCACCAGCCGCACAAGTCAGCGCCGCCTTCGGCCGAACCGACAGGCTCCGTTTGGTTTGTTCCGCTTCCAGCGCGAGAGCCTGCGCGTTTTCCCGATCCTTCATCGGATCGATATTGAACTCCTTCTGGAACTGCTTCCCGATCGCCACTTCCAGAGCGCGATTCCAATCGAGGCCCCCCAGCTGCAGGTCGCCGCCGCTGGCGATCACGCGGACTTCATTCTTTTGATAGCGAACCAGCGACAAGTCGAAAGTACCGCCCCCCAGGTCCACCACCATGATGGTCTGCGCCGTGGCCAGTTCCGTGAACCAGATCCCTTCGGTTCCCAACACAAAGCACAGCGCGGCTGCGACCGGTTCGTTGATAATGTCAACTTGCTTCAGACCGGCTCGTTTTCCCGCCTCGGCAGTCGCCTGGCGTTGAACGTCGCTGAACTGCGCGGGAACCGTAATCACGGCCCGATCGATCGCCCCGATCTTCTCTCGAGCACTGTCCAGCATCGACTGCAGGATGATCGTGCTGATGTCAACCGGCGAATAACTCTTGCCACCGATTTTCCACCGGTGACCAGGATTGTTCATGTACCGTTTGGCATGGACGACGACTCGATCAGGATGACGGATCGAATTCCGCATCGCCTCGGTCCCCACGACCACGTGATCGTCTTCGAACAGCACGACCGACGGCGTCGAGAGTTCGCCGTCTTTGTTCGGGACGGTGATCGGTTCCCCGTGCTCGTTCAGGTAGGCGATGCAGGAATAGGTGGTCCCCAAGTCGATGCCGACGGCATGAGTCGGAAGCATGTTCTGGCAGCCTTCGTGAAGCGCGAGCGGAAGAGAGAATTGGACTGACTGACCATGAATGGTAGCATTCACCGTCACCCAATTCCACGAGTTGCTTTTCGCTCCCTGATTTGTGAGTAAAAAGCACTCAGACACTGCGACGGGCGATGACTTTGCGGCCTGCGAATACTTCTCAAGTTAATCAAACAGACCACTAAAAACGACGGGTTTTCCGATGGTGACAATTGTCGGGTTGCTGATCGCCGTGGCCTGTGTCGGACAATCCGGCGGAAACAGCGTCCGTGACCGTCGTTCGGAGGGCTTTGTCACCGGCCAGAAATTTCAGTTCGAGCTAGGTCAAACGACCTCCGGGACGTGGGCAAACGTGGAATTTCGAGCCTTGCTGAACGCGCTGGCGACCCAGCGCCGGGTCGCGATCCTGCTCGACCGGCGAATCGACCCCACGAGAAGTCTCCCCGTTGAGATCGCAGAACTCCCCTTTCGGGAAGCCGTTCAAGTGGTGGCCCATCAAGCCTCAGCTGAACTCTGCGTCCCCGGCAATCTGGTTTATGTCGGGCCCCCCGCGGCCGTCAAACGGCTGCGAACGTTAATCGAACTGCGTTCGACAGAACTGCAATCGAAGGCCAAGGGCGTTCGCGAGACTCGGCGAACAGAATTGACGCGTCCGCAAACGTTCAGCTGGCCCGATCTGCAAACTCCGTCCGACATCTTGCAGGAGATTTCGGAACAATATCACCTGACAATCCGCAATCCAGAATTGGTTCCTCACGACCTGTGGGCGGCTGGCAATCTGCCGGCGGTCACCGCATCAGAAGCACTATCGATCATCCTCATCCAGTTCGATCTGACATTCGCCTGGGTCGACGGAGGCCAAGCGATCGAACTGTCTCCCATCCCAGAAATTATTGCGATTGAACGCAAACATCGATCAAAAGGTCGGACGGCCGCCGACATCTCTAAATTGATTGCCGAACACCTTCCAGAACTAAAAACGACTCCGGAAGGTTCCGAAGTTGTTGTCACCGGAATAGTGGAAGAACAGGAAGCCGTCGCAGCCATGCTGAATCCCTCTGCGACGAGGAAGCCGCCTACCGCGCAACCAGCAGCCCCACTGCGGCAGCGTGCATTTACGTTGAGCTTCAAACGCGTCCCCGTTCACACGGTCATGGATGAATTGAAGAAATCAAAAGTCGTGTTCATCTATGACGAGGCGGCATTCAAGGCGGCAGGCATCAATCTTGACCAAACAGTCGACCTGGAACTCAACAAAGCCTCTGCCGACGAGTTCTTCAAATCGCTGTTCGACCCGCTGCTGCTGACATTCGAAATCGACAATGTCACGGTGAAGCTGGCGCCGAAAAAATAAATCGCCACCGAATTCGTCCTCTGTGACCTCCGTGTTTCAAATTCTTCTTCTCTCCTTGCGATGTCCTCAGCGACTGAAACCAAAGCTCCATCGCGCTGGAGCACTCCCAGGGGCGACACCCGAACCCCACCAGTTACTCGCTGTCAGCAGACGCTTCCCAAGGAATGAACGTGATGGCGTCGAAGCTATCTGGGAATCCCTTTGGGCTGATTCGATTCGAAAACGATTCCGTCAAGAAATCGATCAACGACAACGAAAATCGTTGCAGAGGCCAAGACAGACCGATTTTCCAGTCATCGATCTCGCCGGACGTGTCCCAAAAAATTCTGCCCATCGAACCCTGGTCACCTCCGAAGGAGTATGCCCCCAATTCAAAGAGGTGGGCATACGGATCAGGGGAACGGACCGCCTCTTGTTGAAATATTCGCCTGTTGAATTCAACCATCAAAGCAAATCCAGGTCGGAACACACTGTGGATCTGAATCCAGAAGTCCCCCTGCACAAAATGGCCGGAACCATACGTCGAGCTCAATAGAAACAGTTCATGCGGAAGATCCTGCTTGATCTCCGCGATGACGGAATCCCACGCAGAGGCAGAATCCGTGTTAACGGGGTTTTCGGGTGGCGGAACGAGCGTCGTCAATGTTTCAAACAAGATGCGACAGCCCTTCTGGTATGACGACAAGGACGCTTGTCAGCGATAGAAGTCCGGCCTCCAATCAACACGCCAACACATTGAACCGCCAGCGGTTGCAGGTCAAGTGAACCGCCTCTCCCTGATGTCGAACCCGACAAACGACAGCCTGCAAATGGCAAGATACGTTGATGCTGGACCTTATTTGCCAGTGGCATTCCTCGACTGACTCAAACGGGAAATGATGGAACGCCTTACAGAGATTGCTGCGGAGGAAACACCAGGCTCCAAATCTTCATCCCGCGACATGCGCTCCAGTGCAGGCAATGCCGCCACGACACTTTCGTCTTTCAACTCAAGCAACAATCCAACCGCTCCATCACGCGAATACCAGGAGTCGTCGTCGAGATGACGGATCAAATGACGGGCGACTGATTGTCCGGCTCCGTGTGCCTCCATAAACTGAACGAGATCGAGTTCCCGTGAGTAGCTTTGCTCAAGATTTCCGGCGGGCATCCTTCGCGGCGTACGGAAAAGATAGTCAAGATAAAGCAGCTCACTTTGCACGCAGATTGTGGGAATATTGGCCAGAAACACTCCGATCAAACAGCCCAACATACACGCCACGAGCGTCTCGCGATTGCGAAATAGTCTCATGGTTTTCCGCTCGCCCATTCTCTTAGAAGTTATTCACGGGGAACTCTTCGACCTGTCCCGTTTCAGGGACCGTTAAGTTTGTGAATCGTTCGATTGACCGACGACATCAGTTGGAGGAAGAGAAGCTTGGAGTCCGTCACTACGGAAGTTCAACGTAAAGCTCTCGAATCTTGGGTGTTCAAAGCCCGCCTCTTCCCAACCGTAGCGATAGTTTCCGACGTGCCACAAACGGAGGCGGGTGTCCGCGAAAACGGAGAAGCCACATTCCTTCGCACGATGGCTGAAGGCATAGTCCTCGCCCAGATACCAATAACCGTCCTCAATCGGCTGGACCATCGGTTCAAAAAAGGGGATCGTCGGTCGCCCAAACCGTTCGTTGCAGACGGGAAGCGACAGCTTGGCCTGAATCTTCAGGTAGACTTCACGACGGATCAGCAGGAAGCCCGTGGCGGCGTACAGCAATTCAACGAGTCCGCCCCCCTTCCCGAACGTGACGAAAGAGGTTCCCGGCAGCATGTGACTCGCCAACGCCCGTTTCCCTTTTTGTGGGTAGATGCCTGACACAATCGGTCGTTGATGCCGACGTAGCAGTTCGATGTCATCGGGGTTGAATCCCACATCCGAGTCGATCCACATGGTCTCCTCGAAGCCATCGACGAGCGCATCAGTCGCCATTTGATTGCGTCCCTGATCGATGGCTGAGTGACCCAACTCGCGGCGCACCTGATAGCCGCGGCGCTCCAGTTCTTTCAGAGCTTGATCGCATTCCTGATGGATGTACCCTAAGTAGGGCACCAGCACGACGCACCGGCAAGGATCTTGCGGCTCAAAAGGATGCGGCGGCGGACCGCTATCGCCCACCAGTTCCATGGTCGGCGGCTTGGCCAGCACGATGACTTGCTCTTGATGCAGATATCCGAGGAAGGTGAGCAGTTCCCGAACGCCGGCTTCGGCCTTCAGGCTGTGAGTGTCGACAATCTTGAATCGGTCTGGAAACTGTCTCGCCAACTCCCGGGCCCGCTGGGCATATTCCTGGCAGTACCTTCGAAGGCCCGCTTCGCGCGTCGGTTCGTCATAGTGCGGAAACGTATGCGACATCCGCGGATCATGTTCGAATCCAGGCCGCGGCGTGCGCATCCAGTGATCGACAGGCGTTCGCGGCGACTTGTTGAGCGTCGTGCAATACCCGGCCACGACTTCATCCGCGGGCAGCTCCAGACAGACCACCTTCAGAGCCGACTCGTTCCGAAGCGCCTCTTCGACATACGGCAAATAAAACGGAGCCGCGTCTCCGACGACGGGCTCCGTCGTCGCCCCGCGCCAACGAGCAATTCGCTCCAGTAACCCCGGGCCGCCAGGCAATCGGTCCCACCGGAGGCGCGGCGCTTCCATTAACGTGAACCGAGTACCAGGCTGTTGCCCCAAAATCTCGGGAAGCAGTTCGAGTCCACAATGACCAGTCCCCACCCCCAGAATCCATCGCCGTGCCATGAAGCCTCGCTTGTTGTCTGCATCAGCCTTGCTGAGCGGACCGGTTGTCTGGAACTCGAACCAAATCTCGTGTTGACTGCATCATTTATCGAGCGCAAAGTCGCGGACCTTTTCGTAGAGCGAATTGAGTCGCGCCATAGTCTCCGGGGAATTGAGCGCCTTGTCCGCAGAGACGTTGTAGAGAGCCGCGAGTTCCTTGAGCAACTGCTTTGGTTCAGTCTCGGCAAACAACGCGATAAAGAACACCGGCCGATCGGACTTTTCGCTGGCGGGCATCAGCAAGAACGATTCCTGCAACGGCTTGGAATCTTCGGCCTCGCGAATCACCCAGCACGCATCCTTCTGAGCCGGGAACCAGTCGTCCAGGCACCATTCTTCGTGTGGGTCGTTCTGGATATGTGACTCAGACCACTCCTTAGATGTTGGTGGCCAACCTAACGGCGTTGGCAGCAGCAATTCATCGTGCTGATTGATTCTGGGTTGATGCCGTTCACAGATTAATGGGCGCACGTAGGGCGAAAGCCGACTATTTGTCAACAGGTCGGCGTTGCGATCTCGCCTGGCTCCATTGCCATCGAGCAGTGAGTACGCCAGAAATTGAAGTACCGTTGCTTCCTTTTGGATAGACACCCACCGCAGCCGCGTGTTTTCTGGATGCGCCGGAACGGTCACGAACTCCCCAAGCAACTTCGCGCCATCCTTATTGCCAAGATGAAGATCGGCCGATCGATCGTTGAGGGTGCCGCCTTTCACGTAATCATACGAGGGGGTATCGACCACTTTCCCTAACTTCAAAAAGAACGTAGTATCATGTTCCGGTACATACGCGTCCCAAGAAGGGATCTTGACCCCAAGTGGCGCGGCCGGGACCGAGATCGGGTTCTCACTGAGTTTCCCCGGCTCAAATACTAGGCTGCGCCCATAGACAGAACCGTGATTCTCGCTGGCTTTGTCTTCTGCACGCCATCCTAAGGATCTCGCCTCGGTCGATAGGGACCACTTTTTGACAGCTTCCGGTCGCGGCAAAATCACAAGCGGAACCAGGACATCTCTGTCATAAATCGGATTGGCATCGTCCGGGTAAGGACCGGCATTACTTCCCCGATCTTTGTGGTAGAACCGTCGACGCGCCAGAGGCGATGCGTGAATTCCTTCCAGAACGGCCTGAGCATACTCGGAAAGCACTTCTCCATACTCGTTCGGCATCCCCACCAACGCGGTCAGATCACACATGTTGTTCTCTATCGTTTTGCCAAGCGGTTCAAGGCGACGTTCGGGATCAACAATGCGAGGCAGTTTCTCGTAGGAACGATCGGTCGCAGGCTGTGAATTGCCGGTACGCTCGGCAAGCGATGCCACACTTTCGAGATTGCACATCCAGATAGCAATCCCGCCTCCTACTCCGCAACAAACGATGAGAGACAACCAAAGAGGCCAGATTCTGCCGACCATATTCGGTGTCTCCTCAAGTACGACCGGTCGGCATCGATTACCGCGCGAGAGCAAATCACTAAGCCCATCTAGTGTCTTTGCAACAGCATTTCCTGAATCGCTTGTTGTTTGCATCACTTATCGAGTGGAAAGTCGCGGACCTTTTCGTAGAGTGACTGAAGTCGCGCCATCGTGTCCGGGGAACTGAGAGCCTTGTCCGCTGAAACGTTGTACAGAGCCGCAAGCTCCTTGATCAACTGCTTTGGTTCGGCCTCGGCAAATAGAGCGATAAAGAACACCGGCCGATCCGACTTTTCGCTCGCGGGCATCAGCAAGAACGACTCCTGAAGCGGCTTGGAATCCTCCGCTTCACGAATCACCCAACACGTATCCTTTTGTGCTGGAAACCAGTCGTCAAGACACCATTCTTCGTGGGCGGTGGAGTACTTGGATTCTGAGGATGTTGGAGCCCAACCCAGGGGAGTGGGCAGCAACAATTGATCATGCTGTTTGGATTTGGGTTGATGAAGATCACAACGCAGTGGTCGCACGTACTGCGATACTGGGGGGCCTGCCGATGAGTCAATCCATTGCCTTCGTCTCGCTCCGTTGCCATCGACAACCATATAAGCAAGAAAGCGACGGGCATTTGAGCCGTTCCCAACTGACGCCCAACGGAGCCGAAAGTTGCCGACATACGCCGGAACAATGAGGAGTTCTGCGAGAAGAATGGCACCGCCTTTTTCACCAAGTTGCAGTGCCTCTGTGTCGTCGACCGGATTAAGACCCACACTATCATAACTCGGAGTGACGACGATCTTTCCCAACTCTAGAGAGTAACTGCTGTCTTGTTCCGGAACGTATGCATCCCATGAAGGAATAAAAGATTCGAACGGCGCTGCCGGAAGCACATACGGATTCTGACTCAGTTTCCCCGGCTCAAAAATCAGAGTGCGTCCATAAACGGAGCCGCGATTCTGGATGGCTTTGTCTTCTGCAATCCACCCCAGCGCATGGGCCTGATTCGAGGATGCCCACCTCCTGACCGCATTGGGACGAGGGAAAACGACGAGAGGTACGTTCACCTCTCTATCATAAATGGGATTCGCATCGTCCGGAAAAGGATCCGGTGGGATCTTGTCATCTGGACCGCGCACACGATCTTTGTGGTAGTACCGCCGACGTGTGATAGGGGCGGCCTTGATCGCCGAAATAGCGGCATCCACATACTCCGAAACAAGCGCGGAATAGGCATCCGGCATCCCAACGAATGCAGAAGTGTCAATGAGTTTGTCATCTGCTTTGTCTGGTAGCGTCCGCTGGCGACGCTCGGGATCTCGAATAGGAACAAACTGCTTGTACGACAGTTTATTCGGCATTTCCGAATAGATGACGGTGGAGATCCCAACCATTCCTCCAGCGAGCGCAGCAACCAGAAGCACAGACAAGGCCGACATTCGCTGACCGCACATATTCACGCTCTCCGCCATCAAGCCGATTTCTGCATCGGCTCAGCCGAGCAGAGATGAGCTGCGATAGCTCGCCGACATCCCGTTGACATGACGATATAACCGGACTACCGCCATTGGCAACCAGTCCATATCGAATACACAACTCATCCGTCAGTCCCATCTCTCGCATTGCATAAACTGCTTGCACATCACGGTTAGTATGCCGGCCTCTGTGTATCCTGTTAATATTTGGCGATTCATTCGCGAACCGCGGCAACACGAAAGCCACCCAGGTTACCTTCGGGTTCCGGGGAGGCACCATCCCGAGACGCTGATCGGCAATGATCGGCATCGGAGACCCATGAGCCTCCGCGGTGCATGACTATGTCCCCGGAATCAGAATTGGGGTCTCGACCTCCCGGAAGCTCGATGCTATACCGGTCGCTACACCATTCCCAGACGTTCCCATACATGTCTTTCAGCCCCCAAGGATTCGGCTTCTTCAGTCCGACGACGTGGGCATTGTCCTCCTGTTTTTTATAGGCATTTTCGTAAAACCAGGCATAGTCCTCCAATTCCGCCCCAACATCACCGAACGAAAACCTTGTCTTCGTACCTGCACGACATGCATATTCCCATTGCGCCTCGGTTGGCAATGCATATTTCCACCCTTGGGGCAATCGCCCCTCTTTGCGTTCATTAGTAGTGAGCCTCGCGCAATATGAAGCGGCATCTTGATGATTGATGTGGCAGGCCGCGACATTCTCCCATCCTTTCCCCGAGTGTTGGCCGCTCTAGGTCGATATCTCCATCAGCTTCCGCCACTGGCCTTCGGTAACTTCCGTTTCGCCAAGCCAAAATCCCTTTGTTAACGTTACATTCACTTGATCTTCATCACGATGTCGACCGCGTTCTTCCTCTGGACTTCCCATGGTAAACACTCCCGGTGGACACCAGCGATAGACAGTTCCAGCAAGTTCGAGACGATCACCGGCGTTTTTCCCTTCGACAACCGAAATTGCTGGCGATCCCGATTCAAGAGTGATCGAGTTTTTAAACAACGCACCTGCATCTTCCGAACTCCTGGAAACGCCTGAATTGAGTGCGAATCGCAACAGGAGAAGAAACACCAGAACAATCAGAGAAACAACGCAATATGCCTTAACAACTGAAGAACACCATTTCATCTTTATAGCCTTCTCCAATCTAGGAGCACGGCAAAGGGGTCAGGTCCACTTGAGGCTGTGCCGAGTACCCCAGTTATCTAGAACCGAGCCGATCGCTTTATCGTCTGCATCATTTGTCGAGCGGAAAGTCGCGGACCTTTTCGTAGAGCGAATTGAGTCGCTCCATCGTTTCCGGGGAATTCAGGGCCTTGTCAGCAGACACGTTGTAGAGAGCCGCAAGTTCCTTGAGCAACTGCTTCGGCTCTGTTTCGGCAAACAGAGCGATAAAGAACACCGGCCGATCCGATTTCTCGCTGGCAGGCATCAGCAAGAACGATTCCTGCAACGGTTTGGAATCCTCTGCCTCGCGAATTACCCAGCACGCATCCTTCTGAGCTGGGAACCAGTCGTCTAGGCACCAGTCTTCGCACGGGTTGGTGTCAGTGTCGTATCGGCTCATTTCTTCATCGTTCGCGGCCCAGATCAACGGTGTAGGTAGCAACATCGCGTTATGATTGCCGACCTTCACTTGGTGCTGAGTACAGGTCATTGAACGGACGAGATTAGACGTCTCTGGAGCTTCGGGGCGCATCGCCCCGTTGCCATCTACCAAAGCATAGGCGGGGAATTTTCGAACCGACTTTCCTTCGCGGATCATGACCCACCGTAAACGCGAATTCTTGGCGAATGGGGCAGTTGAAATGAACTCGCCCTGCAGCGTTGCGCCGCCCGATACCCCTAACCTGAGCGAGGAGGCCTCATCAGCAAGCATCCCGTTGCGGTCATACCTCGGAGACGTCACCATTTTCCCGGCCCTGAGGAGTAGATCTCCGTCCACAAATATTCCTGGCGACAGACCAGATCCATGTGGCATCGCAGGTGTTGCTACCGGGGTCACGCTCTTACGCCCGCGCTGAAACACAATTGTGCGTCCAAATTGGGAGGGGAGTTTATCAAACGCCTTGTCGATTGTCCTCCATCCTAAGTCTTTAGCTCGTACGGACGCAGACCAAGCTGCCAACTGAGCCGGCCGGGGCAGCAGCAGCAGGGGAACTGTCACATCTCGATCGTAGACGGGATTGCATGACGCAGGAAATATCGCCTCTCCTGGGATACGCTTGTTAAAGTAGCGGCCTCTCATCAACGACGGCGCCTCTATCGCCTCGCGAATCTCGCCGATGTAGGCTGACGTCGCAACGATGTATTCTTCAGGCATGCCAACCAGCGCCTCGCCGCTAATCGACTCATCGCTGTCGCTCGCTTCGAGGCGCTTAAGCCGGGACTCGGCATCCTCATGCCCTCGAAATCCCACATACACCTCGGGGATCGCCAACGTTGTCTTCACCGCATCGTTCACTTGAGCCATACTCACTTCACTGCAAAGAGCAACACAGATCACGCACACAAAAAGACCACCATGACTAATGCCAATTATCTTATGCATTTCTTCTTGCCTGTGAACGCCGACTGATTTACATCAGTGCCCTATCGCGAAAAAAAGGCGGCTGCGTCAAGCCCGCTTGGATTCGGATCGACCTCCTCTACGGGAACGCTCTGTTGAGGATAGTAATTGTCGACGTTCACTGTTCCAGAAATCCCTCTGAGCACGTTTCCAAAGCGAGTTCGAATCGCTGGGTCAGTATGCCATGGCTGTGGTTCACCAGGGCGCTTTGCCTGCCAGAGTTGTCGATTCGGCGAATACTCCGTCCTCGTAATGCTCGAGTATCTATAATAGTTCGGGCTAGTCATAATCTCAGGCACAGCGATCGTCGACACAGCATTCAGGCTCGCATACGGCCCATTCACTAGTGAATACTGCGGATCCACAAGCCAATAATTTGCACCATTCTGAACCACGATCATGTTATGACCTGTAGATTCTCCATTTTTAACTCCAAATACATCTATAAATTAAATATAAATACTGTCATCTCTAACAAAATGCCTGTTGAGGTAGTTATACATTGCATCTGCGTAATCGTCGCAATCAAACCCAGTTTTTGGTTGCTGGGTGACAACGTATCCAAACCACGAAGTCTTTTTGTTCGTGTCTTTTACGTAAAAGCCTTTATTTGCCACGTCCCCGAGCCTTGAATCATCGACCACGTCCTTTAGGTCTCGGGTAAATGCTGCCTTTGCCTGATTTGCCGCTGCGGCAGTCACTTGTTGCCCGGGAGTCGGTCCATCACTGATCGCCAGTGTGGCAGCGCCCTGACTCAATGCGTTCATTGCGTATGTCACGACCGCGCCGAACGCGGTGCTATCCTGACTGATTTTCTGCTTCGCAGCATCGCCTTCGATGTCGCTGACTTCCTGTGCGGCAGTGGCCTGAGCATTCACTGCGGCCAATGCGTCAGCAGCTTCGGCGTTTGCAGCCGCCTGTGTTGCGGATGAGGCAGTAATGATTGCTTGATTACCGGCATTGACTTCGGCGTCCGCGGCCGTCTGTATTGCCGGAGCTACCGTCGTGGCGAACGTATTTGCGTCGGCTGCTAGCGTGTTGGTCACCAGTGTCGCTGCTGTTGTGACCGTGTTGGATCGCGTCTTGGCGTGGTCAGCCTGATCATTGTGGTAGGTCAGCCAGCCGCCGGCGACATCGTGGTTCCATTGGTTGCTGGCGTCCATGTAGGCCTTCGACGCCGAGTAGCCGGACGTGGTCCTCGCAATGTCGAACGTGTACGATGCGGCGTTGATCGCGGCCTGGTAGGTCGCGTAAGGATCGCCTCCGGAGCCGGCCCAATTGTTCCAGGCTGTAATCGCCGCGCCGTCGATGGCGATCTCTTCCTGCTCCATGGCATCGGCATCAGCCTTCATTTTGGCGGTGTAGGCATCGCCCAGCGCCAGTTCGTATTGCTGCGCGAGGCCGTTGATCGCATGTGAATACGTGTCTCCTGCATCCGCATCCGCATTCGATTGAGTCGCCAGCGCGGCATCGATCGCCAGTGATAACGCGAGATTCGCGGCCGCATCATCGATCACTTGAGTTTCCGCCAACGCATCCAACTGGATCTGATAAGCCGTCTCGGCCGCCGTATCGGCCAGCAGTTGAGTCTGCTCGGCGGAATCGATGGCCAGCATCTCTGTTTCAGCCGCCGCCGCATCGTTCTGCTGCTGAGTGGCCGCATCAGCATCGATCGCATGGACAAACACATCTTGTGCGGTCGCATCGTTATTGGAAGCAGTCTGCGCCGCCGTCGCTTCCTGGGCAATCTCTGTTTCGTAGGCGCTGACCATCGTAGCTTCATATGCTGCCAAAGCATCTGCCAAGTCGCCTGCGGTCGCATTAGGGTCATTGGCCACGGCATTGTACGCCGCATCGGCATTCGTCTGCGCCGTGCTGAACGCCAGTTCCGCTGCCGCCGTCGCGCTGTCATACGTCGCCTCATCGCTGGTCAGAGCTGATTGCAGGGCGGTCCACGCCGTTCCATATGCCGCATCATATGCCGCTTGATCGGCAGCCACCGTATTCTGATAGGCATCGTCCGCTGCTGAGCCAGCAGATTCATAAGCAGCCAAATCTTGCAGTTCTGTTTGGAACACGGCATTCGAGGCCGCGGCGGCACCCGCGGCATACGTCGCCTGATCGGCAGCGATTGTGGCCGTATTGGCGGCCTGGGCACTGGTCGCAGTGCCGGTGTAGGCGGCCAGATCGGAAGCGATCGCCGCATTGTAGGTGTCTTGAGCCGGTTGAGCGCCCGACTGGTAGGTTGTCCAAGCCCCATTCGAGGCGGACGTGTAGGTCGCCTGATCGCTGGCTTCGGCCTGGGCTGCGGTGGACTGCGCCGAAGAGACCGCGGCCAGGTAACCCGAATCTTGCGACAGGTTGAAATAGCCGCCGCTCGATGAGGCACCGCCGTTGGACATCGCATTCATCAAGGCCGTGCTGGCGGCGGACTGCGCAGACAGCATCGCCGCATAGGCGACCGTCCATGCGGCTTGACTGGTGGCATTCGCCGCCGTGTCGGTGGCGGTCTGGGTGGCGCTGGCCGTGTTCTTCACCGCCTGATACGTCGTCCACGACGTGTTGTCCGCGGTCGACTGAGTTTGCCAGGCCGTGGAGACGGACGAATTATAGGCGTTCTGAGCGGACTGATCCGCGGCCGATTGGGCCGCCGCAGCGGATGATTCGATGTTCCCCTCGATCTGCTCAGCCGCCTGATCCTGGCTAGCCTCGGTCGCGATGGCCCCGGCTTCCGCCGTGTTCAGTTGGTTCTGTGCCGCCTGATCGTTGGCATACTTCGCGTTCAAGGCGTTTTGTACGGCTGTATTGTACAGGTCGACTGCGTTCTGGTCCGAGGCATTGGCGGTGGTTTGATCCGCCGCGATTGTCTGGTAGTAGGTGTTGTTAGCTGCCGCCAACGCGGCCAGGATCGCATCCAACGCAGGGTCGCCGGTCGACGTGCCACCGCCGGAGGATCCAGAACCCGAAGAACTGCCGGATCCACTCCCTGACGAAGACGTGCTTCCCGAACCGCTGCCTGAGGACGAGCCACTACCACTGCCGGAGGTCGAACTGCTTCCGCTCCCGCTTCCTGAGCCGGAACCAGAACCGAGGGCGACTTGGTCAGCCAGGGAGAGGGCCGATGTGCCGCTCGAGGTGGTCACGGTCACATCGACGGTGCCCGTCAAGCTCGACGGGACGGTTGCCATGATGGAAGTGCTCGACAGCACCATGAAGCTAACGCTCTGCCCACCGACGGTGACGGTCGAAACGTTGACGAAGTTCGTGCCGGTGATCGTCAGCGAACCGCTGGCGGGTGGAGTCACGCCGGTGACGGTCGGCGGCACCTGCGCCGCCGTGAACGTGAAATGATCGACGGTCGAGGCTGAGGACATCCCGCTCGCGGACACCACGACGACGTCCACCGTCCCCGCGGACTCGGCAGGCGCCACCGCGGTGATCGACGAATCCGAGTTGACCGTGAACGATGTGGCGAGCGTGCTGCCGAAGTAGACCTGCGTGGCTTGGTTGAAGCCCGAACCGCTGATGTAAACCGTCGTCCCACCGGTCGTGCTGCCGGAGCCATTCATCAGGCCAGAAACAACCGGGGCTGACGACCCGCTGGATGAGCCGGATCCGCTACCGCTGCCAGAGGTCGAACTGCTCCCGCTTCCGGAGGTGGATGTGCTGCCCGAGCCACTCCCCGAGGAAGATCCGCTGCCAGAGCCGGATGACGATCCACTCCCCGACGTGGAGGTGCTCCCCGAACCGCTACCTGATGAAGAGCCGCTTCCGGATCCACTGGCGGGCTGGATCGTGACTGTGACCGTCGCTGTGGACTGATCGCCCGCCGCGTCAGAAACGGTGTACGTGAACGTCTCGGTGCCGGTGTAACCGTAAGTCGGCGTGAACAGCAACTGGTCGGGGGCTGAACTTCCCGATCCGCTGCCTGACGAACTGCCACTTCCACTCCCCGACGAACTGCCGCTACCACTGCTGGCATGCTGGATCGACACCGAGCCATAGCCCGGTGTCTGCACCGACGTAATCGTCATCGCGCCGCCCGTGCTGGTATCGTTGGACAGCACGTCCAGCAGCATCGGTGGCGCGGTCAGCGTCTGGGCATCCTGTTGCTCCTGGTAGCTGTCATTCACCGCAGCGACGGCACTCATCACCCGGCGGGGTTCCAGGACTTCCACCATCGCCGCAACGTTCGACAGGGACTGCGCCCGCCGAGGGGTGACTTTGAGACGCTCCTGCGTGTTAAACCCGAGACGACTTCGCAATGCCACCAACCAGTTGAACAACAGCATCAGATGCGCTCCATCAGAGTTTCGTGTGACCAGTCAGCCAGCACTGGTCACGGCCCCGCCACGAAAAACCGAACATCTCATCTGGAAAACCGAAGACTTCTCGCCGACCATTCCACCCGCATTGCTACGATCAGAGTCACTTGCTGTTCGCCGATAAAACGAACACAGACCGAACGAGAACAGACAAAACACCACAGACAGGATGACTACATTGGAAATGCGAGTAGAACAGCGATACACCAGTGCTTCAAGATGAGACGCGGAACGCTACGGCGATTCGGCGCACCTTACCAGACTGCCCTTGGTTACTGACGATTAATTCAGAATCTCGCCAAGATGAAACACCCGCACAATAACGAAATCGTTATTTTTTAGAGCGATCGGAAGAGGCCCAAGGCCACTTGATACCGCACCGGGAAATGCTGCAGCAACTGCTGCTGTGGCCCGGGTCCGATGGCGACTTGTCGGCGTTCACGCAGCGATTAACAGTCATGCCTGTCACGCTCAGGCAGAAGCACCGGCGCCGAGTCGGTGAAGGTCTTGCACCAAGACACGCTTCACGTCGTTTCCCGTCGAGACAGCGTATTTTCGTCGAGATTCGTAGGACAATTCTTATTTTTCGTCGGACCGATTGGCAAGTGCCAGACGGTGCGGCCACACATGATCATGTGCCGCGACGGAGTGCAGACCGCACCAGTGAAAGACCCCATCTGGTAAGCTCGATCCAGAACCATTCCCTCAGCCGCCAAGCGGTCAATGTTGGGAGTATTCAGCGTTGAGCGAGAATCGTAAGCTTTCAGATCAAACGGCGACTGATCATCGACAATGATGAACAGGATGTTTGGCTTCCTGGTCTGTTTCTGCCCCTCAGCAGCAAGGAGATAGGCTGGGGAAGTCAGCAGCAACCCAGTCATGATTAGAACAGAAAGTTTCATGGCGTGACGCTTATAGAGATGCATGAGATCTGATCGAGCACTCGTTCAGTCAGTCGTGTCGTTGGGAACGGACCCTTTCTTCCCTTTCGTGATCTTAGGATCGATGGGTGCGTTCGGAGCAGCCTGCTCTTTGTTCCAAGCATCATAGAGTTTTCGTAGTTCTTTCACCTTCTTCGGATCTTCAGCCGCCAGATCCTGCTTTTCCCCAATGTCATTGGCGAGGTCGTACAATTCAGGCTGTTCGCTTCCCCCTTCGGCAACGACGAGTTTGTGGTTTCCATGTCGCACCGCCCATTGCTCGCCGTATCTCCAGAATAGCGATTCATGCGGCTGCCCCGTGTTTTGGCCGGTCAGATACGGCACCAGATCCACTCCATCCACTTTCCATTCGGGTTCGATCTTACCACCCGCCGCAGTGACGATGGTGGGAAGCAGGTCCAACTGGATCACCGGTTGCTGGTAAACCTTTCCCGCAGGGAGATGGCCTTTCCACTGCATGCAGAACGGGACACGAATACCGCCTTCCCAAGTCGTCGCTTTCACTCCGCGCAGTGGCAAATTGCTGGAGGTCGTGGACTTGCTTGGTCCACCGTTGTCGGACAGAAAAATGATAAGCGTATTCTCTTCCTGACCAAGTTCGCGGATCTTATTCAGCACGCGACCGACACTATCGTCCATCGCGGACATCATGGCGGCGAAGGTACGTCGCTTTTTGTCACTGATATGCTGGAAGCGGTCCAGATAAAATTGCGGAGCTTCCAACGGATTGTGCTGCGCATTAAATGGCAGGTAAACAAACCAGGGCTGCTCGTGATGCTTCTCAATCCAATCGGGCACACGAATCCCGTATTGCTCTGTTGTGTAGAACTGATCATCCTCGATCTCCATCACCTTCGGAGATTGCCGGGTATCGACAAACAGCGTGGGGTGAAAGTAAGACGTATTGGCCAGCGTCCCGTAGAATTCGTCGAAGCCGCGCTTCAGCGGATGGTATTTCGCGACTTCTCCCAGGTGCCATTTGCCCGCGGCACAGGTGGAATATCCCAGCGGCTTCAATCGATCGGCGATCGTTTTTTCGTTGACATCCAGCCCCAGCTTTTTCATACCGCTATTGGATTCGTGACCAAATCGCGTCTGATATCGTCCGGTCATCAAACCGGCCCGCGTCGGACTGCAAACCGGGCATGAGACGTATCCCTGCGTGAACTTCACGCCACTGGCCGCGATGGAATCGATATGCGGAGTCGGAATGTCGCGAGCACCTTGGAAGCCATATTCCGCCCAACCGACATCATCGGAAAGAATTAACAGCACATTGGGCTTAGACTCTGCGGCATCCAAATGGATCGAGGCCAAGCCGATCAGGCATGCAGCCCCCACGAACACGCCAGAGAAAAAACGCCGAATCATTCCATACTCCATGTGAAACAAATCTTGCAGGTGGTTCCTGAGCAGCCAAGGCTCATTGCCGCAGCTTACGCGATACCGACTAGAATTCCCCAAGCGTCTGACCATCAGCGATGGCCGACAGTCGCTGGTAGAGTCCAAACGGGCCATTGGCAGTGACGCCGGGATCGCTAAAATTCGTCGACGTGTTTTCAATGTTGTCTGAGATGAAACGAACGCTTCCATCTCCCATCAGAAAATGCGATCCCCCGACATGCATGCTGGCGAAAGCGGTGAAATACTTGCTGGGGAAACGCACTGCTGTTGCATTCATATAACAATTCGTCGACCGCAAATGGTTGTATGGATTTGTCCTGAACTCAGACAGATCCGTACAGTCAGCGCCGCCCGCGTTCTGAAGGGAACCGTAGAGCATGTTGTTCCGCGTCTGCATCCAGTGAGTCTCTCCCACGAGGATCGAATTCGACAACCCGTCCGTGAAGCTCTGAAAGCCGAGACCAATATTGACGCGAAACGCGCCGACGGCGCGAACGCTCTGATAAGCAGCAGCAGTCTGATCGCAGAAGTTCGCATCAAAAGGTCCGCTGCTGCCAACGTAACTGCTGGTCGCTACGGCGGGGACGATCCCATTTGCGGTACTCGTCGCCGCGGGGTCCGAACTTCCTGACTTTCGAGTGGGCGGCTTGACGTCCGATGGACACGAGAAGACTTGCAGAGGCGTGGTTCCCGCAGCAGTATTCCCGGTCTCATTGGCGAGAACTCCATGCGGGTGAAATCGGAAGTCGAACTTGGCAGCGAGAGCCGCCTGATCGAGCTGCGGCAGAATCTGGGCAGCCCAACTCCAACCTCCGTCTTCTGTCGCGGCAGCTGTGGGAGCAGCCGTGTCGATGTACCCCATCGGAATCCGGTTATAGATGTCGTGATAGTTGTGCATCGCCAGACCAATCTGCTTCAGATTGTTCTTACACTGCGATCGGCGCGCCGCTTCTCGCGCCTGCTGGACGGCGGGAAGCAACAACGAGATCAAAACAGCAATGATCGCAATCACGACCAACAGTTCGATCAGCGTAAAACCCGGGCGACGAATGTGTTTCCGATTAAGAGGTGATGACAAGCAGTGAGCCGGCAAAACATCTCGGCCAATCCTGGAAGTCATGAATAGATTCCTCTCATCAATATTCGACGATGCAGCTACCCAGGATACGGGCGAGCCGTCTGATGATTCAGCGGCAGAATGTCGTCGGCGAGGGCGCTTTTGTTATCATCAAAAATGCGTCTTCACACCAAATTAACGATACGGTTGCTGGAGACGATCAAGCCCTGGATACAATGGGAGGAGAATCCGCCCGCGATGGACGGGCAGGCCGTTGTCTGGTGAGGAATCTCAGTGTCGTCCCCAACGGACCCAGTACCCGATCAAAATTTAACCGCAGCACAATCGCGCGCACTGCTAGCCCGGAACTGGGGCCATGTTCAGACATCTCTGCTGGCGTTCATCACTGCGTCGGCCCCGCAGTTCTCAGACGCTGAGGATCTGCTTCAAGAAGTCGCTGTCGAAGTCGCAGTACGATTCGACGAATACGATCACTCGCGGCCGTTCTTGCCTTGGGCTTTATGGATCGCCAAAATCAAGATCGCCGAGTTCTACCGCAGCCGACAGCGTCGCCAAGTCATTCTGATGGGTGAGTCCGCAGACGCTCTGGCGGAAGCCTGCGTCAAGGTTCAGGAAACGCTCTCCGATAAGCAGTTCGCGATTGAAAAATGCCTGGACCGACTGACCGACCGTGCGCGAGAAATGCTGAACCTGAGATACTCGGAAGGGATGAGTTCCCCGGAAATTGGCGATCGGTTGGGCATGTCGATTCATTATGTGCGAGTCGCCCTCTCGCGGATTCGAACGACACTGACGGAATGCGCTCAAGCCGCGATCAACGCACCGCCAGCCTTGAATGAGTCGGATTCATGAACGAGCAGGAGGCACTGGAACTGATCGATGCCCATCTGGACGATGATCATCTGACGGATCAGCAGGTCGAAGAACTCAGTGTTTGGCTGCGCGAAAATCCGCAACATGCGGAACACGCCTTTTTTCGCATCTTCCTCCATTCGTTCTTGCGTCGACGACTGAAAGCCCAGCGTCTGACCACCCAAACTGATTGCACCGATCTGGCCTTGAGAGGCGCTATCGGCATCGACGCATCGACAGAATTGCACGTCTCCCAACCCACTGCGGTCTCTGTTCCTATCCGTAGAACCTTTCGGCTACGGCAAATCTTACTGGGCGGTGCGATCAGCATCAGTACCGTGTTGCTCGCCTTACTATCAATGATATTTTTCAACGCCCCGCCTCAGGCGAAGGCGATTGCCTGCGACGGATTCGATTATCCCGCAACATCAATTCCAGCGCCGGCGATTGACTCTCAGACCTGGCCGAAGAGGGGAGGAACGCAAGGGCTCAATGGCGGAACCGGCTGGGCAGAACCCTGGCAGGAGTCCGGTTCCAAGGTCTCCGTGATTATCGATCATGCGCGCGAAATGAACTGGGATCCCAAAGACATGCGAAAGTTCAAACCACTGGGACACACCGACGCCCAGGGACGCGTCCTGCAATCGACAGGACTTCAATTAAGAACCGCGATGGGGCTGCGCTCGGTGACCTCCCGCAAACTCGATCTCAGTTCCTTTCCGAATTCCATGCGAGACGAAGCGGGACTGGGGCGCGATGGAGCTGTCATCTGGTTCAGTTTTCTCGCGCAATCGTTCAACACCACTTCTGAAAATAGTCGCTTCACCTACCTCCAGCTCGGCTCGCGCGATGTCTCTGGGTTTCGCATTGGCAAGCTCAGCGCGGCGCCGTCAGGCAACTGGACCGCCATGGGACTCATGACAGGTGGGCAGGTCAATCTCCGCTCCAGCTCTGTTCCGTCGGCAGAAATGGCTTTCCTGGTGACACGGCTGGAATTTCGCGAGGGCCCCGAAGACGCCGTCGTCTGGATCAATCCGAGCCTAGCCGCCGAACCCAAACTTGCCGACGCCACGTTGCGACTCTCTGTCCCGGATTTCCGATTTGACGGGATCTCGATCAACGCGAATTACTCAACAGACATCGACGAAATCCGCTTCGGTCAAAGCTTTCGAGCCGTCGCGCCCGTCAAATAATTCGACGTTGACGACCTGATGCTGCTGACTCTGACTCGATCCCGTCGTCATTCCGAATCAACTTTACCGTCATTCCCGCGCAGGCGGGAATCCAGCAAACTGCAGCACGATCGCGATGCAAGAACTCCGACTCTTGTTCCGCATGCGGTGACTAACCCGTCCTATCGCATCACCAGTGAGACATCTAGCCCGCCTGTTGTTAGAATCGAACTAGCGAGGGATAGAGAGGGGGTTCTTCAGCCTGGCGGAGATCGGCGTGACGATTTCGTTCGAATGTACCGAATGCAGTAAGAAACTGAAGGCCCCCGATCATCTTGCCGAACGCAGGATCAGGTGCCCGGGTTGTCAATCCGTTCAAACGGTTGTCAACTCCCCCAAATCGTCCGGCAACGTCCAGGAGTTCAGCGAAGAACCATCGGCAAGTTCGTCCGTCGACTCAAATCTCGACGATCCCTTTGGAGGCGAACTGTTCAGTTCGGATGACCTGGAAGATCCGCGAGCCCGCAAACGACGCATTGCGGACAAACGGGCCCAACGTGAACAGGAACGACTGCAGGCGGAGCAGGCTGCCGAAGAGCTGGCACAGCAAAAGCAAAAAAAGAATCCGAAGGCTAAGGCCGAAGCGGCGGCCCGCGCCGATGCCGAACTCGGCCAGCCATTTCGGTATCACTGGATCTATCTCGTGGCGCTGGCTCCCTTGGCGCTCATGATCTTGTGGCCTCACGAACCCACCGAAACGCGATTGATGCGCACGCTGGAAAATCACCCCGAAGTCGCCTCGCAACTTGATTCCGAAGATCCCACCGAGTTCTTCGAACTGCTGCCAGGCCATCGGATCGAAGGAGCATTGCTAAGCCGCGATTCGCTGGTGCATTGGGTATTCGGCGCGATCAGCGCGGCAGCGTATCTGGGCCTGCTGTTCGCCATGTTCCCGGGATCTCAGAAGCGAACAGTCCGACTGCTCCTCGTCGGGCTCTTCACGGCCACAATTGGCATCGTCATCTTACTGACATTCCAGATCCTCGCGGCGACCACTCAAGGAGCTCTCATTCGCGGCCGGGGACTCGGGGTCTTGATCTATCTAATTCTCAAACTGATCGGCTACTCCTATCGCTGCGCGCAAGATCCCTCGATCGGCTTCTGGGGCAGTTTCTTCGGATTCACGATCGGAGTCGGCTTTTGCGAGGAACTCTGCAAAGCACTCCCCGTGCGACACTATCTACGCAACGCTCGCAAGACCGGCTGGCGCGGAGCTTGCCTGACAGGCCTAGCGAGCGGAATCGGCTTCGGCGTGTCAGAAGGGATCATGTATTCCGGCGGCATGTACAACGGACTGAGTGAAGGTCTGATCTACCTGGTTCGATTCATGTCCTGCGTCTCGCTACACGCGATGTGGTCCGGCAGCGTCGCCCTGATGATGTACCGCAACCAGGACTTCCTCGACACCGACGACTGGATGGAATTCCTAGCTGGCATGGCCTACTACCTGTCAATCGCCATGATCCTGCACGGACTCTATGACACGCTCCTGAAACAAGATCTGGACTGGGTCGCCTTACTGATCGGCATCGGCAGCTACTGCTGGCTGCTCTATCTCGTCCGCACCTCCCGCGGCACCTGATTTAATCGGTGCCCAGCCGCTCCCTCCGTCATTCCCGCGCAGGCGGGAATCCAGCGAGTCATCAAGATGGCCTCGATGCGAGAACACTGGAATGTCGTTCGATTCGCAGCGTCGGGATGCCTGTGGTCGACGCTTCGTCGCCCACAGTCGGCTCTCTATTCAGCCCTGATCGAAACCCACACCGAACTCATTGTGGAGTTAACTCGACGGCGACTGCCCACTCTCGAAGATCACGCGGACGCTGCAAATAGACTTTCTCGGGAGACCTGCTGTTGCAAAAAGAGCGAAGGCCACCGCCTCGATCAGCAATTCCGAAGCGAAGAGCGATCTTTGTTGTCAGTAGGTCTCGCCGATTTGCGTAGTGAAAGTCCAATTCGAACGGCGAGAATTCGTTTGGGAAATACCCCACACCGGCGATTGCAAAGGCATTGCGATTGAGATCCGTCACGGTCAGTAACGGAATCCCATCACACCACGTGCCAAGGCGTCGCGTGAACGGAATCTCATCGAAGGGGAACCAATACTCCAGCATCAGCGCTAGGCGGGAATCCGCGATGACTCTTTCTCGGTCGCCAATGTCAGAGAATCGCCATTGCCAAAGAATCCCAGAGATCCGAGCTTCCGGTGAATTCTCCTCGGTAAGATTTGATGCGGGGAAGGTGTATTCCTTTGTAGTCGAACGTTCAAAGTAACTTGCCCGCGACAAATGACGAGCTTCCGATCAACACACCAACACTTTGAACCGCCAGCGACTGTGGGTCAAGTTGACCGACTCGCTCGGCTTCGAGCGCGAACATGGATCGATAGCGTTCCGGGGAATGCCACATTAAGTACCGTCGGAGTCCATCTCGCGTTCGAGTTGACGTAGACCCCACCTCGCGGAAATGTCACCCCGCCGATACTCGGCAAGCAGTTCCGATGTCTGCTTCCGGCGCTCCTCACGAAAACCGTTCCAATCGGGAAACAGGCCATGACAGTGCCGCCAGACATCGTTGTCGGGTTCGATATTGTGAAGCATCAGATGCGTACGGTAGTGACGAAGTTGACGTAACGCGCCGATGACATCCATAGGCGTCGACTCAATGGTTTCGTCTGCCCAAATGAGAGCATCAGCCAAAATGTCGTAAGAGATCGTTGGATTGGGGGCGGGGATACAAATCGCATTCAAATGCGATGCATGAATCTCCAAAGCCATCATTCCAAATGTTTCGAGATCGACCATCGGCATCTCCTTCGAAGGCCAAAACATGAACGCTAAAGTGCCCGCGATTCAGGAGGGGCTTCCAATCAATGCAAGGAGCCTCCAGCAACTGAGGGTCAAGTTGACGGCCTCGTTCGGCCTTGTTGGTCCCATAACCAACCCAAGCCTGCGCATTCGAGGCACTTGACGTTTCGGAGGTGGGCGAATGTGCCCGTGCCTTGGCATGACGAACAATCGGGAGTTAACGCTGGCCGAATCGGAAGTAGCTCTTGAAGCTCAGGAAATCGCTCGGCCCCAATAACCAGGGCGAGCAACCGACCTTTCGCCGAGTCTTCCCAAGCATCGTCGTCGTCCCAAGGGAACACCCAGACTCGGCCATCCAAATCGAGCAAAGCCGCACCACCGATATCAGCGTAGACAACAAATGCGTGTTTCTCCTCGGCGACGCGTCTCACTCCTTTGTCCAGCAAATCGTCGGCAAGACAATTAGCGACACGCCATTGCAAGCAGGCTCGAAGGTGCGCGGAGATTGTCACTGCGCCAACTCCCTCGCCGAACATTCAAGGTAACTTGCCCGCGACAAACGACGAGCTTCCAGTCAACACGCCGACACTTTGAACCGCCAGTGACTTCAGGTCAAGCAGAAAAGAATTTGGAACAAGTCCCAGACTCATCCCCCGTTCTTGCCCAAAGAGTCTCGTACCCTGAATTCTCAATGAAACTCAAACGCCCGGTTTCAAGATACCAAGCTGCTGCAGACCCCACACCGTCCCAAGTAGGGTCAACACGAAAGCTGCAAAGCATGTCAGGTAAATCACGGAGAAGTTCATTCGGCGAAGACAGGGCTCGCAATAACTTCTAGTGAGTTCCCTGCGGAGCACACCATACCTCAACAACAGTGGCAATAGCGCGAAAGCCCCTGTCATCTTCAAAGCAGGAGACATCGGCTGAAGTTCGCCCGGATCGACATCCTTGCCACATCGATCACACGACATCTTGAGTCCCTGCATCGAGGTTTGGAAATCCAAGAATCTACGCCCAGCGACTGTGGGTCAAGTCGACCGACTCGTTCGGCGCGAGTATTGAGCGTAAGAATCGAAGTTACCCTGCAATTTCAGCTTCAGCCAAGCCGCTCGCCAAGTCTCCTTTGATCGCGATCGCATGACCCGCAAACAAGTCGGCACACTCAAACCAAAACTGGAATGTGCCATCATTACCCACTGAGACCGATTGTAGTTTTATCTTGTTGCGAAACACAGACTCGGTCATTGCGGCCTCACCATCCTGCAGCCAAAAAGAGTTTTTCACCGGAAGCAAATCGGCGGCGGCTTTGTCTCGGCAGGCGACCATCCACTTTTTCTCCTCGCCCCAGAGAGACTCACACGCCACAGCCGCCGCATCGGGAACCTCCCCTGGTTGTGAGCGAAGACTGATTCGCACCTTTTTTCTATCCCATCGCCCAGAGCCATCCCATGTGCAACAAGCGCGATTGAATTTGAATTTCCCCCATCTCTCTGTCGCAAATTCTATAGGCGTTCTCAGCGATTTAGCGGAAGAGAGCAGTTCAGCATTAACTTCCATCGCCTTCCGTTCTTCCTGAACCACGCCGCGAGTTTCATCCAATGATAAGAACACTCCAATTTGCCGGATGCTGAAATCTGCATAGTCGTCAAGATACGATTGTTTGAGCGGGACTGGGCGGAGCAACGTGAGTTCATGTTCTACCACTGGTCCACCTAGTCTGCACCAGGCACCGAACGCAATGCGGTGCACCATGTAGTCGCCTGAGGCCCCGAAAGTGCCACCCTGGCCGGGAAGGACTACACCTTCAATGACCTCCAACTTCTCGCTATAGGGAACGCCCCAGCCATCGATTTCTGATAGAGCATTCAGGCCAGGTGGCAAAAACACAGTCGCCATATGATCCACCAGACTTTGGTCGTAGCCGAACGTTTATAGTAACTTGCCCATGATCAACAGCGGGCGCCCGATGAACACGCCAACACTCTGAACCGCCAACGACTGCGGGTCAAGTTGACCATCTCATTCGGCTGACTTGGAGCGAATTGGACGCTCTGCGTTTAGTGGTCTACTCGTGTCGCACAGCGTGACTTCCACCATGGCGTCAATCGAAATCGCGATCTGTCACAAAACTTCCACTTTTTTGAGGAAAACTGCCAAAAACAGGGTCGTTTTGTCCCCCATCGTCAAAAATTGTCCGTGGCTGTCAAAATCTGTCAATGACATGCCACGCAGCGCGGCTCATCTGAAGGTCCGACGCGGCCCTCTCCGGACATTTTCACCGCAAATTGCCGAAATAGGCAAAACACCATCTAGCTCCGCGCACACCGAAATGGCATAACGACTCAATGAATATGTAACGACATTCAGTGGACCGTAACCAACGGCCACACCTGTTGACCCCTAAACCGGGTCGACAAGTGTGGCCGTTTTTTTGTTGGAGGCAGATCGATGTGTCAGGCGCTACACCCCCAATCGCAAAATCTCGCTAGACATCTCGCTGACAAAATGGGTACCCCCCAAAAACCTGCCATGGACTGACAAATTCTGCCATTTCGTAAGGTTCGAGCCTCCGACTGCACACGATCAGAGCCAACTGCGAATGAACAACTCCCCATCCAGAATCAAAACACCGCGACCCGCCAAAGGCCGTACTCGCTCACGCCAACCCCTCATTCCCAATCCAGCGGAGGTTGTGTCATGCGCGACCTCAATTCGGCGTAGCCAATCTCGCCAAGAGATTGGGCGGAAGTCGATATGCGAACGACCTCAACTCACATTCCCCCAAGGTCTTGGCGACCTTGGCTACAAGAGCGTCACGCGATCGGGGAGTTGTGTCATGCACGATCTCAAAATCCGTGTGCATCCGTGTCAATCCGTGGCCCCGCCTTCTCATTCCAGGTTCTGTCATGAACTTTTCCGTCGCTTGGCCCTCAGCCCTCGCCCCTCAGCCGCACTCCCGGCACTGACTTCATCACCCCCCCGTGTTAGACTGGTTCTGTCACACGGCACTTTGCGGAGCCCGGTATGAAACGACTGGTGATGGTCTGGGGGATCGTTTCCCTATTCGCCCCCTTCGTTTGCGTCGCCGGTGATCAAGTGGCCGTCGATCAACAAGCCGCGACCGAGTTTTTCGAAAAGAAGATTCGACCGCTCCTGATTCAGCGTTGTGACGAATGTCACTCGACAGACAAAGCCGACGACAGTGGCCATCTGGCGTTGGACAACCGAACCTCGCTGCTGGCGGGTGGCTCGCGCGGGCCAGCTTTGGTGGCTGGCAAGCCCGACGAAAGCTTGCTGATTAAAGCGGTGCAGTACACCGACACTCACTTGCAGATGCCGCCGGAAGGCAAGCTGGTGGCGGCGGAAATTGAATTGCTTTCCAAGTGGGTCAAGGACGGCGCTTTTGTCCCCGACTACGGTAAAGAAACGAAAAAGCAGGCCAAAGAAATCGACTGGGTGGCAGCACGGAAATTCTGGTCTTTTCAATCACTCAATCGACCGCCGGTCCCCTCACTGAACGTTCAGCCTCAACCCGAGTTGCACAATCCAATCGATCCATTCGTGATCGAACAGCTTGCGGCGAGTGACCTGAAACAGTCTGCCGCGGCCGACAAGCGGACGCTCATTCGACGAGTCTCATTCGATTTGCTCGGGCTGCCTCCGACTCCGGAAGAGGTGTCTGAGTTTCTGGCAGACGATCAGCCAGACGCCTACGAACGCCTGGTCGATCGGTTGCTCGCGTCGCCGCATTTGGGCGAGCGATGGGCCAGATACTGGCTCGACCTGGCTCGGTATGTCGATTTCACTCCCGACTGGCAGAAGGCCACCGACCGTGCGTGGATGTATCGCGACTGGGTCGCCCGCGCCATGAACGAGGACCGGCCATACGATGAATTTGTCAGATTGCAACTCGCCGCAGACCTGATCCCCGACGCCCAGCCTCGCGAATTTGCGGCGCTCGGATTTCTCGGCGTCAGCCCCGTCTACTGGAAAGAGCTGAAGCTGGCACCCTCGGTCATTGAAGTGATCGTGGCCGATGAGTGGGACGAGCGACTGGACACCGTCAGCCGCACATTTCTGGGTCTGACGGTGGCGTGTGCTCGTTGCCACGACCACAAGTTCGATCCGATCTCGACTCGAGACTACTACGCCCTGGCAGGCGTCTTCGCGAGTACCCAAGTCGCCGACCGACCTCTGTTGCCGCTGGCGATCGGAGAACAAGTCGTCGACGCTCGCGCGAAGATCGACAAGTTGCAAGACGCCTTGAAAAAACAAAAAGAGAAAGACTCCGACGAGGCCCGGAAGCTGCAGCAACAAATCGACGAGATCCGGCAGGCCACTCCGCAAGTCGATTCGCCACTGGTTCCTGTCGTGGAAGATTCCAGCGTCTATATCGTCGCCGATGGACCTGATGCGACGAAGCTGGAATACCGCAGGCGTCAGGCGAGAGACCTCCCAGTCTTTCGTCGCGGCAATCCTGCCAATCCCGGCGAAATCATCCCACGCCGCTTTCTCGAACTGTTTCCGTCGACAATCGAAGCCAGTGAAACGACCAGTGCTTCCCGCGAGGCTGCCAGCACCCGGTTAGAACCGTTTCGAAATGGCAGCGGTCGCTTAGAGTTAGCCGACGCGCTGCTCCGTCAAGGGAAAGCACTGACCGCTCGCGTGATCGTGAATCGAATCTGGACGCATCATTTCGGCGCGGGGCTGGTCAAGACGCCGAGTGATTTCGGGCAGCAGGGGGAACGACCAACTCACCCCCAGCTCATGGAGTGGCTCGCGTCTGATTTCGCGGAGGGATCGAATGCCGCGCCTTGGTCGCTTAAGCAACTGCATCGAATGATCGTGACTTCCGCGACCTACCGGCAATCGAGTTCGTCGACGGGAAATCGCTCTGCCTCCATCGACCCCGAGAATCACCAGCTATCGCGCATGAATCGCCGACGCCTGGAGATCGAACCGTGGCGAGATGCCTTATTGAATGTTGCCGGAAGCCTGGACGATCGCATGGAAGGTAGCAGCGCTGACCTCGATCAGCAGACCAATTGCCGACGGACGCTCTACGGACGCATCGGCCGTGACGAACAAAACGACATGCTCCGCATTTACGACTTTCCGCCCCCAACCAGCCACAGCCCGTCCCGCGACATTACGACCACACCATTGCAACAGTTGTTCGTGTTCAACAGCGACTTTGTCGATCAGCAATCAACCAGACTGGCCAAGCGGTTGCTGGAATCAGGTGAGCAATCCACTTCACAACGGATTGCGCACTGCTACGAAATCCTGTTCCAACGCACACCTCGACTCCAAGAACAGGAAATCGGCGCACGATTTCTGGCAGCCATGGAGAGTAGTTCCGAACTGGAACGATGGCGCCGCTATGTGCAGTCTCTGATCGGACTGAATGAGTTCATGTTTGTCGATTAGCTCGTAATCACAATCTGTTGGCGACTGAAAATGAATCACCTTTTATCTCGTCGGCATCTGCTGCAAGGCCTTGGTGGCGGCTTTGGCGGGCTCGGATTGGCGAGCATGATTGGTTCGACGCGCGCCGGCGAAGTCGCCCCGCATGTGGTACCACGCGCGAAACGAGTCATCCAGCTCTTCATGAACGGCGGACCATTCGGCCCCGACTTCCTGGATCCAAAGCCTGGGCTATCCAAGTTCGAAGGCCAGCGCCCCACCGAACTGGATGCCTTTCGCACAGAGCGCAAAACGGCCGGACTACTTCCCTCGCCATTTCGATTCGATCCCTGCGGCCAAAGTGGCGTTCCTGTCAGCGAACTACTGCCGAACTTCTCGCAATGCATCGACGATGTCTGCGTCTTGAGGTCGGTCTATACCGACAATCCCAATCACGGTCCGGCCCTGCTGCTGATGAACAACGGCACGATCGTCCCCACGCGGCCGAGTATGGGATCGTGGTTCTCGTACGGACTGGGGACCGAGAACGAAAGCCTGCCTGGCTACATCGTGCTTTGCCCAGGCCGGCCCGTGCGATTCTCGATCCTCTGGAGCAGTGCCTTCCTTCCGGGCGAACACCAGGGGACATACATCAATCACTCGAACCTCGATCCCCAGAAGTTGATTCCTTATCTGCGCAACAAATCACTGCCAGTGGAATCGCAGCAACAGCAACTCGACTTGATGCGAACGTTGAACCAGCAACACCTCCAGGAACGCGATGGTGATACGCAATTGGAATCCAGAATCACGGCGATGGAGACAGCCTTCCGAATGCAGTTCGCTGCAACCGAGGCGTTCGATCTCAATCGCGAGCCAACCCATATCCGCGAGGAGTACGGAGCCGGCCAATTCGCTAATGGTTGCCTCCTGGCAAGGCGATTGGCAGAACGAGGCGTTCGTTTCACTCAAGTTTACTATGGCGACGGCCAGCCCTGGGATACGCATAGCGATCACAACAACGCGGTGAAGAAGCTGGCGAAAGAGATCGATCAACCGATGGCAGCGTTGCTACGCGATCTAAAACGTCGCGGCATGCTGGAGGATACACTCGTCATCTGGGGCGGCGAATTTGGACGGACGCCGACCACCGAGAATGGGAACGGTCGAGATCACAATCACTACGGCTTCACCATGTGGCTGGCAGGGGGAGGTATTCGGGGCGGGATGACCTACGGCGAGACCGACGACTTCGGTTTCCAGGCCGTTCATAATCGCGTCCACATCCATGATCTACACGCGACCATCCTGCACCAGTTGGGCCTGAACCACGAACGACTAACCTATCGCTATGCAGGTCGCGACTTCCGGCTGACGGATGTTGCCGGCAAAGTCATTCGAGACGTGATTGCTTAGCGTGCAACAGGCTCCCTACACTAGGAAACAGCAAATGACCTCGGTTGCTCGCCTTGCTCACGAATTGCCTGCATCGTGCGATAAGCCTGTTCGACGGCTCGCGATGCCCGCTGGATATCGAACACCGGCGAGCTCAATCGATTCGCCTGCAGTCGTTGCCGCAGTGCTGCCAACTCTTGTCGATCCCGAGCCAATTCAAGGGCACGCACTTCATAGTCGACCGACGCGTTCGTAATCAGTTCAGGTAACCCCAACGAATGCAGCAAACTTCCTGCCACTCGAGAAACGAACGTCTCTCCGCTCAATGTCAGAACGGGCAACCCCGCCCACAGGGCATCGCTGGCTGTCGTGTGAGCATTCACTGGATACGTGTCCAGAAACAAATCCGCCAACTGATGGCGAGCCAAGTGATCGGTCAATGGTCGACGAGGGGCGAAGACAAGCCGCTCGGGCGCAACACCTCGCTGCTCGGCTTCACGCCGCAGATTGACCGGGGCCTGCCGATTGCTCTCCAGCAACCACAACACGCTACTCGGAACCTGCTGCAGCAACCGCATCCAGACATCGAAGACCTCGGAAGTGATCTTGTAGTTGCTGTTGAAGCTGCAAAACACGAAGGCATCATCCGGCAGGCCGACTTCGGCTCGAGTGGAAACCTGAGAGGAAATGATTCGTTGAGTATCGTTGACCTGATAGCACCCCGGCAGATGAACCAGCTTTTCGTTATAGAATGGCTGGCGATCTGGAGGAACAATGAAGTGATCGACCATGATATAGTCGACAAAATCAGCTCCCATCGTGCCGGGATAGCCCAGGTAATTGACTTGGATCGGTGCAGGGCAGCTCGCCAGGATTTCAGGCCTGGAGTGCTGCGTGAACCCAGTCAGGTCGACGAGGATGTCGATGCGATCATCGACGATCTTCTGAATCGAATCCGCCAGCGGCAAGTCGCGCAAATCGACGAATCGTTCAAACGCGTTGGCAATTCGCTGACGAATCAACGAGCCGTCATCGGGGCCATACGAGTACCCCGTGACCGCGAACTGCGACCGGTCGTGCGATTCAAACAGTTCGACAATCAGTTCGGCGACAGGGTGGGCTCGAAAGTCGGCCGACAAGTAGCCAATGCGAATGCGTTGATCACTGACCGTTTCGCGAGTCGCTTGCTCCCACCACGGATTGGGAACTTTGACCGCGGTTCGAGTGCTAAACGCAGCCCAGCGTGCGGCACATTGCTGCTGTTGCTGCGACGACGTCGCGACCGGCATCGTCAGGAAGGCGAAGGGCGACAGCGGACTTTCGGTACTGCTCGGCGGTTGGTCCGCAACGGCACGAATCGCTCGGTCGGTCAACGAGGGAAGTTCGTCCCAGGCACATTGGTGCTGCAACTGATGAATCAGTTGTCCCAGCGCGGACAGACAATCTGGCTTCAACTCCAACGAACGACGATAGCAGGCAATCGCTTCGGCGGTGTCTCCACCATCGCGAACGACGTTTCCCAACGACTGCAGTGCTGCAGCATCGTCGGGGTTCAAGTCCAAGGCCGCTCGCAAGGAATCTGCCGCCTCATTCCATCGTCGCAGATCCTGCAGAGCGGCACCAAGATTCGTATAGGCTTCGGCAAAGCTGGGCTGCAATTCGATCGCTCGCTTGAGACACGTCACCGCATCGGAAGGTCGCCCCATGCTTTGCAACAGATTGCCGAGATTGTTGAATGCGGCAGCGTAGTCCGGCTTGAGCTTAAGCGCCTGCGTGTAACACTCCAGAGCCCGATTCACTTCGCGCTGTTCGCGGTAGGCAACCCCCAGATTGTTGAAGGCTTCCGCATAGTCCAGGCGGAACTGAATCGCTCGCCGATGGCATTCGATCGCCTCGGGGATGTTCCCGAGTTCCTTCAATACGAGCCCGAGATTATTCCAAGCTTCCGAATGATTGGGACGAAGCTGAAGAGTTCGCTGGTACCCCGAACTCGCAGCGTCCCAATGGCGTTGTCCCTGAATGATCACGGCCAGATTGTAATGTGCTTCCACAAAATCAGGCTTCAGGCGGATTGCTTCCTCGTATCCCGCAATGGCCTCGTCGAGCTGCCCCGTCTGGGCGAGCGACGACGACAAATTGAAGCGAGCCAGCGGGAAATCGCGTTTGCGATCGAGCGCCCGTCGATAGCTCTGTTCGGCCTCTTTCATCTGGCCCGTGGCCAACAGCGCATTCCCCAGATTGCAGTGGAAACTTGCATTGCGCGAGTCCAATTCAATGGCGTGACCAATCAGGTCGATGGCGACCGCGTGGTCGCCGATCTGATGGGCGATTGTTCCCAACAGATGCCAGGCATCGGCCTGTCGATCATCGCGGGCCAGGATCTCGCGATACAACGCTTCGGCATCCTGCAGGCGGCCCGCCTGCTGATGGCCGACCGCCGTCGACAACATTTCGGAAATAGATTTCATCACCCTCATCCGTCGGTGAAACACTTCGGACTTCATTCGTTTCGGCTATCTGAATCCGCTGTGTAACTCAGATCGATCGGCGAAGAAAGTGGAATTGTCTTTTGTTGTGGAATGTACCTGACGCGGCAAACAGACTTGTGTATGTTGTTATCGGCAATTGTCCGAGTCTAACTCGAAGGAGCCGAGCCGTGACAGATCGCGCAGAGACGATTGTTTGCGAGCCAGTCCACAACTCCGAAACGTCCACGATTGTGGTCTCTGTCTCCCATCGGTTTGATTTGGGTGACGCTGATCTGCTGGACGAATCCTGGGCGGAAGAATTCGACCGTCGTCTGGCAGTTTGGGAGTCAGAGTCGCCGATCGCGGCGCCGATGGCAGAGGAACAAACGGCGTGACTTCGATCACGTCCTGATCGCTCTGAATTTCTGTTGTTGTCGTTGACCGGCAATCTCAACGCTCTGAGATTGAGCTTGGCCGCTCCAATTCTTGATTGACCGCGCGGTTTCTCGCGCGCCGCGTCCGTTGCAACGTTGCGAGCGAATCTTCAGAATTCTGCGGTTCTCACTGACCGTTCGGTCCAATTCCCGTGTCAATTCGCAGGAGCGCTTCTCGTGGCCAAGAAGTCCGTTCAGAAAGTCGCCGATTGGAAAGCCCTTAAACTCGCCGGTCAATCGATCTTCTTTGCCGGTCGGTTTGAGAAATGGGGACAGTTGACGCTGGAACTTCTACAGACGTTCGTGCGTCTGGAAGGAGGTACTCTTGCCGAGACGCTCAATTCTTCAGTCAGCCTGGTGGTGCTGAAAGAGATGACAGGAACATCATCGCACGAGAAGAAGGTGACGCTACTCAACACCAAGGGAGCGTCGATCGCGGTCGTCGATGCCGATCAACTGCGTTCGATGCTGGTGCCAACTCAGGACGAAGTTCATGCAATGATCCAGGCGGGGCCCGACGGATATAGGCTGCTCCGTCAGCGAATCGACGCTTCAACATTGAATGAGTTCTCCTATCGACAACCCGGTGGCCAGCGGCCGTACACACTGACGAACTTGTCGATGCGGGGTCAGAACATCAAAGACGCCCCGCTGTGGTGCATGGACTTGGAAGAGGTCGATCTCACGAATGCCACCGTTCAGACAGAGAATCACGAGAGCTATTCGATCGGCAATGCGCGACGCTCGAAGTTGGACGGGGCGACAATCCACGCCACTTTCCCCGACCTCATCGAGTGCTCGTGTCGTGGAGCGGACTTATCCAGTAGTTGGGTTGGCTTTCTGATGGACAAGTCTCGTTGCAGCAGTGATTTCACCAAGGCAAAGATGGTTGGATTTCACTTTATTAAAGCAGACATGACTGGCTCCAAGTTTGATAAGGCCGATTTGACCAAAGCTGAATTTGATAAGACCAATGCAACGAAAGTCAGCTTCCGAGAGGCCTGCCTGAAATCGGTGACATCCGAAAAGGCCAAGTTCACTGGAGCTGATTTTACGAAAGCGGACCTGTCGGAAGCTGAATTGTTGGGGGCTAACCTGCGAGATTGCAATTTCACGAAAGCGAAACTGCGCGGGGCCAGGCTGATGGGAGCCGAGTTTCAAGGGGCCTGCCTCGATGGTGCCGACTTCACTGGAGCCAATGTTGCTCAAGCCGATTTCACAGACGTTGATATCTCGAAAGCGATCGGCCTCGTCCTGAATACCAAGCAGATCTCGATTGGCCCGAAGCTGAAAGAACTCTCGGACATCGCGAAGAAGGCCACCAGCTTTATGACGACGATCGAGGTGAAGTCTCCTCAGGAAACACTGCGTCTCACCGTTGCGAATGGATGGAGGGGCCCTCAAGCATCATGGTCGCGGCAACTATGGGCTGGCACGTTGTCCGACTGGGAGCAACCGACGAAGAGCATTGCCGACGCAATCGTCGCCGCAGTGGGGCAGTGGCCCGATGCAACCGCTTGTCCGCATACCGTCGTCGCGACAGGGAAGAAGACCGGGTTGATGAATCGCAAGTTGAGGCAGTTGGCGATGGAAGCCTGGTGCGAAACTTATGGAGCACCATGTCCCACCCCTGAGGAGCTGAAACAAGCGGAGGCAGCGGCCGAATCGAATAAAGATACCATCCGTGCTTCGCTCCTTGCTGAGTTGGATCAACCAGATGGCGTCAAGAAATGGAACGAACGGAATCATCTGGACCTCGAAACGATCAAGTCTTTCCCGTCCGTCGATCTGAGCGGCAAGAAACTCGATGGCATCGATTTGAGTTCACTCGAATTCGAGCGGGGAAACTTCGAGAAGACATCTCTGGCCGGTGCCGACTGCAACTACGGCTCTTTCAAGAACTCAAACTTCCGTAAGGCTACGCTCACCTTTACAGGCGTCTATTCCAATTTCAGTGAGTGCGACTTCACAAGCGCCAATCTGAATAAAGCCGACCTGACCTATGCAACATTGAAAGAGGCAACCTTTTCAACAGCGAATCTGAAACAGGCCGTACTGAAGCAGGCCAAATTGCAGGGGGCAAACCTGGCTAGTGCCAAGCTCGATGACTGCGATTGGAGCGATGCTGAGTTCGACGAATTAACCCAATTCCCCAAGGACTTTTCAGTCCCTGCCGCTGCCAAATGGAAAGGCAAGGGGCTGGATCCGCGCATGGCCGAGATCGCGAAGGCCGCCAGTGCCGGCCCGATCGATATGACGCAGTTCATGACGATCATGGAACTCTCGGTCGAGAAGGAGCGGATGAAGAAGGCGTTGTCGATGCTGAAAGCAGAACGGTTCCGCCTGTTTGCCGAGGCCACTGACGATCATATCGTCGGTGTCGTGAAGAGTCAGAATGATCCAGACCTAGTCTATTCGTGCCGTCTCGGAAAGGAGGGAGACTTTGCTTGTTGCACGCAGAACCTGAATGTCTGTGGTGGCCTGCGGGGAGCCCTTTGCAAGCATCTGCTGGTCCTCATCATCGGCATGACGAAGGCCGAGGAATTGGATCCGACGACGGTCAACCAGTGGATCGCGACCAGCCGTTTCAAGAAGCCCGAGTTGAACAAGGACACGATGAGCGAGACGCTGCTGCGGTACAAAGGGGCTGAAGCTGGCGAGATTGATTGGCGTCCGACCGAGACTATCCCTGAGGACTATTTCGCGCTGTAGAAGAGAAGAAATGTTAGCCACGGATTGAACACGGATGAAACACGGATTGGAATCACTTTTGAAGAATGACAAAAGGGCTCGGAGGTATTCCTCCGAGCCCTTTGCGACCCTGTGTCTGCGATTATTAGTTTGGACTAGTTGTTGATCCCTCGTTGCGTGTTCAGCCGTTGGATGGCTCGACCACCGGCGTCGAGTGAGTTGCGGCCACCTTCGTTGAAGAACTTGGAGAGTTCGTTCACGGCGGGGCCCAGCAGGAACAGGTACACGGCGGGCATCAGGCACAACACGGTTGGGAACAGCAAGCGAAAGGTGGCTCGATTGCCTTTCTCGTCGGCACGCTGCTTCAAGCTTTCTCGCATCGTATCGCTGTACGTCGTCAATGCCTGAGTCACGCTGGTCCCCATGCGGTCGGTCTGGATCAGCAAGGAGGTGAACGAGTGGACTTCAGGGAGATTGATCCGTTTGCCGAAGCTTTCCAAAGCTGTGTGCAAGTCATTGATTCGAGCTTGTTCGAGCACGATACTCAGTTCTTGTGAGAGAGCGGGATAGACCCCGCGGAACTCTCGCACGATACGTCGCAGCGCGTCAGAGACGGTCAGCCCCTGGCTCACGCACATGTTCAACATGTCCAGCAGGTCTGGCATCGCACGGCTGATTTCGCGAATGCGATCGGCAGCTTTGCGGCGGATCTGCAGCATCGGCATCGCCCATCCCAGGATCGGGCCGATGACCAGGCCTGCGATCGCGAGAGGCTCGAAGCGTGTCGGAATCAGCAGCAGCAGCACGCCGAAGAAGATGATGCTGAGCATCATCAGCGAATAGCGGACAGCCTGCAGGTTTTCCAAGGCGTGTGGATTGTAGTAACCCGCAGCGCACAATTCTTGACGAGCGGCTTCTTGTCGTTCGGAGGTATCGGGCAGCAAGGATGCGAATGCGGGATTCAGTCCCGCACCGAATGTCCGGTCACTGTCGTCGACGCCGGGGATTTCATTTGCCAGAACACGCGGCATGTGCTCGGTAGTCGGTCGCGACAAAATGCCGCGATGTTCGAGTAACCGCCGGTCTGACCAGGAAGAGCTTTCAGGACTGCGGACAACTGATGAAGGCGACGCGGTGACATAGGTCTCTGGTGCACTGGAAGCAGCAACTGTCACCGGCTCTTCGACGATCCGATCGCGGACAGGAACCGAGGTGGCAACGGGCAGTTGCTCGTTCGGAACGACTCGCGCCCGCACACCAGCCGAGGGTAGTTTCGTTTTGCGGTTTTTGAACCAGATGCGAAACAGCAGTCCGGCGATCAACACGCCGCAGACTCCGTAGAACGCAACCAACATCGTAGGGTTCATCTCAAACTCCGCCGTTATCTAAATTCACCCGCCATCGGGAAGAGGTTTGATCCAAGTGAGTTGCCGAATCGATCTCTGGCTTATCAGGACTGTTCGCTATCTTTGAGGATTCGCATGACCCAGAAGGCGCCGATCATCTCCAGGCCGATCGCGATCATTGTTGAATTGCGTCCCCACGAGGACGACAACAGTTCGTCCAGGTAGGTTGGCTTGCGATAGACGAAGAATGCCAGCACTGCGGGTGGCAACACGATCATCAAAATCGCAGTGGCACGGCTGGCGGCCGTGGCGGCTCGCAGACGACCCAGAAACAGCAAGCGGTCGCGGACTGTTCGCGAGAGTCGTTCCAGAACGGTCACCAGGTCACCACCGGTCTGCTGTTGCACAACCAGCGTCATACACATCAGGCCGAGTGTCATCAGTCCGGTTCGTCTGGGCAGGTCACGCAAAGCATCTTTCAACTGGATGCCCATTTCGACACGACCCGTTGCCAGCTTCAGTTCGGCACCCAGTGGATCGGGAGTATCGGCTGCGACCATTTGCAAACTGTGCTCGACGCTGCGACCGGTCTTGGCTGCACGAGCCAATTCTTCCAGCATCGCCGGGATCTGGCTGGTCATTTTGTCCTGACGCCGCGTCCGGACGATGATCGTCAGGATGACGGGAAACATGAAGCCGATCAAAGCTCCCAGTGCGGTCGTCAGCAGGTTTTCTTGAATGACAAACACGGCTCCGCCCACGGTGATCGCCGAGCACATGCACAAGGCAACCATCATCGAAGGGCCGATCCCCAATCCCGATTGCAGCATCAGTTCATCGAACCAGCTGTTAATCTGATCGGCGGCGTCGTCACCACGGCCTGTACCGAACGTTTCCTGTTCTTTCAGGATGCCGGCAAATTCAGACTTGGATGGTATTGGTTGCAAACCAGTGGTCGCAGCCATCGGAAAGCTCCTTCCGGAACATGATCGGGGTAGTCAGAGAATCAAGGGCGATCGAACCAAATCATTGGGCTCGATATTCGGTATTCGAATTCAATTCGCGAGCGGCAAACATCAACGATGGGATGTCGCATCCACGGCTGGACAGACGCTTCAGAGCTTGCGGTTCGTACCCGGTCGCGTAGAACGCACCACGAGCCCGTCCGCTGGCATCGACACCCGACATGCGATACACGAAAATGTCTTCGAGTTCGTAGGCACCGTCGTGATAACTACACAGTTCGGAGATACGCATGACCTTTCGTTCACCGGTCGACAAACGCATCATATGAATCAGGATCTGGACGGCCGACGCGATGTACTGCCGAGCCACAGTCATTGGCAGTTCGACGCCGGACAGGGCGATCATCAACTCCATACGGTCCAGGGCATCGCGAGTATCGTTCGCGTGAACGGTACTCATCGAGCCATCGTGGCCGGTGTTCATGGCTTGCAGCATGTCGAGCACTTCGCCACCACGAGCTTCGCCGACGATGATTCGGTCAGGTCGCATTCGCAGGCTGTTCTTCAACAGGTCACGCTGCGAGATTTCGCCGCGGCCTTCCACGTTTGGCGGGCGAGTTTCCAACGCGACAACGTCACGCTGCTGCAATTGCAATTCGGCCGTTTGCTCGATCGTGACCACGCGTTCTGATTCAGGAATGAACCGGCTGATGTTGTTCAACATCGTAGTTTTACCAGCACCTGTACCACCGCTGACGACGATGTTCATGCGTCCGCGGACGCAGGCGACCATGAAGTCGGCCATTTCCGGAGTCAACGACCCCGTCTTCACCATGTCTTCGAAGGTGACGCCGCGCGATTTGAATCGACGAATCGAGACCGTCGGACCACGCAGAGCCAACGGCGGGATCACCGCATTCAAACGTGAGCCATCTGGCAGCTTGGCATCGACCATCGGCGAAACTTCGTCGATACGTCGACCGGCACGGCCCACCAATCGCTGGATGAAGTGAATCAGATGTTCATCGTTGGCGAACCGCACATCGGTGCGTTCGAGCAAACCGTTGCGTTCGATGAAGACGCTGTCCGCTCCGTTGACCAGAACGTCGCTAACGTCCGGATCGTTCATCAACGCCTCGATCGGTCCGAAGCCGTAGATTTCGTCCATGATTTCGCGGACCATCGCTTCGCGATCGTCTGGCGGCAGATTGACGGTCTGCTGAGCACACAAATGCGTCGCCAAACCACGAAGCTGATTACGCAATTCAACTTCAGGCAACTGGCCCGCCTTGGACAGGTCGATGGCATCGACCATTTGCCGATGGATACGCGTCTTCAGCATCTGAAACGCTTGTCGCGGATCAACGGCGGGAGGAACTGGTTGTTGGGCGATCATGGGACTGTTCCACAGACGATGAGTTGGGGATCTTCGTTCGAAAGCCACTACTTTGGCTTAGGGATTTCAATTCGTTAGTTGCAGCTTGTAGATGTACGGATTGCCCGGGCTGGTGGTCACACTCTTGGTCGGATTGCCCAGGATCACGGTATCTGTCGAATAGGGAGACGGAAGCAGTAACATCGCAGTCTTCGTCTTGATCACGCACGGCTGGGCAACGACTTCGCAGCTACCGTCGCTTTGATCACGGACAGCCATAATTCGGATCGCCACCATCTGCATGCAGGTCGCCTGGACCAGAGACCCTTTGCCAGAAGGGACGGCAGTCGAGTACAGCAGGCAGATTCGAGGTTCTCCGACCAAGGTATCGAGCGATTCGCGATCGGAGTGAGGGAGTTCGCCTGAGCCATTCAGCGTCATCGGCGTTGCCAATGACACGGTCAATTCACCATCGGTCGCACCGAGGTCATCGGCAGTCCAGCCCGAAGTGAACTGACGCTGCAATGTCTGATCGTTTAATCCGGCACCTACATCAATAACCAGGACATTCGCACTCGTGGTTTGCGACCTGCGAGCCTGGCTACGCAGGACAATCTCGGGAATTCCGTCGCTGCCACCGGAAACAGCGTGACTGACAGGGTCATAGGAATAGAGGTCCGTCCCCTGACGGTTATCAATCTGATTTTCCCAAGTGTCTAGTCGCACACCGGAAGGATCTCGCCACCAGATGGCGATTGGCAGAGCAGGGACCGGGGTTCCTTCAACAGCACGAACGCCAGAAATTCGATTGTCGATTGAGGCTTCCACTCGTGTCGCCACATCGCCTTGCGATTGTCCCGTCGCACCGGCCACGAATAGTCCGACAGGATTGTTCGTTCGTCGGCTGCGAATCGCGGTCACCACAGCGGTCGTTGGATTTTCAGCGGTTTCCGAAAACTTCACCAATCCCGATTCGGTATCGAGAAGCAAACGGCCCAGGCGGATATCCCCTTCGGGGTCAGTATTCAGTACGACAGGAGAACCGGCGACCAGGTTCTGGCTGGCGATCCACGCTGCCGAAGCGCGAGCTCGTTCGAATCGCAGTTCCGGGACAGCGTCCAGTTTCAACAGATCGTCGTTGGCCAGTTCTGAAGCCGCCGCCAAAGCAGCCGCCTCGGCTGCCGTCGTCAGTTCCAGATCAGCGGTATCGAGCCAGAGCCGATCGAGGATCAACGCCAGGCCTGCCATCACGACCAACAGCGCAATCGCGACCGCGGGCGTCGTGAAACCGCGACGACGCGATCCGCGAACTTGCGTTCCAGGCAGCGATAGTAGGCGAGTCTTCTTCATGAGCGATCAGGTTTCTTCTGCGAAGCCAATCAAATCACGCGGTGATTGATGAACACGGCTATCAGTGGCCGAAGCCCGCGTACCGAAGCACGCGGGCTGGCGGTGTGTTGCCAAAGTCAGTTGTGAACAGGTTGACCGAACAAGGCAGTCGGGACTGGTCGCGGCTGATTTGTATTGTCTGGAGCGGGTTGCCCCGTCGTTGGTGCTGGACCATTGTTCTGCGGAACGTTGGGGACAGGGCCCAAGGTCGGTGGCAAGGCGAAGTTCTGACGATCATTCGTCGTCTGATTCGGAGCCAGTCGAGTGCCGAGCATCCGTCCGCGATCATCGAAGTACTGTGTGGCGCGGTTGGCGCCGCGATAGATTTCCGTCAGTAGTGGGTCTTTGCCTTTGACGCCTGGGGTCAGGCCCAGGATCTCATAGAACGTGATCCGTTCGGCGTTTGAAAGGGCCAATCCCCCACTCCCTTTACCGTTTGGATTGTAGGTCAACGTCAGCTTTCCCTTGTCCTGAGCCAGCACAATGATGTTCGCTTGAGGCTCGGTCAGTTCCAACGTGACGTGATTGTTCCCACGATCGACGGATCCTTGCGTGAAGTTGCGATTGATCGCCAGGATCTTGACACCTTCAAACAACCGCATCGTAAATCCACCTTGGAAAGTAGGATCGCCGACACCGGTCCCCCCCATCGCGGTAAACAGAATGTCAACGTGATCACCTGGCTTGATCATGCCATCCACCATCGAGGCACCGTCACTGATCGGAACCGTGACGGCTCGCATCCCAGCGGCCAATTCGAGCTTGGGCAGCTCGCCTGGTTGATAGAGTTGATTGGCCTTGATGGGCTCGGCGGCTTTCAAGGGCGTCTTCGAAACGCGACCCACAATCACGCGATTGGTCAGGAGCATTTCGCGGGTCAACTGGTCGACGGGAACTTTACCCATCCCCAGATGCCGTTCTGTCATCACCGTTCCTGGCGAGATATCCGTGATGGCCATTGGAATATCGCGCATCACGGGAGCGACTCGCTTTTCCGTTACGGCCAGCAGTTTCTGGGCAACATAGCCCACAACCAACAAGCCGATGACCCCAAACATGACCATTGTCAAAGCAGCAGGCGTCAATCGTCTCACTTCACTACCCCCCGACCGATGTTTGAGGTTATTCGGATACGAACCGAGTCCGTTTATTCCGCCAACCGAATCTCGGCTCTGTTGATGAATCCCAATCTATGACCACACTGATCACGGCACCTGATGAGGGACCGTGCAACTATTCTCGAATCATGCGTGTTTCTGAGTACAAGTTTCGACCATTCAAACTGAGTCCAATCGGCCACAGCAGGTCCGGCGATGCGGATGTCATTGGTGTCTGCACTGAAACAACAACGACATCTCCACTGTGCAGTCCCACATCGACACCAACTTGAATCCCGGTTTGCAGCCGCGGACTCAGGATGTTGCGAATCTCTTCTTCAACGGACGCGGCGGTCGCCCCGGGTAGACTAGCTTTTCGAGCTCCCACGCGGGTGGCTTCGACGACCAGGCTGCGTGAGTAAAACAGCACCGTGAACTCAAACAGACCCATCAAGACGATCAACAAGATTGGCAGTGTCAGTATCAATTCCAGACTGAGCACGCCGCGTCGTGACCGCGTCGATTTGCGAAGAGCAGGTGATCGCGTTGTGCTTTTCATCGTTCCACCTGTGCCTGCTGTTGCGGGGCCGTCCGCGGTGGGCCGAGTTGACCTTCCTTGATAAATCCCGCTCCATTGAGCAGCATCAACAGCCAGGCGGCGGTTGCCACGGGAACGGCGAATGGCAGTAGTCGTCGGGCTTGCTTCTCGGCAATTGTTTCGGGTCTGTGAACTGCTTTGCCATGAGCATCCGTTTTGCCGGTCGCCAGATGCTGCTGCTTCCACTTTCGCGTGCCGTAACGCAACACTTTGTAGACAGTGACAATCGCCACATCGACCAAGACGATCAGCGTGCTGACAATCATCAGCAGCAGCGTCAACTTGATTCCCATCCAGACGCTAATGGCTCCCATCAGTTTGACGTCACCTGCTCCACCACCTGCCACGATGAACAACAGCAGATAGGTACCAAAGCCGAGCGCAAATCCGCCGAGGCCGTCCTGTAGACCGTGCCAGCCCCAGAATGTGACTTGATAGATGAGACCCATCGCGAAGAAAGGGACCGTCAGCTTGTTGGGAATTTTCCAAAATCGGATGTCTGTATATGCCGCAATGGTGGTCAGCAGACCAACGCCGACAATGAAGACGATGTGTTGAACAGTCCATTCGAACATTTGATTTCCTCTGCGGACCACAAGGCTTCGCGAACACGAATCGCCCGTCTCGCGGGCGCACTACGATCGATGCAATCGCGTCCATCCCGGCTATCTTCGCCGAGCAACGTAACTCGTGTTGCAAACATAACACAGGTTTCCGGAATGGATGGAAGACGTTGCCGAATGTCTCCATTTTCACGTGCAACTTGGCGACATGAGGCATTTGGGAGACAGAACAACTAGCATGCTGAGCACCATCGTTACAGACGACAGCATGCAGTCTTGCTGGCTCGCCGCAGTCGGAACAACAGGCATTGCGAGGGCGACTCGGTTTTCTGACAACGCGGGACGTTTGTCCCGGTTGTACCGAAAATGCCGATGATGCTGATTGCAACGATCGGCTGGTCTTGGACGGCGAACTGCTGCATAATCCGCATGGTCGAAACAACGGAATTCAATTGTCGCGGCGATGTGCAAAAGGAATGCGTCAGGCGTGCCGGCAACATGATCATGGCCGAGAATTGAAGTGGATGTTGCCCAGGCCTTCATGAGAGACGCATTCACGCTGCGAAGCTTGTCAGATCTTGTTAATAGGGAAGAAGGATGCTCGAATTTTTGCGGTCAGCCGAAGAGGCTGCGCGACGCGGCGGACATGTTCTGCGGGCCTGGTCTTCAAAATTCACAGTTAAAGAGAAGAGCCGATCCAATCTGGTCACGGAGGCCGACTTCGCGTCGCAACAGGCGATCCATGATTTTCTGAAAGGGCGATATCCGAACCATGGGTTCCACGGCGAAGAGGGATTGGACGAGGTCCGCCCCGATTCACCGTACAGGTGGATCGTTGACCCCTTAGACGGTACGACCAATTACGTCCACGGTTTTCCGTATTTTGCGGTGTCGATCGGCCTGGAATACGAAGGGCAACTCGTGGCGGGTGCGATTTACGACCCGACACACGATGAGATGTTTCTTGCCGCGCGTGGCTCGGGTGCGACTCTCAACCGTCGGCCACTGCACCGGTCCGACGTCACCGAACTTGGACAGGCCATGCTGGTTGCCAGCCTGCCCGTGGCGACCAGCCCGGAGGATATGGCTGTGAAGCGTTTCTTGAGAATGTTGCCGCATGCTCAAACCGTCCAACGGACCGGTTCTGCCGCATTGAATCTGGCCTATATCGCCGCCGGACGCCTGGACGGATTCTGGTCGACCAGTCTGAAGCCGTGGGATATGGCGGCGGGAGTGGTCCTGGTCGAAGAAGCGGGCGGGAAAGTGACCAGATTAGATGGCGGCCCGTTTCAAGTCGGCGAGCCGAATTTGCTGGCGTCAAATGGTTCCAACATCCATCAAGAATTGATGAAGCATCTCGCATAGCACCTCTAAGATACGTTACCGGAAGTCGCGGTATCCGCTTTCGCGGAGTCCGGATGATGATTACACTTCAGTGTCGGTGCGGGTGTCGCAATCAGCGGTCTGATTTGAGATCCACGCCGCGGTAAAGCCAACGGCAGGGAACGTGAGTGGCGGCCCATGGTACACAGATGCGGACAGGCCCTATGAATGCCCGACAATCAGTCTGTATCGGACTGCTTTTGGCATTGATCGCAGGGTTCGTTCATGCGCAAGAGCCGACGCGTCCGCCTGTCGCCGACGCGACCACTCCTGCAAACCCCATGAAGGTGGCCACCGATTCCGAGAAGCGTCCGGCGTTGGATTCGTTGTTGACGGTGATTCGATTCGTCCTCAACAAGCAGGGCGATCCGGTTCCGGTACCGGCCAATCTGACTTTGGAAGACGTGATCGAAATGCTGAAGCCCCCTGGGCGTACAGAACGGGAATCCGTTCCAGCAGCATCGATCTCGTCGCTTGAGCTCACGGGCGAGGCCAATGATGAGCGTGCAACGTTGAAGGCCAAGGTGGTGGTCCAGTTGCGTCAGGCGACCGAGTTCGTGAAGGTGCCGCTCCAGTTCAATGAGGCGATTCTGATCGACGCCCGTTACACGGGAGAAGGCGAAGCAGTCTACGAAGAGCGCAAGGATCGAGACCAGGGAATTACCTACTGGTTCCGCGGGCCCAATCCGCATTCGATCGAACTGACCTTGAGCGTGCCAGTCCGCCGCCAACTGCCGACTCGCAAATTGCAATTGACGTTACCGTCGTCTCCTGTCGCCAGACTGAAGCTGCTGGTGCCATATAGCTCTGTGACCGCCAAAGTTTCCGAAAAGGCGTCCGACGATATTCCGCTGGAAGTGACGACGCTGGGCAAGGATAAATCAGCCATTGAAATGATTGGCCTGGCCAATCGAATGGATCTCTCGTGGCAGCCGAATCCCGAAGCGGCTCAATCGGAATTGGCTCTGGAAGCGAACACAACAATTTTGGCTCAGGTCGACACGGACACCGTGCTGCTTGATGTCCGACAGCGTCTACAGTCTTTGCAGGGCAAGTTTGATTCGTTTGCAGTCCAGCTTCCACCCAACGCGGAAGTCCTGAAGATCGAGGATGATTTGCCTCCTCGCGAGTCGCGGAGCGACGGGTATCGAGACCATAAGACAGACCCGACGAAACCAAACCGTGTGTTGGTGTCATTGACCAAAGCAACGGTTGGCCCCGTTCGGTTGCGTTGGACTGTTCGGCTGCCTCGTGCTGAAAAGCGAAAGCTGTCGCTGACTGGGTTTGCCGTCGAATCAGCGCGAAAGCAAAGTGGCGAAGTGGGCCTGGCCCCACATGACGGGCTGCGGCTTTCGACGGTCCAGTACAAAGATGGCAACATCCTGCGAATCAATGCGGGAGAACTGAAGCCGGATATTGGCGGAATCCAGGTCACTCAAGCCTATCGATTTCTGAATCAGCCATTCAACCTGGTCGTGGGGGTCGATCCAATCGAACCTTATTACCTGGTCGAGCCGAAGATTTTCCTGATGGGGGCCGCTCATCAATTGACGATGGAAGCGGCCTTTCATTTCCAGGTCTATCGCGAAGGACTGACTGAAGTCTCGTTCTTGTGGCCGGAGCGAAAGTCGGAGGGTTGGATCATTGATGGATTTGATCCTCCCGAACTCGTCGAGACCGCGCCAATCGAAGAGGATCAAGGTTTGATTCGTGTCCGTCTGATCAAGCGTCAGACGGCGCCGTTTACGGTCCGGATGCGTGCGCGCCGGCCGACTCGAGGAACCGAAGATATCGCATTGACGTTGCCTCGCGCCAAGGCGTCCAGCCCGCCGATTCCGTCACTTTATCTGGTGAACGCGGAAAACGTGGAGACCGAACTAACGACTCGTGGTGAAACCGTGATTCGCCCCATGGCGCAAGCAGATTTCCGACAGTCCAATCTGCCTGAATCATTTCGCGGACTCAAGACGACGGCCTATCGCGTAGACACGGAAGAACAAGCGTTTGGACTGCGAGTTCTGCCGCAACCCCGGCGAGTTCGCACGGAGTCGACCTCCGAAGCGAGTTGGCAAAATGACCGCCTGCAGCTTGTTCAGCGGATCTCTTTCGATGTCGCTTATGAGCGTTTGTCGCAGGTGCGATTTACTGTACCTCGCGAAGTTTCGACGGACCGATTCCGCTTTTTTGCTGACAACGAGGTCGAGTTGCCTGCAGAATGGAGCGAAGTGCCCAACTCGCAAACCCGGCAGGTTCGATTGGTGCTGCCCGAGCAGAAAATCGGTCGATTCGACATCGAGGCCCATTTCTTCGTCAACATGCCTGATGATACGGGACTGGACGGTGACGCCACGGTTGCCATCCCAGTGTTGCAGTGCGTCGATGACCCGTTCCATCAGACTCGAATTGTTTTGGCGCGCGAAGACTGGTTCGAAGCATCGTCGGCAACTGAGCAATGGAAGCCGCAACCGCTGAGATCGGAATCGTGGACCTGGCTGACCGAGGGGACACGCCCCGAATTCACCTTGCGAATTGCACGATCAGGCGGTAACGCGAACGGAACGGCGAGCGTCACGAAAGGGTTGATCACGGCCGTATTTGGTCAAGACGGCAGAGCGATAGTGAGAGCTCAATTTCGCATCGCAGTCCGGTCCAACTCGCTGAGCGTGGCCTTGCCAGCGAGCGCGGAAATGCAGCAATTTTTCTGGGATCGAACCGCATTGGTCCATGGATTGGGCGCGGTCGAAGTTCCGGCGGGATCACGAAAGTATTCGCTGCACCTGCCCGAGTATCGAGGCGATGCGGCTGACCACCTGCTGACAATCGATTATCAACTGCCGACGGCGGCTCGTTACGACTTTCCGAGTTCGACCGAACTTCAATCACCTCAGCTCCCGCAGTGTGCCTGGGACGCTCACGTGGTCTGGCAGGCCGTGGTCCTTCCTGATCAGCATTTGCTGACACACCCTGGCTCGGCCAGTCCCATGTTTCGTTGGCGGCGTCTGGGATTATTCTGGTATCGCATCTCGGATCCCGATCCGAGCAAATTGCAGACGTGGATTGGCGCGAATGCCGGCCCCGACCCCGAGGTGGCCATCGATCTCAATTCGCCGCAGTTGGCAAGCAATCTTTACGCCTTCAGCCAGATTGGTGCTCCGCGACCCCTGACTTTTCGAACACTCAGCAGCCCGATGGTGCTGCTGTTCGGCGCGGGCATCTCGTTCGTCTTCGGATTCATTCTGCTGCGAGTGCGCGTCTTGCGGCACGTGCTGACCGTCTTGACCGCGGGACTGATCCTGGCTGCCGTCGGGTTATGGAATGCCGCCCCCTTGGAGTTGTTGTTACAGCCGATGATTGCCGGCTTGCTGTTTCCCGTCATGGCTGTGGTCATCGAAGGCTGGTTCCGGCGTTCGTATGGGGCGACCGTATTGACACTACCGACCGCCGCAGAACTGGCCGTCGCGCATGGCAGTCGATCGGAGATCGAGCAACCCGAGGCCGAAGAAATCACCACGGTGCGGCCCCCTGTTCATGACAGCTCACAGGGCGTTCGAGTTGAAGCCGGGAGCGGCGTGTCATGACGTCACCGCGATCGCAGGCCTATCGGATCGCCATCACTCTTGTTCTCGCAACGGCAGCCTCTCTGGCACTTGACCGCTGTCGTGCCTTGGACGCGGCGCCACCACAGGGAATCGAAAGCAAGATCATCCGCATTGATGTTCCAGCGGATCGCTCGGATGTCTGGTTTCGCGAAACCAAAAACATGGTCGCGGTGCAGCGATCGGAATTCGAGCAACTCCTGAAGGGATGCGAAGTCGAGCAATCCGGTCCGAGACCGGCACTGGTCACCTCCGCCCGTTACACCGCCACGCTGGCCGGGGATGCTTTGCGCGACGGTCGCGCGAAACTTGATGTCCAGCGAGTTGGCAACAGTTCAACGCTACTACCACTTGGCCAATTTAATCTGGCGGTGCGGGATCTCGCCTGGTCAGATCGGCCAGCAATTTGGGGAGCGGACGGAACGGGGCAATCCTGGCTGCTGGCGGATGTCGAGCGAGGCGAAGTCCAGATGAACTGGAGCGCGATCGGGCGCAACATTGCCGGAGAGTTGAATTTTGACTTGCAACTTCCCCCCGCTGCGATGTCATCGCTCGATCTGCGTGTCTCAAAATCTCAGCACGTTCGATCCACGCCGGAAGCGCGGCGTATCGACGAAGGTTCGGACGATAACTGGCAGGTTTGGAGAATCTATCTTGGCAACGAACGTCGCTGCCGAATCGCGACTTCGAACGCTAAACCTGCCTCCGCCCGGACGCCCATCATTCTGTTTGAACAAGAATTAGGAGCGATTGTCCGCGAGCAAGATCTTCGATTCCAGACCGTGTTTCAGGTCGAAGTATTCGATGCGCCGGTCACTGAGTTGACGTTCAATATCCCGGCCAGTGTCGACGTGTATGCCGTGACCTACGGCCAAGATGTCCCGTTGACCTGGTCGAGAATCGGCAAAACTGACGCGGCCGGAACGTTGAACGTCCGCCTACCAGGATCGTTACTGGGTCGAAGCCGACCAATCCGTATTGATGGGGTAGCCCAGAAGCCGAATGCATCCATGATCTCTCCGCAGATCTCTGTGAAGGACGGGATCTTCGTCGGGGGCCGTCACACACTGACAATTGTCGCACCACTCCAACTTCGATCGTTCCGGCCAACAGGTTTTCGGCAACAAACACCGGCCACGAACACGCCAGAAGGGGAAAGCTACACGTTTCAGCAAATGCTTCCCGACGCCCAACTGATCCTGGAAGTAGGCCGTCCACAAGCCGCTCTGACAGCCCAGATCCACAGTCTTTTCGAGTTGAATGATTCGGCCTGGACGTTGACATCGGAATTGACCTGGATTGCATCAAGCGGCGGAGTATTCCAGACCGAATGCCAGTTTCCATCGGACTGGGAAATCACCGATGTCCGGCTGCCATCCGAGTTGGGCACGGCACGCCTGGCCGGTTGGGATGCAACGGCACAGTCAGGTGGTCAGTCGCTACTGACGATCGAATTCCTGGAAGCTCTGGCCCCCACGGTGCCGCGCACGATCCGTGTCCTGGCCCGAAGGCGTCCACTGACGACAGGCAGTTCTTTTCCACTCCCGCTGCCGCATCCTGTGAATTGCTATACCGTCGAAAGCACACTCGGCCTGGTCGTGCCGTCGACAATCTCTCCGTTTGTTTCCGATGATTCCCGACTTGAGCGAATCTCACCCCCCGACGATCCTTCGGCTTGGGCAATACGTCCGCGGCGACTGGCGGCGAATCAAAGCGAGTTCTGGTATCGACGCGAATCTGTCGATGGCGGCGGAACACTGCAGTTGGGATCTCGCCTTCGACGGGTCGCAACATCGAGCGAAACGATCATTGTGGCCTCTGCCGCCGAGTATACCGAGTCCTATCGAATCGCTTGCCAGGCGGAAGGGACGCCGATCGATCGGCTGCTGGTGTATCTCACTCAGACGGGCAATGAAACCCGCTGGTCGATGTCGACACCTCGCCAGGGTGAACTGCTCGCCCAGCGGATGCCCGCAGCTCAACACGCCGATTGGGATTTGCCCAGTTCGGGCGAGCTTTGGGAATTGCGACTACCTCCGCTATCCATCGGCTCAATCAAAATCGAAGGTCATCGTGGAACTCGCTGGTTACCGCAATCACGCCCGGCGTTGCTGGTCGTTCCGCAAGCGATCGAGCGACGGTCTCAAGTCACACTCAGGCATCCGGGCTCTCTCGATCTGCAGGTAGAGACGGTGTCGATGGACAACGCGGTGACGAAGCCGGCTGCATCCGAAGCCGTCGAATCAGATGCTGATCCCGCTTCAGCCGTGAGCGTCATCGAGCAATCTCGGACCTGGACGTTTGATGATGCCAATGCACAATTGACGATGACGATGAAAAATCCCGAGCGATCTCACGAGTTCCCGACGATGGTCTCGATGCGGCTGCGATCGCTGCTGTCAGCCAATCCGCAAGGATATGACCTGTATCGCGCGCAGATTCGATTGGAAAATGGCACCTCGCGTGACGAGCTTCGAATCCGGCTGCCTTCATCCGCCATCTTGCAACAAGTGACGGTCGCGGGGCAGGCCACTGTTCCCAATCGTCAGGAAAATGAGCTGTTGTTATCCGACTTGAACGCGACGCGTCGGGATCTGATTGAACTTCTCTACCGGATCCCCTCGCAAGGCGGGGATGTCCGCACCGTCCACCGTATTCTTGTTCCGCAGATTTCCGTCCCAGTCTTGGGATTTGCCTGGGAGTTCGCGCTGCCGCCAAGCGTGAAAGTGTATGCGGAACCGATCGGGGTCAGGATGAGGCAGCCGCTTCCGCAATCAGCGTGGACCGAAAGGATCTTCGGCCCTTTAGGACGACCGGCTAACGAAGTTTTCTTCAACCCGTTTGTGGTCGAATCCTGGCGAGATCTGGCGCGTCCCAGCCTTTCCATCGACAAAACCGTTGGCGACTTCAGCCACGAATTAATTGCGCCAGCGGAATGGCAGGTCCACGAAGCGATTGCGGCTGTGGCTCCAAGCGAAATCAAGCTGGAAACGTGGCAGACACATCAGACAAAACTGCTAGCCTGGATCACTTTAATCGTCAACTTGATGTTGGGCATCATCCTGCGAATTCTCGGCTGGAAATATCGTGATCGGATTGCGGCCTACTGGTTGGCGTTGCTGGTCGCTGGTGCCTGCTTCGCGCCGTCACCGTACGCAGAAATTCTAGGGGGCGCGATCGCGGGAACGGTCATCGCATTGCTGTCACCACGGCGATCAGTAATCTCTCCACGTCGTGATCCTTCGCAGGTCGTTCCGCTGGGAAGTACCCACAGCTTCGATTGGAAAACGGCTGTCTCGCTGCTGGCTGCTTTCGCGGTCACGAGCTATGCACAAGACTCGACTGCACCCGTATCAAGTCCTGCCCCAGCCACCGTTTCTTCCGAAACTTCGATCAGTCGCTATACGGTTCTGGTTCCCGTCGATCCTGACGGAAAGCCCTCGAAAGAATTGCAACTGGTCTATCTACCCCAGCAATTGCTGACATCGCTGCGCCAGGCGAATCAGGCCAGAGCACACACTCCGAAGTCCCTGATCGCATCGGCCCAGTACCACCTGACAGCCAGTCCCGCGGGAGCAGATTCGCTACGTGCGAGGTTCAAGATTCATCTCCTTGACGCGGCAGCAAACCATCAGATCCTGCTGCCGATCTCTAATGCGTTTCTGACGAGCAACGACGCCTGTAAAATCAACGGCGTTCCGCATCCGGCTCAAGTCGCCCCCGAAGGCGGATTCCTCATCGCCTGGAATCGTGAGCTCTCGGAGGCGGCAACTAGCACACTCGATATTGAACTCGAATTGAAGCGTGCCGGTGTTCGTACGGCTTCGGGTGGCAGTTTTCAGGCGAAAACTTCGGTCGCGACGGCATCACGCTGGACTATCGAACTTCCGGAATCAGCCGCGTTCTTCGACGTTGTGGGTGCTCAAGGAGCGATCGATGCTGTCGCTGATCGACATCACTTCAGCGTTGATGTCGGCTCGGCCAGTTCAATCGATGTTCGCTGGTCGCAGAATCCGCCCGAAACACGACCTCAAGCCATCGATGTCTCTCAACTGCAATCTCTTGATCTGCGGTCCACTCACGGCGAATTGCGATTCCGCATTCGCTGCGAACCCATTGATAGCCACTTCGATTTCATCGACATCGAGCTGCCACCCAAATGCCTGGTTCGTGAGGGTGAGATTCGCACGACGAATCTGCTTCGTACAGAAGTGATCGATGCAGCAGCCGGACCAAGGCGGTTGCGTATCACCTTTAACGAGCCGCAGCGGCAAAAATTCACGATTGATGGAACGATCCTGATTGCGGCACCCGACGGTATCACCCAGTGGTCGGTACCTCCATTCGGGATAGCGCGTGGCCCCGGTATCAAAGTTTCGACGACGCAGAACTGGTGGTCCGTCAGTTCTCCGCTCGAATATAAATTGGAGCATCAGAACCTGGAATCTGAACTCTTGCCGGCGATCTCAGCAGCCGATTTCCTGCAAGCCTGGGGCGATTCACCTCCGTCGTTGCGACAGCAAGTCATTTTTCAGCCTCGCGATGGTTCCACCGCACAGTTCACGGCGACGCCTCAAGTTCCGCGCCGACGGGTGCTGGCCTGGAACCAAACCGGGACCGTCGGTCGACGACGCCTGGAATGGAAACTTTCGGCACGACTTGAAACTTCTCAGGCTCCGGTTTACCAGCATTTTTTGCTGGTTGATCGCCGTCTTCAAATTGAATCGATCTCGGTGATGGAAGCGGGAGGAGAGCGTCGACTTCGCTGGTCAGAAAGTCGGTCAAGTTCTCCCACTCGAGTTGTGATCTTTCTCAATGACAAGACGACTGGCATTCAGGAGTTGACACTGAAAGGAAGTATGCCGGCTCGTTACGGTCGATCGATGGCGTTACCGTTTGTCCGATGCGAAGAGGCTGAACTTGTCGAATCTCGCTGGGAACTGTGGCACGATGCGGATGTCGAAGTCGAATTGACGCTGCCGCGCGGTGTGCCGCCGTTTGAAACCGGCGACGAAACGACCAACGACGGGGCCTCGCGCTTGGTCGCTCGTTATCAGACCGCGGATCCGGATCCAAAGACTTCGATCAGGATTTCGGCCGTTCAAGCCCGTTGCGCCGTGCGAACAGCCGTCGCGCTGACTCTTGGAGAGGGGCAGACGTGGAAGCTGGCAGGCCAGATGAAGCTGGCACCCGAAGGAGATTCGCCACGGCGAATGGGCGTCCACTTTCCGGTCAGCTTCGATCCGTCGCGAGTTCGCGTTGATCGTGCAGAAGCAAACTGGCATGAACCTACCGATGGTCGGCGACGGCTGGACCTGACACTGCTACCCGACCCCGGTGAAGTCTTAATCTCGTTCGACACCGTCATTGAGGAGCCGATCAAGGGCGATTGGACATTGCCATTCCCCGAACCGCAGGAAGCGACATCGCAAGAGATTCAACTGTTGATTAGCCCCGCTGATGCCTGGACTCCGCTGGAGGGAACCGAGCTGAAACCTGGTGAGTCTCCCAGTTGGGCCGACGATATCCTGAGCGAACTGCGCCCCGATTCGACCGCTGCCGAGTATCAGTTGGCAAGTTTGCCAATCCGCTTGCATCGCAGCCAAACCACTACGCACGTCGATCATCCCGAAGTCCGGATGCTGGATCATTCGCTCTGGCTGACAGAGCAGGGGAGCCGTATCGGGATCTCGCGGGCCTATTTGTCACAGACGCGAGAATCCATTCAGTTTGAAGTTCCGGAAGGCTTGCAGGTCATCGCCGTCTTCCTCGACGAACGTCCCTTATCACTCCCGACGCCGTTTGAGAATCATCTGCAAATCCCGCTTGTGGGGGGGGCTCGAGAGTCGGTGCTGGTGATCAACTGGGAACAACGTCTATCTCCCGCTGCCGGCCTGGCGCGGATTCAACATGAAGAACTCCCACGACCATTGCACATCGATGTCACCACCACTCTGGTCACCGTGATCCCCTATCGTGACGCGGCGATGATCCCCCGTAAGGGAGAGCAGAGATTGGACTGGATGGACGCGGCACTCGACAGGCTCGAAATGCTACTCGCTCGTCAGGAATCACTGGGAAATGATCCCCGCGCGGCTGCGGCGAATCGTCGCCTGATCCTTGACCTGCAGTCCCAATTCACGGCTCGACTACCTGTCGGCGTTTCGAGTCCGACAGCCAAGATTGCGATGCACCTGAAGAGATGGAATCGCATCGTGGCGATGCTCAATCAAATGGAACCACCCACTTCTTCCACTCCACCGCGCAGCCCCATTTTCGTCGAGCCTGGAATGCCGCAGGTCGAAGAACTGTTTGTCGACTTGCCGCAGGCGCTTCGTGTCTCTCTGGTTGGAGACAATCATGCGGTGGCCTTTTGGTTGCTGGACCGTCGCTGGATCAACGCGGTCGGAGCTCTAATACTGAGCCTCATCGCCATTCCGCTATTTCGCCGATTCATTCGGCTCGATTGGGGCGAATGGCTGAACCGACGCACAACGCTCGCCTGGCTGATGATGGGCCTCATCTGGTGGCTGTGGCTGACCCCGGGACCAGTCGGCCCCCTCATCATGGTCGTCGCCATCCTTCGATCCGGTGCCCAACGCCAACAATCGAAGAATTCTGTGATGGTCGTCGAAAGCTAGTCTCGAACGGGTTTCAGGGAGACCACTCGGGTCGCCCTTTCCGTCATTCCCGCGCAGGCGGGAATCCAGATGCGAGGACGCGCGGGGCGGTGCCCACGCGGTTAAACGATGAGTCGTTGTGCCACGACGCATGGCTCCCCCCCGCGAACAATCGGGTTTAGAGAGTCAGCTTCCCCTCGCTGGCCTGCCAGATCAGCACGATCACGCCCATGCATAGGCAGTAGTAGCCAAACCAGTGCAGGCGTTGCTTGGAGATCAATTGGATCAAGAGCCGCAGCGCCGTGATACCAACGACGAACGACACAAGCATGCCGAGCACGAGTGTCAGCCAGGGAATTGCCGGCCCCGTCGTGTCGCCATTTTTTAGCCATTTCAACGATTCCAGGAATGCCGCACCACCAATCGCCGGGATGGCAATCAAGAATGAGAACGTCGCTGCCGATTCACGTTCCATTCCACTCAGCAATCCTCCCGAAATCGTACTGCCCGAACGTGAAATTCCGGGCAGAATCGCCACGCCTTGAAAGCACCCGACGATAAAAGCGATCGACCACGGCAAATTACGATCCGTGAAACGGCCTGATTGCAGTCGTTGTCCGATGATCAACAGCGCGGCGGTCACCAGCAGTCCGAATCCCGCCATGGCAGGCGAGGCAAACAATGGCTCCAACTGATCCTTAAACCCAATGCCCAAGATCGCTGCCGGAACCGACGCGATAACGATGGCCGAGCAGAGTTTCCAGTCCATTTCGAGCAGAATCTGTTTCAACCTGTGGAAATAGACCACCAGGATCGAACCGAGCGTTCCCATGTGCAGCGCGATGTTCAGAGTCATCCCCTCGTCGGGAATGGTACCACCCTGTAACCGCTTTAATACTTCGTTCACAATCACGAGATGGCCGGACGAACTGATTGGCAGGAATTCGGCAATTCCTTGAACCACAGCCAAAATTAAAACTCGAATAGTATCGTTCATTCTCTGCGCTCCGTCGCATTCGTCTTACGGTCTGCAAATTCCAGACGAAGTCTAAATGACCTCGGACAATTCTGAAACCGAAGAACCCGCAACTCGTCGCCAGTACACGATTAAATTCGTTTGTCGATCGCTCGCAACTGATGCGTTCTCAGGAGATTTGTGTTAGCGAAGACGCTTCCTCCGAATGGGCGAAATCAAGATTTCGCAGGAACATTCAAGTTCGCGGCGTCAATTGCCGATCACTCGAATTCCGGGCAATGGTCGACACTGTCGGCAACCCTGATTCACCGTCGTTGCGGAGTCTTCGCGATGCGCATCTGGCCCGGGCAGCCCTATCCACTGGGAGCAACCTGGGACGGCACGGGCGTCAATATTGCGGTCTTCTCAGACCACGCCACCAAGGTGGAACTCTGCCTGTTCGATTCACCCGATGACACCCACGAGCGGGAACGCATCGAACTGACAGAGCGAACTTATCGCGTCTTTCACAGTTATTTTCCCGATCTGAAGCCAGGCACACTTTATGGCCTGCGAGTCACCGGCCCCTACGCACCGAGGCTGGGACATCGATTCAATGCAAACAAAGTCCTGCTGGATCCCTATGCCCGTGCCATCGGCCGCAGCTTGAAGTGGGATGACAGCCTGTTCGGCTATCGCTCTGGCGACCCCGACGCGGACCTGTCATTTGACGACCGCGATTCGGCACCTTACGCGCCGCTCGGCTTGATCATCGATAATGCCTTCACCTGGGGAACGGATCGCTTGCTGCGAACCCCCTGGGAAAAGACGATTATCTATGAACTGCACGTCAAAGGCTTCACCAAACTGATGCCGGGGGTTCCCGAACGCCTGCGCGGAACTTATGCGGGCCTGGCCAGTGCCGCGGCGGTGGGCCATTTGAAGGATCTGGGGATCACTGCGATCGAATTGCTGCCGATCCACTATCATGTGGATGAGCGGTTTCTCGAACAACAAGATCGCGTCAATTACTGGGGGTACAACACGCTCGGGTTCTTTGCGCCGGACCCGCGTTACTGCGCCGCAAAAGAACCCGAACTGATGGTCCAGGAATTCAAGTCCATGGTTCGGACCCTGCACGCGGCAGGCATCGAAGTCATTCTCGATGTGGTCTACAACCATACGGGCGAAGGAGATCATCTGGGGCCGACGCTGTCATGGCGAGGCATCGACAATGCCAGCTATTATCGCTTGAAACCGAACAATCAGCCTCGCTACGTCGATTTTACAGGTTGCGGCAATACCCCCCAGATCCGTCACCCTCGCGTCCTGCAGCTGATCATGGATAGCTTGCGGTACTGGGTGACCGAAATGCACGTCGACGGCTTTCGTTTCGACCTGGCCGCTACACTGGCTCGGCAATTCACCAGCGTGGACCTGATGAGCGGGTTCTTCAATGTGATTCATCAGGATCCGATCCTCTCCCAGGTGAAGCTGATTGCCGAACCGTGGGACGTGGCCGACGATGGCTATCAGGTGGGGCGATTCCCCGTGATCTGGACGGAATGGAACGGGCGCTATCGCGACTGCGTGCGGCGCTTCTGGAAAGGGGACGGGGGGACCGTCAACGAACTGGCGACCCGATTGGCCGGAAGCAGTGATCTGTACAAAGATGACGGACGACGCCCGTCGGCCAGCGTGAACTTTGTGACCTGCCATGACGGGTTCTCGTTGCAGGATCTCGTCAGCTACAACGACAAGCACAACGAAGCGAATGGCGAGCGAAACCGCGATGGCACCAACGACAACGACAGCTGGAATTGCGGCGCAGAAGGTCCGACCGAAGACTTGAACGTGTTGGTGCTGCGCGAACGTCAAAAACGCAATCTGCTGGCCACCCTGTTGCTATCGCAGGGCGTGCCCATGCTTCTGTCTGGAGACGAACTGGGACATTCGGCTCAAGGCAACAACAACTGTTATTCGCAGGACAACTACCTCTCGTGGCTAAATTGGGATCTGTCTCCTGAACAACAGCGATTTCTGGAGTTTGCGAAAAAACTGATCGCAATCCGTCAGGCTCAACCGGCACTTTCGCGACGCCACTTTTTCCGCGGACCGATCCGCGGCGACGAGCTCCAGGAAATCTACTGGCTGGACAGCACCGGCAAACAGATGAATGACGAAGCCTGGAACGCGGGCTTCGTTCGATCACTCGGCATGCTGCTGTTAGGCCACTGCAGTCAAATCGATGAGCACGGCGCCTGTATCGTCGGCGATCACCTATTGGTCCTGATGAACGCTCACCACGAAGCCATCCCGTTCACGCTGCCCGTGGAACTGCAGCAGATGAAAGGCTTGGAACGGCTGTTCGATACCGCCGACGGAGACATCGCGGTCACGATCTACGACCCCAGCAAGCCTTATCTGTTGCAACCACGTAGCATCGCTCTCTTTCGCCGTCGACCGTTTGATCGTCGAGTCCCCGTTGCGGGCAGCGCGCCAAAGTCATCGATCGCGCGGATGTTGGAGGATTGATAAAGATAGCGTCAGACGCTTGCTCTGACGTCAATGGCCGTGCGCGATTTTGCTCACTGAGTTCACGAGCGAGGTGTGCCACGGTGTCGGAGTCCTCGACGTCGCCGTGTCTTTTTCTTCAGCACGGCCACCCCGAGGACGGTGAGTCCATGGCACCCAAACCAAATCCGAAACAACCAGTATTGCGCTCGGTCATTTAACGCTTTTTGCTCGCGCCGACTCCGTTCGCATCAACGAACGGCGGCCGCTCAAACATCTTGCCGTCACCGACTGACCCAGGATCGCCCACGTCTTTCAAGAGACGAGATAGTCGCGTGACCAGATCCAGCTTTGTCTCTGCATACTTGTTCTCGTCCGCCACATTCATGATCTGATCGGGATCCTGCTTCAGGTCATACAGTTCGATCGCCGGGCGTTTGCCAAACGAGTAGTGATAGGCCTGCTTCCATGCGGGATCGTGTCTATGAGCGATCAGCCAGGCTTTGGTGGGACTGGCGTCCATATCAGCGAACGCCGCGAAGGTGTCGTTCTCGAGGACTTGAGCCGAAGGAGCATCCGTCTCTGTGACCTGGATTGGACTTCCCATGGGCCAACGATCGGGTTCGATATTCGTGACGAGCAGAAAGTCCGCAGTCCTGAGGGCTCGTTGGGGGTAGGGGAGGTTGCCGTCACGTGCGGCGGCGACATGCCGTTCGCGACCTGTCACAACCCACGTTCGCGAGGGATCGACCAGACCTGACTTTGTTGATTTCAGCAACGGGACCAGGCTGCGTCCATTCATTCCTTCCGGAAGCTTGGCGCCTCCCGCTTCTAAGAACGTCGGTGCCAGATCCATCAGGTTCACAAAGTCATCGACCACGCGACCACCTGGTTGTCCCGGCCAACTCGCCACCAGTGACACACCGACCCCAAAGTCATACAGGTTACACTTCCCACCAGGAAATCCCGGTGCCCCATGATCACCACTAATCACGATCAACGTGTTATCGCGCTCGCCAATTTCGTCCAGCTTCTTCAGCAAGACACCGACGCCAGCATCGTAGGCCTGGATCTCACCCAGATAGTCGGCGAAGTCTTCGCGAATCTCAGGGACATCGGGTAGGAACTTGGGTAGCTTCCCTTTCAACGAATCGGGATCAATACCCCACAGCGCTTTTCCAGATCCCTTGACCCACTGCCGATGCACGTTGGTGGGACCGAACCAGTAGCAAAACGGTTGTTCCTTCGGTCGCGCTGCGAGAAAGGCGTCAAAGTTGCCTCGCACGTTGGCGTACATCCGCTCGCTGGCGGTGTCGAACGAGACGCCCTCCGCGACCAGCTTTGTGACGTTCTCCGAGAAATTATTAAATGCGCCGCCCGCTTTTTCGTACGCGTACTTGCCCGCTCCAAACGGAGCATCATTGGGAGTCCCCGGACTCCAGACTTTGTAAGTCTCGCCGATGTGATACCCCGCGTCTCGCAGCAACAGGGGGAAGCTGGGGATCGAGGAATCCCATTCGGCACCCTGCAAAATCGCGCCGCGACCGGTACGGAAGAAGTAGCGTCCGGAAAGCAACGAACTGCGGCAGGGAGTACACGACGGAGCATTCACGAACGCATTCCGAAACAGCACGCCCCGTTGCGCGATGCCGTCAATGTTTGGCGTCTTGACGACTTGAGACGGACACGGCCGCGTGTCGATCTTGCCGTAAGCGCTGGCATATCGTCCCCAGTCGTCGGCGAAGCAGAACACGATATTCGGCCGTCGCGGCGAGGCTTCATTCGCCACCGCACTGACATCTTGTCCGCTGGCCAATGATGCCGAGACCATCCAAAACAAGAACATGCAGCGACACGCCATACGGCCACTCCAGATTTTCAAGAGAGTGCTCAATCTGCGAATATTGAATCGACCACAGAGTCAAACCGCCAGAGTGCGAATCGAACTCGTTCAATACCTGCTTTGCGAGACCAGCTTGCTTCGTGCCATTGTCGGATTCCCTGGTTATGCTCCTGGTCCGACTATTTTCGAGAAAAAGCCGAGTAACCCCTGTCGAATTGCGAATCTCCTGAACGATTACTTCACGGTTTGCCAATCACTGGACTCCGTTTGACTCCACTTCGCGAAGGAATGAGACATGGCCCGACAAAAAATTACCCCTTTCTTGTGGTTCGACAGCAATGCTGAAGAAGCGGCCAATTTCTATGTCTCGATCTTCAAGAATTCGCGAATCCTTCGAGCCTCCCGCTACACCGAGACTGGTCCCGGTCCGGCCGGATCGGTCATGACCATCGAATTCGAATTGGATGGCGTGCCCTTCATTGCCTTGAACGGAGGCCCTCACTTCAAGTTCACGGAAGCAATTTCGCTGTCCGTCGATTGTGAGACACAGGACGAAATCGATCACTTCTGGGAAAAGCTCACCGAAGGGGGAAAGCCGGTTCAATGCGGTTGGTTAAAAGACAAATTTGGCCTCTCCTGGCAAATCGTCCCGTCGAACATGGGCGAACTCATGTCCAGTTCCTCAAATTCGAAACGCGTGATGGAAGCCATGATGCAGATGGTGAAGCTCGATATTCAGAAACTAAAAGATGCTCGCGATGGCCGGTGAAAAGAGATGGCTCAGAAACGCCGAGGAAGCTTACCAATAGAACCGATGCTGCCAGGGCCACCCGGATTGAACGCAGCATCAAACAGATAGCGAAAGGGCTCTGTTAGATACCAGCTTCGCGAATTGGAGCATCCCCCATGGCCGGCATGCCGACAACGGGCAGGGGGTCGCGCGCGGGCAGTTCATCGCGATCGGAGGCCATTGCATCCAGAGGCATGCCGTCGACGCTTTGCCGCAAGAGGGCATAGATAATCATCGCGCAGGTCCAGAAAAAACTGATGCAATAGGCTTTGAACAGCACCACGATCAATACATGAATTGTTCGGCTGATGGCAAATGCGGGCGCACCTTCGCCCATGCCGAACATGACGACGAGCGTTGCCAGATAGACTGCCCACTGAGCAAGTACGTTGGCCAGAAGCACGACCACCGTTCCGACAATAGCCGCCACAATCAGGCACCAGGCAAAATACCAGGGCCGTCCCGTCCACAAGCTGTACGATCGACTCAATCCACCGAAGCCGTCGCAGTCGTCGGTGGCAATCGCGGCCAACATCAAGGGCCAGCCGACAACAGCGGCAATCAGCAGTGCCGCCGCGATCAGACTGCAGAGCAGGATCACCGGACTGAGCACCGTGACCAACGTCGAACCAATAACTGGAATATTCCCCGAAACTGCGATCAGGATTGTGGGGACCATGACTGCAACGGCAGCAACGGCAGGCAGCGCAGGAGCAACGACGCCCTGCATTGACCTGGACAGACCAAACTGGACAGCCTTTCGGAATGAGCCTTCTTCTTGCCGAGTGAACCGTCGCGCAGCCAATCGACACAGCGCGATCCCGAAAATCGACCACATCGCGAATGACCACGCACAGATGAAGACTGCTTTCAGTCGATGTGCCAGCGTGTCTCGAGGAACCCAGGCGGCCGTTGACGACCGCAAAATGTCATCCCACGGACGTAAAATCACCGCGGTCAATTCGGCCCGCGATTGCGAAGTACCGAATGCTTCCGCATTCCAGGCCGGCAGGCTCCAACCCAGAATGACCATCGGCGTTTGATCGACATCGATGGTCTCGACCATCGCGTGACCAATCCACAATGCGCAGATCGCGCCCCCCGCGATGAGCAACTGTCGAAACGAAAAGGCCAGACCAATCGCCCGGAACAGGTGCAGCCAGGGGAACAAGCGATGATAGGGAATGTGATCGAATGGCGTCACACCAGAAGTCACTTTCTGAATGAAATGCGGATTGCCAACTTGGCAATGTCCAAGATTAGCGGCCAAGATGCAACCGTTAACCTCGGAGTGAGCAGTGTCTCAACGCGATAAGTGCCGGAGTCTTCGCCCTTCGGAAAATCGTCAGTGCAAGCGAAGTCGACTACTGGCCAATCACTCCCGCTCTGGTTTCGAATCTGGTAAGAACATCACGCACTTCAACTACCACAGATTGATCTCGAGGCTATTTCCATGGATTTGATCAGCACATTGTCTGGTTCCCTGATGGAGAACTTTTTCCCAGCCGGCTGGGACTTGGCGAAAATCGACGCCTGTATCGATCCCGATCCTTCGACGATTACAGTGCGACAGAAAAGCTGGCATAAGAACTTTCAACCCATTGCATGCAGCAGTGTGACCGACTTTGACATGATGCTCGGGCACGAGATCGCCCTGACGATTAAACGTGCGAAGGACGCGGGTGAGCAAGCGACGATGATCTTGCCGGTCGGCCCGATGGGAATGTACCGCTGGGCGGTCTATTTCCTGTCGGAATGGAATGTCTCGTGCGATCACGTCCACGGGTTCAACATGGACGAATGGTCGGACAAAGATGGCAACACGTTGCCGTCCTCAAACACGGCGTCGTTCCAATACGCGATGGAGCAGGCGTTCTATGGACCGCTGGGCAAGCTGACGGTCCCCAAGAAACAACGCAACTTCGCCACGAAGAAACTATTGCCGACGTATGCCGAAAAGATCGGCGAGCTCCGCGGCAAGGGAGCCAAACTGACGACGATTTTTGGAATTGGTCGCGTTTGCCACATCGCCTTCTGGGAACCGCATTTTGCAGGCGAGTTCAACTCGACGGAAGAATGGAAACGCCAGACTCATCGATTGGGAGCCCGTTTGCATCCGCTCACGATTGAGCAAAATGCGTTGACGAGTTTCAAGAGCCGAACGACTCATGTTCCGGCCTTCGCCAACACCATTGGCCCCCGCCTGTTTTTGGGGTGCGATAAGATCATCGGTGGTGCTGATGGAATATTTGGGCGGGGCATGCAGTGGCAGGGGCTCTCGTTGTGGATGACATTGCGTCACGAACCGACCCCTTGGATCCCATCCACCTTCATGCCAGGTCAGCCCGGAAGGCTGTTCTTCCTGCAGGAATTGGCTGGCCCCTTGCTGGCCGAATGCAACTGACCGGCATGAGTCGGCGACTGTTGAAAATGTCCGAGCAACGGATATTTCTCATGCGCGAAAGCCGCCGGGTGTTGAATCGAGACAACTTTGCAAGTTGTAACTTGCGTTGTGTGAAACAGTTAAATGCCGGAGCGAGATGAGAACGTGTCGTTGAGAATGCTGAATTTACGACACCGGTGTTGGCTTGCGTGTCCGCACCGCCCCAGCTAAACTTTCCCGCTCGTTTATGGTTTTGGAGATTGTCCCGACTGAGCCTGTTCGGCTTGGACGGAGACTAAGGGTTGAACGATGCCGATTCGTCCACGGACTAAGTTGAAGATTGAACGCAAGACTAAGCGTTGCCCGAAATGCAACAAGATTGTTCGCATGCGGGTTCGCTGTAAAACTTGTCACAAGAAGTTGCGGTAATTGATTGTCTCGCAAGTAGTTAGCTTGCGAAGAATTTCCGCCTTTTAGTATTTGCCGACGGCGGTTGCCGTTGAGTTGTTTCGGAGAATACCGCCTACCATGCCGCGCACTGAACGAGATCGGGAAAAAGAACGTCGCCGTAAGCACAAAGTCCAGTTGAAGAAGCTGGAAGCCCGGTTCCGTAAAGCGACCAATCAAGGCGATAAGCAACTAATCGCTGCCAAGGTTCGTCGGTTCAGCCCGATGATCAACTTGGAAACTCGCGCTGCCGAAGCGGCTGCACTGGCTAAGGCTACTGCCGCCGACAAGAAAGCCAAGAAGTAGTCGCGATTGGCTTGTTCGTCTACGAAGATTCACACGGCAGGGATTTCCCTGCCGTGTTTTTTTACGCTTAGAGCCGGAAAGCATTAAACTCGCAGAGTTCAGGTGCCTGCGAATCGCAGAGTTGATGGCGGAGGAATAATGGCAGACTCAACGACGATTCCGTCCTACAACCTTCAGTGCATGGACATCTGGAGCGGCAACCAGTCGGTTACGAGCGATGTCGTGACACCAGGTCTGGAATTGTCCGTCTATAGTCGTCCCTATCGCGGAGAGAGCAGGGGAGGCGACGTTCACTACGTTTCACTCTGCGCCAGCGGCTATATCACGCGAATGCTGCTGGCGGATGTCTCGGGACATGGGGAAGCGGTTGCCGAAACATCTCAGCAGCTTCGAGCACTCGTTCGCCGGTTCATGAACAGTTCCAGCCAGACTCGTCTGGTCCGCGAGCTCAATCGCGAATTCACGGCCCTCACCCAATCCGCTCGTTTCGCGACGGCAATCATCGCCACGTACCTCGCCAACGATAGCCGCCTGGTCCTGTGCAACGCGGGGCATCCGCGTCCATTGTGGTATCAGCATCGAACTGGCAAGTGGTCCTACGTCAATCAGGATCTGATAGAAGACGGGCGCGTCGCCAATCTGCCACTTGGTTTTGACTCATCGACCAACTATCAGCAGTTCAGCCTCAAGATGGAAGAGGGCGACTTGTTTCTGTTGTACACCGACGCTTTGACCGAAGCGCGCAACGGTGATGATAAGCTGCTTGGCGAGACGGGATTGCTGAACCTCGTCCAATCGATTCCGATCACGAATGTTCGGGATCTCAGCCAACACATCCTCGCGGGCCTGGACCAGTATTCGGAAAGCCAGCCTGCTGATGACGATGTCACACTGCTGGTGCTGCGTTACAACAAGAGCGGCTGGCGATTCCCCTCAGTTGGTGAGAAGTTGAATGCCTATGCGAAACTGCTCCGCTTGAAGCCCGCCTAAAGGGACCGACTGTGCAGAGCAAAGCGACTACTGTTGATTTGTATCTGGCCGAACTACCAGCAGACCGCCGCACGTCCATACAAGCCGTCAGGCAGGTGATTCTGTCCAACCTCGATCCAGGCTACGAAGAGGGGATGCAGTATGGGATGATCGGCTACTATATTCCTCACAGCCGCTATCCGTCTGGATACCATTGCGATCCCAAGCAGCCGTTACCATTCGTTTGTCTGGCATCTCAAAAGAACCATCTCTCGCTGTATATGATGTCGGTTTATGGAGACAGCGATTTGGCAAAGTGGTTTCAAGCCGCCTGGAAGAAGACCGGCAAGAAGCTCGACATGGGAAAGAGTTGTATCCGATTCAAGCGACCGGAAGACTTGGCGCTCGATGTGATCGGCGAAGCCATCCACCGACAGCCGGTGGCGAAACACATTGAATTCTATGAGAAAGCAATCGCCACAAATAAGGCGACAAAAAGGTCCGTGAAAAAAGCTGTTCGCAAAGCGACGAAAAAAACAGCAGCTTCGCAGCGAAAGAAATTGCCGTAGGAAAAACGACGCGAGGCCTCTGTTCGACGGTCTATGAACCGGCGCGTGACACGATCGACTGTTCGATCCAAGCCCAAAGTTGCGTGGCAACTTCCAGCTTTGTTCCGGCAAACGATACAACCGTGCTTCCTGCGTCGTCGATCACTTCAATCTGATTTGTCTCAGCACCAATCGCTGTTGGACGGTTGAGGACGATCGCGTCACAGTTCTTGTGCTTCAGCTTTTTGAGAGCATTCACGTGCGCGTATTCGTCTGACTCCAGGGCGAATCCAATGATCCAGCGTGTTCCTTTGTTGCGTCCCAAGTCGGCCAGCACATCAGCCGTCTCGACCAGTTCCAATTCCAGGGAGACACCCGTCTTCGCCAGTTTGCCGGGGAATCGAGATTTCGGTCGATAGTCGCAGACAGCCGCCGTGGCGATGACCCCATCGCAATCGGGGAACAGGCGATTGCAGGCCGACAGCAGATCGTCGGTCGTTTCCACTGGATGGACTTCGCAGCCAGCAGGTGGTGTCAACGAGACAGGCCCGCACGCCAAAACAACTTGATGCCCAGCAGCTAAAATCGCCTCTGCGAGTGCAAAACCCATCCGCCCGCTGCTGGCATTCGACAGGTATCGCACGTCGTCCAGGTATTCACGTGTTGGACCGGCAGTGATGAGAATGCGCATGTCGCTAGCGATCTGTTCCGTCAAGAATTTTGGCCGTGGAAGGAGTTGCCCACGTTCCTGTCAGGATGCGATCAATTGCTTCCAGGATTTCCAGAGGTTCGGCCATTCGCCCGGCACCCACCTGGCCGCAACTGAGCCAGCCGCTGCCAGGCTCGGCGAAGAGACAACCATCCACTCGCAGTTGATCGACGTTACGCTGCACAGACGGCTTCGCCCACATCTCACAGTTCATCGCGGGAGCGAGCAAGATGGGGCAGGTCACTGTCAGCGCGAGGGTCGACAAGAGATCTCCGGCGAAACCATGAGCGACCTGCGCAAGATAGTTTGCAGTTGCGGGGGCGACAATCATCAAGTCGGCCCGCTGCGCCAACCCGATGTGTTCGCCACGGAAATGCTCTGAGGGCTGAAACAGCCCGCGGTGGACTGGTCGGCCCGTCAGAGCTTCGAAGGTGGTCGCACCGATGAATCGTTCGGCGGCTTCGGTCATCACAACACTGACCGAAGCTCCCGCCTGAACGAGCTTGCTGCAGAGGTCCGCCGTCTTATAGGCGGCAATGCCGCCGGTTACACCCAGCAATAGTTCGCGACCACGCATGGTTCCGTCTCGAATCAATCCTACAGGTCATCCAGCGAGGGACCGCTGTCGAAATGACGCTCACGAGTGGTATTATTGTCGGGCCGCGTGACCACAGCGCCGCTGGCATCTAGAAAAATCTTGTCTTGAATGATTTCTTGAATCACGACTTCCATCGGATTCTTGGTCTGGATTTCGACCAATTGCTTGGCACCGCGATTCAGCGCGACCATTCGCTTCTGGATCAACGTGGAGAGCTTAAAGCGTCCCCCAACCTTCTTGACGATCTCTTCTTCTTTCAGTTCTTCGAGCATGTCGTCCTCATTGAATGACGTCGTAACAATTCGCTGACTGTAATCGGGACATTCTTCGATACACCAACAACAAGAATGTCCCAGCTGGATTCAATCCAATGGCAGGGATCGCGAATCCTTTAGTCTGCCGGATCTGTGCCTCGACCGCAAGTCTCAACTCAATTTGCGGTTACTCCGATTGCTGCCTCAGAATCTCATGGATTTCCTGGACAGCGTCATGCAGATCGTCGTTCACAACCCGGTGACGATACCGGTGTGCCAGTTGCAATTCGTCTTCGACCTTCCGCAGCCGGCGCTGGATCGTCTCTTCGGAATCCGTTCCACGCTGCCGCAGTCGTTGTTCACAGACAGCGATCGAGGGCGGCTCCAGAAAGATCGTGACAGCGTCTGGATACTCGCCCATCACTCGGAGAGCCCCCTGAACGTCGATTTCCAGGAACGCCCAACCGCCAGCGGCCTGTGCGCGGTGGAGTTCGGACTTCAATGTCCCGTACCAATAGCCAGCCCCGAAGACTTCGGCGGTTTCCAGAAATTCGCCCGCGGCTTTTCGAGCCGCAAACGTTTCTGCCGGCAGGAAATAGTAAGAATCGCCTTCGATCTCACCGACGCGTTTGGGGCGAGTCGTAGCGGAGATGCATTTCACAAGTTTGATGGGTGACTCGCGAATCAGGCGTTCGACGATCGTCGTCTTGCCGCTCCCACTGGGCCCGGACAAGACCACAACTCGAAATGGCAGTCCTTGCGTATCCGCGACCACGATCGTCAGGCTCCCAGTTTCCGCAAAATCACACCCAATCAGCAGGTATCGCTTTTATTCTACGTTCTGGACAATTTCCCGCATCCGTTCGACGCAGACTTTTGCCTCCACGGCAGCGTGAGCGATGCCGACGTGATTGGACTTGGACCCAATCGTATTTACTTCGCGGAATAGTTCCTGACACATGAAATCCAGTTTGCGGCCTTGCGACACTGCGTCGTCCAGCAACTTCAGGAACTGCGACAAATGGCTGCGCAATCGAGTGATCTCTTCGTTGATGTCGCATCGATCCGCATGCAGAGCAACTTCACGTAGGACATCGGCCGGCCCTAATCGCGTATCCAGATCCTTGACCAAGTCGTTGACCCGCTGCAGCAGCTTGTCGCGGTATTCGATGATGACCTGCGGAGCGAGGGCGGTGACCTGATCAACTTGGGCGGCGATTGCGGCACACTGAGTCCGCAGCTCGTCCGCCATCGATGCCCCTTCGCGACGACGAAAGTCGCCCATATGCTTCGCGGCCGCCCGAACCGCCTGCGATACGACTGGCCACATTTGCTGAGCCGTGGCCGTATCAAACGCACCATCATCGAGGACGCCGGGTAGCGACAGCACCGTGCTGAACTCCGGCGGTGCGAGAGACAGGTCCGCGCAGATCTTCTGCATCTGCTGCCAATAGTCAGCAATCGCTGCCGGATTCAACCGAGGGGCGTGCGATGTAGACGAGCGATCAAACCGAATGGCTAGCGAAACACTACCGCGAGTAATGGTTTCGCGAAGCAAATGCTCGATTTCAGACTCGAACTGCAGAAACCCGTCTGGGCAGCGCAGTGAAAGCTTGAAGTGCCGATTGTTGACACTGCGTAGCTCGATTCGGCAGAGCACGTCGCCCAACCGCTCACGCGCTTCACCAAATCCGGTCATGCTCAGCAGCACGGCATCTCTCGCACTGGAAATCGTCTCGAACTCGGATCACGCCAGGCGACAGCCTTACGCAAACAACAAACGATCACTCAGGCTTATTCTCGGAAGGAGCCTTCTCAGCAGCGGCTTCTCCCTCTGGCTTCTTGGCAGGTTCGGCTGGCTTTTCAGGAACGGGATCCTTGGCCTCCGGTGCGGTTTCTTTCTTCGCACCATCTTCGGCCGCTTCCGGCTTGGCGTCCTTCTTGTCTTCAGCGGGCTTCTCAGTCGCCTCTGGCTTCGTCGGTTCGACAGCAGCGTCGGGTTTGACACCCTTGTCTGCAGCGCCATCCGTCGCCTTGGCACCCTCTGGTTTAGCACCCTCTGGCTTGGCCGGGGCTGGGACCACCACATCGTCGCCCTTCTTGTCCCCGTCTCCCTTTTCACTAGCAGCTTTGTCTTCGGCAGCTTCTTTGACTTCCGGAGCAAAGTCGCGAATCATCGACGACTTGGTCCGGGAGTTACTCGCCAGCAGGACGCAGACGCAGCCTAGTACGATCCACACCGTGGCCAGCCAAATCGTGATCTTGGTGAAGACATCGCCAGCTTTGGTACCGAAGGCGCTTTGACCGCCCATACCACCGAACGCACCTGCCAATCCACCGCCACGACCTCGTTGCAGCAGGATGATTCCAATCAGAATCAGTCCCACGAACATATGCAGAAACATCATGCTGTAGGTGAGAAACATATACATGCTAAACGATTCCCTGTTTCCTTGTCGCGGAGAGCACCGGTCGAGGTGGCTCCATCCTTCACGACCTATATTAGCGGGCTCAACGTCTCAGCGGGACAATTCCGCCGCCGCGTTGACGATCCCCATGAACTGATCACTCTTCAGACTTGCTCCGCCGACCAATGCCCCGTCGACGTTCGGCTTCGACAAGATTTCCTTGGCATTCTCCGGCTTCACGCTGCCGCCGTACTGGATTCGCAACTCTGCCGCCAGTTTAGCGTCAAATCGCGAGGCCATCCAATTGCGAATAAACGCATGTGCCGATTCGGCCTGTTCTGGCGATGCCGTGACACCGGTCCCGATGGCCCAGACTGGTTCGTACGCAATCACCAACGTGGACAATTGTGCTGATGTAAACCCGGCCAATCCACCTTCCAATTGCGTCGTCAAAACAGCTTCGGTTCGATTGGCCTGGCGATCTTCCAAGACTTCACCAACGCAAAACATGATACCAAGCTTCTGCGCAATTGCAGCGGCGACTTTCTTGTTGATGATGGCATCGGTGTCGCCGAAGAACTGGCGGCGTTCACTGTGACCCAGGATTACCCATTCACAGCCGACATCCAGCAGCATGTCGAGCGACGTTTCACCAGTGAAAGCGCCCGATTTCTCGAAATAGGCGTTCTGGCCACCCAACAGAACTGGGCTACCGGCCAGGATTTGCTTCACGGACCACAAAAACGGAGCTGGCGGACAGACCGCGACGTCGACAGCCGGATTGGATGCAGCCACGGCCGATGCCACTTCTCGAGCCAGCGCTTGCGCTGACTGAAACGTGGTGTTCATCTTCCAGTTACCCGCCACAAATTTTCGCCGCATAGCCTGAATCCTTGTTCACCGTCAAACCGATTGATCCGTCCACCATCGGCTTCAATCAACTACCATGACAAAAAGACCTCCCGACTTTGGGAGGTCCTGTTTAATCAATTCCCAGTCTATTCCACAGGGTCACTCTTGGGATAGGAACCCAACACTTCCATCCGGACGGCCATCTTCGCCAGATCTTCCAAGGCTCGCTTGACCTTCGCGTCCTTCACATGGCCTTCGCAATCCAGGAAGAAAATATACCCGGTTTCTGGACCACGTAACGGAAACGACTCAATCCACGTCAGGTTCAACTTCGATTGCTTGAAGATCGTCAGTGCGTCAGACAGCGAACCGGGACGATGCGGAATCTGCAGCAACAGCGACGTCCGATCACGTCCGGTTGTCGAAGCAGGACGATCGCCAATCACCGCAAAGCGAGTGACATTGCTCTTATTATCTTCGATGTTCTCGGCCAGCACCTGCAGGCCGTATTCAACAGCAGCCTGCTTGCCGGCTACAGCAGCGGCACCCGGCTTGTCGCGAGCCAACTGAGCAGCGGTCGAGGTGCTGGTGACTTCGATCAGACGGGCTTGCGGCATGTTGCGACTGAGCCAGTCACGGCATTGCGAGAGCGCCTGCGGCTTGCTGTAAACTTCGTTGATGTCGCCTCGAGCAGCTCGCCCCAGCAGATTGTGATGAATCGCGAGTTGGATTTCGCCACAGATTCGGAGCGGCAATCGAGTGAACATATCCAGTGTGTCGATGATGCGACCATCGGTGCTGTTTTCGATCGGAACCACGCCAAAGTCAGCGTGTCCGCGATTCACTTCTTCGAAAACGGCCGGAATGGTGTTCACGGGAATCAGGTCAGCCGATTCACCAAACCGTTCGATCGCAGCCATGTGCGAGAAACTGAAAGCGGGGCCCAGATAGGCGACGCGTTGGACGCGCGCTTGATTCCGGACAGCACTTAGGATGTGGCGGAAGACGCCACGAATGGTTCGACCAGGCAGCGGACCCTGATTCTCGGACTCGAGCTTGGCATACAGGTCATCATCGTTCCGCGGATCGTAGATGATGGCCTTACGATCAGGCGCGGCTTCAATCAATTTTACCGTCGCTGCGGCACGCCGATTGATGAGCTTCACGATTTCCTGGTCAAGCTTGGCGACTTCTGCTTCCGCATTCGCCGCAACTTTCGCTGCCGATGAGGGCGCCGCTTTGGCCGAATTCGGTGCCGGACTTGGTTTTGCGGGCTTCTTTGGCACCGGTTTGCTAGCCATCCACCACACTCCCGATCAGGCGAAACTAAAGTTGCCCTCACCAGACTACGACAATCTGTCTGATGAGTCGTCACGGTCACACAGTTGTTTTCTCAAGGGCGAAATGACGTTTTTACAGGTGGTGTATCGCTTTTGCAAGCAGCGGGCAGGGGTTGCGCATCGGACCATCGAATTTCAAAGCCAAAATCGGAACGCGCTAAGGACGACTGCCAAATCGACATCGACAGTTTATTGACCTACTGACATCCACTTCGCCAAAATGGCAGCAGAGCGATCACCCCGTCAGGCCATCGAACAGCTGGCATAACGGCTAGCATTTACCAGTTAATGAGTTGCGTCAATCGATTACTCCGCATTCGGGATGGGCGCGATGTTTGCTTCCACGCTCTTGACCAGATTGCGGGTCTGCCTCGGCCTGAACTCGCTTCCCAAATCTCAAAAACAAACCACAAATCACATACTCCAACAAGGAACGGCAACATGGCTATTCAAGAACGAATCATCGGCATCGACCTGGGTACGACGAACTCCGTCGTCTCGATCATGGAAGGTGGCGAAGTCAAAGTCATCGCGAACCAGGAAGGGAATCGCATCACCCCCAGCGTTGTCGCGTTCACTGAGAAGGGTGATCGACTGGTTGGTGATCCCGCCAAGCGCCAGGCTGTGACCAACCCCAAGAACACGATTTACTCGATCAAACGATTTATGGGACGTCGCCATAACGAAGTGGAATCGGAAGAAAAGATCGTTCCCTACAAGGTCATCGGCGGACCGAACGAGTACGTCAAAGTCGAAGTCCACGGAAAGACCTATACACCTCCGGAAGTCTCTGCGCAGATTCTTCGTAAGCTGAAGGAGTCGGCAGAAGCCTACCTGGGACATACTGTCACCCGAGCTGTCATCACCGTTCCTGCCTATTTCAACGACGCTCAGCGTCAGGCGACCAAGGACGCTGGTGAAATCGCCGGATTGACAGTTGACCGAATCATCAACGAACCGACGGCTGCAGCACTTGCATACGGCCTGCAGAACAAGAAGAACGAAAAGATCGCCGTCTTCGACTTGGGGGGCGGTACATTCGATGTCTCCGTCCTGGAAGTCGATCACGAACTGGTCGAAGTGCTCAGCACCAACGGGGACACGCACCTGGGCGGTGACGACTTTGACGAAGTGTTAATCAAGCACATTGCCGACAAGTTCCAGGCGGAACACAGCATCGATCTGCGAAAAGACGCGATGGCGTTGCAGCGACTGCGCGAAGCCGCCGAAAAGGCGAAGAAGGAACTTTCAGGACAGCAACAGACTGATATCAACCTGCCGTTCATTACGGCGGACGCCAGCGGTGCGAAGCACCTGCAAATGACCGTGACGCGCGCCGAGTTCGAACGGATGGTCGATCACCTGATCGAACGTTGTCGCAAGCCAGTCGAAAATGCACTGCGAGACGCCAAGCTGTCGCCAAGCCAGATTGACGAAGTCGTGCTGGTCGGTGGTTCGACGCGTGTGCCGAAGGTGCAGGAATTCGTTAAGAAGATGTTCGGCGGAAAAGAGCCACATCGTGGGGTCAACCCTGACGAAGTGGTCTCGATCGGTGCCGCCATTCAGGGGGGCATCATCTCCGGCGATGTCAAAGACATGGTGTTGCTCGACGTGACTCCACTGTCATTGGGCCTGGAGACCGAAGGGGGCGTGATGACGGTCCTTGTCGAACGCAATACGACGATTCCTGTCACCAAGAAGGAAACATTCTCGACTGCCGCTGACGGTCAAAGCGCAGTGACGATCAGCGTCTTCCAGGGCGAACGCCCGATGGCTCGCGACAACCGAGCACTGAACCAGTTCAACCTGGAAGGGATTATGCCCGCACCACGCGGTACGCCGAAGATCGAAGTGACGTTCGACCTGGATGTCAACGGCATTTTGAACGTCAAGGCCAAGGATCAATCAACCGGCAAAGAGCACTCGGTGCGAATCGAGAACTCCAGCGGGATCGATCAGACGGAAATCGACCGGATGCGAAAAGACGCCGAGTCTCACGCTTCCGAAGACAAGCAACGTCGCGAACTGGCGGAAGCCAAGAACAAAGCGTCGACCTCGGTCTACGAAGTCGAAAAGATCCTGAAGGAACACGGAGCGAAGCTGGATGCGGGATCCAAGTCGGCAGTCGAGAGCAGCATCGAAAAGGTGAAGGCCGCCGAAAAGAGCGACGACGTGGCCGCGATCAATTCGGCAGTCGACGCCTTGCAGCAGGCCAGCATGGCCTTGTCGCAGCACATGCAAGCCGCGCCAGGGGCTGACGCGGGACCGCAAGCGGGTCCGTCCTCTGATGGGAAGCCTGATGACGGCGTGATTGATGCCGAATTTGAAAAGAAGAGCTAGAATGGCCTGAAAGTTGATAATTCGTTCGGGACGCTGCGAAAGAATCGCAGCGTCCCGAAAATCTGACATTGAGAGGAGATCGATGATGGTTGCTGTTACAACCGAGTACGTCGACAACTTGCCAATGATCTATCATGACGTTCTCAAAGCATTTTGGATGTTCAACCCATTAAGACGTGCCAACTACGGCGTCGCGTTTCAATCGTTGTATTCTGCTCTCAGTGATAAACACACGCTGGGGCAGATTCGCGAAGCTTGCGTCGCCATGGAACAAGCAGGCGTCTTAGAGATTCGTGATGGAATTTTTGCATATCCAACGCAGATCGGCGACGAGTTGATTGCTCTCGTGAACCGTGACCAACAAACCGAATTGCCGCCGTTTCCACCGCTTCCGACTAAGTGAGGTCCGCCATGCCTGCGGATTGGCAGATTGAACACTGGCCTGTATGCGGATTTCACGTTTTCTTATCGCACGTTGCGGAAGACCGGGACACCTTAATTCTGCCAGTGCTGGAGAAACTGCGGACGCATCGTGTCATCAGTTGGATCGATCAAGCCGACTATCCTACCGGAAGAGATTCGCACGAGGCTTTACGCGAGTCCATTTTGAAATGTCGACACATCATCTACTTCATTACTCCGTCACTGATTAAACAAGGGCGAGGCTGGACAGCGATTGAAAGCGCGTATGGCGACATCATCCAGAATCAACTGAGTGTGCCATCAGCAGCGCTGATTCAGTTCGAATTGCCTTTATTTTTCATGCCTGTTTCCAATCCTAAATTGGGGCGAACGGCATGGCGCCGCTTGACGGATCGTGGTGCGTTTTACCGAGTCGGCCGAAGTAGCAACCCCGTGTCGCAAGTAGACTGGGCAGTTCAAGAAATCGCTAAATTCATCCAACGTGAGGAATTGCAAGCGGAGGCTATTGATGGCCGCCTGCAAAGTGATGAATCACTGAGAGAACGCTGCAAACGAGATCAGAATTTCGCCAATCGATTGCTGGCAGTCACACCTGCTCGCCTCCGCTAACAATCTGATCTCGGTTTCGCATATCAACCGAGTTCAAACTCTAATCCCAATCGCGCCGCATTACGCAACGCACATACTCAGGAGGTTCACTTATGGCCTTCCGTCCTGATAAACTGACCGTTAAAGCTCAAGAAGCGATTCAATCTGGCCAAGAGCTCGCTGAATCGCAGGGCAATCCACAATTTGTCCCGCTTCATCTTTTGAAGGCTCTGCTCGACGAACAGCAGGGGATCGTTCGCCCATTGCTGGAAAAGATCGGCATCCGAGTCCCTCAATTGCGTGGGATCGTTGATGCGGATCTGAACAAGCTGCCACGCTCCTCCGGTGGGCAAACCGGGGGCAGTCAGGCCATCAAGCAAGTCCTCGATAAGGCAGCGGCACAGGCCGACACGATGAAAGACTCGTTCGTGTCGACCGAGCATCTGCTGCTCGCGCTGACGCAGGTCGATGATCAAGCTCAGCGAGTTCTGAAGCTGAACGGCGTCAGCGAGGCTGACGTGATGAGCGCCTTGAAGTCCGTGCGCGGGACACAACAAGTCACCGATCAGAACCCGGAAGAGAAGTACCAGGCCCTCGAAAAGTACGGCAAGGATCTCGTCGCGCTCGCTCGTCAGGGAAAAATCGATCCCGTTATCGGGCGCGATCAGGAAATCCGCCGCATCATCCAGGTTCTGTCGCGACGACGGAAGAATAACCCGGTGCTGATTGGCGACGCGGGCGTGGGCAAGACCGCCATCGTCGAAGGCCTGGCTCATCGCATCGTGCTCGGGGATGTTCCTCAGAACCTGAAAGACAAGACTGTCGTCGCGCTCGACATGGGAGCTTTGATCGCCGGAGCCAAATTTCGTGGCGAATTCGAAGACCGATTGAAGGCCGTCTTGAAGGAAGTGACCGAAGCCGCAGGGCAGGTCATCCTGTTCATCGACGAACTGCATACCGTCGTCGGAGCGGGTGCCGCGGAAGGGGCGGTTGATGCCTCGAATCTGCTGAAGCCGGCACTCGCACGCGGTGAACTGCATTGCGTCGGTGCCACTACGCTGGATGAGTACCGGAAGTACATCGAAAAAGATCCCGCGCTGGAACGACGATTTCAGCCTGTGCTCGTTAACGAGCCGAACGTCGAAGACACGATCTCGATCCTGCGCGGTTTGAAGTCTCGCTACGAATCGCACCACGGGGTGCGCATCACGGACGATGCGCTGATCGCCGCGGCGACGATGTCGGATCGGTATATCAACGATCGGTTCCTGCCAGACAAGGCGATTGACCTCGTTGACGAATCAGCCAGCCGCTTGCGGATGGAAATGGATTCGATGCCCGCCGAAATCGACGAAGCGACGCGTCAATTAACTCGTCTGCAGATCGAAGCGGCCGCTCTGACGCAGGAACCGAGTTCCGAAAGCAAACAACGTCTGCAGGAGATTCGCAGACAAATCGCTGATCGCGAAGAGAGCGTGAATGCACTCAAGACTCGTTGGCAGGTCGAAAAGGAAGCGTTGACCTCCATCCGTCCACTGAAAGAGGAAATCGAACGACTGCGGACCGCCTACGACCAGGCGTTCACGCAGGCTCAGCAGACGAATGCCAATGAAGACTACGTTCGAGCTTTCGACTCGGAAAAGAAGTTGAAGAGTGCGGAACAAGCGCTGGCGGTCGCCGAGAAGAAGGCGTCCGAAGTCGGGGAAGGGCACCGATTGCTGCGAGAAGAAGTGACTCAAGAGGACATCGCCAAGGTGGTCAGCACCTGGACGGGGATCCCTGTTTCTCGAATGTTGCAAACGGAAAAGACCAAGCTGCTGGAGATGGAAGATCACATCCATCAGCGGATGATCAACCAATCCGAAGCGGTCACGGCGGTGGCCAATGCCGTCCGACGTTCGCGGTCGGGAATGCAAGATCCGAACCGCCCGATCGGTTCGTTTATCTTCCTCGGCCCCACCGGCGTCGGTAAGACCGAATTGTGTAAGGCTCTCGCCGAGTTCTTGTTCGACGACGAACGAGCGATGGTCCGCATCGACATGAGTGAGTTCATGGAGAAGCACTCGGTCGCTCGCTTGATCGGTGCCCCTCCGGGGTACGTTGGATATGAAGAAGGGGGCAAGCTGACCGAGGCGGTGCGGCGACGACCCTACACGGTGCTGCTGTTGGACGAAATCGAAAAGGCTCACCGCGATGTCTTCAACGTGCTGCTGCAGTTGTTGGACGATGGCCGGTTGACCGACAGCCACGGTCGAACAGTCGACTTCACCAACACGATCGTCGTGATGACTTCGAATATCGGCAGCCAGATGATCATGGAGATGGCCGGGAAGGAAGACGACAAGGAAATCGAGCGTCGTGTCATGCAGATCCTACGCAAAGAGTTCCTGCCCGAATTTCTGAACCGTGTCGACGAAACAATCGTCTTCCATCCGTTGACGCAGAAGGAAATTCGTCAGATCGTCGACCTGCAACTGGTTCGATTGCAAAAGCGTCTGGAAGACAACGGCTTCACGCTGGAAGTCTCTGACGGGGCGAAGAAACAACTCGCGGAAGAAGGGTATGATCCGGTTTACGGAGCTCGCCCTCTGAAACGGACGATTCAGCAACGCCTGCAAAACGAACTCGCCAATGCAATTTTAGGCGGCGAGTTCGAAGAAGGGGCTCATATCATTGTCGATGTTCAGAACGGCGAGTTTACGTTTGATCATCGGTAAGAAGTGAACCACAGAATACGCGGAACGCACGAAAGGGATGCAGGTGATGCAGTTCTTTTCGTGTGTTCATGCGTTTTGTAGCTGGAGAGTCTTTCGGTCAGTTTACGTAGGTCAGTAAGTTCCCTAGACTGCCCGTCGACAGGTATCCACTTCCAACAAGTGGACAAAAAGGGAAGCCGGTGTGAATCCGGCACAGGGCCGCTGCTGTAAGCGACCAGAGGTTCAGCGAACTTGCCACTGTGAGAGATCACGGGAAGGCGGCTGGGCCTCTTTAAGAGTCGTAAGTCAGAAAACCTGCCTGTCGATAATGTCCGGCGCCTCGAGTCCAGGTCGACCGACAGGCAGATTTGTCTGAATGACGCACGTGCGCATCGACTGCTTGTTGGCCAATCTGATACTCGTGGCCCCTTTTGCCCGAACCGGCAAGGGAACTGTCCATGTCTGCTGATCTGACTGAATCGACCCCACCCACATCCAATGGACTGCGCAATGCCACTCTGTTCGCGATGATCCTCGCGGCGGGATTGTGTCGCTGGATCCCACATCCGATCAACTTCACACCGATCGGAGCGATGGCATTATTCGGGGGTGCTTGTTACGCCCAGCGTCGCTTCGCATTTCTGTTGCCGTTGGCCGCACTGGCGGTAGGGGATCTGGCGACCGGCTTCCACATTCTGATGCCCGTTGTTTATGCCAGCTTCGCAATCAATGTTTTGTTAGGTCGCTGGCTGCGTTCGCGGCGTACTTTTTTGACGACGGCCGCCTGTACGTTCGTGGGTGCGGTTCAATTCTTCGTCGTCACCAACGTGGCCACTTGGTGGGTCTATTATCCACGTAGCGCGGATGGCTTGGCCGCGTGCTTCATCGCAGCGATTCCTTGCTTCCAGAACACGTTGGCCGGCGATGCGATGTTTACGGGACTGCTGTTCGGCGCGTTGGCACTGACCGAATACCAGCTGCCAGCCGTGCGTGAAGTCTCCTTCACACCGGTAGCGGCTTGAAGGATTTGCGATAGATCGAGAACGTTAAGAATCCATTTGCGCAAAAAACCAACGACACGCACAGGCACCAGCAAACGCCGACATCAGGAACTTCAATTGCGAATCGTATCGCTGCTGCCGAGTGCCACTGAGATCGTCTGCCAGCTTGGGTTGGGAGACGACCTCGTCGGAGTGACACATGAATGCGACTATCCTCCATTCGTCCAATCGCTCCCCAAGGTGACTCGCACGCTGATCCCGCATGATGCGACCAGTCTTGAGATCGACGGGTTGGTGCGTGAACGGCTGAAATCGCAAAAGGCCCTCTACTCGCTCGACATGCCGATCCTGGAACAATTGCGGCCGGATTTGCTTGTCACCCAAGCGCTGTGCGACGTTTGCGCCGTCGCCGAAGAAGAGGTGACTGCGGCTGCCTGTTCGCTGCCGGGGCAACCAAAAGTGGTCAACCTGGAACCGATGCGGTTGTCGGAAGTCTTCGATTGCATTCGCCTGGTCGGCGATGCGGCAGGAATTTCCACTCGAGCCAAAGAGGTGATTACACAACTGCAGTCTCGAGTTGATCGAGTTGCCCAACGCAACGCTCAGTTGAAATACCGGCCTCGCGTCGTGCTGCTCGAATGGGTCGATCCACCGTTTTGCTCGGGCCATTGGTCGCCCGAACTGGTCCGGATTGCCGGTGGGATGGAAGGGATCGGTCGGGAAGGGGAGCGTTCTCGTACGACCGCCTGGGAAGAAATTCTACTGTATGATCCCGAGTACCTGATCGTCGCCTGCTGCGGGTTCAACGTCGAACGGACACTGCTCGATATTCCCTTGCTGAAGCAATATCCGGGATTCGCCGATCTGACGTGCGTGCGGCAAGGCAATGTGTTTGTCATTGATGGGAACTCGTACTTCAGCCGACCCGGTCCGCGGCTGGTCGACAGTGTCGAGTTGCTCGCGCACACGCTGCATCCTGATCTGCACGACCTGCCAAGTGGTTTGCTTCCCGCACTTCGACTGCTGTAGAAATCTGGTCTGTCGCCCCGTGAGGCGTTGGTCTACAGAAGCTTGACCATCTCGCGTCATCATGGGACATCGCACCATTCCACGCCGAAGTCGCCTTGATGTCCAAAAATCAGATCCTTTCGAAAATGCTGGATCGGCTGTTTGCTGGATTGACCAGCGGACCCAATTTGAATTGCCGTCCGCATTCCAGTCGGCAGCGGATTGACTGGATGCAGTTCGCCAAGTTGCACGACATCAGCCCCGCCGACGCGTTGCGACAACTTCTCTCAGACAAGCAGGCCACGCAGTTACAAGCCCGTGTGACCGCTCCGAAGAACGCTGGCAAGCCGTCCAGCAAGCGGCGACCGGCAGCATCTAACAATGAAGAGTTAGAGAAGACTTCCGACAGTGAACCCGTTGCCGATTTCTCGGCGGAAGACCAGCACAAAAAAGACAACTGGTCCGCTCAGCAGACGGTGCTCACCAAGCTGCGAAGACTTGCTGAGGACGCTCGCGAGTACGAACAGGATACCGGTGTCCATGTTCTGCATGTCGGGTTCCCCTTGCTCAGCCTGCCACCAGGCGTGGGTGGATCGGTGACCGGGGGGACGAAGCGGCTGCTGGCTCCCATTGCATTCATCCCGATTTCACTCGAACTACGAGCTGGGTTATGTCCGGTGATCGCAATCGCGGGGCTTCATGACGGTGCCGACTTTCTGGTTCCAAATGAAGCGCTGTTCGCCTGGTTGGAGCGTCAAACGGGCCAGTCGATACTGCCCCAGCAGGCTGTCTCAATCACGAATGCGGAGGAAGGCGAGCAACTCGGTTCGGAATCGCGTACGAACACCTCAATCGCGAATTCATCAAACCTCGACTCTTGGGAGGAATTGAACGACTTGACTGGCCGAGTCGCGAAGGCGCTCGGCTTGCCTCAGCCGACAATCACAGCCGCGTCCCTCGATGCAATATGCGCAGCCCCACGGACTGAGACCAACGATGCAAAGCCTGAGATTGTGATGGCCGCCGTAATCGGTTTGTTTCCGATGAATAATCAAGGTCTGCTGCGAGACATGCAGGCGATGTCCGCGGCCCCGGAAGGACTGCGGGGGCCGGTCCAGAGCTTCATTTCGACAGAGGTTTTGCTGGAAGAGTCGCCGGAATCGATCGATGCCGCCCCCCTCGCAGGCGTTGAGGCCGCCTCATCCAAATACCACCGCAATGTCGCAGGCGAGCGACTCGTGACAGTGGCAGATCCGTGCCAGTCCAGAGCGGTCCGTTTGGCTCGCGAGTCGCAAGGTCTGGTCATTCATGGCCCACCGGGAACCGGCAAGAGCCAGACCATCACGAATATTATCGGCGATCACCTGGCTCGTGGAGAACGCGTGCTACTGGTGTGCGACAAACGCACGGCCCTGGATGTCGTCGCGCGGCGATTGGAACATCTCGGCTTAGGGTCGTTGTGTGCTTTGATTCATGATCCGCAGCACGATCAGCGCAACTTATACATGCAGATCCGCGAGCAGTTGGAGCAGCTCACCAGCACGACGACTGGCGATCGTGCGGCGTCACAACTGCGCAGCTTGGATCGGCAATTACAGAAGTCGTACGACACGCTACTCGATGCATGGTCGCTGGTGATGTCGACTGATCCTCAACGACACACCTCATTTCATCAGCGGATGGGTGAATGGCTCGAATGCGCGTTGCCTTCGCTGATGAAGTTGGAAAGCGTCCCGATCAAAGAGCCTTCCAAACCGACTCCAGCATCACGGCGATCGCGGGCAAAGACGACAAACGATGCTGCGGCTATAGATCCTGTGACCGTCGAACTGCTGGACGAACATCTGACCGAAGTCCGAGATGTCGTCACGCGAGCGATCCAAGTTGGTTTTAATCAGCACCCGTGGAGAGCGTGCGCCGGCATGCCCTTGGCAACCTTTCTGCAACAGCCTGCACCACGTCTGCGCGAGCATCTCTCGGAATTGGTAGCGATTGCAGCGGAACTGGACCGAACTCGTGACGAGGCAATTCCCGCGTTCATCGTTCCCCCGCAGACGAGCACCAGCGGTCACGATGAGGCTTTGGCAACGAACTTTCCTCAGCAATTGATTGCTCGCAAAAACCTCACGGCAAGGCTGAGGCGATGCCTAGACGAAGTTGATCGACCTTGGCGAGAGCGATGGGCGAAAGCAAGCCCCGCAGAGATCAAACGTGCAAATGAAGTCCTTCGGAGCATGCGATCGGCTCGCAAGGAGATTGAGTCGTCGGCGTTGGACCCCAGACTCGGGCTGGTGCATGCCGATAAGAAGACATCAAACGGCGAAATTGCCGCTCAGATCGGAGCTCTCCAGGCTTATCTGACATGTTGCAGCGTCTGGTACGGCTGGTTCAATTTTGGAGTTCGTCATCGCGCACAGGCGATATTATTGTCGTACGGACTGCCGCCAGATGCCGCATCCACCGAGCAGTTGCTCGCGTTCTTAGCAAGAGTGACCTCGCGAGAACTCGTGGCCGCGATGCTGGAGCAACTGACTGATAAGACTCGGCAGCGCGACACCGCCGGAGCACTCGTTGACGATGCACTCCTCTTGAAGCAATGCGAACGACTCGAACTGCTCTTCGAGACGCTGGACCAATGCCAGCACCCAGCATTAACGACCGTCAAAGAATCGGCACAAACGACGCTGCTCGGTGGAAATCCCAGATTCTTGGATGCTCTGGAATCGTCAACATCACGGGGCGAGTTGTTGGAAGATCTACGACTTGAGCTGGCCGAATCAGGATTGTTTCTTCCCGAGTGGCAGAGCGGCACTCTGGAGCGCGCGTGTTGTGGAGAGTCGATCAGCAATGAGTTGCAACGGCTGTCAACCAGTCTCGACTCACTAGGCGAAGTGCTTCGCCTGCAAGCGATTCTAGAGGGTCTGCCGAGTTCACTGCGAGCGATTGTTGAACAAACTCTATCCACAAGCTCTGACACTCAGGCCGCTATTACCGTAGTCCGCCACCTGGTCTTGAAGGCGGATATCGATCAGTGGCTGAAATCGAACCCGCAACTGCAGGGTCTGGATGGAACACGATTATCGAACCTCTTTCGCGAAGTGCATCGATTGGAAGCGGAGAAGCAGCCTCAGGTGCGTGAGCTCGTGCTCGATTACTGGATTCATCGACAACAGGAGCGTCTCCTCGCTTCGACAGGGACAAGATTGAACAGCGCAGGGGCGGATCTGAGACGACGGCTGACAACACGTGGTGAGCGCGCCATGCGGTTGCGACAAGTGGTGGCCGTCGGCAGCAAGATCGAAGGAGGCGACCCGCTGTTTGATCTGCGACCCGTCTGGATGGCCAGCCCCGAAACGGTGGCTCAGATCTTTCCCAGAGAAGCGATGTTTGATGTCGTCATCTTCGACGAAGCCTCGCAATGCCGCCTCGAAGAGGCTTTGCCGGTGCTGACACGAGCCAAACGAGTCGTGATTGCGGGGGATCCGAAGCAACTGCCGCCAACTCGCTTTTTTGAATCGGCCGTGGTGACGAGCGATAACGTTGATGTGGAAACTGAGCAGGATCTGTTTGAAGCGCATCAGAGCGAAGTCGAAGATCTGCTGACCGCCGCACTATCGCTGGATATCCAGGAAAGCCATCTGGATGTCCACTACCGATCGCGCAATGCGGATCTGGTCGAGTTCAGCAATCAGCAATTCTATGGCTCCCGCCTGCAGGCCATTCCCGGGCACCCACGCAATCGTATTCGTTTCGCCCCCATTTCGCTGTATCACGTTGCCGGTGTTTACGAAGAACGAGCCAACGCGGCCGAGGCTGCCCAAGTCGTCAAAATCGTGGCTGACCTCTTGCGACGATCGGAGCCTCCTTCCATTGGAATCGCGTGCTTCAATCTGACGCAGCGCGATCAAATCCTGGAAGCTCTCGCCGAATTCGCTGCCGAAGATCCTGATTTCGCCGAACGACTCGGTGCGGCTCGAAATCGAGTCGGGACCGGCGCGTTTGAAGGCTTGTTCGTCAAGAACCTGGAGAATGTTCAAGGTGATGAACGGGATCACATGATCATCAGCACGACTTACGGCCCCGACAAGCAGGGTCGCTTTTACCGTCGATTCGGTCCGTTGGGCCAAGCGGGTGGAGGGCGACGACTCAACGTGCTGGTGACCCGGGCACGCGACGAAGTCCATCTGGTGACTTCGATTCCTGCCGAGCTCTATCGCAACCTGCCGCCGATTCCTGAAGGACAACATCCTGGTGGCGGGTGGCTGCTCTTCGCGTATCTGGCATATGCAGAACGCTTGTCCGACGCTTATCGCCAATGGCGATCAGACGATCCCGGCCAGATCAATCCGGGGGCCTCACAAGTTAACGAAGGCCTATCGAAAGCATCATCACAATTTGCCAGCCAACTCGCGCAAGTGATGGCCGCGCGCCACGGCATCGGTAGCGATACTCATTGGGGTAACGAGGGCTTTTGTGTCGATGTGGCATTCCATCATCCGAGTTTTCCGGAAGATCGAACGCTCGGACTATTGTGCGACGGGACGCGGTTTGCCAATACCGATGATCCAGTCACCTGGGATGTGTTCCGCACAGCAGTACTGGAAGAGCAGGGGTGGCAACTGGTCCGCTGTTGGACTCCGCAGTTCTTTCGCGATCCGGAAGGGTATCTACGCCAATACGTTGCTGAAGCGACACGGATTGCCGACAGCGATCCAGATCCCGAAGCGATCCCTGTCGTTCCGACTCCCTGAAGATCAGTTAAAAATCGCTCAGCCAAGCCACGTAATGATCACTACGATTCCTCGGTTACCCCAGCGAGTCGTGTCCAAACTGGAAGGTATTCCGTGGCTACTGTGAACGATCACCCTTGCGACGTTGAAGTTTTTTTCGACGGCGGTTGTCCGTTATGCGTGCGCGAAATCGGCCTGCTGCGAAGATGGGATCGCCGCTACAGGATCAAGTTTACAGACATTCATGAACCCTTGTTTGTCGCGGCGGACGTTGGCAAATCGCAGGACGAATTGATGGCGCAGATGCACGGGCGACTACCCGATGGGACTTGGGTGACCGGGGTGGAAGTCTTTCGCCGCCTGTATTCCGCCGTTGGGCTCGGACCGCTCGTCTGGATCAGTCGCTGGCCGGTGATTTCCCAACTCTTGGGAGTGGGCTACAAGATTTTTGCGAGGAATCGACTGTGGCTCACGGGACGTTGTGAATCCGGCACGTGTTCTCTTCCGCCCAGCAAGACAACAAAATAGCCTTGCGGCAAGGTCCGAGAATTGAGAGACCTCCATCACGATGACCGCGCGCTGCTTCAAGTGATCGGGGGTTTGTCGACCGCTGTCAGCGTGATCGGAATCCGACGTCCTTCGTATCCGATCAGAGTCACTGATGTCAGATCAGTCAACATCGCTTCGAACTCAGGATACGGTGACCGCCGCAAGACACCGCTGACTTCGACTTCGTCAAAGCCGTAGGGTGCCAAGGGTCCGCCAATTCGCGGATTCGATCCTGTGGGTGGATGCGACAACTCGTTCGCTAGTCCTGGACACTCCAACACGATTGACCGAGCGTAGACATCTGTCGAAGTTTTGTCGCGCAGCCAGCAGTGATTCTGGACAGCCATCGCCGCGCGCACTGTGATCGTCTTGTGAAGCAAGATTCTCTTATTCGCGACGACGTGGCTAATGTCGAAGATGTCCATGTAAACAGATTGCCCGAGGTATTAGGCGAACATCATCCAGCATCGCTAACCGAACAGATCCAGCAGCGGTTCGCCAGTCGAAAGCGGTCGTGTGAACCCGTCTTTACCAAGACGCGTGTGAAGTGGCACACCGAGCGAATGGAAGATCGTGGCCCCCAGATCCTGCGGCCGAACGGGCCGATCTTTGACATACGCAGCATGTTTGTCCGACTCTCCGTAGATAACGCCGCCTCGAATACCGCCGCCAGCGAGAATCGCCGAAAAGCAAGTCGGCCAGTGCTGGCGTCCGGGGTTGGTGCCAGGCGCATTGATCACGGGTGTGCGGCCGAATTCGCCCAGGCAGACGACCATCGTATTTTCCAGCATGCCTCGATCCTTAAGATCTCCGAGCAACCCGGAAAGAGCCTGATCCAATTTGGGCAGACACCAGCCCATTCCGTAAGAACCATTTCCGAAGGCGCTCCCCATTCCCATTTCGCCGCCATGCATATCCCAACTGGAACTGGGTGCACCGCCGCCGCCGTCCGGAGCTGTCCCCGTCCAACCATTGACAGTAACGAAACCAACTCCGGCTTCGACCAGTCGCCGCGCGAGGAGCAGATTTTGCCCCAGTGGATGCATCCCGTATCGTTCACGCACGGCAGTCGGTTCGCGATCCAATTGGAATGGCTCACGAGCCTCAGATCCGGCAGTCAGTTCAAACGCACGCTGATGCAGATCCTGCCAATCTTTGGTCGCACGATGGATCTGATTGGCCCCTTCCGAGGGACTCAGTCCCTCCAGCAACCGACGGCGGTCTGACATGCGAGCGGCAATCACAGCGGCCTGCAACTCATCGGGCGCTTTGAACTCGGGCATCGCCGGATGGTTCCCCGCCGAGCCGACAAACAACGGACTGTAAGCGGCTCCCAGATGTCCGCCGATTCCAATGTTCGGCGCGCAGAAGACAGGGTCGCCAACGCATTTAATCAACCAGACATAGGGAGCAATCGTCCGTTCATTTGGGCGAACTCGCGCGAGAATCGAACCAATATACGGCGCGTCCGTCGGAGCTTCGGACTGGCCGCTCAGGCAATGATGCATCGCGTCAAAGTGATTGCTGATGTTTCCGACATGCGTCATCGACCGAATCAGGCAGAAGTCGTCCGTCATCTGCGCCATGCGAGTATGCAGCTCGCTGATTTGCATTCCCGGAACTTTGGTCGAGATCGGCTGGTAAGGCCCGCGAATCGTATCTGGAGCTTCTGGTTTCAAATCCCAGGTATCGAGTTGGCTGGGGCCACCGCATAGCAGGATGAAGATGCAGGACTTCGTCGCTCCGCGTCCCAGACCTCGCTTCTCGTCGACACCGGCCGCGACCATCCCAGGCAACCCCAAGGGGAGGGCACCCAATCCCGCAGCCTGCAATAAGGTGCGACGAGACAACGCATCGGAAAAATGTGTTTGGTCAGCTCGGGGGCGAGTCATTCAGGCACTCCTCAATCGGCAGATCATTGATCACGAGGCATTCCGGAAGGCATCAAAGACTACCAATTCGTGATTGCGAATGCCTACATCAAACCAAGTTTTTGCCTGCAATTTCGGAACGACCGCTACTGTCGGGCGGTCGTGTTGCCGAATCGCCACGCGCCATGGTGACTTTCTTCAACCTCACTCCAAAACCGGTGCTAGGTTTCCTCTGAGCCCCGGACGGGTCATTACGTCCCGTTGGATGACTCTGCTGATTATTCGGAAACAGCGTTCTTTTGACCGTCGAAACTGCACGGCAGTTGCGAACGGATCGAGGTGCGCTCAGAGCGCTATCATGTTCGATTACGCCCGATTGAAGACTGACTTACTCGCCCTGGCGCTACTCGCGCTGGCGGTGTTCGTCGGCTTGAGCCTGGCGAGCTTCGACCCCGCTGATCCACCATCATTCAGCGTTTACCCCGCTCGAAGCACTCCGATCAATCTCGGCGGTGTGTATGGTGCGTCAGTCGCTCAAGCGTTGATCACAGCATTCGGCTTTGGAGCCTACCTGCTGTTGGCAGTCATCGTCGTGGCCGACATCCGCTTGTTCGCTCGCGACAACTCTGGCGATCCACTGTTGAAGTTATTTGGCGCGGGAGTGATTGTCATGGCCGCTTGCATCGTCGCTCAATGGTTCATGCCGCTCCGTATGATCGGTTCGATGGCAGGCAGTGGGGGCTACGTCGGAGCATGGGGCACAATTCTGCTCGACGCGAATTTCTCGCGGACGGGTAGCCTGCTGCTACTGAGTTCGATGTTTCTCGCTGGTCTGCTGCTAACTGGCGAACAGCATCTAGTGCGGACATCGTTCAGCCTCGTCCTGCTGCCGATCACAATCTGGGGTCGCTTGGCGTTTGGAAACCCCAAGACTGCGACCGCGATCACGACGGAACCTGTGACCGAAGAACCGGCCTTCACGCCGGTTGTCGCTGTTTCACCAGCAGTGGCCGAAGTAGTAACAGTGCCGGAAGAACTGTCGGTGGTCGCTGTGGTTGAATCTGAGCCGGAAGTGATCACTGAGGCCGCGATGCCTGTGATCATTCCGATGCCCATCAAAGTGAAAGCACCGCCGGTGGTGCAGTTGCCCCCAGAGGCACCGATTAAGAAATGGGCGATCGTCGCTGCAGACAAACCAGACGACTGCACGACGTTCACGCTGGCAGCAGACCGAGCCCCCATTCGTGTCAATCCACCGGTCGGCATGAAGTCCGCAACTGCGATCGCAACCAAACCAGTTGCGTCGCCGGTCGAGCGACTTCCATTCCAGCTTCCTGATTCTTCGTTGCTCGAAGATGCAGAAGCATTCCCGTACGACGTGCTAGCGGCCAAAGCACAGCTTGCGGCGGCAACGCTGGAACGGACTTTTGAAGACTTCGGACTGAACGTCAAAGTCGTCGAGATCGATACGGGACCGGTCATTACCCAGTTTGAGTTGGAACTGGAAAAAGGCCTGCGCCTGTCCAAGGTCACGGCCTTGGCGGACGACCTCGCGATCGCACTGCGCGTTCCTTCAGTACGAGTTGTCGCACCTATTCCCGGTAAAAACACCGTCGGGGTCGAAGTCCCCAATGACGTGCGTGTGATGGTCCGACTGAAAGAACTCCTGCAAATCAGCCAGAAGGATTTCGAGGGCAAGGGCATCCCGATGTTCCTGGGCAAGGATGTCAGTGGTAAACCCGTCGTGATCGACATGTGCAAGATGCCGCACCTGCTGATCGCTGGTCGTACCGGGACTGGTAAGAGCGTCTGTTTGAACACGTTGATCTTGTCGATGTTGCTGACCCGCAGCCCTGAACAGGTCAAGATGCTGATGATCGACCCGAAGATGGTCGAGTTATCGCCTTACAGCCGCATCCCACACTTGATGCATCCCGTCATCACCGACATGAAGAAGGCTGAAGCGGTCTTGGGCTGGGCAGTGGATAAGATGGAAGAACGCTACGACTTGCTGGCGCGGGTCGGTGTCCGCCACTTGGATAGCTACAACCAACTCGGCAAGGACAAAGTCCTGCGCAAGCTGGATATCGATCCCGATTCGCCAGAAGCCGAATTGATCCCCGAAACGATGCCGTACATCGTCATCATCGCCGACGAAATGGCCGACATGATGATGACGTCGGGCAAGGATGTGGAAGGTCATATCATCCGCCTGGCTCAGAAGTCACGCGCGGTGGGAATCCATCTGGTCCTGGCAACTCAGAAGCCAACCGTCGATGTGATCACCGGTTTGATTAAGTCGAACCTGCCTGCGCGAATTTCGTTCCAGGTCGCGAGCCGGATGGATAGCCGCGTCGTGCTGGACGAGATGGGCGCGGACAAACTGCTGGGGAACGGCGACTTGCTGTATATGGCTCCCGGCACGAGCACACTGCGTCGTGCCCAGGGGACGTATGTCAGCGATGACGAAGTAAACCGCGTGATCGAGTTCTTCGCGGATTCGCAGCCCGAATACGATCCCGAGCTGATGCAACTCCAAGTGTCATCTGGCACCGCCAAGGGTGGCAAAGGTGGAGGCGAACCGCGCGATCGAGATGACTTGTACGATCAAGCCGTCGAAGTCGTCATTCGCGAAGGCCGCGGCAGTGTATCGCTACTGCAGCGAGCATTGGGCGTCGGTTACGGCCGCGGGGCTCGCATGATCGACTGGATGGCCGAAGATGGAATCGTCGGCACCTTCAACGGCAGTCAGGCTCGCGAAGTCGTCATGACCATGGATCAGTGGGAAGAATCCCGCGACATGGTGGCGACCCGATAAGGCGTAATAATTACGCAGACGCGACGAGTCCTACTTGCCTCACCGCAAAATTCTTCACTTGGATTATTCACGGCTTGATAGCGGCCTTCTCATTTCTTCATTCCCGGCAGACGGGAAGACGTACGCATGGATTCTCTCCCGCGCCGCAGTGACGAACCCCACACGCCTCAGAGCCCCCAGAAACCCATCTGCTCCAGCGATTGCAATATCGACATCGCGGCTACTCATCGCCTCCATCCGTCTCGACAGTTGCCTGCAGCGCGACACGCGTTAAACTATTGGCCATTACGGTGTGGTGAATCGGCTCAAAAGAGAGCGATCAGACAAGTCGATCGACTTATCGGTTGGCATCCCACAGGGGGTTCCATCTCCATACACTTCTTACAACTTTCATTGCAGCTGTGCATTAGGTCATCGGCTGAATATCCCGCGGGGGCGTCAAACGTGTGTGGAATCGTAGGGATGATCGATCTGGCAGGTCATCGACCTGTCTCGCACGATGCTCTTCGTTCGATGTCCAATGCCCTCATCCATCGCGGTCCCGATGACAGTGGACTGCTGGTCCGACCCGGATTGGGATTGGGGCATCGACGGCTGAGCATCATCGGCCTCAACGATGGTCATCAACCGCTCGTCAACGAAGACAAGTCGGTAGTGACCGTGGGAAATGGCGAACTGTTTGACTACGAGCATCTGCGCGCCGAGCTGCAAAGTCGCGGACATCGATTTGCCACTCATTCGGATCTCGAAAACGCCGTCCACTTGTGGGAAGACCACGGCGACGAGCTTTGGAATCATCTGCGAGGGCAATTCGCCATCGCGATTTGGGATGACAAAACACAGCGTTTAGTCATCGGTCGCGACCGGTTTGGAATTTGCCCCGTCTATTGGGCCGTGCGCGATGGGTGGCTGCTGTTCGCTTCCGAAATCAAAGCCTTGCTGGCATCTGGCCTGGTGCAGCCTGTTGCCGATTGGCGCGGTATCGAGCAAATCTTCACCTGTATGTCCGTGCCAGGTCCTGCCACCTGCTTCGAAGGCATCCAGACGCTATTGCCAGGTCATTTCCTCTCCATTCAGCGCGACCCCGTTGATCATACGGCCCAGGTCGAAGACCGGACCTATTGGGAAATCGACTATCCCGATTGGGGTCAGGAAGATTCGAGTTTGAGCGACGAAGCGATCGTCGACGAATTTGAACGCTTGATGATTCAATCGGTTGATCGCCGCTTGCGAGCCGATGTGCCCGTGGTCGGTTGCTTAAGCGGAGGTGTCGATTCGACCCTCGTCGTCGCGATGGCCAATCACGTTTTGGGTCGACCGATCAAGACGTTCACGGTCTCTGTCGATGATCCGCGATTGGACGAAACCAGCGATGTCGCGCAGTCATCACGACACATGGGATCAGAGTCGGTCGTCCTGCACTGCTCAAACAACGATATCCTGGAGCAGTATCCCGCACTCATTCGCGCTGCTGAAGCCCCGGTGATCGACACCGCGTCCGCCGCAGTTCTGCGACTATCACAGTTGATCCGCGAACACGGTTTTAAAGTCGCGCTGACAGGTCAGGGGGCCGATGAATTGATGGCGGGGTACGTCTGGTTCAAGACCAGTTCGATGAGTGATCGGCTGAACATCATTCCCGGTCTCTCGACCCGAATCCGCAAATGGTATACACGATTTGCCACGCCAAACTATCCGTGGAGCGATATTGAAAGACATATGCAGTCAATAGGCGGCCGGTACAACGCGGCATTCGATGCATTTGGTCGAGTCTTCACACCCCGCTTTGATTTTTACAGCGAACAGATGCGCGAGCATGCCCTGGGGCACTCATCATTCGCAGAGATGGGTCTGAACCCGAATCGGATGAAGAAGTGGGCTCCCCTCAATCAAGGCTTATACCTGACTTCACGCACATTACTCTCAGGTATGCTGCTAAGCTCAAAGGGGGATCGCGCTTGCATGAATGCGTCGGTCGAGATGCGGCATCCCTTCCTGGACGAGGATCTGTTCGACTTTTGTGCCAAGCTGCAATCGCGATGGAAACTCCGCGGACTTCAGGACAAGTTCCTGCTGAGGGCCGTTGCTGACAAATGGTTGCCCAAGACGATGTCGCGACGTCGCAAAGCGATGTTTCTGACACCATGGGAGTCGCTGTGTCCGCCCGGCGGAGGCAAGGGGACGACGCCGACTTACGTGGAAGAGTTGCTCAGCGAAGAGTCACTCAGAAGATCAGGCTACTTCGATCCTGCGAACGTCATTCGCTGGCGTCATGACGTGCAAAAGTTGCGGCGAGGCTCGTTGCTGCGAATGTCGATCGAAATGTGCCTGGTCGGTGTCGTGTCGACGCAACTCTGGCATCATTCGTACATCGACAATTCGCTCTCGTCACTTCCGAGTTTGGTGGGGCAGTTTCCGCGCCAACCGCCGCAAGAGTCGGAGCGGCGAACCTCCGAAGAAATTGCTGCGATCTCCAACGTTTGAGACGACGATCGGCAAAAACTGCTGATCTCGCGGCCTGAATTCTCTCGAAAATCGAGCGTTTTCGTCTCGGCAAAGTGACCACTTTGTATTAGAAACTCGTCATCATGTCCGTGACACCAATTCTCATTTGGCTGGCCGCAATCGGGGCGGGGCCAGAACTGAATCTCAGCAATCCGGCGGCTTCGACGAACCCCACTGTGTTCGGCCAAACGCTGCTGTCGGCAGCGCTGCAACCGGTGGAGTCGCCCGCGAACAAAGCCCCGTCAGACGATCAACGTCCACCGACTTTCCGTGCTCAGTCAGGTGACAATCCGCCACGTGACTGCGAACCGCCAGAGTTTGAATTGGCGTCGCCTTGCCCCCGCGGAATTCATCGCGACTTGTTCTACGATCTCCTCGACACGTTCAATCCCTTCGCCAAATCAACCGTTCGCGTCTTGCCCGGTTACTACGACCCCTATGGCTGGCAGGGGAGCTACGGAACGAATGGCTATCAACCCTGGCGACTCGGTTGGTCTCTTTACCATGATATCGCTGTTCTCCCCTTTTCGACCGTCACCGGTGGGACAACCGGCGAGATGAAAATGGTCGAATGGAATTCGAACACGCGGCTTTCAGAACTGGTTGCGCCCGGGGTTCTGTTTAATGGAACCGGTTACTTTAACGCTCACTATTGGGACGGTCCCGGTGGAATCGCGCTGCCGGGCCAGGTCGATCAGGTTTCGCTCGATATGGAATTGGGATTTTTCAATGATGGCCCGTGGAGCGCGCAAGTCGCATTTCATCCGCAAATCGTCGATGGCTATGACTCGCCACTGAATCACTATGCGATCAACATCGACGGTCGAGCAATCGTCAGCTACTTAGCTTCACCCAACTGGACGTTCGTGGGGGGCTTCGCAGTCTGGGATCGTGTCGACTTGCTGGTCATCCCGCATGTGGGGGCAGTCTGGACACCAGACACTCGGTGGGAATTGCGATTGTTGTATCCGCGGACACGTATCAGCTACTACCTGGGCCAACGTGGAAAGTCAGACTTTTGGCTGTATGGTGTTGCCGAATATACGGCTGAAGCGTGGCAGGCCGATATCGGTGATCCGGTTACAACGTACGATCGGATCCAATTGACTGACGATCGCGTATCTCTGGGACTTCGCTGGGATTCAGGCCGACATTCCGTGTTCATTGAAGGAGGCTACGTCTTCAATCGACAAGCCAAGTTCGCAGGCCCAACCCCGAACTTTGATCTGAACAACGTCGGCATGGTCCGCGCCGGGGTGCGGTTCTAACGGTGACATTGACGTAGGGCGTGTGCAGTCTTCGGAACACGCCATCTTCCCGATGTCACATTGATGGTGCGTTCCGAAGACTCCGCGGCACCCTACTTTCGAGGTGCCTGAGACAACTCGCACTCGCCGATCAATATCCAGCAACAGCCACCTTGGGCACGTCGATCGGGGACAACCCCAATCGCTTGCGGCAATCATCCATCATGTCTGCGGTGCGGCTGGCTCCACAACGAGTCACTCCCAGGTCTCGCACAGCAAGCAAGCCGTCCAGATCGCGGACCCCACCAGCCGCTTTGACCTGAACAAATTCAGGCGAGTGCTTGCGCATCAGTTTCAGGTCGTCATGAGTTGCACCGCCAGTACCGTATCCGGTCGATGTCTTCACCCAGTCGGCCTTTAGTTCACCGCAAATCTCACAAAGACGGATCTTGTGCTCGTCCTTCAAATAGCAGTTTTCGAAGATGACTTTCACCTTCTGGCCGCTGGCATGTGCGACATCAATCACGCTACGAATATCTTCGCGAACGTAGTCCCAGTTGCCGCTGAGAACTTGACTGATGTTGATCACCATATCCAACTCTTCACAGCCATCGGTCAGAGCTCGTTTTGCCTCAGCCAGCTTCACAGCAGTGGTATTCCCGCCATGCGGAAAGCCAATCGTAGTACTCGGCTTGACCGTCGAACCGTGCAACATCTCCGTGCAGCGACTCAAGTAATACGGCATGATGCAGACGCTAGCCACGTTGTACGCAACGGCCAATCGACAACCCGCCTCCAGGTCGGCCACCGTGAGCGTGGGGTTCAACAACGAGTGGTCGATCATCTTGGCCATTTGTTCGTAAGTGAAGCTCATCGTCGGTCCCAGTTGATTCTTGGATCAAATGATTTTGTGAGGTCAGCCAATAAACTCATCCCGCTTTGGCAGCGAGTGCAATTGCTCCCAGAATACCCGCCCGATCGCCAAGCCGCGACTTCTCGACGCGAACTTCGTCGGTGGGAAACATGCCAACCCGTTGGCGTATGACACCTCGAATTGGCATCAGCAGCGCATCGCCAAGTTCGGCAACGCCCCCTCCGAGGACGATGAGTTCTGGATGAAGGATCGTCACCACATTCGCAATCGCAATCCCCAGATACTCCGCGGCCTGTGTGATGGCCTCACGAGTCGATTCATCGCCGCTCGCCAGCATCTCTCGAGGAGTCACATTCGCCACGTTACCGCCGACAATTTCGAAGAGTTTGGGAGCCAATCCCATTCGCATTAGCCGAATGCCTTCGGCAGCGATCGCAGGGCCACTCGCCAATGCCTCCAGGCAACCTCGATTGCCGCATCCGCAGCGAGGCCCCTGTGGCAGGATCGTCTGGTGTCCCAATTCACCTGCCGCACCCAACGGCCCCAGTCTCAACCGCCCCTCGACAACGACGCCGCCGCCAATCCCTGTTCCGATTGAAAAGAAAGCCATCGTCAACGGGGCAGGGGCCGTTCGTCCGTGCCCAAAGACCAGTTCTCCCAATGTCGCCATGCGGACATCGTTCATCAACGATACTGGACACCCCAAAGCTTGCTGCAACGTTGTCGCGACCGGCACATCACGCCATTGGGTCGGCAGGTTCGGAAGGAACTTCGTGACCCCAGTCGGGACATCGACCAGTCCCGGCACACCCATCCCAATCGCCTGAATGGTCGCTCCTGTCTTCGTAGCGAGAGTAACCAACAACTGCTCGATGCGACGAATGACCGCGTCCGGTCCTTCATGCGAATGCGTGGGGGTTTCCGCCTCGGCGACAATGCATCCATCGCGTTCGGCCAATGCCGCGGCGATCGTTGTCCCTCCCAAATCCACGCCAGCAAAAAGTGCAGACATCAGTTGTCGTTTCGTGGGGGACACTCGGATGAAGTCGAACGAACACTAGATATCAGTCCATCGCGAAAAGATCTCAGAAAAAACCTATCCCGTCACGTACTGCTTTAAGTAAGCAGCACTCTGCCGCAGAGACTCTTTCCGCAGTTCGACCGATCCCTCGTAGGCGCGATCTTCGACTTCGACACAGACCGGGCCGCGATAGCCGGTATCCGTTAGGACACTGAAAAACTGGCCCCAGTTGACATCACCCAGTCCCGGCAGCTTGGGCGTGTGATACAGATTGGGATGCGCCAGGATTCCCACCTCATTCAACTTATGCCGATCGAGCCGGACATCTTTCGCATGAATATGAACCAATCGACTGGCGAATTCGCGGATCGGTTGCAGGTAGTCCATTTGCTGCCAGATCATATGCGACGGATCGTAGTTCAGTCCCAGGCTCAGGCTGGGAATCTCTTCGAACATGCGCTGCCAGATCGCAGGCGACGTTGCCAGATTCTTGCCCCCCGGCCATTCATCCTTGGTGAACAGCATCGGACAATTCTCGATCCCGATGCGAATGCCATGATCCTCGGCGAACTTTACCAACGGCTTCCAGGTCTCACAGAACCGCGGCCAGTTGTCGTCGACCGACTTGGTCCAGTCACGACCGATGAAAGTGGTGACTCGCCCCAGCCCGAGCAATGAAGATGCTTGAATCAATTTGCGAAGATGATCGATATATTTCTGGGCTTCTGCCAAGTCTGGAGTCAGCGGATTGGGATAGTAACCCAGCGAACTGATGGAGACGCCAGCAGCAGCCATCGTCGCTTTGACTTCGTCGGCTTTCGTGGCCGTGAAGTCGGTCACGTCAATATGCGTGATCCCAGCATAACGCCGCTCAGCCTTGCTGACAGGCCAGCACATCACTTCGAGACACGAATATCCGGCCGATTTCGCGAACTGAGCGACTTCGGCCAGCGACAACTCCGGCAGAATGGCGGTGACAAATCCAAGTTGCACGGGAGGATCCCTAAAGGACGACAACCAGCGAAGATTCAGCTTCGCTGGATGAAACTCGATTCCGATGGGTAGTGCAACCGAACAATCCAAAAGAGCAACTTATCGTCTAACGGCGTGGGCACCTTCAGCCGCTAGTGGCCGGAAACTCGCACCCAACCTCGCTGCCGATGACTCGCAAGAATGGCTTCGCAAAGCTGGATTTCGCGATGTCCATCTGCAAATGTCGGGAACAACCGCGGCGCACCAAAATCACCTGCGGCGATATACGAATAGAATTCCCGAAAACATTGCTTGAATGTATCCGGGAAGCCCTCGTTATGCCCGCCGGGATAGTTAGTAATCGCTCTCGCACCGGCACTTAGTAGACCCGGATCGCGAATCAACGATTCGTTCGGCGTGTCACGATGACCAATCCAAAGCGAATTCGGCGATTCACTGTCCCAAGCCAACGACTGCGCGGACCCCGCGATTTCAAATCGGACGCAATTCTTGCGACCGGCGGTGACCTGACTGACCCACACGACGCCACGAGCCCCGTTCGCAAAGCGCAACATGACGCAGCCGTAGTCGTCGGTATCAATCGCGACCGTTTGAGTTGCCACCGTTTTCGTGAGCTTGCTGCTGAACGTTTTCACTCCCCCAGTGGGACGCTGTCGCTCGGGATAAACCGTTTGCAGGTCGGCACAGACTTCGGCGATTTCCAGTCCGGTAATGTACTGAATCAGATCCAGCCAATGCGTGCCGACATCCGCCACGGCCCGCAGTTCGCCACCTTCTTCCGAGAGAACACGCCAGTTGAAGTCCGTCGGATGGAACAGCCAATCCTGCACGTAAGATCCAGCGACATGAAACACATCGCCAAGCTGCCCACTGCGCCGGCGCTCCGCCGCCTCGCGGCAAAGGGGATAGTAGCGAATGTTGTAGTTCACACCCGCGACAACGCCGCTATCAGCAGCTCTCTGCACCAGTTCCGCCGATTCCTTCGAATCCATCGCCAGCGGCTTTTCGCACATGACATGCTTGCCCGCCTGCATCACTGCGGACGCCTGATCGAAATGGAATCGATTGGGCGTCGTGATGTGAACGGAATGCACATCCGCATCGTTTAGGATCTCCTCGAGATCCTGGTAACCCTTCGGCAATCCAAGCGATTCAGCCGATGCCTGCGATTTTTCGAGCGATGAGCCGAGTACGCCAGTCACGCGGACTCCCGCGCGCCGCAGTCCTTCGACATGCACTGGTCCGATGAACCCCGTACCAACAACCGCGACACCAATATCTTTGAGCAACATCGATTACTCCAGACCGGGCCGTGGTCCTCGACCCGGTTCAGGTCGCCGATCAGGTACGAATCGACTACCGGGAGCGTTCCTACCAACAGGCGTTGGACTCGCGCCTGGCAGTGTTTCTAATTTCTCGCTTTTGTACGGACTATTTTCGTAGAGCGGCATTGCCTCGGGCAACCACGCCTTCAAGTCGTGGACGCGAGTCCCGTGGCTTGGGTGAGTCGACATGAACTCGGGCGGAGCCCCCTGGCTTCCTGTTGCCGCCTCCATTCGCTTCCAGAATTCGATTGCCTGGCTCGGATCATAACCAGCGGCGGCCATCAGCAGCAGACCCATATGATCCGCTTCCGATTCATGCCCGCGGCTATACTTCAAGATCCCAAACTGCGCACCGGCGTTCAAAACCTGCATCACTTGCTGCCGCTTTCCTGGGTCCATGTCACCAATGGACGCCCCCGCGGCTGTCATCCCGATGCTGGCGATCTGCTGCTGAGCCATCCTCTCGGCGCCATGATGCGCCAACGCATGTGAAATCTCATGGCCGATCACTGTTGCCAGGCCAGCATCGTTGACCGCCACTGGCAGGATTCCCGTATAGACGACAATCTTCCCCCCCGGCAGACAGAACGCGTTCACCTGCTTGTCGTCGACAACCTCCAGTTCCCAATCGAACTTTGGCAAAGTCGTTCCAATCCGTTTTTGAAATTCGGGACTTTGGACCGCCTTGATCAGCCGATCCGTCACGTGATGCACCGCCTCAACAGCGGGACCGTTATGAACGACGTGAGATGTCTTCAGCACTTCCTTAAAGGCTTGCAGCCCCAGTTGAGCTTCCTGGTCTGGCTGGATCGCCACGATCTGATTACGGCCAAACGGCCCGTGCTGGCAACCGCGAACCATCGTAAACCCGATGGCAATCAGGCCGATGACAATCGGAATCAACCGCGCCCCTAAGTTGAAACCGCCGCCGTCACCATATTGTCGGCCGTAGCCATTTCCGTAGCTCATGCTGTCGATCCTGGGTCTGGGAAGCCGGTATCCGAGCGATAATTTCAGTACTGAAGTTCTGCGCGGAAGTTGGCTTCGAATTGTCTGATTTCCGGCAACGAAACGCAATCAGCCGGAAGTTCGTCGCGCTGCGTCTGTTCGCCCTTCAGCAACGCTCGTGCCGAGTTTGTGAACCGCGTCAGGACCGTGGCCGTCTCGATGACATGACGCCCATTGTCGCAAAGCAGTGGTGCAAGAAGGTCCACAGCGACCTGAAATCTGCCATCCCGCGAATTGATCGAAGAAGATTCGATCGCGAATCCGACGGACAATTCTGCAGACTTAAAAGAGTTCACCCTTGTCCAAAAACAAGGGTGAACTGATCGCATGTAGATTTGCGGAGCCCAATCTCTTGAGCTTGGAGAACGATCAACCAGCCGCTTTGGTGTGATCGCCATTCAACTTGTTGTACAGCGTCTTCAACGCGATCCCCAGTTCCAGAGCCGCCTTTGGCTTGTCACCCTGATGCTTGTCGAGCACCTGATAAATCACATCCATTTCGATTTCTCGAAGTGTCTTGGGATGCTGCGGCATCTCGACCGTAGCGCGGGCAAACACCGCTCCAGTCGAATGCTTCAGAATTCCGGCAGGCAGGTCTTCCGGATGAATCGTGCCGCCATCGGACATAATCACCGCGTGCTCAAGAGCATTCGCCAGTTCTCGCACATTCCCCGACCAATCATGTTGCTTCAGAACCTGCACGGTTTCTGGAGCCATGATATTTTCAGGGATATCGCGACGCTTCAATGTGCGAGCGATCAATGTTCTGGCCAGCTCGGGGATGTCATCTTTGCGTTCACGCAGCGGCGGCAAATTGATCTCAAAGGTGTTGATGCGGAAGAACAAATCTTCACGGAACGAGCCTTCGCCGACCATTTGTTGCAGGTCGCGATTGGTCGCACAGACGATGCGGACACTCACATGAAACGCCTCGTTTTCACCAACACGACGGACTTCACCCGATTCCAGGAATCGCAGCATCTTGACTTGCATCTGCTTGTCAAGTTCGCCGAGTTCGTCCAGGAATAAAGTCCCACCGTTGGCGACTTCCAGCAATCCTTTGCGGAACGTGTCCGCTCCGGTGAAAGCACCTTTGCGATGGCCGAACAATTCGCTTTCGACCAGATTCTCCGGCAGTGCACCACAGTTTACGGCAACGAATGGCATCGTCGATCGTTTACTAAGGTCGTGAATTCGGCGGGCCACCAGTTCCTTACCGGTCCCGGTTTCACCCAGGATCAGCACACTGGAATCCGTGGGCGCAATCTTTTCACAAAGCTTCTTCACACGCAACATCTCAGGCGTGCGACCAATCAGGTCTGGCGAACCTTCGACGGCCTTCAGTCGTGATTCGAGAGCGATTGTTTTATTGGTTAGCGTTCGCTTCTCGGCCACACGCTTCAGTGCGGCAGAAATTTCGAACAACTTGCACGGCTTACGCAGGAAGTCGTACGCTCCGGCGCGGACCGCCTGGATCGCCGATTCCATATCGCCGTGACCGGTGCTGATGATGACTTCGGTTTCCGGCGAAACCTTCTTGATGTGTTCAATCACATCCCAGCCGCTCAACCCCGGCATGCGCAGGTCAACGATGGCCGCGTCGAAGGTCTGTTGCTCTAAAGCAGCTAATGCAGCCTGACCGTCTTCACAAAGGACCACATCGTGTCCCATGCGAGGCAGTTCAAGCTTCATCACATTGCGGATGTCTTGTTCATCATCGACGAACAGGATTCGCAGTTTATTAATGGCAGCAGCAGTCAACGGGCGGTCTCCTTGCCCCTGTCGTGACATCCTTGTCAGCGACCTGATCCACTTAGGACGAAGTGTGGCGTTGAAAGCCGATGGATAGGTCGGCGGTTCATATCAGAAGATTTCAGATGTCGCAATGTCCATTCCCGCGGTTCAAGCAGCACGAGTGATCCCTCCCGAGGAACGGGGCAGATAGACTCGGAACGTACTTCCCTTTCCGGGACCTTCGCTACTGGCTTCGATTCGGCCGTTGTGATCGGCGACGATGCGGTTAGTGATCGACAACCCCAAGCCCGTCCCTTTTTTTCCCGGCTGTTTTTCCGTGAAGAAGGGTTCGTACAGGTTGGCGAGCACGTGTGGCGTCATGCCGCAACCGGTGTCTTCCACGGTCACCACAACCTCATCGAAAGATTCGCCGACGCTGATCTTCATCGTGCCAGCTTGATCCATCGCCTCTAATCCGTTTGCGATCAGATTGATGATGACTTGCTGTATTTCTGGCGCGTTCACCTCGGCAAAATACGATCGGCTGCCATCATACAGAATCTTGTGATGGCCGAACCGACTCATGTGACCGACCATGTCCAGCACTTCGGACACAATCTTGGTCAAATCATGACGTTGATGAGCACCCGCATTATTTCGACTGAAATCCAGCACCCGCAATGTAATCTGCTGACAGCGATTCGATTGCCGCTGAATCATTTCCAGGTATGTTTTGAGCAATTCCTGGTCATCGGCAGATCTGCCAAAATCATCTCCCGCTTCGGCCAGACGACCGATGAGCGACTCGGCGGCCATGGCGATCGCCGAGAGTGGATTGTTGATCTCGTGTGCGATCCCCGTCGCCAGAAATCCCACTCCCGCTAGACGTTCGTTGCGGAGCAGTTGTCGACTTCGCTCTTCGACTTCGCGGTCCAGCTTGGCTTTGTCGCTTTGAAACCGCTCGATCATCCGATTGAACACGTTGGCCAGATCGACGATTTCGTCCTTGCCACGCAGCTTTAAACGGTGGTTGTAGTCCCCATTCGCAACACGAGCCGCCGCTTCATGCAGCTTCCGCACTGGAATAAAGATCCAGACATGGCCGCAGCTAACCAGCGAAACAAATAGGATCGGAATGCAGAGCAGACAGACCGAAATCCAGATCATCCGGGATTTATAGACGGACGGGGCCTCTTTCAACGTGCTCTCAGTCCCGCGGTCCGGATTCGGAATCTCCTGAATGATCGATTGAATGCGGGCCACATCGCGAACCATCAATTCCAGCGTTGGGCCATGCTCTTCCGCAGTCATCAAATGCATTTGACCTTGCTTGAGCCGTTGCAGGACCAAGCCAATCTGATCCATCTTGATATTCATGATCTTTTGCGACTGGCGAACCGCAGTCGGAAGCTGATCCACGCGACGGCGGAACTCGTTCAGTTCCTTCTCCGCCCGCTGCATCTGGACCACCCACAATTCCGGATCGAACCCGAGCACCTGATCGACTTGAACAGCGCTGTCAAAGGGGCTTTTGCTGGGCTTGATAGTGCGGCGAACAAGCAGCGGATCAAAGAGTCCGGCACAGGCCATAGCCAGATCGGTTCGATGTGGCTCTTTGTTCTGGTTGAATTCCAGATCTTGAACGACGCCCCGGTACGCCATTAATCCAGCGAGTCCCACGAATGCCAGGATCCCCAGCATCAGGCACACTAGCGCCAAGCCGATAACCAACTTACGGCGAATTGATCGCGTCAGAAACACTCGACATCCTTGTCGCGTGACTCGTGATTGGGTGAAGGAGTTGCAAACATTACAAACTCAACCGAGTTCACTCAACCCCGGTTCGACATTCGCTGAAGATTTTAGCCACAGGCGGGGAAGGCTCGTAGCCACGGATTGAACACGGATAAGAGGCGGCAGAATCAATGGCAATGCCGCCTCGATCCACGGACCTACTAGATCGCCTCAATCTATTAGCTACGCCAAGGGGTTAAACTCGACCTCTCTCTGAATCACCCTTCTCCAAATCCGTGTTCCATCCGTGTTCAATCCGTGGCTAAACCTCCCCCTTCCGCCTTAATGGCGATGACCACCCCGTTCACGGTATAAGCAAGCATCGATTGATCAGCCTTTCCATCCTAAACACGGTATCGCGATGAAACTGTCGATGGCGTCCTCTGTGGTAGTCCTGTTCGCTGCGTTTGGAATCGCGGATGCGGAAAACTGGCCCTGTTGGCGTGGCCCGCGCGGCGACGGAACCAGCATCGAATCGAATTTGCCCCTCGAATGGGACGCTACGTCTGGCAAGAACATCGCTTGGAAAGCACCTGTTCCCTACACCGGTCATTCGTCGCCAGTCATCTGGGGCGACCGAATTCTTCTGACCGGGGCAGACGAAGCCAAGTCCCGACGCATGCTGATGGCATTTGACCGCGGCAACGGCAAGCTACTGTGGGAAGTCGATGTCGAAGAGGCGCCACTCGAAAAGAAGCACAAACTGAATAGCTGGGCCTCCGGCACCCCTGCCACCGACGGTCATCAGATCTATGTGACATTTCTCGAAGATAAGGAAATGCTGGTTGCCGCATACGACTTCAGGGGCCGCCAGAAATGGAAGGTGAGACCAGGTGTCTTCTCCAGCGTCCACGGCTACTGCAGTTGCCCCGTCCTCTTCGAGGACACCGTGATTGTGAACGGCGATCACGACGGCGACGCTTACCTGGTCGCACTCGACCAAAACAGTGGCACGACCAACTGGAAGACACCACGGGAGAATAAGACGCGAAGCTACTGCACACCGATCATTCGCGACTTGGGCGGTCGCACTCAGATGATCCTCTCCGGCAGCAAATGCGTCGCCAGCTACGATCCCCGTAGCGGTAAGCGGCTTTGGATTCTGGATGGCCCGACAGAACAATTCGTCGCCTCTCCCGTCGAAAACAAAGGCCTCATTTTCATCACCGGCGGTTTTCCAGACAAACACATCATGGCGATCGACCCCACAGGTTCCGACAAGATCACGGAATCGACTCACGTGAAATGGCATCACTTAAACAAGGGAGTCTCCTACGTCCCATCCCCGGTCGCGGCGAGCGACTATTTCTTTTGCGTCGCCGATGGTGGAATCGCCGGGTGTTACGACGCCGTCACTGGTGATATTAAGTGGCAGGAGCGACTCGGGCGACATCACAGCAGTTCGCTGGTGGCTGCTGCCAACCACGTCTACTTTCTGGACGATGACGGAATCACACATGTCCTCAACGCGGGACCCAAATTCGAAGTGCTGGCAACAAACAAACTCGGCGAAGAAGCCTATTCATCCCCGGCGATCTCCGACGGCCAGATCTTCATCCGTGGCGACAAACATCTGTTCTGCATTCAACAGACGGAAGTGACAGGAAGAAAGTAACGAGATGAAAGTGACGAGGGAACATGAAGCGACAAGCGTAATCGGCGTGGCAGGTTCCTCTGTTTTGTATTTCCTCGTTACTCGTTACTTTCATCTCCTCACTTCGCATTCATCTCCTCACTTCATTCCCATCCTGAAAGACCACCGATGAACCTCCTGCGGCTTTCTTTGTCACTCGCTTTCCTCAGCACTATCGCCACCCCCGCATTTGCCGGCCATCGCTTGATCACACAAGGAAACGACAAGCTCGTTATCGTGGATGCCGACGGCAACACGGAATGGGAAATGAAATGGGGCGGGATTCATGACGTTCACGTCCTGAAGAACGGCCACATCCTGGTTCAACAGGGTGGAGCGAAGGTCGCCGAGATCGACCCCAAGACGAAAGAAGTCGTCTGGTCCTATGATTCCGCCAAACAAAATGGCAACGAAGGCAAGCCGATCGAAGTCCATGCCTTTCAACCCTTGGAAAATGGACACGTGATGATCGCCGAATCAGGCGTCGGCCGAATCATCGAAGTCGATCGGGACGGCAAGATCCACAAGCAGGTTAAGTTGAAGATCAACCACTCGCATCCTCATACCGACACGCGATTGGCTCGTCAGCTCGCCAACGGCAACTACCTGGTCTGTCACGAAGGGGACGGATTCGTTCGCGAATATGACGGTAAGAGCGGCAATGTGACCTGGGAATACGAAGTCCCCATGTTCGGAAAAGAAGCGCGAGGCGGTCACGGGCCCGAGGCCTTCGGCAACAAATGCTTCGCCGCAGTTCGACTGGCCAACGGAAACACACTGATCGCCACGGGCAACGGACACAGCGTGATCGAAGTCACACCCGCAAAAGAAGTAGCCTGGAAGATCGAGCAGAAAGATCTGCCAGGAATCACATTCGCCTGGGTCACCACTTTGGAAGTCTTGCCGAACGGCCACTACGTCATCGGCAACTGCCACGCCGGCGAAGGTCAGCCTCTGCTCGTGGAACTCGATCCAAAAACCAAGAAGGTCGTCTGGCAGTTCGATCAATATCCCAAATTCGGAAACAATGTCTCAAATTCGCAAGTCCTTGACGTGGAGAAAGCCGTTCGTTGATGGGTGGGTCCGCTCGCGTTCTATCAACGGTAGCGGGCGAGCACATCCTGAACGATACTAAAGAGGCACGACAGCGATGGGACTGCAGAAGCGAGTCTGGTGGGCAATCGGACTTGGCCTGTTCGTCGTTCTATCGCAGGTGGCGGCGATCTCTCTGTTGGCCCGAAACGGCGTCGCCAAGATGCCGGTCAAGCCTCTAATCCAGTGGGGCTGTCGGGGTCGCTCTCCGAACGAAGTGTTGACCGTTCGTGAGTCTCGCGAAGGGACCTTCATTGTTTTCCGTGAATTGGATTTGAAGTCTGGACAACTCGGAGACATCAGTCTCGAAATCCCCGCCTTCAGACCAATGTGTGGATTGATCGCAGACAAGAAAGACGTTTGGGAAATCTACCCGAATCAGGTCACTCGGACTGATGGCCGCGAAAAGCAGGACTACAAGCCTAAACGAACCTTAGTATCACCGCTCAGCGGAGCATTTCTGTACAAAGGTCAGCCTGCGATCATTGATCTCGACGATGACGGCGTGAAGTACTGCTTGCTGACATTCCAAGACGGCGAATGGCATCGAGCGGGCGAAGTCGCCATCCCGGGAATGAATCGCAAATGGGTTACGAGTGAATCGACGGGTCAGTCGGTCCTACAACCCGGCGTCAGGCTGCCGCCCGCAGCCGGTGCCGCCAATAACCACTATCTGACCATCTTTGCCGCGGACGACGTCCTGCACTTGTTCTATCGTGACAATTCCGGGGCGATCACTGCTTATCGCGAAGGTTTGGACCTGATCCCCGTGGATAGTGGTGTCGCGTCTGCACTCGCCCCAGAGAATGCCCCAGCTGAAACAACAGGCTGGACCAATCTTGGCTTGGTACCTGGACTATCCAGTATCGTTTTCCAGCCAAATCGGCTTGTCATGGTCGAGCACGAACGACAGGGAAGTCCCATTCGATTCTGGGAGAAACCTCTGGATTCGGCGAATCCACCATTCCGCATGACGCTGGAGCTGAGGTCATCGACTTGGGAATCATTGGCCTTACTCGAATCACCCGAACGCGACGAACTCTATTTCATCCGCGATCGCGAGTGGAATCCCATCATCCAGCGATATCGGGACGGGCAGCTTCAAGAACTATCGCAACCGTGGGAATCGGATTTGACCAGGACAGCAGGTTGGCTGCTCACCGTCTCACAACCGTTTCTGATCGTGTTGTTGCTGGCAAACCTGACACTTCTCGCGGGAAGTGAATGGATTAGCCGCGTTGAGATTGTTCCTTTCGAACACGGTCCTCGCAAATTCGCGCTCGCTTCAGTCTCCAGACGAGCCTTGGCCCGCAGCCTGGATCTGGCTCTGTTGCTGGCCGTGGCAGTCTGGCACCTGTTCCATTTGGGGTTCAGGCAAATCGTTGTCGACACCTATGAAATCTTTGTAGGTGCGACAATCCCACAGACGGCATCGGCTCAAGCCATCTCCCAGTCCGCCGTATGGTTTGCCCTCATTACGGTCATACTCATTGCCTGCCAGGGGCGATGGGGACAGACGCCAGGAAAATGGATCTGTGGCATCAAGGTGCTGCGTTCAACTTCCTATCCGTGCGGATTGGCTCGATCACTCATGCGAGAGTTGATGTTCGTGTTTGATGCTCCGGGGATCACAATTCTGCCCGGAATCATTTGCCTCCTGCTCAACGACCACCGCCAACGAATTGGCGATTTGATGGCGGACACGGTTGTGGTGAACGTCTGGGATACTTCTGTTCGTCATTCCCGCGCAGGCGGGAATCCAGTTCATTGGAATTGAGTCCCAACAGACGCTGCGAATCAAACAACATCCTCGCATCGAGACCGTCTTGACCACTCGCTGGATTCCCGCCTGCGCGGGAATGACGGAGCAGCGTCGGGGTCAAAATACTTGGCTCGTGAATGATCCGGGTTAGCGCGACGGTGGGAATTCAGCCCCCAACTGATCATTGTGTGGCCTGAACCTAATCCTTACCGAGTCCACCATGCAAGACTTTTCGGCACGCATCGTCGCCTATCTCGCTCAGCCCGGCATCAAATCGATCCGGCCGAAGGAGCTTGCCTATGAACTCGAAATCGGCAAGCAAGACTTCGCCAAGTTCAAAGCCGCCCTCCAGCAACTCCTGGACGATGGGAAGTTATCCATTGGCAAGAACAAGCTGCTGCGTCTTAAGTCTCAGCCGGGACTGCTGACCGGAACGATCAAACGCACCAATCATGGCAGCGGCTATTTCCGCCCGCATGATGCCAGCCAGCTTGAACCCGATGAAGTCCTGTTCGTCGCGCCGGAAGATTTGAAAGACGCCTACACGGACGACGAGGTCCAGGTTCAACTGCTAAAGAAGCGGATTCGCGACAAACGCTGCGCGCGCGTCATCGAGATTCTGACCCGCGCCTCAACGACATTCGTGGGCTCCTACTTCGAACGCCGCAACCGTGGTTTTGTGAAAATTGACGGCGGCCAATTCGAGACAGCCATCTCCGTCGGCGACCCGGGAGCCAAGGGAGCCCGCCCCGAAGATCAGGTCGTCGTGGAACTCTTGCGTTTCCCCAGCCCCACGGATGCCGGTGAAGCCGTCATCACCAAAGTCCTCGGCCCGCGCGGCACGCCCGGCGTCGACCTGCTGACGATCATCCACGAGTTCGGACTCGCAGACGATTTCCCCGAACCCGTCCTCGCCGAAGCCAGACTGCAAGCACAACAATTCGCCGATGTGGAAGGATCAAACAGTAACGAGAGGAAAGTAACGAGTAACGAGGAAGGCATCGACGAAGAGCCCTCTTCCGCTTCCCTCGTCACTCGTCACTCGTCACTCGTCACTCCATCTCGCCTCGACCTCTCCAACGACCTCATCATCACCATCGATCCGGTCGACGCTCGCGACTTCGACGATGCGATTTCGTTGACTCGCGAAGACGACGGCAACTGGCGTCTGGGAGTTCATATCGCCGACGTGGCTTACTTCGTCCGTCCCGGGACTCTGCTGGATAAAGAGGCTCGTGAACGAGGGACCAGCGTCTATTTGCCCGACAAAGTCTTGCCAATGCTGCCCGAGGTCATCTCGAACGCCTTGGCAAGCCTGCAACAAGGCCGGTTGCGCTACACCAAATCGGCGTTTATTACTTTCAACCCTGCGGGGATGCCGCTCCACACCGAGTTCGCGAATTCCGCGATTAAGGTCACGCAGCGATTTGCATACGAACAGGTGATGCCGCTGTTGAACGCCAACGACGACAAAACAGGAAGCGATCAAACTTCTGCCGACGAAGAGGTGGCAGAGAAAGTCGTCGTCGAACCGCAGGTGCTGGCACTCCTCAAGCGGATGCACGAGTTGGCGATGATTCTGCGCAAGCGGCGATTTGATCGTGGAGCGTTAGACCTGGCACTGCCCGAAGTCAAAATCGACATGGACGGTGACGGTAAGGTGACGGGGGCTCATGTTGTCTCCCATGACGAGAGCCATCAGATCATCGAAGAGTTCATGCTGGCCGCCAACGTCGCCGTCGCCAACAAATTGGCCGATTGTGGTCTCAGCTTCCTCCGCCGCACGCATGCGCCCCCGGACGAACGGAAGCTGCGAGCCCTCAGCGAATTCGTCGGTTCTCTGGGCCATAACATTCGCAAGATGCCAGGCCGTGGCGATCTGCAGGCACTGTTGAAAGAGGTCCACGCCACCGCTCACGAGTACGCCGTCAGTTACGCAGTTCTCCGCAGCACCAAGCGGGCGGAATACAGTCCCGATCCGGATGTTGGCCACTACGCCTTGTCGGAAGCCAATTACTGCCATTTCACCAGCCCGATCCGCCGCTACCCCGATCTGACCGTGCATCGACTGCTGGACGAAGTCATCCAGGCCGAACACGATCCCAGCGCCAAGCGAAAGAAACGAAAGACCGAAGCTCCGAAAGGCCATTCCGATGAAACGCCACTTCCTGCCGACTTGGTCTCTCTCGGCAAATGGTGTTCACTGACAGAGCGCCGCGCTGCCGATGCCGAGAAGGAACTGATCAAGCTGAAGATGCTCGAATATCTGGCCGACCAGATCGGCCTGGAGCTGGACGCCACGATCACCGGCGTCGAAAAATTCGGCTTCTTCTGTCTGGGCATTCAGCTTCCCGCCGAAGGACTCGTCCATATCTCGACGTTGCCCGATGATCACTATGACTATGACAACCGAGCCCACACATTAGTCGGCCGCAAACGAGGCCGCATCTTCCGCTTGGGAAGCCCCGTTCACGTCGTCGTCGCCAAAGTCGATCTCACCAATCGCAAGCTCGAATTTCAATTGGTCGACCCCACAGATAAGCCAAGGAAACCGCGCACAGAAGAAGACCCCCCTCGCCAGCGCCGCCGAGACAAAAAGAGAACCCGCTAACGAGCATGCTTGTATCGTAAATCTAAGGTGGCGCGACTGAAGCCGAGCCAGCCTATTCTTTCTTTGCGTCCTTGCGCCTTGGCGACTTTGCGTTGAATCCGTATGACAGCAGGCCAGTGGACCAATTGACCCGCAGCCTTTCGCTATATTTGAGTGATATTAACGCAAAGTCGCCAAGGCGCAAGGACGCAAGGAAAACTGGCGATGCCAGACCCAGACCATACATTCGTGGAGGCGGGTGATGACGGAAAATGAAATCAGTCGGATCGTGGTCACCTGCGTCATCGAGGTTCATCGCACCCTCGGCGGGCCGGGAATGCTGGAAAGCGTCTATGAAGAAGCACTGGCGTGGGAGTTGTCGCAAAGCGGGTTGACTGTGCAGCGGCAAGTCGAGTTACCAATACCTTACAAGGGAATCGTGCTCGCATCACCGTTGCAAATCGATCTCATTGTCGGCGGCTTGGTCATCGTCGAGTGCAAGGCAACGGTGAAATATCATGAAGTCTACGAAGCTCAGACACTCACCTATTTGAGGCTGACTGGAATGAAGCTTGGACTCGTCGTCAATTTTGGAGAGCGATTCGTCAAAGACGGAATCCACCGAGTCGTAAACGGATTGTAGTCAGCCCCCCAATTCCTCCCCTTTGCGTCTCTGCGCCTTGGCGACTTTGCGTTGATCACCCTTAAACTTGATAAAGAAGATCGCGGACGTTTCAGATGAACTCTGTCTTGTCTGGATGCGAATTTAACGCAAAGGTGCCAAGGCGCAGAGACGCAAAGGGGAAGAGAGAATTGGAGTACTTCGCACCTCTGCTTCTTGGGTTGCCGCGGCATGGCCAACAGTCTGTCTGGCTCGGTATCATTCGGGCACCTGTTCGAGAAACATCTGGGAACCCACTGACGATGCTCAAGCACATTCCGCCCTGTTTGTCCCCCGAACTCTTTTCACTCCTGATGCGTATGGGCCACGGTGATGAAATCGTCCTGGCAGACGGCAACTTTCCCGCCGAATCGCACGCGCAGCGGATCGTCCGTGCGGATGGACATGGCGTTCCCGAGATCCTTGATGCGATCCTGAAATTCTTTCCGCTCGACACCTTCGTCGATCATCCCGCCAGTGTCATGGAACCTGTCGATTCCGAGACGCCCGAACCGCCGATCTGGACCGAGTACCGCACGCTGATCCAGAAGCACGAAACTCGCGAGATCGAACTGCGACCCGTCGAACGATTCCGTTTCTACGACTTTGCCAGGTCGGCGTATGCCATCGTCGCTACCGGAGAAACGGCGATCTATGCAAATCTCATTCTGAAAAAAGGCGTCGTCATGAGTTGAGTCTGGTGTTCTTCACCCGTCTAGAATTGCTGAATCAAGCATTCGACCAATCGCCTTTTGAGCCACAGCCTTCAAAGATCTGCCATGAATACCGAAGCCATTCTCGACGACCTGCGTTCGCGAATTGAAGCGGGCTACCCACTGCTGTTCCTGCAAACGTGGGAGGAAGAGCGGTGGGAGCACGAACTGGCGGAACTGACGCTGGAAATCGAACGGGGATTGGTGACTTGGACGATCACCGGCGGTCTGCAACCACCAGTCGGAGAAGCCGCCGAGCCGTCTGCCTGGGAGCTGCTTCTGAGATTGGGTGACTATCCACCCGGCCATGTGTTCCTGGTCAAAGACTTTCATGCCTGGATCAACGATCCCGTTATCGTCCGCCGCCTGCGTGACTTGTTGAGCGGCCTCATCGCTGAACGCAAAACGCTGATCTTCCTCGGCCCCGTCGCTGAAATCCCGTTCGATCTCACCAAAGATTCCGTTCGCATCGAACTTCCACTGCCAGGCTACGAAGACCTGCAATCCGAGTTCACGGCGGCAATGGCACAAAGATCTGAAGCGGGCGAAGCGGAACTGAACCTGAGTGATGATGAACAGGACAAACTGATCAAAGCCGTCATGGGGCTCAGTACGCAGGAAGCTCGCAAAGCCTGGCGACGTGCCCTCCACGGTCGTACGGAACTCAATGACGACGTTTTCACCACACTGATTTCTGAAAAGCGAACCTTGGCATCTGGCTCCGATCTGCTGGAGTTCTATGACCTCGAAGAAGGGGTCGGCGACATCGGTGGTCTGGACGCACTGAAAGAATGGATGGCTAGACGAGCCGACGCCTATTCACCGCGGGCCAGAGAGCAGGGGATCCCACTCCCCAAAGGAATGCTGCTGCTGGGAGTCCAAGGTTGCGGAAAGAGCCTCACGGCCCGCGCCACGGCGCGGCTGTTGGCTTTCCCCCTCATTCGCCTGGATATTGCCAACCTATTGGGCAGCGCTCGAGGCGAGTCCGAGAAAAACATGCGAAGTGCATTGGCTCTCGTCGAATCAATCGCACCGGCCGTGCTGTGGATGGACGAAATTGAAAAGGGTTTCGCCGGGGTCGAGACCGACGGTGGTGGCGGGGGTGATGCCACGATGACTCGATTGGTCGGTAGTTTCCTCACTTGGATGAGCGACATCCAGAAGCCGATCTTCGTCATCGCGACAGCCAACTCGGTCCAGAATCTGCCTCCAGAAATGCTGCGTCGCGGACGATTCGATGAGTTGTTCTTTGTTGATCTCCCAAACTTCGAGGAACGAAAACATATCTTAGGTATCCACCTGAAAAAGCGTGGTTGGAAGCCCGAGCAATTCGACGTCAACGACTTGGCCGCTCGTTCAGAAGGCTTTAGCGGAGCAGAGCTGGAACAAATCGTCATCACCGCCATGATCGACGCCTTCGGCCAGGGCCACATCATGCAACACGAAGACCTCGAACGATCCTGGCGTTCCACAGTGCCATTGTCAGTGACCATGGAAGACAAGATCTTTGCCCTACGCAACTGGGCGCAAGACCGTTGTCGTCGAGCAACCTCCGACAGTCGAGTCACTTCGATGCTGGAATCGGAAGCCCGCGACGACGCACTAAAGGTCCCTGTCGACGAAGAAGAAAAATCACTGCCAGCCTGGGCACAACTGGCGCATTCAGGTCAGCTCAAAGCCGCTCTCGTCGAATACGTTCGCACCGATGGAGATGTCTTGTTCCCCGAATTGGCACAGGCCCTCAGTCGCTACATGGAAACCAGTGGCGATCAGGGGCTGGCGGCTCGAGCGAATCCAAACACCGTCTTGTGGGCGGGGATGAGCCAGCAATTGTGCGAGTTGATCTGCGAACTGGTTTCGTCGAAACGACTCTACATTCACCCAACCGACCCGGAACGCTACAAGGCGGCTCAACAAAGCATTCGACTGCCACTCTTGAAAGAACCAACCGACAACCGCCTGCCGCGAGCGGCGTGGTTGCCGAGTTCACTGCGCTGCGCTCCTCACCCCGTTCACGCGGCAAGATTGGCACGCATCGGGCGGATGAAGTTAGGCGGAAACTGACATCCGTTTCGAGTAACTCGCTCCACACCTCACCGAGAGAGTCGCGGCGACCCGCAAGTCGAACAGTTCTGTTGAAGCATTCCCTGAGCGGCAGGGTTTTCATTTCCCTTTGAATTGGCAGCGAACAGACTCAACGTCAACCTGCTGCTACTCAGCACGCCAATCGTGGCCAGCAGCATCAAAATCGTTAACGCTCGAGATGTGCTCCATTTCTGACGCATCGCTTCATCCTTCTTTCGCCCGAGTGACCACCGCAGATTCGATCGAGATCTTAGGTGGCATTCGTCAAATCAGAGAAGAGGATCTTCGCTCTATTGTTGTTCGTTGAAATTCGGTGGCCGGATTCTGCGGCACAATCGGCCATCACTGCCGGTCGCAGATCCGATCACCTCAGCACGGGCCCTATTTGATTGAGATTACTTCTGCCGTTTGGTCGTCTCTTCCAACGTCAAATCAACCTTGCCTTCCAATTCGGTTCCGTTGATGACCAGCGTCAGCGGCCCCGCAATACGAGTCTTCGCAGTCTTCTGCTGAACTGCTCCCAGGTCTCGATCAAACAGAATCACCTCGTCCGACTCTTCAACCTTCAGCGCACTTTTCGTGACTTGAACCGGCGAGTTCGCTGCATCAATGGTGTAACTGATATCGACAACTTTCGCCGTGATTCTATCGAGCGTCCGGCCATCTTGCTCGACGGTTCCCGCATACGTGTATTTCGTTCGGAAGGCGAACGTCTGGCCGCCACCGAGGTCGAGATCTAGATTTCGCTCCCAGGAATCACCCATCTTCACAGGTTCGTCCGGAAGATAACCGCGCGCCTGTTCTGCCGCCGTTTTTCGCTTCGCAGAATTGAATAGGCTCTTGTTCGATTCGTCGAGCGACGCCGCAATTCCATCCGGGAACTTCACTTCCTTGATTTTGTTCGCTTCGTCCAGGATCACGGTGACCGGCGTCTTAAATGTGACCCGTAATCGCTCCATCACTGGTTCCAACAGCGGATTGTCTGCTTTCTTATCAGGATTGGCCGAATCGAACTGCATCTTAATCCCGCCGGGCAGTTCGACCTCGGTCTGCAAGACTTGAACCTTCTCCTCAATAGGAAGCGTCCCATCTGCAGCTCGCTCACCAATCGATTTTGATGTCAGGCTGAACGTTGATGATTTCGTTTCGATATCCATTCCGGCCAACGTCAGAATCTGCTGCGTCTTAAACGACGTTTCGCTGACTGACTTCGTGTTCGGCGGATACTTCAACTCGGGCCGAACCTGAGCCAACGCAAGATTGCACGAGACCGCCAGACACAGGCCGGCCAAATAACAGAGTCGCAACATGGGAGATCCTTCTGAAAATCGAGTCGGAATGCCGGAACCGGCGAGAGGTGAAATGACTGCCTGATCTGATTAGGCCGCAAAGTCAGGCTACACCTGTTCGACCGAGCGTGCCATCAATAACGCTGGTTCTGGCATCTGGATCACTGGCAATTGAGTAGAGCCCCGAAATCTGCCCTGACATCGACGAGAGTGCCCAGAAATTGCGCACCGTGCCGGGTTCGTTTGCCTGTAATCTTGACCAAATGCCAATTGTTTCCAAGGATCTGTTGGCCGGAACGAGCGAAATTGGCATGATTCCCGTGCACCACGTCCGACTGCCGCTTCGGCGGTACGCAGCTTGCTTCCTTCGCTTGCTACACGCCCCCAAAGGGCATCACCATAAGAACTACTGACCTGAATCACTGGCATGCGCTCCGCCTCTGAATCTACCGGTTCGTTGCTCAGCCGTTATTCACCTTACGGCTTCGACGAGATGTTTTCGGCGACGGGCACTGTCCGTCCGTCGTACGCCCCGTTACAGCAACGGCTGCTGCACTTAACCTCTGCCGAACTCGAGCGTCGTCATCGCATTGCCGATTTGACGATGCAGCGGCAGGGGATCACGTTCACTGTCTACGGCCGCAACAAGGGCGTCGAACGGATCATGCCGTTTGATCCGATCCCTCGGATCATTCCCGCCGACGAATGGGACTTGATCGACCGCGGCCTGAAGCAACGCGTCCGCGCTCTCAACTTGTTCGTACACGATATCTATCACCAGCGTCAGATCTTGAAGGACGGCGTTGTCCCCACCGAATTGGTGCTGGGCGCGTCCGGATACCGACGAGAGTTGCACGGGATCGATGTTGCCCGTGACATCTACATCCATATCAGCGGTATCGACCTGATCCGCGACGAACATGGCAAGTACCTGGTTTTGGAAGACAACTGTCGCACGCCGTCCGGTGTCAGCTACGTGCTGAAGAACCGACAGGTGATGAAAGAAGTCTTCCCGCTGCTGTTCCAGCAATACGATGTCCTGCCAATCGATGACTACGCCTCCAACCTGCGATCGATGTTGCGATACGTGGCTCCGGGTGGCGTGCAAGATCCGACGATCGTCGTGCTGTCGCCCGGTGTATACAACTCGGCCTACTACGAACACAGCTTCCTCGCCCGCCAGATGGGGGTGGAACTCGTCGAAGGCCGCGACCTGGTCTTCGATGGGGGCCAGATCGCCATGCGAACGACGCGCGGCCTGCAGCGGATCGATGTGATCTACCGCCGTGTCGACGATGACTTCCTCGATCCACTGGCGTTCCGCCGCGACAGCCAACTCGGCGTCGCCGGATTGCTCGGTGCCTATCGTTCCGGACAGGTCACGCTCGTTAATGGCGTCGGAACTGGCGTGTGCGACGACAAGGGGATCTATCCGTTCGTACCCGACATCATTCGCTACTACCTGGGCGAAGACGCGATTCTGCCCAACGTCGAAACGTTCAGACCACTGATCCCCGCTCACCGCCAGCACATTCTGTCGAACCTGGACAAACTGGTCGTGAAGGCCGTAGACGGATCCGGCGGTTACGGGATGTTGATTGGCCCGGCTTCGACGGCCCCACAACGTGAAGAGTTCGCCGCCAAGATTAAAGCGAACCCGCGCGGCTATATCGCTCAACCTACAATCACTCTCAGTTCACACCCCACATTTATCGGCGAACATCTGGAGGGTCGGCACATCGACCTCAGGCCGTTCGTCCTGTACGGCGAAGAAATCAAGATTCTACCCGGCGGGCTCACTCGTGTGGCTTTGCCACGCGGAAGCCTGGTCGTCAACAGTTCGCAAGGCGGCGGCAGCAAGGATACCTGGGTGCTGGGCCGAGGCGGCAGCACATAACATTCGAGATCCCCCAGTTCATCGTCCGCAATATTCGTCGAATCAACCTGTCGTAAGCGCGAAATATCGAAGATGCTCAGCCGCGTTGCCGAGAACCTGTTCTGGATCAGCCGTTATGTCGAACGGGCTGAAAACCTGGCGCGCGTCTTAAACGATGCCTTCCATCTGGAACTTGATGCCGTCGGTCTGCACGGCGGCGATTCCGATGTGAAGGGTCCTCGCGACCAAGTCCTGAACGTCCTGGCCGGACAGGACCGATTCGAACTGACGTGGGATCCTCGCGAAAGCGAAGGGATGCTGACCAATCTCACATTCGACTCCACCCGTTCGCACTCACTACTCAGCATGATCTCGCGAGCCCGCGAGAATGCTCGTGCGACTCAAGACACGCTTAGCCCCGAATCGTGGAGCCAACTGAATCAACTGTATCTGGCTCTGACCAGATCCAAGTCGCGCAAACAATTCGAAGCCAGCCCCTATCGATTTTACGACCGCGTCAAACGCTCGTGCATTCTGTTCCATGCCCTCGTTGATAGCACGATGCCCCGCAACGAAGCCTTTTACTTCCTGGAAGTCGGCCGGTTCATCGAACGAATCGACATGATCAGCCGCGTGCTGAATGTCTGGTTCAGTGCGGCCGGTGAAGGCGAAAAGACGGCCGAGCACTCGTTGCGTCTCGTCTACTGGACGGGCCTCCTGCGAAGCTGTTCCGCTTACGAAGCGTATCTCAAACGTTATCACGAACGATTAGACGCCGAGAGCATTGTCCAATATCTCGTCCTTGATCTCGACTTCCCACGATCGATGCGGTTCTGCGTCGGACGATGCCTGGAATCTCTGCGAGGGATCACCGGTGGAGCAGGGCAACGGACCGGAACCGAGGCCGAACGCCGTTTGGGACGCCTCGAAAGCGAACTACGATATGCCGACATCCACGAAGTGTTCGCCCGAGGACTACCGAATTTTCTCAGTGGCGTTCAGGACACTTGTGCCAAGATCGTTGAAGAAATGCAGCGGGCCTATTTTTTGACATGATTCCCCTTTTTCTGTTTCAAGAATCGCTATCGCGGTAGAATGAAACTCCCGTCGTTCAAGGCCTATCATGCTCATTCGCGTCGAACACGAAACGACTCTCTCGTACACCGAACCGGTCACCGACGCGGTGATTGAAATTCGGATGAGCCCTCCGTCGAACGATGACCAAACGGTCTCGGGGTATCGCTTGCGCGTCACGCCTCAGGTCCCCACGACCAGCTATTGCGACGGCTTCGGCAATCGCGTTGACCTGTTTAACGTCAACGCGCCGCACACACGGGTCGAAATCCGAGCCATCAGCTTCGTCCGCACACATCGCCGATTTGCCGGTCTGCAGCTTGCCGAACTGCAGTGGCCCAGTCCGATCGAACCCGATTGCTCGGACATCGACATCCTCGAATTTATTCGCCCCAGTCCCTACGTCGATGAATGTCCCGAACTGGACGAATTCGTCGCGACATTGCCGCGCGAACATCGGTCGTTTGCATCGGGAATTCAAACCTTGATGCGTGCGGTCACAGGGCGTTTGAAGTACGAGAAGGAAGTCACGAACGCGCAGACAAAACTGAGTGAGGCCTTGGCCTTGGGCAGCGGCGTCTGCCAGGACCTGGCCCATCTCTTCATTGGTGCCTGCCGAGGAATGCGAGTTCCCGCTCGGTATGTCAGCGGCTACATCAGCCAACCCGGTGAACTGGCCACTCATGCCTGGTGCCAGATCTGGGGTGGCCCCGATTTAGGTTGGGTCGATATCGATCCCACACGCGGTCACTTCGTCGATGCCCATCATGTGGTTATCGCCGTAGGACGCGACTTCTCCGACATCGCGCCAAACCGAGGTTGCTGGAAGGGGATGGGAGAAGAAACCATCTCGGTCAGCGTCAAAGTGGAACCCGTCGACCGCATGCCTCCCAACTGGACTGACCACCCGATGGTCAGCCGGCCAGTCGCGGCCAAGCCACAGCCTGGTCCATCGGCTGTGTTACCCGAGAAGGCTCTCCGCCAGCAATTGGTCGCCCGCAGTGGCCCGCTCAGACATCAACAAAGCCAGCAGCAGCAGGACGTTGACTGACAAAGAGTAGGGTGCCACGGACTTGGAGTCTTCGACATGGCCGTGTCTTTGATCGAGGACACGGCCACACCGAAGACGGTGAGACCGTGCCACCCAAACCAAATCCGAAACGACCGTCTTCGGGCACAGTCAATTGGCGTCTCAACTACAACAGAATTGTCTGCTCACGATCAGGACCAATGCTGATAAACTTGACCGGCAAGCCCATCAGTTCGCTGATCGAATCGACATAGCGTCGAGCTCCGGCTGGCAGATCACTCAGCTTCCGAGCCCCCGTGATGTCCTGCTTCCAGCCTGGGATCTTGCGATAAACCGGCTTTGCGTCCTGCAGGTCTTCGACGTGCGATGGAAAGTCCGTCGTCCGCTCGCCGCGAATCTCGTAAGCTTCGCAGATATTGACTTCATCCAGTTGAGCAAGAACGTCCAGCAACATCACAGCGATTTCGTCCACGCCGCAGATGCGAGCGCCATACGCTGTCGCCACACCATCGAGCCACCCGCAACGTCGGGGCCGACCAGTGACCGTTCCATACTCGTGACCAACGTCACGAATATGCTGACCGATCGCATTGTCCAACTCAGTAGGGAAGGGGCCCCCGCCCACGCGAGTGGTATAGGCCTTCACAACCCCGATCATCCGATTGATCACACGTTCCGGCACACCACTGCCGCTGTGAATCCCCGCCGAAGAACTGTTCGAGCTCGTGACATACGGGAACGTCCCATGATCAACATCCAACAGGCTTCCTTGCGCCCCTTCGAACAGAATATTTGATCCCGACTTGATCGACCTATGCAGCCACGCCGTCGTATCGACCACAAACGGCTTAATCTGTTCCGCGTAGGTTGTGTACGACTTAAAGATCGCATCCGCGTCCAACAACTCAATACTCGGATCGAGTGCCCGCAGCATCAGGTTCTTCGCGGAAACAATATCATTGAGCTTTGTTCGGAACGACTCAGGATGGTACAGGTCGCCGATTCGAATCGCGTGCGATCGCAACGCCTTGTCGCGATAGCAGGTGCCGATACCGCGACCGGTGGTTCCAATCGCCTCATTACCACGTCGCTTCTCGTACACCGCATCTTCCACGATGTGATACGGCAGAATCACATGTGCCCGATCGCTAACCAGTAGGTTGTCACCGCTGATGGGCACACCACGATCGGTCAGCGACTTGATCTCTTTCAGCAGTGCTTCAGGGTTCACGACCAGGCCGTTACCGATCACTGCCTTCACGCCGGGACGTAGGATTCCCGTCGGCAGCAGCGACAACTTGTAGGTCTGACCGTCAAACTTGACCGTGTGGCCGGCGTTGTTGCCACCCTGGTATCGCACCACGACCTGATGCGAATCGGTCAAAATATCGACGATCTTCCCCTTGGCTTCGTCTCCCCACTGCAAACCAACAACAGACGTGACAGTCACGATGCACTCTCTTCAGGATGAACAACCACACGCGGGACATCGCGCAAAAAGACGGGGCCGACATTTCTGTCCGCCCCCTGTCCCAACGTGGGCACAGTGTAACCGGCCCGCCTCCCAAGAGTAAGCGTCGCTGTCTTCTCGTTCTTGTTTGTGCGAAAGAGTCTGCCGCTGGTCGCTTGCTTGCCATCGACTTCACCGACATGATTCGCCGGGAATAGTTCCTCTGTAAACACTTAGGGCAGACCATGTCCGATTCGTCTGGCGATCGTCGTCCGGTCAAGTCGCGGTCCTGGAAGGTGTCGCAAGCCCTGGCCACGTGGCTGGATTCCAGAAACTGCTTTCCAAATCTCATCTCTGAAATCGTCTTAGCGGTCGGATTGGCCGGTGGATTCACCGTTGCGCGAAGGCCCCTAAATCCGCCATTGCAGTGAGATCAACGTACGACCCCAGCCTCTTCAACCTTCTCGAAAGCAATTCGCATGTCGACAAACGAACGGCTGTTCAACCCGGCACACGCCTTTGAACATCCCGTCACGTGTTGGGTCACCATTGGGTTAGTGATTGCGCTCGCAGCCTCTCCGCTGATGATTCGCTTCCTGGCGTCGACAGGCCGGATCTCGGACGCTCACCGCCAGGAACTGTGGATCCGCTGGCGTTCGTGGCTGATCATGACGCCCCTACTCGTCGGCCCGATCCTGCTTGGGGCTGCGTGGACGATCCTGGGCGTCGGCATCGTCAGCCTATTGTGTTACCGCGAATATTCTCGAGCGACTGGCTTGTTTCGCGAGAAAGCGATCAGCCTGACCATCGTCTTGGGAATCACACTGGTCACGTTTGCAACATTCGACAACTGGTATCGATTGTTCATGGCCCTGACGCCGCTGACGATCGTCATGATCTTGACCGTCGCCTTGTTCGCCGATCGACCTCAGGGCTACATCCAACGCACGGCTTTAGGCGTCTTGGGATTTGCTTTGTTTGGACATGGCCTGGGACACCTGGGACATCTTGCCAACGATGACAATTATCGCCCGCTGATCCTGATGGTACTGGTCTCGGCAGAAATGAACGACATCTTTGCGTACCTGGCAGGCAGGACCTTCGGACGCGTTGCGCTTTGCCCGCATACCAACCCCAAAAAGACAGCTGCGGGATCCATCGGCGGCCTGATCCTGACAACAGCCCTGGTGATGTTTCTGGGCCAATACGTCTTCGAAGGAACAGTGCTGGCCCACTGGTATCATCTGCTCACGCTGGGAATCGTAATCAGCGTGGTCGGTCAGTTGGGCGACCTGATCTTCTCGTCCATCAAGCGAGACCTGGGTATCAAAGACTTCGACGTCACGATCCCCGGGCACGGTGGATTGCTCGATCGGTTCGACAGCATTGTGCCCATTGCCGCTGTTGTGTTTCACTATGTGAACTACTTCGTCGGCGTTGGATCCGAACAACCGGTTCGCATCTGGACAACGTTTGTTTGAAAGCCTCGCTGATGGATGACTGGAACTACAAGCCCGCCGGCGATTTCGGCCTGCCGCACGAGGAAGCGTTCAAAAGCCTCAAACGTGAGAGTGGGTTATTCTCCACCGCCCTCCATTGGCTCTGGTGGTCATTCGTTCGCACCTATCTGCTCATCTGGCATCGCCTCAAAGTCGAAGGCCGAGAAAACCTGCCCAAGAACCCGCCATTCGTCCTGGTCGCCAACCACAGCAGTCACCTGGACGCCCTTGTTCTTGCCGCACCACTCGACTCGCGACTCCGAGATCAAATCTTCCCCATCGCAGCAGGAGATGTCTTCTTCACCAACCCAGCCATCAGCGCCTTCGCAGCCCTGATGCTGAACGCACTCCCCATGTGGCGCAAGCAATGCGGACCACATGCCCTCGAAGCCCTGAAACGCCGACTGATCGACGAGCCCTGCTGCTACATCCTGTTTCCCGAAGGCCAGCGCAGTCGCACGGGAGAGATGCTGCCCTTCAAAGCCGGCTTGGGAATGATGCTCGCCGGAACCGATGTCCCAATCGTCCCCTGCTACCTCGACGGCTGCTTCGAAGCCCTCCGCCCCGAAACCAAATGGCCCCTGCGGCGTCCCATCACCGTCCGCGTCGGCAAGCCGCTGCGCTTCGACTCCGTCCCCAACAAACGAGCCGGCTGGGAACAGATTGCCTTGGACCTTCAAACCGCGGTCAAAGCACTGAGACCGGCGGGCAATGCACAATCAGCCATTGCAACGACTGTCAGTGACGCGCGCGGAATCGACAGCTAGCGTCGGAAGCACGCGAGTTACTCAGTGGAAAATGACTTAGTCGAGTGCGTGAATCTGAATCTGACGCTCTGGGCAATGCCAGCGCACTAACCACTCACGTATCGTATCGCTCGCCACCATGTTCCATGAAAGAAGCAGAAGCACTTCATCTGGCCTAGTCGGTGGTTTCGGTGGTGGTGGCGGAAAGGATTCGGCGCATGTCGGATTTCGACACAGAAAAGCTTTAGCTCGTGAATCCCACAATACACTGTGCCTATTGCAGCAAGGGCATTCGAAAATATCCATTTTTCTCACCCAACCTGTCTAAAGATGAGGTTGAACGCGCGAGCCTTGAATCCCTCAAAGGGATCGACATTAATCCGGTTTTTTGTGAGGAACTCCTTCGCTTCCTTCACAGGATACGCCTCAACGTAAACCACCCGTTTGATGCCAGCGTCTACAATATACCGCGAACACTGAAAGCAAGGGAAGGTGGTAGTAAACATTGTTCCGCCTTGAGCGCTTCGACCATGTAATGAGCGTATCGCCCTTTCTTCGGCATGAATTGCCGTACAAAGCTCCAAGTTTCTGCTGGGAAAAAACGCCATTTTGAGGTCTTTCTTGCAGTCGGCATTACTGCAAAGCCACGGGGAAGCCAACTCGCTTTGGGGTGTGCCGCAGGACGGGCATCTTATCCCAGCAAATGACTCCAGCTTGGCGTGCATGTCGTCATCCTTGAAGCACCGATGGTAAGCATTCACGCAAGGAGCCATTCCAATAGGGTTTTCATTGTATCCCAGCGAGAGCGGAAGGTTGTCAGTGTTCACAATCATCGCACCAACATGCCTTTTGAGGCACTGAGACATATGTGACTGAGCGTATGCCGTTGCCATGTGCACTTCATCTGGCTTTGCTGTTCGACGATAGGAGGCAGTCGAATCCGTCGCCGCTTGCATCAGCCGAATATCCTCTTGTATCTGAGAATACAGTTTTGATCGCTGCGCACCTTTCGACCCGTCATTGCCATCATTCACGAGCACATAGTCTGCCATTTGAACGCATTTTGTTACTTGTTGCCCATGCAGCGATTCTTCGTCTGCATCGCGGGCATCGTCACGCTCAAATAGCTTTTGGTTTCGGTCGTATACATCTTTTTCGCGTGACCATCTGACATCTGGAGAGGCATGCACTGCGACTAGGAAGAATTGCTGTGAGAAGCGGCTCCTCAAATACTCCACTTCATGCAAATTGCGAATTCCATCCACTACTATGTGAGCGACCTGTTCCTTACCAGCAAGGGCTTTTTCAACCCAGCAGTGTGGATTGTGTTCCCGGCCTTCGTTTCCAATATCTTGAAGCTGCTTCCTGTAGTCTTGAATGTGAATTTCATCGAATTCAAGCTCCATTACCCCACCAGCCGCTGTCTTCCGTCTCTTGAATTCTTCCTTAATTGGAGCTGATAGGCTGGCTCTAACAAATCCGTTTTCCTCCATTGCGAGAGAAAGGGTCGTGACGCCGCTACCAACAGGGCCGGTCAGGCCGATTACAAACGGAGAAACTGGAAGTGTCATCAGCGTATCCACCAAAGTACGGAATTGCCCGCACGGTAAACTGATGACCAGAAAAAAACCAGCAATCTAGCTCTATATCCGTGGCTAACCGCATACTGCCACTCCCTTATCCTAGTATCATTCCAATCGTCGATCTAGCGCAATCCTACGCGTCCATTTTTCGGGAGCAGGGCGGTGGCATCCGTCAGTCGTTGAAAAAATTACGGCCTTCTCAGTGCGACGAACGAGCCCCATCAGCCCTTAATCAAATCCCTCAGCACCTTGTGCAGAATCCCGCCGTTGCGGTAGTACTCGACTTCCACCGGGGTATCGATTCGGCACGTGGCAACGAAGTGAATCGCCGTTCCATCGGGCTTGGTGGCCATCACTTCCACCGCTTGCAGCGGCTTCAGATTATCGTTGAGCTGGATGTCGAACGACTCTGTTCCATCCAAGCCCAGGAAGTCGCGATCCTCGCCTTGTCGATATTGCAGTGGCAGCACGCCCATACCCACCAGATTCGAACGATGGATCCGTTCGAAGCTGACGGCAATGACCGCTCGGATCCCCAGCAGATAGGTCCCCTTGGCGGCCCAGTCGCGTGACGACCCCGTGCCGTATTCGGCACCAGCCAGCACCACCAGCGGCGTGCCATCCGCCTTGTACTTCATGGCCGCGTCGTAGACAGACATCTGCTCGCCGGTCGGAAAGTACTTGCTGACGCCGCCTTCGGTACCCGGGCACAGCAAGTTGCGCAGGCGGATGTTTGCGAACGTCCCGCGAGTCATCACGCGGTCATTACCGCGACGAGCTCCATAGCTGTTGAAGTCGATTGGCTTCACGCCGCTCTCTTGCAGGAACAAACCGGCAGGAGAACTCGCCTTGATCGAACCCGCCGGGCTGATGTGATCAGTCGTGACCGAATCGCCAACGGACAGCAAGCACAGTGCATTGTGAATGGCTTCGATTGGCTTCGGTGCAGGGGGCATGTCGATGAAGAACGGTGGCTCCTGCACGTAGGTGCTCTTCTCGTCCCACTTATACAGCGGGCCGCTGCTGCCCGTGATCCTTTGCCATTCGATCGGACCCAAAGCCGCGTGACCGTATTCGGTCGCGAACATCTCGGGAGTGATCGACTTGGCAATCGTCTCTTCAATCTCTTTTGACGACGGCCAGATTTCCTTCAGATAGACATCCTTGCCAGCCTTGTCCTTGCCAAGCGGCTGCGTGATCAGATCGATATCCGTCGTCCCGGCCAACGCGTACGCCACCACCAGCGGTGGGCTGGCCAAGTAGTTAGCCTTCACTTGAGCGTTAATGCGGCCTTCGAAGTTTCGATTGCCGGACAACACGGCTGAAACGACCAGATCCCCTTCGGAAACAGCGTGCGAGACCGCATCGGGCAATGGACCGCTGTTACCGATGCAAGTCGTGCAACCATATCCCACGGTATTGAAACCGAGTTCATTCAGCGGCTTATCGAGCCCCGACTTCGCCAGATATTCTGTGACGACGCGACTACCGGGAGCCAGACTGGTCTTCACCCACGGCTGACTCGTCAAGCCCTTCGCCACGGCGTTGCGAGCCAGCAAGCCCGCGCCGATCATCACAGACGGATTGCTGGTGTTGGTGCAACTGGTGATCGCCGCAATCACAACAGCCCCATCGCCGATACTCGCGTCCATTCCATTCACAGCGACTGGGGCGGCAGGTTCGGCATGACCGAACGTTGTGCTTCGCTCTTTCACCCAAGCCGTCTTCATATCGGACAACAAGACGCGATCCTGCGGCCGCTTCGGTCCGGCCATCGAGGCGACAACCGTCGACATATCCAGTTCCAGCTTGCTGCTGAAACGTGGCTCGGGCGAACTCGCCGTGCGGAACATTCCCTGAGCCTTGTAGTACTTCTCAACCAGCTCAACTTCTGCAGCCGTACGTCCCGTGCGAAGCATGAATCGCAGCGTTTCGTCGTCGACCGGGAAGAAGCCCATCGTGGCCCCATATTCCGGTGCCATATTCGCGAGCGTCGCTCGGTCCGGCAATGACATCGAATCAAGGCCCGGTCCGAAGAACTCGACGAACTTATTCACGACGCCATGCTTACGCAGCATCTGAGTGACCGTCAGCACCAGATCGGTCGCGGTCGAACCTTCCGGCAGCTTGCCGCTCAGTTTGAAGCCAACCACTTCTGGCATCAGCATGTAGATGGGCTGGCCGAGCATCACCGCTTCGGCTTCGATCCCGCCGACACCCCAGCCGACGACGCCCAGACCATTGATCATCGTCGTATGACTGTCTGTTCCGACCAGGCTATCCGGATAGACAACGCCATCCTTCGTCAGCACGGCCTTGGCGAGGTACTCCAAATTGACCTGATGCACGATGCCGGTCGCTGGCGGAACAACGCGGAAGTTGCTCAACCCCTGTTGAGCCCACCGCAGCAACTGGTAACGTTCGAGATTGCGTTCGAATTCCAGATCGACGTTTTGCTGCAAAGAGCCTTCGGTGCCGAAGTAATCAACCTGGACCGAGTGATCGATGACCAGATCGCACTGGACCAACGGATTGATCTTCTTCGGATCCCCACCCATGCGAATCATGGCGTCGCGCAGTGCGGCCATGTCGACAACAGCGGGAACGCCGGTAAAGTCCTGTAGGACCACGCGGCCGACCATGAACGGCACTTCAACCTGTGGCGGCTTCGTCGCATCCCAGTTGGCCACCTGAGACACATGCTCTTCGTTAACCACGAATCCATCGACGTTTCGCAGGCAGGCTTCCAGCAGGACACGCATCGAAAACGGCAGCGTGTCGATCCCCGAAAAGCCTTTTTCCGCCAGCTTGGGCAGCGAGAAATACTTGAACTCACCCGCGCTCGTCTTCAGTACGCTTTCCGTCCCAAACGGATTCGTCGCCGCCATAATCCTGTCTCTCCGCTCGAATGACCACGATCCACACTCAGTGTGGATCGTATCAGGCGCGAAACGGCGAGAGAAGTGACCGGCGATCAGGCCCTCAAGTTCCTGAGCAATCAATCAAGATCAACACACGGGTCACCGAAGCAGCATTTTCGCAGCTGTCGTTGACGAAAGAATTCCACTCAGCGGAGACCGTTATTTTCCGTCATCGCGGATCGGCTTCTTGGCCTTCAGCAATTTGACATGCTCAGTAAAATCGGGGTTTTGGGGATCAAGTTCTGCCGCTTTGGTTGCCCATTTGAGCGCAGTTTTGAAATCGCCCGCTTCGGCATGAGCCGCAGCCAGGGTGTCCAGAAATTCCTCGTTGTCGAACTTCGTCGCCTCGCAGACGCGAGTCGACTGCGCCACCGCCTCTTTGCCGTCGCGGTACTTCGCTTCGGGGCAGGTCGCCCGGAACCAGGCCAGGTCGTTGGCGGCGAGTAAATCGTTCGGTGCCAGCTTGATGGCCCCTGCGAAATCCTCATCAGCTTTGGCAAATTCACCCATTTCCGCATAAACGTTGCCACGACTATACATCGCGGGGGCAAACTTCGGATCGATCTTGAGCGCCGCATTCAGGTCAGCCAGTGCCTTATCCTTCTTCCCCTCGATCAAATTGATGATTGATCGAGTGTTCAGTGCGTACGCCTCTTTCTTATGCTCTTCGCAGTATTTTTCCGCCTCTTTCTGGGTCATCATCTGCTTGCGCTCGACCCAGCCCCAGCCATGAGTGGTGTTGACCTCAATCTTCGTCCCTTTCACCTGTCGACCGAAGCAGGGAGGGATAATCTCAGCAGCAGTCGCATTCGTTTTCGCATCGATCGCCACGACGGCATCGGGCTTGGCGAACAACGGATGCTCCAGAATGTCATCGGCGGCACAGGCCAAGGCAGGAACCAACAGGCCAGCCCACACACAAAACAGCAGTCGACTCATGACAGATCCCTTGTCCAATCTCGGAAAACTCCTCGCCGACGACCAAAGTGGACGGCACGCTCCTTGTGCCGCATCTCAGTCGAGGGCAATTGCATCACTAGAGTTGTCCCGAAAACCTGTCACCGAGTCAACATCCGTCTTCCAGTAGCCAATCTCGCCAAGAGATTGGGGCTTTGCGAGATACGAGTCTCCCCGACGACAGCCAACACTTCAACAGCCACCGATACTCAGTTTTCGCAGTGTCTTTTGTTTTGCTCGCCGCCGCTTACAATGTCGCCACACGTACATTCCCGTCCCATCCAGGGACGATTCCGTCAGGTGGGCAGGAGCCAGGCAGCGTCTATGAGCGAACAGTACATCTTCACGATGGAGGATCTCCGTAAGTTCCACGATAAGAAAGAGATCCTGAAAGGGGTCTGGCTGTCGTTTTATCCAGGCGCCAAGATCGGGGTCCTCGGCCCCAACGGTGCCGGTAAATCGACCCTGCTCAAGATCATGGCCGGCCAAGACAAAGACTTCATGGGGACTGCTCGCATCACCCCCGGATTCTCTTGCCTGTACGTCCCTCAGGAACCGCAGCTTGAGCCGACCCACACAGTGATGGACGAACTCAACGAAGCCGTCTCTGGCAAACGAGCTCTCCTCGCTCGCTATGAAGAGATCAACAACAAGTTCGCCGAGGAAATGTCTCCGGAAGACATGGAAAAGCTGATTGAAGAGCAGGGGCGGGTGCAGGAACAAATCGATCACCAGAACCTGTGGGAACTCGACCGCGAACTCGAAATCGCTGCCGACGCCATGCGACTGCCCCCCCTCGATACGGTCACTGGCCCACTGTCGGGTGGTGAAAAGCGCCGTATCGCCCTCTGTAAAGCGCTGATGCAACAGCCCGATATGCTGCTGCTCGATGAACCTACCAACCATCTGGATGCCGAGTCGGTTGCCTGGCTCGAACGGCACCTGCACGACTACAAGGGGACCGTCGTCGCTGTCACACACGATCGCTACTTCCTCGACAACAGCTGCCAGTGGATCCTGGAACTCGATCAAGGTCGCGGCATCCCTTGGGAAGGAAACTACTCGACCTGGCTGCAACAAAAGCAGGAACGAATGCGCAAAGAGGACAAAGCCGCCTCCTTGCGTGAGAAAACACTGGAACGCGAACTCGAATGGGTGCGCAGTTCACCAAAAGCACGACAAGCCAAGAGTAAGGCCCGTCTACAAGCCTACGACAAGCTGGTCGCTGAAGAGCAGGACTCACGAGAAGAAACGATCGAACTGCGAATTCCGCCTGGACCACGCCTGGGGGACACCGTGGTCGTGTTCGACAAGGTCGCCAAGGCCTTCGGCGACAAACTGCTGTTCGAAGACCTGACGTTCCGACTGCCACCCGCAGGAATCGTCGGCGTGATCGGCCCGAACGGTGCCGGTAAGACAACGATGTTCAAACTGATCATGGGAATCGAACAACCGGACGGTGGCAAAGTCACTGTCGGCGATACCGTCAAGGTCGCCTACGTCGAACAGAACCGCGAATCGCTCGACGGTGAGAAGTCTGTCTACGACAACATCTCTGGCGGCAACGACAACCTGCTCTACGGCAACATGCGAATCAACGCCCGAGCGTACTGCGGCAAGTTCAACTTCAAGGGCAGTGACCAGCAGAAACCGGTCAAGTTCCTCTCGGGTGGTGAACGCAACCGTCTGCTGCTCGCCAAGACGCTGACCGTCGGTGGCAACCTGCTGCTACTCGACGAACCCACCAACGACTTAGACATCGACACGCTGCGATCCCTCGAAGACGGCCTGCTCAGCTTCAGCGGTTGCGCTGTGGTGATCAGCCACGATCGCTGGTTCCTGGACCGAGTCGCCACGCACATCCTGGCATTCGAAGGGGACAGCGAAGCCTACTGGCACGAAGGCAACTTCGAGAGCTACGAACTGGTCCGCAAACAACGCATGGGTGCCGACGCCGACACGCCGCATCGGATCAAGTACAAGAAGCTGGCGAAGTAAGTCGCAATCGGTCACTCCTCCTGAGCGGGGGGGCTGACGCCGGCGTAAGCCCCCTGGCCCATCAAACGCTCAACCCCTCCAATCGCAACCTCAACGCGAACCGCAGCGCCTCACCGGTTTTCAGGCCCGAAGGGTCGGAACTTTACCCAGCCAGGGCCCTTCGGCCCTGGATTCTCCCCCCACAATAAATTTCTTGAGGCCTGTAGGGCCGGCCATCGGCTACCACCAAGACAAGTCACTCGCTCTCGAGATAACCAAACCTGTCATATGTCTGCTTCAACGGATGCGCCTCTTTCCGCCCCTCAATCATCGTCGCCGCCCACTCCGAGAGCCGCAGTCCCAGCCGCCGACACGCAGCCAACTCTCGCTCCTCCACAGGAGGCCCCGCCGCAATCGCTCCATAATGTGCCGAGAATCTCGGCCCCGTGTAATCGGTCATGCCAAACACCAGGAATCCATAGTTGATCAAGATGGACATCAGCGTCATGCAAGTCCACTCCTGCCCACCGCCCCATGATCCGGCCGAACTGAAGACGCAGCCAATTTTCCCATCGCGCCGGCCCCAGTTCTCAATCGGCTGTTGATCCCACCATTGCTTCATCTGCCAACTGACGCTCCCATAGTTGGTCGGCGATCCCAACGCGATGCCGTCGCACCAATCCAGATCCGTGTGGTCGGCGACCGAAATGTCTTTCAACCGCACTTCGGTCCTCTCCAGTTGAGCAGCCCCTTCAGCCACCAACTCGGCCATGCGACGAGTATTACCGCTATTGGAATGATACAGCACCATGATCTTCGCCACTGTGACAGCCTCTTCTTCGCATGTGATCAGGCGGGATATTCAATGCACTGAAAAGACGAAATCACATCGGTCGCCGATCCCAGGCTCGGGTAATAGCCCACGTCGAGATCCCAATAATCTCCCAGAAAATTTCGATCCCGATAAAACCGCCATTTCCCTTGAACCACAATGATCGAAGAGATCTTGTCGTTCAGATCCTTGCCAATGATCTGCATGTTCAGATTCGTGCGACTGTGGTGTCCGCCATAATCGTGATTCTCATAGACGACGACTTCCGGCAAACTTTTGAGATGTGGCGGTCGCGGAACCCGGACACTTTCCGTTGCATTCCCCGTTGGCTTCATTAAATTTCCTTAGTGTGCGTCATGGAACAAGCAAGCGGTAAGAATTCCCAACGCTGGCCTGACAACTCAAATATCCCGCTCGGCCAGCCGACACAAGGGAAGCACACCACGACAGCAGCCTCAGCGATATCCTGGCAACATGGCATTGGTAAGGCGATCAGCCTACTACCGACCCCTGTTGTTTTTTGAGCGGGGGATATGTCAGTCCCCTGGCCTCGTCTTCGGGCGTGAGCCCCGTATTCAAAGCCACGACCTGCAATCAGCTTGACCTCATCAGATTCCAAAAGAATTGCCACAAACCAGTCCCATTGAAGTAATAACCAGCGACAAGCAATGCGATACCGATTGCGGCAACAACCACTCCCCGGGGAATAAAGCGACGATTCCTTTCAAAGAAAGCCCCCATGAAGCACGCCATCAAAACGACAGCAAGCCACTCTGCAAATCGCTCGACACCCAACTCAACGCCGCGTTTTTCTCCCGTCGAGTAGTTCTGATGAGAGAACGCAATCAGCCACTGCACGAATCCGGTGAAGCTCGCATAGATGGTCCACATCCCAACAAACGAAAGTGCCAACCTCCAGGGGCCTCTCGCAGCATTGCTCGAAATTCGGTGGAATCGGATCGAGACGTAATACGCACTCGTCGCACAAAGCCACAGCAGTAGTGAACTGGGATTCGGCGACCACTGAACAATCTCGATCAACAGCACACCAACAATGAACGGCGCAACCACCAGCCGGATCGCTTCGGAAAGCATCCCAACGAATTTCGCGTCAACAAGGATGACGGTCAGCAGAACCACACAGAAGAGTTGAGAAACGTGGTGCTCAAAGTCCCACGGAGCGAAATAATAGATGAGAAAATCCAACGTGTTCTGACTCCTTCTTGTGGCTTATAGACGATCGCTTCGACGAGCGTTGTTTTCCGTTTCATTTCCCCTGGCAACCGTCGCTCCACCATGTGTGCTGGTGGGTTGGCGTCGGATCGGTATTGATTTGACGTTTTATCAGTCAGTATCCCAAAACTCCATCACGTCATCATGGTCGCGTTGGATGTGTGCAACCCAATCCCCTGACGATGAACTGGTAGGAGCGTGGATCCAGCCTGCGTTCCAGCCGGGAAAATGGCGCAGCAGAATTCGCGTGATTTCCAGGGCATCACTTGCACCTTGGATTCCACAAACTTCAAGCCCATGCACGTCGTGCATCGCGTCAATTGAGGAGTAGTCGGACATCGCTTCGTAGCCCGCCTCCGCAAGATCGCCCGCTACGTCGTTAGCAATCTGCAACAATTCAGGAGAGAACGCGAACGCGTCTCGTTCAATGTTAGTTTCACGAACGACACGGGACCGCGATTTTCGTTCGGGAAGTCGGCATTGTGAACTGGGTTTCGTGTACCAATGATCGACGTTGATCATCGTTATTCCTCGCTCCACCGTGTCGAACAGTGTGGGGGATCGTTTGTGAAGAATTGCGTCCGAGACGTGAAAGTGCAGATGAGGCGTACTCGACCACCCTGTGTTGCCCGAATAGCCGATAATTTGACCGGTGGATACCGCCTCACCGGCAACAACACTGCTCCCACCGGCCATGAGATGCACGTAGGCCGCAATGCTGTCGTCAGGATGAAGAATGTAGACCGCATTCGCCTTCGGTAGGAAGGATCGGTGGATCCCACCATCAGTGAAGTGATCGATAACATGATAAACGACACCGCTACGCGACGCGCAGATTGGCGTCCCTTCAGGCATTTGGAAATCGATGGAGAAATGCGACTCGTCAGTGTGCGAGTAGCTGCCACCATAGCCCTGTAAGACACGAAAACGTGCTCCCGCCTCGTAGGGAAGCGCGTAGATCACGTCATCATCTGAGTCGCTGACGGGCGTTGTTTTGGATTCCTTAGAGGGACGACGAAACAATTTAGTAATCCAGCGAAACACTTTGCAATCAACCTCCTTTCGGTCGAGTTAACGAATCCGCAATTGAAGTGGCCTTCCAATCATCATGCGCTCAATTGTTCTGGGGAGCTATGGCTTTGGAGTCTTCGACAAACCCACTTCTTTGTGGAGAGCAAAGCCACTTCGAAGCAACCGCAACATTAGTCGAAGTCATAACTAATCTCAGGCCTCTGACCAGGATAACGACGGAAGTTGACCCAATAGTGAAAGAATCCGCCGCCTAGATGGATCGCGAACGCGCCCGTGTTCGCCGTTACCGAGCCAGCTAAATGCGATCTCACGCCAATCGGAACCTCATCAGCCGCCAGTCGTCGATCCGGTTGATTCGGCTGGCATTCGTCCATGATTCCTTCAGCCCATTTTCGAAGAACGTCAGCCCCGCCTGCCATTGCCACTTTGCGTTCCAAGTGCCAACGCATACACATGGGGACCGAGCCACAACAGAATGACAGCACACCCACGCTGACAAGGCACAACGCGAACTTCCGATGACGATTGGCGGCACTCAAGAAAAGCCGACAGGCCAGTGCCAATGCGCTTCCCGCTAGCATTGGAAGTGCGATCAAAACACAAAGAAACATTCCGTCTTGAAGAGACAAGACGGTTAAGACCAGCGAAATTGCGTAGACGACGACGGAAGCAGCTGCCGCCCAAACATCCCAAGGAACCGCTCGCAATCGCCCGGCAATAGACATCACGTTATTCCAACTGCCGAACGATCTAATTTAGGCACTCTGCTCGCAAAAAGCACTACGATCCAACGAGACATTATCACTGATCACCACCGATTGCTGGTCAAGTTTACCGACCGATTCGGCTCACTGTCGTAACGACCCACCCGGAAATTCTTTGCGCAGAATTTCGCACATCGGAGTCACTCCCCTTGGCGGCAGTTGCCCGTCTGGAATGCCATAGTGTTCTCGCCAGATCGTCATCAACTTTTCCATTCCGTAAGGGGACTGCATGATGTCATGAAGTTCAGCGGATCGCTTGGAAATCCGCATTTGTCGTCGGTACAGGTCACCCGAGCTTGCCAGGAAACTCAAAACTTCGCGAGCCCATGATTGGATGCGAGAAGTATGGAGTTCGGCGTCCATTTGTGTCGCCGCGTCATTGAACAGTGGTAGCCCGCCGATGTAGAAAGGTTGGTAACCGAACTCCGGCCTCGCGGCACCACAGATCGCCTCGACAAACTCGTTCCGGATGTTGTCAGGGATTGCCGCCCACAGATCGGGTACCAACTCTGGATAGACCCGCTCGATGTTGGCGAATGAATCAAACAACGCGCTAATAAACTCTCGGCCTGTGACGATCTCGCGCACCGTCAGTTCGGCGTGCCGTCGAACTCGCTGCAGCAGAATTTGGTCGGGTGTCACGCGCATTTCACAATTCCGGCTAGGCAATTTTGAGGGCCTACTCCTTGTTCGTGCCTCACCCGTTGGGGACAAGCGAAGCATTCCACCTGGGCCACCCAACCATCCCTTAGAATGTCTACGGTCTGTTCAATCCCAGATATGGGGCTAACTGCATGGTGCCGAAAAGAACAACCAGGAAAGCAATGAAGAAGAAACAGACATTCAATTGACGCCGACACGGGCGGCAGTAAAGCGCGGTGGCCTCCCCGCGAAGGGTGCTCGACTGACGTGACAGCATCAATAGATATGGAGCAGCGAGCAATCGCAACATTGTAGAAGGAGGCCGCAAGTCATTCGCGTCGAACTCACCGCGACATCGCCTGCACTGCATCATCCCGCTGGGCATTCCAATTCCTCCAACATTCACTCGCCGAGCGCCAAACCTAGCTTGCCTACGATACGCGTCGTGATTCCGATCAACACGCCGACGCCGCCCCTATCACTTCGCAGCCCACAGCAGGTTCTTGCTGATCGCCTCGGAGTAGTCTCCGGGGAGGAAGCCCGGACAAAGGCACGCCAGTTCCTCCGTCGTCGGGCCGGGCTCACGACCTTTGGCTGCGTGCCAGGCGTCAGCCAACTCGAAGGCGGCCCCATTCAGCACTGCGGCCAGCCGTCGAGCTTCGGCATACTGCTCCCGGCCAAAACCGCGCACGCGAACCTCTAACGCACGAATGGCCTCGTCCTCGGAGAGCCCACCGCACTCCCACATCAGGCGCAGTGCTGCACTTAGCAACTCGGGCAATCGACTCGACATCGCTTTCCCTTCATTCCCCTGCGAAGGCCGGAAGCCAAACGTTTTTGATAACTTGTCCGCGATTAAACACTGGCCAACTGATCAACATGCCAACTCTCTGAACCACCACCGACTGCGGGTTAAGTTGCCCCCCGTTTCGGCTTCGAGAACATACAGTATCCTGCGCGCCCTATTTTACGAACTCACGCCAGAAATCCGGCGAATCTGCAGATCTCACTATAAATCTTTTGTGACCGGGTTGGTCTGTAAACCCCAAATAAAACATCTGATCCGATTTGGAGGGATTCCATCCGTTGGCAATTGCAAACCGAATCCCTTCGGAAATATCAATCGGCTTGGGAATCCCGTAGAGATCGATCCGAAGTAGCGAACCATGTCCGTCAGCCTGTTGCACCGTAACCCACCCGTTCTCAGTTCGTCGAGTATGCCCGCGGGTCCAATGGTACTTGACATTGTCTACCGAAATCGTGCGACGGCTCTTCTTCGGTATCGTCATCGAGCCACTCCCGACGAAAAAAGTAACTTGCTCGCGATTGATGACGGGCATCCGATCAACACACCAGTACTGTGAACCGCCAGCGGGTGTGGGTCAAGTTGACCGACTCATTCGGCACTCATGATCACCCCACCGTGACGAAATCGCGGCAGGAGTGGCCGGTTGACAGATTCAATTGTGAGTGTCATCGACGAATCTTGTGCCATCCCATCGGTACTCGACAGGCTGCTGATCTCCAGCGGAGAGTCCAATATGGGCGAGTGTGCGCAATACCAGGTCTCCGCGATCGTCCTTCTGAATGGTGACGTTGTTCACCAGCTCGTCAAAGGCATTGGAGTAGACGAGGTGATATTCTTGAGCCAGTTTGTGAAAGACATGGACGGGGCCGTTTCCGCCATGCCCCCGGATAGACTTCTTAAAATCGGCATATACCACGAAAAACGACTGGTCTCCAACTGAAATGCTCGTGGCCTGCGAATTCTCTTTCAAGTCCTGAACAGATTCTGGAAGACCCAGATGCTCTATTAATTGTTTTGATAGTTCCGTCTGTATGAACGCATAAGCTGATTCCAGGTCTGCGAAGATCTTCGCCACGTCAGTTGTCTCTAAGTCCCCATTGACTGGGATTCGGGCTCTTTCCAAATCCGACTGGTTAGGAGTTCGCGCTGGTGTGTTCTGAGTGCATGATGCCAGAATCACAAGTGCCGCCGCCAAAAGACAAAGCTTCTCAATTGCGAGTTTCACCGGGTTTGCCGCCAAACGTTCAAGGTAACTTGCCTGCGATGAATGGCAGGCTTCCGAGCAACACACCAGCACTTTGAACCGCCAGCGACTGAAGGTCAAGTTGACCGCCTCGTTCGGCGCATATGCTAACCCTCGAATCGCTCACCTACCTGCGGATCGTACAACATGCACCCAAACTCCGCGCCAATGTCGATGAGTAGATTGAGATCGTCGCCCGGCACACTGTAAGCGTAAACGACAAAGCATTGCGGCGTGAACCATACTTGGAAAGAACAGTCTTCTCGCTCCCAATTCGAGTCGTCTAACCGCTCCCAGCTTCCTGTAAATATCTCAGCGATGCGGGTCAAGATGCGGTCTGCGGGAAGATCGGACACGCCTTCGACACGCTCGCCCTCAATGAGTCGCTCGTAGGTGTCCTGTGGGTCGGCCGGCGCCTTGGGGGCCTGCTTCCAGAAACAAAGATCGTAGCTCACTCTCGCCTCCGCAACCGAACGTTCAGGTTGAACCGCTTGTCAGGCGGCATCACCTTCGCGGCTCATACCGCATCGCCACCGCCCCCGAGCCGAATTCCAGTCGGCTCACCAGTTTCAAGTCGATACGCTTCGGTAGCCCCGCAAACAACGTCGGCCCGTGGCCCGCGAGCGTGGGATGCACCACGAACTCATATTCATCGATCAATCCCAGTTCCGCCAGCGCCATCGGCAGCTTCACACCACCCGTGAACAATCCCTCACCAGGCTGCTGCTTGAGCTGCTGAACGGCCTTCGCCAGTTCCCCATGCACGAGTTTCGCGTTCCAATCGACCCGATCCAGGCTGCTCGACACGACGTACTTTTGTTTCGCGCTGATCGTCCGAGCGAAAGGTTCCATCCACTCGGGCCTCGCTCCCGCTGGTGCGGGATGCCGAAACGCGGCCTCCATCATCTCGTAAGTCACCCGACCAAAGAGGAGAGCATCAGCCCGATCGAGATTCTCGACCGCGTGCCGGTGCATCTCGTCGTCCGGGACGATCCCCCGATGATCGCAGCATCCGTCCAATGTGACGTTGATGGAATACCGAAGAGGTCGCATTGCGCGTTCCTAATGTCGCCGAACGGTCAAGGTAACTTACCCGCGATCAACAGCGGGCAGCCAATCACCACACCAATACTTTGAACCGCCAGCAACTGCGGGTCAAGTTGACCGTCCCGTTCGGCTCTGATCGAAACTCGATCGCGCAGAGGGCGATTGAATCAGGCCCCGCCTTCTAGGCCGCAACACCATCACTGACCATCCTCCTCCGCAAACACTGCCAGCGCCTTGTTGACCTCGGCCACCAGCAGTGACCGATTCTCGCTTTCATCGCGAGATTCAATCCGGCGCAGGATCAAGCCTGGATCAGCCTTGAGTGCGACGAGGGTCGCTTTTGTTTCGGGGCAGATCGGTAGCGTGATTCCACAGAACGCGTTGGGGTCACCGCACAGCGCGCCCAACTCGTTCGGAACGCGCAGCGTGACCGCCGAAAGCGTTTTCGGGTGATTCATGGCAAAGCCGCGCACCCGCTTGAGGATCTCTTTGCTGCCGACGACGACCTCCAACTCGTCAGTGAACATCCGACCCGAATCGTACCTGGTGTTGATCTGAGTGGCGATCACCATTTCCGCCCCCGATTTGGGCACCTCGACGGAATCAAGAAGGCGGAACTGGTACCACTCGTCGACCACCGGCTTCCCCCGTTCTTCGACACCGACTTCCGCACTCGGAAAACTATCGAGCCGAGTTGGTCCTCCCACGAGCATGATCTGCAGGGAGTGATCGCGCAGATAGTCCAGGTAGAGCGTGCTCTGTAGAGAAAGCACGAGTTCCAGGCGTCTGACTTCGTCGCCCCGAATGGTCTCGTCGATTTCAAAGACGAGCCGGTGCGGCTTGCCGAGTTTTTGAGTGAACGTCAACGGCTTCTCGTAATCAACCCGCTGAAGCTCAACGATCTTTCCAACAGAGACGATGCGGGACACCCCGGCATACGCCTCTGCAGAGACGAAGATCCGACCAACCTGGGCCGAGGCGGAGAACGGCACCATCGCCAACAGCAAACCAATCGCCGCTCGAAGCACTCGTGAAATCGTCTGTGCCATTCCCCCGCACCTTTCGCCCCTCGCGCGTGCCAAGAGCATCGGCGGAACCCCCGAAGCACTCCACACACCCTCGCGTCTTTCACATGCCGAATGCCAAAGATAACCTACTCGCGTGGAACGACAGGCCTTCCGATCAACACACCCACACTCTGAACCGCCAGCGACTGCGGGTCAAGCTGACCGCCTCGTTTGGTGATGTTGGTAACGTACCGCTAGGCGACGCCCAACTTCAAGAAAAGTGCCGCCCACGCAATCGCAGCAGATGCCAGCACGAGAATCACGATTCGGATGGCGTGGTATTGGTCCCACCTTCTGCGGTCATTTTTCCAATCGCCGGGAAGCGCATTCAAATCCCAACCGGCCACGCGGTTGTTAATCGGGACGAGGCAGATGAGCGAGAACGGTACAGTCAGGGCAAGTAAAACGGCGGACGATAAGCACGCCCACCAAGACCAAGTGCCGACCGCGCGAGCGAGCAACGAAACGACGACCACAAGCAATGCCGCCGCGTACCAAAACGGCATGACCTTCCCCAGCAATCGGGCCAGCGCTTTTGCCGCCTCAGAGTGCGCGGAATCCTGGAGTTTTGAGAGTGCGGGATGGACGAAAACTCCAACCGCCAATTCACTGCCGGTGAGGAACAACGTCACCAACACCGCGATCAGGTCAAGCGTTTGATGCACCGGCTCACCTCCGTCGCCGAACGACCAAGGTCATTTTCCCGCGATGAACGACGGGCTTGCAATCAGCACGCCAATACTTTGAACGACCACCGACTGCGGGTCAAGTTAACCGCCTCGTTCGGAGTTCCTGGCCTCGTGACCGCCGGGAAATACGCGGCATCGCACCGCCGGGCGCGTGTGACTTGAATCTCTTCGACACCGCCTTGGCATTGAGCTACCGATACGACATTTCAGGCGAGGGTGCCACGATCTTGGAGTCCTCGACAAGGTCGTGCTGCATTGATTTCAGCTTCGTGAGTCCTGCCGCGAAACCCCGAATTTCTCTCACAGCGCTTCTGCCACCAAGTTGAACCGCTTGGAAAAGAAAAGAGGATCAGCCCGGGCTGATCCCCTTTCTTATCTCTATGGCTTCTCCGGCCGAACGCTCGACGTCACTTCAGGACCGCTCACCACGGCCTGGCCTGATCAGGCCTTTGGGCAACCTGTCGGCGTTTTCGTCCGGGCCCTTGTTTCACTTCAACGGTCAATGTCCATTCCCGCCGTTGCCCACCCCAGCGCCGCCTGTGCCGCCGCCGGTAGAAGCGCCACCGGTGGCGGTTCCCGTAGTGGTGCCTCCGCTGCCACTCCCTCCAGCCTGGCCGCCACCACCAGTTCCGCCGCCGCCACCACCAACCCCGGCCCCCCCACCGCCCGAGTCCGAACTACCACCGGTGGCCGTACCGGAATTCGAGGCATTATTTCCGCTCCCCCCGCGCCCACTATTACCACCTCCGCCACCTCCGACACCGGCACCCGCACCGGAACCGGCACCAGCGGGAGTTAGAGTTGTGGTCCCGCCCGTGGCAGATCCGGAATTTGAAACTCCGTCGCCACTCCCTCCAACACCACCGGCACCGCCGCCGCCACCTCCCACTCCGGCACCGGAACCTCCATCGTTAATGGCGGCACCGCCGAAAGCAGATCCGCCGCCGGTCACGACGGCCCCAATGCCGCTTCCTCCTGGACTAAACGGGGCGCTACCACCACCGCCGATCCCCGCACCGCTTCCCCCTATGCCGGTACCGTTTCCGCCGGTCACGATCCCGTTATTGGTAATCGACACTCCTGAACCAAAATCAATACTGTTCAGATTAGCCACGTGGTGCGACCCTCCCGAGCCTCCGATCCCCGCCCCACCGCCTGAGCGCACCCCACCGTTTCCGCCAGTGACCGTCGAGTTCAAGTCGAGTGTCATCGTGGCCTTGGTGGCCTGAATTCCGGCACCGCCTCCATAGGCTTGCAAGCCGTCATCGTCACCGTTGCCCCCTGTGACAGCGGTGTTGGTCAGATTCAGCAGAATCGGAATCGTCGACGATTGGCCGTTCAAGAAGATCCCCGGTGAGCCCATCGGGCCATTGATAGTCATGTTATTGAAGTCGAGCGTCAGGCCACTCGTTCCCGTCAATGCCGAATTGTCGACGTTCACCGCCGAGTAACCGAGCGTTCCATTCCCAATCGACCCACCATTGATGGTCAGTGCGCCAGTCACTCCGACCAGATCCAGACCATTTGTACTGCTACCGTCAGATTTGACCGAGTCGAAGGTCAGGTCGATCGCCAGCGGATCAAGGAACATGGCCGCCCCACTGGTGGTATCCACCGCGCCGCTGGTATTGGACAGACTGAATGTCGTGCCAGCAGTGTTGGTGTCAACGTAGAGGCCCGTGCCGCCGTTGTTAGCGATGTTCAGGGCACCGAAGTTCAAGCTGCCGACGGGCGCATCGAAGTGCAGGCCGTCACCTTGCACGCGGGCCGTCGTCGTGCCGATCGTCCAGTCACCAGCGACGACTTGCGTTCCGCCGACGACAGTTCCCGCCGAGGCATCGAACGTCACGCCGCTGAACCTGACGCCGCCGCCTGCCCCGTTCCCGGTGACGGTACCGTTGCCGAGCGATTCGATCAGCACCGAGTTGCTGGTAGAGCTCAGGTTCTTCCCCCGGATGTCGACGGCGTAGCCGGCCCCATTCGCCTGCCACGTATTGGTCCCGGTGATGTTCAGGATGAGGGCGTTGGGATTCGAATTATTCGAGTAGTCAGCAACCAAATGTCCCTGCGAAATCCCCGAGATATTCACCGTCAGCGTCCCGGGACTGTTGCCTAGAGCGAAGATATCGATGTCGTTCGAAGACACCCCTTGAGTGCCGCTGAACGTCAGGTCCGTCAGGTTGACTGTGTTTGATCCATTGCTATCGTGAACGATGTACACGCCGGGGTTAGTCCCCGAAGCGCCGGGTGCGAATGTGACTCCGGACACGGTCAGATCGCTGGCCTCCGCCACGACACCATAGAACGAATAGCCGCCAATCGTTCCGCCAGTGATTGAATTGTTGCCTGTGCAGTTCGACAGGTAGTAGGCCTGCTGACTCCCGCTCAGAATATTCGAATCGAGTGTGATGGGACCGGTGATGTTGGACAGTTTGACATCATTCAGTAGCGCGTCGCTGATCGTCGTGTGGTTGATGTTGACGCCACTGATGCCGTCGCCTGAAATCGTGTTGAAGCCGCCGGTGATATTCAGATACTGAATGGTGTCGCCGTTGCCGAGCGCAACGGCAGCCCCAACTAAACTCGTCGAATTCAGCGTGGCCGCACCGTTGACGTCCGTATACGTCGTGGTGATGGTATCTGTGATCACATTCACGGGCAGTCCGCTACCCACGGTCGCCGTGTTCGCGTTGCCAAAGCTCTCCAGAACAGTGTTGTTTCCCAGCGTCAGCGTGTTCGTGCCCAGATCCAAACCCGCACCGCCGTTGTCGTTGACCAGGATGATCGTCTTGTTGTCCAGGTTCGGGAGTGCCAGCAATTGACTGAGACTGATCCGGTCCGCAACGCTCGATCCATCGTCGGCGCCAGCCGACGTGGAACCCACAAAGACGGCGGTCCCCTCGAATGAGGCTTGGCCTGTAAACGCAACTCCCTTGAAGTCGTACTGTCCCTGAGTCAACGAATTGATGCTGTTCAGATACGTGGTATCCAAGGTCAGGCCACCCGTGTTGACGCTGATCGAACTACCACTATTGAGTGGCGTCTGATTTCCATAGACAAAGTTCGCTCCTGCCGACCCATCCGTCGCGTTCCCCAGCAGGATCCCGGTCTCAACCCCGCTGATCTTCGCCGTTTGATTCGCGGCGTCTGCCAGCTTGATATTCGGCGTTACCGAGTTGGCTCCGTTCGGATTCAGACTGCCGCTCAGATCGATCCCGATGCTGCCGGCCGTCGTGCCGTCGCCGGTGATCGTGGTGTTGTTCGCCTTGAACAGGACATTCGAGTTACGGAAGTCCAGGCCTGTCCCCGCGCCACTATAGCCGACAGTCAGATCCGCCAGCTTATAAGTCCCTGTCGCCCCGTTCAGATTGATCCCGGTCCCGGTGATGTTGGTCAGACTGGTCGCGCCAGTCGCCGTGAAGCTGCCCCCGGTGTTAATCCCGAATGCCAGTCCGGTCGCCGCGCCATCGACGGTAATCGTTCCCGCGGTGACCGCTGCCGACGAATTTACGATCGAGATCCCCTCACCGGTGGCCCCCGTGATGTTGACGTTACCGAGGTTGAGCGTCCCCCCCACGGTATCCAGTGTAATGCCGTTGGTAGTACTGTTCGTCGACGTCACCGAACTGAAAGTCGAGTTCAGCGTCAACACACCAAGTTGTGGCGGATCGATAAACATGGCCGCGCCATTGGTCGTGTCGACCGCGCCGCTCGTATTGCCAAAGTTGAACGTCGTCCCGATCAGGTTGGTGTTGATGTACAAGCCCGTTCCGCCGTTGTTGGCGATGTTGAGCGCACCAAACTTCAGATCGCCAGTCGGGGCATCGAAGTGCAGGCCGTCACCCTGCACACGGGCCGTCGTCGTGCCGATCGTCCAGTTGCCCGCGTTGACCTGAGTTCCGCTCAGTGCTCGGCCCGACGCGTCAAAGGTCACTTGATTGAAGACCGCGCCGCCCGCACCGGCGCCGCCCAGGATGGTCCCGCCGGACATCGATTGAATGATCGTGGAATTCGCACCGCCGCCAGTGACACTCAAAGCCAGATTGCTGCTGACCAGCGCTTGCAGCGTGTTGCCATTCAGTGTCAGCAGCAATTCCTTGGAGACGCCCGAGTCCCGCGTGCTGATCCCGCTGGCCGTCCCCGTGATCGTATCGTTGCTCAGGTTGACGGTGTGGGCGGTCCCCCCGTTCACGATCTCGACTCCGTCGCCGGTGATCGTGCTGACACCGCCGATGGTCATCCCGGTCGCGGTCAGATTCGTATCCGCACTATGAATCCCGTCACCCATCGTGCCGTCGATCGTGCCTCCCAGGATGCTGACTGATCCGGCATCCGACAGTGTGATCCCATTGTCGGTGGAGAGCGTCCCCACCGTGGCGATCGCGACCGACTGGAACGTCGCGGTCAGCCCTGAGGAGTTCGAAATATTGATGCCGCTGCCACCCGCGTTTGTGATCGACAGCAGATTCAGGCCGTTGACCGTGCCCGCACTGCTTTGAATCAACAATCCGTCGCTCCCCGTATTCAGAATGCTGACGCTTGTCAGATTGTAAATGCTATTGGCCTGCGAATTGACAATGGTAATTCCACTGGAGGCGGCTGGTACCGGCCCGCCATCAATCGTGATGTTCTGCAGATTGACGGTCGCATTCGACTGAGTATTGTCCAGCTTCAGGCCGCCAAACCCGCCGGCCCCGGTAATCGCCACATTCGAGATCAGTGTCGTCCCCGTGGCTCCGTCGATCTCGATCGAACCGTTTTGGGCTCCGGTGCTGGTGATCCCAGTAATTGTCGAATTGGCCGCATCCAGGAAGATGTCCGTTCCGTTGTTGAGGAACGTGGTGTTGCTGATCGTCGTGTTCGTCGATGGCTGGATATTGATCCCGGTTCCCGCCACGTTCTGAATGAGCAAATCGTGGATGAATGTATCCGTCGCGCCCGGGTTGCCGGCAATGCCGTTGGTCAACCCGCCGCTGCCATCGATCGTGAAGCCCTGGATGATGTTCTGGTTCGTCAACGTGATCGCATTGCCGCTGGTCGGTGCCAGCACCGCCTGGTTCCCCAGTCCGGCCAGATGCACAATCGACGTCCCCGGGGTCAGCCCCAGTGCCTGCGAGAAGTCAATGTTCGTCGTGCCGGTCGCGCCGCCGCCGATGACCTGCTGACGATCCTGCGTCAAGCCGATCGGGGCGGTGATATCACCATTCCCGCCCAGCAGCACCATCGCACTGCCATGGCCAAAGCCAGCATTACCCACCACGGAGGCGACATTCGAGGGATTGGCTTGAGTTCCCGTCCCGGTTCCCCCCTGATCCACGAAGTAGACGTGCAGCACGTCTCCGGACGCGGCGTCGTGAGCGGCCTGCAGCGTGCTGATCTCGCGAGCGAAATTGCCAGTCGCCACTTGCTGCGCCCGCTGGACAGGTTGAGTCATCAGGTTCAGGAATGACAACGGACGACGACCGCCACTGCTGCCAAACGTGTACGTGATCCCCCCATACACATTCGTGCCGAAGAATTGATCGTGCGAGACGTTGATGTTGCCCCACAGGCCGTCGGTGATGTACCCGCGCACGCCCCCTTTAACCCCATTGACAAATCCAGCGATCGGGCCATCCCAGTTGTAGTACCCGCCATACACTTCCATCCGGTAGTCAAAGAACTTGCGCCCCAGTTCGAAGTCACTCCCCATCAGGGCCACATCGACCTGCTGCCGGCTGAGTCCTCCCGAATACAACGTATTGCCGATCAACGTCAGTTGTCCGCCGTTCGTCGAGCCTTGATTAAACACCGCTCCCGAGTTTTTCTGATTCTGCCCGAAGGGCAGGTACCCATTCACCCGACCGACCCAAGCGGATTCGGTATACAGTTCCAGGTTGATGTTCACCTGCTGAAACAAGTTACCGGCCGAACTCTGACTGAAATCCAGGTACGCCCCCGCGCCGACGATCGAAGTCTTCACGCCCGGCAGTTCGACCAGCCAGCGCTGCTGCGCTCCGAAGGTCCCCGCCGCATTGCCGTTGTTGTTGACCAGCCCCTGACCATTGAACAACGTCACCGCCGAGTCAATCGAACCGAGGTAATGACTGACACCGATGCCGGAATAAGGCTGCTGATTGCCGAACTGCTGCCCCTGCATCGTCTGCAACGAATAGTAAGTCCGGCCCTCCGGATCAAACACGCCGGCGAAACGCTCGCGAAAGTACGATCCAGCTTGGGGAGCTTCGGGGGTTTCTTCCTGAGCGAACAAGCTTTGTAACGTGGTTTGTGACAACACCACGGCGACCACCAACGACGTCCATTGCCACCGCATGTTGGGAATCCATTCCGGCGCTGAGCTTGGTTCGGATCAACGACAAGACCCGGACCGAACGACTGCGCTGTTGAAACTCGACGGACATTCACTGGGAATCAAGCCGATCAAACTGCGGCAACTTCCGCCGAACACGGATGCGCTGCCTGGCGCGCCGCTTGATCAGTCCGGTAACTCTTCGTCCGTCGTGCGTTCCTCATCAAATCAATCTGCCCTCTCCATCGAGGCTTTCGTGCCCAATTTCCGAGGCCCTGTACGCAAACGGACTAGGCCTTCCAACCGTGAATGTCATTGCTGTCACTGCCGTAAGAAGTCAGCGTGTCTCACCGCGAAGGACACGAAGGAATCAGAGAACGAAACGCTTAGAGCGCATCCCACATCACTGTGGCGTCCCGCGAGCAGAAATCCACTTAGTCTAACCCCTGTTTCAACGCGACACGTAAGCGCTATCAGCACGAGTTCCCCCTTTGAGCCTCGTCTAGTTGAAGTTGATGAGGAGTCCGAGCTTGATGGACCTTGATGGCAGAACCGATCACGCGACTGGAAAGCTCGTCAAGTTCCCTCTTAGTGCTCTTCGTGTCCTTCGTGGTAAATCTCCCCTGAGGAAGAGGACGTGATTTATTGATCTGTCACAAAACATCCACTTTTTTGAGGAAAACCGCCGAAAACAGGGCCGTTTTGTCCCCCATTGTCAAAAATTGTCCTGGGGTGTCAAAATCTGTCAGTCGGTAGGAATTGATCTGTGCGTCTGGTGAGGCGAACGCCACGAGGGTTGCCGACTTTTCCTCAACAAAGTGTCCAAATCTCGCAAAGTCCCTCTGGCTTCGCGCACCAAGGAATGGCATAACCCACTAGGCAAATAAACCCGATGTTCCGTGGACCGTAACCAACGGCCACACTTGTTGACGGCAAATCACCGGCCAACACGTGTGGCCGTTTTTTGTTGGAGAGAGATCGATGCGCCCAGACTCAATATCAGCAACAACAAACCGAACGAGGACATTCGATGGCCAAAAATCCAAGACACCCTCAAAACCCTGCCATGGACTGACAAACTCTGCCATTTCGTAAGGTAACGAGGCGAAAAATGCACCACCGTAATGTGAACGTCAGGGGGAGTTATGTCATGCGCTGCCTCGATTCCCGTAGCCAATCTCGCCAAGAGATTGGGCAGAAGTCCATGTGCCAGCAAACTCAAACGACAACCGCCCGAAGTCTTGGCGACCTTGGCTACAAGAAACGTCAAGCGACCAGGGAGTTGTGTCATGCACGACCACAACATCCGTGTTCATCCGTGGCTCCGACTTCTCATTCCTGGTTCAGCTTTGCGTCTTCGCGCCTTGGCGACTTTGCGTTGAAAACCTATCCACGCCAACGCCGCCTCCGACACACCCCCACCACTTATCCTTTCCCCTTATTCCAGCCGACGGAGGTTGTGTCATGCGCTATCTCCAAATCCGTGTTCATCAGTGTCGATCCGTGGCCAGACTTCTCATTCCTGGTTCTGTCAGACGATTTTACGTCACTTAGCCCTCAGCCCTTGCCTCTCAGCCTCCTGAGTTGTGTCGAACGTAATGACCTGCCAGCATACGCAAAATCAACTTTGCACTCGGTTCAGCATCAAGGTTTTTGACATGCGTTTGGCCGCCTCTTTGCAGATCGCAGTTCTGTCAGTGGCTTTCGCCGCGACATCGGTGTTCGCCGCCGATGTGCCTGTGCGAGTCGTCGTCTGGGACGAACAACAACCCGCGCAAAAGCCGGTCTACGAAAACTTCCTCGGCAACGCGATCGCCGACTATCTCAAGTCGCGACCCGGCTTTGCTGTCACCAGCGTCAACCAGAACGATGCAGAGCAGGGGCTGTCGGACGCCGTCCTGGACCAGTGCGATATCCTGATCTGGTGGGGCCATGTTCGTCAGCGCGAGATCAAATGGGAGACCGGTCAAAAGCTGGTCGAGCGAATCAAGCAGGGAAAACTGTCACTCATCGCGCTGCATTCCGCTCACTGGTCGACTCCATTCATCGAGGCGATGAACGAACGCGCGATTGCGGATGCCCTGGCGAAGCTCACTCCGGAACAGCGCAAGACGGTGAAAGTTGAACCGATCCGGCCGGCCTATGGCGTCCCCAAACGAGATGCCGACGTGTCGCCTTCGTCGGAAGTGATCACTCAGCCGGACGGATCGCTGCTACTCAAAGTGAAACTCCCCAACTGCTGTTTTCCAGCCTATCGCCCCGACGGCAAGCCGAGTCACGTTCGGGTCGTGCAACCCAATCATCCGATCGCTCGGGGTGTGCCTGCCACGTTCGATATCCCTCATACGGAGATGTACGACGAGCACTTCCACGTTCCTGTTCCGGACGAAGTGATCTTCGAAGAAAACTGGGATGCAGGCGAACACTTTCGTAGCGGAGCCGTCTGGAAGATTGGACAAGGACGCGTCTTCTACTTCCGACCCGGGCACGAAACATTCGATGTTTTCAAGCAGCCCGAACCTTTGACGATCCTGGAAAATGCCTCTCGCTGGCTGGCGGAACAGCAACGTCATCCCGCCGTCTCGCGCGGCTATACGATTCCCGTCATCGACCTGGCCGACGAAACGAAACGACAGGTTATCGTCGATCGCGAGCCCGGCCAGTACCTGGGACATCCGACAACGGTTCTCCTCGAAGACGGCCAGACGATCCTCTGCGTCTATCCCAAAGGGCACGGCAAAGGGGCAATCACCTACAAGCGCAGCACCGATGGCGGACTGACGTGGTCTGATCGGATCCCTGCCCCTGAAAATTGGGCAACTTCGAAGGAGACCCCCACGATCCATCGCGTGGTCGATGCCAGCGGAAAGAAACGGCTGATCGTCTGGTCGGGCATGTATCCAGCTCGACTTGCTTCGAGCGATGACGACGGCCAGACCTGGACCGAACTGAAACAGGTTGGCGATTGGGGCGGGATCGTTGTGATGGGGTTTGTCGAACCGCTCGCGAATGCCCCCGGCCACTACATGGCGATGTTTCACGACGACGGCCGCTATTTCGCTCAGCCCGCCCATCCGACCAGGCCGATCACTTTCACGCTCTATCAGACCAATTCCACCGACGGCGGCCTGACATGGTCGGCTCCGCGGGCATTGCTCTCGCGGCAAGACATCCATCTTTGCGAACCCGGTGTGATTCGATCGCCCGACGGAAACGAGGTGGCAGTACTGCTGCGCGAGAACTCCCGCAGGAAGAACTCGCATGTCATCTTCTCTCGCGATGAAGGACAGACCTGGACCGAGCCACGTGAACTGCCCGGATCATTGACGGGTGATCGACATGTCGCCAAGTACACCGCTGACGGCCGGTTGTTCATTTCCTTCCGCGACACGACTCTGGAGAGCAAAACCAAGGGAGACTGGGTCGCCTGGGTGGGGCGATACGAGGACATCGTCCAGAACCGAGAAGGCCAGTACCGGGTCCGTTTGATGAAGAATCACAAGGGCTTCGACTGTGCCTATCCCGGGGTCGAAATCCTGCCGGACGACACGATCGTCACCACCACCTATGGTCACTGGCAGCTCAACGAACTGCCCTACATCGTGAGCGTACGGCTGAAGTTGAAAGAACTAGACGAGAAGGCAAAGTGACATGGAGCCCTCACCTGCGTCATTCCCGCGCAGGCGGGACTCCAGTAATTGATGGGATGAAGTCGATGTCGGAACGACGAGTCCCGTCCAATCTTTAACGTTGGTGATGATCTGATGCAGAAAAGACTGGATTCCCGCCTGCGCGGGAATGACGCAGAAGTTGGCTGACGCAAGGGCAGCACATGAATAGTCCCGAGGAACTCAGCGATGCCTGATCATCCTATTCAATCTCAGACTCATCCTCATCATCGCTGTCTGGCTGGATCCCCTCGCGGTATCCCTGCCAGACCACTCCAGCAGCGTCGGTGTAGTCGGTTCCCTCTTCTTCGATTCCCAGCAGTTCAGCAGCAAGAGGGAAGCAGCGCTGTTGCCACTGCATCGCCATTTGGCCAGCTTCGGTCTCATCGTGGGCGAGCACTCCCCATGGGATGTCGTAGGCAGTCCAATCTTCTTCACCCGCGAGTTGACCGCCGAATGACAGCCAGCGTTCGTCAAGCGGTTGGTGAACCATGCAGCGATAGAAGTTCACTTTGTTCTGGCTGTTTTCTTCGGTCACCGGTTGGCGATACACGGCGAACAGTTCATTGGGAGCCAACCCCGATTCCAGCAGTCGAGTTTCCAATTGCACCAGAGACTGATCGTCCTGTCCGACGCATTCCCTTGTGGACTGCCACAGCCGGACGAACATTTTCTGCAACCCGTTCGCCGTCAGATAAGTGACCTCTGACAACGGCATTGCCAACACTTCACCCAACTCTTTTCGAAAGGCATCAATCTCATTCAGCGCCGCCAAGGCACTGGCTCGCAAGACCAGCACGTGATAAGTGAGATCAGGATTAAACTGCATCTCGAGTACGAGAGCGGCCAGTGATTCGGCAGGACGATGAAGTTCCAGCAGCGCGCTGGCTCGGTAGTAGTTGGACCAGGGTTGCTCGGGCAACAACGCGTCATAGCGATCCAGATAGGTGAGCGTGGCTTCATACTGCTCGGTATGAATCGCGTTCATCGCCGCTTCCCAAGCGACATCGGGATCATCGCAACCTTCGCGCAGGGCCATGTCGAGAACGGCAACGGCGTCACGTGGTCGGTCAGTTCGCGTGTAGACCTCGGACAGTCGCAAAGCCAAGTGACCCGACGATCGATTGAGGCGGAAGCCACGGGCGAGGCACCGTTCGGCCTCGCCGTAGTCTTCTTCCTCCAGATAGTACGAACCAGCGCGAGCGAAGTTGTCGCTGGAATTGGTATCCAGATCGAGCGATTCACGGAACTGCTTCCATAGCCGGTCGGTCGTGATCAGTTCATCCAAGGCACCATCGGAAACCCCACGCAGATGATTCCCCAACGCCGCCTGCATACTGAGGACCGCTGCATTCTGAGGAAAGCGCTTCGTCAATGCCTCGGACCAATGCCACGTCTCGGTCGCTCGCGACTCATCGATGTTCACGAAACGAACCACATGCATCAACTGGCTGGCGTCTTCGAGATGAGTGACCGTATCCGGCGACACGGCCAGGATGTCGTTCAAGATGGCCGCCAGGACATCCGGTTCACCACCGCTTTGAATCATCCGGCCATAGAACTCCTGAATCGCTTCACCGAGTGGTGTGGCAACCGCTTCGGAGTCTTCGCCTGCCTCTTGTTCTTCGATGACGTTTTCAACGGCTGCAACATCATCCGCGATTGCGACTACTGGGGTCACGGTTGTCTTGTCAGCGAAAGGACCGATCGTGACAGGGCCGCACAGCGCGAGCGGTGTCACCGGGATCGACTCGTCCAGGATTCGCTCCAGTCGACGCAGCGTCACCCAATCGCGGGCCTGCTGAGCCGCTTCCTGCAGTGGCCGAGCCAGTGCTTGAGCTCGCGGCATTTTATCTGTGAGACGCGCGATCGCGACCAACCGCAGTCGGACTTCGAACCACTTCGTCGTACACTTTTGCTCTCGCAGCAAGACATCCCACGGCTGGATCATGGCAATCGCCGCGTCGTGATCCCCGCGACAATTCTCCACGAATGCGTAAGCCAGATCGTGATCGAGAAAGTGAGCGGGAAACTCATCGCGAGGCGGTTCGATGATCACAGCATCATCGGGACCGTCATAGACTTCACCTTCTTCGAAGGAGAGCAACTTCGGGAGCGCGTCCAATTTTTCGGGGCAACCGGCCAGGTGGCACAACTCGACGGCTCGCAAGTACGTGTCCAGTCGACCAGCGTACGGACTGTGATAGACTTCGCTCAATTTCCACGACAGATCCAGCATTTCCAGGGCCGCTTCCACTTGGCCGTTCGCCATCAGGATCCGCATGCTGTCCTTGGCACCGACATGACGGCGATCATGTGGACCGGGATCTTTGTTATTGATCCCCACCCGAGCGTGATGCAACGCCATGTCCAGATCGTCGGCGGCGATGTACACATCGGTCGCGTACTCGCGAAAGCACGAAATGCACTGCATCTTGCCCGTTCGTCGACAGACCTGAATCCCGTCCGTGATGCACTGATGCATCCCGTCAGAGTTGTATCCGTTCGATTCGGCGGTATTCACGGCAAGGTTGTCGTAGGAGCACGCAGTGAGCCACCACTTGGTCCGTTGGTATTCATCCTCTGGCAGGTTCGGCTGAAACAGCCGGGCTCGGTCTTCGCTTTCCAGCAACGTGATCAGTTCAATCGCCACATCACGACCCACGGCGGGTTGCAGGATGTTCCGAGAATCATTCATCACGTGGAAGCTGGCCGTCATGTACGGCATTAGTCGCTGTTCGACTCGTGCCAACCGCTTGGCCTCGTTGGCCACGCGCAGCATCGTCCGATAGTGGCACCGCTCGCTCAGGTCCGAAACTTCTTGATTCAGCTCTTGTAGTTTTTCGTCAATGTCCTCGAATTCAGAGTCTGACATGCCGAGTTCCCTGGTGATGATTTACCGAATGGTCTTGAGATGTGCTTGCCAGGCCGTCGCTGCATCAATCAGGAGGCAGTTCCCCTTCGCGCTGTCCTTGCCAGACAACGCCGGGAAAATCCTGATAAGTTTCTTCACTACTTTCCACTTCGCGGACTTCGGCGGGCAAAGGATAGCAGCGCTCTTGCCATTCCAGGACTCGCTGGCGAGCGTCCGCTTCATCGGCAGCGAGCACTCCCCAAGCCACGCTGTAGGCGATCCAGTCTTCGTCGCTCGCCAGACAGCCCGGCGAAGTCCGCCACTCTTGATCCAGCGGTTGCCGAACAATCACTCGAAAGAACTGCACTTCTCCCTGGGGCTTGCTCCCATCGGTGGGAACACGAATCACGTCGAAGAAATCGTTCGCAGCCAGACCGGTCGCCACCAGGAAATCTTCGAAGACTCGCCGCAATGGATCATCATTGGTGAGCAAGCCTGCCGACGCCCACAGTCGGTGAAACAATCTCTGCAGTCCCGCAGGCGACAGGTAGGTTACGGTGGTCAGCGGGATCGACAACAGTTCCATCAGTTGCTGGCGAAACTCGTCCCTATCTTTCAGCAGTCCGAATGCCGTGATTCGCTGCAACTGAGTGGGGTACGGAGCATCAACATTGTTCTGGGCCTCGCGGTCGAGTGCGGCTAAGGCTTCCGCCGGTCGATTTAACTCGAGCAATGAAAAGGCGCGATAATGATTGGTCCAGGCGTGATTCGGCATTTCACTCTCGAACCGATCCAGATAAGCGAGTGCCGCTTCGAATTGTTCGAGATTATTGGCCCTGAGCGCCGCCTCCCACGCCAACTGAGGATCATCCGCTCCTTCGCGCAGAGCCATGTCCAAGACGGCCAACGCATCACGAGGACGGTCCGTCATCGAATAGACTTCAGCCAAACTCAACGCGACGATCGGGGATGTCCGATCGAGGCGATAGCTGCGAGCCAAGCATCGTTCCGCTTCACCGAAATTCTCCTGACGCACATAGTAGATGCCGGCGCGGGCGAAGTTAGTGGACGAATCGAAGTCCAGATCCAGCGATTGTCGAAACATCGCTTCGACTCGTTCCTGGCTGACGACCTCGTCCAGATCGGCACCTGGCAACTCTCGCAAATGAGCGGCCAGTGCCGCGAACATGCTAAGGATCATCGGCTGTGCTGGATGGTGTTCGAGAATCTGCTGAGCCCACGCCAGGACCGCACGACTTTGCGCCGCCCCTGTGACGAAGCGGACAAGATGCAGCAGTCGACCAGCGTCGTCGTGATCGGAGATCGATGCGGGATCGATCGCGAGCAACTCGGCGGTAATCGCCGCCACGATTTCCGAATCGCCTTCACTTGCTTCGAGCCGTTCATAGAGCGAATTGATCAAGGGAGACAATGGGGAGACAGCCCCCGCAACCGGCGTCTCTGCGCTAAGTGGTTCAATCTCAGCGGTGTGTGTCGCCGTCGATTCGATCGCTTGTCGAGTCGCGAACGGACCACAGTCGGGGACGCCCACGATGGCCAGCGGTGTTACCGGAACGGACTCGTCGAGCAACCACTTCAACCGCCGCAGAGTCAGCCAGTCGCGCGATTGCCTGGCCACTTCTTCGCAGGACTTCGCCAGTGTCCGAGCCTGATCCAGTCGTCCGGCCATCCGGCACGCGGCGATCAATCGGCAGCGGACACCGAACCACCTGTTCAGACATTGCTCCTGATGAAGCTGGCGGTCCCAGGGATGCAGCAACCGAATCGCTTCTTCGGCATTGCCGGCACAGGCGGCCTCGACCGCCATCGACTGATCGCGCAGGTACTTGAAATAAGGACATTCATCTTGAGGAGGGATTCTGAGCAGTTGGTCTTCGGGGAGGCCGACGACTTCGTCTTCGGTCACAATCCGCGGCAGCTTGGCGAGCAAGTCCTGCCGGCCTGCCACAGCCATCACCTCGCGAGCCAACGGCAGAAAATTGAGCTTCGCCAGATACGGGTTGTGAAACTCCAGACAGTACTGCCAACCTTCCTGGACCATCTCGGCCGCGGCAGCGATATTGCCTTGCAGGCTAAGCAGCGTGGCCACATCATCGGCGCTGGCGACCTTCCGATTGGCGTCATCCGCATCCTGCAGATGCAGGCTGCCTCGCGCGAAGTGCAGGGCCATCTCCAGGTCGTCAGCGGAACGATAGACTTCGACTGCGAATTCTCGAAAGTGCAGGGTATCGCGCAGGTTTCCGGTGCGGCGGCAGACTGTCATCCCATCGGAGATACACTGGTGCATGCCATCAGAGTTGTATCCTTGAGCATGCCCCGTCAGCGTCGCCAGCTTCTTGTAGGTGAAACCGGTCAGCCACCACTTCGTGTGCTCGTATTCGTCCATCGGCAGGTCTGACTGGAACGACCGTGCCAGTTCTTCGTCTTCGAGCAGTGCAATCATCTCGACCGCGACATCGTTTCCCTGCTTCATATCCAGCACGTCATCGGCGGAGTTGATCAGGTGAAAACTGAACGACAGAAACGGAATCAGCCGATGTTCCTGCTTGGCCAGTCGGCGGCCTTCGCGGGCGATGCGGATGACGCTACGGTTGTAACACAGTCGACTGGCCTCGCGGATTCGCTCTTCGATTTCGTCCAGACGTTGATCAACGTCGTCAAGTTCTTCGTCAGACATGAAGATCGTTCCGAGTTGTCCGCTGTTGCCAATCGAAGGGGAGAATCAATTCTACTAGTCCGTCATCACAACGGGAAACGTAGTCTGGCAATACGCCGGTAAGACCCAATCTCTTGGCGAGATTGGCTACGCCGGAATCGACCTCTGAGGGAGCGCTAGCTCTTCTTCTGGCCCCACAAGGCTTCGGCGATCCAATCGAGATCGTCCGACTGTTGCGATTGAACGGCACGAGGGACAGCGGCACCCGCCGAGTTCAAGGCTGAAACCACCAGCAATCGCAGAACGCTCGCCAGTGGTGTTCCAGCTCGTTGTTCGAGGACACGTTTTACCAGCCGGTGATTGCGGTTCAACAACACTTCGTTGCGGGCTGGTTCGTCGCCTTCGAAGTGAGAATCGATCAGACGTTGGAATCCGGCGGGGACGGTTCCTTGTCGCTTCAATTCTTCGTAGGTCTTCTGAAGTTCGTGGCGATCGTTCAGGAACGCCATCACGGGCTGATCCGTTCGAAATGTCGCCACCATCACTCGCGCTTCGGTCGATGACAGGAAATCCTGCCACTCGGGCGAAGCATCTTCCATATCCTGCACACCCAGGATCTGCGATGCGAAGCCGCTGGCACTGGGACTAGCGACGCGCAAGTCGATCGATTCCCCTTTGGTTGCCGCGACATCGCCCGTCATGGCCGCTAACAACGACTCTTCGAAGCTGCGGAGTGTCTGGACGCAGGGAGCATCGGTCTGAGCAAACAGCGAATTGACCCAGCGTTCTTGTCTGCGGTCGGTGTTGTACCAGAGGACTCGATCGGCATCGGTTTCGAAGAGCGGATCCGCGGCGCTGCGAGCGAGGATCTCGTCGCAGGTGAGCGCTCCGGCCGAAGTGGTAAAGCGATAGGTCTGACGCAACAGGTCCCGCAGCCGTCGATCCGACAAGGCGGCACCGGCGAGTGAATAGCGATGCCACGACAACACCGCCTCCAGACGGGAAGGGTCTGTCTTGGCCAGCTTCTCAAAGTGTTCGAACAGCATCTTTTCGAGTTGCAATCGCGCCGCTTCGAACTTCGCATCACGAACGAGATCTTCGCGACTGGCGGTCGGTGAGCAATCATTTAACTCCAGCACACCACGCAGGAAGGTCGCCCATTGAGGGAGCAAGCCTTGCGTATCGCGTGAGATCACCATGCGTTTGATGGTGGTCGTCACGACCGGTTCGCCTGCAAATCCGGGCGTTCGTTGCGGCGTCACGTAGAGCGCTCCGGCGATCGAGACTGGCTTCTCGACGCGAATCGGGATGATGTCCAAAGGGGCTTCGTTGAACTTCTCTTCAAGCGCCAATTCGACCGCTTCGGCATCGGGTGTCGCGTCGAACCAGGCCGCGTTGATGACGTTCGCTCGCTGAGCCGTGCCATTCAGATAAATCGGAATGGGCAGATAGTCCGCGTACTCCTTGATGGCCGCTTCAATCTGAGCTGGTGTTTCGGCCAGCTTATGGAAATCCGATTTCAACTCGAGCCGGATCGTCGTCCCCGGTTCGGTGCGGTCGCACGATTCCAGATCGATCGCAGTCCCTTCGCCGGCCGTCCAGCGAATCCCTTCGTGCCCGCCGACCTTGCGACTTTCGACGATGATCCGGTCGGCCAGCAGAAAGGCACTGAAGAGACCGATCCCGAATTGACCGATCAACATCTCGCCTTCGGCACTCGCATTTCCCGCGGCGGAAGGATGCCGCCCTTTCAGCAGGCCCGTGATGCCAATTCCCAACGTACCAAGATATTTTTCGGCTTCATCGGCAGTCAGGCCGATCCCGTCGTCGCTGACTTCCAGAGTGTGCTGTTCGGCATCTGTCCGAATGTTGATCTGGCCTTTGTAGGAAAGATCAGACAGCCGTCGTCGCTGGATGGCATCATGTGCGTTCTGCAGCAATTCGCGGATCGGAGTATCGCTGCGGCTGTACAGCGAGGTTCCCATGATTTGGATGATTCCAGCCACATCGACTTGAAACGAAATCCGGCGACTCCAACTGGACATTCTGGCTTTCTTTGATGCACGTATGGCGTCGACACGACGTGACGAAATTCTCAGGAAAGGTTCGGCACAAACTGTAATCTGTCCCGCCCGTCTCAGCCACCGCGAGGGCGTTTTCGTTAGGATGCGGCAGGGACGCAGAGGAGATAAGCGCATGAATTGCCATGTTTTCCTTTGCGTCTCTGCTCATTGGCGACTTCGCGTTGAATCCGCCTCTCCCGGGTATTGCGACCGCTGTGTTTGAGTGCTCTCAATTTGCTTCGCTTTACCGAAGTCAGCTTGCGCCGTGCCGTTCCCGGACTTGGGAAACGGAATCGATCTCAATCTGCTGCGATTCGTAGAAGAATCGCCGACGCATGGCTATCATTCGAAACCGACCCTAACCGGCTTCACTGTCCCGATGATCTGCAGGAATTTCGATGAAGATTCACGAATATCAAGCCAAGCAACTTCTGGCCAAGTGCGGCGTCAAGGTGCCTCGCGGCATTGTGGCGAAGACTCCTGATGAAGCGGCTGCCGCGTTCACGGAACTGGGCGGGCCATTGGCCGTCGTCAAGTCTCAGATCCATGCCGGTGGACGCGGAAAAGGTCGCTTCAAGCAGCATCCGGATCAGCCCGGCGTCGTCCTGGTGAAGTCCGCCGATGCCGCCAAGGATCATGCTGCACGGATGCTCGACAGCACACTGGTCACGATTCAGACCGGGGCCGAAGGGAAAGCAGTCAGCACGCTGTTGATCGAAGAAGGTTTGAAGATCGCCAAGGAGATGTACCTGGGGGTCGTCGTTGATCGCGAATCCGGCGGTCCTGTTCTGATCGCCTCGACCGAGGGGGGAATGGAGATCGAAGTCGTCGCGCACAACAACCCCGAAAAGATCCTGAACGAACCCTACGATGTCGAAGCCGGCCTGCAGCCCTATCAGGCTCGCAACGTCGCCTACCGCCTGGGTCTGGAAGGACCTTCGATCCGCGCCGCTGAAAAGTTGCTGAAGCAACTCTGCCAGTTCTTCGTCGATAACGATTGCAGCATGGTGGAGATCAACCCGCTGGTTGTCACCGCCGATGGTGACCTGATCGTGGGCGACGCCAAGGTGACCTTCGACGACAACGCCATGTTCCGACATCAGGATCTGCTGCCGCTGCGTGATCTGGCCGAAGAAGAGCCGATGGAAGTTCAGGCTCAAGCGTCCGGCCTGAGCTATGTGAAGCTGGAAGGAAACCTGGGCTGCCTGGTGAACGGGGCCGGTCTGGCGATGAGCACCATGGATATCATCAAGTATCATGGTGGTGCTCCTGCTAACTTCCTGGATGTCGGTGGCGGTGCTAACGTCGATCAAGTGACGGAAGCGTTCCGCATCATCCTGGCCGATCCGAATGTGAAGGGGATCCTGGTCAACATCTTCGGCGGTATCATGAAATGCGACACGATCGTGACCGCTCTGCTGTCGGCCTATGACAAGATTGGAATCACCATTCCGCTGGTCGTGCGACTGGAAGGAACCAACGTCGAGATCGCCCGCAAGATGCTTGCTGACAGCGGCAAGAAGATCACCATTGGGACCGATCTGACTGACGCCGCGAAGAAAGCCGTGGCCTCGCTGGGAGCTTGAGAAAACTCGGTTCCCTGATTCCTCGCGTTCACACCATCAAACATTCCATAGGTTACGAGCATCTAACATGAGCATTCTGGTCGACAAGAATACGAAGATTATCTGCCAGGGGATTACTGGCAAGTCGGGCCTGTTCCATTCGCAACAGTGTCGCGCTTACGCCAAAGAGCATCGTCCAGGCGAAGATGTCTTCGTCGGCGGATGCACTCCTGGCAAGGGTGGAACCGAGATTGATGGCTTTCCCGTTTTCAACACGGTCGAACAGGCCATTCAGAAGACTGGCGCGAACTGCTCGCTGATCTTCGTTCCACCTCCGTTTGCCGCTGATGCGATTCTGGAAGCGAACGATGCGGGCATCGGACTGATTGTCTGTATCACTGAAGGGATTCCAGTCCTCGATATGGCTCGCGTGCATCGCGCGATGCAGGGGAGCAAGAACCGCCTGATCGGCCCCAACTGCCCAGGGATCATTACTCCCGGCGTGGCTAAGATCGGCATCATGCCAGGCTACATCCACAAGAAGGGAACCGTCGGCTTGATCAGCAAGAGCGGCACGTTGACCTACGAAGCGGCGTGGCAGATGGGCAACATCGGCTTGGGTCAATCGACCGCTGTCGGTATCGGTGGCGATCCGATCATCGGCACGATGTACATCGACCTGCTGAAGATGTTCCAGGACGATCCGGCCACCGAGTCGATCCTGATGATCGGCGAAATTGGCGGCAACGCTGAAATCCAGGCGGCTCAGTTCATCAAGGAATACGTGACGAAACCCGTCGCCGCGTTCATCGCGGGAGCGACCGCTCCTCCTGGTAAGCGAATGGGGCATGCCGGGGCGATCATCTCGGGCGGAGCCGGAACGGCCGCCGAGAAGAAGGCGGCCTTGGAAGCTGTCGGCGTCGTCGTGGCCGACAGCCCGGCCGACATGGGGACGGCCGTGAAGCGAGCCATCGACAAACGAAAGTAAGCCCAAAGAGTTTACGACTTCAGCACGATCAAACAGCAGGCCCGTCAATCCCTCGACGGGCCTGTTTGTGTATAGTCTTCTCTGCGCCCTTCGCGCCTCGGCGTTTCAATTCTCACCCCTTCGAACTTTTGAGACCGGCAAATTGAAACACGGAGGCGCGAAGGGCGCAGAGAAGAGGTCCTGCTAGAAATCGCTTTCAGAGTCTTCGAGAAGGATGGCTGAAGTATCTTGTTTAGTACGGGCGTCCGAAATCGAGCTTTCTTGCTGGTCGTAGCCGTTGGCCTGGCCTTCGCTGCCCGTATGTGGTTGCTGGGGAGTCGGGGCGACGTTCCCGATGCTCCAATTGCCCTGAAGTTGACCGCCGACTTTGATCCGATTGTCGCTCAGGCGGAGCGGATCCGACCCGTGCATGAAACGAAGCGGCCGAATGAACCTGGGGACTGGTTGGAACGCTCGCCCGAAGGGGGCCAGACGTTCGCTCAGTTTGTGCATCTACATCAGTTCAAGGCCGCGCATCCTGAATTGACTGGGATCGATATTCAGCCGCTGGGAGAATTCGATCAGACTCAGCAGAAGCTGGTCGAACGGACGGCGGAGTTGATGGAGCTGTTCTTCGGGACGAAGGCGAAGATCCTTGAAGGCAAACCTCTAGGCGAGATCCCGGAGTCGGCACAGCGGATGCGGAATGACACGCCGCAAGTGCTGACCACGTGGATCATGGACGACATCCTGATGCCACAGCGTCGTCCCGATGCGTTGGCCACGATCGCGCTTGTCACATGTGATCTGTGGCCGGGTGATCTGAACTGGGTCTTCGGACAGGCTCGGTTGACCGAACGCGTCGGTTTGTGGTCACTGCATCGCAACGGAGATCCTCACGCAGATCAGGCCGCGTTCCGGCTGTGCTTACGTCGAACGTTGAAGACTGCCGTGCATGAGACGGGACATATGCTTGGCATTCCGCATTGCGCGGCTTACGAGTGCTGCATGAATGGATCACGCAGTCGCGAAGAGAACGATCGCCAGCCGCTGGAGTTCTGTCCGGAATGCCAGCCCAAGATCTGGTGGTATTGCGGAGCAGATCCGATTCAACGGTGCCAGGCGTTGATGGAGTTTTGCGAACGCGAAGGGTTGATGGAGGAGGCGACGCGGTTCCGCAAGGAGTGGGACTCGTTGAAGAGTGCTCGTTGAGTACCAACATGCCTCTTCGAAAGAAGGATTCAAGATTAAGTGCGCCCCGTCAAAGCAGACAAATCTGAATCAGACCAGACTATGTCGCAATAGCAACAGCATCTTGGCGGCCCAAGTCCTGTAGAGCAGTCAATTGAGCTCGCGAAGTTTCAATCGATTCCTCAAGAAAGTCAGCGAAGCTCCACCGCGAACGAGCGAATCGGGAAAGAATGGTCCGTCCCCCAATCCCGATCGCGAATGAGATTGGAGTTGAATTCGTCAATGTTGAGGCCAGCAGTCCGAGGCAGATGCCACTCGTGCTCAATGCAGTGCTCGCCATCGTATCCGCAAATGCGTCAGAGAAATCCTTCGCGCCTTTGTACCACAGAAAACCATTGGCCAGAGCATGCAATGCTCCTGCGGTCATCGTTCCTCCCAACAGTTCATCGAACAAGTGTTCAAGTGCCTCAGGACCAACATTGTTGAGCCCCTCATGCACGATGTCGGCCGCAGCAGTTGCCGAGATTCCAACCGTATGAATTTTGATGTCAATCAATTCGGGGAACTGATTTGCGATTCGCTCCTTGACTGCATCGGCTATGTTTTCGGGGATTGCAAAATCAATTCTTTCAATCGTCTCGCCGTTAACACCTTCAATCAGACCATTGGACACTTTTTCATGAACCTCACGCATCTTTCGGATCACGTTGTCTGCGTTCGCATACAATTTAACTTGCACATACTCGTGCAAACCATCGCGTTGCGCAACGACGACATCCCAACCCTCCTGACAACCAGACTCTGCTAACTGAGCCGCTGCGCCAGCATGTTCTTTGAAAAGGTTTTCTCCAATTTGTCCTTTGAGCTTACTCACGAAACCTTGAACTCTCCGGTCACGAAACGAAAGAAAGTCTCCATCCCCATCTCTGATCTTGTCGGCAAGTATTTGACGCATCTCATTGTAAGAATCTGCTTTCTTATGCATTAGAGCCCGAAACGCATCGCGCAATTCGCTCGGTATCTGATCCCTGAATCCGTCTCCATGCAAAGCGTCGCCGACCATTACCCCTGTACCGATCGCGTCCGTATGAAGCTTACCGAGCATTCGGTCTATTTCTGCGATATGCCATTCCTGGTTAACCGCGTCAATACTCTTGACACCTTCACCAAACGTAGTGCAAAACTCGTCGATACGCACTTCTAGACTCCATCTCGTATGCAGGAACTCTGCTGCTGTCCTGCCAGTTCGTCGAATCGACGTTCGAGAGTTGAGATGCGACCAAGTGCCTCCGCAAGACGTGTCGCCAAGATGTCGTTGTACGTGTCTTGAACCCGTAGCTTCTGCTCTAGAAGTTCCACAAGTCGCTTTCCTGAGACTTCATCCAGTTTACCTGCGACTGCGCCAGCCGTTGACTTGATGGCACCTGCGGCACCAGTGGACTCAGCGACATTCGCAGCGGCCGCATACGTCTGCTTGCCAAGTTCAGCAGCCTTCACAACACCTGAAGTGCCCAGCGAGGCAGCCTTGGACGCAACCGCAATTCCCGTCGAAGATACTCGTGTGGATGCATCCCCCAATGCTCTCTTCGCTCTACCCCAGAATGGCGTAGAATCCGTTTTCGATGCTTCCGCCGACTCCGTAGCTTGTTCTAGAGGAATGCTTGGTGTGTCCAACTGCGTCGCTTCATCAAAAATAATATCTGGACCGTAATCTGGTGCCGGCGCCATCTCATCGCACTTTTCCTCATTAGGCTCCAAGGGCACAGCGTCAGACATTGATAGCACTCCTAAGTTGAGCGACGTTGCTCAAAAATCCAGTACAAGTGTCGTTTCACTTCCATCGTATAAATTGCCGGATCGACATAAGTATTGCGAAGAAGATGTCATATTCACAATAGAATCGCGCCTAGAAAGAATCCCTCCTCCACGGACAAACGACTTTCTTCGCGGTAGGCATCACAATGTCACGAAGTTGTGGAGGCGCAAACACGTCCTGAGTCGTCGCTCTTCTGCCGTCCCTAACGGGACTAAGAGATTTAGCTATCGCTTACCCACCGTTGAAACGGTGGGCTATTATCGTCCGTCCCTCACGGGACTTGAAGAATTAAGGCGATTCCAAATCGAAGCGCATACGAAATGTCCGCCAAGTCTATCGCCGCGGAGCTGATTAAGGATCAATTCGTCTAGAACTGCCGGATCACGCCGACAACCAAGCCGATGATCGTGGCTTTGGGGGTGAAGGTGGGGGGCTTGCTGCGGTTGATGGCTTCGAAGCGGATTCGGCGGGCTTCGCGGTAGTAGCGTTTGACGAGCGAATGACCGTCGGCGTCGATCGCCAGGACCAGATCACCATCTCGGCAATCGGATTGGCGGCGGATGACGAGGTAGTCTCCTTCGGCGATGGAATCGTCCTGTAGGCCGTGTCCGACGACGCGCAGGCAGCTATGGGCGGGTGAGGCGAAGAGGCTCGCGAATTCTAGTCGCGTGTAGGGTTCGGGAAGCAGTTCGACTGGCTGCCCAATGACGAGTTGACCGATCAAGGGGAGGGCGGCTTGAGGTTGCGGTGCGTCGGTGAGTTGAATCGATCGAGAGACCGAAGCCTCGCGAGAGATCAGGCCTTTCTTTTCCAGGGCCTGCAGATGACAGGTGACTCCATTCGGCGATGTGATGCCAAAATGCTGGCCGATTTCGCGGACGGATGGACCATACCCGCGCGAGACGATGACTTCGCGCAGGTATTCATAGATCTCACGCTGTCGTGCCGTGACGACCGGTTGCTTTGGTTTGTTGTCCGACGTGGCAACGGCCTTCTTTGCCATCGGTGAACTGTCCTTGCCCTAGTGCGTGTCGCACTTACGTGTCGCGTTGAAACAGGGGTTAGATTAAGCGGTTTTCTGCTCGCGGGACGCCACAGTGAGGTGGGATGCGTTCTAAGGAGACTGATCAAAAACAACAACGCCGGCAGCGATGATCAGTGCCGGCGTCGCTAAGAACTCGATTCGTTCCTTTAGACTGTTATTTAATACCGCTGGCTGGTTTGACGGCGTTCTTGAGGAATGGCAAGTAGACTTCTCGCAAACGAGGTTCCAGATGATCAGCGTCCAGTGTCGTATCAGTCACGACGCCGGTCGGGTCCACCAGCCAGATTGTGGGGAGTGTGTTGATTCCGTAGTGAACGGCCAACGGTGAGTTCCAGCCTCGCAGAGCCCGGTTTGGTGAGAAGATTTGCGGCCACGTCAGGCCGGACTTCTCCAGAAAGGTCTCGACGGCACTTTCGTCCGCATCCAGGTTCACACCGACCACGGTAGCGTACTTTTCATACTTCTTCATCGTGGCCGTCAGCTTAGGCAGTTGCTCGATGAACGGCCGAGCATGGGTCGCCCAGAACACGACCACCACCATCTTGCCTCGCAGGGATTCGATGTTCAGATCGTCGCCGTCCATTGTCGGGCCGGCCAACTCCAGGACCTTTCCCTTGAGTTGCAGTCGACGCGCGACACCCTGAGCCTGTTGGGCTTGAGGCGTGTCTTTGAACTTCGTGACCAGCAGCGAGTAACAGCTTTTGGCGTCTTCCAATTGTCCAGCCAGTTCACAAGTTCTGGCGGCGGCGGCGAGCAATGTGACCGATCGAGCCTGCTCCTCGGGAAATCGGTTGGCAAACAACTGAGTATGCTTGGCGAATTCCTGGATCCATTTTGGCTGAGTCTGTCCGTAACGCAGGGCATTCGCATGCGTCAGGTTGACCAGAGTCAACTGCGCTTCGACAGCCGACGCCGACTGTGGCTTGCGTTCGTAGAAGACCTTCGCTGCGTCATAGACGGCATCAATGCTGGCGGTGTCACCTTGCAGTGCCAGTTGCAGTCGAGCATCCAGCAGGTAGTGAACAGCGGCATCGAATTCCCCTTCTAGCTCTGGCTTCTTCGCGGTCGCGGCAATGCACGACTCGGCCAGTTTGATGATTTGCAGGTTGCGTTCTTTGCGAACAGACTTCGACCGTTCAAACTGCGCTTTCAGCTTCTGTTCGTCTTCCGCCGTCAACGGCTTTTCATCGAGATCGAGGTCTTCGTCTTCCATCAGCTCAGCCGGCTTGCCATCAGCCAACAAGGCGGGCTTTTCTTGTCTGGGTTCGTCGCCGGGCAGCGGCATGACTTTGACGCGTTGGATTTCGAGCAACAGCCATTCAGGCGAGCCTTTCTCGGGCTCCTTCGCGACAGCCTCTGCTTTCGCAGGTCCGGTAGTCGCAGCTTTAGTGGCCGCAGTTCCTTTGGTGGCCGCGGGATTGCCCGCCGCTGCGGCTGGATTGGTCGGTTTTGCCGCAGGCTTCAAGCCGGGCAGAGCCAGCGTTGGCAAACCCCCGGAGGACTCTTCATCGGTGTTCGAAGCCGTATCATTCTGGGCGACTTGCGTCGAGCCATTCGAGCCACCGCAGCCGCAAAACATCATGACCACGCAGCAGACGACTGCTGAACCCCACCAGTGACTGACAGAAATCATAACCTCTCCATCCATTGAGAGTTATTACCAAGCCATTCACGACTGTTCCGGCTAGACCCAGCCATTGTGAGGGATCAGTCTTGAACGACGAATTCGGCCCGCGTACGCACGTTGGTCGGCGCACCTCCGAACCTTACGCTGAGCGTTTTACGAGAAAGCCGCCCAATGGGGCAATAGGAAGTCGGCAAAACTTGCCGCTTGCGTCACGTGGGACGCGACTTCACGCCCGGATTAGCCCCTTTACCCCAGCGCGTTTCGTGCTGGATCTGCTTGCGATGGGTATGCACCCCGACCATGAGCAGGTCAAACACGTGTGAGAACTCGAGCAGTGACTTCGAGAGGCGTTTTTTCGACAGGAAGTCCGCGGCTTTGCGATACGATTCTTCCAGAGATTTCCAATCGATCGCCCAGTTCTCATCTGTCGCCGCACGCTGTAACTCGCCTTCCATGCGAGCCAGGTACTGCAGGAACTCTTCGGTGACTCGGGCGGAGGCCGTTCGATACGGACGCCAGACAATGGTTGATCGCGGATCTTGAACACGCGGCGTTTCGACAGTGCGCTTTCGTCGGCGACTCATTACCGTCCACCCGATGAGACCGAGCGCTGAAGTGATCATCAGCCCCGCACCGGCCGGTCGCTGGAGCGGATTCAGGCTGACTAGCCCCAGCCCCGTCAGAAACAGCATGGCGATCATGCAAATGGCGATGAAACCCCACCATCCGGCGTCGCCAGTTTCGCGCGTGGCGATGACAGGATCACTGTTCTGAGCCCCTTCGGGAATTTCACCGGCACGGATCACGATCACGGTGGTGTTGTCGTGACCACCGCGAAGATTTGCCAGGTGCACCAGAAGTCGCGATGCCTCGGTCACCGGCAATTCACCAGCAATCATCCCGATTTCAGAATCGCTGAGCAGCCCGCACAGACCGTCGGAGCACAGGACGAAGGTATCTCCGGGAAGCACGGGGAACGGTCCTTCCATATCGACTTGAACCGCCTGTTCGGGGCCCAGCGATCTGGTAATGACGTTTCTCGGACACATCCGTTCCGCATCGCGCGGATGAACCTTGCGCTGCTGAATCAGTTCCCACACCAGGCTGTGATCGCACGACAACTGATCAATCAGTCGATTGCGAACGCGATAGACTCGGCTGTCGCCGACATGCCCGACGATGGCTCCCTGTGGACAAAGCAGCAACGAAGTGCACGTGGTCCCCATCCGCAGAAACTCTTTGTTCTGCATCCCACGATCATAAATCGCTGCATTAGCCGCTTCGATTGCTGCCCAGAGAGCGTCTTTGGCATTCAGTTGACGAAGCTTATCGAAGGCATGAGGAATGGTATCGACGGCAATCTTGCTGGCCAGTTCGCCCACGGCGTGACCGCCCATTCCGTCGGCCACGACAAACAGGTGCCCTCGCTGCTGCCAGGTTTCTGCATCTGGCGCGAGCTGTACCACGCACGCATCCTGATTGTTCTGTCGTCGGAATCCGACGTCAGTCAGCGCGGCGTAACGAACCTGTTGTTCCCAGAACATACGATCTCTTCATCTACGCGGCGCGTAGATCCCTGCCTCAACGACCCAGTGCAATCATCACGATGTCAATTACCGTTCCCAGCAGCGTTGCTTACATACTGAAACGAATTTCAGAGGTGACCCGCAACGCTGGCCGCCCGAAAGATAACATACCGGCTCGATTGTGTCGCTGGCGGTCTCGGCCCGGCCTGATGATCTTATCGCGCATCTTCAATCTACGGAAAGACCTGCTTCATGGCGATTTCATCTTTTCGAGATCAAGCCTTCATAGACGAGATTCTTGTGGTCAGTTACGGCTCTAATTCGCCGGTTGACTGCCCCGACGGCAGCCTGGTGGTTCGAAGTTGGCGGCAAAACCGGCCTAGGCTCACTTTCGGCCGAACACTAGAATCCCGCTTCGTTTTGAGGACGCCGGCCCCGCTTGCGCTCAATCCTGACAACGAAGTTGAGATCAACGACTTTGACCATGAATGTTGCACCCCTGATGCAGGCTCGGAATCCGGATGAAATCCGGATCATCCGCAGGTCGCGTCGTTGGTGGTTGGCGGGGTTGTGTCTCTTGACTCTGAGCCCCATGGGATGTGTCAGTCGCCGCCTGATGGTGCAGTCGAATCCGCCTGGCGCGATGGTGCTGGTCGAAGGACGCGAAATCGGTTACACGCCGACTGCGGTCGACTTCACCTACTATGGAACGCGGGAAATCACGCTGATCAAGGACGGCTACGAAACGTCCACTCAGCTCGTTCCTGTCCGAGCCCCCTGGTACCAGTGGCCCGGCGTCGATTTCTTCTCGGACAATTTATTGCCATTCCGAGTCACCGATCGACGGACCGCCGCATTCGATCTGCAGCCGAAGCAGATGGTTCCCAACCAGGAACTCCTCAATCGCGGCCAGCAACTTCGCAACGAAGCCCAGATCCCCGGCAGCCGCTAATAAGATCATACGACTCATCGGTCGTATCAGTCCCTATTCAAGTATGCTCGCGGCGACAGCACTCGTTACTGCTGCCGATTCCCATTGTTGCCGCGGGCCACCGGCTTCTGCGGATTCAAGACTTCTGAATCCTTCAACCCGGCACTCGGACGAACGGCCCCGCCGACACCCAGTAGTTCGGGATTGCGAGCCACCTTGTCGCTGAACTCGCGCAGGTCGCGCAGCACCGGTTCGACATTTCGCAGCAGGACCGACAGCGATTGTGACGAGCGATCGAGGTTGTCGTACAGCGACGGATCGCTGGCAAACTTTTGCAGCGAGCCTTCCTTGGTGTTCACGAGCTTGGCGAACCGATTCAGTTCGCTCATCAATTGATCCAGGTTGGTCAGGCTGCTATCCAGCTTGGCCACCATCATTTCGCCCCGTTTCCCGACCGGTTCGGTCACCTGAGTCAGGTTGACGAGGTTCTTGTTCACATTGTCGAGAACGAGTCGCGTCGACGCGACGGCTCCGCGAGTTTCCGCGATCGTTCGTTGAGTTTCGTTCACCAGCTTCGGCATCGCGACCAGCGTGTCATGCAGTGCCTGCTGGGCGGCGGGATCACCAACAACCTTGTTCGCAGACTTCAATAATTCGTTGACATGACTCATCGTCATAGTGAATTCATGGAGCGACTCCGCAGCCTTTTCAACCACCTGATCGAGGTTCCCGCGATTGGTTTCCATCAGGCCGTTCAAGTTCTTCGCCACTTGTTGCCATTCGCGACTGGTGGCCGTGACTGAGTCCAACACTTCGATCGCGCGACCTTCCATCCGCTGCACCATTTCCAGGGGATCCACGGCCAGGAGCCCATCCATCCGCGCGCCTGGTTTCAAAGCATCACGAGCTGGCCCGGCGGTGATATCGACTGCGGTCTCGCCCAGGATCGAACGCACGATCACTGCGCGGCTGTCCGACGGGATCACAACTCCTTCGCGAACAGCGATCGCCACCAGCACGCCGCCGCGCTTTTCATCGAGCTGAATCTTGCCCACCGTTCCCACGGTCAGACCGGCAAATGTCACGGGCGCAGTCTGATACAAGCCAGATGCCGATTCGAAATGAATCGTCAACAGGTATCGTTTTTGAGTGAACTGCTTCAGGTCGCCGAATTCGTAGACCAACCAGCCGCCGATCGCCAGCGCGATCATGACCAGCAGGCCAATTCGAAATTGAAGCTGCCTTTCCGTCGCCATGTTTCAACATCCTTATGGAACAGGACCGCCGAACTTCAGCCCTCAGACCGAATTTCGAGCGCGGCACCCATGGCCCTGGGTGCTAGTCCTTTATGCGGCATACATCTCTTTCAATCGGGCCCCCGCTTCGCCGCGGACGAAGCTGGAAACTCGCACATCTTCCGATTCAAACGCATTCTCCGCGGTTCCTTCATAAATCACTTGCGGCTGACCAGGTGCCACGCGACTTAGCGGGTACAGCATGACGACTCGATCTGCGACACGCCGGACCGTGTTCATGTCATGAGTCACCACGACGCTGGTCACTTTGCGATTCAATTGCGTCTGCAGAATCAATTCGTTAATCACGTCGCTCATGACCGGATCGAGTCCCGTGGTCGGTTCGTCATAGAACACGACATCGGGCGACATCGCGAGTGCGCGTGCCAGGCCGACTCGTTTCTTCATCCCGCCCGAGAGATCTGATGGCCGCTTTTCCGCGACCACTTCTGCCAGACCGACTTCGCGCAAACGTTCCAGCACGACATCGCGAATCTGAGATTCTTTCAGCTTGGTGTTTTCTCGCAGTCCAAAGGCGACGTTTTCGTAGACATTCATGCTGTCGAACAGAGCCGCTCCCTGGAACAGATAGCCATACCGCAGCCGGTCGCGATGCATTTCTCGCGCGGATCGACTTCGAACTGGTCGGCCGTCCCAGCGAACTTCTCCGCGAGTCGGCTCGAGTAACCCCGCCAGCAGCTTGGTCGTGACGCTCTTGCCGCAGCCGCTTTCGCCGATGAGCACCAATGTCTCGCCGCGATGGACGTTGACCGAAATGTCCTGCAAAACTTTCTGCGAGCCAAATTCCACGCTGACCCCGCGCAACTCCAGGACAGGAGCCGCGGTGGCAGGCAGAGCAGGGGACTTAACAGAAGAATTCACGGGCCGATCATCCGAATCAGGGGGTTACGCGGTCGAAATGGAACAACGGGCGATTACAGCACGGTAAATCCCAATGCCCACAGCAGCCGGAAGATATTGTTCAACAGGATGACCAGCACCAGGTCCAGCACCAGGATCGCAATGAATGAACAGACGAACGAATCCGTGGCGGCTCGTCCGACCCCTTCCGCTCCGGATCCGCAATGAAATCCGCGATGACAGGCGATGATGGAAATGGCCGCACCGAAAAACATGCTCTTCATCACACCCGAGATCACGTCGAACGCCGTGATGAACTGTTGAGAATAGAGCCAGAAAAAGTGGTCGCTGACGCCCAGCATCTGCACGCTGACGACCCAGCCGCCGAACATTCCCAAGCCATCGGCGATCAGCGTTAGTGCCGGGATCAGCCAGAAGCAGGCCAGGAAACGAGGCACCACGAGATACGAGATGGGATTTGCGCCCAACGCTTTCAGGGCGTCGATTTGCTCGGTGACTCGCATCGTCCCGATCTCGGCGGCCATCGCGCAGCCGACTCGGCCGGCTAACATCGTTGCCGCCAGCACCGGCCCTAACTCTTTGACCAGTGAGACGTTAATCACGGACCCGATGCGGCTCTCCAAGCGATACATCCGCAGGGTGTCGTACGTTTGAACGGCCAGCACCATGCCAATGAACAGCCCGGTCACCGCGATCACGGGGACGCTGCGCACACCCACTTCATACATCACCGGCCACAGCACGCGAGAACGAGGCAACTGCCCCATCAGGCCGCCTAGCGTGAGGAACAAAAACCGAGTCAGGTCGCCAATCGCAATGATGAAATTGGTCACCAACCGCCCCACCGTGTGGATCGGCGTTGGATCGGTATCGAGTAATGATGCGGACATACAGACCTCCAGACAGTTCCGGACAGGCGATCTGTAGCGAATCTTGCCGATTCCGGCGAGGCCAATTCGAGGCCACTGGGTGCCTGACACGGCCAGGCGTGCGCGCGACTTCGGATCAATGCCTTCATCCGGAGATTTCGCAGTCGGACACAGATTGAATGCATAGGGATTTTCCCCTTTGCAGCTCCGCTCCTAGCAACAATTCCAAACGGGCGATGTTGATCACCCGAACATTGATTGCTGCGACTCCACCGATGTGAGACACTTTAAGAGTTGTCTTCCCAATCGCTCTCACACGGTTCGATGATGTGCTCGCAGCTTCTACGATTCACTATTGTCTTCTTGATTGCGGTGCCGTGCCTTGCCGAGGCTGCCGATCTTGGAGCTTCCACCAAACCATTCCTGGTCAAACATTGCGTGGGTTGCCATGGGGATGACACCAAAGAGGGCGGACTTGACCTCAAGACACTAACCGGCGATCTGTCGGATCGAGCACACGTTGAACGCTGGACTCGCATCTATGACCGAGTCGCCAAGGGCGAGATGCCGCCGGAAGGGGAACCTAGGCCGGATGCCACTTTGCAACGTGCGTTTCTCGCATCGATCGCCATGCCGCTCAAGTCTGCTGATAGCCAACTGCGGGAAGTCGTTCAGCGGCGTCTGAACCGGGAAGAGTATCAATTCACCGTTCGCGACCTGCTCGGCCTTGTTATCGAACTGAAGCAACTATTGCCAGAGGATCAACAGGCGGGTGGCTTTGATAACAATGGTGAAGCCCTCGCGATTTCCGCAGAACTGATGGGGCAGTATCTGAAGGCTGCCGAAACGGCGATTGATGCGGCGACCGTTCACGGTGACCAACCGAAATCGACTACGTTCGTTGTCGATCCCGGCAGCGAAGTGAAGAACGATATTCCGAAATTCTTCGGCCTTGAGAATGGCCGCACGGTCATCTACACGACCGACAATGGCAACTACAGCAAACTGGCCACGCGAGAAAAGCGGACTCCGACGGCGGGGCGATACCGCTTCAAGTTCGAGGCGGCAACGCATCACAGTTCTGACCCGATCATCTTCAACGCGCGAGTTTCCGATTTCGATGGACTCGCCGCGACCAACATCAACCTCGGCTACTTCGATGCCACCGCCAAGCCGAAGACGTTTGAACTCGAAGCAAAAGTCGGTGAACGATCGGCGATCCAGTTCTTTCTGATCGGTTTAACCACTTGGATCAACGATGCCTCGTCGGGTGAATTTGCTGGCGTGGGTTTCGGCCCGGTCGAGATCACTGGCCCACTCTTCGATCAGTGGCCACCTGCGAGCCATCAAACGTTAATCGGCGATGTCGACCTTAAGGCGGGAACATTGGCCGATGCCGAACGAATTCTGCGAGCTTTCATCCCACGAGCGTTCCGTCGGCCCGCCACGGAAGCAGAAGTCTCGCGCTACGTCACTCTGGTGAAACAACGGATGGCCGCTGGTCGGTCATTCGAAACCAGCTTGAAAGCGGGTCTGGCGGCGGTCCTTTGCTCGCCGAACTTTTTGTACCTACGCGAAGACAACAGTGACGGGAAACCACAAATCTCGGACTACGAACTCGCGTCGCGGCTGTCGTATTTCCTGTGGAGTTCCATGCCGGATACTGAGCTCTTAGAGTGTGCTCAAAAACAGACGCTGCGTCAGCCGAAGGTCCTTCATGCTCAAGTGGAACGACTGCTGAATGATCCGCGACGGAATCGTTTCATTGCCGATTTCACGGGGCAATGGCTGAAACTGCGGCAAATCGATGCCACGACGCCTGATGCGCGGGTCTATGCCGAATTCGACGACTTCCTGAAGGTCAGCATGGTCGCTGAATCTCAAGGCTTCTTCGGGACATTGCTCGATGAAGACCTCAACATCCGTAACTTCCTTGACTCTGATTTCGTGATGCTCAACGCCCGACTCGCTCGCCACTATGGGATCGAAGGAGTGCAGGGGGTTGAGATCCGCAAGACTTCGCTTCCTAAAGAGAGCATTCGCGGTGGGGCGCTCACTCAAGGAGCGGTGTTGAAGGTCACCGCGAACGGCACCAATACGTCACCTGTGGTTCGTGGCGTCTGGGTCCTGGAGAATTTCCTCGGCCAGACCACACCTCCACCGCCACCGAATGTTGGCGGAATCGAACCCGATATTCGGGGTGCGACGACGATTCGCGAACAACTCGACAAGCATCGCAGCGTCGAATCATGCAATGTCTGCCACCGGCACATCGATCCCCCCGGCTTCGCCCTCGAAAGTTTCGATCCGGTGGGCAAGTATCGGCAGCAGTACCTGCGATTTTATGTTGAGCCGCAGTTTGCGGACAAAGGCTGGGGCAAAGTGATCAAGGCGGGCAACGTCGATCCGAGCGGTCAGTTGTCGACGGGCGAGAAATTCGCGGACGTGAAAGAGTTCAAAAAGTTGCTGCTGCAGAATGAAGATCGATTCGCCAAATGCCTGACAGAGAAACTGACGACTTACGCCCTGGGACGCGAACTCGGTTTTTCGGACCGCGAAGCGATTGATGACATCCTGAAACAGAACGTCACCCAAGACCGGGGCCTTCGTTCACTGGTCCACGCAATCATCGAAAGCCCGGTGTTTGTACGGCCTTAGCGGTATTTCGAAGAAAACTGAGAAGAAGATTTTGAAGCACAGAGGACATGGAGAAACAAAGGGGATTGAACCACGGAATACACTGAACACACGAAATAAGAAGAGAGAATAGTTCTGAACTTCTCCGTGTTCTCTGTGCCTCTGTGTTTCAAAATCCTCCTCTTCTTCTTGCCAGTTGCCAGCAACACTTGCCGTACCGGAATACCACGATGATTGATCGCCCGCTGACTCGACGAACAATACTACGCGGTGCTGGTGTGGCACTTGCCTTGCCGCTGTTGGAGTCGATGTTTCCGGCTTTGGCTGCGGATAAAGTGACATCGCCGCGCCGGTTTGTCGGGATCAACATTCCGCTCGGGTTTCATAGTGCCGATTTCTTTCCTCAGCAAGCGGGAGCGGACTACGAACTGAGCCCGTATCTGCAACTTGCCAAAGATTTGCGCAACGATTTCACTGTGATCTCAGGGACCAGTCATCCTGACGTGGACGGTGGCCATGCCGCGGAGAGGTCGTTCCTGACCGCGGCTCCGCATCCCGGTGCGCCGAGTTTCACGAACACGATTTCGCTCGATCAATTCCTGGCGCGGCGGATCGGCAACCAGACCCGATTCGCATCACTGACATTGGGCTCACATAGTCTCTCGTGGTCGGCCAATGGTGTTTCGATTCCGGTCGAATCTTCACCAACAGCGACCTTTGTCAAGCTGTTTCTGAAGGGAAGCGACAAGGAAATCGCCACTCAGGAATCGCAGCTTCAGGATGGTCAGAGCATCATGGACACGCTGCTGGACGAAGCGAAGTCGATGCAGCCGCAGATCAGCACGGCAGATCGAAAGAAGCTTGATCAGTACTTCACGGCAGTCCGCGAAACCGAGCAGCGACTGGTCAAGGCAGAACTCTGGTCGAAGACCCCCAAGCCGACCATTGACGCCCAGCCTCCCGCGAAGTTGCCGTGGATGGATTTCACTGGCAATTTCCGTTCGTTCCTGGATGTGGTGCGTCTGGCCTTACAAACAGATTCCACGCGCGTCGTGGCCTTCGGCGGAGACGCTGGCAGCCCCGTCGCGGCGTTGAAAGGAGTCACTCAGGCTTATCACAGCTTGTCGCATCACGGCCAGAACGAAACCTTAATTGAAGAACTGCGAATCATCGACCGCGAAACAATCAAGATCTGGGCTGAATTCCTGACGCAGCTGAAGGCCACACCCGACGGTGATTCCAACCTGCTGCAGAACACGCAGGTTCTGATGGGAAGCAACCTGGGTAATGCCAATGGCCACGTGACAACCAACCTGCCGATCATTCATGCAGGTGGCCACTTCCGCCACGGCCAGCACTTGACCTTCGATGCCAGGAACAACGCCCCGCTGTGCAATTTGTTTGTTAGTGCCCTGCAAGGCTGTGGTCAGGACGTCGATCGATTTGGATCCAGTACCGGGACCATGAAGGGGTTGGAGCAGGCGTAGTCGCGGACCGACCCAACATAGGTCGTATTAGTCCTATCGTTTTCGGACCGAATAGGACGTATGCGACCGATGCTGCGGAAAGCGGTATCTTCTTACACTCCCTCAACAAAAAACGCCCGATAGGTTGCGCCGCGAAAACGATGTTCCCTGGCATCGCTGTAGGCTGGGCTGTTGTACCAGGCCTTGGCTTCCTGCATCGTCGGAAATTCGATGATGACCGCCCCTTCGATCTCAGGGCCTTCAAACGTCACATGCGGCCCATAAGCCGCGAGGACTTTTACCGTATGCCCCGCCAGCGACGGGCCCGCCTTGGATGTGTAGATGTCCAACTGCGACTGATCCTGAGTACTCTCTTTGATGAAGACGCCAAATACAGCCATCGATCACTCCCGCCGTGGAAAAGAAATTAAACGTCTCAAGATAGTGTACACAACGACAGAAGCCGGCGAGAGCGAGGGGACATCAGCACCGATTCCGGCAAGGCTCTCAAATAGTCTCCGCGCTCTCAGTACTTCTATGTTTCAAGTTCCTTTTTCGCACCTTATATTGTCGACGACGTCAGAGACGATTCCAGTCGTTGAAACCAAAACGCGAGCGAGATGAACTACCCGAGATCGCGTCCGGAATGCATACTACGCACCTTGCAGAATTGAAAACGACATTGAACTGACATCAACTGATCACCTGGAGACTTCTCTTATGTCCGCTTGGACAATCACTTCGCGACCAGTTTGCGGCTGGCTATGTTCGCTGCTAAGCCTGTTGATGCTTGGCCTGAATTCGCTTCAGGCGCAGGACAAGAAGCCCGACGCCGACGAGATTAAGGCGACTGCCGCGGATGGTCGCGTGCTGAATTTGGACTTCGAGAAGGGAACCTTGGACGATTGGAAGGCCGAAGGAGAAGCCTTCGCCGGACAGCCGATCAAGGGGGACACGGTTGCCGCCCGTCGAGGTGATATGCGCAGCGCCCACAAAGGAGACTTCTGGATCGGGGGCTATGAGAAGGTTTCCGATCCCCCAATCGGCACGTTAACTTCAGTTCCGTTTAAGGTCACGCACCCGTTTGCTTCGTTCCTCGCCAACGGTGGCGACGCGGCGACGACGCGAGTTGAACTTGTTCGCAAAGATACCGGTGAAGCCTTCTTCAAGACCTCGGGTGAAAACAGCGAAGAACTGAAGCAGGTCGTCGTGGACCTGAAGGATCTGGCTGGCAAGGAAATCTTCATCCGCCTTGTGGATCAGAGCCGAGGCGGCTGGGGACATCTGAATTTCGACCATTTCCGCTTCCATTCGACCAAGCCTGTCGTGGCACGCCCGACGCTTTCTCGGATCGTCGCCGATGACTATCCCCATGCGGGCCTGGCGGCCGAGCAGGCTGCCAAAGCCATGAAAGTCCCCGCGGGCTTTCAGGTCACTGTGGGGGCTGCCGAACCGGACGTGAAGCAACCGATCGCGATGGCGATTGATGATCGCGGCCGCGTCTGGATCGCCGAAGCCTACGAATACCCGATCAAGGCGCAAGGGAAGGGCCGCGACCGGATCCTGATTTTCGAAGACAAGGACGGCAACGGTACGCTGGAATCTCGTAAGGTCTTCACCGAAGGATTAAACCTGGTCAGCGGCCTGGAAATTGGCTTTGGCGGCGTCTGGGTCGGGGCCGCTCCGGAACTGCTGTTCATTCCAGACAAGGACGGCGATGACGTTCCTGATGGCGAGCCAATCGTGTTGCTGGATGGCTGGGGCCTGCAGGATACGCATGAAATGCTGAATGCGTTCATCTGGGGACCGGATGGATGGCTGTATGGCTGCCATGGTGTGTTCACTCACTCACGCGTCGGCAAGCCGGGCACCCCTGATGCTGAACGCATCCCTCTGAACGCCGCCATCTGGCGTTATCATCCGACTCGTCACACATTCGACATTTTCGCTCACGGCACCAGCAATCCGTGGGGCGTCGACTTCAACGATCGCGGCCAGGCGTTCTGCACCGCGTGCGTGATCCCGCATCTATTTCATATCATTCAGGGTGCCCGCTATCAGCGGCAAGCGGGACAACACTTCAACCCGTACACCTTCCGTGACATCGTGACGATCGCCGATCACCTGCACTACATCGGTGGCAATCCGCACGGTGGGAACAATCGCTCCGACGAAGCCGGGGGTGGGCACGCGCATGCCGGTGCGATGATCTACTTGGGGGGAGCCTGGCCGGAGCAATACCGCGATCAGATTTTCATGAACAATATCCATGGCCAACGGCTGAACGTGGACATCCTGAAGCCGCGCGGATCGGGTTACGTCGGCAGCCACGGCCCCGATTTTCTGCTGACGGGCGATCGGGCATCACAGATCCTGAATCTTCGCTATGGCCCCGATGGCCAGGCGTGGATGATCGACTGGTACGACATGCAGGCTTGTCACACCGGGGACGTGAAAGCCCACGATCGCAGCAACGGTCGCATCTACAAAATTTCAGCCGGCGAACCGAAGAAAGTCACTGTCGATCTGAAAAAGCTGAGTGATCTGGAGCTTGCCGAACTCACGCTGAACACCAACGACTGGTACGTGCGACACAGCCGTCGCGTGCTGCAGGAACGAGCCGCGACCAAGCCGATTGACACTGCCGCCATGGCCAAGCTCGTTGAGATCGCGACCCGACACGAAGACGACACTCGTCGTTTGCGGGCCATGTGGGCTCTGCAAGTGACAGGCGGACTCGATGCAGCGCTCACGCAGAAGCTGCTGGCGGATTCCAGCGAATACGTTCGCGGGTGGATGGTGCAACTGAGCCTCGATACGGGTGCCGCGGTCGCCGACGGGTTACTCAGTAAATTCACGACGATGGCGCGCGATGACAAGTCGCAAGTCGTGCGACTCTATCTCGCTTCAGCAGTCCAGAAGTTGCCGCTCGATCAGCGTTGGTCAATCCTGTCGTCACTGGCGGCTCATGCTGAAGATGCCGGGGACCACAACCTGCCGTTGATGTATTGGTATGCCGCGGAACCGCTGGCCACAGTCGATGCCGAACGAGCGTTAGCGTTCGGACTTTCGTCAGGGCATTCGATTCCACTGCTCCGCGAGTTCATGTTGCGGCGGATTGGTAGTTCCGATGGACCGCAAGCACTGACAGCATTGGTCCGCGGTTTGGGCAAGTCGAAGGAAGCCGACCTCCAACTGACATTCTTGCAGGCGATTCGATCGGCCCTGCGAGGCCAGCGGAGAGTGAATCCACCCGCCGACTGGGCCGCCGTCTCGACAGTACTGGCTTCCAGCAGTAACGAACAAGTCAAACTACAAGCAAGAGCTCTGGGTGTCACGTTCGGCGATCCGGTGGCGATGGCTTCGTTCCGGGAATTGGCGACATCAAAATCCGCGACTGACGCGGCTCGAAAGGAAGCGGTCGAAGCGCTGATTGCGGCCAACGACAAGGGTCTGGCTCCGACTTTATTGACATTGGTCAATGACCCAGCATTGCGAACGATCGCTCTACAGGGACTGGCTCAATACGACGATCCCAAGACCGCCGCGACTCTGCTGGCGGGCTATTCCAGCTTCACACCCGATGAGAAGCGCGTGGCACTCGGCACGCTTTGTTCGCGCCCGAGCTACGCCCTCGAACTGCTCGGTGCCATCGAGAAGAAGCAGTTGCCGGGCACGGATCTGACGGCCGATCTGGTGCGACAACTGCAATTCCTGAAAGACGAAAAGCTGCAGCAGCACCTCGGTTCCATCTGGGGAACGGTCCGTGAAACAGCCGCCGACAAACTGAAGCTGATCGAAAGCTACAAGCAACTGGTCGCGAAAGGTGGCGATGCCGATTCGTCATTGGGTCGAGCGGTCTTTGCCAAGACCTGCCAGCGTTGCCACATCCTGTACGGCATCGGCAATAAGGTCGGTCCCGATTTGACAGGATCCAATCGAGCGAACCTCGACTACCTGCTCAGTAATATCGTCGACCCGAGCGCGGTCATGGCGAAGGAGTATCAGCAGACGATTATCGTGACCGACAACGCACGAGTCATCTCGGGCATCGTCCGCACGGAGGACGACAAGTCCGTGACGATTCAAACCGCCGATTCGTTGGTGGTGATCCCGAAGGGCGAAATCGACGAACGAATCCTGAGCGACAAATCGATGATGCCGGACGACCAGCTGAAGCAGTTCACCGAGATGGAAGTCCGATCGTTGCTGGCTTATCTCGGCGGGAAGAAGCAAGTCGCGATGCTGGCGACGAAAGACAACGTCGCCACGCTATTCAATGGCAAGGATCTCACCGGCTGGCAGGGCGAAGCCGATCTGTGGTCCGTGGACAACGGCGAGATCGTCGGACGAACGAAAGGGCTCGCTCAAAACGAGTTCCTCGTCAGCGAACTCGCTGCAGCAGACTTCCGGTTCACTGTCGAAGTAAAGTTGATTCGCAACGAAGGAAATAGCGGCATCCAGTTCCGCAGCGCTCCCGCCGGACACGAAGTGAAGGGTTATCAGGCCGATGTCGGTGTCGGCTGGTGGGGCAAGCTGTATGAAGAACTGGGCCGCGGTCTGCTGTGGGATCACTCGGGTGAAAGCCACGTGAAGAACGGCGAGTGGAACACGTACGAGATCGAAGCGATCGGCAGTCAGCTTCGCACGAAGATCAATGGTCAACTCTGCGTGGACCTGGACGACCCCAAGGGAGCTCGCTCAGGAGTATTTGCGTTCCAACTTCATTCGGGCGGTGCTACCGAAGTTCGCTTCCGAAACCTCAAACTTGAGGTGATTGAAGGGACAGTACCGGCTAAGTAGCTTGTCGGTCAGTCCGAGGAGATTGATGGCTTGGGCCAAGACAACCGTCATTCCGGCGCAGGCGGGAATCCAGTGGTTTCGTAGCGAAGTCCCACCAACCGCCGTCTGTCACAGCCTGCTGGATTCCCGCCTGCGCGGGAATGACGGGATGCTGTGCGCGAATGACGGAACGTCTGCGGCGCTGAATCCTCTGAAATCTGACCGACCGGCCAGATTCGGTGTGATATCCGCGTCGGCCCGACGCCTTTTCAGGTATTGGACGAATGCCTTTCCAAAAAGAGGGGTATCGAGGATAGTACGTGCTTCTTAACCCATTCATTCGCCGAACGTTGCAATTCGAATTGCCATTCCGGCCAGGAACAGTTGATCGATGAGTACCTCGGATCCCATGGACGACTTGAGCGAATCGCTCGTGCTGGACAGCGTGCCAAGTCCCACAGTGCTTCGCGAACCCCTGGGATCGCGGAGCTTCATGTGCCTGATGGCGGTCCAGTTCTTGACGGTCTTAAACGACAACGCGTTTCGCTGGCTGGTGGTGCCACTGGCCAAGCACAAGCTGAGCCCCGGTGCGGCTCTTTCCCTGGGATTGGCGGGTTTCACGCTGCCATTCATTTTCCTCGCGACTCCATCCGGATATCTGGCCGATCGGTTCTCGAAGACCACAGTAATCCGTTACTGCAAGATTGCAGAAATCATCATCATGCTGCTGGGGCTGGGAGCGATCATTTCCGGCCAGACATCGTTGCTGTTTTTTGTGGTGGTGCTGACAGGAGCGATGGCCGCGCTGTTTTCACCTTCTAAGTCGGGAAGCATTCCCGAACTGGTGGAAGAATCGCAGTTATCCCGAGCCAATGGACTGATGGGGCTGATGACGGTCGTTCCGGCGGCGATTGGTTTCCTCTTGGGCAAACTGCTCGCTGGACTGGCGCTGCCCGAAGGGGCTACTGATGTCACGACCGCGTCGATTTTGCCTGCGGCCGCCACGATCATGGGGATCGCCGTCGTCGGCTGGCTGGCGAGTTATGGCATCCGCTTCATGCCCGCAGCAGATACGACTCGAAAGTTTCCCTGGAACCCGTTTGCCGAAACGGTCGCTTCACTGAAGCTGCTGGGAAGTGATCGCCCGCTGCTGCGAGCGTCGCTTGGAATCGCGTTCTTCTGGATCCTGGCTTCGCTGGCTCAGATGAATGTCGACCAACTTGGCCAGCAAGAGTTGAAGATGCCCGAACTTCGCATCGGGATCCTGGGGATGATGCTGGTCCTGGGGGTGGGCGGCGGAAGTGTGCTGGCCGGACGCTGGTCGGGCGGGCATGTGGAACTTGGGATTGTCCCACTGGGGGCAATTGGTGTTGTGATCTGGTCGATGCTCCTTTGCCTGTCAGGCTGGTGGGGGCATACGTCGCCGGACTATGCGTTTTATGCGTCCTGCATTTCGCTGTGCTGTCTGGGTGCCAGCGCCGGTCTGTTCGATATCCCCTTGGAAGCGTACTTGCAACAACGGAGTGAACCGAGACAATTAGGTCAGGTGCTGTCGGCAACCAATTTTCTCGCATTCACAGGCATTCTGGTGATTTCGGGACTGTACTACTGGATGATCGATATACAGAAACTCTCTCCCAGCTTGGTCTTTCTGCTGGCCGGACTGGGAACGATCCCGGTCGCGATCTACATCATCTTTCTGCTGCCCGGTGCGACGCTTCGATTTGTCGTGTGGCTGGCCAGTCACACCGTGTATCGCGTGCGGATTCAAGGCTTGGAAAACATCCCGAAGACGGGTCCCGCGCTGCTGACGCCGAATCATGTGACATTCATCGACGGCATCCTGCTCATGATCAATCTGCCGCGGCCGACGCGGTTCATAGTCTACGCCGACTTCGTCAATAACCCCCGGCTGAACTGGCTGGCGCGCATGTACGAGGTCATTCCGATCAAGGCCGATGGCGGACCGAAGTCTCTCATCCAATCGCTGAAGGTAGCTCGCGAAGCCTTGAACCAAGGGAGCCTGGTCTGCATCTTTCCCGAAGGGCAATTGACTCGCACGGGTCAGATCCAGCCGTTCGCTTCGGGGATGCTGAAGATTCTGCAGGGGACGGGAGCTCCGGTGATTCCGGTCTGCCTGCACGGATTGTGGGGCAGCATCTTCAGTTTCCGCGGGGGCAAGTTCTTCTGGAAATGGCCTCGTCAATGGCCCTATCCGGTGTCGATCATGTTCGGAAAACCGATCTACGAGCCCAAAGACGTTCATCAAATTCGATTCGCCGTTCAAGAATTGGGAGCAACCGCGATGGAGTCCAAGTCATCAGAATTGATTCCTGCGCGATTGTTCATTCGTTCCTGCAAGAAGACATCCAAACGGCCTCGCATGGCCGATTCGACCGGAATAGAACTGACAGGTGGCAAGCTGCTGGCCGCGGCACTCGCGTTCCGTCGGGTTCTGCTGCGCGACATTTTGAGTGCCGACGAAAAGCATGTCGGAATTCTGCTGCCACCGACGGTGGGCTGCGGACTGGCGAATCTGGCTCTCACGTTGGGACGACGCGTCACCGTGAACTTGAATTACACGATGTCCGAAAAGGACGTGAACTACGTCATCCGCGATGCGGGGGTGAAACACGTCATCACCAGCAAGAAGTTCATCGACAAGAAACCGTTCAACCTGGACGTCCCGTTTGTCTTCCTGGAAGACCTGAAGGAACAGGTTCGTGGTATCGATCGATTGCTGTCGGGACTGGGTGCGTTTGTGCTGCCCGCTTCAATATTGGATCGCTTCCTCGGGCTGCATCGCGTGAAGCTCGATGACCCGATCACTGCGATCTACACATCCGGATCGACCGGCGAGCCGAAGGGAGTGTTGCTGTCGCATCACAATATTTCGGCCACCATTGACGCGGCGAACCAGGTGTTTCAGGTCGAAGATTCCGATGTCGTGCTGGGTGTCGTGCCGATCTTCCATTCGCTGGGATACCTCGCCGCACTCTGGCTGCCGATGTGCCTGACGCCGAAGGTGGTGTATCACGTCAATCCGCTGGATGCGAAAGAGATCGGCAAGCTGGCTCAACAGCACGGGGTCTCAATCCTGTTCGGCACGCCGACGTTCCTGCGCGGGTACTTGAAGCGCTGTGAGAAAGAGCAGTTCCATAAGCTCGATCTGGCCGTTGTCGGAGCGGAAAAGCTGCCGCTCGAACTGGCCGAGCAATTCCGTAATAAGTTTGGCGTGCTTCCGTCGGAAGGCTATGGAGCGACCGAAACGTCGGGGCCAGCGGCTGTGAATATTCCCGATCATCGCAGCGACGCGGTTCTGCAAAAGGGAACGAAGCTGGGAACGGTTGGCCGTCCGCTGCCGGGTGTGGTCATTCGCGCCGTCAACCCGGCGACTCGCGAACCGCTCGGTGTAAACCAGGAAGGGCTGCTGCTCATCAAGGGCCCCAACGTGATGCTGGGCTACTGGAATCGCCCCGAAAAAACAGCCGCTGTCATCAAAGATGGGTGGTACGACACGGGCGACATGGGGATGGTTGACGACGAGGGGTTCGTGCATATCACCGGTCGAATCAGTCGGTTCTCGAAGATTGCGGGCGAAATGATTCCGCATCTCAAAGTCGAAGAGTGCTTGTCCAAGATCTGCGAGGACCCCACAAACGCCGATGCCGGAATCCAGATCGCCGTAACGTCAGTACCTGATGAAAAGAGGGGTGAGCGGCTAATCATCCTTCATAAGCGTCTGCACAAATCAGTGCCGACGATTATCGATGAGCTGTCCAAGGAAGGCCTGCCGAACTTGTGGATCCCGTCCAACGATGCATTCATCGAAGTCGAAGAGATCCCGCTGCTTGGTACTGGCAAACTGGACTTGCGCGGGATGAAGCAAATGGCTTTGGACAAGACGGCACCGGTGCCAACGGTGTAGAGCGACAGATCGGCCCCCGACCGATGCGATGGGACGAATAGGACTGATGGGACCGATGCGTGTGGGTTACGGGTTTAATCTTTGCCAGATCCATTTGTCATCTGGCTGTCGGTTGTAAACGAATCGATCGTGCAGCCGACCGGGGCCGCCTTGCCAGAATTCGATTCGATTCGGGACGACGCGATAGCCACCCCACTGCGGCGGCCGAGGGACTGGGCCTCCTGCAAATTTGGCTCGGAACTCTTCCACTCGTTGTGCGAGAGCTTCGGCGGATTCCAAGGGTTGACTCTGGTGCGATGCCCATGCTCCTAGCTGACTCTGCAATGGCCGGTCGGCGAAGTAGGCGTCCGATTCCGCGGCGGATGTTTGATCGACTCGGCCTTCGATGCAAACTTGACGCTCCAACTCGCGCCAATGAATCACGAGTGCCGCGCGCGAGTTTTGAGCCAGCTGAGTCCCCTTGCGACTCTCGTAGTTCGTGTAGAACACGAACCCGCGTTCATCGAACCCGCGCAGGAACAGCGTTCGCGCCGAGGGGACTCCATCGGTCGTCGCTGTTGCCAGCGTCATCGTTTCCCAATCGACGATCTTGGCAGCGATCGCATCGTCGACCCAATGTTGAAATTGCACAAACGGATTGGCAACCAGTTCATCCTCATGCAACCGGGATCGAGTAAAATCACGATGAACAACCGGCAAAGTCATCCGAGAGAATCCTGCGTGGAATGATGGAGCAGCACCAATGGGCAGACAGCTCCCGTAAGAATACCGTGCTGGAATCACCATTGGCGAGCCTGCCACGAGACAACTGCGTTCGATGCGAGTTCGGGGAACAACTCATGAGCGATCTGAAAGATCCAAGGCTGATCTATCTGAAGGGCTTCTTGTTCCTGCTCGGCAGCATCATGGCGTCGGGGACGCTGCTATTGGAGAACCTGAGCGTTCGGAACGCGATTTTGCTCGCGATCGCGATCTGGTGTTCGGCCCGCTTCTACTACTTCATGTTCTACGTGATCGAACACTATGTCGACGGCCAATACCGCTTCGCGGGACTCTGGTCGTTTATCGTCTATCTGTTTCGCTCACGACCATCGCGCGATCGAGATGCGTCTTAGACAGAAGGATTCTTTCAAAAATCGGGAACGCGCAAGGCGGCTTCGGCAGCAGCTTGGCCTTGTCGCAAAGCCTTATCGTGCGGCCAGGCTTGTTGAGCAGTCTTGAAGAGTGGCAACGCTTCCTCGGGGCAGGCAAATCTCAAGTAAAGTTCTGCCAGCGGTGAGAGGATCTCGGGGTGATCACTGAATCGCTGTCGAGCCGATTCGAGCGTCGCCAGCGCGCGACCGCTCCAACCTTGCTCGTCGTAAAGTTTCGCGAGTCGTACATGCGACGCGAAGGTGTTGGGATCAATCGTTTCATCTGAACCCTGAAGATCAGTGACCGTCGAGGCGGATGCTGACAGCGCTGATTCCAACCGAAGCAGCAGCCTCTTCTCCGCCGCTTTGTCAGAACCGGCAAGTTCGGCCTTTTGATAGCTGGTTTCGGCTTGCTCACGTTCGCCGTAGATATGATGCAGGTATCCTCGCCAATAGTTCAGTTCGGCGTGATCGGGATCACGAGGCAGGATGCGATCGAGTTCGCGTTCGGCAGCAGCAAAGTTGAGTACACTGACAAGTCCCGTGATGCGACGCAGTGATCGTTCGACGAGTTTCTCGGTCGATTCATCTGCTGGTTCGGCGAGTCGCTCGCGAGCTCGGTTGGCACCTTCAATCAACGACGCGGCGACCGGTTCTGCGTTGGGAAGACCGCTGGCGAGTTCGAGGTAATGAGCAGCCAGTTCATACTTTTGTTCGGCGAAGTAGAGCCATCCCAAAGTCGAACAAATGCGGACGGTCACCATCCCCCGTTCAATCAGGCTTTCGAGCACCGCCAATGCCTCTACGTTCTGCCCTTGCTCCTGCAATAGATCGGCCTTGCGAGCCAGCAAGTCCGATCGATCAGGATGGCGAGCGAGGACTTCGTCTAGTGCCGTTCGTTGAGTTTGAATCCAGTCCGCATAGCCGGTTCGCGAGATCTCACCACCGCGATTGGGACTGACCTCCAAGATCGTCACGTCGCGATTCTGATGGACCACTGACAGCTTGTATGCGGGATCCGCAAACACCTGTTGCCAGCCGAAGCCCAGTCCAAACTGAGCCGTCGTGATCACCAGATATCGTGCGGGAAAGCTGGAGATCTGTTGCCGCACTTTGTCCGGCGATAATGATTCGAATTGCACGCGTCGTTGGTATCGATGCGCCGTTTCTCCAACGGCAGCTTGCCATGTCAGGATGCGAGCATGCGGCGCTGTGTTCTCGCGGATCCAGTCGCCGGTTGCACGCCAATCGCTGAAGTAAAACCCAGGGGCTTCCTCTTGATAGAAGGCATCGTGATTGGCGAGGAAACGTTGATTGGTCGAGATCAATGCGGCATCACCGAGAGATTGCCAGAGACAGAGGCTGAGGAGACACATGACGACTGCAGGCTGAGTGAAAGCGCGGATCTGGCTGGGGAACAATCGACCGAGTGCACTGCAGCCAACGGGGAAGTAGGCCCAGATCAGGGGGACCATGGGCCAGAGAAAGCGTTCGTGTCGCCAGGGCCAGATCGCCAGACAACCTGTATAGAGGATGAGATAGACCAGGCCGACCCAACCAGCGCGAGAACGTTGTTGCCACAGGCCGATGACAGCGACCGCGGCCATCAGCAGACTGGCAACGGCAGCGAAGAAGCCAAACTCGTGAAGTGACGGTAAGGTTCCCACGACCATCGGGGCATAGAATGGTTGCTCATTGGTTAGCCCCGGCAGCAGCACACCGGGAAAGGCGGATGCGTAGAAGGCCAATGTCTGCAGTGCTTCGGTAACGACATGGAGCAACCCATGCTCTTGAATCGATTGAACTAGCGAACCTGCGTAGTTATTGCCACCGGCGATTCGGCTGCGCCAGGCCAGCCAACCCAATCCGGCGATCGCCAACGCGATAGCGGGCAGGAACGCCCAGCGCCTGAGTTTCGAGAGACTCCAAGGTCCGGCCGCCACGACGAGGGCGACTCCCACCGTGCGAATGATCGGTGTATAGGCCAGCGCCGCAAACGCCATCAGAAAGTAGAGCCAGCGCGAACCGCTCTTCGACTGGTCCCAGCGTTCCAAGCCATACAGGACGAGCAGGATTCCAAGGGCGTAGGGAACTTCGGACAAGACTTCGGTCGAGAGCGACAGCAATAGCGGGCTGGTGGCGGTTAGGGCAACCATCATCGGTCCGCTCCATCCACCGCGTGTCGACGAGGCGATGGCATGAACCGCCAGCAAGAGCAGGGCTGCCAATCCGAGAACCACGCACTTCGCAGCCACTATATCGTAGGGACGGAACCAAAGGACAGGAACTAACAGCGCGGGAAGTCCCGGTGGTCGCCAGGTGTAGAGCGGAGCACCTGGCGTATCGATCGCTCGGTACTGCCCGGAATCAGCCAACGATTGGGCATAGATCAAATAACGAGGGCTATCCGGGTTAAGCAGATCGCAATCGTTCAGGCGTGACCAGCCCGCCGCGATGAATCCCAATACCAACATGACCGTGGTGGCATGTTGCCAAAAGGAAACATGCCGTTCCGCCGCATCCGAGTCGATGAATTGATCCGTCATCTGTGAATGCCGTCTAGAAACCTGCAAATGCCAAGCACAATCAGTCCCGAGAGCGGTCGACAAGCGAACTCAGACAGGACCGGACAGCACACGAGATAGCAAGAGGCGTTCCGAGAGATTTTGACAGTGAGGAATTAACGATCTCGCGAGTCAACCAGCCTTGGGCTCGGGGCTGGTGATCCTCAAGACACAGCGAAAGCCGACATCGGGAAAACCGCGGCCAATTTCACGGCCTTGACGCGACCAAGCCGACCAATCGGCACCGCCACCCTTGACGACTCGCTGATTGGCGACCAACGACTTCTTGGGACCACCCCAATTGTGAGGTGCCTCGCCACTGGTTCCGGCCGCTTCGCGATAAGCCTGATCGGAATACTGGTCGTTACACCATTCCTTGGCATTGCCTGCCAGATCATAGATCCCGTAGGGACTCATATCACTGGCATAGGAGCCTGCCAGCGTGATGGTGTCGGGGGTTCGCTTGTGGGGCCAGATCGCTCGACCATCGCCCCATGGCGTTCGGAAGCTGTGCGGCCCACGAGCCGCCTTTTCCAGTTCCAATTCCGTCGGAAGATCCATTCCAGCCCACCGCGCGTAGGCCTGAGCATTTCCCCAGGGAACCCCCAACACGGGTGTGCGAGGCGGGGCTGTGGGGTTCAGTGTCGTGGGGACGGGCTTCTTCTTTTCTTTCATCTCGTGCCGATAGGTCTCGAATTGCTCGACGGCGACTTCGAAGACCTCCAGGTAGTAGGTATCGAGATGTGCTGAGAATTCCGGCTGCGATTCTGATGGTCCGCTGTTAGTCCCGAACCGAACAACCCCAGCCGGTACGAGCGCCAAGACAGATGATGATTTCGTACAGCGAATTCGCAGGGGGAGGCCGTCGTCTGAAAAACCGGCGTCGGGCAGGACTTCAAACCCCGCAGGGAGTTTGAATCCCTGCTTCAGTTGCCCCTTCAAATTCGTCGCTGCCACAGCGACCGTCATCCGAGTCGAATCGATGCCGCGCGAACCCGACTCGACCTGAAACAGATCGGAGGAATTCGTCGCGGGAGCACCGACATCATTCGTCACGCTGATGGCCGACACGTCGAAGACGGATCGTGGGTCCGTTCCGGGGGGGAGTGGCTTCGCCGGAGCCGATTTCTGATTCGCTCCCTTCGCTTTGCCAGCGACACTAGGACCTGGTTTCGTCGGAGCAGGCGCGGCCACGGGATTGGGAATCGTCGCGGGAATTATCTTAGGTTTCGCCTGAGGCTTGGGTGTGCCGCTCCCACAGCCCATGCACAATGCCAGCAGCAATGCCGCACCGATCGCACTTACCGTGTTCGGGTGTGTGATTCCTAACCCACTTCGAACGTGCAGAAAAAGCTGCGAGAGTCGCATCGCGTCACTTTCTACAAGACTGTTCTGGAACGATCGGAAGCGCCGATGGGCGTTTCCCGATTCCCGATTCCCATTACTTTGGTTGATCGAGTTTCACTTTGAGTGGAACTTCCTGCTTGTCTCGAACGACGACGACTTCCACCTCGTCGCCCCCTTTGAACTTTCGCAGTGCCGCGTCGAAGTCGTCCAGGTTGCCCACCGGATTGCCGCCAAACTTCACGATCCGGTCGCCACCCTTAAGTCCCCCCTTTTCAGCAGGGCTTCCAGCAGCGGCACCGCTGATTGCATACCCGGGCTCTTCATTACCGAACTCGGGAACCGAACCAAAATAAGGACGGCTGCCGCCACGGGTCGGGTTGGCGGTCCCCTTCACTTCGACATACTGTGGCCGTTCGGACGTTTCGATCGTTGATTCCGCGACCTTCTGAATCAAATCCACGACGCGAGCGATTCCATCAAAATTGAGGCGATCCCAATCATCTGTGGGTTTGTGGTAATCGGGATGCTCACCAGTGAAGAAGTGCAGCACGGGAATTTTCTTCGCGTAGAACGAGGAATGATCGCTGGGTCCGAAGCCTTCCGGTTTGAAGATCAGCTTAAAGTTATCGTCCCCATTAAACTGCTTCAGATCGGGTTCCCAACGCGGGCTGGTGCCGGTGCCATAGACGATCAACTTGTTATCGTCTTTCAGGCGTCCGACCATATCCATATTGAGCATCGCCACGGTCTTGTCGAGTGGAAAGACGGGTTCACGGCAGTAGCGAGCGGATCCCAGCAGCCCCATTTCCTCACCCGTGAACGCGATAAAGACGATGCGACGGGCCGGCTTCTTGATCTTGGCCTCCTCGGCAAATCTGCGAGCCAGCTCGATCAATGCGACTGTCCCCGAAGCGTTGTCGTCGGCACCGTTGTGAACTTCCGTTGATCCCGGTGCGAGCGACCCTGCACCTCCGCGGCCGACATGGTCATAGTGAGCGCCAATCACAATCGTCTCATCTGCCAATGGACCTTCACCATCGATGACGCCGATGACGTTCGAAACTTCGGTCTTCACTTTTTCCATCGACAGCGTGCCGCGGGCTTTCCAACCAGGAATGACAGCCGATCTCGGTTTGAAATCGAGGTCGATTGCGGCTTCAACTTCTTCTAGCTTGGTCCCTGAGGCAGCCAACAGTTTGTTGGCGATCTTCTGCGTGATGTGCAGAGCAGGGGGGAGCGGCTTTGAATCGCCGTGCCCCGCATAACCAAACTTCATTAAGCCATCATCGTTCACAGACTTGCCGGCATCGCGAACCGACTTCAACTGATTGATGAGGGCGGTTAGCTTGTTGCGGGCTTCTTTCATCTTCTCGCCGTCAGTCGTGTCTGTCTCGACGAACGCCTCGGCTGATGTCGCGACCTTTTCATTAGCGGCGGCAAGATCTTCGCGTCGTTTCTCGACAGCTTTGCGAGCGGTATAGGTGTCGTTCACGAACAGGACCGCCGCCGCCTTATGAGCGACCGCCTGATTCATCTTCGATTTCAGATCCTGATACCGCATAAAGGAATGAGCGGACTTCATATCCGACTGGCGCGGGCTGCGCCGCATGACGACGATCACCTTGCCCGCGACATCGAGACCCGCGAAATCATCGTAGCCGTCGTCTTTCGCTTCAATCCCATAACCGCAGAAAACCAGCTCCCCTTCGAACGAGCCGGTTCCGGCGAATGAGCAAGCTTCGTAGTCCTCGCCCATTTTCAACTCGATGACTTCGTTGTTCGGACCGAGCAGTTGCAGGGAATTCGGTTCGGTTAGCTTGGCGCCCGTAGTCAGTTCGAATTTCTGGAACGCCCCGCCGTCAACGCGGTCCACGGCCAGTCCGGCCTTGGCGAACTGGTCTCGAACGAACCCTGCAGCGACGGTCAGGCCATTGGTTCCGACCCCGCGACCTTCCAGTTCGTCGGAGGCCAGGTATTTGGCATCGTCCAGCAGACGAGCCTTAACGTCTGGCAGTGCATCGCCCAGCGTCGGAAACGTTCCCGCGAGCAGCAGAACAACCAGACTCAAACCGACAGCAGCCGCACGCAGCATAATGGAGCTCTCGTAGTTAAGGAAAATCGCGTCCCTCGTATTGTAGACGCCCGGCGTGCGAACGTGAATGGACGAGGCGATTTACGACAAGAGGTTGCTTTACGGAATTCCGCAGGTGCCGCCTTGGAATATTCGTACCGGTGCCCCTTAGCCCTCACCTCTTCCGTCATTCCCGCGCAGGCGGGAATCCAGTAAGACCACATTGGATCAACACCGGCCATCGTCACGGGACGAGACTCCTTAGTTTGTGCATCGACTCCGTCTTGCGACTCGCTGGATTCCCGCCTTCGCGGGAATGACGGGCAAGAACTGAATCGAGTTCTTTCATTGGAATCATCCCGAGCTTCACATTAACTTCGCGACTCCGATTATGCTCGTTGCCTCGCGTCCACACTACGACCAGGAGTTTCGACGATGACTCAGCTTTCGCGACGAGAATTATTGATGAAGTCGAGCGCACTATTCGCGCTGTCACCTGTTGCCCTGGAACTCCTTTCGTCCAGTGCATCGGCGGCCGATCCTTACGCCGACGGCGTGCTCGTCGATGGTGAGCCGGCCGCGATGCAGCCTGGATCATTTAGCATTGTCGTCTTGCCCGACACCCAGAATTACAGCGAGAAGCATCCGGACATCTTCCTCAGTCAGACGAAATGGATCATCGACAACCAGCAGTCGCGAAATATTGCGTGCGTGTTGCATCTGGGCGATATCACCAACCACAATACCGTGCCGGAGTGGGAAAACGCGGTGGCCGCAATGAGCCTTCTGGACGGCAAAGTCCCCTATTTCATGGTGCCGGGTAATCACGACTACAGCGAGAAGGGTGGATGCAAGGACCGGACCACGCGCTTGAACGACTATTTTCCGGTCAAGCAATTCCGTGACCTCGCCACGTTCGGTGGTGTCTACGACAAAGAGCCCGATCGCTTCGAGAACAGCTTCCATTTGTTTTCCGCAGAAGGCCGGAAATTCTTGGTGGTCGCATTGGAATTCGGACCACGTCGCGATGTCGTCCGTTGGGCCAACGAAGTCGTCTCCCAGCACAAAGACCGCGAGGCGATCTTAATCACGCATGCCTACATGTATTTTGATGACAGCCGGTACGACTGGAAGAAGTCCGGAAAGGAACAATCTTGGAATCCGCATGCCTATCCTGTCGCCAAGGCCACCCAAGATGATGTCCTGGATGGCGAAGAACTCTGGACGAACCTCGTGAGCCGTCACGAAAACTTTATCATGACTCTGAACGGCCACGTGCTGCAGGACGGGCTGGGACGGTTAACGTCAGCAACACCGGGCGGACGCAACGTCCATCAAATGCTGGTCAACTTTCAGATGCGACCAGCAGGCGGCGACGGTTGGCTGCGATTGTTGGAATTTCGTCCCGACGGTCACACGGTCCAGGTCAGCGACTTTTCACCGACGCGAAAGCAGTGCAACCGCTCGGCGCAAAATGAATTCTCATTGAAGCTGTCGTGATCCGAGTGGCAATCCCTTGTTGGGTACTGTCCTACTAAACTGGACATGGCTCAGTCCCGTTTCCGTGGCTTCCAAAGAATCAGGTAAGGCGGAAAGAACGGTTAAGGGAATGGTCAGTGATCAATAGGAGGCGCAGACCGTAGGCACTCCAGCGGTTAAGACTGGATTGGCCAGCGAAGTCTGGACGCTGGAAACTTTGCTGACTGCTGCGGCAGCGTGAGATTGCCATCGAAACCGAACGGCCCCGGCGATAAGCTGGGGCCTGTTCGTTTAATTGGTCTTGTTAGGAAGGCGTATGGACCGCATCGCTTATGCTGCAATCTTTGGGCTCTTGGGTTTCGCTCTGGTGGGATGCTTCGCCCTGCTGACGGGGACCACCAAGCCGCCAAGCGGACCATTTGTTACTGGGTGGAAGGCACGCATGATTGGACTGATAGCCCTCATGTCGATACCCATCGCCTGGGTTTTGGCGCAAATCATTGTGCTAGCAACAATGTTGATCGGTGTAAGCCTGTCCTTAGAACTCGTTATCATCTTTGCTGTTGCGGGTTCGATAATCGCAACCTACTCAGTCATGCACCATTTCTCTTGGAAGTGGGTGCGAATGAACAAACCACCGAGCGAGTGTTCAAATCTGGGCGATGAGCAGATTCGCGATGAGTAGGGCGAACCGTCCAATCGCAGCACGTTTCAATCAGTATCGAAGAGTCCGAGTGATTCAGTTCCCCATGTCCAATTTAGTAGGACAGTACCCCTTGTTGGTATGCCGTTGCGAAAAGATCTCCTGCTTAATAGAGTCATTGCTTGTCACAACTTTAGCAAACGAACTGCATTCGAATGAATGCGACGTTCCGATGCCTGCATCTCTTTTCCTTGTCTGCTGATTCATCGGGCCTTGCGATTCAAATTTGCTCACAGCGTGATTGCCTGACGAAAGAGGATCTCCTATGACGAAACGCATTCAGTTCAGTGTTCTCGCGGTCATGATCGTGGGAGGTCTGCTTGGATACGGCGTCGCTTCGGGAGAACGAAACACGCTTGAGCAACCGGTCGTGGCGACACCTCGACTCGAGACCAAGCCCGCGATCGCAACGCCACCGGAATTTGTGATCGATGACTGTTGCACGTTCCCGGGAATGACACAGGGCGAGTTGCTGGTCGCCATGCACAATCAGCGCGTGAAAGAGGACGCGGAGACGAGCGGTAAGAAGCCGAATATCCTGGTGATCTGGGGCGATGACATCGGGATCAGCAACATCAGTGCGTACAGCGATGGCCTGATGGGCTACCTGACGCCGAACATCGATCGGGTCGGTAAAGAAGGGATTCGCTTTCTGCACTATTATGGCGAACAATCCTGCACGGCAGGCCGCGCGGCGTTTATCACCGGCCAACACGGAATGCGAACGGGACTGACCAAGGTCGGTTTCCCCGGCGCGCCAATGGGAATGAGTCAGTTTGATCCTTCGATCGCCGGCTTGCTGAAGCAACTGAAATACACCACGGGACAGTTCGGCAAGAATCATCTTGGCGACCGCAATGAGAATCTGCCGACCGTGAATGGCTTCGATGAATTCGTCGGCAACCTCTATCACCTGAATGCTGAGGAGGAGCCCGAACTGCCGGACTACCCGAAAGACCCTGCCTTCCGTGCCAAGTACGGCCCGCGTGGCGTTTTGAAGTGCAAAGCCAGCGAGAAAGATGACGCGACGATCGATCCTCGCTTCGGCAAAATCGGGATGCAGACGATTGAAGACAGCGGCCCATTGACCAAAAAGCGGATGGAAACGATTGACGACGAAACCTCTGCCGCTGCGATTGATTTCATGAAGCGGCAATCGGCCGCCAAGAAGCCATTCTTCTGCTGGTGGAATGGGACACGCATGCACTTACGGACGCATGTGCGCAAAGAGCACCGAGGTCAATACAAGCACGGCGACAGTGAATACATTGACGGCATGATCGAACACGATGCCACAGTTGGGACGATCTTAAAAGCCGTCGATGACCTCGGGATCGCCGACAACACGCTGGTCATCTACTCGACGGACAACGGTCCGCATGCGAATACGTGGCCTGATGGAGCGACGACGCCATTCCGTTCCGAAAAGAACACCAACTGGGAAGGGGCCTTTCGAGTCCCCTGCATGGTCCGCTGGCCCGGCGTGATCAAGCCCGGTGTTGTGACAAACGAGATCATGAGTCACAACGATTGGCTTCCGACGTTCTGCGCGATCGCGGGCGAACCAGATATCGTCAACAAATTGAAGAAAGGCTATTCAGCCAACGGCAAGACCTACAAAGTTCACATGGATGGCTACGACCAGTCTGCCTTCCTGAAAGGCGACTCGGACAAGAGCGCTCGCAAAAAGTTTCTCTACGCCGATGACGACGGGCACCTGGTGGCGTTGCGGGTTGAACAGTGGAAAGCAGTCTTCCTTGAACAGCGCGCCCCAGGAACGCTGCAGGTTTGGGCAGAGCCGTTCACCAACCTGCGTTTGCAGAAGTTCTACAACCTGTTCACCGATCCATTCGAAAAAGCGGACATCACGTCGAATACCTACTGGGACTGGTGGCTCGATCACGCCTACCTGACCTATTTCGGCCTGGATGAAGTCAGCGAATTCGCCAACACATTCAAGGAATATCCCCCACGATCGATTCCGCCGAGTTTCTCGCCCACGTACATCATGGACAACATGATGGACTCGCTGAAGGAAGCACAGAAGAAGGGAATGAAGGCGCCGCAGTAACAGGTGTGGCGTTCTTGTGTTCGCAGTCGAGCGGCAGACCTTCAAGATGTGGGCTTCGCGCACAAAAGAATTTAGAGGACGATAAGTTCAGCGCGATACAACTTTTGTGGACCTGCTGTCTCGATCGAGGCAGAGCTCGCTCAACAACGAGGGCGGCAACAATGAGCGTGAATCAGTTTTTTCTGAGCATGCAGCGGGCAATCTGGGGCATCGCGATTCTCTTCATCGGGACTGCATCAGAGGTTCGCGGAGAAGCCCCTTTTGTCTTCCCTGTCACCTCCACTCGAATACGCGCTACGTCTGCCGAAGGTGTCTCGATCTTGGTGGCCAATGGCGGTCTCGAACCAATCGATCTCGGGACAAATTCCGTTGAAGTAGGAACACGATTACATGTATGGGACTGGTCGAAAAGCCCGACCAGTCGTGTTCTGGCAGATGTCGAATACCGCGCAGGACTATTGTCTCCGGATGGGACACAGTTGCTGCAACGCTCCGGTGATCTCTTAAATCTACAATCTGGGCGGCAGTCTCAGATCAACCTCGGACACGGGGAAGTCGATCGCGAGACAGGAACAGTTCGTCAGATTAGTAGCTTGCGTTTCTCCCCGGACGGCAGACGTCTTGCAATGGTGGCGACTTATGCCCGCCGCAGAGTCAATAAGAACGAGCCGCTGACGATCACGCGTCAAGTCGTCCGCGTCGTCGACTTTCCTTCCGGTGGGCAGTTGAGCGAATTTCCTGTCTACTGCAGTTCGAGCGGGATGGTGCAATTCTGCTTCTCGGCTGATGGCAGTCGGATTGCAACGATGAATCATGAAAGGCAGATCGAACTGCGGGATGCTTCCAGCGGTGACGTGCTGCAGGTATTTGCCCATCGCTTCACCGAGTTAGTCGCTGGCCTTGATATCGCGGCCGATGGCAAACATGTTGCCGCCGTTCAGCGTCGGCCTTGCGCGCTAGTCATCTGGGAAACCGAAACAGGGCGGGTGTTACACAAGCTCGACGGTGGAACGGAATGTTCTCGTGGTGTGCTGCGTTTTTCACCCGACAGCGGACACATTGCTGCGTCACTCGAACGCACGGTTGTTTGCGATGTGGTCAGCGGAGCGATGACAGGCCTGAGTAACACAGGCCATTATCCGAGTGATTTTCAGTGGTCCAACGATGGAAGTCGCCTGCATGCAATAATGCCCGTTTTAGTCGGCATGCATCATCCCGGTGCCATCGGTCGCAACCCAAACCCCTCGGAGAAGTATCCGACAGTCGAGACTTGGGACTGGCGCAATAAACGCAAGATCCAAACGTTCAGTGTGGAATGACTGCTCTTGAGCCTGAATACCGAGGCGACAGCCGAGAGGGCCGGACATGGCCGATAATTTCAGCAGCATTCAATCCGGCAGTTGACTTCGCTTCAGCGATGCGCGAGAAGACAATTCTACTGTCAACTCGTGAGTCCGTCTGAACGGAGCTGTCCAGCATGATGACGATTAAAGAGGCCTTGAACCTGTTCCGGATCTCGCCTGAGTCCAAAGTCAAGTTGCGCGACCACAATCCCGGTTGGGAAGGGGATGGCAAGCTGCCCGAGGCAGAACGTCGTCAGGCGGCGACAGAACTGCTCGCGAAGAACATCGAAGAATTGTCCGATGCACAAGAGTTACTGTACGCATCCAACACCTGGTCGGTCCTCGTCATTTTTCAGGCGATGGATGCCGCGGGGAAAGACGGGACAGTGAAGCACGTTCTGTCGGGGGTCAATCCGCAGGGTGTTCAAGTCGCCAATTTCAAACGTCCGTCGGTTGAAGAGCTGGATCACGATTTTCTGTGGCGCTGTGTGAAGGCCTTACCCGAACGAGGCCGCATCGGAATCTTCAATCGTTCGTACTACGAAGAAGTGCTCACGGTCAAAGTCCATCCTGAATTCGTGCAGGATCAGCGGATTCCTCATGCCGATCCTTCGAAGAAGAAGTTCTGGAACAACCGCTTCGAGAGCATCAACGATTTTGAACGGCATCTGACGCGCAACGGAACCCGCGTATTGAAGTTCTTTTTGAACGTCTCGCCCGAAGAACAAAAGCGGCGATTGCTGGCACGGATCGATGATCCCAAGAAGAATTGGAAGTTCGAGGCGGGCGATCTGGTGGAACGGGGCCACTGGGATCAGTACATGTCCGCTTACGAATCGCTGATCCGCGAAACGAGCACCAAGCAGGCTCCGTGGTACGTAATTCCAGCCGACAAGAAATGGGTCTGCCGGTCACTGGTGGCGACCATTCTGGCCCATGAAATCCGTCAACTGGATCTTCAATTCCCTCAACTTCGTGAGGATCAACTGGAGACCCTGCAGCGCTGCAAAGTGGAATTGGAAGCCGAAGAACCGAAGTGAGTTGAATTCCTTATGCCAACTCGTCGCGGTTGATGTGAATTCTCATCGTCTGAATTTGCTGTCTTTCTGCTAATAAACCGCGAGAAATCTTCGTCTCTGGTCGATCCCATCCCCGGCAAATTTGCGAATGGCTCCATCGACGAGGTAAGTGAGCTAAGAAATGAAGGCTATTCCGGCGAAATTGATGCTCCGCTGTGCGATCTCTCGACGTGAATTGAAGTTGTGGACCGAGATTCTATAATCCATAGAGGGAGCTTCGAGAGAAGAGCCTTTGGATAGCGAATTTGAGCTTATCCGACACTGCCCGAGTTCCAGTTGGCCGAAGAAGGCTACAGGGAATCTCGGGCTTTAACATGATAGTTGCCAGTTTGTTGATCGCACCTTGAGCAACAGCAGCAGAGACTGCGTGGAGTTCGATGATGGAAACGGGCAGCGCTCGGCCGAAAGCTGGGCTGATTGATTGGATTGGACTCCGCTGGTTTTTTCTCTTGTTGAGTTCGTCGATCGGCCAGAAATTCGTGATGGGTGTCACGGGACTGCTGCTGTGCGGCTTCCTCGTCGCCCACCTCGCCGGAAACTTGCTCCTGTTCGCCGGTGCGAAATGGTTCAACGACTATGCCCACAAATTGCATGAGCAGTGGGAATTCTTGATCATCGCCGAAACAGGGTTATTCATTCTGTTTCTGGCTCACATCTACCTGGCGTTCTCGACCAGCTTCGGAAATGCGAAGGCTCGTGAAGAGCAATACGCGGTAAAGCAGACCAAGATCAGCGGTCGCGTGATCGGGGCGAATACCTGGATGTTTGCGTCGGGAGCCGTCGTGCTGGGATTCGTCCTGCTGCATCTGGCCGATCTGCGGTTGGGAGCGGACGGAATTAATCTGCGTGGATTCAAGTACACCGATGATGCATTCGGTAATACGCTGATGGTGCTGAAGAATCCGATCAGCCGTGCGGTTTATGTGATCGGTTCAATTGTGCTCGGCATCCATCTGTCGCACGGTTTCGCGAGTGCCTTCCAGTCGCTGGGATTGAACCATCCGAAGTACATGCCGTTGATCAAAATCGTTGGCAAGGTGTTCGCTGTGGTGATCGCAGTGGGCTTTGCCAGTATCGCATTGTTTGCCCCCGAAATCTGGCGCGGTTACGTGCCGGTTTCGCATTGATTTCGACTACGTCATTCGCCCGAGGATTTCTGCAACATGGTGACTGTCGCCGATACAGAGCTCGATGGACGATGCCCCACGGGTGACATTGCCTCGCGCTGGGAACAACGCAAGCGAGATTTGAAGCTCGTCGCCCCTCACAACAAGCGCAAGAGCACCATCATTGTTGTCGGCACCGGATTGGCCGGTGGCTCGGCGGCCGCTTCGCTGGCTGAAATGGGCTACAACGTCCTGTCGTTCTGCATCCAGGATTCACCTCGCCGAGCCCACAGCATTGCGGCTCAGGGTGGGATCAATGCCGCCAAGAACTACCCCAATGACGGCGATTCGGTCTGGCGATTGTTCTACGACACGGTGAAGGGGGGTGAGTGGCGCGCCCGCGAGTCGAACGTATATCGACTGGCCCAAGTCAGCACATCGATCATCGATCAGTGTGCGGCTCAGGGAGTTCCGTTTGCCCGCGAATACGGTGGATCGCTCGCTAACCGGTCCTTCGGCGGAGCTCAGGTTTCGCGGACGTTCTACTGTGCCGGTCAGACGGGTCAGCAACTGCTGCTGGGTGCCTATCAGGCGATGATGCGCCAGGTGGATGCGGGTCGCATTAAGACGTTCGTGCGTCGCGAAATGCTGGACCTGGTTGTCATCAATGGAGTCGCTCGCGGGATTGTTACGCGTGACTTGGTGACGGGTAAGTTCGAGACATTTGCTGGCGATGCGGTCGTGCTTTGTACGGGCGGCTATGGCAACGCCTACTACCTTTCGACCAACGCGAAGACATGCAACGTCACCGCAAACTGGCGCTGTTATAAGCGCGGTGCTTACTTCGCCAACCCTTGCTACACGCAGATCCATCCGACATGTATCCCCGTGAGCGGCGATCATCAGTCGAAGCTGACTTTGATGAGCGAAAGTTTGCGAAACGACGGTCGCGTGTGGGTTCCCAAGACGAAGGACGACACGCGATCTCCGGATCAGATCCCTGAGATAGAGCGAGACTATTATCTCGAGCGACGTTATCCATCGTACGGGAATCTGGCTCCGCGCGACGTGTCATCTCGGGCTGCCAAAGAGCGCTGCGATGAGGGCTACGGCGTCGGGCCATCGAAGAAATCGGTCTATCTCGATTTTTCAGAGGCCATTAAACGCGATGGTGAAGATGTCGTCCGCGAGAAATACGGCAATCTGTTCCACATGTACGAACGGATCACTGCCGAGAATCCGTACAAGGTGCCGATGCGAATCTATCCAGCCATCCACTACACCATGGGTGGACTGTGGGTTGACTACCACCTGCAAAGCAGCGTACCGGGACTGTATGTGCTCGGTGAAGCGAACTTCTCGGATCACGGCGCCAATCGATTGGGTGCGAGCGCATTGATGCAGGGCTTGGCCGACGGCTATTTTGTGCTGCCGTATACGATCGGCGACCATCTGGCCACCAGCAAGCTGCCGAAGGTGACCACGGACGCTCCAGAGTTTGGCGAAGCTCTGACGGCGGCGAAGTCCCGAGTACAGGCGATATTGAATGTGAATGGGACTCAAAGTGCCGAGCACTTCCATCGGGCGTTGGGTCACATTATGTGGGACAACGTCGGAATGGCTCGCAACGAAAAGGGGCTGATGAAGGCGATTCAGGAGATTCGCGAGCTTCGCGAAGACTTCTGGAAAAACGTCAAGGTGCTGGGAACTGGCGAATCGTTCAATCAGAACTTGGAACACGCCGGTCGTGTGGCAGACTTCCTGGAGTTTTCGGAACTGCTGGCCTACGACGCGCTGTATCGAGACGAATCGTGCGGCGGCCACTTCCGCGAAGAGCATCAGACAGCAGAAGGCGAATGCGATCGAAACGACGACAAGTTCTGCCACGTGGCGGCCTGGGAATACCAAGGAGTCGGCAACGATTCGGTTCTACACAAAGAACAGCTCAACTTTGAGTACTGCCATTTGGGAACTCGAAGCTACAAGTAAACACTGGGTTTGAAGAATAAGAATTGAAACACAGAGGCACAGAGATCACAGAGGAAGTTGGAGAGAATCTCGAGTCGGAATTTTGACGCAATACTTCCGATCTCTGTAACCTCCGTGCCTCTGTGTTTCAAAATGTCTTCCATGATTAATGTTGGAATAAATTGAAGATCGAATACCTGACAGCGGCCGCAAGATTGCTGCCCCGTTCAGAAAGTAAGTTCTCATGAATCACTCCACTTCCAAGACCTTGAATCTGACCCTGAAGATCTGGCGACAGGCCGGCCCGGATCAATCGGGTGCTCTGAAGACCTACACGCTGACCAACATTTCGACTGACATGTCATTTCTGGAAATGTTGGACGTGCTGAACGAGCAACTGATCGCCAACGGCGAAGAACCAGTGGCGTTCGATCATGATTGTCGCGAAGGAATCTGCGGCACCTGCGGCGTGATGATTAACGGGCAGGCACATGGTCCTGAAAGTGCCACGACCACCTGCCAATTGCACATGCGGAAGTTCAACGACGGCGACACGATTCTGATCGAGCCCTGGCGAGCGAAAGCGTTTCCGGTCGTACGAGATCTGGTCGTTGATCGCTCGGCTTTTGATCGCATCATTCAGTCGGGCGGTTACGTGTCGGTGAACACCGGTGGGGCTCCCGATGCCAATGCGATTCCAGTCCCCGGTCATATGCAGAAGGATGCGATGGCCGCAGCCGCCTGCATCGGCTGCGGAGCCTGCGTGGCATCATGCAAGAATGCCTCCGCGATGCTGTTTGTTTCTGCCAAGGTGACCCATATGGCCAACCTGCCTCAAGGTCAGGCCGAACGTAGCAAACGCGTGCTGAGCATGGTCGCCACGATGGATGCCGAGCAGTTTGGCAATTGCAGCAATACCGCCGAGTGCGAAGCCGCATGCCCCGCTGGTATCAAGCTGAGCAACATCGCTCAGATGAACCGCGAATACATGAAGGCACTCCTGTTCTCTTGCGAATGATCTGACATCGCAGGGGCCGCTGCACGATTACTCACGGATGTTTTTCGGAAGCAAAGATATGGAACCTTCCAGCCAGCCCCTGTTACGAACGCCCTTGTACGACTGGCACGCCTCACACAACGGCCGGATCGTCGAATTCGGCGGTTGGGAGATGCCCGTTCAGTACAGTGGCATCGTCGATGAACACAATGCCGTGCGCAAAGCGGCGGGTCTGTTCGACATCTCTCACATGGGACGACTGTCGTTTAGCGGACTGGACGCAGAACCGTTTCTCAGTCGCCTGCTGACCTGTCGCGTCGACAATCTTATTGACGGCCAGATTCGCTATGGCTTGGTCTGTCGCGACGATGGCGGGGTGCTGGACGATATCCTCGTCTACAAGATCGATTCATTGCACTATGGCATGGTCGTGAATGCCAGCAATCGACTCAAGATCGTCGCGTGGATCGAGAAGCATGCAGCCGAGATTGACCCGGCAACTCATGCGAAAGATTTTGAATTTGCCGACCAGACGACCGGCACATCGATGATCGCTGTTCAGGGTCCAAAGGCATTGGGGATTCTGTCGCGGTTGACTCGATCCGATGTCGAATTAGGCTCGTTGAAATACTATTCGGGCTGTGCCGGCGAAGTCGCGGGGACTGAAGCATTCATTAGTCGAACCGGATACACCGGCGAAGACGGTTTCGAGATCACGATTGCCGAGGGCGCTGAAGGAAGCACTCGCATCTGGCAACAACTGCTCGATGCAGGCCAGGGCGATGGGATCGTTCCGTGCGGCCTTGGCTGTCGAGACACATTGCGTCTGGAAGCGGCGATGCCGCTTTACGGCCACGAATTGCTCGAAGAAGTCGATCCGCTCACGGCCGGCCTCTCGTTCGCGGTGAAGCTCGACAAAGCCGACTTCATCGGCAAAGAGGCTCTGGTGAAGATTAAGGCTCAGCCGAATCGTCCTGTCCGAGTCGGGTTGAAGCTCGCCTCGCGCCGCATCGCGCGTGAGCATTCCGAACTGTATGTCGGCGAACAACGGATCGGCCAGGTGACGTCGGGAACGTTTTCGCCGACTTTGGAGCAGTCAATCGCGATGGGCTACGTCGATGCGGCTCATTCCGCAGTGGGGACGGCGATCGAAGTCGATATTCGAGGGAAGCGAGAAGCGGCAACAGTAGCATCGCTGCCTTTCTACAAACGCGTCTCTTAGTGAGCGCTGTGACTATCGCAGCGATCTGGATCACTGACTGCGACGCGGAGCGTCGTTTCAACAGCAAAAAATGGAGTCTTTCATGGCCGATCGCGACTATTCCCGTTTTCAGAAAAAGGTCATTCAGCGTTACTACGACAACCGCCCGCAGGTGGACGAGCAACGATTGAGTGAGCTGGTCGCGGAACTGTATCTGGCGAGCGACAAGAAGAAGCCCAAGCTGTGGGATTCAGCTCGCGACATCATGCTGCGCCTGGGAACCCCGGAATCTCGCGTCGAACACGTGCTGAAAACCAAAGACGCCGCGATCCTGGCCGAAGTCGTTAAGGACGTGCAGTCGGGAAAGATTAGACCAAAGCCACCCGCAAATAAGCCTGAACCACCGACAGAGTAACCGTCTCTTGACGTCTCTCGCGACAGCGATTGAGACAAGTCGGCGACCTCACTACACCAAGTTCGACTACGTAAACACCGCTATAACAATCTGCGGATCGAGTTTACTTTCGCAGAGAGACGCAGATTGAGACCAGAGAGCGAATGATGACGGCGCTCGCCGTCCGGCGATTCGTAATCGCGGCCTGACATTGTCTCGTCAACTCAGTCGTATCGTTTTGTGAATACCGAGTGAAGACGAGTCGGCCCCGAAATCTGCAGGCCTTCGCTTTCCGATGGGGCGCACTCTCTGGCAGAATATCATTCGGTCCTGTCTAGCGATCCGTTCACGCCCGCTCAATTCTCAGCGATGAACGGATCAAGCACCCGAGCGCTTTCAATTCACCTCAGAGGATCCGATGTCATGGCCAAAGCCGTCGCAGTTCCTGATTCTGTGGATCGTCCCCTTCGTGAAATGGAATTCGAAGAGGGAACCTCGCACAAGTTCTGGCGCATCGAACTAGAGGGATCTTCACACACGGTGACCTTCGGCAAAGTCGGCACCAATGGTCAGACACAAACGAAGGACTTCGCGTCCGAGGACGAAGCGGCCAAGTCGTACGACAAGCTGGTCGTCGAGAAGCTGAAAAAGGGATACACCGAAACGGGAACTGCAGCACCGGTTGCATCCGCCGCAAAGCCAGCGAAATCAACTCCTGCGGCAACGTCTGCCAAGGTGTCGGCTAAAGCCAATGGCAAGGCAGACACACCCACAGTCGCCGTCGCTTCGGCACCATCGCACCCGGCGCGTGAAATGGAATTTGCAGACGGATCGTCGCATAAGTTCTGGAAGATTGAGCTGTCCGGGTCATCGCACACAGTGACCTTTGGCAAGGTTGGAAAGAGCGGCCAGAATCAAACCACAGACTTCGATTCAGAGGACGAGGCTGGCAAGTCGTATGACAAGCTGGTTGCCGAGAAACTGAAGAAGGGTTACAGCGAAACGGGGACGGCCGCGGCAACGCCTGCGACCAAGCCAGTATCGACCGCAAACGCCAAAACCGAGAAGCCATCGAAATCAGCACCGGTGGCCATTGCGGCACCTGGGGTCGCGATCAACTTGGATATCGCTCGCGAGATCAAGCTGGACCCCGATGATTGGGATCGTGGAGTTCAGCAACGTCGGAAGGTGTCGCAACGCAGCGAGCCAAAGCCGTTCGACCAGACGAGTTGCTTGAGTCAACTCGCCAAGCTGAAGACCGAGTGCTACGGTTGGGATATTACCTGGGACTCGCTGAACCTGCCGAGCGGCCTCGATCCCAAAGAGGCACACTTCTGGCTGGAGGCGATGACGACCGATCGCAAGCGCGACTTCTCGCCCAAGCAGCTCAGCGACAAACTGAAGTCATTCTCACCCACGGGTCAGCTTAAGCCAGCCGATATCGTGAAACTGTTAAAGCGCCAAGAACGGGATCTGCCAGAACTGCCCGGATTGATGATTGGCAACCTGCTTTCCGCCGACGAAGTCATGGAAGTCTGGCGAGTCCATGACAGTTCGAAGAAGCACCAGTATCTCGGCATTCAGTTGGTGAATGGCATCCTGCATTACGCCTTGCCCTACTGGACCGAGGACGAGCGACAAAGTGTGGCCGCAGTCATCCGCAAGGATTGGGATCCCAATCTCTCACCGCCCGATTTCTATGAAGCCCTGCCGATGAACTATTACCTTGCCGCAGCACTCGGCCTGCCCGAAGTTGCCACGGTGGTCTCCAGTTGGGAGGACAATCGCTACACGAAAGAAGGATGGTCCGATCATTATCAGCGGCCGCAAGAACTGGTGTTCGGATTGGGATCGGCCGAGCAAGTCGCCAGCGAATGGCGACGTCTGCGGCTGAAGATGCACAGCGAGATTCACGTCCGAACTTTCCTGGCCTGCACCGAGTATTCCGCTCTCGATTGCGTCCGCGATTCGATCCTGGCGGAAACCAACAAAGAACGCTGCGAGGAACTGCTGAAGGCATTCACACTGGTGATCGCCCCCGAAGCGGCTGCGTACATGCTCGAATGCAAGCTGTCCGCGAAGTCACCGAGCCTCGCACGGCAATGGCTCGACGAGAACATTGGGTGTGCGATTGCGGGCCTGATCGAAACAGCGGGCGGACGCGGCAAGCTGGCAGAGGCCGCAATCGACTATCTGCGTCAGGCAAAACGGTCAGGCCATGAGGCCTTGATCGAACAAAGCCTGAAGGGGATCAAGCCCGAGATCGCGGATCGCGTGCGTCAAGAAGTGATCGACCACAAGGAGCGGATCTATACCCCATTCGATGACAAGTCGACGCCGTCGTGGCTGAAAACGGCGATCACCACCGCCGAGAAGTTGAAGCGAGCGAAGCTGCCGTCGTGGAGTACGCCAAGCACTCTGCCTGCCATCGTCGTGGGCGATCATCGCCTGAACGACGAACAGGTCTCGACGCTGTTAAATACGCTGGCCGGCACAATCGTCGCCGGCAAGCATGAGTTTTTTGACGCCCTGCATCAGCATGCCGATGCTAAGTCGCTCGATGACTTCGCGTGGAAACTGTTCCAACTGTGGTCGGAAGACGGATCGCCCTCGAAGGAGAAGTGGGCCATGGGTGCCGTGGGACTGCTAGGGGGTGACAACTGTGCTCTCAAGCTCACACCGCTCGTCCGCAACTGGCCCGGCGAAAGCCAGCACCAGCGAGCAGTCTTCGGACTCGAATGCCTGCGAGCCATCGGCAGCAATGTGGCCCTCATGCAATTGTCGGGAATTGCTCAGAAGCTGAAGTTCAAGGGACTGAAGACGAAGGCGGAAGAATTCGTCGAAGCGATTGCAAAGGCCAAGGGCCTGACTCGTGCCGAACTCGAAGACCGCGTTGTTCCTGACTGTGGCCTAGACGAAAACGGCAAGCGAGAATTCTCATTCGGCCCGCGTGCATTCTCATTCCTATTGGGCACCGAACTGAAGCCCATGGTTCGCGATGGCGACGGCAAGATCCGCGACGATCTTCCCAAGCCAAGCACTAAGGATGATGCGGATGTCTCTAAGGCATCTGTCGACGAATGGAAACTACTCAAAAAGCAGATTAAGGAAGTTGCCAAGATTCAGGCGGGACGATTGGAACAAGCGATGGTCACAGGTCGGCGATGGAAGTCCGAAGACTTCGAGTTGCTGCTGGTCAAACATCCGCTGATGACTCACCTGGTCCGTAAGACGCTGTGGGGCAGCTACGACGCCAAAGGAAAACTGATCTCGACGTTCCGGGTCACCGACGAACGTGACTACGCAGATTCGGCGGAGAATCCGGTTTCGCTCAAGGGAGCAGCCCAGATCGGTGTCATCCACCCGCTGCATCTGACCGACGACGAACGATCGGCGTGGGGTGAAGTGCTAAGTGACTACGAAATTGTTCCACCGTTCCCACAACTTGGTCGATCGGTCCACGCTCTCGAACCGGCGGAGGCCAAGACGAACAATCTGACTCGCTTCAAGGGAATGAAACTGGTTGCACCAACGCTGGTGTTCGGACTCGAAAAGCTCGGCTGGATTCGCGGGGTTGGGATGGATGGCGGCTGTTTCGACGAGCATTCCAAGCAATTCCCATCTGCCAATGTCACAGCCGTTGTGCAGTACGATGGAAGCGTGGGGATGGGATGGATCAGCCCGGACGAGATCCTCGAACTCACTGACTGTCAATTCGTCCGCGGTCTGCGGGCTCCCTCGGGATATGGATTCGACACGAAGGATGGCATTCTAAAATTAGGTGATGTGGATCCGCTCGTGGTCAGCGAAGTGATCGCGGATTTGAATGAGATGAAGTCGAAAGAGAAAGGAGTTTAGCCACGGATTAACACTGATGAAACACGGATAGGACAAAGAGATAAAACGATGAAGAGAGTGCGTACACGGCAACTTGCAGTAAACAGATGTCATCTGAATTCTGCTTCTCGTCCGTGTTCAATCCGTGATTCATCCGTGGCCACAACACTCTTCCACTGAATTGAAATGAGCTCATGGCGAAGAAAAAAGCTGCTGCTGATAATGGTGATGGTGACAATTCGGTGGCAGCCCCTGTCGCCAAAGTTGCGACGGAGTTGCAGCGCCCTTCCGCTGAAGTGCTGTATGCGGATGAACTCGCTCGGTTGATCGAGGCGGATGCGGATCAGCCCAAGCCGTTGGGGTGGCAGATGTCGCCTCGATCGGTGCTGACATTCGTGCTGGGCGATCTCGCCAATCAGATCGCTCCCAAGTTCGTCGGACGGCGCGGCTTTCTGGAGCGGTGTATCGTTTCCCTCGCGACCAATCGTGGTTTGATGTTGATTGGGGAACCGGGGACCGCGAAGAGCTATCTGAGCGAACTGCTGGCGGCGGCGATCAGCGGCGATTCCACTCTGACAATCCAAGGCTCCGCGGGGACCACCGAAGACAACATCAAGTACTCGTGGAACTATGCACTGCTGGTTTCCGAAGGTCCCAGCGAGCGATCGCTGGTTCCCGCACCGCTTTATCATGGAATGAAGAATGGTCGCCTGGTTCGCTTTGAAGAGATCACTCGTTGCCCACTGGAAGTGCAAGACACCTTGCTGTCCGTCTTAAGCGATCGAGTGATGTCGATCCCCGAAATGGAAGGGGACGGGAGATCACTATTTGCCCGCAGTGGCTTCAATGTCATTGCCACGGCAAACACACGCGATCGCGGCGTAAATGAGATGAGTGCGGCACTGAAGCGCCGCTTCAATTTCGAAACAGTACCTATCATCGCAGCGATCAATGACGAGATGGCGCTGGTCGGCCGCGAATCAGCACGCATGCTGGCCCGAGCCGGCGTTCCCGTAACCGTGTCGCCAGCAATTCATGAATTGCTGGTGACGACGTTTCGCGAGCTACGCGCCGGCAAGACCGAAGACGGCAAGGGGATGGAACCACTCTCGACAGTGCTGAGCACGGCCGAAGCGGTCAGCACCGCGTGCGCGGCCGGGATTCATGCCTATTTCTACGGAGATGGCATCGTGAAGCCCGAGCATGTCGTCCACCACATGGTCGGGACAGTGCTGAAAGACAATCCCGACGATCTGAAAAAGGTACGACATTACTTCGATCACGTCGTTCATAAACGAACCGGACTGTGGCAGCAGTTTTACGATGCCAGACATGAGTTGGGCTAGCCGCGGAACTTAGAGCGCATCCCACCTAACTGTGGCGTCCCGCGAGCAGAAAACCGCTTAGTCTAACCCATGTTTCAACGCGACACGTCAGTGCGACACGCACTAGTTGAAAACAGGACGAGTGCCCGTTCATGGCTGTCGAAGAACACGAATCGCTGTTGTCTCGGTTGTGCGATACGGAAGCTCGCGTTGTTTTCTTTCCCGTACGGCATCACAGCCCGATGTGTGCGGCGATGGTGTCGAAACTGATTCTCGATCTTCGCCCAGCCGCGGTGCTGATAGAAGGCCCCAGCGACTACAACCCGCACCTGGATGAGCTACGACTGACTCATCGCCTTCCCATTGCGATCTACAGCTATTTCGGCGATGAGACAGGTCGGCGTCGTGGTGCGTTTTATCCGTTCTGTGAATACTCGCCCGAATGGCAGGCGATGCGTGCCGCCGAGTCAATTAAGGCCGAGGTCCGTTTCATCGATCTCCCCTGGGTCGATGTCGCGGATATCGACGACATGACTCATCGCTATGCCGACGCGGAATTGCGGCGTGGTCGTTATGTCACTCTGCTGTGTGAGCGATTAGAAGTCGAATCGTTCGACGACCTCTGGGATAAGTTGATTGAGGCCGAGCCGATCCTGAGTCCGCACGAATTCCTTCGCCGCGTTCACTCGTTCTGCACCAACGTCCGCGTGTGGGAAGATGCACCACGACAGTCCGATTTGCGACGCGAAGCCTATATGGCAGACGAAATTCGTCGAGCAATGGCCGAGTTCAAGGGGCGACTCCTGGTAGTGACTGGAGGATTCCACAGTTCTGCGCTTGTGCAGCGGTTAGAGACGGCGATAGACCACCAGCCGCAGGAATCTGAGCTTCACCCGTCAGCGCCGGACGATGCTTCAACGAGCACTCCGCCGAAGATCACTGATCGAGGGATCGCGTTGACCGCCTACACCTACGAGCGGCTCGATAGTCTCACAGGCTACAACGCGGGGATGCCGAATCCAGGATTCTATGACCACGTCTGGCAGGCTCAATCACAGGGCAAGCCATTCGGGCACCGACCTCTACTGGCCGAGTTGGCACTGTCACTGCGAGAGCGCAAGCAGGTTGTCAGCACGGCCGACTTGATCGCAGTGGAAACGTCGGCCTGCACGCTGGCCGCATTGCGTGGTCGCCAGCATGTCTGGCGAAGCGATCTGGTGGATGCGGTCACCAGTGCCTTGATTAAAGACGAACTGGAGTTCGGTTGTGTCTCGCCCTTTCTCGATGCGGTCCATCGTGTGTTGCGAGGAGACAAGCGCGGGCAACTGGCGGAAGGAACGCGACGACCTCCCTTGGTCATCGATATTCGGAATCAGTTGGTCGCGGCGGGATTGGAGCCGACAAACTCGCGAAATACAGTTGAGTTGAATCTGCTCGACTCAAATGATTTGGCGAAGAGCAGGCTCTTGCATCGCATTTCTGTGCTTGAGCTGGCGGGATTCAACCTGAAGGGGGGGACGGATTTTCTGTCGCGAAAAGACCTGACCCGCCTGTGGGAAACCTGGGAGATCCAGTGGCGATACGAGTACGACGCCACCTGCGTCGAAGCGGCCAGATACGGTGCCACACTCGCCGAAGCTGCCGCCACCAAGTTGCTCGAATTGGCCGAGCAGCATCAACACGAAGCCAAGGTCGCAGCCGAATTGCTGGTGACGGCCGCTCGCGCCGATGTTCACGGTTTGTCAGATCGCCTGCTCAGCCAACTTGAAACATTGATCCGCCGCGAGCCGAATTTTCTGGACTTGGCAGCGGCACTCGGACATCTTCTTTATCTGTTCTGTCATGACGAGATCTTCGGCACCGCCCGGAATCCACGGATCGGTGCGGTCGCGATCGAGGCGTTTCATCGAGCACTGTGGCTGCTGGAATCACTCGGCACGACAGGTGATGAGCGCAAATTAATCGCGGCCATGCGAGCTCTGCAGGAGACTTACGAGCGTGGATCGGATCGGCTGGAACTCAATCGCGACGAATACGTGGCAGTCCTGACACGAGTGGAACAGGCGGCCGACAAGTTACCGTCATTGCGTGGCGCTGCTGCTGGCATGCTGTGGACGTTGGGCGAATCTACATCAGAAAGAATCCTGGAGCGACTGTTACTCTTCGCGAACGCGGAGCATCTAGGCGACTTCCTGAACGGGCTGTTTGCACTCGCTCGTGAAGTGGCCCAGCGAAATCCGCAACTGGTCCAGGCGATTGATCAGTTGCTGCTGGAATTTGCTTCGGAGGAATTCCAGTCGGCCCTGCCATCGTTACGACTGGCCTTCACCTATTTTACGCCACGCGAAAAGCACTACATGCTGAAAACGCTGTTCGACTCGTTGGGGCTGAGTGATTTGAAACCGCTTACAGAACTCGCGGTCGATGAAGAAACTGCCGCTATGGCACTCGTCTTCGAAGAACGATTATTTGCCGCAGTCGAGCGTTATGGCCTGAATCAAGCCGAAGGAGGTGTCGCAACATGACACAACATCGACAATCCCGCTGGCGATTAGTGATGGGGGCCGGGTCCGAACAACTGTGCGGCGGGCTTTCGGGAGACGATCACAAGCGCGATGAATGCCTGGGGTTTCTGTACGACCGCGAATACGGCGGAAGTCGCAATGTGCGCAGTGGCGATGACCGCAGGGGAAGCCTCGGCGACTCGGCGCTGACAGTCCCCGACTGGATCAATCAGGTCAATGAGTTGTTTCCCAAGCGGACAATCGAGCGTCTGGAACGCGATGCGCTGGAGCGATACCAACTTGAAGAAATGGTCACGAACCCCGAAGTGCTGGCTCGAGCCCAACCCAATCAGTCTTTGCTGAAAGCGGTGCTGAGAACCAAACACCTGATGAATCAGGATGTGTTGAAGGCAGCGCAGCATCTCGTCCGTAAGGCCGTCGAAGAGTTGATGAAAAAGCTGGCTCAAGAAATTCGATCGGCATTCCAGGGATCACTGAACCGACAGAGTCGTTCCAATTTGAAGATCGCGAAGAACTTCGACATTGATTCGACAATCAAACGCAACTTGCGGCACTACGATCCCGAAAGCCGTCGGTTGATCATCGAAACGCCGATTTTCTATTCGCGCATTCGGCGACAGGTCGATCGTTGGCAGATTATCATTCTGGTCGATGAATCGGGCAGTATGATGGATAGCGTCATTCATTCCGCGGTCACCGCGGCGGTCTTTTTCGGATTGAAGACGCTGAAGACTCACCTGGTGATCTTCGATACGACAGTCGTGGATCTGACCGCCGACTGTGTTGACCCGGTTGAGACTCTGATGAAGGTGCAACTGGGAGGTGGCACGGATATCGGCAATGCGATGTCTTACGCGGAAACGCTGATCGACAACCCACGGCGCACCATTGTTGTTTTGATCAGCGATTTTTTCGAAGGCGGCGATCCGCGAAATCTGCTGTCGATTTCGCGCCGGATGCTGGAAAGCGGAGTGACACTACTCGGTTTGGCGGCCCTCGATGAGAAAGCGAATCCGACTTACGATCACGATTTGGCGGCGCGACTGGTGCAGATGGGAGCGCAAGTCGGAGCGATGACTCCGGGAGAACTCGCGGCGTGGGTCGCCGAAAAGGTGCAGCGATGACGGATCGCAATATCATCGCAAATGTAGAAGGCACACTCCGTGTGCCGAGTGTTTTGCTAGCGGATAGTGGGTTCGTTCACGGAAAGTCAATTGGGGAGATTCTCGGCACACGGAGTGTGCCGTCTACATTGGTCTCACATTCTGTCACCAGCGCGAGCGACGCCCGATTGGAACTCCTGTGAATCGCATTGATTTGCTCGCACTCGCTCCCGATGACCTCGCTTCGCTAACGAATCGAGGAACGGTCAAGCGCGCCCAGAAGGAGCTCGAAGAGCAATCGGTCACCTGCGCGTTTCGAGAGGATGGAAACGATCTGATCTGCGAGTGGTCAGATGGAATTGTCTGCCGGTTCCCCGCGGGGAAAACCATTCATGACGCAATCTGCTCCAGTGGAATCGTGGGAATCAGTCGACACATCATTCGATCGGTCCTGGCCTATCAGCAGCAAAGCCCAGTCGCTGAAAAACAACCTGATTCCGCGGCAGAAACAACAGACGAAGCGGCGCCGACGGCTAAGCCAAAAACGATCACTCCCGATTGGAATCCGGGTCACATTTCCGACGACCAGCTCATCAAACACTTTCGATCAGCAACGATCGCGAAGGCCCGACAACGATATGAGCAAGGCGTGTTGGTCGAGCTGATCCTCGGCCCGAAGCCGCTAGCGCGGTTTCTCGACGAACCTTGTACGGTCCGGTTTCTCGTGCCGGGCGATGTCCGTTATGTTTCAGCCGATTGCTCGGAAGCACTCCTGGGGACGTTCGTCCCACTCGCCGTGTGGGCGTTTCGACAACTCGAACCGGATCGACGATCGGGGATTGTCTCGCTTCAGCAAAAGGCGAGCGATGTACCGGTTCAAGTGCTCGATGATCTCGATTCGCTGCTTTCAGAACTATGTGTTGACGGAATCCAAGGGACCTCGGCGACATGGCCGCAGCGGCTGACTCGGCAGGAAGCAAGCTGCCGTGATGCCGGTCTGCCATGGCTCGCGGAATTGTTGGTCGACTTGCTGCAACAGCGAGAAATGTATGCGTCACACGACGCCTTGTTCGAACCTCAGGCTGTGCCACGACTGACGGGCGAGTTGATCGTGCGGTCGCGTGCCATTCGCAGTGGCACGACTGCGGTGCCTCAATTGCTGATTCGAGGAACCCGGTCAGATCGCACAACCGAGTTGCCAAGTTGCCGATTGATCGGCTTGGGATGTGGTGTTCGACAATCGCGGCGCGCAGTCACTGTGACGGCCTACTTGCAGGATGCCGACGCTGGCAGCGTGGTGGGAGTTGATCGGACCTTTGCAGATCCGGCCGAAGATTCGACGGATCCGCCTCGAGATTTTACGTCACTTGGTCAGTTGACTCTCACGCGTGGAGTGTCATTGACCGCCGTCGGCATGGGACAGTTGTTGATTAAATCGGCCAAGCGCACACCGGCGGGACGATTAGTTCTACCCCGCACGGCCTCTTCCATCAGTCTCAATCCGCAGGCCTTTGCTTGGGAACACTTGCGTCCGCCGCTCGCGGTCGAAGGCTTCGCCGAACTGGCTGCGCGATTAGAACTGCTTCCTCCGTCGAGCTTGCGACCACGGCGATTGACCGAGGCTTTGCACGTCTGCGCCATCGAACGGTTTGACGATGTCGGTTTCGACATTCAATCGCAACGTCTTGTGGCCACCGCGGTCGACGGGGCAGGGGAGAAAGCTCATCTCTTCCATCCATTCACAACCCGCGGCCGCACCGGATTTGAAAGCTTGTCGGCGGCACTGAGCGATTCCTCACTGCGTCCGCGATTTGTTTGTGGTCATGTCTCGCGACGACGTGCCGGAGTCTGGATCGAGCCGACCTGCGTTGTTTTCGAAGCGGCTGATGGCAAGCGGCGCGGAATCTCACCGTGGACTGATGCGCGCCCGGCCGAGGCTACTGAGCATGAAAACCATGATTTGACTGCAAGCGGCAGATCCCCATTGGCCACAGTTCTGCAGGAATTTGGATTCGAGTTATCCGAATTGCTGCTGAATGGAATTCGACGTGCCGGTCCGATGGGATCGAAGCGCTGGGCTCGCTTGGGGGAACAAGTTTCTCGAGTCGGATTGAATCAACTCGGTCAACGGATGCGTTTGCTATCGGAAATATTGTCAGGGCAATCCGAGCAAACACGGTGGGAACCAACTGCGGCAGTATCTCAGGCATTCAACTTGCTGATGCTCAGTCGGTTATCCGATGACATCCCGTTGGAATAATGTCAACGTCGCCAGATCCACAGCCGATTGCGCGAATCAATCGAGATCCCATACGACCACATCTGGGTCCTGTTCGACTAATTTGGGATGGGGTCTCAGTCTTAGGTGTTTGCCGCGCATGCAGCAAATCGAGCCGGGCCTCAGCGTATCTCACACCCGCTTCCGTGGCTTCCCGAAGATTAGACCAGCGGAGAGAATGATTAGCGGACTACTGACGTACAGATAGGGATAATACGAATAGGCGTGTTCTTGGCGTACTATGGTTTGCATGCGACGGACGAGTGGTGCGATGTATGGCATGCCTTGATTTCGCTTGTCGATCGCTGAAACTTCGACATTGTGAACTGCAAACTCGACTTCGGCCTCTTTTCTCAGGCACTCCGCCATCACTACGCACGCCATTACCAGCGTGAGCAGCCCCGTCTTTCGTCGCCAGCCGTGGAAGAGTGTGTGCATTCGTGAACCGGCATCTGCTTGGTCGCTACTAGTTCGATCTCATCCGATGACATCCCGTTGGAATAATGTCAATCTTCGTCGCGTTCGTCGAATTCGTCTTCGACAAGGTACTTCGACTTCGCCGTTTTTCCTTCACCGAACGCGGCATAGAGCAGCAATCCCCAGGCTACCGCTTGGACCACTGCGGCGGGGAACTCGTACACGATTCGCCACATCCAGATGCTATTGCCGAAATCGAGCTGGATGCCGGACGTCATGACTAGCGAGACTAGACTCGGCACTCCGAATCGCGCAAACATGGCCAGGACGATCGCAATTCCAACGAGCCATCCTTCGCGCGGCTGTTTGGAAAGTCGCAATAGGCACACGATGCCACCAATCATCAACACGATCAGCCAAGGCATCCAACCCAAGAAGTTTGCGAGCTGAATCAGCAGCCCCATCGTCGCCGGATCGCGCATATTTTCAAACCCCTCGTTTGTACGAGTATCAGTGCGACGGCCTCGGCCATCCTAGTTCTCGTTCACCATCAGCACGGACCACAAAGCGCAACCCCAGATCACCGCGGAAATTGTCGCGGGAATTGAATTGACCGCAATCCTCGTCATGACCCAGGTGAAGTCATCGTCCGCCCCAACGTCGAAACGGAGCCCAGACAACTGTATTGCGGCCATATAAACTCGCACCCCCACAGCCATCCAAATCAGATACGCCAGCGAAGACCAACCCAGCAACCGCGCAGTACGAGGTCGCCGCTCGTATTGTCGCAGACAGATTAAACACGACACGAACAGCGTCAGGATTAAAGGCGTCGAAGCCATCAACGAAATCAGGATGGAACTCAAACTGAGTTGGCCGCTCGACATGAATGAGCCCTCGATATGATCTCGTCTCCCGAACGACTCACTTGTACCACGAGATCGACGTTATTCGCCAGACGGTGGGTTCTTGCCGCCAGAGCACGGATGCAGTCGTTCATTGATGGGACTGCAAAGATGGCGCAATGCCTTGGTCCCACGATCCTCGACAGCACCACGATTCCAATTCTGAAATTTGAAATCTCAGATTTGCAATCTCTTCATCAGCACTTTTCAGGCCTACCTCTGCGGTCGCTAAATCAACTGTCAGTAAACATGCACTTTTTTGAGGAAAACTGCCGAAAACAGGGCTGTTTTGTCCCCCATCGTCAAAAACTGTCCTGAGGTGTCAAAATTTGTCAGTGAAATCTTCAAAGAAAGATCCCAAGTTTTCCAAACACCGTCTTGATCAGCACACCACAAAACGGACAATCAGGGTGACGACGATAGTCGCAGGTGTACCGTAACCAACGGGCACGCCTCTGGGCCGCTCTCTTAGCGGAAGATCAGAGGTCCCTGTCCCTCAGTTGATGACGATAAGACGACACGGCCCCCACCTCTTCCTGAGCGGGGGGCGTAAGCCCCCTGGCCCAACAACACACAACCCTGCTTGCCTGCGGGTTTACATGACAACTTGCTTAGAGCACCTTCGCGCAGCTCACAGCCGCGCTGGCCCGCACAGTTCAGAACTGACAGCACATAGATAAGGAGAACGTGACCACATGACGCCCTGCCATCACACAACCGCGCGAATCCTGATCGCCAGTCCGACATCAGGAAGGCTCGCATTTGTC
>JAQGHU010000060.1 GCA_028291515.1 Schlesneria sp.
AATCGGGACGACTCACAATCCACTCCGTCATCGCTGCGCAACGAACAAACGTCCAACAACTTGCGCAACTCGTCGCCTAAAATCTTCGCGCCAAACAAACATTTCAATCGTTTGTAGTACGGATAAGTAGGAGTTCATGATGCGGCGTGACTAACTTTGTGTTCGTATTCGTATTGCGGCGGATTCAACGAAAAGGCGCGGAGACGCAAAGGAAGATCGGATTGAGTAAAGAACCTTACTATCAGTTTTCTTCTTTGCGACTCCTCGTCTTTGCGACTTTGCGTTAAAAACCCTCCACCTTACAACAGGGCGGTGTATCGCACGCTGCCCTTTCTCTTACCGAGCAGACAGCCATCGCGCGGTGCCACTATCTTGCCCCCTTCTCTTTGTCCGTGTTCAATCTGTGTTCCATCCGTGGCTAATTCTTCTCCTGGCCTGTCCCGCCTCGCTATTCCTCGACGCGCCGCCAACGCGGCGATAGTCTGACGCCATTGGTGTCACACTTCGACAACCGGGCTGCGGCTCGACGACGAGGAAAGTAGTTTTCGAAATGAGCGTTACCTCTCAATCTTCCGGTGGCGATCCGATCTGGACGGCACTTCGCGCAGAGACCTGGTCGGAGCAAGAACGGGACTCGTATCTGCGTCAGTATTTGACGACGATCATCCTGAAGAGCAAGCGCCTGGAAGAGTCGCTGGGGATGATCCTGTCCGCGAGACTGAAGACCGAGTGCCTGATTCCCGAACTGCTGCATTCGCTGGTGAATCAGGCGTTCGCTCAACCCGGCGCGGGAGAAACCGTTCGCCGCGACTTGCAGGCGATGCGGGACGGCGATCCCGAGTCTGATGGATACCTGGTCCCCTTTCTGTTTATGCGCGGGTTCCAGGCCTTGCAGTGTTATCGCGTGTCGCATTGGCTGTGGAATCAAGGCCGCGAACTGCTGGCTTATCACCTGCAAAGCCGCACCTCGGAAGTCTTCGGTGCCGACATCCATCCTGCGGCGCGGATCGGTGCGGGAATCATGATGGCCCACGCGACGGGAATCGTCGTTGGCCGATCCGTCATTGGTGACGACGTGACCATCGGAGCCGGGTCGATCATTGCCAGCAATCTCGAAATCGGATCGGGAGCTCGCATCGCTCCTGGCAGTGCCGTCATGGAATCGGTCCTGCCGAACACCCTCGTATCGGGTGTTCCCGCGGTCCATCAGACGGATGACGATCGGGCGACTTTGATTTTGTAGTGAGGGACGGCGGAAGCGGGGGAGAGAAGAGTTTTAGCCACGGATGAAACACGGATTGAACACGGATCAAGAGAGAGTGGCTTGAGATACAGGCATCGCGCAGCCTATTTATCGCGACCGTCACACGGCTCGCTGGATTCCCGCCTGCGCGGGAATGACCGAAAGGGGTGCGATGGAAAGCAGCGCGGCAAGCTAGTTACCGAGGTCGCGGGGTCATCTTGATGCCGTCGACCCAGAGTTTCCCGGTGGCGCCGTTCAGGCCGACTCGAATGATCATCTCGCGGGTCTTGGCGGGCACGGTGATCGTCCGACTGACTGACCGCCAGCTGCTCGAGGTTCCCAGCCAGGGCCCGATGCTCTGGACTTCGAAGTTCTTGCGATTGTCGTCGTAGAAGTGAATGACCATTGCCGGCATTTCGTAGGATTCCTTGCCGACCACGATCCCTTCGGTTTTGTACTCGATCTCGAAGTCAAGGGCGGCGATTTTAGAACCATCAATGGCCGATGCCTGCAGTGCCTGACCGATTCGTCCCGGGGTATCACATTCAAAAAAGGCCGACTTCTTCCCTTCGGCGGCATCTTTCAGATCCACGGTCATCAGACGCTGGTAATGCCAATGGTCCGGCTTGCCGTCTTCGTCTTCATCGTCTTCGAATCCGCCGTTCAGCAACTTGGGATTCAGCGGATCGGGTTTGACCTGTCGCTGCGCTTCGGACTGACCCGTCATCGGCACGAACAATGTCGAGATCAGTTTTGTATTGTTCAGCTTGCCGTCTTTCTTTTCGAACATATGAAAGACTTGCTGATACCGTTCGCCCAGCGGAACCAGTAGCTTGCCGCCCTCTTTCAACTGGTCGATCAACGCTTGCGGCACACTTTCCGGTGAACAGGTGACGATGATTTTGTCGAACGGAGCATGCTCGGGCCAGCCGAGATACCCGTCGCCGACCTTCGTGGTGACATTCGCGTAGCCCAGCCTCTTCAGACGTTCGGCTGCCTGCTTCCCGAGTGGCTCGACAATCTCGATGGAATAGACTTCTTTACAGAGGTTGGCGAGCACCGCCGCTTGATAGCCGCTGCCGGTGCCGATCTCCAGGATCTTGTCGTCCACCTGAGGATCGATGGTCTCGGTCATGTACGCCACCACGAATGGGGGCGAGATCGTCTGCTTGTGGCCGATCGGCAAGGCCGTATCGACGTAGGCGTCCTTCTTGTCTTTGGGGTCGGTAAATTCATGTCGCGGTACTTGCCGCATGGCATTCAGCACGCGGGGATTCTTGATCCCTTCCCGCTCGATGGCGGACGCAACCATCTTCAGACGCTTGTCCCGATAAGGATCGGTTTTCTGCGCAATGGCGACAGTGACAGCCAGGCTGATGATAATGACGACGCCGGTCGCAATGCGAAGTGAAGTCCGACCTGACATGACCCGAGCTCCGATCCGGTACTAAGATGTGGAATAACGGCAGTGTACACTCATTGAGGATGGATAGCGCAATAAGCTCCTTCGGAATGGGGAGCCCGCACCAGCTTGGTACTGACCATATCAGTCCACAGGGCGATCCCACCCAGCAGCCCGGCGATGTTCGGAACGACGCGAACGTCGGGTGCCATCGCAGCCTGATCCAGCAGGCGAGCGTTCCCGCCCCCCAGGTACAGGATGTCGAAGTTGAACGTCTTGCGGATCTGATCGATCGCTTTGCCAAGCCACGCAAGCCACGCCTCCTGGCCGATTTGTTCGAGCGAGACCTGACCGAGCCATTCTTCGTACGTCTTGTTTTCGGCGAAGGGGTGATGAGCCAGTTCCAGGTTCGGGACGAGGATGCCGTCAACGAACAGGGCCGAGCCCATGCCGGTCCCCAGCGTCAGCACCATTTCCAAGCCTTCGCCCAGAATCGCGCCGAAGCCTTGAACGTCGGCGTCGTTCGCCACCCGGACGGGCTTATCCAACTTCTGAGCCAACACCGTCGCGAAATCAAAACCACACCAATCAGGATGCAAGTTCGGCGCGGTGACCGTGACACCCTGTCGAACAACCCCCGGAAACCCGACGGCCACTCGATCGTACTGATGCGCGGCGGCGAGTTCGATGATGGTTTCGATCACGGCGGAGGGAACAGCTGGCCGTGGCGTGAGCGCCCGGTTGCGTTCCCCGATCGCTTCGCCCGATTCGTCCAGCACCAACTCTTTGATGCCCGTGCCGCCGACATCGACCGCCAAAGTTCGCGGCCCTGCGGTTCTGTTAACGTCAGTCATTTCCGATCCTTGCCACACAAAAACCCCACGCGTCGAGCGGCGGGCATTTTATTCAGGAATCACGGTGTTGGGCATCCCAACTGGGACGTTGTTCGGCGACTGACCAGAATTTCAGCATTGAAGCGGTAGAGATGAACCACGGAATACACTGAAAACACGGAAAAAATCTCTAAAAGAAATCAGAAGGAAGGGACCACGAATCTCACGAATTTGCACGAATCAGAATGGGGAATGCCGAGAGGATTTTTTCCTGATTCGTGAGATTCGTGGTCAGCTTTTCCATCTTCCTTATTCCGTGTTTTTCGTGTGTTCCGTGGTTCAAATTCGATGTGTTGATCTCTCACCACAGCGTATAGCCGCCGTCGATCACCAGTGACGCACCGGTCATGTAGCGTGACGCGTCGCTGGCCAGGTAGACCGCCAGCGGACCCAGATCTTCAGGCTGACCGAAGTCTCCTTGCGGGATCTGCTCGCGAAATCGCGACATCACATCCGGACGTTCGTTGGACCAGCGAACATTGGGCGCAGTCATGAATCCGCCGGGACAGATCGCGTTCACCGTGATCCCGTGTCCGGCCCAGTCGGCGGCGACCGAACGCGTGAGCTGAACGACCGCCCCTTTCGCGGTTTCATAGCTGCGGCCGCCAATCCCACGGTTGGCAACCATGGCCGAGATCGATGCGACGTTGATGATGCGGCCCCCCTGCCCTCGCTGGATCATCGCACCGCCAAAATGTTTCATGCACAGGAACGTGCTGGTCAGGTTCAGGTCCATCAGTTGCTGCCATTGCTGCAGCGTCTGATCTTCCAATTGCTCACTGATCCGACGTCCACCGACGTTATTGATCACGATGTCGATCGGACCATGGTCCTTCAGCACGCGGTGACAGATCGCTTCACATTCGGCAGTCTCACCGACATCACCGACGATGGGAGTGGCAATGCGGCCGAAGCGACGAATGTCTTCGGCAGTGGCATTCAAGCTTTCTTCTTCGCGGCCGACCAGCACGACATCGGCCCCGGCGTCGGCAATGGCCAGTGCCATTTCACGCCCCAAGCCTCGGCTTCCGCCGGTAATGAAGAGCCGCTTTCCCGTTAATCGGAATCGGTCAAAAATACTCATCGAGAATCAGTCCTAAGAATGCGAAGCGAAATTCCCACTTTGAAGAAGCGGCGCGCCGTTTTATCGGAAAGCATTCTACAATGAAGGACAGGCGATAGAATCCAACGAGGCTGCTTTGAATCACGACGACGAGGCCCCTTGCCAGGATCTGCACATGCTTCCCATCACCTACAACACGGCTGCCTCGCGAGCCCTGCGGCTGAAGTGCCCTCGTTGCGGTGAGGGGCCGCTGTTTAAGTATTGGCTGGCGATGCACGCCAAATGCCCGCATTGCGGTCTGCGCTACGAACGAGCCCCTGGTTACTTCCTGGGTTCGGCCTATGTGAATTACGGGATCATCGCGCTGTCGATGACGGCGATGTATATGGGACTTCACTTCGGTGCCGGATACAGCAATCAAGTGCTGGCAGCGCCGCTGATCGCCTACTGCATCATCCTGCCTCTGATCTTGTTTCGGTATGCCCGGGCGTGGTGGCTGGCGATGGACTGCTATTTCGATCCGACCAGCTTTGCCGAGTCCGAAGACTATCTCATCCGCGGCGAGCAGTATGCGAATCAAGCCCCGGTGAAAGAAACGCCTTAGCATAGGGGTGCCGCGGTTTTGGAGTCTTCGACAAGGCCGTGTCTTCTCTTCTGATCTTCATTGAGATTGAACCGTCATCTAGAGGAAGCCTGCCATTCTTAACCTTGAATCTCAAGCCAGCACGGCTTTGTCGAAGCGGCTGTAAGCATAGTGCATAAGCCCGTCTCCATCGAGACAAGCTCGAAGGGGGAGAATCAGCTTCGTCACATCCGACAATCCCCACCGAGTTCATCTCGGTGGAAGCGGGCCTTTGCACTAGACAGACGAGGTTCCACACCCGTGGCAACCATTGCATGAGAACCCTTCGTTCTGGTGAGTCCATGTCATGAAACAGCGACTGCCACGATCCCTGCTGGCCGGATCACTCCTGCTGATCTGTGCCACCACGACGTTTGCGGATGGCGATCAGGATTGGCCGCAATGGCGCGGGCCACTGGGAACGGGTGTCGCACCGAATGCCGATCCTCCCATTGAATGGAGCGAAACGAAAAACATCCGCTGGAAGGTTGCTCTGCCGGGAAAGGGACATTCCACACCCGTCGTCTGGGGCCAGCGAATCTTTGTCACGACGGCGATTCCCTATGGTGAAGCACTGCCACCCAAGCGGAGTACCGCGCCGGGAACTCATGACGGCGAAGCGGTGACGCAACGACATGAGTTCGCGGTTCTGGCGATTGATCGACGAAACGGCAAGGTCCTGTGGCAGAAGACCGTGCATAAGAAGCTGCCGCACGAAGGGGGACATTACACGGGCAGCCTCGCTTCGAATTCGGTCGTGACTGATGGCGAGCACGTCTATGCGTTTTTCGGTTCGCACGGACTGCATTGCCTGGACATGAATGGCGACATCAAGTGGCAGCGACAACTGGGCGAGATGCAGACTAAACATGGGCATGGCGAAAGTGCCTCGCCCGTGTTGTATGGCGACAACGTCTTCATCAACTGGGATCAGGACGGCCCCTGCTTTGTTTCTGCCTTCGACAAGCGCACCGGACGGAATATCTGGAAGGCGGATCGCGACGAAGAGACATCGTGGTCATCACCCATTCTGGTCGAGAACGATGGCCAGGCGCTGCTGATTGTCGCCGGGACCAATCGCATCCGCGCGTATAACCCCGTGACCGGAACCGTGATCTGGGAATGCGGCGGATTGTCATCGAATATCGTCGCGACACCGGTTTCGGCTGACGGCATGTTGTTTGCCGGCAGCAGCTACGAAAAGCGAGCCTTCCTGGCGATTCGAATCGATCGGGCGCGCGGTGATATCACCGATTCGAATCACATCGCGTGGACTCGCAGTCGAGGTACCCCCTATGTCCCCTCGCCGCTGCTGTATGGTGACGCGTTGTACTTTCTGACCCACTATCAGGGAATCTTGTCGCGAGTGACCGCTCAGACAGGCGAAGACAACCCTGGCCCGATTCGCCTGGGCGGCATCGGCAACATCTACGCCTCCCCCGTCGGCGGCGGCGGTCGCGTGTACGTGACGGACCTGGACGGCAACACGATAGTCATCAGCCACAATGACAAGCCACGAACGCTTGCACTGAATCATCTGGACGATGTCTTCTCGGCCTCTGCTGCGATCGTCGGGCGGGAGTTGTTCCTACGAGGCAAGAAACACCTGTATTGCATCTTCGACGAGTCAGCGGTGAAGAAGTCGGAGTGATCGAGAGAGTGGCATTCCGCCATTCAATCTGCGTCCTTCTGCGAAATCTGCGGATCAAGATTCTTGTCCGCAGATGACGCAGATTTGACAGATTGAGGAAGAGATGAAGACGGGAAGGCAGCAACCCTTCCTGATCTCGACTCGATTTTCTATTCTTCGTGGATCACTTCACGAAACGTCGCGGTCTCTGGCGTGTCGCCGTCGACGTGATCGACACCACGTCCAATGTTCGCGGCCAGATGCTGTAACAGCTTGTAGACCCATTCCGTTCGGTCCGGCATCCCGATCGCGGCCGCGACTTGTTCGGCTGTTTGCGGCTCGTCGACTTGCTTGAGGTGAGCGACCAGGCGGGCTTGCAGGTCGAGGACTGAGGCCGCCGCTTTCTTGCCCGCTTCGACACCCGGCTGGTGATAGGCGTTGATGTTGACCAGTTCGGCATAGAGACCGACGGCTCGTTCGTACAGCGCGATCAAGGCCCCGATGCTGCGACCATCGACTTCGTAAACCGAGATCGTGATCGAATCGCGACCGCTGTCGTAGAGTGCCTCGCGGGTTCCCAACAAGAGGCCTTGCAGGTAGTCGCCACAGGTGATTCCTGGTTCCACCTCAAAGTCAAACTCGGACAGTTCGCCTTGATCGTCGGTATCGAGGTCGCGGTCCTTCAGCACCTGGATGAACGTCGCGAAGAAGTTGGGGATGCCGTCTCGCAGTTGTTGCACGTAAGCATGTTGGTCGGTCGAACCCTTGTTGCCGTAGACCGCGATCCCTTGATGGACCGTCTTGCCATCTCGATCCAGTTCCTTACCCAGCGATTCCATGACCAGTTGCTGCAGGTAGCGGCTGAATAGGCAGAGCCGATCCTTGTACGGCAGGATCACCATATCTTTGGTGCCGCGTCCGTTGCCGATGTGGTACCACATCAATGCCAACAGCGCAGCCGGGTTCTTCATCGGGTCGGATTCTCGCGTCAGCCGGTCCATTGCGGCGGCACCATCGAGCAGATCCCCGGTATATAGACCTTGCAGCGCAGCGGGAAGCAGCCCCACGGCCGACAGTACCGATGTCCGTCCACCGACCCAATCCCACATCGGGAACGTGGTCAGCCAGCCTTCGGACTTGGCGACCTTATCGAGTTTGCTGCCCGCTTGCGTAATGGCCACCGCATGCTTAGCGAAGTCGACTCCGGCATCGCGATAGGCCTTCTGGACTTCGAGCATCCCGTTGCGAGTTTCGGGCGTCCCACCCGATTTGGAAACAACCACGACCAGCGTCTTGCCGAGCTGGCCATCCAGTTCGCCGAGGATCTGATCAATCCCGTCGGGATCGGTGTTGTCGATAAAGAACGGCATCATCGCGTCGAACGGAGACCCCAACCCCTGCGCGACAAACTGCGGGCCGAGGGCCGAGCCACCGATGCCGCAGACGATCAGGAACTGGAATTCTTCGTCCGCCGAGGTGATGCGATTCTCGTGAATGTCTTCGGCAAACTTGGTGATTGCGGCCTGAGTATCGCGGATTTCGGCGGTGATTTCAGGAGTCGGTGCCAGCTCGGGGGCTCGCAGCCAGTAGTGGCCGACCATCCGATTTTCATCAGGATTGGCGATCGCCCCTTCTTCCAGCGCTTTCATCGCGGCCAAGGCCTGCTGCATCCGAGGCAGCAGCGGAGCCAGGTCGCTCTGCTCGAACCGCACCCGACTGACATCCAGCGAGAAGCCCAGATCGTCATCGGTGATCAGGTACTGACAATATCGTATCCATGCAGCAGACATGGTTCGCCTCTATCGAAATGGAAGACTGGCAGGGCCGCCGACTCGCCGACTCTGCGGGATTGCTGGAACGTGGCCACTAAGATACCGACGTTCCGTCAGCAGTGCGACAGATGCCAACATCGTCCATGATCATCTTTCGCCGCCTCCTCCATGGACTTGTTGGCGCGAACCGCTGAAGTTTTCTTAAAGACGGGTCAAGAATCGCATCTCAAATTGACCTGCCGCCGATAGGAGAATAGCTTTGAGATGGTTTTTGGGTGATTCTGCTTTGCCTTTCTGCCGTTGAGTCGACGGGGCGGGAGTCGTTCGGGCAATCACAAGCGGAGGGTACCATGAAAGGTTCGCGAGTCCAGACACTCATCCTGTTGCTGGTTTCTCTCTCCCTGTTTGCCTGTAGTTCACCCAAGGTGAAGCCTCCGCGCAAGGCACCTCAGGTTACGGTCGCCCTGGTTCAGTCAAAAACGGTCACGCTCTCAGAAAAATACGTCTGCCAACTCCGTGCCGACCACCATATCGAGATTCGCGCCCAGGAGATCGGGTATGTGGATGCAATTGAAGTCAAAGAGCGTCAGATGGTGAAGCAGGGTGATGTCCTGTTTCAGATCAACTACAAGAAACTGTTTCAGGACAAAGCGACATCTTCGGAGGGGACTTCACCGAAAGGGACCAATTTGACAAAGGCCCGGGCCGACGCTGATGCAGCTGCGGTCGCGTTAGGCGTCGCTCCCATCACGGCCCCTTTTGACGGAATGGTGGGACCCATCTCGCTGCAGGTCGGCAGTATTATCCAGAAAGGGGAAGCCTTAACGACGTTGTCCGATAACGATCTGATGCGGGCTTATTTTCACGTCTCCGAAGCCCGCTACCTCGAATTCAAGACCGAGCTGGAACGGCAAAAGGATGAGCCGCAGATCGAACTTGTCTTGCCCAACGGCAACAAGTTCGATCAGCCGGGCAAGTTCGCTGCGATCGGAGCCAACTTTAATAGCGAAACCGGAACCGTCAGTTTCCGTGCGGATTTTGCCAATCCGGATCATCTGCTGCGAAATGGCCAGACCGCGAGTCTGCTGATCAGCCGAGTGCAGAATGATGCCATCGTCATCCCTCAACGAGCGACATTCGAAATCAATGACGATCGCTATGTGTACGTGGTCGACAAAGACAATGTCGCCCATCGACGCGAGATCTTCGTTCAGGACGAGACGGACAATCTGTTCGTCATCAAAGAAGGGCTTCATGTCGACGAGAAGATCATCGTCAACGGAGCTCTGCAGGTTCACGATGGCGAGAAGGTGGAATACAACGAGCAGCCGTCGAAGTAAGGCGGTGTTCCACATCGCCGCGTTCCATTTCTCCGTTGGGATCTTCTCCTTTCAATCTGCGTCCTTCTGCGAAATCTGCGGATCAAGATTCTTATCCGTAGATGACGCACGTTTTCACAGATTGAGGAACAGAATGAAGACACAGTTGAGTCACACTCCACTCGGTTACTTTGGCTCAATGCTCCTGTCTGATCGCAAATAAGCTATGAAACGTATTGCGATGATCCCTATCCACGCGATCATTGGAAGAACGAGTAGAAACGTGAACAGTGGGTCTTTGCCAAGAACTACTGCCACAACGTGATGACTATCAATCAACTTCAAAACAACGATGCCACCTCCTAACAGGAGGAGAGGCCCTGTGAACAGGCAATACACGATCAGGCACCAAATCCCGCTTGGTCCGCTGAACTCTTGACGTACAAAGTCGAAAATAACTCTCTTCCACATCGCCCACTCCAAACGATGCCAACACGTCAGCACCAACCTTTCAATGGGGCACTCACTCCACAAGATGCATCCTGACGCGTTCCCGTCAAAATCCAAGCTCCTTAAGAAATGAAGACCGCTCGGTGTGGCTGAAGTAATCGCAAGTAGCATCACCCAGACTTCGAGGAATTATCTCTTAGCGAATGGAATAGCGCGTAATCAGTTTACTACACGCACCTTACATCTCGCATCCGCCAATGTCGCCGCAGACGAGGCCACTTGGGAAGAGCCAATACGATCTCTTGCGGGAGGCCTGCCGATCGATTAAGATTTCGCGTATTGAGACTGAGTCTCAACTTGCCAGCCAGATTCAGCCAGCTTGAATTCCCGCCCCTGAGCGTGGTGTTTGATATTCCGTCAACCCCTGCTCTCGTTAGTTATTGCGTTTGTTCCACTCCAGCTTTTTGACGGATGTCGTCGTCGAGGAGCCGTCGAGTGTGGCCGAGCGAATGTTGAAGGAACTTGCCAATGGCAGATCAATGGTTCTATCGAGTCTTCGGTCAAGTCGTCGGGCCCATGCCGCTGCAACAGCTGCGTGAGTTGGCTGACAGTGGAACAATCCGAGCGCTGGATGACGTTCGATCGGACTCGTCCGACTGGGTTGCCGCTGCCACGGTTGATGAACTGGGTCTGTCTACCAGTGAACGTCGCACCAATTCCAACATGGCGACGATGACGATGAGCGATCTTGAGATCGCCACGTCCACGGGGAACGATGACTGGTACTATGAGATGGGCGGGCAGGAACTGGGCCCGATCACATTCGACGAACTGCTGACGTTTTCCGAGCAGGAACAGATCAGCGCCGATGATCAAGTCAAGCTTGGCGCGCAGGGGAAGTGGCGAAGAGCTGGCTCCATTGGCCGTTTGATGGCCGCACTCCCGTATAAGCCAGTTGAAAAAACGATTGCGCCGACTCCGGCGAGCCGTCCCCTTGATCGGCAACCCCCTGTAATCGTCGTCGCTCCTCAAGCTCTTCCCGAACCCGACTTGGAAGCGACTTATCGAGCCGCCTACGAAGACGCCAAGGCCAAGGTCGCACAGACGATCCTGGCACAGGCCGAAGCCACTTACCAGGCAGCCGAACAGCAGGCGCAGGCACTGCTCACTTGGTCGGCGAAGCCAGAAGTGGATCGGAACTGGTGGGGCTGGTCAAACGGAGTCGAGTTTGGCCCCGTCGAATTCAGTCAGGTCTTCGGCTTGGCCAAGGCAGGTCAGTTGAAGGCGACGGACTTCGTTCGTAACGGCCAGTTCGGACAATATGTTCCCGCATCGAATTTGCCGGGACTGTTCAACGCCGTTGCAATGTTGATGCAGGCCAAGCAACAGCGCGATCTGGCGGCGAGTCAGGCCCAGGCCGCCGCGGCCGCTGCCGCACCTCCGGTCATTCCTGTCTTGGCGATGAAGCCAGTACAGATCAGCGAACCAGTGCGCGTGGTCAAGGAAACTGCACCGCAGCCCGCGGCACCTCGACGACAGTCGGACGCTGTCACCGCCGTCACCGCATCGCCCCCGAAACCTCGGTCGAATCCCGAGATCGACACGGTTCCCGCTTCGAATCGCGCTGCTTCCAAACCTTCGATCAACACGCCTGCCGCCGAGGCTCCGATCTCACCAGAGCCGGCTAGAGCAACCCCTGCTCGACCAATGGGTTATTCATCGCCCATGGCATCGACCAGCGGATTCGGTTCTTCGTCGAGTTCATCCTATGCCGCAAGCCGTCCAGCTCCAGTCGCGAAGTCGTACCCGAAGAAGTCTTCGGCTTCCGATTCGACGTGGTTCTCCGACATCATGGATACCCTGAAGCAGCCCAAGGTTCTGGGTGCGGCCGTCGCGGTATTGCTTGTTGTCGGCTGGTTTGTCATGCCGGCGAGCCGCGGAGCGGATATCAAGCGGTATCAGGCATTGAAGCAGATCCTTGATGAGATCCAAACGAAACGCTCCAACCCGGGGGAACTCACCTCGCTGCAGGAGAAGCTCGGTACGACAGCCAAGAAAATTCTGGCCGAAGTCAAGGACAAGGCTGGCCGAGATGAACCAGTGAAGCAATCGCTGCTGTGGGCCACTCGCGACGAAGTCCCTCGGATGATCCAAGCCGGATTCACCGTCGAATCGCCTGCCGAAATATCATTTGCTGCTCGATTGAAAGAAGCGGCGTATAATCTGGGCTTGGAAAAGCGACCGGAAATCCAGATGGCACAGACGGTCAACAGTGACTGAACGCTGATGGCCGGTGGCACCGAGACTGATGTGAGTCATTGTTTGTTGGGTGCATCGTACCGCTGGTCGATCAGCACGATTTCGTACTGTTCGGCCAATCGATAGGTTCGGGACTTCGTGGATTGCTGACGAGAAAATGTCAAGAAAGTGTCGAGACAATTCTCGAAATATCAGTTGACCTCCCGCCTCGTTTCAGACTCTCTTGTTCATTAGTCAATGCGCCGGCGGGGTGCCACGGTTTTGGAGTCTTCGACAAGGCCGTGCTGACTCGGGCGTTGATTTAGTCGCACCCGGAATAAAAGCCGCGTGCCACGGACTCGGAGTCCTCGACATGGCCGTGTCTTCTCCGGAATGCAGAAAACGCACGACCTTGTCGAGGACTACAAGATCGTGGCACCCCGCGTGACGGGCGCGCAGAAGAAGAGTTTGAAACACAGAGGCACAGAGGAAACAAAGAGTCAGGTGTCGAAGAAGGCAGAAGGTGATCACAGTCGCCCTCCTTCTCTGTTATCTCTGTGCCTCTGTGTTTCAAATTCTTTGCCCTCTGCAGTGCGGGTCGTTCGTCTGTCCGCATGCTGACGCAGCGCGGCTCACCTAGATATATCTCGCAACGCTCTGCTCACGACGGGGGCTATCAATGAGCAAGGCCCGGTGAAGAGTGCTCTTCACCGGGCCTTGGATGTTCAATCTGTGCTCAAGCTTATTGCTGAGCGAACTCGGGACGGCGGCGGCCGAGTTGTTCTTTCAGGCGGTTCACGATGCTCGAATGCATCTGGCTGACTCGCGATTCGGACAGACCCAGCGTCGTGCCGATTTCCTTCATCGTCAGTTCCTCGTAGTAGTAGAGGATGATGATGAGGCGTTCGTTGCGATTCAGGCCTTTGGTGACCAGCTTCATCACATCGCGCTTTTGAATGCAGCGTGTGGGGTCTTCGCCCTTGGTGTCCTCGATGATATCGATCTCGCGGACATCCTTGTAGCTGTCAGTCTCGTACCACTTCTTGTTCAAGCTGACCAGGTTGACCGCGCTGGCTTCCTGCTTGAGCTTTTCGTATTCCTCAATTGGAACACCCATCTTGCGAGAGACTTCCACGTCTGTCGGCGGGCGTCCAAATTCGGCTTCGGCCTCTTTACGGGCCGCTTCGACCTTACTGGCTTTGCTGCGCACCAGACGTGGCACCCAGTCCATCGTCCGCAGTTCGTCGAGCATCGCTCCACGAATACGCGGCACGCAATAAGTCTCGAACTTGACTCCTCGTTCCAGATCGAATGCTTCAATCGCATCGATCAGCCCGAAGACGCCTGCCGAGATCAAGTCGTTCAGATCGACTCCATCCGGCAGCTTCGCCCAGACTCGTTCCGCGTTGTAGCGAACCAAGGGCAAAAAGCGTTCGATCAGTTTATTGCGCAACGACTGGTTCGTTTGATCGCATTTGAAATCGACCCATATTTGGGCGATATCTTCTTCGGATACTCTCGTGACCATCCAACCCTCCATGGTTGTCATTGTTCCACAGCGAATCGTCTCACTGTGAAATGACGTCGTTGCCGTCAGATGATATACCGCTAACGGCGGCTCGCTGGGACGTCCGTCCCGGTCATTCAAATGCTTCTTGCCAGAGTGTCCCGCACATCAGTCCCAGACCGTAACCTGCGATCAGTGACAGAAGAGCGGCCTGCACCGTGGCTTCGAAGCCCACCGACAAAAACAGTCCACGTCCAATCGTCAAGATAAAAGCCAATAAGGCCCAACGCCAAGCGTCTCGTCGCGCCATGCTCGGTTCCATCCTGGCAGTCGTCTGTCCGTTGTGATGGCTCAAATCGCCATCCTCGCGGGCAGAGTTCCGCACAGTCTTTATCGACCGGGCAGAGCGTTAAAGTTCAGTTAATTCACTCTATTTCTCCAAGATCATGCAACCGGACCGACTTCTCACAAAAACGCGATGACCAAACTGTTCACATTAAGCGGCACGGCTTGCTGATCGTCCATTCAATCGCTCGAAGAACCCTTCAGAGTGTCCCGATACCGTTCGATTCAGTCGCTGCGCCACTTGCTCGATGGCCAGTTGCGCCGGGCATCCGGGGTCGACTTCGATCCATGGCACACGGCGAAACACGGACTGCGCGACGACCGGGTCAAACGGAATGATTCCTGCCAGGCTGATATCACTGCTCAGAAAAGTCCGAGCGGCGTGACGTAGCCGATCCATGATTTGAGCTGCTTGTTCGTTCGAGTCGGCCTGATTAATGAGCACCGAGACCCTGGCGATACCGGCCACAGCCAGGCTCTTCAAAGTTCCGTAGGCTTCCGCCACTGAAGTTGGTTCGGGAGTTGTGACCAGCACAGCGTGATTGACGGCAGCGGCGATGGATCTTGCGCGAGCCACGTCGAAGGCAAGGTCCGAAATCAACCAGGCTTGACGCTGTTCGAACTCAATCAGTTCTCGCCAAGTCGCCGTGCGAATCTTCGCTGCGTTCAGCAGGTGTCGACTGCCGGGAATGATTTGTGTGCCATTGGAACCGCTGAGGGTCACCTCATGAAGTGACCGGCTACCCGCCAGAACATGTTCCAGATTCCAGTATCCGTTTTGATTTCCGAGTAGACCAAGACTGCCCGTTCCATCGCTGATGTCCAGCATCCCGACGGCCGCATTCTGTCGAGCCAGTGTCGCGGCCAGATTGAACGCGATGACGCTCTTGCCGACGCCACCCTTGCCGCTGACGACGACGACCGACCGACAGGTCTGCGACGGCTTGTCAGCGAACTGACAGATGTCGCCTCGACGCAGCGCAGCCAGGTTGCGCAGTTCGCGGGCCTGATCGCTGTTCGAGCTATTGTGATGGGGAGTGGTCAGCAAGGGTCTGCAATCAAGTCTGGAGAGCAAAAGGAATTAGCGATGCCATCAGGGAAGAACTAATGATTGGTACAGTTGACGGTGTCGAGCCCCATGATCAACCGAGCGGCTCGACAGGAATCGGCGGGCTCGATGTCACGTGGGACTTCTTGTCCGGTGGCGAAATACGAAATAGGAAGTCCGATCTCACGGCTGGCCGACAGCAACCCGCCGCAGCCGGCCGTTTCGTCCAGCTTGGTGAACACAACAGCCGTCGGCGACACCGCCGCAAACCGGTCTGCGGCAGCACGCAGTGAACTCGCACCGGACGCGAGACTGAGAACCAGATACACATGATCGGGCTTGGCAACCGCGATCAGTTCTTTGAGTTCAGCCAAGCGACGATCGTCGTGAGGACTACGTCCCGCGGTGTCGATGAGTACCAGATCGCAGTCGGCGAAGGCGTCCAGAGCGTCCTGCATTTCAGCGGGGCTCGTCACGATTCGCATCGGCAGATCGATGATTTCGGCATAAGTGCGAAGCTGTTCCACTGCGGCGACTCGGTAGGTATCCACCGTGATCAGGCCGAGTCGACAGTCTTGCTGCAGACCAAATCGTCCCGCCAGCTTGGCCAGTGTCGTCGTCTTGCCCACGCCTGTCGGCCCGACCATCATCGCAATCTGTCGTCGCCCGGTCACCGGAGTGATCGCATGACGACAGGGAATCTGTCGTTCAATCAACGCCGTCAACAATGCGGTCGTCGCCGAAGTCTCTGCCAATTGTCCGGATGTCGCGTGCCTGCTGAGTTGCTGAACCAGCTCTCGCGCCACATCGTCGGCGACATCGGCTTCGACGAGAGAGAGGTAATGAGGGAACAGTTCCGGCGGGATCTCGACCAGACCCCGTGTCGATCGACGACTCAGGTCTGCGATCATCTGCTGCAGCGCATCCAATCGCTTCTCGATGGATGTCGGTGAAGTGAGATCCAGGTCAATCACGGGGAGATCGCGACCAGGTGTCGACGACAGAGGGCGCGAATTCGTCGCGCGTTGTTGTTCGACAAGGCCGACTCGATTGACCGGCGTCCGCGTCGTGGACAGCAGTGACGGTGGCGGGGCGAGTTCCTCAAGTTGTGGAGCTGGCGGCATGGCGGCAAACGCGCTTGGCGTCCAATCGAACCCGCCAATAGATTCTTGTTCGCGTTTGGCGGTGTCAGCGACTGACGTCCGTTTCACGGAAGCGGCGGCGACCGTCGAGGTGTCGATTGGAACCGCAACTTTGCCCATTTCAGCGATTAAGCGTGCCCGAGGGACGATTGTCGACCGTTGTGCTTTCACTTCCACTTGCGGCTTCGCTGACAGCCAACTGAAGAGACCAGCCTTCGCAACCTGCTTCACTTCCACGATGACCGCATCCAGTCCCATCTCACGCCGCACTTGTGCCAGTGCTTCGTCAGCAGTCGCTGCTCGAAATGTTCGAACTGTATTGCTCATATTATTCTCTCGGACCGAGCGTTTGGATCGGGACAATGAAGTGTGACTAGGTGGCACTGGCAATTAAATCATGCATGTTCCTGGCCGCGGGCTGCCAGGTACTTTTGGTAACCGGGACGGGAATCTTGATCGCATTCAATGGAACTTGACCGGCTGAGCGGATCGTTGTGTCGCGAGGAATTTCATTCAGACTGAGCACGGCCAGCTTGGGAAGCGAACCGCTCGTCAATTGTCGCAGCACTTGTCTGACGCGGGGACCGCACACGGCGACCATCGGCAAACTGGCTCGAACCAACTTCTGAGCTTGTCGCGACAGTTCGTGGCAGACCCCTTCCACAACTTGCGGAGTCAGCTTGATGATCAGGCCACGTTCGGCATATTCGAAGCCATTCGCCAGCACATCTTCCAACGCGGGGTCGATGGTGATCGCGTGGATGACGCCCTGTGAATCGCGGTAAGGCTGACAGATCGTGCGACTGAGAGCATGTCGTGCGTATTCGGACAGGATCGCGATTTCCTTCGTTCGCTCGGCATAGTCACCGAGTGTTTCCAGAATCGTTTCCAGATCACGAACGGGGACTCGTTCCCTTAGCAGATTCGTCAGAACCTGATGCACATGAGCCGGCTTCAATAGTTCCGGGATCAACTCGTCAACAACTCGGGGAGAGGTCTGACGCAAGTTATCCAAAAGCTGATGCACATGTTCCCGCGTCAACAGTTCGTCGGCATGGCTGCGCACCACTTCCGTCAGATGACTGATCAGGAGTTGTGCTGGTTCGATGACTTGATACCCGAGTTCGCGAGCCTGTTCGGCTTGCGCAGGTTCGATCCATTGACCGGCGCGATTCGAGACGGGGTCGCGTGCATCGGCACCTGGCAACTTTCCGCTGGTCGAACCCGTATCGATGGCGAACAAGGCGTCGGGGCGAATCTCGCCCGTGGCGACTGTCACGCCGCGCAGCTTGATCTGATACGAACGATCTTTAAGTCGCAGGCTATCTCGAATCTTGACCTTCGGCAGCAGAATTCCCAACTCTTGAGCGATCCGCTGTCGCAGTTGGCCAATTCGATCCATCAAGCCACCGCCAGGGGCGGCTTCGGCGAGACGAATCAGTTTGTATCCCAATTCCAGTTCAATAGGCTCGATCGCCAATTGATCTTCCGGACGAGTGATCGACTTTGAAGGTTGGGCCTGTCGAGCCGCATCGGACACAGCTTGAGCATTCACAACTTCGAGTTGCTGCCGTTTCCGTTGTAGCTGTAGCCCGACGAGCATGCACCCCATTCCCATGGCCAGCATCGGAATCATCGGCAGACCTGTGAAAGCCAGACCGATCGCTGCCGCTGCGGCCAGGAACAAGACACTCGGATCGCCGAATGTTTGTCCAATGATATCTTGCGAGAGATTGGCTTGAGTTGAGGATCGCGTCGCCAGCAGCGCGGCCGACAGCCCGATCAGGAAACTGGGGATCTGCGTGACCAGGCCATCGCCAATCGTCAGCAACGTAAAGACTTCGACGGCTCGTTGCGGAGCCATCTTGTATTGGATGACGCCAATCAGGATGCCACCGATCAGGTTGACGGCCGTGATCAGAATGCCAGCCAGGGCATCGCCGCGAACAAACTTGCCGGCCCCGTCCATCGCGGCATGAAAATCAGCTTGAGCTGTAATTTCCGCACGCAGGCGGCGCGCTTCGTCGCCCGAAATGACGCCCGCGTTGAGATCTGCGTCAACAGCCATCTGTCGGCCCGGCATCCCGTCCAAAGCGAAACGTGCGGCAACCTCACTCAGTCGCGTCGCACCTTTCGTCACCACCACGAACTGGATGACGGCGATGATCGAAAACAGAACGAGTCCGACGGCAATCTGATCTTGAGCAACGAACTTGGCGAACGTGTTGATGACTTCGCCAGCCGCGGATGTTCCATGAGTCGCCGCACGAGTCAGCAGCAGTCGAGTCGACGCGATATTAAGGACCAGCCGAGCCAGCGTGGTCAGCAACAGCAGCGAGGGAAACGCGCTGAAATCGGACGGACGGGCCACAAACAGGGTCGTCAGCAGCAGCACGACTGCAGCCGTCAGGTTCGCCGCGAGCAACAAATCCAGCACTGCCGGGGAGACGGGAACGATCACGACTAGCAGCGATGCAATCAACAGCACGGGCAGGACGAACCCGGTCAGGGTTCCTGCAACGCCGCGCGGACGATGAGCGCTGTCCGTAGACATTCGTGTCTCCGCCAAAGTGGCTTAGGCCCACTTGGAAGTGATGTGAATTGCAACAAATTGAATTGGGGGAGAAAGGCGGCGGGGTGATATCGAAAACGGAATCTAGTGTCCAGTGGAATGCGAGTCACATTCTGGCGTAACTCGTTGCACCGGCAGAATCTGCCCATCACGCCACCTGCCGGTGCATGGACAGCTCGTCATGACCTTAGAACTCCTCGGCGACTGGTGGTTTTTGCCGATCCTCGTTCAAGCGATCCTGCTCTTCTCGATCATCAAACTCTGCGACTCCACGATTCTGAATTCTGACCGATGAGTCGGAATCGAGGATGATCTCGTCTGGACACAATTTCGAAGGTCAGATACAGACCGCACCGGAACTTTCTGCCGATCCTTCGGTGAGTTCCGCCTGAATGACCGAGGGTTTCCGAATCGCTCGGTTGAGCATTGTATAGCCAGCGTACGATTACCTTCACGTATTAATGTCCACCCGTCCGAAACGCCTGATATTCCGTTTAGTCGTCACAGTCTTCCAAAGAATGAAATCGTCGTTTCGCGTTGAAACGACGATGTGGGGCTTGGGCCAGCCTCTGCCATTCGGGATGAATGCTGTGGTTCGGCGGGCGTTGTTCGCTTTCCGGTCTTGTTAGAGAGATAAGTCGATGAGATTCCGGCTAATCGCCGCCTTACCGGTCTATCTGACGCTATATACCGTCTCACTCACGGTGGCTTTTCTGCTGCGCTTCGATCTGCGATTGAGCGCCGAGACCTGGCGCACCCTCTTCGCCGTGCTCCCCTTCACCCTGTTGATCAAGACGATCGTTTTTGTGTTTGGCCGCGAATGGAACCGCTACCATCGCTATACGACGATGTCCGATCTGGCCTATATCATCGGGCTGCGGACAATCGGTTCATTGCTGGTATTCAGTTTCTTCACCACGGGAATCAGCGACGTTGTTCCTCCTCGATCGGTGATGGCCATTGATTGGGTGTTGTCCGTTTTGGGCACGATCGTTCTGCGCGCTTCGATCCGATACGTGCGCGAGCAATACGGGTTGCAGATGCGCAAGTGCGAACGCAAGCGAACATTGGTCTACGGAGCCGACATCAACGCCGTCTCCATCGTCCGTCTGCTGCGATCAACGGCCGCAGACCACGAGATCGTGGCGTTCCTCGACCCATTCGATTCAGCCGAGCATACGCTGATCGGTGGAATCCCGGTCGTCAACTTCTGCGACGATATCGCCGGTGCAGCCGCCAAGTACAAGGCCGGCCACCTGTTCATCCCCGGTTCTGTTTCGGGCCGAACTGTTCGCGGGCTCTATCAATACTGCCAGGACGCCGGGGTGAAGGCGCATGTCATCCCCGCGATCAGCGAAATCGTCAGCGGTCGCGTCAAGCTGTCCATCAGCGATGTCACCATTTCCGATCTGCTGCGTCGCGAACCGACTCAACTGGATATGGAAGGGATCGCCGGATTCATCGCCGAGAAAGTGGTGTTGGTCACGGGAGCCGCCGGTAGCATCGGGTCAGAATTGTGTCGTCAGATTATCGAGTTCAATCCCACCAAAGTCGTGCTGGTCGATCAGTCCGAGTTTGGGATGTTCCAAATCGAGCAGGGATTCGTTGTTCAGGACCTTAAGGGTGTCGAACTGGTCTACGTCATTGCCGACGTCAACGACCAACCGACACTGTCTCGCGTGTTCAGCGAGCATCAACCTGACATGGTATTTCATGCGGCGGCGTACAAGCACGTCCCGTTGATGGAAGACAATCCGCAGATCGCCATCCGAAACAATGTTTTGGGCACGAAGAGCGTCGTCGATCTGGCGGACCGGTTTGGAGTACAACACTTCGTTCTCATCTCCACCGATAAAGCCGTGCGACCAACCAGCATCATGGGGTCGACCAAGCTGGTCGCCGAAAAATACCTTCAGGCCGTCGCCGCCACTTCCAAGACCAAGTTCATTACGGTCCGATTCGGCAATGTGCTCAACTCGGCCGGCAGCGTCGTCCCCACGTTCCGCCGACAGATACTGGAAGGGGGACCCGTCACGGTCACCCATCCCGATATGACGCGATTCTTCATGACGATTCCTGAAGCCGTGCAACTGGTACTGCAAGCCAGTGCCTTGGGAGACTCGGGTCAGGTCTTGATCCTGGACATGGGCGAACCCGTGAAGATTCTGGATCTGGCTCGCGACATGATCTCGCTGTCTGGCCTCCGCTATCCCGACGACATCGATATCGAATTCACGGGGCTGCGTCCCGGTGAGAAGATGTACGAAGAATTGTTCTACGGAAACGAGAAACGCGCCCAGAAAGTGCATGCCAAAATCTTCTGCGCCGAACGCGAACCGATTTCGCTCCTTGCGATCAAGCAAAACATTAGTCGGTTGGAACGCGCGAGCCAGGGAAATCGAGCTGACGCTCGCAAGACGCTGGGCGACGTGATCGCCGGCTTTATCGCCGAGGGTGCCGAATTCGATCGCCAAGCGGCATAACACCGCTCGAACCAGAACGCCGCATGTCTTCCGTCCTGCCTTTCTGAGCGGGGCGGCGCAAGCCCCCTGGCCTCTTGACATGGGGTACGAGCGTTGGAAACCCATCCCACGAGAAGAGGTCGACGCGTCGTGTGTCTTAGTCCCGGTAGGGACGGCCGACAATAGCCCACCACTTCAGTGGTGGGTTCGCCAGCATCTACAAGCGCAGTCCCGCGAGGGACGACAGAACACGACGATACGACCGACACTCGCGAGATCAGGCGTGCGCCACGATCGAGGGGATCTGTCGTCCCTCCGGAACTAAGACGACGAGCGGCAAATGTGGGTAACGCTCAGGGTGTGAGCCCGTCCCAAGGCATCGCTGGATGCCCCGCCAGCGGGATCCCGGTCGTTGCACTTGTTATCATGCCACCATGCAAGAATTCTTCCACGGCTGGCGACGGAAAACGGGGGCAGTCACGCTCGCGATGGCGTGTGCAATCTCATCGGTGTGGATACACAGCTACTTCGCCGATGATACGCTGACAATTGTCGCAACCGGTGGTCAACATGACTTGTCGTCCATCAACGGTGAGTTCAGATGGCGAGCCTTCAGCAGTACCGGCCTCTTCCCGCTATTTGGTCAGCGATTTGATGAGTCGCTGGATCTGTCCGTCTCGTATTGGCCAGTTACAGTGGCACTATGGACCATCTCCGCCTACCTGATACTCTGGAAGCCACGGAAGCGGTGATTCCTAGTCGATCGACTCTGGGCTTGGTGTTGCGAGTTCATCCCCATGGTTCGTCGCCTGTTGGCTCAGTCGCACCGTGACGAGACTGCTGGATCGCCGTCACGGGTGCCAGGACTCCGAGCACGATGGGAGATGACAGGATCAGCGAGCTGTAGTGGTTGACAAGCCAATGAGTCGCCTCGAACGTAAATGATGCGAAGCCTGCGGCGCACAGCAGCAGCCCCACCGAACCGATGATCTTCGCACCGTCGCGATAGGCCACAGTGTAGACGACCACTCCCACTGCGTACGCGGCCAGATATGTCAGCACGACCGACAGGCTGTAGGGAAACTGGTAGCGTGAGCCCCAGCCGTGTTGCCAGAAGTAATTAAAATACTGGCCCTGGAATCGCCCATTGGCGAAAAACGTCACGACCGTGAAACTGGTCGAGGCGAGGACCAGCAACACCAGATGTGCAACAAGCAAAGCAAGGCGGCTGAGCATGCGATTCCAGAATAGTGCTGAGAACCCGAATGGAAGCAATCCACCCGATTCGGAATTTCCCGTCCTAGTCGTCGTGGCTGACGAGCCTATGTTAGCGTCCCATCACGCCAGACTACGGTATTTTTCCGTCGCCGTGTTAAAATCGCTGCCGAAGGTGAATCATGCTCCAATTCTTCTACGGCTGGCGACGGAAAACGGGGGTAGTCACGCTCGTGATGGCGTGTGCGTTGATGGGAGGATGGATCAGAAGTCTTCGTGACTTCGAGGAAGTTCATATCCCGGTCGGGGCCACATCAGTCATTTTTCTTTTGTCGGCCGATGGTTACTTTGCCATTGGTAGAACGGTGGCGACCACTCCACATTATTTTTCGCCGACTCCAGAGGTGGTTCAGCTGGATCGCGAGCAATTGGACAGCGGAATGCAAGACTTCCATTGGTGCTGGAGATTGGCTGGCATTGGAGTTGGATTCAACATGGCCAATCCGCCCCAGATCAACGAATGCGTCTTGATGATCGCCCCCTACGTAACTTTCACGCCCCCGCTGACATTTCTCGCCGCTTACCTGCTTCTCTGCAAGCCACGGAAGCGAGAGTCGGAAACCGCCAAATGAGACTGACCAACGACCACGGAATGTGTGAATCATTCATCGCGTCCGAAAAGGCCTGAAAGGCTGCAACAAGCCAGCCCAGGGCAAAGTGAAGGGGCAAGGTCCCGTAGCGTCGCCCTGGGTCAGGATTATCAGAGTCCCGAAGCCCTGCAAGGGCGAAACAAGCCCTCGTCTCTGTGATCCGTGGAACACGACGTGCGACCACTTCTTGACTATTGTTGCGGCCTTTCAGGCCTTTTCAGAACGAGAACTCAGGGATCGTGACCCGTTGGCACCCCAACCAAATCAACGATCGCAAGAAGCCACTTACGCCTTCTTGATCTTGTCTCGCCCGGCACTCACGTTCTTGGTCGCATTGCGCGTGTCCAAGACCATTCGCGCGTGCTTCACGATGTGATTGAAGTCGTACGCCGAGTGGTCGGTCGAGACCAGGATGCAATCCTGCGATGCCAGGAACTCGGGAGTCAACTCCTGACTCTCCATCGCTGGCAGGTCCGGGTAGTGTCGCATCTTGGGCAGCGAGGGAACGTGCGGATCGTTGTAGCTCAGCACGGCACCGCGTTTCATCAACAGCTTCATCAGTTCGAATGTCGGGCTTTCGCGAGGATCGTCCACGTCTTTCTTGTAGGCCGCTCCCAGGATGCAGATCTTGCTCCCTTTGATCGGCTTGCCGTCGTCGTTCAACATTCCGGCCAGTTGATTCACCACGTAGTGCGGCATGTGAGTGTTGATCTCACCGGCGAGTTCGATGAATCGCGTTTGCTCGCCCCACTTACGGGCCAGCCAAGTCAGGTAGAACGGGTCGATCGGGATGCAGTGACCACCCAATCCAGGGCCGGGATAAAACGCCTGGAAGCCGAATGGCTTCGTCTTGGCGGCGTCGATCACTTCCCACACGTCGATGCCCATCTTGTCGTAGAGCATCTTCAGTTCATTGACCAGCGCGATGTTCACCGCCCGGTAGGTGTTCTCGAGAATCTTGCACGCTTCGGCGACTTCCATCGTCGACACGCGAACGACCTTCACCACGGCGTGCCCATACATCGCACAAGCCAAGTCACCGCTGGTGTCATCGTAGCCACCGACCACTTTCGGAATCGTCGAGGCTTCGAAATTCGGGTTGCCCGGATCTTCTCGTTCAGGACTGAACGCCAGGAAGTAATCCTTGCCGGCCTGCAGTCCGGTGGCATTGAGGACCGGCAGCACGTTTTCACGAGTCGTCGTCGGATGTGTCGTGCTCTCTAGCACAACAAGCTGACCGGGTCGCAATGTCTTGGCGATCGAATGGGCTGTCCCTTCGATATAGCTCAGGTCTGGATCGCGGCTTTCGTTGAGCGGGGTCGGCACGCAGATAATGATGCAATCGGCTTCCCCCAAGCGTCCCATGTCGGCGGTCGGCTCGAATTGCTTCTCCGTGATCAACTTCGAGATCGCGCTGCTGTCGATGTGCTTGATGTAGCTCTTGCCGGCTTTCAACTTGTCGACTTTCGTCTGATCAACGTCGAATCCCATCGTCCTGAAACCGGCTCGCGTAAAAGCACGAATCAGTGGCAGGCCAACGTACCCCAAACCAATCACGCCAATGATGGCTCGCTTTTCGGCGATCTTTTCCTGCAGTCCATGGGTCGACATTCTGAAGCCCTTATTCGTGTCTATCGCCGTCGTGCACGTGTTCGAAAAATGAAACCAAGCGGCGTGGGCACACGCATTATCGATCTAAGCTGTACCAACGCTGTTTTCGGAACGACCGGCATGTCGTGCCCATCGCGGCATCGGTTGCTTCAACGAAGTTGTAACCGACAACCACTGATCAGGTTGCACGCCAATTCCATCCCGAAGACATCCGCCAAATTGGATCCCGGCAGGCGCAGTAATCTGCCTGCTTAATGAGGATTATACATCACGTTTTCGAGTTGAATGTTGCCGTTTTTGGACGTGGTCAAACCTAGCGAGCTTTGACGATGGGATTCGTCAACGTGCCGATTCCCGTGATTTCAATGCTGACGGAATCGCCGTCTTCCAACGTAAAGTTATCAGGTGGAACGACTCCCGTTCCCGTCAGCAGAAACGCACCAGTTGCCAGATCGTTCTCTTTGATCAGCCAGCCGATCAGTTCTTCGAAACCGCGTTTCATCTGGTCCAGATCTGATTCCCCCTGGAAAACAGCGGCGCGACTTCGCTCAATCTTCAACCGGATCTTCGTCGCCGGACGATCCACTGGTCCCTCGGGAATCCAGACATATGGCCCCAGACCGCAACATTGGTTATAGACCTTCGCCTGAGGCAGATACAGCGGGTTCTCGCCCTCGATGTCTCGAGCCGACATATCATTGCCGACGGTGAATCCCACCAGTTTCCCCACGGGCGACACGACCAGCGCCAACTCAGGCTCGGGGACTGACCAATTGCTGTCCGCGCGAACTCGCAATGGCTGCCCCGGTCCGGAAACACGATTTGGAGTCGCCTTAAAGAAGATCTCAGGACGCGGTGCCGTATAGACCTTGTCGTAGTGCGACGCCCCCGCCTTCGACTCTTCCATGCGAGCCACCTGGCTGCGCTTGTAAGTCACTCCCGCTGCCCAAACCTCCTGCCGATCGATCGGAGCGAGAACTGTCACCAGTTTCGGATCGAGTGCCGGAGCCTTCGTGTCGACGAGAAACTTCGCCAATCCGATCGGGTCTGGTGCATGCAACAGGTCCATCAAGCTGCGGACGTTTTCGACCTGCAGCATGTCCAGCACGCGCAGCTTGCCATCGTCTTCGACCAGCGACACCCGGATAGTACTGTCGGCCAGTTTGAGCTTCGCAAGACGCATGGTTGACCCTAGAGAAGTTGATGATCAAAGGTGGCAAGCGGAACCGCCATCGCGGGAACGACGGCGATCCCGGTAGTCAGTCTACTTAAGCAACTGCTTGATGCGAGAAACGGCTTCTTCGACATTCGCGCGGCTGTTGAAGGCGCTCAATCGGAAGTAACCTTCGCCACTGGCTCCGAACCCGCTGCCAGGCGTCCCCACCACATTGGCCTTCGACAGCAGATGATCGAAGAATTGCCAACTGGTCATTCCGCCCGGTGTCTTCAGCCAGACATATGGAGCGTTCGTGCCACCGTAGACGGTTTGACCGGCATCTCGCAAACCCTGGCACAGGATCGCGGCGTTCTGCAGATAGAAGTCGATCAACGCTCGCACCTGCTGACGACCGGCCGGGCTGTAAACGGCTTCGGCACCACGCTGAACGATGTAGCTCACGCCGTTGAACTTCGTCGAATGGCGGCGATTCCACAAGGCATGCAGATCGACCGATTCGCCGGCGGCGTTCTTCGCCTTCAGTCCCTTGGGCACAACCGTAAAGGCACACCGCGTTCCGGTGAATCCCGCCGTCTTGCTGAAGCTGCGGAACTCGATCGCCACATCACGAGCCCCTTCGATCTCATAGATCGAATGCGGGATCGACGAATCGGTGATGTATGCTTCGTACGCGGCATCGAAGAAAATGATCGTGTCGTTCGCGCGAGCATAGTCCACAAACTTCTTCAACGTCTCCTTCGTCGCCACGGTCCCCGTCGGGTTGTTGGGATAACACAGGTAGAGCAGGTCGACTTTACCGCCGGGGAGTTCTGGAGTGAAATTGTTGGTGGCGGTGACAGGCAGATAGACCAGCCCCGCGTAGCGACCCGCTTCATCGGAGTCCCCGGTTCGCCCTGCCATCACATTGGTATCGACGTAGACTGGGTAAACTGGGTCAGTCACTGCGACGACATTGGCACCACCGAAGATATCCAGAATATTGCCGGTGTCGCACTTCGAACCGTCTGACACAAAGATTTCGTCCGCAGCGACGTGAGCCCCCCGGCTCTGGAAGTCATTAGTCGCAATGGCGTTCCGCAGGAAATCAAACCCCTGCTCTGGCCCGTAGCCCCGAAACGTTTCCCGATGGCCCATCTCATCGACGGCCTTATGCATCGCATCAATGCATGCTGTCGGCAACGGCTCGGTCACATCGCCGATCCCCATGCGGATGATCTTCGCCGAGGGATTCTCAGACGCAAACTTGGCAACTCGTCGGCCAATCTCAGGGAAGAGGTATCCGGCCTTCAATTTCAGGTAATTATCGTTAACGAGCGCCATCAGTTTCTCCACAATCTTTAGGTCGACACGGTCACTCGCCGTTGTAGAGACGCCTCCCGACGATTGCAACCATGACGATATCTCGAAGGCAGCAAAACCTGCAGGCGAGCCACGGATTGAACACGGATGAAACACGGATAGGAGGGAAAGGCGACAAGAAATCCCATGTCGAACGGCACCGGGGCTCATCTGTGATTTGATTTAACTCCTATCCGTGTTTCATCCGTGTTCAATCCGTGGCT
>JAQGHU010000062.1 GCA_028291515.1 Schlesneria sp.
GTGGAAGCGACTACGTTCGCTCCGCTCACTCCGTCCCTTCCACCCCCATTCCAGAGTAGAAGGAATGTGTCACCCATGTCCCCGAACACCTGTTACCCTTGACTCCGGTCCAAACAGAAGCGGCCAACCAGTGGCACGGCTGACTCACTTCAGAACGATAAGGCTGTGTCACACCGCCTCCAACTCATACGCCGCTTTGCGTTGCCATCGCGGTCGACAGAGTCGCCATCAGCGTGTCGTTGTTGACGGGCTTGACCAGGTGTCCGTCGAAGCCCGCTTCTTCGGATTGGCGGCGGTCTTCGTCTTTGCCCCAGCCGGTGAGTGCGATGATTGTCATCTGCTTGCCCCAGGGGCTTTGTCGGATGGTGCGGCAGGCTTCGTAGCCGTTCATCGTCGGCAGGCCGATGTCGAGCAGGATGACGTTGGGGCGATAGGTTTCGGCGACGCGGCAGGCTTCGCCTCCGTCGTGTGCCATGATCGCTTCGTGACCGTGGATGCTCATCAGCATCTGCAGCGTGATGGCGGCGTCGCGGTTGTCGTCCACGACCAGAACTTTCAGATGAGACATCTCTGTGGGAATGATCGGGTTTAATGTCGGCAACTTCGCGTCACTGACAGCGGCAATCGGCAGTTTGACGATGAACTGGCTGCCGCGGTTGGGGCCGTCGCTGTGCGCTTTAATCGTGCCACCGTGCATCTCGACCAAACGGCGTGCCAGCGACAGGCCGATCCCCAGTCCGCCGCGTGAACGTCCGATCGGCAGCAATTGTGTGAACATCTCGAAGACTCGTTCGAGGTTCTCAGGTGGGATCCCCAACCCGTCGTCCTGCACGGTGATCTCCGCCTGTGCTCCCTGCCGAGTGGCGGTCACGACGATCTCACTGTTCGGCGAGCTGAATTTGCAGGCATTGTTGAGCAGGTTGCTGAAGACTTGCGCCAGCCGAACCGCGTCCGCTTCCAGTTTGATTGGTTGCTTGGGCAGGTTCAGCTTGATCGACTGGTGCTCGCGGTCCGCCAATGGTTGCGATGTTTCGATCGCCTGGTTGATGACGTGGGCGAGGTCGACGCGTTGCTTGCGAAGTTCCAGCTTGTCGTGACTGATGCGACCGACATCCAGCAGGTCGTCGACCAGTCGAACCAGGTGCGTGACTTGTCGATCCATGGCATTGAGCACGCTACCTTGAATCTCGCGATTGCCATCGGCTCGCTTGAAGATCTCCAGACCGTTACGAAGTGGAGCAAGCGGGTTCCTGAGCTCGTGCGCCAACACGGCCAGAAATTCGTCCTTGCGGCGATCGGCCAGCTTCAGCGATGCCTCGGCTTCTTGGAGTGAGCGGTATGCCAGGGCGTTCTGCACCGCGATTGCCGCCGCTTGTGAGACCGCCAGCAACAGTTCCTGATCAGACGAAGTGAACCCCGATCCATCTCGCTTGTTGTGAATCTCGAAGAACCCGATCACTTCGCCCTGAGCGGTCATGATCGGTGTCGAAATCGCGGACCAGACCCCAAACTGCTGACACAGTTCCTGAATGATTTGCGGGTCTGCTTTCGCATCGTTCGTCAGATAGGGGATCTTGTGAACGATCAACCAGCCAGGCAGCCCATGCAGCGGCGGCCAGCAATATTCCAGCGGCAGAACCTCCCCTTTGCGGAAGTACTTGCTGCAGACCATTCCCTTTCGCGTGAGTAGCCCCGAGACCCCCGCCTCGGCACCGATCAGACTGATCGCTTCTTGCGCCAGAATGTCCAGTAGTCCGTCGATGCTGAGCGTCGAGTTCAACTGCTTGCTGATACGAAGCAGCGAACTGACCGTTTCTTCGGCTCGCTTCCGGTCGGTGATATCGATGGCGATGCCACCGATCAATGCCGACTCGTGGCTGCTATTGGCAATGGGAAATTTGCTGACGATGGAATGGTGAACAGTGCCATCTTCGTGCTTCAGCGTTTCGACGATCTGCACCCCCTTGCTGCTGGTCAGGGCTTCAGTATCGTTCTGTCGAAACTGTGTGGCGACTTCCAACGGGAAGAGATCCAGGTCCGTCTTTCCCTGCAGCAGTTCACGCGGCACGCCGAAGACTCGTTCGGCCGCCTCGTTGACGTAGACGTAGCGTCCCTGCAAATCTTTGATCCAGGCCAAGCCGGGAAGCCGTTCCATGAATCGCGAAAAGCGATCTTCGCTTTGCTGCAGGGATTCTTCGCGAACCATCACTGTCGAGACACCCCACCACAGCACCGCGCACAGCGTGATGATCAGCGACAGCACCAATAGGGCAATCGCCATAGCGGGATCGTAGTAGCCGTTGCGTTGACCGCGAACGCACATCAATCCCAGAAAGAGAGGCAGGATGATCACGATCGGCAGGCCGCGCCTGGCCAGTGCGCCGGCGGCGGTATCGGCCAGCAGAATTCTCACGGGAGGTAGCTGTGGCGCGGTCGAAACCAGACCGATTCCCACAGCGAGCAGAATCGTCCCCGTTTGCAGCGCAATCGCAGTAAACCGGGGCCACGCATACAGGATGTCGGCTCCGAACAGGTAGCCAACCAGCGACAGCCCGGCAATCGCGGAGATCATCATGCCGATCACGGGAACGGCGAGCGGGATGACCTTTCGGCGACCCAGCAAGATCACGGCGACGCCCGCCAGCGTCCACGACACGGCCGCAGGGATCCCCATTCGTCCCGGAACCACGGTCCCGCGACTCCCCCAGGGGCGACCGAACAGCAGCATCCCATCGATACCAAAATTGAATCCGAAAGCGTGTTCCAGCAGCGTAGACCCGGCAATCGCGATCACGATGATGCCCAGAGCCGTTTTTCGTGCTCCCGACTTAACCGGCAGCAGTGCGATACCGATCAGCACCGCCGCCAGACCGGTATTCGGCAGCATGGCGATCCCATCACCGTCCCAGTCCGCCAGGCGCGACACATCCAGCACCCAGCCCAGCACAGTCACGATACCGCCGATGAGCGCATAGCATCCGGCGGCCGTCGGGAGCCAGTGCAGAACGCGCCTCATCAAAGTCTTTCTTGGTACAATGCTTCCATGCCATCCGCCAGCGATCTCGTCCGGTCGAGATGAGCAATCTGTCTGGCAGTTCACAATTGCCGAGCCATACTCCCCTGAGCATGTCGCCCCAGCACCGCCTCAGTGTTCGCACTTTCCTCGACAGGTGCAAGCCTGCGAACATTTTCTGGCCAGAAGTCTGCACCGTAGACTGCACGTCTTTTCAGAGGCGCAACGAGCGCGGACGCGGTCAATTCGTCGTACCAAGCCTATAGTTCAACAAGTGCATTCCTGGCGGCAGTCAGGGGGTGAGATTGTCCACCCGGTAGCGAGCACCAGATGGAACAAGCCGACAACACAACGGATCGATCTCATCAGACATGGATGGTTTATCGCCAGGACGACCACGGCAATCGCTTCGTCGTCGCGTCGGATTTGAGTCGCGAAACCGCAGAACATCTGATCGCCCTTTACGAACAACGAGGCCATAAGCAACACTACTGGGCTGAAGATAAAAAAGACGAATGACGCGGCTTGGCGCGGGCAACAAATGATTTCAGGTGAACTGTGCTGCGTTTGCACGCGGATCACTTCGTTAGCGAATCGTGATTTGAAAGATTCTGTCTGACATGAACCAACCACTGACCATCCTGTCGTTTGGAATCGGTGCCGTGGCGGTTGTCGCTGTTCAGTTTGCCTATTGGGTGAAGATCGAGCCGACGTTACGCTTTCTGAAGCTGATCGACCAACCCCGGTTCGTTGGGTTTTGGAATCCCTTATTCTGGGAATACAAAAACTATTGCGTGAGAGAACGAGAGCCGTTGATCTGGTGGTGGATCTATTGGGCCTGCTTGTGGACTGTGATCGTAGTGCAAGTCGGCCTGGCATGCCTCGGTTTACCGATCGGCGCTAAATTCTGAGGATTGAAGAATCCAGATCATTCCGCTCTATGGAATCAAGCGCGATGTTGGATCCGCCATGAGTTCGTGGAATGAAGCTTGGGGTGTGTCGGTCTGAACCTGATCGTGGCCTGCGCTGTCAATTGCGATAAGTTACATGCTGAGAATAGCGCGATACCGGATGAGGAGCGTGTAACGGGCCCTGCAAGAGTCATCCGAGAAGTACGTGGATTTGCCTCGCGATCATGCGATAAACGAGTAACACCACATGGAAGCGTTCGATAGATTGCTGCAGGCCATCGAAGATTGCGATGTCTTAGCCGTTCGTCAGTTGGTCGCTGCTCATCCGGCACTTTTAGAGCAGACTGACGAATATGGATGTACGGCGCTGATGGACGCGGTTTCGTGTCCTTCTCGCGACGTCGCCGTGATTCGGGAATTTCTTGATGCAGGCGCAAAGGTGAATTGGCAAACGGTTGAGGGGTACACAGCTCTACACTGCGCGATCGACGTGAATTTTGAAGCCAACCTCAATAGTCGAGAAGTGTTAACGCTGCTCATCGACGCGGGGGCCGATCTCACGCTGAAGCAACACTACGGTTGGACCCCACTATTGAGGGCGGTGGTGGAGGGGACGCCGATGGAAGTAGATACGCTATTGTCTGCGGGGGCGAATCCAAACGAGACGTTGCCACAGGATACGCTACCAGCGTTCAATGCTGGCCACACCACATTGATGGCGGCATTGCCAACATGCGACAGCGAAGCGAAGATCGAAAGTCTGCTACTGGCCGGCGCCGATCTGCGTGCGCGCGACGCCAACGGTGCCACGTTTTTCGACTACTGCGCGGACCTGTTGGGCCAGTACCCGGAAGGAGAATTTGCGGAGAAGATTATTCGTTGTCGCGAGATGGCTCTCAAATTTGATCACGGTGCTTCCTAGTTTCTAACGGTGACGCGACAGCGAAGCTTCGCCAAGTACGTGGAACTGACGGCTCGCCAACTTACCTTAAGATTTGCCAACAAGGCTTCTGTCTCGCATGCGGACCGCAATCCGGTTGACCCGGCCGTGAGTAGGGCATAGAGTTGTCCATCATGCCAAATCAGCAATCCAGTGATTTCACGCGCGTAGCCGCTTTGCCAGCTTCAACTTCCGACGAATCAGCAGACAACCAAATGATGCTGATGGCGGGACCGGGAGGTAAGGGGTCCAGTCCGCGCAAGCCGGTGCCGCCTGGTGGCGGGGCCAAACGTCCCGATCGGGGCCAGTCCACGAACCTGTTCTGGTTCCTGATGATTGCGCTGGTTGTGGCGATCATTGCGTTTGGGTTCTCGACCAGTTGGCGACCCAAAACGATGACGTACAGCGACTTCAAATCGAAAATCGCGACCGATAAGTTCGGACCTCAGAACGTCTACGAACTGACGATCGGCTTGAAAGGGATGACGTTCCAGAACGCGCCCAAGTCGAACAGCACCACGAAGCCTGCGCCTGAGCAGTATTCGGTTTCGGTCGTGGGGATGCAGGGGCAGAACGAAGCCAAGCTGACCGAGTTGCTGGACGAAAAAGGGATCAACTGGAGATACGAAGAACCACAGTCGCCCTGGCGCGATATTCTGTTCCTGTCGCTGTTTACGTTGCTCTGTGTCGGCTTCCTGTTCGTCGCATTGAGACGCATGGGCGGTCCCGGATCTGCCATCGCCTTCAGCCGCAGCCGCGGGAAACTGTACGCTCAGGAAGAGCTCGGGATCACGTTTAATGATGTGGCCGGGATCGACGAAGCGGTCGAAGAGCTGCGCGAGATCGTCGAGTTCCTGCGTAATCCTTCGAAGTACCAGGCCCTGGGGGGACGCATTCCACGCGGTTGCCTGCTGGTCGGTCCTCCTGGAACGGGGAAAACGTTGCTCGCCAAGGCTGTGGCTGGCGAAGCGGGCGTGCCGTTCTTCGGACTGTCGGGCTCTGACTTTGTCGAGTTGTTCGTCGGGGTCGGTGCCGCTCGAGTTCGTGATATGTTCCAACAAGCGGGACAACGCTCGCCCGCGATCATTTTCATCGACGAACTGGACGCGATCGGCAAGGTTCGAAGCCACGGTTCACCCGGTGGCGGTGAAGAACGCGATCAGACGTTGAATGCCTTGCTGGTCGAGATGGATGGCTTCAGTTCCGATCAAAGCGTGATCGTGCTGGGTGCGACCAACCGGCCCGAGACGCTGGACCCCGCGCTGATGCGACCCGGTCGCTTTGACCGTCACATCCTGGTCGACCGACCTGACATCAAAGGTCGCGAAGCGATTCTGAAGGTGCATGCGGCCAAGGTGAAGATGGACGACAGCGTCAATCTGAAGCATATCGCCAAACTGACGGCCGGCTTTGTCGGAGCGGACCTCGCCAACCTGGTGAATGAAGCGGCGCTGTTGGCCGCACGAAACAACAAGACGGCGGTGACTCGCACTGAATTTGAAGAGGGCTTTGAACGCGTGGTCGCCGGTCTGGAAAAGACGGCTCGCGTGATGCCTGAAGAGGTCAAACAGCGAGTCGCCTGGCACGAAGTGGGGCACACGCTGGTTGCCTGCTCACTGCCGCACGTCGATCCGGTTCATAAGGTCTCGATCATTCCTCGCGGACTGGGTGCGCTCGGCTATACCCTGCAACGTCCCGAAGACGATCGACAACTGGTCACGAAGACCGAATTGTTTAATCGCATCTGTGTGCTGCTGGGCGGCATCGCAGCGGAAGACGTGGTCTATCAGGAAAGTTCGACGGGTGCGTCGAACGATCTGCAGCGCGCGACCGATATGGCTCGTCGAATGATCACCGAGTTCGGGATGAGCCCCAAGCTGGGTCGAGTCCACTACAGCGAATCTCGCAGCAGTCCATTCCTGGCTGGTGCGGGAACGTCGTCCGGTTACTCGCACAGCGAAGAGACGATTCGCGAGATCGATCTGGAAGTCCGTCGAATCATCGATGCGGCGTATGACGTTGCCAATGATGTCCTGTCGACGCGACGCCCCGTCATGGAGCATCTGACACGTGAACTGATGGAACGCGAAACGATTGACGCCCCGATGATTCAAGCGATTCTCGACCAGTACAAAACGGGCCTGCAGATTAAGCCCGGAACCTACGTCGAAACGATCGCGCCACCCGGCCCCACGAGCGAATATCGTGGCGAGACGGGCTTGCACGGTGAGAGTGCTCAAAGCGGTTGAGATGTTCGCTCGCGCGGACTGTCCGTCATTCCCGCGCAGGCGGGAATCCAGCGAGTTGCAGGACGGTAACGATCTATGAACGACACGATCTGCTGAAATCGCAAGCTTCGGCGATGACTTGAGACAGAAGGACTGGATTCCCGCCTGCGCGGGAATGACGGGCAAATCCAATAGGATTCCGCGCCGTCGTGACGGCTATTGTGGCTGGACAAAGCTGGGATCCATGTAGAACAGCCCCCAAGCGTGCCCGTCCAGATCCATATAGCCGTGGCTGTACATGAATCCATGGTCTTCCGCATCTTCGACGGTTCTGCCTCCCGCCGCCACAGCCTTGGCAACCAACTCATCCACGCGAGCTCGGTTTTCACACGACAGGCTGATCAGCACTTCGTTGCTTTTGGTGGTATCGCAAATCGCGCTCGGAGCAAACTGCTTGAACTTGTCATGAGTCAGCAGCATCGCGTAGATGTTTTCGCTGATCACCATGCACGTCGAGGTCTCGTCCGTGAACTGCTTGTTGAAGGTATAGCCGAGGCTCGTGAAGAACGTGACGGACTTCTTGAGGTCGGCAACGGGCAGGTTCAAAAAAATCTTGGTCGTCATGGTTTTACTTTCTAGTAGTTGAAATATCAGCCCGAATTTATCACGACTTCGACTACTGCTTCTGGACGAAACTGGGGTCCATGTACATCAATTCCCAGATGTGTCCGTCGAGGTCCTGGTAGCCGTGTCCGTACATGAATCCGTGATCTTGCGGATCTTTGAAGGTCTTGCCACCCGCCGCCACAGCCTTGCGAACAAGGTCACCCACCTGGGCTCGGTTTTCACAAGAGAGACAGACCAGTACCTCGGTGCTTTTGGTCGCGTCGCAAATCGGGTTTGGCGTGAATTCTTTGAACTTGGGATAGGTCAATAGCATTGCATAGATGTCTTCGCTGATCACCATGCAGGTGGCAGTCTCATCGGTGAACTGCAAGTTGAAGGTATAGCCCAGGCTCTTGAAGAATTCGACGGACTTGTCGAGATCTTTCACCGGCAGGTTCACAAAAATCTTGGTCGTCATGGCTTGGCTTTCTGATGGATAAGGAGTGTGTTCAGCGTAGGTTATGCTTCAGCATAACTTCTTCTGGCGATGTCGATGAAAAGTTGCCAGCAACGCAGTCTTAGGGTTACCTTCGCCACGGCAATAGTGCTCGCAGTCGCGTATCGCGAAGAACGAGACCTCCCCAGAGCATGGCACCGAAAATCACGGGGAAGACAATTTCAAACGCGCCGTTTCCGACGCGAACGTGAGTGGCCACCGCACCACCCAGATACCCCGTCAACAGGATGGTTCCCAAGACCGCCGTCTGCGGGATGATGTACAGCACGGTACAGATCAGCAGGGTGATTCCCAGCGGCACAATCACGTTTTCCTGATAGCCCAACTGGGTGGTCGCTTCGACGACGAACGATGGCTTGGGGATTTTCATCGCGCCGTCGAGCAGCAAGAACATCGTGGGTAGAGCACTCAGGACTCGACCCGTCCACAGTTGCTTCGTCGTTGGGCGGCCAGAGAGTTCAATCGATGTGGACATGGATCCTCCTGAGACATTTCGGGCGCAGTTTCGCTGCGGCATCAGCAGTGCTGCGCCTTGGGTGTATGGTAGACTGATTGGTTTGGGACGTGCTTATGACGCGTACGGCAGATTAGGCAGTTCGAGAATCGGCCGGATTTCAATCGTCCCCTTCTTGGCCGCGGGCAATCGATCGGCGATGCTGATGGCATCATCCAGATCGGTCGCTTCGATCAGGAAGTAGCCGCCGAGTTGTTCGTGCGTTTCCGCAAACGGGCCGTCACTGATCAGTCGCTTGCCGTCGCGAATTCGCAGCGTGGTCGCCACCGAGATGGGTTGCAGAGGCGACGCGGCCAGGAACTTGCCCGCCGCCATCAGCTCGTGAGAAACCTGAGTCGATTCTTCGAAGCAGGCTTCCCGCTCCGATTCGGTCCACGAGTTTTCGTTGGAGTAAATCAGCAGCATGTACTTCATCGTGGTTCTCCGATCAATCGGGGTGACAGGTCTGAATTGTCTTGAGTCGTCAGTTCAACCGGGTGCAGTTCGAAGACTCCATCCCAGAGTAAAGGATGCTTGGACAACAGTGCAATCGCATGATTCAGGTCGAAGGCTTCTAGAATCACGATCCGCATCAGTTGTTCGTCCCCTTCCGTCAGCGGACCGTTCCGCACACTGGGCTGGCCATGATTGTTGCGGATTGTGATCGCATTCTGATCAGAGGGGACGCAGGCGGTCCCCTGCAGATATCCTAACTGCCGCAACTCGTCATCGTACGCCTGGCATTGCTCGAGAAATCCGGCTCGCTGAACGCAGGACATCTGCCTCCATCGCATCCTATCCCGAAACTGCAATCCCACAAATCGCATGGCGTTTCCAACAGTGTGTCAGCTACTTCTGACAATTAGTCGTTCAGAAAACGCGAGATTCGACAAGTCGCAAGGAAAAATCTTGGAACCCGCTTTCGCGCAATTTCTGCGGAAATCACCGGGCCGGGGCACGTCCCTGACGCCTTGGACGTGACGTCACGACAGAATTGCCATCGAATCCCGATCGCTTAAGTCGCCTTAACCACCGGCCGGGGCCGCTGCATCACCAGCACTGTTATGGCTCCAATCGCCAACACGCCGGCACCGATTAGCCAGGACGCCGGCAGATGCTCTTGTTCGCCGCTACCGATTCCCCAGGCCTTCAGTTGCTCCGTATAATTCGACACCGTCAGCAACAGGCCGTTGTGAATGCAGTGCAGCACAATCCCCGGCCAGACGCTGCCGGTTTTCAAACAAACGATTCCCAGGATCAACCCCAGGAAACACGTTGGAGCGAATCGTTCGAAGAACAGGGCGTCGCGAACGACAACATGGAATAACCCGAACAGAGTGCTCGACAGGATCACTGCCAAGGGACTGGCCATTTCCGCTCGAAAAGTCGTCTGCAGGAAACCGCGAAAGAACAGTTCTTCGCAAGCCGCGGGAACCAGGGCCAGGGCAATCAATTTCCATGCTAATGGCACGGCATCAATCTGAGCCTTGATCGATTCGAACAGTTTGACAAACTCCGTCAGCCGATCGGGCGACTGGACCAGAACCAGTTCATAAGCAAACGGCCATAACGAAAGGCCCAGCACGGCTGCAGCAATGAACGACAGCGGCGAAGCCGTTCGTAGCGACAATCCTGAATTCCAGGCGATCGCGAAATAGCGAGTCAGCACCAGCGGCAGCACGGCAAACAACAGAATCGTGATCGCCATGTTGATCGCCAGGCGACTCTCGATCGACAGGTGAGCCAGCCGCGAGGCTGTTCCTCCCAGGATCAGAAACGTGGGAAACAAGATCGCCAAAGCGAACATCGCCTGCCCCAACGTCGCCTGCGGACGCGGGATTTCCGGTCGACGAAACAGGTCCGACCAGCTTCCATCACCGCCGTAAAGCACGGCATCTGTTCCAAAGATCCGGGCGGCAGCCGACAACGCGACCGCGGCATACAGGGCTGTCGACAGCAATGTCGCCAGCGCCCAGATCGGCACCACGCGATTGTCGAACACATCGCGAGCCAGTAACACAATGTTCGCCAGCGGCGTGACAGCCAGCCACGTATTGAACTCAATCCCCGGCAACAGACAGATGATGCCAGGTGCCAGCGAGACCAGCATTAACGGGATCAGATAGGCCTGCGCTTCCTTAAAGCTGCGAGCAAAACTCGTCAGGATCAGGATCACGGCCGAGAAGAACGCCGCGAACACGAACAGCAGGCTCAGCGTCAGCACAACCAGTCGCAGGGAAAGCCCGCCCGAACCAAACAGCAAACCCTCCAGCCCACTGGCATAGGCGGTCACGATCATCGAAACCAGGTTCGCCACCGCGGTCATGACAGCCACGGTCACCACCGCGACGTACTTCGCAAACAGCAATTCGTGACGAGGGACCGGGGATGAAACCAGGGCCTCCAACGTGCCACGTTCGCGTTCCCCCGCCGTCAAATCGATCGCGGGATAGACCGCTCCGGTGACCGTCATCAGGATCAGGATCAGCGGAACCAAAGTCGCCAGCGACAGCGGAGGGCCCGCCTGGTTTCCGACCGGTGTCAGCGATTCGACCCGGATATCGTAAGGGAACGGGATCGCTGGAGTTTCTTCGGCCAGTGCATGACGAGCGAAATCTTCATTCAAAGCTCGAAATCGATCTTCGATAAATCGTCGCGCGTCACGGCTGACCGGCGATCCTGATCGATAGATGATCTCCATCCCCATAATGCGGTTGTCGGGGTGTGACCCAAAGAGCACCGCGATGTCGGCTTCTCCCTCCGCAACCGCTTTGCCTACATCGCCCCCCCCGTCTTCTTGATCCGGAATCATCAGTTCGATGATCGGATCGTCGATGGTTCCCTGGGGATGCTGTTGCATGTCGACGGTGCGTCCTTCACGCCGGGAAACCAACTGGTTACCTAGCGAGAAGAGCTTTCGGAACGTCGGTTCCTCGTGGCGCGATGGCAGTGCGACTCGATATTCGACACGAGTTCGAGTGACCTGCGCCAGAATCAGCTTCTGCAGAGTGACACCCAACAAGGGATAGATCAGCAACGGCATGGCGACCAGCGTGATGATCGTACGGCGATCACGCAGGATTTCGCGGAGTTCTTTGACCGTTAACCGCCACCAGCGCGGTGAAGTCCAGCCATGGTGGGAATCTGGCGTGCCGGACTCGTCAGACATGCGCGGTCTCTCCGAAGGTCGACCCGGATTGATTGCCGATCAATTGCAGAAACATTTCAAACAGGTTGCTGCATCCTGTGGCTTGTTGCAGCTCGGCAAACGTTCCCTCGTGCTTCAATCGCCCTCGATGCAATAGCCCCATGCGGTCGCACACGTGCGAAGCTTCGTCGAGGCGATGAGTCGACACCACAACCGCCTTACCCAGCGATCGCAGTTTCGTGATATATTCGAAGACGACATGAGTCCCGATCACATCTAGGCCGCGCGTCGGTTCATCCAGCAGCATCACCGGGGGGTCGTGCATTAGAGCGCGAGCCAACGTGACACGCTGCTTCTGTCCGGTACTCAGCGTCGCACAGCGTTGATCCAGGAATCGGCCGATGTCGAACAGATTGCTCAGTTCTTCCAGTCGGATGCGCGCTGCTGCAGGGGCGACCCCGTAAAGATCCGCAAAAAACATCAGCGTTTCGCGAGGTGTCAGCCATTGATACAAACCCGAACTGGCCGAGACCAGGCCGATTCGACGCTTCACCTCATCCGGTTCCCGGGTCGCTCGAAAACCGTCGACTTCCGCATCGCCACTGGTGGGTGACAGCAGACCAAGAATCATTCTCAGTGTGGTCGTCTTTCCGGCCCCGTTGGGTCCAAGCAACCCGTAGACTTCACCCGATTGAACTTGAAACGACAGATGGTCCACAGCAACGATGGGCCCGTTGCTGGACCGGAAATGTCGAGTGATTTCGGAGACAGAGATCATGTGTTTTGATAGGTCGCGGTGGCAGACCGGCAAACTGGGCGTTAGACATCCTATCGAGGGGCGAGGCCACTTGCGCCTCTCGGAATCGGCAGCAGAGACTATTTTGTCCAGAACCCGCCACCGCATTCCGATGTATTGGACCGTTTTGATGGCTCGGGTGTCGCGGCGATTCACCAAATGGCACACAATACATTTCGCCCCGTTTTGAGAACCGTCATCGTATCCGACCACCCGCATCCGTTTTGAAGATTGCCGAGATGACCGACGATCCAGTTCTCCATGTTCGCCAGACGCTGGACGAAACATACCGAAATCAATCACGAAAAATATTCGCCACGCTCGTACGATTGATCGGCGATTTCGACCTGGCCGAAGAAGCATTGCACGAAGCCTTCGCTATGGCGTTGACGCAATGGCAGCAGGACGGCATCCCCGGTAATCCGGCCGCCTGGCTGGTTTCGACAGGACGCTTCAAAGCAATCGACGTGATTCGTCGTCGAACGCGGTTCGACGCTTCTCTGGGAACTGTCGCCAAGCGTCTGGATGATGCCGCCGCGACGAATGCCGCCCGTTCCGAACAAGAGATCGAAGACGACCGCCTGAGACTGATTTTCACCTGTTGTCACCCGGCATTGGCATTGGACTCTCAAGTCGCGCTGACGCTACGCGAAGTCTGCGGACTCACCACCGAAGAAATCGCCAGCGCGTTCCTCACTGCGGCACCGACGATCGCGCAACGCATCGTCCGCGGCAAAGCCAAGATCAAAATGGCGGCGATCCCGTTCGTCGTCCCTTCGAAAGCAGACATTCACGACCGACTGGAATCCGTGCTGTCGGTCATCTATCTCGTCTTCAACGAAGGCTACTACGCTTCGTCGGGCGAAATGCTCATGCGAGCCGATCTCTCTGACGAAGCGATTCGACTCGGCCGACTGCTCGTCGAATTGCTGCCCGACCCAGAAGCACTCGGGCTGCTCGCACTGATGCTGTTTACCGAATCACGGCGTACCGCGCGAGTGACTGACACCGGTGATTTGATTCTCCTCGAAGATCAGGATCGATCCCTTTGGAATCGTGCCCAGATCGAAGAAGGAATCAGCCTGGTCGAAAAAGCGATCGCGGCCGAGCACGTCGGGGTCTACACGATCCAGGCCGCGATCGCCGCGACCCATGCGAATGCCTCCGATACCAAATCGACCGACTGGACTCAAATCGTCGGCTGGTACGACATTCTCTTTCAAGCCAATCAGTCACCAGTGATCGAACTGAACCGAGCCGTCGCCGTGGCGATGCGTGATGGCCCGCCAGCAGGACTGCAACTGATCGACGCGATCCTCGATCGAGGTGCCTTGCCTGACTACCACTTGATCCACGCCGCGAAGGCCGACTTATGGCGCCGTCTTGGAAAAAAGGCCAACGCCAAAGCCTCGTACGAGACCGCCCTGCGACTGGCCAAACAAGAACCCGAACGCCGCTTCCTGCAGAGACGCCTCAGCGAGTTGGAGTGACTGCGTTCGCCGCTATCATCGACCCCTACCACGACAGGCGTGCCACTGGATTGTCCGCTTCGGACAACCCAGTGCCGATGCTATTTGGCTATGACGGTCACGCCTTGTAGCTGCGTTCGCCGAGAACGCGGGTCAAGTGAAGCCTCCGCCTCAAACCCTGCGACCAACTACGAAGTCTGAATCTGCGTCTGAGAACGCAGCCAAGCTTCCACAGCCTCACCAACAGTCGAGAACACCCCAAAAAACCGAGCTGGTGTCGTCTCACCGCCCAAGGTGACAAACGCCCCATAACCCGTCCGCACCAACGCCGACTCGCAGCCAGCCGCCGCACCCGCTTCAATGTCTCCCAGCCGATCACCGATCATCAACGATCGCGTCCGGTCGATATTCAATTCGTTTGCGGCACTGGTCAACATCCCCGGTTTCGGCTTCCGGCAACCGCAATCGATCTTATAGCTGCCGGTCCCCTCAATCGGATGATGAGGACAGTATTCATAACGGTCGATCACAGCTCCATGCTCGGCCAGCAGTTCATCCAGCCGAGCATGCACTTCAGCAATGCGGCTCTCGGGAAAATAGCCACGAGCGATCCCGGCCTGATTCGTCACGATAGCGACCGGAATCCCGAGTTGATTCAAATGAGCGATCGTGTCACCGGCGGTCGGCAGTAGTTCCACATCCTCCGGCTGGCACAGGTAGTGCTTTTCCTCGATGACGGTTCCATCGCGATCGAGGAACACACCGGGACGCGGTGATGATGAGTGATTCGACAAGTCGATTGCCCAAATTGAGAAGCGATGATTGTTAATCAACAGAGAAAAATCGGGGATGGTTGTCACGTTTCACGGATTTGGAAAGATCGCACACTTCGGGAATGTTTTTCGAAGTCTCTCTCGTGCTTCGGCAGTCACTTGTGTCCGTTCTACATCGAGAAAATCGAAATTCGGCAACGAGTGGAGAAATTCCAAACCATTGTCGGTGACGTTTGAGTTGCCAACGCCGAGTTGACGCAGTCTTGTAAGCCCCCTCAAATGCGGCAGCCCTTCGTCGGAGACTTGTATCTGATCGAGATCAAATAGGTCCAGGCGTACCAGTTCTCCGACTGATTTCAGTCCTTGATCCGTAATCTGTGTTCTTCCAATGTAAAGACGTTCGAGATCTGTCATCTTACCAATCTGCGCAAGTCCAACATCGGTAATTGCCGTTTTGCGAAGGTCGAGAATTCGCAGTGTATTTAATCCCATCAGATGTCCCAATTCTCGATCAGTAATATCGGAACCGTAGAACCTGATCAATTTGACGTTGGAGAGAGCCTTCACATCAGAAATGATCATCGAGACCTGGGAACACTCGGTGAGTTCGAGGCCTGAAATTCTGTTAAAAATTACCAACCTTTCTTGAAACCGCCGGGGTATCCAAGCTGGTCCGAAGCATCCAAACTGGATTCCGACTGTGCCAACGGAAGCCTTGATCTTGCTGGCGATCCACATCTCTCGCTGATACGGCATCCAGATCAGCAGAACGCCAAACAGCGCGACAGACAGGACGAAGCCAATCGCGATTTGCACAGCGCGTCGTCGTGGAAGTCGCATCAGAATGCCGTCGGATTGAAGTAAATCGGGACCGCCAGCGAGCGTGGGAATGCTCTCCGTCTCCCCAATCAACGCTCAATGTCCGGATTGGATCACGACATCCGACAAATCGCCCCGCGCATCAAATGCCATCGCTTCCGGCTCCGAAAGCTGCTCAAGATCGGATCGTTCGGCGAACTGCGGCAAGTACGCTTCGCTGACCAGCACCTCCGCCAGATGCAGCGTGTTCGGAATCTGGATCACCTTGGAATTGGGCGGCTCGACCAGTCCGCAGGTATGCAGCGCGTTGGTAACCACTTCGCGATCAGTGTCGAACGCGATCGGAATCATCGCGGCCGTCGGGTGCAGACCGGTGATGCAGTTGATCGCCGTGATCTTGCGATCAATGGCATCAGCCGTGCGTTGATTGATGAACTCGGCAATGCCGATCCCGGTGGCGTTTCCGTGTGTTTCGTGGGTCAATCCCCGAACAAAGATCCGCTTGCATCGAACCGTGTCGCGATCGGTGGCGGCATGATCGTTGTACTTGCGGCCGATCACATTGGTATCCATCCCCGTGCCACTGATGTTCTTACCCATCTTGTCGATGATCAGCAGGTCGCAGTACGGGAATGGCAGTCGTGGCAGCCATTGAATCGCCAGCTTCAGCAATTGCGTTTCGCGTTCGAGAAACTTCTCAGGAGGAACCGCTTCGATCAACGCCGTTTCGTCATACGCATTCTCGACGATGCCAATGCCACCGACCACGCGGCACTTCTGGATCACCGATTCGCCGACCGCCATGATGATCTCCATGAAGCTGTAATCGGCGATGGCTCGATGATAGATCTTGGCCCCTTCGTGCTTGCCCAGGCCGATCAGCATCATCTTGTGCAGGCCCGATTCCACGTCGCCGACGAAACCGGTGTGAGGCTTAATCCGCCCCACGATCAGCACGTGGTCGGCCTGCGAGGCATGCTTATCAAAATGAACCGGAATCCCTTGAGAGGTCCGGTCGACAATGATCGTCTCCATCGACGCTCGCAGTTCGCACCCCATCTTTTCGGGCGTGATTCCATAGTGCTCCAGGATCTGAAGCTGTCCTTCGGCCGTTCCGCCCCCATGGCTCCCCATCGCCGGCACGATGAACGGAACTCCACCGAGGCTCTTCACATGATCAACCGCCGTGCGAATAATCTGGCCGATATGCGCGATCCCGCGGCTTCCCGCAGTAATCGCGACCGTCTGCCCCGGTTTGACCTTATCGCCCAGCTTCAGCGTCGCCAGTTGAGCAGCGACCTCGGCGGGAACATCGGCGATGCGATGAGCATCAAACTTCTGGCGAACTCGGATCATGCGCGGAAACGACATGGCGGGCCTGCGATTCAAGGAGCTATTCGAGCCAGTACGCGGATTTTGTCCGGCGGACCGATCAGTCGGTCGCCCCATTCGCAAGATCTGCATACGATAAGACTAAAGTCTATGAGTTTCCGGGAATCCAATCTACTGCGCGAACCTGCCGGGCCAGCGCGTGTCGAAGGATGTTCCTGATGCGTCGTCGCCGATTCTGCTATGTTTAACCGCGTGGGCAACGCCCACGCGTCACTTGGGCCGCCGACAACAATCATCTGCCCTCAGTCCTATTTGTCCCATTGGAATGGGGTGCCACGGTCTTGGAGTCTTCGACATGGCCGTGTCTTCGATTAATGACACGGCCACCCCGAACCAAATCGAAAATAACCTTTGTCGCCAACAACCGCTTAACCAAACCCCAAAATCATGTTTCCCGCCGATACCGAAATCCTCGATGTCACCCCCCGAATTCGCATCTCCTGCGGCGAATTCGACTGGGGCGTCGCGCGCAGTTCGGGGCCGGGTGGTCAAAATGTGAACAAGGTCAATTCCAAGGTGATGTTGCGTTGGCCTTTGCTGACATCGGCCGGCCTGCCCAGCGACGTTCGTGACCGGTTTGTGGCCGCGTACAAGCGACGAATGACCAACGAAGGCGATTTGGTTCTCAGCAGCGAACGTTTTCGCGATCAACCGAAGAACGTGACCGATTGTCTGGAAAAGCTACGGGCCTTACTGCTGACGGTCGCCGTCGCCCCCAAGCCGCGTCGAGTTTCCAAGCCGACCAAGGCCTCCAAGCGACGGCGAGTTGAAGCGAAAAAGCAACGCACCGAAGTCAAACAGCGCCGCCAGCCTCCGTCGTTCGACGATCGCTAAACCGGCAGATTCTGCCGTTCTCCGCACCGGCGACACCAATTCACCCCAATCGGTACGTTCGCTGCTCAATTCCCTGATCCAACGCTATACTCCGCCGTTCTCACTTAGTCCGCCGCATTTTGCGCGCGGCATTTGGTTTTGGTGGAAGGAATTCGCATGGTCTGGGCAGTGTTCGTACTGCTGGTGCTGGTCATCCTCGCCTTCGATCTGGGCATCCTCAGCCGGGAATCGAAGGCGTTAACCGCTCGAGAAGCGCTCATCCGCACAGGGGCCTACTTCGTCCTGGCGTTGATGTTTACTGTCTTCGTCTACTTCGCTTACGAAAACAAATGGTTCGGACTCGGCGTCTACGACGAGGTGAAAGTCGAAGCCGGTCATGGGCCGAAAATGACCGCGCTCCCGGCCAACGGATTGGAAGCCGCCGCCCAGTTCTTCATGGGCTATATCCTCGAGCAATCGCTCAGCATCGACAACATCTTCGTGATCGCCTTGATCCTGGCTTACTTCCAAGTCCCTGCGGCGCTCCAGCATCGAGTCCTCCTCTGGGGTATCTTGGGCGCACTCGTCATGCGCGGCGTGATGATCTACCTCGGCATTGAATTGATTCACCGCTTCGCGTTCACGATGTACATCTTCGGAGCGCTGCTGCTTTACACCGCTTTCAAAATGCTCTTTGCCGGTGAAGGAGAAGTCGATTTCGAAAACAGTCGGATGGTTCGTATCACGCGACGTTTCTTCCGTTTGCACCCCAGCTTCGTGGACGATCACTTCTTCACGCGGGTCGACGGCAAGCTGGCAATGACGCCGATGTTCCTGGCACTCGTGATCGTCGAAACCACCGATCTGGTCTTCGCGATCGATTCCATCCCGGCCGTGATTGGACTGACGCAGGATCCGTTCCTGGTCTTCACTTCCAACGTTTTCGCGATCCTTGGCCTACGCAGCTTGTACTTCGCGCTGGCCGATCTGCTGGGGCGATTCCACTACCTGAAGTACTCGCTGGTTGCCATCCTGGCCTTCGTCGGCATCAAGATGCTGGTCCACGACTTCCTGCCCCACGAACAAACCAGCCTGATCACGCTGGTCTCGCTCGCCTTCATCGCCATCGCCCTCGGAGTCGGCATCGGCGCCTCATTGATGCTGCCCGAAAAGCACGATCCAGAACCAGAGTCGGCGCCTGATCCGGAAAGCCAGCCCAGCTGACCTTGGGAAAACCGCATTGCGAATTGACGAAAAGAGCGACAGCCGACCAATTCGGATGTCTTCCAATTCGAAATCTCTTCCCCTCCACGCGAAGAAATGACAGCCCTTCACCGATCTCGATGAAGGGCTGTTTGTCTTTCCTGCAGAGCCCCTCAGCCAGCGGCGGACGCAAACTGTCCTTGCACTGGAATTGGCTTTCCTCTAATTTCCGAAATCTAGCTTTCAGCATCTTGCAGTATTCGGAGCGGGAATGGACACCCAGGCGTTGGCGAATGTGTCGTTGAATCAACAGGTCTCCCCGGTGCTCGCTGCGACAGCAATTGCCGAACCATCGAAGCAATCGCTGCGCAACGCTTGGCGGTATACCAAGAAAGTCCTGAAGCGGGCTGCGCCATTGCTGATCGTCGGAGTGATCTTTCCTCCATTGGCGATTGTGTACGTGGCATGCGGGCTGTACGAAGTTCTTCGCCACGGCCGAGATCGCGGCGCGATCGCTCACCACTTCTTTTTGGTCAACGGCGGATTGACCTGGGCTCTCAGCCCAATGAACACCTTGATCGACATCCTCAGCTTGCCGTTCGTCAACAAGAAGATCTACAAGCTGTCCGATTTCCCTAAGGCGTACCAGGAAGAGATTCGGCAGGTTACCGAAGGCTGTCCGGCCGAAGAAATCATCGCGGAAGTCCACCGTCGCAGCCAGGCGGACGAACGAACGTTGATGATCTACAAATGGTACGGATTCAACAACGCGGCAGCGGACTGCAGCCTGTTCCAGAAGAAATTCAAGTACATCCAGACCATTGGTGTTTCCACGTTCTTCCCGCAGACCAAAACGAGCAAGCACTTTGGCTGGCTCCGGGCAGGGGTACGAGTTCTGTACAACATCGGCCCCGCGCCAAGTGAGGGCGCCCATATCGTCGTGAACGGAACGAAACATACCTGGTGTAAGGACGGTCCACTGTTCATGTTCGACGACACGGTCGTTCACCAGTCGTTCAACTTGACGGACATGGAACGACACTGCCTGTTCATTGATGTGCTTCGACCATCCTACTGCCCGATGCTGTTGAGGAGCCTCATCAACTTCATGGGCTACGTCTGGACCCGGCTCCCCTTCCTGGGCAAGCATACGAATTGGCGCCTGATCTAGCGAGTCATCTTATATCAGCTGTTGGCTGCTATCCCCCCCACCGAATTCATCTCGGTGGAGTTCGGGCCTTCGCCCTGGGGCCTCAGCCTTGTAGGTTATGCTTCAGCATAACTCTTTACACCTCGGCTGAGTGCCAACGTTATGCTGAAGCATAACCTACGAGCTTACCCGCGTCGCGTCGGCTCTGCCGGCAACCGAAATCGATCCGTCCGATCGATCTGCATCACGCGTCCATCTTGAACAATCACCGTCACCTGCCCGAAGCGCAGCCCATTTAGTGCCTGCAAAATTGCCTGCACAGTTGCTTCGGAAACACCAGATTGAGCCAAGTCGGCCTGCAGTATCGTTTCGAGACTCATAGGGACGCTCACAAAAAATCTCAGCAGAACGTGCAGTAGAGCAGGTCGTCAGGACCACCAGCACACCGGATCAAATGACATAGTCGTCAGGCAGGAAGACTCGCAATCGCTTGGGTGTCGCAAAGACCTGGTCGCCTGGGCGTAGCGCCAATTCTCGATAACGACCCGGCGACAGATCGACGTTGATCGCCGCTCCGAACGCATCAGACACCAACCGCACTCGAGTCACCGGGCCAGCCGGATTCACATGCACGACACGCACGGGCAGGCTCGTCTCCAGTTGTGGAGTCCGATCGAGTTCCACTTCATGCGGCCGAACGTAAGCCGTGGCATCTCGAGAAGTCGCATGCTGGTACTCCGGGTATTCCATCGCGAAGCCAGGCAGATGCATCTGTCCCGCTTCCAACCGACCGTGAAACACGTTGACGTGACCCAAAAAGTCCATCACGAACGGCGTGGCCGGGTGATCGAACACATCCTGCGGAGTTCCCGCCTGCTCGATATGCCCTTGCTTCATCACGACGACGCGGTCAGCCACTTCAAACGCCTCTTCTTGATCGTGCGTCACGAAGACGGTCGTCACGTGCATCTCTTCGTGCAGGTTCCGCAGCCATGTTCGCAGCTCTTGTCGAACCTTGGCATCGAGTGCTCCGAACGGTTCATCGAGCAGCAGCAAGCGAGGTTTGACCGCCAGCGCACGGGCCAAAGCAACTCGTTGTCGTTGACCGCCAGAGAGCTCGGACGGGTAGCGATTGCCCAGTCCTTCCAGACGCACCAGATGCAGCAGTTCGTTCACGCGAGGACGCACTTCGGCATCCTTCAAATGACGTACCCGCATCCCGAACGCAATGTTCTCGAACACCGACATATGCTTGAACAGCGCGTAGTGTTGGAACACGAACCCGACTTCGCGATCGCGAGCCGACAGTTGCGAGACATCTTCGTCCTGCACCTTGATGTGACCCGAGTCCGCCTGTTCCAGCCCCGCGATGATTCGCAGCAGCGTCGTCTTGCCCGAACCCGAAGGCCCCAGCAGCGCCAGCAGCGATCCCGAAGGAACTTCCAGACTCACGTCCTTCAACGCCACGAAGTCGCCGAACTGCTTGCTGATATTGCAAATACTGATGCTCATGTCGTTCTCTCAAGCGATTGTTTCGACAATGATTCGCAGGCTATTCCACAGCGTCCGTCGCCATCTGGCGAGCGATGTATTGTTCCAGCAGGTACTTACCAAACAGCGTGGCCAGGGCCATCAGCGTCAGCACGGACGCCACCGCGAACGAACCGGGGTTGTTGTATTCCTGAAACAGCTTTTCGACTCGTAGCGGCATCGTGTCTGTCTCACCGGCGATATGACCGGACACCACATAGACCGCTCCAAACTCGCCGATCGCGCGAGCGTGACATTGAATCATGCCGTAGACCAGACCCCATTTGATGTTCGGCAATGTGATCCGCCAGAACAGTTGCCAGGGATTGGCTCCCAGGCTGACGGCGGCGGTTTCCTCTTCATCGCCCAGCGATTCCATCAGCGGAATCAGTTCACGAGCGACAAACGGCAACGTCACGAACATGGTCGCCAGCAGCAACCCAGGCCACGCGAAAATGACCTTGATTCCCCATTCGCGTAACGTCGGACCAAGGAACCCCTGCATTCCGAACAGCAGCACCAGCATCAGTCCGACAACCACCGGCGAAATCGCAAACGGCACGTCCAGCAACGTCACCAGTAGCGTGCGACCCGGAAACTTGAACTTGGTAATCGTCCAAGCGGCAGCCAGACCGAAGATCGTATTCAGCACCACCGTCAGCGGTGCCAGAGTCATCGTCAGCCACATCGAATGCAGCGTGTCGGGGTCTTTCCACAGATTCTTGACCAGACCTTCCCAACCTTCGGCCATTGCCTGCCAGAAGACATATGCCATCGGGACCAGAATCAGCAGGCCGATGATCAGATACACCGCCGTGATCAGCAGGATCCGCAGCCACAGCGGTTCATCAGCAACAAACCGTCCCGCTGTCTTCTTGGTTCGCAGTGAACTAGGGTGCATAACGACGGCTCCTTCGTTCCAGCCAGTTCACCAGGGCCAGCGACACCAGCGACATCGCCATCAGCACGACGGCGATTGCGGTCGCCTCCGCGTAGGCAAACTGTTCCAGTCGAGCCACAATCAGCACCGGAGCGATCTCGGTCTTGAACGGCATGTTGCCCGAGATAAAAATCACCGAACCATATTCACCCAGACCGCGAGCGAACGACAGCGCGAAGCCGGTCATCAAGCTGGGTTGTAGAGCCGGCAGCAGGACTCGCCACATCGTCTGCCAGCGATTGGCCCCCAGCATCGCGGCCGCCTCTTCCGTATCCCCTTCCAAGCTTTCCAGCACTGGTTGAACCGTACGCACGACGAACGGCAGGCCGACAAAGACCAGGACGATGATGATCCCCAATTGCGAGTAGGCCCCTTTGATTCCCAGCGGAACCAGCACTTGTCCGTACCAGCCTTTTTCAACGAGCAAGCTCGAAAAGACCAGCCCCGCGACGGCGGTCGGCAAGGCGAACGGCAGGTCGATCAGCGAATCCAGGAACCGGCGTCCCCAGAACTCATACCGAACCAACACCCAGGCCAATAGCAGGCCGATCGCGACGTTGATCACTGCCGCGACCAATGACGCACCAAAGCTTAGCAAATAGGTGGCGCGGGCTCGCTCCGTCCACACCGCAGCAAAAAACTGCGTTGGTGTCAGCGTCGCCACTTTCAACAAGCACGCCACCAGCGGCAAGATCAATAACAATGTCAGGATCGTGACCGTATATCCCAGGCCCACATGAAAGCCGGGAAGGACACGATGAGACTTCGACAACCACATTGAGTGCCTCCCGTCGACGGGTCAGCGGAGTGTGAATCGTTGGAATCAGGCTTGAGGCGCATGATCGGCATGCGCCCGCCAACTGAGTGTTCGATTGTTACTTCGACTGATAGATCGAATCGAACAATGCCCCTTCGGCGAAGAACTTCGCTTGAGCGTCGTCCCAGCCCTTGGAGATCTCGGTGATCGCAAACAGCTTCAAATCGGGAAAACGATCACGGTGGCTGGCCAGCAGTTCCGCGTTAAAGGGTCGATAGTAGTGCTTCGCAATGATCTCCTGGCCAGCGGGCGTGTAGAGATAATTGAGATAGGCCTCAGCCACTTCGCGAGTCTTCTTACGATCGACGTTGGCATCGACAATCGCCACGTGCGGTTCAGCCAGGATGCTGAGTGAGGGATAGAGGATTTCGAGTTCACCCTTGGCCTCAGCCACTTCCAGGTGAGCTTCGTTTTCCCAGGTCAGATGCACATCGCCCTGGCCCTTCTGAGCGAACGTCGTCGTGGCACCGCGGGCGCCTGCTTCCAGTGTGGGTGCTCGTTTGTACAGTTCGGTCACGAACGCTTTGGCCTGCTCCTCCGTTCCGCCCTTCAAGACCACGCTACCCCAAGCCGCCAGGAAGGCCAGCTTGCCGTTGCCCGAAGTCTTGGGGTTCGGCGTGATGATCTCAACATCAGGCTTGGTCAGGTCCGACCAGTCCTTGACCTTCTTGGGATTTCCCTTGCGGACGACGAAGACGATCGTCGACGTGTAGGGCAAGCTGCGGTTCGGGAATTTCTCTTCCCAGCCTTCCTTAATCAGCTCCTTCTTGCGAAGTTGATCCGTATCACTCCAGAGGGCCAGCGAAACAACGTCGGCTTCCAACCCGTCGACGACCGAACGAGCCTGGCTGCCCGATCCGCCATGCGACTGCTTGATCTTCACCGTGTTGCCAGATTCCTTCTGGTAGTGGGCGGAGAAGGCTCCGTTGAAATCCTTCCACAATTCCCGAGTCGGATCGTAAGAGACATTCAGAAGTTCGAATGACTGCCCCCCCTTGGCGGGCGTCCCATCCGCCTGCACAGCAGGCTTGGTCGGCTGGGGGGCGCAACCGACCAGAGTGGCGATTGCGATCAGGAACGCGGCATGAACAGGTTTCATTCTCACTTCCAATGAATCAGATATGACTTAATTAGTGCTATATTCTGTTTTTAGATCTACAACATACTGCTGTGAAAAGCCTTGCGACTCGAAATCACCACCACATTCACAGTCCGCAGCGGCCGGTGGACTGAATTATCGGTTCAATCGCACCCAAACGCCAGTAAATTCTCACTAAGTTAGTCAGCATTTTATTTAGGCAAGGAATCTGTGTCAACCGAACTTCGGATCCAGATCGCGCCTCCTTGGAACTGGATTGAGTTCAAGGAGCGGTCATGATCGGTTTGGAAAATGTGGAATTGAAGCCGGTCCTGGAGTTAGAACCCTTTCGGTTTAGCACGCAAGACCGATCTTTGGCTTGGCGCGCTGACGTGGAAGAACGGCATCGGTACTGGCTGGAATGCTTGTCAGATTCTGGCCTTCATGGTCTGACGCCGCTCAGGATTCCGTCTTGGCACGTCCCCACGACCGAGTTCCGCGACCCAATCGTGCTTGGCAGATATCTCGCTGTCATCATCGAGCACTGGGGCGGAATGGATATCCTGGATGAACGGTGGCTATTCCCTTTGCCAAGGCGAATCCGCCTTCATCGAACCACAATGCTGTTGTGATCTGAGCAACATCACCGATTGGGAACATGCCGTCGAGGCCCACGACGCCGATTGGCAAATGCTTTGGATCGGCCATCCTCACGTCGTGGTAAAGCGACAGGCGGACAGATTGATCATTCGCGAATCGCAAAACGGAGATGCGAACGCAGCCTGGTCGGTACCTATCGCCAACTTGATACGAGCCATCACCACTGCGAAAGTCGAACAACAACGATTCGCTCATCAGCTACAACCAGTCCTCGTCACGTTAGGCTATCGCGGCGACTCAGAACTGATGTCGAGGAAACTCGCGGGTCTCAGCTAATTCGGATGAATTCAGGTGAGTCAGCACACGGACCGATGGCTCAGGCAGGGGAGAGAATTTGAAACACAGAGGCACAGAGAGTCACGGAGGACACAGAGAATTTGATCTTCATTTCTCATTGACTTCATGCTGTGTTTTTCGTGTGTTCCATGGTTCAATTCTTCCTCTTCTCTGTTCCCTCCGTGCCTCTGTGTTTCAAATCTCTTCTGCCTTTCCGTGCAGGCATGAACATCCGAACCGCTCTCGATCAGTCCAATTTGAACTCTTTATACCCCTGCCACTTCAAAGTGGGATCAAAGCAATCGGCTGAAAGAGACTCATTGATGGTTCGCGTCCCCAATTTGTAGACGACTTCAAGGTTACCGCTAGCATCGAAACACTTCACGGCTGTGACGCACCATGTTTTGTCGTCAACTAGAATCCAGCACTCGGAATATCTTCGCTTCAGCGCGGTAGCCCTGGGAATCGCTCGCAGGATGATGCCGTCTTTGTGAGTTCGGAGGAGTGATAGTTTCCAATCTAAGCGAAGTTGGTGGGATTGCAGGTCAAACAGAAATGGTGGAGGTAACGTCGCCAACCATCCCCAAGAGTACGTCTCGCGAATCTCACGTGTCATCTGCAATCGGTGAAAGGTCTTTGATTCACAATCCCCGCACGCAATTTCGTCCGGCAACCACATCCATGACTCCCCTCGGCTCCTTTCCAGGCGAAATGGATTGCCGCTCTTTCCAATTCGCGATGATCTCGTACCTCTTGGAACTTCCGATGACCGCAGGTCGATGCTCCGCTTCTCGGGCGATTCGAAATAAAGCACTCCCTCGGATATTGCCTCCGTTTCAAAAACGAGGTTGTAAACTGTCTGGATCACGACGACTTTTGAAGTCTTCACCTCTCGTGAAACGGCTTCGCACTTATCCAGTATTTCCGCAACTTCCGCAGTCACCTCCGACGGATCAGTCGGATCGCTGTTTTTGACGATCGCGGTCTCCGCCTTCGCAGCTTCCGCCATCGCGATCGCCGTCAGGGCACTAGCAGGAGCCCACTCGGATTCGCCCCGAATCATCTCTTCGCCGATACACTCGGCTGATTCGAGCATCGTGATGAAGACGCCGGTCACCGGACTCACCAATCGAACGGCTTGCTCCATTCTCGACGGCTTCGTCGGCTCAGCACAGATCGGACACATGACTAAGAGCATCGCGCTAAACATCTGGTGATCCGGTTACGAGTTGGCACACACGGTCATTGCCACTTCATGGGAACGCTGACATAACCCTTGTGTTGACTTCCGCGTCCTTGCAAGCCATAGGGCAGAACTCCTGCATTCAGTTGACGACAGCGATCAAGCACATACACCGTCTCGTGAACTTGATCGGCATCAACGTACTTAATCGCCGATAGCTCCAAGGAGTTTGCATTGAGAAGGAGCAAGCATCTACTAAAGCGGTGCTTACGAGCTGCAGTTCTTGGTGTCGCTTCGAGTATGACGTGTGACGAGCCTTGCTTGAGCAGCGTCAACGACCATTCGCGACGTATTGAATCTGTGCGAATGTCGACGATGAATGGCGCGTGTTCTTGGATTGACTGCAGGAAGATGTTCTGCGATTTCGGTCTCACGGCGCGAGGCAACGGCACCACAGAATATGTCTTGTTCGTGTGATTGACGTGTAAGAGTTCCGATTCCCTCCACTCCCAAAACTCAGACGCGCCGGCTTCGATCGTAAATGGCTTTCCCTGTGCGTTCTTTCTGTTCGATGTTCGTGTGGAGTCAATACCTTCATCCTCGAATCGAAATTCTCCTCGGTCTGATGCTACGTAACAGAAACTTCCTCTTGCCCTTGTTTCCACTTCATTGATCAGATTGTACTTGGTCCGACAAAATGTCAGTTGTCTTGAAGATTGCGTAGCCCCTTTCTCCCAATGATCAAGCAAGTCGGCTACTTCAGGCGTCACGACAGACCGGTCCTTCGGATCATTGCTGCTGTCGATCACCGTACCTTGAGGCGAATTCCAAGTACCAAACAGCGGTCCAAAGACTCCGGCGGCATTGTGCCACCCCTGGGCATTGAGAATCGCAGGAGCCGGCGGGACGCCATTTACGAACGGGGCCACCTCTTCAGGTGCTGGCCATGGCGCATCGTTCGGCACTTCATCAGCGCGTGAGGGGGTCGCATGACTCCATTCGGGTCGAGCCGCTGTCGCCAATGACGGGGTCGGGCGGATCGTGGCTCGACTGTTTTGGTTTTCAATCCACCACTGCGCGACGATGAGTAGAATCTCGAACATCGCATAACCTCCCTGTTATGACGCTCGAACAATATCCGCAGATAGTATCCGGCAGATTATGCCGGTGGAACATCAGTTCGTTGGCGAACCGTTAGCTCATTACCGATCAAGAGTTTGCGGCGCAAGAGATTCAGCCTCTTGGCAAGATTGGATATGTGGCTCTGAACGCGGGTCGCGATCCTGAGTTTGGCCTCTGTCCTGAGGCCCAAGGGGCCGGCACTTTGCCCAGCCAGGGCCCTTCGGCCCTGGAATTTCGCCCATCAATAAACCCTCAGGCCTGAAGGGCCGGTCATTTCAATCAGGTCGCGATAGCACAATCCCTGGCAGTCTGCACTAGAGATCAGCGAGCGTAATTCTAGAGAGAATATGCGTGAGATGAATGGACCGGCCCTACAGGCCTCAAGAGATGTGATTGTAAGCCCAATTCCGGGGCCTAAGGGCCCCGGCTAGGCAAAGTTCCGGCCCCTTGGGCCTGAGAACTTGCGAGATTTCCGCATCAATTCGCATCTCCAAAATCGTTCCCCGCGTTGCATCCGCACTCGCCAAACGACCGCCAATCAATTCGCCAGATTCTTGCAAAATAGGCAAATCAACGGATTGACTGAGTCAAACAATTCGTGTGACACTGCGACTCAGATCTTCGTGTCGATTCGAACAGAAACACGAACGTCTCGGTGAGACTCTCGCCGCATTTGCTCTCTAACAATCAGTGTGAGACGGCAGGCGTTTTTGCTGGCGCCATCTGTTCTCAGATTTCGTCGAACCAGGATTGATTCGCAGATCGATCAATTCTTCCACGACCGCAGCTTCTCTAAGCTGTCGGCAGAAGGTTCCGCCGGACGCAGGATTCATCAAGTCCGCTTTAAGCTCCCGCCAATCTCGCCAAGAGATTGGGTCTTCGTTGTTGGAACGAAGCCATCCCATCTCAGAATGTGACAACGCCAGGTTGTGTCATGCACAGGTCGCAGCCAGCCCGCTCGCTCAGCAACCGTCTGGTCTTGCGGTCCTCTATTATCGCAGGGTTTCCTTTTGGCCTCGCCCGGAGTTGTGTCGGTTGTGTCATGCGCGTTCACGCGTCAGGAACGCACCCACCTCGACACGCCAGAACGGCTGGCCATTTTTGCAGTTATCACTCCCGATCTGAATCGGAATCACGATTCGCAATCTGGCCGATGAGTTTCGTCGGACACGTCTCAGTCGTTCGCCGAGGTTGTGTCAGTTGTGTCATGCAGATATTCACCTGCAACGACGAACTCGTTCGACGGCTGGTGTCTTCACAAACTCCGGTACCCCCGGGTTGTGTCATGCAGACATGTGTCGCAAGACATCCATTCGGCGCATCCACGCGACGAAAGTCACGACAAGTGAATGCACTTAAAGTACGAACTCTTTATCTGTGTTCAATCCGTGTTTCATCCGTGGCTAAACTCTTCTCCGCAGGTTCTGTCGGTTGTGTCATACAACTCTTCGCCGAACGAGCGACTACTTCTTCTTACGGCGAATCTCGTAGTTGCCGCGAGTTTCGTCGTAGTCGAGTTCGATCAGGCCCTGGTCGGCGATGTCTTCGATCATGTCCGAGAAGCTGCTGTAGCCATAGTAGCCTTCGTTGAAGCCGGGATACACGCGGCGGATCGTTTGCTTCAGCATCGAACCCCAGATCGGATCGTAGTCCTGTTCGAGCGACTGCAGCACTTCCAACAGGCGGTCGGTCGCTTCCTGCTTCTTGTCGTCGACCTTCGGTTTTCCCGGCTTCGGGGCGGCCACGGTCTTGGGCTTCTGGGCCGCACGGATCAGGTCGTCGTAATAGATGAATTCGTCGCAGTTCGAGATCAGCAGGTCCGATGTGGAACTCTTCACGCCACAGCCCAGGACGCGCTTGTTGTTTTCTTTCAGCTTGGAGACCAGCGGCGAAAAATCGCTGTCCCCCGAAATCAGGGCGAAGATGTCGATATGCGTCTTCGAGTAGCACAGGTCCAGGGCATCGACAACCATGCGAATGTCGGCGCTGTTCTTACCGCTCATTTTCGACTGCGGGATATCGATCAATTCGATCCCCTGCATGTGAAACTCACGGACGGCGTCGCGATAGTGACTCCAATCGCAGTAGGCTCGCTTGTGAACGATGCGGCCCTTTTCGAGCAGCCGTTTCAGGATGAGCTGGATCTGGAACGCACCCGATTTCATGTCGCGGACGCCGATGGCCAGGTTTTCGAAGTCGACGAAGACGGCAATCAGCGGAACCTCTGACGACATGGACACTCTTCCTTGATGTGGGGATGGGGATTTGACGCGGGAATGAACGCGATCGACGAATGTCATGTCGGGAAGGATAACACTCCATCAGACTCGGCAACAGGCTGCCACAATTCGTAAGCGTGGGTGCCACGGTTTTGGAGTCTTCGACAAGGCCGTGCTGGCTGGGATTCAATCTGCAAGGTGATCGCTTTTCTGTCGAGAACGATTGGCAAGACATCTGATCAACGAGAGCAGACACGGCCTTGTCGAAGACTCCAAAACAGTCACCGTCATGCACGGTTCTTTAGTTAGTCGAACCAGCTCGTTTCTGCAGGATCATCAAACCTGCCGCCGTCGTACTTCCGCCAGTCCCGAATTTCGTGTCCGTCGCTGTATTGGAAAAGCCCGAAGCGGGTGTGGATGATGTTGTGGAACTAGGAGTCGTTGACGGGATTCGACCCGGTTGGGGCTGACTGGGTGGAACGGCCGGTGTAAATGAAGCCGGGGCCACCGAGTTCTCCTTCCCTTTGTCCTTCTTCTCTGCTTTTGCAATCTTCGCCGCCTCGATCAGATCGGGATCTTCTGGAAACGAGTTGCCGACGACAACCGACATGCCCGGGGCGGGGGTCCGTCCGTCCGATTTTGATTTTCGGCTGAACACGCTGTTGCCTGCCAGATTCGTGCCCGCATAGATCGAACCGCGCTGGAACGGGCCTGTTCCCAGAATCCACGTATCACGAGCATCGGCGGTAATCGGATAGGTCCCCGACTGCCAGACGGCCTGGCCGGTTTCCTGGTTGTAAGCAAAGGCCGCCAGCTTCACGATCCCGCGCTGTTGAGTCTTCTTCGCGAAAGGAATCTCGGGAATCACCGACGGCGCACCCGCCACGGCAGCGCCAGTCGGCAGATTGACTTGAGGGATTCCGATCAAGACGTCCTGGCGATTCGTCCCCACGGTGCCGGCCCGGGCTTCCACGATGTAGGCCGCGTCGTCTCGACTGGTCTTCAGCAAGGCCCCTTCCGCCAACAGCCGCTGACGCAGCGAACTGATGATGTAGCCTTCGTCTGAGACTCCCTTCAAGTATTGAGGATCGAAGTAGACCGTTTTGCCGTTCATTACCGAAAGGTCCATGTCATTGATCGCTCGCTCGATCGCGGTCGACAACAACAGTTGCTCGGTTCCCGTTCGCAACGTGTCCGAACTACGAGTCGTCCCGCATCCTGCCAGGCACGCTGTCAGGATCACGCAACCGAGAACGAGCCGTACACGTTCCGCGCTGTTCGAAGAATAGCCACCAAACCACATCGTTTCTGAGTTCGCCAATAGTAGAATTCTGAGAGTGAGCAGAGGGCGAACTGTACCGAACAACTCCTCGATCGACCAATGCCAGAATCGACCTCTCTCCCCCGCAGTTTCTGCCGGTGCTCGCAATGCCAACCAATCAACTGACTACAACATGGCACTCTGCTAACGATTGGTACTAGCCGGTCTTGCAGCGCCGAATGAGCCACGGCGGAATGGGCATGCATAAGTGTTGACTACTCCATCTGAAGATGACAGACTGTGAATGGCCCTTCCGAATAACTCGCGAATTCTTCGCCAGAAATCAACGTCCAAATCTGTTTCTTGATCGCACGGCATGTTGTGAAAGTCTCGCTGCACCCCTCTTCACAAGTCACCCGCACAATGAAAATCGCGCCTGCTCTTTGCCTGATTTCCTTGACCATCCTTTCCGGCTGCGGTGGGCGCAGTGACAAGATCAAAGTGGCGCCGGCGAGCGGCATCGTGAAGTACAAAGGGGAACCTCTCGCGGACGCCAATATTACGTTCTATCCCGAGAAGGGCCCCGTCGGTACGGCCAAGTCCGATGCCAAGGGTGCGTTTCAGATCCAGACCAACGGTCAGCCAGGTGCTGTTCCGGGTAAAAGCAAGGTCACTGTTAGTGTCGCCAGCTCCACCATTCCCCCCAGCGACGGTCGCGCCCACGAGTTTGTCGCGGAGTCCAAGATTCCTAAGAAGTATGCCAGCGATGCAGAGACGGATCTGACAGTCGACGTCGCGCCGGCTGGCAGCAAGGACCTGCAACTGAATTTAACAGAATGAGCTTCCACTTTTCATTGAGTCATTTTTTTCGGACTGTTGTCCGGTATCGACTTGTCTCGTTAGGGGAAAACCATGCGCCGACGAACTGGATTTACGCTTATCGAACTGTTGGTGGTCATCGCCATCATCGCGGTCTTGATTGCCTTGCTGCTGCCTGCCGTTCAGCAGGCCCGCGAATCGGCTCGGCGAACCCAATGTAAGAACCAGTTGAAGCAACTCGGACTGGCTCTGCACAACTACGTTGATTCGAACCGCTATTGTCCCATCAGTTGGCAGACCAATGGCGGCTGGACTGAAACGGCCTCCATTTCTGAATCGTGGTTGTTCGGGATTCTGCCCTACATCGACCAGGGAAACCTGTTCACCTCGGCAGACCAGAAGCAACTGTGGTCAGCAACTGTCAACCAGCCGATCACCCTCAAGGTGATGCCGATGTTTCTGTGTCCGTCGGATTCATCAAGTAAAGGTACGGAAGTGAATCTGACCAACCTGACTGCCAGCACCGCATTCGCCGTTACGGGGTACAAGGCCGTGGCAGGGAACAACTGGGCTTGGGGCACTTTCACGCACAATCATCCCTCTGGTCGTTTCCCCAACCAAGGTGATGGGCTCAACAATGGCAATGGTTGGCTATGCCGTAATGACAACGGGAATGGACCAGTACAAACGCAATTGAGGGATGTCACTGACGGTCTCACCAACACGCTGTTCATCGGTGAAGCTTTGCCGGGACGTTGCTCGCACAGCGCCTGGTGGTGGTTCAATCACACGACCGCCACCTGCTCGATCCCGTTGAACTACTACGAGAAGAACAGGACCATCGATCGTACCGATTGGCCCAACAACTACTCGTTCGCCAGCAAGCACGTCGGCGGGGGGCACTTCACGATGGGCGATGGTTCGGTTCGGTTTATCTCCGAAAACATCGACATCAACACGTATCGCAACCTGGCCTCGATTGATGGTGTCGAAACGGTGGGTGAGTTCTAACTGATCGTGCTCATTCTGCTTTTTGTCATGGGTGCCACGGACTTGGAGTCTTCGACATGGCCGTGTCTTTAACGAAAGCACGGCCACTCTGAAGACGATGAGACCGTGACTCCACCCCGAAATAGCCATCACCCAACATGGTTATTTGGTGCGATCAACCAACGACGAACACCGTCATTGATCGGGGACCGTGAGCCCCGATCACTAACGACTGTTCGATATCAGCGGTTTTCGACGGGCCGGCGATGAAGCCGCCAAAAGGAGAACTGCCAACGTTCAACCGAGCATAGGCTTCGTGCATGTTGTGTACGAAGTCCTGTGCAGGAACGACCAGCGACAGATGCTGGCACAGGAAGTAAATGACGCGGTGCTTGATCGCTTCATCACTCACCCAGACCGCGGCGTTTTCTGCGACGCCAAACTGACCAGGTAGAATCGCAAAATCAATGTCTTCCAGCGCGTGAGGATCGGCGATGGCATTCAAATCAACGGTCGGCGTTCCCACCCCAGGGATCGTCGAAACCACCTGCTTCGCCGATACGTAGACGGGCAGCGTCTCCAGCTCGGCATTGATCGCTTCCATGTTCGGCACACGCACGCATCGCCCGCCGATCATTTCCAGCACGCTGGCAAACTGAGCGATCGGATCGGGGTATTGGATCCAGGGACCATTCAAATCCGGCAGCGGCATCGCCTCGGGCAGATGTTTGCGAATGGCCAACAGGATTTCATCACGAGAACTCATTGATACGATCACTCAATGGCAGCGGCAGAAAATTGATCACTGCGAACATTCTAGCTCGAAGAACGCGACGAATCACGCGAGGCACTCTGCTCCCATTAAACTGGTCATTTGGAAATAGAGTAACGCGTTGATTGGTTGGTTAGGATATTGTGAAGGGGCGTCGCATCGCTCAAGTGCGGGCAAGTGGTTTTGAAAGCTCGGTGGCAGTCCAAACAATGACTAATGGCGACCAGCATCTTCCGAGACAGAGAGATTTTGCCGACTCCAAGGACGACCTTGATGGAATGTCGGCTTGGAAGAATTTCGGCGGCTTGACCGTGTCCGCGGCACACCAGAAGTTCTGTGAAATCCCGGAATGCTATCAGGAAGATTTCATGTTTATGGGCGGGGTGGCATTCTTGTTTTATTTTCCTGTCATTGACCGATACATCCGCGAGTCGGCCGTGGATGATGACAGCGATGGGGTCGAGGCAATTTGGATTCTCGCTCACGCAATCAACACACAGTTCCAGGTCCCAGACCATTCAGTCATTGAATCTCTACGGTCGCAGGTCCAGGATTTGGTCACTTATGTGCTTGGTCATCTGCCGCAGTATGACAAATTCCCTCATGAGCAGGAACGCATCGGCGCCGCATGGCGAGAGTTGCAAGCCAGGGTCGCAAGTTGAACGCGACTGATTGAAGCCGAGGCCAGGGGGCTTACGCCGCCCCGCTCTGAAATTAATTGCATTGAGATAAAGGACATTCCGCTGGACGCTTCGCAATACGCTGCCTTCCGCAAACCGCTGATACGCTGGTATCAACAGTTCGCCCGCGATCTGCCTTGGCGGCGGACTTCGGATCCGTATCGGATCTGGATCAGCGAGATCATGCTGCAGCAGACGACCGTCGTGGCTGTCGTCCCTTATTTCGAGCGCTTCATGACTCGCTTCCCCACGGTGCAGCAACTGGCCGAGGCCGAGGAGTCCGAAGTGCTGAAGCAGTGGGAGGGACTTGGCTACTACAGCCGGGCTCGCAACATTCACAAGGCAGCTCAGATCGTTTCCTCTCAGCTTGGCGGAATCTTCCCCTCTGACGTGGCGGGCCTGCAAGAGCTACCAGGGATCGGCCGGTACACCGCGGGGGCGATCGTCTCATTCGCCTATGACAAGCGAGCCCCCATCGTCGAGGCGAACACGCTGCGCCTCTACGCTCGGCTGCTGGGCTATGACGGCGACCCTCGTTCGAAAGAGGGTCAACAGGTGTTGTGGTCGTTCGCCGAAGCGGTCCTGCCGAAGACGCAGCCGGGTCGCTTCAATCAAGCTCTGATGGAACTCGGAGCCAGCCTCTGTTCGCCGAAGTTGCCCGATTGCGAACAATGTCCGGTGAGCGGCTTCTGCCGAGCGTTTCGCGATCAGACGCAGCTCGAAATCCCGCAGCTGGCCAAGCGAGCCGTCATCACCGACGTGACCGAAGCCTCGATCGCAGTCCGTCGTAACAACGCCTACTTGCTGCGTCGTCGAACCACGGGCGAGCGATGGGCCGGGCTCTGGGACTTCGTGCGATTCGAACTGGCCGCCGCCACAACGGACGATGTCCCGCACATCGTGGAGTCAGTCCATCAACGAACTGGCTTAAAGATCGATCTCGGACCGCAACTGGCCGAACTCAAGCACGGCGTCACGCGCTATCGCATCACGCTCAAGTGCTTCGTGGCCGATTCAGTCGCGGGCACGCTTCGCGACGGCGAAGAATGGCAGTGGGTCAAGGCAGCCAAGTTTGACGACTTCGCGTTATCGGTCACAGGTCGCAAGTTCGCCAAGCTGCTGGCCGAGAGTTTGTTCTGAGTTCATTGTTTGTAACCAAGCCGACAAGGAACGGTCTTCTATGGCAGAAGTTGCCAATTTTGGAGCGAGCGGTGACGGCGTCACCGACGACACGGCCGCGCTCGAGCATGCGTTGCACGATGGCGACGGCGTCCTGCGGCTTCACAAAGGGACGTTTCGGCTATCGCGGTCTCTGGTGATCGATCTGGCGAAGACAGGCTATGCCGCGATCATTGGCGATGGGGGAACGTCGCGATTACTGATGACCGGGCCCGGGCCGGCGATCAAGATTGTCGGAACTCATCAGGGAACTTCGGTGCCCAAATCCGTGACTGACGCCACGTGGCAGAAGGAACGATTTCCGACGCTGAGCGGTTTCGAAATTGTGGGCGATCATTCCGCGGCTGTGGGCATTGAATTGACGCGATGTTTTCAGCCGACCATCTCGCAGGTTTCCGTGCGCCGCTGCCGCTACGGGATCCACCTGACCGAACGCAACCGCAACGTCTTGATTACCGATTGCCACCTGTACGACAACGAAGTTTATGGCCTGTACTTCGACCACTGTGATCTGCATCAAACCAACGTGACGGGCTGTCACATCAGCTTCAACAAACGAGCGGGCATCAAGTCGCTGGCAGGCGACGTTCATAACCTGCAGATCACCGGCAACGACATCGAATACAACAACCGGCCCGGCATCGATGCGGCCGACGAAGGAGGAGCCGAGATCGACTTTGATGCCGCCGAAGGAGCGATCAGCGAAGTTACTATTAGCAGCAACACGATCCAGTCGACGATCCAACCCGGCGGTGCGAACGTCCGCATCAGAGGATCCCAGTCCGGAACGAATCAAGGAGCTTGCTTGATCGCGATCACCGGCAATGTGATCGGCAGCAACTCACGCGGTTTGGACCTGAGTCACGTCTATCGACTCACCGCGACCGGCAACACGATCTACGATTCCGGGGAATACTCGATCCTGGCAAAGTCGTGCCGCGGTCTGGCACTTGGGACCAACACGATCTGCTGGAAAGCCGACGACACCCTGCCACCTCGAGATGGCGTGCTGTTCGACGATTGCGAGCAGGTCACGATCACGGGACTCACTGCCGAGCGACTCGGCTCGGGCAGTGACGACACCGGAGCGGGAATCATGTTCCACAATTGCCGCGATCTGCAGATGACAGGTTGTCAGATCATCGATCCGATTCACGCCGGCCTGGAACTGAAAGCATGTACTCGCTGCATGCTGACAGGCAACAGCATCGTCGATCGTCGCGATCCAACTCGCATGAAGCACGCGATCCGACTGGTCGGACCCAACAAAGACGTGGTGATCCAGCACAACCTTCTGCGCGGTGCCAGCGCGTTACCAATGGCGGGCCCACGCGAAGGAGTCTTCGCCAGGAACTAGAAGCAACTCCCATCACCGAATCTGCGATCCCTTTCTGTCTTACACGTTAACAATCGACCGGCACTGTGCCATCCCAAAGATTCAATCACTCAGCGACTCTCAGCCGTGTCCAATAACACACCAATCGCGATCGCCATCCGGCGGTCGAGCATCCGCGTTCGATCGGGACTGCAATCGAGGACATAACGATCCAGCAGCGTAAACTTCCGGTTGAACTCACCCATCAACGGTCCGTCCTGGCCCGGTTTGCCCACTTGATGAATGACGAAATTGGTGCGTAAGATTCCATAGAACGAGCCCAGGAAGCGACGCAGTAGCGACAGGACGATCGAGTCTTCGCGGATCACACATACATGGTTCCCTTCCGAGTCGAAGCCGTCCCACTTCTTTCGCAGCAGGTTGGCCAGATAGTCTTTGCGAAACCGCCCTAACACGTGTCCAGCGGCATCCCGCACTGTGTAGCCCATCATGCGGATGGTGAATTTCTGATCCTGCAGGACTTCCAGCAGCTTTTGTTCAAAGCGAGCATCTCGATAAAAGGTAATGTGTCGCTTGGGGGCCAGTAGGCAATAAGTAAAGATCGCAGGAATGATGCTCATCATGATCCCAATCACAATGATGACGCCGGTGGCTGTTTCACCAATCGTCGAAGCGAGACTGACTCCAATGATGACGACCAACCCCACCATCAGGACCACTTGGAAGATGACAACAAACACGGCCAGCAACGTCCGAAACAGATGAGTCGGCCTCATCACATGCATGATTTCCTGACCTTTTTCATCGCACACCGCGTACCGCGTGTTAATCGACAGCAGTTTTTGATGCAGCAGAAACTTGTCGCGTTGGAACGCCGGATCCAGGTCCGAGTCATGCGGCTGGGAGGGCGCCACTGTTCTCGACCGAAGATCGATTTCGACATCGCACCCGGGACACCAAACCTTCCTGGGACTGCGCCGTGACAGTACTGCTTCTTTCGCAGCAGACGCGGCAGCGGTGTCTGAAGCTGCTTTCAGATTTGCGGTCGCATCTCTGACCTCGCTGTCCGCGGCAGCCATCTGTGCCAACGCGGTGTCTCGGGAAACGGTGGCGACGTTCAGAGAATTCGTGGCCAGAGCAACCGCGCTGCTCTTGGCTGTCATGTGATGGAGGGCTTCCTCCTTGTGTCGATTCAATTCGGCGAGCAGAGTCGTTCCGTATTTGAGCTTGTCCGCCAACTCAGTTGCCGCCACCTTCAGATCGTGATCTTCCGGGTTCGCATGAACGGCGGTCATTGCCTGCGTGGTGGCCGTTTCACCGGCAGCCACTACAGATGTCGCGGCTGATATCTTGGCATCCAGATCCGCACTCAACTGCTCAAGAGCATCTCGGTCTGCCGTGGCACTCGCCAAAGAGGTCGCTGCGGTCGTGAAGTTGGTATCTGCCGTTTGCAGCGCGATGGATTTCGCGTGACGGTTGGCCCCTGTCGCCATCATGACTTCCGTAGCCGCTTGGACGGCTTCTGCAGCTTTTTTTGCCGCCGCCGTAATGGCCAGGCGGTCGGTCGTTTCGGGTTCATCCTGCACCACAAACGTCGTGTGGCAATCCGAACAAACAACTTCCGTGGACATTTGTTTCCCAACCTTCTCGGTGGAGGATCAATCGACATAGGGATTTGCGATTATTGAACGGAACTGGCTACTCTCGGGTCAAGCTTAATGAGCAACTCCAAAAGATAACGAAGAACCTGTTGCTCATCAGCCGATCTTTATGATAAGCTGAAGTGCTCACCGAAACTGACTCCCGCCGTCCCTGAACCAACCGATCGCCACCACCTCGCGACCTTAGTCGTGCTGATTTGAGGATTCCGCCGATGCTGACCATTTTTGGAAAGGCTCATCGTCAAGGAGGATTTTGTGACGGTGTTTCGCGTCGTGACTTCCTCACGATCGGTGGATCGGTTCTCGCAGGCGGATTGACGCTGCCAAAGCTGCTGGCTGCGGAAGCCACGGTTGGCCGCCGACAATCGCACAAAGCGATCATCAACGTCTTCCTGCCGGGTGGCCCTCCCCATATCGATATGTGGGACTTGAAGCCGAATGCGCCGAGCGAGATTCGTGGCGAATTCAATCCGATCCAGACGAATGTCCCCGGCCTTGAAATCTGCGAGCACTTCCCGCGCATCGCCAAGATGATGGACAAGTTCGCGGTCATCCGTTCGCTGGTCGGTTGCAGTGGTGATCACGATGCTTATCAGTGCATGACCGGCCGCAAGAAGAGCGACCGCAAACCACCAGGTGGCTGGCCGTCAATGGGAGCCTGGGTGTCGAAGTACAAGGGGCAAGTCAATAAGGCGATCCCGCCAAACTTGTCGTTGATGTACCGTACGGGCAATCGCACGTGGGGCGAACCTGGTGATGGCGGCTTCCTCGGCATGTCGCACACACCGTTTGGTCTGGTCGGCGGACGCGAAAACAATCTCAAGTCGGACAACATGACCCTGCAAGGGATCACATTGGAGCGACTGCAGGATCGCGGCCAGTTGCTGCAGTCGCTGGATGGATTCAAGCGTGAAGCGGATCTAACAGGATCGATGGGGGGGATGGATTCGTTCCACGATCAAGCCGTCGGCATCCTGACATCGACCACTCTGGCCGATGCACTCGATCTGTCGAAGGAAGATCCTGAAGTCGTCGCGCGCTATGGCGTCGACGATATCGAATTCGAACGTGACGGTGCCCCGCGCATGGTGCGTAACTTCTGCATCGCGCGCCGACTGGTCGAAGCGGGTGCGCGAGTCGTTACGATGAACTTCACACGCTGGGACTGGCACGGTCCCGACGGCAAGAACTTCGTCCAAGGCCGCAAAGACATGCCTCTGCTGGATCAGGGCTTGTCCGCATTGGTCACTGACTTGCACGAACGCGGCATGGAAAACGATGTCTCGGTCGTCGTCTGGGGCGAATTCGGACGCACGCCGCGCATCAACAAAGACGCCAGCCGCGATCACTGGCCACAGGTGTCGTGCGCGATGCTGGCTGGCGGCGGCATGAAGATGGGCCAGGCCATCGGCTCTACGAATCGACTTGGCGAATACGCCGTCGACCGTCCGGTCCAGTTCCAGGAAGTCTTCGCGACCCTGTACTCGAAGATGGGCCTCGACGTGGGCCAGATCCGAGCCTTCGACGACAGCGGCGTCCCCCAGTACCTGGTCGATTCGGGCATCGCTCCGATCCGCGAATTGATGTAAGGCGCACGGCGTCAATCCAGTTCGATGCCATTCCCTCAGTGATCCAGGTGAACCGCGCAGCGGACTCTTCGGTTGGGTCGATCGCTGTCATCGTCGTGCCGGCCAATGTCGCGGAAACTGCCGCCACAGAATCGTCATCAACATTCGTGCAATCGCGAATCCTGGGGACGGCGCGCGGAGCTGTTTGTTGCCGTTACCTGAAACACGTCTGGATTGAGCCATCCAGAGGTCTGGTTCTTTTCACACCTACCGTCCGGATTACGATCGCCTTGTGCCGCAGCCAGTGACACAAAATTATCATTTGGTTCCTATCGCCTCCAAGCGGTATCGTGAAGACGGACTGTCTGCACGATTCGTAATCTGCGCACCATCCATGAAGAAGGTTCTTGCGCGATTCCCCCATTGACTTCTGACTTCGCTTCTGGTCGCGAATTCCGTTCTCTCCAGACGGGCAAGCAGGTTCTGCGTGATCAGATAGAGAAAGGAGATTCAGATGCCTGCTATTCACAATGGCAAGCTGTCTCATCGATACCTCACATCAGCAATCTTGCTCTACGCCTTTTCAACAGTCACTACGGGCGTGTGGGGCCAAGTGACCAAGCCTGACAAGAAATACGCATGTCGATTCGACTTTGTGAAGATCCTGGAGGAAGGTGACGCTGGTTACCGCGAGGGCTTCCAGAGCTTTAAGCTTCGGCTCGGCTCGGGAGACTGGGAAGGGGCCAAGGTCATGGAGTCCAGCGCATGGGGCGGCGGGAAGGATTTGTGGGGGTGGAACGGCGGAGCAGATGTGGCGCACTCCGAAGTGGCGAAGGATCAAACCGGCTACTTCTTCATCTATTCCTTGAAAGCGGATGGCGCGTCGAAGTGGATCGCCGCGAACTTTCGATATGAACTGGCCGATGGTTCTAAAGGTGTCGGGCAAGCGCTATTTCCGTATTCAAAAGAGGCGGACGAAGCCGACAGTCGGCTCGCGGAGACTTCCAAATCAGCAGCCGTCACCTTGAAGCTACGAGCCACTCTAAAAGGACATCCAGCGCTGGTCTACAATGTTCAATTCACCTCAGACGGTAAGACACTCGTCTCCAGCAGCTTTCGCGGTTCCAAGCAGAACAAACAAGACTCCTATACAATCATCGCATGGTCAGTGGCTGATGCCGGCAAGAGCAGGGTTTTCATTCCTGCCGATCAGTCGATTACCTGCTTCGGCATCAGCGCGGCTGGTAAACAGGCTGCAGTCGGCAAGAATGACTACGTCGCCACCTATGATCTTAAGACGAGCAAAGAAGTAGGTAAGCTGCCTGGCCCAGGAATGGTGTCACCTCTTTGCGTCGCAGCCACAGAAAAGGGAACCGTGATCGCAGCGGGACTGCAAAACTACGACATCGTGCTGTGGGATACCAAGACGAGGAAGGCGACTCGAACACTGAAGGGACACTCCGGCGCCGTCATCTCGCTGGCGTTTTCTCCAGATGGGACGCAGTTGGTATCGGGTGGAACTGACAATGCGGCGCGCCTGTGGGATGTGGCGAGCGGCAAAGGTCTGCACGTTCTTAAACCGGAAGGAGTCGACTCTCCAGTGGCTGTCGTTCGGTATTCACACGACGGAAGCACGTTGGCTACTTGTGCGAACACGGTTCATTTCTGGAATCCCAAGACAGGTGAAGCGAAGCAAGTTCTTCCCCCCGAAGAACTGTACGGCTCGCGAGCGTTCGCATTCTCTCCAGATGGCAAGCTGGGAGCATCGACGTCGATCAATCTGGAGGACTACAAGCAAGGCAAAATCACGATCTGGGATTTGGGCACGAAGAAGAAATCTGTGGAAGTGATCGATGCCGATGGCCTCGTCTATGACCTTACGTTCTCACCGGATAGCAAGCAACTGGCGAGCGGCGGCGGTGAGACGGTGAAACTCTGGACGATTGTTCAGGACGAGACACCCTGAATATCGAGATCGATCGTTCAAGGGGCAGCAATAGTCCCGACCTCGGCCTCTGTTGTTGACTTGTCACGATCCGGCAACAACGCGCCGTTCGCGGCTTTCTCCTCGGCTGTTGGCAGTGCGTAAACGGCGAGCAGTGCTGGCAGGATGATCAGGTCACCGATCATCGCGGTGAGCATTGTCAGCACGCCCATGCTCGCGAAGATGCGCTGATCGCGCATGTCGCTGAACGTGACGGTAGTGAACCCGACCACCAGGACCATCGTGGTCATCAGCATTGATGTTCCCACTGCCTGGAACGTATTGCGGATCGCTTCCTTGCGAGTGGCCGAGCGTGGTAGCTCTTCCTGGAATCGAGTCAGAAAGTGGATCGTGTCGTCGACGGCGATTCCCAGGCAGATCGTGAAGCTGCAGACAGTCACGATTTCCAGCGGCTGGTCGGTGAAGAACATCCACGTCGCGCAGATCACCAGCGGGAAAATATTGGGGATCATCGCGATCAGCCCTAACCGCACCGAGCGGAACACCAGTCCGAGAATGCAGATGATGATGAAGGTTTCACTCCCCAGGCTGGAACCGAGGTCGACGACGATGCGATAGAGATCTCGCCAGCGATGGATTGCCGATCCGGCTAGTGACAAATTGAATTCGGGATGTTGACCGACAATCTCTTTCAACCCAGCTTCAATGCGATGAAACACCGCATCGTATCGCGCGATCCCGATGTCCAGCACGCGGAAGGTGACCGTCGCAAACTGATCTTCCGGCTTGTAGAAGGCTCGCTTCAGCGGGGGCGGCAATAGTTCAATCATTGACGCTCGCTCTTCGGTGGGACTATCACCAGGGAGCGCATCTAACAGACTGCGGATGGAGATCGACGTGCCGATCAATGGTTCGGACTTCAACAGGTCATCAACCTGCGTCACCACCTTCAAGACTTCGGCTGAATCAGACGGCACTTTTGCTGACCAGCGAATCTGAACCTCGGAGAACTCCAGGCCTCCCAGCGCCTTGTCCATTTGATGCAGTGCCTTCGTTGCTTCGGCATGTTCGGGCAGGAAGCTGGACCGTCGTTCATCCGGTCGAAGCTGGAGTGCAATTGCCGCACAGACCAAGGTCACTGCAATCCCTGCCCACGCGACGGGCTTGGGTCGCCGCAGGACAAGATCGACAAGCGAGATCACGCGATGCAGGTGACGCTCGATGAAGCCTTCCTGCTGCTCGATGGGCTCCAATCGCACCCCCAGGACTTTGTAGCGGAGGCTTTTTCTCAGCACCTTCGCGGGTCGCGAAAGGTAGGCCAAGGGGATGACAGTGAGGATGGCAAGTACGGTGAGAACAACTCCCAGCACACAACTCCAGCCAAATTCGCGGACGATTTCATGCTGAGCAAGCGACAGCGACCAAAAGCCGATGCTGGTCGTGATCGCGGTGAGGAAACAGGCGAGTCCCACTTCCTCCAGGCCGGCTCGCGCGGCGTCTTTGTCGCTCATCCCCGCCGCATGAAATCTTCTGATCTGCACCATCATATGGACGCCGTCGGCGAGTCCCACCAGACTCAGCAAGACCGGCAGCACGACATCATTGAACGGGTTGTCCTGCATGTCGAAGAAGTTCAGGAAGCCGATCGTCCAGAAGATTCCCAGTGCCGGCCCCATCGACAGGATCACAACCGACACCACGCCGCGAAACAGGATCGCGGCCATGATCAGTACGACGCCGTATCCGATCACGCGAAACTTGATGTTGTTCCGCTCGTGAGTCTGCATCATCGTCAGACGGATCGGGACGTTACCGGTGACACCGACCGTGAACTTCACATCGGGATATTTGGCCAACGCGGCTTCGGCGGTCTTTCTCAGATTGACGGTGCAGTCATCGTCGCTGGTGATGTACAGCCAATCGAAGTTGACCGTCACGATCAGTGTCCGACCGTCCACCGACATCAGTTGACCCTTCACCAACGGATGGCGCAGGGCATGATCTTTCGCGGCGGCGAATCGAGCGGGCGATGCATCTGACTTCGGAAACAACGGTTCGCGCAGACCGAAGATATTGAGGACCGGAACGCGGTCCATCCACAGCACGCGGCTTACGTAGGGGACCGCTTCCAGCGTTTCGATCATGTCCCGCAGGGCCTTCGCGCCCGAAGGCGTAAAGACATCGTTCGACTGGATGACGAGGATGGCGTCAGACCGAGTGAGATCGAGTGCCTGAACATTGGGTCGAGGTTTACGAGGCGCGGCAGGAGCGTCAGCGATCGGCGCCACTGGAGGTGCGGCCACTTGCACTGGTGGAGGTTGAAAGAAGCGTCTGACTCGTTCTGGAGCGATATAGCCAACAGTGGCAATCGAACTCATCACGAACAGAAACAGATAGGCCCAGGCGGGGCAATCGACGATCCACGCTGTCGAACGACCGAAGCGATGAGAAATTGACAAACGGACCCTCTCATCACCTGGTTGGGAACAGGACTTGGGGAACTGATGTTGGTTGCCCTCGCGCGGGGCGCTGCCCACGCGGTTAAACGAAGCACTAGCGTTTTCGATGTTCTGCGGCGGATTGGATTTCTGCGCGACTCAATTTGCCATCGCGGTTCGAATCAAACTCATGGAAACCAAACCTGCGGAAACCGAGCGGTGTTTCTTTCGCTTCCACGATACCGTCGCCGTTCTTATCGAACCGCTTGAAGAAGTCGGCGACGAACTTGTCGTCTGATTCGCGTGGATTGTTTTCGGATCCAGTATTCACGATCAATTTCTGCTTGTTGCGTTGTGGCTCATCCTCGATGACTCCGTCGTGCGGGACCGAGACTTCGAAGAACGCGATCGACATCTCTTCCCAAGTTTGATCGCCCCATGTCACTGATTGAGACGGGTCAGGATTCGAGGGATTGTGTTTGGAATTATCGAACCGCGTCGTGAACTCCAGTTTGTCGACGGATTCCAGCTTCAATGGCTTCGACAGTTCATAGACATGCTGCCAGTTGAAGTCATACCTTGGCACATCGAGCAAGGTTTCCGTTTTGTCGCCTTGTCGGCTGGTGGCCTGAAAGGATTTTCCGCGGACATGCATGTGAGGGATAATCGCGAGCAAGTCGGCTCGTTTCGGGAACCAACCCACGTTGCCATGCACAGGGAAGTCTGGTGCATACGGCGGGATCTCGAATTCCTGGTCGATCCCCAGCAGCGTCAAGACTTCGTGCGTCACCTTCGACTCGGGAATGAATGTCATCCCGAGTTGAGTCAGATCATCCTGCTCGATGCCGTTTGGAGTGTAGTGCATCTGGAACACAAACTTCGATCCGGCGGGAACTCGGCGAGCGTACCCTTCTGGCAGCATGAAGCTGCGTTGACCGGGGACATAGCCCGTCAGATAGCCTACTCCGCGGACATCGGTTCCATCGGGCGTTCGCACGAACACAATCGTGTGATGGACGGTCGGCCGACTTCCCGGAATGACCTGTGCGCCGGACACCCAGTGGTCTTCTTCAAAGTGAGGATCGACAACGAAGTACTGGTATTCGATAGTGCCGGTGGCGGGGACATGATACGGCCGCTCGCGCATCTTCATCACCAGATCTGGTTCGCGATTGAGCAGCCAGCCTGAAGAATACTCCTGTTTTGGTGGCAGATCAGTTGCCTCACCGTAAGGCATGCCGGCTTTGACCCAGTCGCGCAGCACTTGCTTATCGGCCTCGGGCATGGAGCGAGCGTTCTGGAAGTGACCGATGTTTGGATTGGCATTCCAGGGGGGCATGCGGCCCGAATCGATCGACTCCAGGATCGTGTCACCCCAGCCTGTGATCTCGTTGTAGTCGGTTAATGAGAACGGGCCGATTTCACCGGGGCGATGACATTCGACGCAGTGTTGATTCAAGATTCGTGAGACTTGTTTGCAGAACGTGTATTCGGAAGTGACGAGCGGTGTACGGACTCGTCCGATGGAGCAACCAGAGGTCTCGGTCACAGCGACATTCACTGGCTTACCGGCGAGCAACTCTTCCAGTGCGATTCGCAGATCCTGTCGTGTCGCTTGCGAACGCATCACGCCCGGCAGGAACTGATCGTCGACTCGCCCGTGGTAGCGGATTGTGAGTGCCTGATCGAGCACAAACACCTCGACCATGTGCCGCGCATCGAACTGGTCCGCGACCTTGTTGCCGGGGTCTTTGAGAATAGGGAACGAGATCCCATATTCCTTCGTGAAGGCAGCGACCTCTTTTTGCGAATCTTGCGAGTTGCTATTCACCCCCACAAACCGAACATTCTGTGCGGCGAATTCTGTCGCCAGCTTATTCAATCGCGGCCCATACTGCCGGGCCATTGGGCATTCGATCCCCAGGAAGCAGACGACTGTCAGTTGCTTCTTGGATTGAGCGGCCACCTCAACCGCTTTCCCATCGGCATCCGCCAATCGAAACCCGAAACTGGCCGGAGGGTTTACCGGAGAGACGACCTCGGCTGCAGAGGCACAAGTCGTCCACACGACCAGGAACGGCGCGATCGCCAGCGGAAATTTACAATAGAACATCTCAATACCGCTCTCATTTGGCGACGTGATCAACATCGCGACTCAGGCAGAACCAGCAGCGAACAACTCATTCTCCGACCCTCGGATTGAATGTCAATTCCGTTGATCGGCGAGTCGTGATGGGAACGAAGGGATTGACCGTCGGCACCTTCCGCCGATTTGAAGTTCAATTGCTCTAACCTGCGACCTGCAAACGACTCGGCGACGGGTTCCATATTGACCGTTGATTCCCTTCAAAAATAGAGTCCAGCGAAGATTCGACAAGAGTTGGGCAGTTTGGCTGTAGAAGGGTTCCGAAATGCTTCGCCATTGGATTTGGATACCGCTTCTGCTGTGTTGCTCGCTGACCGGTTGTCTGTCTCTCACTTCGAGCGACCTGTACTCGGGAATGGGTCCAAGAATCGAAGACGACGTCTCTCTGGATATCGACTTGGAGGACCCCACCGAAACCCGAAAGGTCCTGGCGAACCGGGATCGTGAGTTTCAAAAAGAACTGCTGTTCCGTACGCCACGCGGTTCGCAAGTGGGCATCGTCGATAAATCGGATCGTCGGTTGATGGGGACACTACTAAGTGCGAATCGGGACGACATCAAACTGATGAGTTGCATCTCGAAGGAGATCGTGGATGGTCCCAATGGAAAGATGCAGAAGACCAGCCATGTCCCTTTCGAATCGCTGAAGACATCGTCCATCACCGATTTTCTCGTCATCTCTCCGCCACCACCGAATTTCGATTCGCGCGAAGCAGTGGAAGATGGCTGCGATTACACTGTGGACTCGTTTGTCTTCAAGAGTGGTCGCCGCCAGAGTTTGTGGAAGCCGCCCGAGAAGGGATCTCAAACAAGCGAGGATCAATGAACACCTTTTCGGCAAATATTGACGAGGCCTGTCGCTTGATCCGCAGTCAGATCGTCGACTCTTCTGCTCGACTGCGGATCGTCATTGAAACGGGAGCGGACGAAGCAGTTGCCGTCGGCACAGTGAATGCTTATTTGCGACTGGCATTGGCTGCCCTGGAGTTCGCACAGCAAACACGGACCGCAGAGACCACGACGTTCAACGTTGGTCCGCACCGTCTGCCATGCACGAATTCATTCGGGACAATCTTCAGCGGATTAGAGGTATGCTTGGACGGTGGATTCCTGACCGAATCAGAATCGGAAACGCAGCTTGTTGCCGACTATTTCCAAGAGCTGTCGCCACCCTCTTAAGAGAAGTCGTCTCGAGAAGATCAACAATAGGCGGCCTTGCGAACACTATCGAAGTCAGGCACTACGTCCGCGCCATAGGCTCGCCCCCAGGCCAAGACTGACCGGGACGGCGACAAAGTGCCTGAGGGATGTCGCTAGATCGACCCCTTGCCAGACGACTAACCCATCGACGGCAGGCACCAACGCACCGATAAAGAGGACCATGGCCAGCGAATGCGTGTCACCACGCAGGGCGAGTAGCGCGATTACCAGGCCGAATGCGAGTTGGCGCACTCCCACCACCCTTAGCGACGCAGTATCGCCCACGCTCATTCCGAAGACGGCGGTTCCCGCGTGTGGAGCGAACAGGAACAGTGCTCCGCTGACAGTAAGAAACGCGCCGAGGAGCATCGAGGCAATCAGAACATAGTTCGATTTCGTCGCCAATCGGGGATCCTTCAATTTTGGAGCATCGGGTAAGTTGTTGCGCTTCATGCTGGGACCGCGATCGCACTGGGTTGTCCAAAGCGGCCAATCCAGTGGCACGAGTGGCACGGCGTTAAAGATTGCATCACACCGATGAGTTGCCGGCCTACTCCGTCTCCTCCTCCTCTTCTTCAGCCTGCGGTGCTTCGATCAACTTCTGATTCGATTTGAAACCGATCGGCAGGATGCCGGCTTTGCGAGCGGCTGAGATGGAGATCATGCTGTAGTCGCCATTCTTCGGGTCCCGGAATTCTTTCTCGTGCTTTTTCAGATGTGCTGTGCCGTGGGCGATGGCGGCGGCAAAGGTCTTCCAGGAATTCTCGGCTTGAGCTTCTTCGTCAACCACATCCTCAAGGCCGCCGACTTTCAGAGCTTCCCCTTCGATCAGGCTGCCGATCATCGTCGTTTCCAACGCGGTCAGCTCTTTCCCTTCTGCGTCCAGATAGAACGCCAGGTAACAGTGGCCCGGGACATGCACCAGCATCGGTTCGATGTTGATCTTTCGCAGTAGCGATGCGAACAGCGCGCTGCCATCGACGCAGTTCGCCTGACCGTTGTTGATCGATTCGTCGAGGAGCCGGATGTGCTGGCTGCCGACTGTGTCGGAGATGGCGGCGCTTTTGGTCACGCTACTGTAACGAACGTCGCGATTGCTCATCACGTGCCACAGTGCATAAGCCTGTCGGTAGACTTCGGTAGACTCCTTGGCCTGGTATCCCGAGAACGAATCGACGATGCCGGTATCCAAGGCTTCGCGCAGGATCTTATCGACAAACGGATGCTGCTCGTTCACGTACGCCGTGAACATGAACCGGATGCTGGTCCAGACACCATCTTTGACAAGGCTGAAGGGACAATCATTGATCGTGCGCAAGGTCAGGACTTCGGTCTGCTCTTCGACCTCATCGCCGATTTCGACTTTGTACGTCACGGTGATCGGACCGGTTTGAGTGTGCTTGGTTAACTTGTCGTATTTGTATTTGATCTTGGGGTTCACGAGGTAAGTTTCCCCCGCTTCAGACAGGGTACATGTGAACTCGCTCGGCTCCATGATCGCATCGCACGAGATGGTGACTGTGACTTCTTGATCGTCCTCGTCGGCTTCCAGCGTCACTCCCAGGAGTCCCCGTTTGTCGCCCAGCACTTCGACTTCGCTGTCGGTATCGTCATCTTCCGGCTCAGGGACTTTCATTGTTGCCGTGGCAACGATGAAAGACGGAAAAAGGTGCCCACTCCACCCTTTGTTCGGTTCAAACTCGGCACACGCGGGCTTGCCGGGCATCAGCATCAATGCACCTAGCAACACGAATGTGCCGGCGCTGGTTGGGAATGGAATCGTCATGAAAAGTAGTCCTGGTCGCGAAAGAAAAATTGTCCCACGCCGAACTCTAACTTCGGTTAGAGAGGGCTCGACATAATTCCGGCGTTCCGATGAGTGAATATTGTATGTCCACTATCGCCCACGTCGGAATAGTTCGTCTTGGTAAACTGTGCGTGCGCCAGCGCAGACTACTGGACTTGAAGCGACTTCGAACGGACCAGGCCACGGGCAGTGCCGAGCGAAACCTTCAATGATACTGGCAACAAGACTTGGCCACGATATCATCGACGGCCCTGCTCGGTCGCCAGTCCCCTTCGGTAGTCCCTTCCTTTGCCTGGATGCTGCAAATGAATCAGTTGTACCTGCTGTTGGCAAGAAACGAAGCGCTCAACAAATGGCTTGGCGAGCACCCCATGGTCCTCGGGGGCATCTTCGTGGCCCTCGGACTTGCCTTGGGAGGTTCGGGCGTTTACGAACTTCGAACGGGCGTGACCCGCGACAAGTACGGGAATGTCGTGACGGGCACCTGGGGCAAGTTACTGACAAACATTCGCGTAGTGGGCGGCATCGCGTGCATCGCCTTTGGCGTCTATAAACTCATCATGGGTTGAGCTGACGCTTAGCCTCTGACAGTCGTCTTGCCGTAATGAAGAGTCCGTGTGCTGATCAAGATTCCGGGGTTCTCGTATCGACATCGGCTTGACGACTTGCTGGATTCCCGCCTGCGCGGGAATGACCGAAGTAGCGGCTAGGCGGCTTCCGACTCGGCGATGCCGATCTCGCGATTGCGGGAGGTCAGCAAGTGGATGGCCGCGCTCAGGCCGTGCAGGGCCGAATCGAGCTGGCTGGTTTCGTGCAGGACGCGAAGATTGTTCGAGAGCGAGGACTGCAGTTCGACCAGGCGTCCTTCGCCGCGAGCAATGGCACTCAGCGATTGGAGCAGTCCGGCGATGTCTTCTCGGAACGCGGCGGCACGTTCGATGACCGCCATCATTTGCGCGTTGCTCTTGTCCTGCTTCAAGTCCATGATCGCGATGACCTGCCGCAAGCGATCTTCGTGCGTTGACTCATAATTCTGGTGGCTGGCAAACAGGCGTTCGATGACTCCTTCGGCACGAGACGCTTCCTGCAGTTGGCGCTTGTCGAATCGTTCGAACAGCGTATCGAAACTTTGTGACCACAACTGCACCTGCTGCTGCAGCGTCTGTTCCAACCGAGTCAACGACTCTTGATTTGCCTGGTCGATGACAGTCAGGAACGGAAGGATATTCGGATCTTTGATCTCAAAGCGATGCAGCAGCTCGCTATCAACCAGCCGATCGGTCGACGCGACAAAGCTTTGGTCGACGCGTTCACACAGGAAACTGAGGAACATCATCGTCATGGCGGTGGCCAGGGCAACGCTGGTCGTATTGAAGGCCGTTCCCATGCCGGCGACGATTTCAGGAAGCTTAGAGGACATGTCATCGAACGAGAAGCTACCGATCGCTCCCCCGAAGTGAACCACGGTTCCCAGGAATCCCAGGATCGGGGTCACCGCGATCACGAAGCGGATGACGGTGTACTTGCCGTGAAGTTCTTGATCGGCAAGATCTGCCAGATGACGAATATGCTCGCGATAGTCATCAGCCGAACCCTTGTCGGCCACAAAACTCAGGGCGTGGACAATCCGCTTTCCGGGGTTCGATGCCAAAAGCCATGGGGGGTTCTGCAAGACGCCGTTCAGCAGTTCGCGCGCTTTGCTGGCGGGTTCGCGGCCCGTTCGCGGTGGTAACCATTCATGGCGTGCCGCGAGAAGTTCACGCGGAAACGAGAGTAGCTTGAGCGTGACATCGAACATGCCCCAGAAAAACAGCGTCACGATGACGTATTCCACGGCGTGTTCGGTGGTGTAATGAGCCAGCACAGTTTCCTGCATGGCCGGCTGAAACATGATCACGTAATAGACGATGCTGCTGGCGAGTCCCAGCATTAAAGCGGGGTCTGTTTTCAGGAACGAAAGAATCTTGCCGCGCCGCTTCATTCGCATCGCCTCTTGAGAGTGACTTGTGATCTGATCTCAGACCGTCGTCGTCGCCCGTTTTTTAGTCGAAGTTCGAATGGACATCTATCAGAAAATCGAGAGGTCGACTAGCGGAATTTTTACTCGCCACGGACGCGAAACCTTCGCGAGGATTACTCGGGATGAGATGGTCGCCTGGGCTGCTTCTGTTCGCTATTCCCGCGTTCTCTCATCACCACCGCCTTGTTGACTCGCTGGATTCTCGCCTGCGAGGGAATGACGAAAGCATTGCCTCAAGTGTATACTTTACAAGCAGTTGCGTCTAATAATTCGCCCCAAGGAAGGTGAGCGAGTTGGATCTTGTCGAGCATGGCGAACCGGCCGACCGTCTCTGCATTGAATGAGGCGGACGTGAATCTCGCGGATCGATGTTGGCGATCGGGATGTATCCGGATTACATTTCATTGCCAGCCAGTGGGTTGGCGAGCCAGTCGAAACCCGATCCAATGACATGAAGTCTGCTCAGCTAAAGTACTTTCATCCGCAAGGATCGCATCATGCCTCTCAAAATGGCACCGCTGGAAGAGCCAGCCATCAACATGACGTCTTTGCTCGACATCATTCTGTTTCTGGTGATGTTCTTCATGATCGGGGCTCATTTCTCGGAGAACGAACAGACGACAGATATTCAGATTCCCAGCGCGATGGCGGCTTCGACATTGTCGGGCGCGCCCGATGCGATCGTCGTCAACGTTGCCACCGATGGCCAGGTGACCGTGAAGGGTGAGACGAAAACGCTCGAAGGGCTGATGGCGTTACTGACCACGGCACGGACGCAATTCCCCGGGCAAAGCGTCGTCATCCGAGGTGACGGCCGCTGCCAGTACCAGCAAGTCATGGACGCCTTGTCCATTTGTACCGAGGCGGGAATCCACAACGTCTCGGTGGCTCATCTGCCACGCAAGCAGAATTAGAGCGCATCCCGCCTCACTGTGGCGACCCGCGAGCGGAAACCCACTGTGTCTAACCCCTGTTTCAACGCGACACGGAAGTGCGACCCCCACCAGGCGTTCAGCCGACCTATGACTTCGGACTGACGTAGCGCCCTATGAACAGGATGTTGGCGGTTTCGCGGTCACGAATTAAAAAGACGAACGGCTTGTTCGCTTTGAAGATGGGATTGAAAGGACGAGTCTTCGGTCGATCTGGCGGAGCCTCGGCCGACACACCCATGAGGACAGCAGTGGCCGCGGCTGCTTCTGTGCCAATTTCACTGACATCGACAAACGTCTTGTGCAGCACGTCAGAGATGTACAGACGATCTTCAGGTCGTCCGGTTGAACTCAATTTGTCGAACTGTGCTCCGTGAGGATCCTGCCCTGGATCGACGAAAGCTCGCACCATTCCTAAGGATTGCAGGGTCTTCGTCAACTGGTGTGTTGATTCGAGTTTGTACTTTGGAATCGAAAGATCGACGGTGCGGGATTCCAACTGATCGATCCATCGTTGGAGTTTTTCGTACGTCAAAGAGGTCTCAAGCTCGGCCAGTCCGGCTGCGGATTGCGGCACGAGGAACACCATCTGAATCTTGCCGCCCTGATAGCCCAGTGACAGCATCGTGTGGCCGTCTTTATCGGGGTAGAGCGATGGGTCGTCGTCTTTGAGATCGATACGAACTTCGTGAGGAGTCGGGAAGAGGTCTCCATTCGCGACGAATGCACCATAGCCGACGGATTCCCTATTCCACTGACGCATCATGCTGAGCTTGATCGATTGATCTTCCGATACCTGAAATGATTCTGGACGGGTCTGTGATGGTTCAAAGGGCTTGGCCCAATCCCCTTTGAAATAGACCGCGTTCGTAATCACCAGCTTCGTTAAGTCGGTAATGCTCTGTGGGGCGAGCAAGTCCTGGATCCGATCGTTCGTCTGCTGAGCGACCCACTGATTGATCTGTAAGCGCACCGGTTCTGCGCGCTGCTTGAAATCGACAGGAAACAAGACCGCTCCATAGTTTGGCTTCAAGACGGAGAGGAAGCTCGGTTGAATCGAGTACGTCTTTTCCAGCCAGAGCGCATTCGCAATCTGCAGTTCGTAGGCGGAAGTCCGTTTCAAGAGCGCGTTGAGTTCATCCGCGAGCTTCTGTCCGGTCGCGGACGATACTTGGGCTTCACGAAATTGTTTTGCTTTTTCGAACGCCTTGGTGCGATCGTTGGCGTCTTTCAATTGAGCCCGCAGGGTGGTGAGTCGCTTGACGACTTCTGGCGGGACTCGAGGAATCGCCGAGCGTTGTAGCTCGTGTTGTCCCGGATGAATCCTTGCCAAGTCCCCTTTGGCGATGTGCAACACGTCCGTCATCTGATCGAGTGTCTGATCAACAGCACCCTCGGCGGTCATCGTCAGCGCGAGGGAAACCGAGAACGGCGAGAGGAATATGTTTTTGCCAGATTCCTCCTCAGCCAGCCGGCGATACAGGTCAATCGCAAAGCGACCATTGGCTTGCGAAGCCGCCAACACATCACCTGGGGCTGCTCTCGATCCCTGCTCCGGCAGCGGTTGTTCTGCGCCGGCGATCGCAGTCACAGTGAGGCCGATCATGAAAAACAACATGCGGCTGATGTTCAGGGACGATCGAAGATGAGCGGCGTCATGCATAATGCGATGCCTTCCTGAATGCAGTCTTGTTGAAGTCACATACTCTTACAGCAATGGAAGCGCGGATGTGTTCAGACGGGAAATGGACCAGCGGATTGTAGCAAATCCTTGATGCGGATGAACTTTTAGCGTCGCTTCGACCGCCCGTTGAAATGGCCCACGGCTCGATTGGCCCTCGAGGGCGAAGGGGCGCTAAGCTGGAGAAAATAGGCTCACAAATGAAGTCTTGTCAATTTTCATGAAAGGTTTTATATCGCGGCGAGTATCCCCATTAGGGATCTGATATTCGAGGTTGAATGAAAGGAAAGCGTGATGTCAACAAATCTGACCGATGAGATGTTGCCATTTATTCCACGCCATGCGGTATTCGCTCGGCGAACTCCGATTGAGTCCAGCTCGTCGAGTGGCGCTGATCTAGTGCGTCAAAATGTCGTGAGCTTGGCCGCGTTCGTCGCCATCGCCGCAATTGTGGTTTATCTCGTATCAAGAGCGTAGTACCGCTTGGGCGCGGCTTGATGGGCGCAGGGTGTAGCCCGCGACGACGATCAACGGGAGGATCTTTGACTCGGGCGGCTCAACAATGAGGTGCGGCCGGAAGCTTTCCTGGTGGACAACATCCTCTTGACGGCTTTTTTTCAGTGGCGTATATGCAAAGCCGTGCGGACGGGCGCGTCCGTTCTCTGATAGGGATGATCCTGGTGGGAGCGAATTGATGAGCGACACCATCCTTAAGCCGAAAGCGTCAGAGACGCAACGAGAGATCTTGATCGTGGCGGCGGACGTGTTCGCCGCCGAAGGGTTCCGGAACACGGATGTGCAGGTGATTGCGGATCGCGCCGGAGTTGGTAAAGGGACTGTTTATCGCCACTTCGGGAACAAGGAGCAGTTGTTTCTGGCGACTGCTCAGTATTGCATGGGGCGACTCGAAGAGCATGTGACGGAACAGCTTGAGGGTTATCCAACAGCAGAGGCGTATCTGGAGGCCCATGGGGCGGCCGATGTGCTACGTCTGATCGCCCGCGCCTGTGCTCAGTTCTATCAGCAGAATCCTCTGTATCTTGAAATCCTGATCCAGGAACGGGTCGAGTTTCGAGAGGCGAACGATCCACTGCAGGTATTGATGCGCAAGAACACGCGGGCAGGTTTGGACAAGCTTATGGAAACTGCCATCAAGAGCGGGGATTTGCGCAAGGGGAAAGTCAAATCCGCGTCCGATGCCTTTGGCGACCTGCTGTATGGAAGCCTGGTCCAGGGGAGTGTCGACGGAGACAGTCAGAGGTTGGTTCAGCGAGTCGAGCAATCTGTTGAACTACTTCTCAATGGACTTCTCGCCAGTCCAAGTTGAAGAATGCGATGCCAGGGAAGGACTCCTCTCGGCCCGCGTGAGAAGCCGTTGCTTTCGAGAAAAGGAATTCTCGATGTCTCGTTTCATCGTTCTGATGTTGGTCTCTACCGCGACGATCTGTCTGCCGGTGGGGTGCCAATCCATTCGCCAATATCCGCCCGTTCCTGCGAACCTGCAATCGGTCGAAAGAGGCCGCGCTCAAGATTCGAACGGCGATTCCATTCGTCACGTTGATCATGAAGATTGGAATAGCGAGGAGCGAGCACGACCGCCGGAGAACATTCTGGTTCTGTCCGGAGGTGGGATCAATGGAGCCTTTTCTGCCGGAATGCTCGTCGGTTGGACGCAATCAGGCAATCGTCCCGAATTCGATATTGTGACCGGGGTCAGCACGGGGGCTCTGATCGCTCCGTTGGCGTTTCTCGGGACTGACTATGACGAAGAACTGAAACGGCTATACACGTCCGAGAGCGCCACTCGCATCTACAAGATACTCCCGCTGTTTCTCTGGTCCAACGCGGTGGCGAGTTCCAAGCCGCTCGACACGCAGATCCGCAGTGTGGTGACACAGGATCTGCTCGATCGCATTGCTCAGGAACATCGTCATGGTCGACGGCTTTATATTGGCACTACGAACCTGGATACGCAGCGGCCCGTGGTCTGGGACATCGGTGCCATCGCGGCAGGCCATGCTCCTGGCAAGGTGAAATTGGTGCAGGATGTCATTCTCGCATCGTGCTCCGTTCCCGGTTTGCTTCCGCCCATTGAGATCAACGTTGAGATTAACGGCAAGCGATACTCCGAGTTGCATGTCGACGGAGGCGTGGGCGCGTCGATGTTTCTGCCGCCACAATCGCTCAAGCCACCGTCTCTAAGCAGCTTCACACACCTTGGTACGACCAGCGAAAGGATGAGACAGACAACTGTGTACACGATTGTGGCCGGGAAGGCGGATCCCGATCCGGTGCCCGTCAAGCAAGGGTTGCTGCAGTTGTCCGGGGCCTCGTTATCGGGAGTGCTGCGTGCTCAGCAAGAGCATGACCTGATCCGGATCTATCTGTTGACTTACTTTGCCAACGCCCGCTTTCAATTGGCGGCGATCCCCCAGGAATATGCGGCTCCAGCAAGTTCACTTGAGTTCGATTTGAAGACCATGCGGGCGCTGTTTGACGAAGGCCAGCGGCTGGGGAGTTCGTCGGCTGTCTGGACCGATACGCCTCCTGGAATCGATCCGCAGAGCTGGACTAACCCCCGGACGGGTACACGGCTGGGTTCCCATTCTCTCTCTTCCTCCGCTGTGTCGGGAGATCGACCATGATTCAATCGGTTGAGCTAGAAACGAACGCCGTCCATCGCAACAAGACTCATCATCAGTCGTCATTGGACGAGACGTTCGAAGGACCGGACGAGCTGGCGGCGAAGCTTCGGCCGTACTTCGATCCCGCTGTCGCCGGCATTGACGACCTCTCGCGACTGATCAAGCTGCTATATCACGCCAGCCTGATTCCAGAGGAAGGGCGCTATCCCCGCTTCCGAGTGATTTGTGGCCGCGAATCCTTTGGGCATACGGTCGAATTCGATGTTCCCTGGCCGAGCATGAATTCGGTAGAAGCCATTCGTCGCCTGGTTCCGGCCATTTCCGATCCGAATACGGCGGTCAGAATTGTGGGAGATGCCCAGCGCGGCTTTAGCGCGTTTCAGATTCTCGATTTTCGAGAGCATTCGGCCCAAGGCAATGTCGAGGCGATTTCCGAAGTCTCCTTGCCGGAAGGAACACTGACGGTGCGAGTGGACGGGCCTGGAGAACTGCGTGCCACCATCCAGCCGGGCCCCGTGTTTCATCTGCGGGGAAACAGAATCCGAGAATTGATCGCCTTTGACAAAGCGGTCCTGCCGTTTCGGACACTGGTCAGACAGCTCTGCGAGGAGTTTGAGGGGCCGCTGCTGGCGCTCACCGGCCAGCAAGCTTTGTCGGCGGACTTGCTGGTGGATGGCTTCCTGTACGTCTGGGCGACGATGATGGCGGATGTCATTAACTCGCCGCATGGCGGTGCTTTCCTGATCGTGCCGCATCGCGAGTGCTCTTGTGTGGAGCCGAGATTTCTGGCGAAAGGCAATCTCTTTCACGCCTTCAAGTCAACGATCATGACGCTGGCTCGGCGTGCGGGCGAGAACTTCTCGGAAGGCCGCAAGCAATGGTTGCTTCAACGAGAACACCTGCTGCGAGTGGCGCGGATGTACGGAAAGCTGTCCGCCACAGATGGTGCGGTCCTGTTCGACAGCGAACTGAGTTTGTGCGGCTTCGGTGCGAAAATTGTCGTGACAGCGCCGAAGTTGTCGCTTCACGACGCGATCACGGGTCGACAGCTCGATGAGGGAGGCGGTGGAGGAATGCGACACAGCTCGGCCGCGGAACTTGTCCGCGCGGTTCCCGGGGCCATCGCCTTCGTGATCTCGCAGGACGGGGATTTGTCCGCATTCTACAGCGATAACACGCGCGCCTATCGACTGCCGCATCTTGACGCTTGGGGAACGGTCTCGGATTTCCTCTAAGTAGTCGGGCGATTCTGCTCATTGGAATCGTGACGTTGGGTGCCACGGACTCACCGTCTTCGGGGTGGCCGTGTCTTCGTCGAAGACACGGCCATGTCGAGGACTCCAAGTCCGTGGCACCCAAACCAAATCCCCGCCAACGTGGGAACTGATGCGGCGAGACCAGTTACTTGGCCTCGCGGATTGCTTCCAGGATCGAGAGCATTTCGGCAACTTTGTCGGGGTGCGCGTCAGCCACGTTGGTTGTTTCCCCGAGGTCCGACTTCAGGTCGTACAACTGCGGTGAGGCGTGATTTCCGAGGTCGGTATTTGTGGCGGCGTTTCGCGCGGGACCCTTCCCATTTTCGATCAGCTTCCACGTTCCCTGACGCAACGAGAGCACTCCGGCATGTTCGACCAACGTTTGTCGGCCGGTCTGGGAATCGCCCAACAGCGCGGGCAATATGTTCTGGCTGTCACGAGCTGTCGACTTGTCGAAAGTGCTTCCCGTCAGGGCGGCGAAGGTCGCTGGGAAGTCAACTTGGCAGACGAGCGCGTCTGAGACGCCAGGTCTGATGCGGCTTGGCCAGCGTACGAGGAACGGGACTCTGGTTCCTCCTTCGAAGTTGCTGTATTTGCCACCTCGCAACGGACCGGCGGGACGATGACCGTTCAGCTTTTCAACCGCGTCGTCTTTGTAACCGTCGTCGACGACGGGCCCGTTGTCGCTGGTGATGATGACCATCGTGTTGTCTGCGAGGTGTTGCTTGTCGAGCAGATCCAGCAGTTCGCCCACGCACCAGTCGAACTCCAGCAGCGCGTCACCGCGCGGACCCAGTCCGCTCTTGCCGAGGAACCGCGCGTGGGGCAGTCGCGGGACATGCACGTCGTGCGTGGCAAAGTAGAGGAAGAACGGTTGCTGGGCGTCCGCTGCGACGTGCCGCGAGATGAACGATTTCGCTCGATCAACAAACGTGTCGGCCATGTCCTGATCAATCCAGTGTGCGGCTTTGCCCCCGGTCATGAAGCCGATGCGACTGACGCCGTTGATGATCGTCTGGTCGTGTCCGTGGCTGGGATGCATCGTCAGCAGTTCGGGATGTTCCTTGCCCGTCGGTTCCTGGCCGATCTTCTGGCCGAATCGCACCTGGATCGGATCGGCCGGGTCCAGCCCAAGGACTCGCTTGTTGTCGACATAGACGCAGGGGACTCGATCGCCTGTGGCGGGCATCAGGAAGCATTCGTCAAAGCCCAGATCGAGCGGCCCGGGCGAAATGTCGCCGTTCCAATCCAAGCCCGCGTTTCCCAAGCCCAGATGCCACTTGCCGACGACCCCGGTGTGATACTTGGCTTGTTTCAGGATCGATGCCAGGGTCATTCGACCTGGTTCGATGATCAGCGAGGCATCGCCCGGCAGAACGCCCGTTCCCTTCTTTCGCCAGGCATATTCACCCGTCAGCATCGCATATCGTGACGGTGTACAGGTTGCGGAAGCACAGTGTCCGTCGGTGAAGCGCAGTCCCTCGCGAGCCACACGATCGACATTCGGCGTCGCGATCTTTGTGGCTCCATGACAACTGACATCACCGTAGCCGATGTCATCTGCATAAATCAGCACGATGTTCGGACGACTGGTGGTTGGTTTGTCCGCAGCCCATAAGTGAAGTGGCGCGACGATCAGACCGAAGATCAGCGTGATTGCTGGCCAGCGAAACCAGTGTGAAGGAGATCGCATTCAGGCTTCTCGTGAGTTGATGAGAGGAATCGGCATCAATTAGACCGTTCGCAATTCTGCTTCCGAAATAGGTGATGTTCGTGATTGGGAGGGCGAGGCGCGAGGCTCCTGCCGAGCCGCGCATGTTAGTGTGAGTCCATCGACTTCGCATTCACCGGTACCTCGATGTGATACTCTAGGGAATACCCACCCAATTCGAACTCGACAACCACATCAATGACACTGCGTTTGCAGAGGCGGCTGTCCGGCGGTTGCTGGCGTTGACTGCTCATCGGACTCCCGCGTTGGGAGAATACGTGATGGCAGTGAATGGGCGTCCCAGGTGCAGGCGCGGCTTGTAGAACGGCTGTTCCTGCTTCGTCTCGACGTCCCAGACCCGGACGAATTGTGCGTCACCGGAAACAAGAACTGGACCGGGACCAAATGCCAGGCTGTAAATGTGCGTGGAATATCCGGTGATGGTTCCAGCCGCGCCCCACTCCTGACCTGCAGCAGCCTGCTCCATTGCCGGATCTGTTTGAGCCAAGCACGCCAGGTCAGTGGCTGCGAACAGCAACCCGATCAACAACAAAGCAGCTCGAAAATCAAGCGGTGATCGCATGAGCTCTGTCCTGATTCACGATCGAGATCGGTGTATTACGTTGAGAACCGTCAGATACCATCGCAAAGATACGCGACCGTACGCAATGACTTCAACTTGAATCGAGAGTTCTCGTTAATGTCAGATTGTCAGCGCCATAGATCAGACAGGGATGTCGTTTGATGATCCGATCGTCAGGCATGACCTGATCGGTTGACGGTCTTAAGACGTGTTCATTGTCAGTGCGTTTGTAATACATGTTCGTCACTCAGTACACTGGCGTCGGGTCGAATTGACAGTTATTCGCCGGGATCCCCACATGTTCCGTAGCCTGACGTCTGCTCTCTTGGTCTGCGCGTTTGCCGGTGTCGTGATCGCCGCCGAGAAGTCTCCTGCGGAACTGGCAATCGCCAAGGCGATCGCGGTTCTCGACGCGGATCGCGACAAGGCTGAGGATCCTCTTGAGAAGGCCAAGATCGACAAGGCGATTCGTGAACTGGAAGCGCTGATTGACGATCCGGACGCGGAATCCAAGCCGAATGCGGCGAAATCCTCGGCTATCAAATTCGTCGTCAAACCAGCCGTCCTGAAAAAGAAGTTCGGAGGCAAGTCGGCATTCAACCCCAAGACCGGCGAGTTGACTCTGACGTATGATTTCTCGCAGAAAGGCCAACTTGCGGATTTTGAGACAAAGTCCGTCAAGGCTCCAATCGCTCAAGGCACCGTACTCATTGACGGCAGCGAAACACTGACACATATCGCGAAATTCAAAAGCGTGTCGGTCTCGACCAACATGAGTTTCAAGTCGATGCGAGGCTGTGGAATCAGTTCGACCGGCGGAGCAAAGTTTTACACTGGTGGACAAAATCCGGATACGATTTATTTGGCGGTCGACGGCAGTGAAGGGGCCGCGACAATTGTTCCTGGAAACAGGCGCACGGGCACTGTCCCTGTCGCGTTGACGATCAGCCCGAGTGCCGCGAGCGTCCGATTCGCGGACGATCGATTGGTCGTGAAAATCGGCAAAAATGCAGTGCCTGGTCATGAAGACGTTCATCAACTCGTATTCGAGGGTGGCGTCGAAGGGGCGGGCTTCTCCAACATCATCATCGCTGGCATCCCCGACCCCGACTGGCTCAAGCAGTTCGTCGGTGAATGACCTCCAGCGCTGAAGCTAGTCCATCGATCTGGATCTTTTTCGCCATGTAAGGCCATGACGCTGATTCAGGGCTTCGGCGTGATCAGCAGTTCGGGCTTTTCCAGAATCAGGTAATGTCCATGATCGGCGGTCACGATCACCAGCGACTCATTCCAGTTGCTGTGCTTTTCGACCCAGTCGGTTACTGTCTTGACGGCATTATCGCCGGCCAGGGTCGCTCCGATCGAATTATCAATGTTGTTGTCGTGGTTTCCCCAGTCGACATCGCCCGCTTCGACCATCAGCCAGAACCCCTTCGGATTCTTGGACAGCACCTCAATCGCCGCCGAGGCCATGTCGGTCAGCAGCGGATTCTCTTCCAGATCCGCTGGTTCGTAGACTTCGATCTTTTTCGGACCGCCGCGACCAATCGGGGGATCGTACTGCCCATCGGCGGTGGCGAACGGCAGATGGCCACTGTATTTGCCGTTGCCGTAGAAACCGAGCAATCGCTTGCCAGATGCGGCCGCATCGCGAGCAGCGTCGGCCAGACGCTGACGACCGTTCACTCCCGGGGTCCGAACAGCCGTCACATACTTGCCGCCATTCTTCACGTCGACTGTCGCCAGATCGGCATCGGTCAGATACATGTTTCCCGGAACGAAGTTGCCGCCGGCCGGGTGTTTCGCGGGTTCAGCCTCGGTCGCTTCAACAAGGTCCGTCTTCTTCACATGGCCATAGCCGCCACCAATCAGAACATCCAATCCGGTCAACGGTTGATCGGGATGAATAATTGACTTCAAGCCGATCATGTCCCGTGTCAGATCCTGATAGTCATCACGCTCGACATTGTGAGCATACGCCGCGGCGGGTGTCGCATGGCTGATCGGGACGCTCGTGACGGCCCCCACGGAATAGCCTTGTTCTTGAGCCCAATGAGCAACCGTTCGCACTGGCTTGCCGGTCCAATCGATATTCACCCCGTCATTAAATGTCTTGATGCCGCAGGTCATGCTTGTCGCAGAACTGGATGAATCCGTGTACGCATGTTGAAAGCCTTTCTCGGTCGACTTGCCGATCAGATACAGGCGATCGGTCCCAGGAGTCCATGGGTTGGGACCCCCATGTTCGACGTTGTACCCACCGAACATCGTTCCGCCGGGATTCAACACTGTTTGAGTATCGGGATCCGTCTTCGTCCCGGCGTTGTGTGGGCTGGTACACATGAATCCAAACTGTGTCGTGCCACCGGCCTTGTAGTCCTGGAAGTGCAATCCTGTTCCCCGACCACTGTCGTAGGCAATGGACTGAGTCTTGTAGATCGAAGCGGCGCGCGTCGTTGGCCAGTCCATGCCGTCGAAGACGACCAGGAACACATACTTTTTGCCGCTCGCAAACCCAGCCATCTGCAGATCATAGATGTTGGTCTGATCCAGGTACTCAGCCTGCGGATTGACCGTGTTCGGCGGGATCCGCCCGTACAGGCGTCGCAAGGCGGCTTCACTGCGATAGGGACTGTTGGGACCAGTGAAGTTCCTGAGATCCACCGGGGGCAACTTCGCGTCCGTGGCACTGCTGCTCAGTGTTCCAAACGTGTAAACGGGGATCAGACGGTTCGAGTGAGTTCCCCACTGCTTGTAGTTTGCAGGGTCGTAACCCCAATGGCCGAACTCAGATTTATTGTTCTCAATCGCGTTCGTCTGCAAATCGTGGAGATGGTCAGCGCTGACGATCGATTCGCAGCAGAACAGACAGAACAGCGCGAGCACAGCAGCCCGTCCGGATGATCTCAGATCGTTCATCAGCATCTTTCAAGAGTATCAATCAGCTAACGCACGCAATACCTCGCTGGTGCGGTCGCTTACTGCTACCCGAATCAGACGCGACCATGCAACTGGACCAGATGAACTTTTCGCGAATCTGGCCAGTGAATGGCTTTTCTGGACAACTCTGACAGGCCTAGCCACCAAGTTGCCGGCGTAAATCTTCGAACTTGTCCAGCAGATCGCGGAATTCCGAACGGACTGAATTCAGTTCGTCCTTCAGATCGCGGAGCTGGCTCTCCAGTGCTGTCACGCGTTCTGATGAGCCGGAATCCGGTGCCGAACGGGGTTGCTGGTACACGGGACTGGCAACCGCTGCACGAGCGACAGGGGCAGGTTCGTCAGGTTCATCCGCCAGCATCGTCATCTGGTCGTGGTTCTCGCCGGTCGCATACAGATTGTGATCGACATCGATCCCGCGTCGATCCAGACTGCCGTTCGACTGGATGATGTCGAGTTCAAGCAATCCCTGCAGTGCTGTCCGCAAGGCTTCCTGAGAATCAATCGCCACCATGCGACTGGCTCGAGTGCGAAGTTCGCCCAACTGTTGGCGACCTCGCAGCAACAACTCTGTGATGATCGCAAGCTGCGGCTCGGTCAGCTTGGTCTTATGCCGCATGTAATGTCGGTAGCGTTCCGTGCGGCCCGATTCTGTGTGCAGGCAGCCGATAAAGCCAATTTTCTGCAATTGCTGCAATGTGTCGAGCACATCGTCTTCGGTGTAGTTGGAGACCGGATCGCGGTTGTTCTTCTGATTGCATCCGGTCGTGATCGCCTTCAACGTCATCGGATACTGGTCCGGGACCGTGAATGCCTTCTCCAATAGTACGCCCAGCACACGGCGTTGCTTTCGGGAAAACTCGGTTAGCGGAATTTGTTCAGAAGTGGCTTCAGACACAGGACTCTCCGGAATCAAGCGCAACGATGCAGTCGCCGGGAGAATAGAGAATCGCCACCCCTCTTGCCAAGGCGACGTTAGATCAGGCACGTTCGAACCGGAACGGATCGGGTGTCATCTCGTAGCCGGGGTGCATGCCGATGTTGATCAGCAGACCCAGGGCTATGGCTGTCATCAGCAGACTTGATCCCCCGTAGCTCATCAAGGGCAGGGTAATTCCCACTACGGGAAGCAGTCCCACCGTCATGCCCGTGTTGATCACAGTCTGCGTCGCGAGCAATGCCACAATGCCCACAGCAACCAGTCGGCCAAAAGGTTCGCGAGTCGCCCCGGCAATCCTCAATCCTTGCGCGAACAAGATCAGATAGATCGCCAGCGTGGTGATGCCACCGATCAGACCCCAGCGTTCGGCGATCATGCAGAACACAAAGTCGGTCTGAGCCGCAAACAAACGATAAGCATCATCGTCGAGTAACCGGCCTGAGGATTCACTCCCCCAGACTCCGCCCAGCGAGATCACCAGCTTCGATTGATGCTGATGCCACCGGTCTCCGTTCGGATTCGGCCCGCCATCCACCTGAGTGAACAACGCGACAATCCGTGACTTCTGCTCGGCATTCATCTTCGTCCAGAACAGCGGACAAAGTGCCATCCCCAACAGCAACACGCAAATCAGATGTCGCGGCCTGGCTCCGGCGGCGAACAACATCGCAAACAAAACAGGAACGAACAGCATTGCCGATCCCAGATCGGGTTCGATCAGGATCAATACCAGGGGGATTCCCGTGATCAGAAATGGAGCGAACAGACCCAGCAAGCGTCGGTGGTTTTCGCGGTACATCAGGTACTGAGCGAGTGCCATGATGAATGTCAGCTTCACGATCTCAGAAGGCTGAAGGTCGAAAAAGCCCAAAGGGATCCAACAACGTGCTCCCCCGCGGCGACTCATGAACAGCACGATGATCAATAGCGGCAATGACAAGCCGAACAGCACGTAGCTGACTGGCTTCCAGTATCGATAGGGGACGCACATCGCTGCGATCAGGGCCGGTAAAGCCAACAAAACCCAGGTCACCTGCTTGGAAAACAGATCCGGTCCGTCATTGAAATAGTCCGCTCGCTGAATCCCCGACAAGCCAAGTGCCACCAGAGCTGCCATGCACAGCACCAGCATCCAGGGAACACGACGAAGAGGGATTCCAGCAATCACGTAACGACCCGAACGCTTTCCTGAGCGGGGCGGCGTCAGCCCCCTGGCTCTTCCACAACAAGTTTGTTTGCACGCCCCAAACGGAGGTATAGACAAACTGGTCAAACGCGCGAATCCCGGTTGCGGATCGCATAGCCAATCCATCGTTTTCTGGCTGGCCTGACGGGTCAACGCGATCCATTAACTCTGCGTGACCGCATTCCATTCGCTGACGATCTCAGATAGAAAACTCCAACCATTCTGTGACGCCCTCGGTCAATCGTTTTTCAGGTTCCAAGGCGTCTTTTCTTCATCGGGGTCTTCTCTTGGTCTTCCTTCTTCATACAAAGAATTTTTAGCAGCAGTGTTATTAGAGAGGCCCGAAAATTGTGGATTGTCGAATGTGGATAAGTCGCAAGTGGCAGCAACGATTCAGGTTTGCGATCACTCTCCACAAACCGCTGTTGTTGATCAGTTGATGACTGCGTCGTGGTAACGTGTGGGGTGTTGACGATGAAGTCGGGCGGTTGTGATCAGTGCTGATTCCAGGGTGGGTCTGGTTGTCGACAATGCCACTTTTCGCACACAGGTTATGCACAGTCTTCCCGTCGAGACTCAGCGATTCTTTTGCGAAGTCGTTGGACTTGTTGACGCAGCGTCGGTGCTTGTGGCAGCAGTTCTTTCAGGCGACTTAGGCAATGCGAGACGGTCGTATGAGTTCGCTTGCCGAAGTAGTCCCCGATCGATTCCAGCGGTCGTCCGGTCAGCTCACGAGCCAAAAACATCGCACACTGTCGCGGCACGATCAGGCCTGTTTGACGCGATCGCGAACGCAGGTCGGCCGGCTGGATCCCAAACTCGCTGGCCACTGCCGCGGCGATCGTATCTAGTGACAAGACCTCGGCCCGCTGATGTTCCGAGAACCATCGCTCGAGAAACGGGATGTCGACCAGTGACGGTCGTCGCTGACAGTTTTCCACCAGTCGCGAGATGATGATCGACAGTTCTCGCGGGGACACAGGCCAGCGATCCGCGAGCCAGTCCATCGTCGGCCCGACCGGTTTGGCGAGCGGAAGTTGCTTCACTTCGGCCAGTCGCGATAAGAACTCGACGCGACTCTGACGACCCATCATTGGCAGCGTCGTGCAAAGGCCGCCGTGGCATCTGCTGATCCAGCGTGGCGATAATCCGCGAACTTCACCCGGCAACTTGCGACTGGTGATCAACACGTGCGTGCCGTTGTGGATCAACACATTGATCAGTTCCAGGAGCAGATCGTGGGATGCGGTGCTGGCTTCCAGCGAGTGAAGATCTTCGCAGACCAGAACCTGCAATCGAACGAACGCTTCGAGTACTTCGGCCAGCCCCTGCTGCTGATCGGCGGCCGTCAGCAACTCTTCCAACTCGGCGGCGGTGGCAACAATGGAAACGAGCTTCGGGTGCTGTCGGCGGATTTCCCGGATCGTATGCCGAGCCAGAAATGACTTGCCGATCCCTTCGGGTCCCGAAAGGTAGGTCAGGCTACCCAGGCTGGAGACGCGTCGAGTTCCCAGACGCGAGAGCGCGGCGCAAGCAAACGCCTGTTCGGAGAGCGGAACGAAGACTTCCGCTGTCGCGATCAGGGACTGAGTGCGAGCCACCAACGCCTCGAACATCGAGAACCGACCTTCATGAGTCGAGTTCGCAAGTGTCCGTTTGCGGAGGTTTCCTCCTTGAGAGCGATGCCCGCGGCAGCGGGATCGGACCGGCGTTCGATCCTCTGGGACGATCACCGGACAGGCCGGATGATATCCCGATCACCTTCGTTTGCGAAGCGCCGCCACCACACGCGAAATTCTTTCGGCGGCGATTTCGATTTCTGCCTGGGAATTCAGGAAACTCAGCGAAAATCGGACGGCGGACCGATACAAATCGGCCGAAAGCCTCATCGCGACCAGAATGGCTGCAGGTTCCGACGAGCCGCTCGCGCAAGTCGTTCCCAGCGAACAGGCAACGCCTTCCAAGTCGAGCGCCACCAGCAGCGCCTCGCCGTCGACTCCGGGAAACGAGATGTTGAGCGTATTCGCCAGCCGGGTCGCTTCCACGGCATTCACCACGGCCGGCGCACAGCGTTCGAGGAGCAGTCCTTGCAAAAGATCCCGTCGCTGTTGAACTTGCGACGATCGCTCGACCTGTGCGGCTTGCCAGGCCTGCAAGGCGACAGCCATTCCCGCGATCAGCGCCACCGGTTCCGTTCCGGCTCGGCGTTCGGCTTCCTGATGGCCTCCTTTGAGAAGTGGCGACAATGTCGCGTTTTCAGTGACCAGTAATCCGCCAACTCCGCGTGGTCCGTGAAACTTGTGAGCCCCAAAACTGAGCGAGGTCGCACCCAGGCCGCGAAAATCGACGGGAATCTTGCCCACGGCCTGGACCCCATCCAGATGCAGGGGGATCCCGCGGACTCGACATTGCTCGGCCAGCGGGGCGACGTCCTGGATCACTCCCGTTTCGTTGTGAGCCAGAATCACGGCGACCAGCCGCGTGTTGGCCGGCAACTCTTCCGGAATCAGCCGCCCCGCCGAGTCGACTCGCAACTGGTGCAGCGCGTAACCTTCGCGAACCAACCCGCGACAGGTTTCCAAAACCGACGGATGTTCGCCCGGCGAAATGACAATTGTTCCCGGCGTCCCCTGAGCAAACCCCCGAATGGCCAGATTATTGGCCTCGGTCCCGCCACTCGTAAAAATCAGCTCGGTCGGCGAAGCCCCCAACCAGGCGGCGATGTTCTCTCGACACTCCTCCAGCACCTGCCGAGCCTTCCGCCCGGCCCGATGCCGACTGCCAGGATTGCCATAACAATCTCGCATCACCCGCGCCACCTCGTCGATCACCTCGGGCAGAGGTGGCGTGGTGGCATTGCTGTCGAGGTAAATTGTCGAAGTCATGACGAAATACTATCGTTGCCGTGCCGCCAGAGGAATTATTGCCTGTTCTTGTAGCCAAGGTCGCCAAGACCTTGGGCGAGTGTCAGTTGAAGTTATTCGCACATCGACTTTCCCCAAAAGGCGATTTTCACGCGAAGCCGCGGAGTCGCGAAGGAGAGAGGGCAAGGGCGAAATCAAAGTGCGACATTGGAAGTCGTGTTTGCGTGGAGGGGTTTTCAACGCAGAGTCGCAAAGGCGCGAAGACGCAATGGAGGAGCGAACAGTCTGCTGGTGGAAGGCTGCATAACACAACCTCCTTTCGGCGAATAGGATCTCGGAGCAATTCCATAACACCCCCCACCGAGTTCATCTCGGTGGAAGGAGGCCTCTGCACTATTCAGGCGGGCGGGTGGTGACGTAGTGCACAAGCCCGTCTCCATCGAGACAAGCTCGAAGGGGGTCGGAAGTCGGCTGGTGACGTGAGGTGTCTGGCGATTGGAGCCAAAGCGGTGTCGAGCCACCGCACTCCAAGGTTCGCTGACGATTGGTATTTAATTGTGAAAGAGCAATCCCGCCTGGCGGGCTTCTTGTAGCCAAGGTCGCCAAGACCTTGGGTGAACGTCATTTGAGATTATTCGCACATCGACCTTGCCCAATCTCTTGGCGAGATTAGCGACAGTACACCAAGCTATCCTGTTGTCTCGAACCTTACGAAATGGCAGAGTTTGTCAGTCCATGGCAGGTTTTTGGGGGTGTCTTCGATTTTGGCATCTAGATATCGAGCCGGACATTGAGAATGACGGAGCTGAATCTGACGCATTGATCTGCCTCCAACGAAAAACGGCCACACGCGTTGACCCCTGATTTCAGCGGTCAACAGGTGTGGCCGTTTGTTACGGTCCACAGAGTCATTCGTACCATCTGCTAGATATTGGTTATCCATACCTCGCGTGAGTCGAGCTAGATGGAGTTGTCGATATTTTGCAAATCGTCAGCGAAAAGTCTCGACCTGGACGGAATCACCCTGATCGGGTGAGGAGGTGAAGTCACTGGCGCGGACTGACAGATTTTGACACCTCAGGACAATTTTTGACATTGGGTGACAAAATAGGCCCGTTTTTGGCAGTTTCCCTCAAAAAGTGGGTGTTTTGTGACAGATCAATAAATCACGTCCTCTTCCCCGGTCGAGAGTGACCACGAAGGACACGAAGAGCACGAAGGTGGAATTTGAGAGCTTCCCGGTCGAGTGATCGGTTGTGCCATTGAGGTCCACCGAATCCCGGGTCCGGGGTTGCTGGAATCTGCCTATGAGCCAAGTCGTCATGAAATTGCATTCCATCAGTTGGAACCCCTTCTGATTCCTTCGTGCTCTTCGTGTCCTTCGTGGTGAAAGAATGCCGATCAACTTGGTCCGCAGTCGCTGTCGGTTTAGAGTGTTGGTGTGTTGAGAGCGGCAGAGAGTTACCACGAAGGACACGAAGAGCACGAAGATGGAATTTGACGAGCATTCCAGTCGAGTGATCGGTTGTGCCATTGAGGTCCACCGAATCCCAGGGCCTGGGCACCCTGCCGTTGTCTCCAATTCGACATTTGATTTCATCGCCATTTGGGGCGAGACCACATTCCCGGGCCGAGTTTCAATGGCTTGACCTCGTATGATTTCATGTCGATCAGGCACGGCTGTGGCGCGGCAGTCTTGGAGAACTTGACCATGATCAGCCGTCCGTCGGGCGATGCGGACGCAAAGCCGAAGCCTTTGAAGCCGTTGCCGAACACCTGGATGTCTTTTCCGTCCAAGTCACAGGTCTTGAACGGACGCGCCTCGTCCTCGTCGTCTTCAAACAGGATCCGCTCCTCTTGAGGCAACATTCGGGAAATCGACCGCGACAGAGTTTGGTGATTTTGCCGTCCAACGTGATCTTGCAGAGGAATGGAATTTCGGAGTCGTTCGGCACCGGTTCGCGGACCATGCAGATCAATGAATCTCCCTGTGGATGCCAGTTCAACATCGCCTGATTCATTGACGGACCGACGGGTCTGGATTGTCCCGACTTCAAGTCGATGACGTGGATCTGCGACTTCATCCCTTCGCCGACCCCAAGCTGAGCGGCAGCCAGAAGATCCCCGGAAGGGGAGACCACAGGATACAACCAGTTGCCGTGGTTTAAGACCTCATCGCCGATGCGCCGGCATTCGCCCGAGATCAGTTGGATCGAAAACAGTGCGAGGTTGGCGGAGGCCAGGTCGAGGCCGGCGACGTAGATCCGGGAGTGGTCTGGCGAGAAGCACCCGGAAAGTGCTGCGCCGAATGGAAACGGCGCCCGCCGGATTTCTTTTGTTCGCAGATTCACCAGCATCAGGTCCGAGTCACCGGTGGGTTGGTCGGGTCGCCACATCCGATTGTGATTAAACTGAACCAGATCTTTCAAATCGTCGGGCGAAAACGGGCTGGTGTGATCTTCCCACTTTCCGGCCGGTTCAAGACGCTGTGGTTTGACCTCGCCCAGCCAGACCAGGGGACTGAACACGATCTTTCGCGGCGGGATCCCCGTTTCCAGTACCTGACCGGTCGTTCGATCCACAGTCATGCGGCGGCCATTGGTCACCCCGTCGTTAAGCTTGTCCAGCAGCATTCACGAGCAGTTGCAACTGTTCTCCACACCGCGAAGCCACTGGCGGCCCAAAGCCGCCGCCAGCACAGGCATCTGCTTAGGGGGCAGGTCCGGTTCGGATGCATGCTGAGGGGTTGACAGCGATCTCTAACTTGATGGATTAAGCCATCCCGACAACATCTGATTGGATCATCCGATACGTTCCTTCACTGTTTCCAAGTTGATCTCGTGGAGGCGAAGAATGTTAATCGATGTGGCTTATTCTCTTTGTAGCTATTGATCGGATCGACCCGCCAATTCAACCCGGCATGTAGTCGACCTGAACGGTTATGAGATTCAATGGCTTTTTCGAAGTCGCCACACTCGGCGTAGGCGACAGCGAGGGTTGCAGCGTTGATCGATGCTTCGAACTGACGGAGACGGAGTGCCGTTTCGGCGTGAGCAAGGGCTCGCTTTCCGTCGCGCAGTTCGTCCTTGGGGCAGGTGGCAAGCAGCCAGGCCAGTTTCAGGTGGGCATGCGGGTAATTTGGGTCAAGCTGCAGCGCCTGCTCGAAGTCGGCCAGGGCTTCGGCATACTGTTCTTTGCATTCTCGTGCAGTACCACGCATGACCAAGGCTGGGACATAGTCGGAACGTAGTTCCAGGGCCTTCGCAGCCACTCGTTCAGCCTCATCGAACTGACCGTTACCAAATGCCTTTTTAAATTGAACGACGAAAGGGTACACGGTGTTGAGCGGTTCGGGCAGACGCTGCTTACTGTGAGGACGAATCGTCAGGTTGTGCTTTCGCAGTGTGGCAATCGCGATGGTGGAAACCCAGTCGCGTTCTGGGTAGTTCGCCGCGGTATTCAAGTATTCATCGGCCAGTTCGAGTTGGCCGTGATTCGCCAGGAATCGGCCAGCCGCCATATACAGATGTGGGGTGAAGTATGGGTTTTCGCTGATGACCAACAGATTAAAAGCATTCTTATTCCAGCGGCATTCCTCTTTGTCACTCAGGACTCCGCGGCAAAGGTTCGTCAGCTCGGCGAATCCATATTCTAGTTTCGCAGTGGGCTCGATGTCTCGAAATGCCTGATCGCGCACATCGACTAGCCCTTCTTCATCCGCCAGGATGGCCGTCAGCGCCGTGAAACTTGTGTCGGTTTTGTAACCGCCTTGCAGAGATTGTCGTGCGGCGACTAGATCGCCGTCGATCAGGCTGTCAGCAACGACGTCCTTCCGATTGCTTTTCGAAAATGTAGGAGAATTCCATTGCAGTTTGGCGAACTCTTTGGCCTTCTCGATGTCGCCATGTCCAGTGCGATAACACCAGAAGTACCAACTGCCGCAGGAAACGTCGTAACGTTCGGAACAAGCGCGGACGTATTGTTCCGCGAGCTCCCATTCCTCCAATCCTTCCAATGCTCGAACCGCGGATTTCAGCCCCCATTCCGAATACGATTCTGCCGCGGCAAGAGCATGCGGTCTTGCCGCTTCCCAGTCGCCTTGGTCGCAGGAGTCTTCGGCCAGATCGCAATGAGTTCTTGCAGATTCGAGCCCGCGACTGGGTAACTCCAGGGAACGTTCGAGAGTTTCACGCCATTTGGCTCGGTCGCCCTTCTCTTTGTCGATGACGGCCAGGATCTTGTAGGCCATATGCGAAGGTTTAATGCCGATCAGTTTCTCGGCACAGCGTTGCGAGGCCTCTTTTTCTCCCACGAGATAGTATTGTTTCGCGAGTGCCATCAGGATTGCTGGCGAGTCACCGTGCGATGCTTCCCAACGCTGGACTTGCGGCATCACCTCGGTCGCGATCTTGGCGACGATCCCCATCGGCCACCTGGGACTGATTGAGTCGAGCGCAAAAAGCGGCAACTGATGCCCCATGACCTGCCGCATGGAATCTTCAAAGATCGGATCGATGTTATCCCGTAGACGTGTGCTGAATGTGTTTGCGTTTGGAATCTGCAGTGCGGCAGTAAATTTCTGTTGGACTGGCAACATATTCACGTTGATGTCATCCAGGAAAAGGTCCTTCTGATAGTCCACGAACGACTTTAATCCTTTCGCACGGTCATCGCAGAAACTCTCCAGCCATTTCTCATGGCGGTGTCCGACAAACAGCGGCCGAAACAGTTCCAGAGTGGAGTCGCGCGAAACAGCCAATGCGTTGGACTCTAACTCCAATAGTCGCCAGATGTGGACGTGGGATGTATCCCAAACCAGGCTTCCTAATGCCGACCAGGATGGTCCGCTGTGATTTTTGACTCCCGTTGACTGATTCAGCTTGGCGATCAGTTGTGCTCGCATGGCGATATCGTTTCCAGGCCGGCGGGCCTTGGCATAATCCATCATCACATTCTTCACTTCGATGGGCAGATTCGGAATGCGAGCCAATTGACGGTAAATTTCACTCCATTGCTGCATGGCTGCCCCTTCGACTGCAGTGCGTCGAACGCCAAGCTCTTGCATCTCACTCATCGATTCCACCGCTCTCGTACAGGAACGATTGGACTGCAGCATTCGACTGATCGCCTCAAGCGAACCTTCTGGATCTCCGGTCAGGTCGGCCATTCGCATATTCAGATAGTCGGAAAGTTCCGTATATCGTCCCTTGACGACCTCGATGGTCTGAGGCTCATACGCGCAGTAGGCTTCGATGAGATCCAACCATTCGGGCGCGTCCGGTCCCGTCGCCGCCTTTGCGGATTTCGCAGTCTCCAGCGCTACGCCGTGGCGGCCAGCGAGTGCCTGAGCGTACGCTTGATGAGCTAACGCAAATTGTGTTGATCCATATTTGGAAACCAGACGCTGCGCATAAATCATTGATCGCGCTTTATAGGCCTTCGCCGCGGGGCTCCAATGAAAATCGATCAGGTTTCCCAGGTTTGCGTAGGCACAGACAAGCCGCCCTACAACCTCTGGTGTTTCTTCCTGACTGCGAAGTTGCGAATGCAGAGCCCGTACCAGCGCATACTGACTCACGAAGTCCAGATGATTCTCGGGTATGTCCGGGGACTCTGTGACGTCTTTTTTCGAGGCCTTCTCGAAACCAATACTCGTCAGTCCGTCGACAAACTCTTTGCGAGAACTGGCTTCTACGTCTTTGACGAGCGACTCAAGAGAATAGCCGATGGGAAGATCCCACTCGGGGGCCTGCCATCGGCGATATCCCTTGGGGCTATCGTGATGCAGAGTGATTGTGAAGCGATATAGCCGCAGAATCCTATTGTCCACGTGCCGCGACGTATCGGGATTTGTTCCTGCGAAGTGGACAATGAGTGGACCATTTGGCCCATCTCCAACCGGGATCGCCTCGCCAATGGACGGGTCCAGTGTCGTCAGTCCCAACTCCTCTTCCGCCGCAATGAGCACTGCCTGTCGGATCAACTCTCGTGTCAACCACCCTCGTGCGTCATTCCGGCCTCTTTTCTCTTCCCACCTGATGGCCGCGATACCTTCATAGCCTTCTGGTAGCTTGCCAGAGAATGTCTGATCGCCGAATCGCAAAGGAGCTGGCGCTGTCGTCTGGACGGTTGGCTGCGGTTCAGTGGGGCTGGGTTTCGTCGATGGCTGATCTGCTTGCGGTGGCGATTGTGGTACGGAGGCGTTTTGTGCGACTTCCGTAACGGCTGGATCGACTTTAGGCGGTTCGACCGTCGTCTGCTTGATGTCGCGTGATTCGGCGATCTGTTGCACGAACTCGTCGGCGGGGTCGACCGTTGTCAGCGTCTCGGCCTGTGAGACGGGAAGGCCGAGTTTGTATTGTTTGAACAGGCTGGTCCATGTGAGTTCAATCACACGGGTATTCGCCTTCTTTCCTTCTGTTCGAAAGGCAAAGCCATGAATGTGCTGGGGCAGTTCGGCGATCGCTATCGATTGCGAGCGGTTAAACGTTTCTTCCAGATCCTTTAGCGTCGCGCTATATCCTTCTCGCATTCGCCATTCCAGTAGCAACACTCCCAACAGCACTAGAATTCCGCCCCAGACAATCATCTTCTCCCAGAGGGGCCGTCGGCAAACAGGGTTCTGAGATGGAGGAGAGACGATGTCAGACATACAACCACACTCCTAGATGACCCTCGCCCGGAAAGGGCTCGGCGATCAGAAACACATCCGCGAAGGATGAAGACAGCTCAGCCAATAACAAGAGCGCAATGAGACAGTCCGGTAACATTGTCTAAGATTGGGTACGGTTCGCTACCGCGATTGATAGCTCGCAACGTGGTGCTTCGGTTTATAGAAGGACTGCCGAAGGTCGACCAGATGGGGAGAATTTCGGTCCGCAATGCCAGCCGAGCGACCGTCTGCCATGGATATGCCGGTCGAACTCCGCCGATGTGCTGCGTTAATCTCATCTGATCGCTCCAAAAGCGACTCGCCGCCTTACGAGATTTCGGCGGCGGGGTCACCGGTGAAATTCCAGCACCGCAATTTTGATCTTAGGGACAACTCCCTTGCCGATGAAGAGTGGAAGTTGCACCTATCGGCCAACACTCGATATGGATGTCGACGCGATGGTCGATCGACTTTGATCGCAAGTGCAACGTGAAGAAGCCGGGGTTTCGCGAAACGCTCCAACCCACGGCCACCCTGCCGCGGCGGGCCGCGAGAGAGTTTATCGGAGTGAGTAGAGAATAGAGAAGAGTTGAAATGCCATGCTACCCCGGCCTGATGCAGCACGACCTTGTCGCAGACTCCAAGATCGTGGCACCCGGCGCATCATCGTTCTTCGTGAAGGAAGAGGCCTCAGGTGAACCGCATGATTATGGGGCTTCGCCTACCGTCGCATCGAAGAACGCCAGGGAGCCGTCTGCAAGCATTGTGCGGACGGATTCATCCAGCTTCCAGAGCCGGTGGCTGGCTGGATGATAAATGGCGATGGACTGATCATCGCACAAGGCGGCGGTGAGTGTGGAGACAAACGCCGCGAGCCGGGCGGGGTCGGTGTCATAGTTGTAGGCGACACCGACGGAGATGTCGTGCGTGTAGTCGCTCCACAGTCCAACCGCCGACTCCGGGCGGAAGACCATGGGCCGCTCCAGTGTTCGACCACCTTTTTTCGTGCAGATCACAGTGAAGGCGTTGCCACGGGCCTGTAGAACGCACATGAAGCCAGGTACGCAACGCTCGACGTAGGACTTGCCATCTTCATTCGCGCCGAATCGTTCGCTCCATGCCGACTGTGCAGTGGCTTCCATTGCATCCGGCTGCAACTGAGCTGGTGCGCGACGGAGGACAATTAGTGCGAACTTGCGCTGGGCGGCTTCGATCAGTGGATCGAGTGCCTCAGGATCAGATGTGGCGGCGTCAGAGCGGGGCCCCTTCTGCCTGGCAATTGATACCCAAGCGGCGACCACAAGAATCACGATGACGGCAAGTGCGACAAGCTTCACGCGATCCCTTTGCAGCAGAACAGGTGTTAGACCGCCGAATTGCGATCGAGCCAATCTTGCCTCGCACTGTTCGTGGCGGCAAGTGGAATTGCTTGCGGGCGTCTTCGTGGTCGACTCCAGCCACCCCGCCGCGTGCTGACGCAGCGAGGATCACGTGGGAGTTGTTGCGTTTGGTTGTGGGGCACGATTGACCATTCGGCGAGATTCGGAAGATTTTTCAGAAAGACGTGAAAGAACCCGCGTGCTGCTGCGACTATCTCTTACGACTAGTGCGGGTCGCACTTCCGTGTCGCGTTGAAACATGGGTTAGACACAGTGGGTTTTCGCTCGCGGGACGCCACAGTTAGGTGCGATGCGCTCTAACAATTCGTAGTCACATTTCGTGATCCCGTTCTGAGGGCTGTCAACATGATCGTGTTGCGCGATCTGCTGAACTGTGTGATCGTCATGGCGGTCGCCTTGATGATTGGGATCTCTTTCGAAGATGACGAAGTGTCGTCACTGGCCAGCACCAGTCGCGTGCCTCTAACGAGGATCAACAAGTCTCCTCAGCCCACCGTCTCTGTCACTGTGAACGGTGTGGAATGGTCCAATGATGGTGAAACACTATTCGTGCAGTCGCGAGTTGGAATCGGCGCCTATCGATCACTGTCGTTTTATCGAGTGAGCAACGGGGAACAGCAGGTGCCGCTGTGGGCGACATGCCTGCAGAAATCTGTGCTGCACGCTTCGGTCTCTGGCAATGCAGAGAAGGTGGCCGTGGTGACGTCCGCAGGCGAAGTCCTGTGGATTGATGTGGAGGCTTCTGCCGCAAAGCCGCTGCGCCTGATTGCGGGCTGCTTTTTCGGAATGACCGCGATTGATCATGATGGAGGAATGGTGGCGTGTGTGACGCTAGCAGACACAGGAGAGCACGTTTACCTCTGGAATCCCAAGAGCGATGTCGTCAAGCAACTGTCCATGCCACCCGGTCGGGTTGGCAAGGTGCAGTTCTCGCCCGACGGCGATTTTCTGCTTGGCGCGCTGACTGATGGATCCGTTCAAGTCTGGGAAGTAACGACAGGTGTCCTGGTCGATGAAATTCGCGGACATGGTTACTTGCCAGCGGCGTCGTTCGTTGATCGTGAAAATCGCATTCTGAGCGTCTGCGGAGAAGGACAATTGCGGATTTCCAGTGCGGTCGCACTTCCATGTCGCGTTGAAACACGGGTTAGACACAGTGGGTTTTCCGTTCGCGGGACGCCACTGTCAGGTGGGATGCGCTCTGGTCCTTCAGGGGAAACAAGTACTTATTGTGGTTCTCACGGCACTGCCATGTCGAATGGCGTGGCGAGTCTGGCGGTGAATCGTCAGGGCATTCTGGCGGCCTGGGTCGAACGAGGTAGTTCACGAATCATTCTGTGGGATCTCGAAAAGCAAGCGGTGAAGCTTGAAATCGAGAACCCCGCTGTAGTGTTGGATTTGAAATTCTCACCGGATGGGACGTCTCTCGCTGTGGCAGGTATCGAGGCCACCATTCGCATTTACGATGCGGGTATTGGCTGCGAAACTCAGACGATTAACGTCGCCGAAATGTGATGAATCATCTGCTGTCGGCCGGGAGGCATTGCGTGACCCTCGGACGTCGAGGTGTCGTGCCACTGCTTGGCCGCTCAGGGACAAGCTGTGTTCTTTGTGCTTTCGATATCGTCGAAGTCTCTGCCACAATTCGAGTGGCCATCATCATGCGATTGGAGCTCAATGACGAACCGACCAATCCGCTGATCTTGCAAGCGACGACGCAGTTTCCGACCGCCCCACGCCGGATGCGCCTCACGCAACTTGATCACCCGAGACTGCACCACCGCTCCCGTTTGAGAGGGACAATGATGGGGACGACGAGATTGATCCTCCAAACCAGCAGCACCCGACTCCTCGTAGCGACTCAGCCATTAGTAGCCGGTCTTCCGAGACACACCGAATCGTCGGCAGACCTCTGCGACGTTCGCACCCTTGACACGACACAACTCGACAAACTCACGACGAACGACTACGTTTGTTTCCACCTTCCAGGACATCGCATGGCCTCCGCTTTCGAAATGCCAAACGATAGCCCGACGGTGTCACCCATGTCTCCGAACACCTGTTACCTATGTCTCCAGTCTATACAAGGGCTTCGATCTGATCGTTGATCGCCTTCCACTCGGGGACAGTTGTTCGCCAGTAGGAGAAGACTGTGGCGACTTGATTGGGCGAGCGTTGGTCGCGCGGGATGTTCAAGATGTCGCGGATTTGTCTGGGGACCGGATCGGCCTGAGGATTCGCCGCGGTCGTGACCGACAAGCGAAAGCGACCCAGGTTGTTGTTCATGTTGTCATCGCTGTTCCAACCCCCGTGCATTTGTTTCAAGTTGATGTTCAGCAGCGTCCCGCCCGGTTGGCCGAACGGCTGTTCAGTGACGAAGACGGCGTTGCGAGGCTGATTGCGTCGGTCGGGGCCCTGGTCGATTCCCCAAGCGGTCTCGTCCTTGCCATCGATCGCGTATTCGATCGGGCCGGTGACTCGCTTCTTGTCGGTCTTATCGTAGAAGTTGGGTTCCAGATCACGTTCGGGATTGGAGTAGTCTGCCGAGACCGCGGTGATCTTGAGTTTTTCCTTTTTAGGGCCACCTTCTGTTTTGACGACCGGCTCCGCTTCCGCAGAAAACTCGGTTAATGCACATGTTCCCATGAACGATCGCCCGGGGCCGTTGCAGGGAAGGTTGGCGTCGTTCAGCAGTTCGAGGCGAAACGCGGTGATGTTCTGGACCTCGGTGGTGCCTCGCAGGCTGGTCGTGTACTTGGTGGGGGCGTAGCCCTGAGCCAGGATTGAATGGTCGCCCATGTCGATGTATCGCTGGCCGTTGTCGCCCGTATTCTCCAGTTGCAGCGGGATCCATTCGGGCTGGTCGTTGGCGATGCTGTCTTCCCAGGCGGCCATCCGCTCGCGCCAGTCGACGGCCTGCCGCTTCAAGTCGCTCTCAAGGTCATTAATTTTCTGACGCAGCTCAAACCGTCTCGCTTGTTCGTCAGTCGCATAGACGACGCGTTGCGATTCGTGATCGTTATTAAGGAACGCGAACAGGCGATAGTATTCTTCATGCGTGATCGGGTCGTACTTGTGCGTGTGACACTGCGCACACTGGATCGTCAGGCCGAGGAACGTCTTGCCGACGGCGTCGATCCGATCGAACATCGCGTCCATCCGAAACTGCTCGGGATCGACGCCCCCTTCTTCGTTGAGCATCGAATTTCGCAGGAAGCCCGTCGCGACGATTTGATCCTGAGTCGCATTCGGCAGCAGGTCTCCCGCGAATTGCTCGATGACAAACTGGTTGTAAGGGAGGTCTCGATTCAGCGAGTTGATAACGTAATCTCGATAGAACGAGATCTGTCGCGACTTATCTTTTTCGAACCCATCCGAATCGGCATAGCGAGCAGCGTCGAGCCAATGCCGACCCCAGCGCTCGCCGTAGTGCGGCGACTTCAACAGCCGCTCGACCTGCTTTTCGTAGGCGTTGGCGGAGTTGTCGGCGAGGAACGCGTCGACCTCGGCAATGGTTGGTGGCAGGCCGATCAGATCGAGATGCAACCGACGCAGCAGCGTGATCCTGTCCGCCTCAGGTGACTGCGACAGCTTGTTGTCCATCAGCTTCGCGGCGACGAAGCGATCGATATCGTTCGTAATGCGAAACTTCGAGGCATCGATCTTCGGAGCGGCCGGCAACACGGGGGCAGAAAATGCCCAGTGCGAGGTGTATTCGGCCCCGCTGGCGATCCACCGCTTCAGCAGCTCGGTCTGAACGGCCGTCAGTGGCTTGTGCTTCCCTTTGAGAGGTGGCATCCGATCGCTGTCGTCGGTGCTGATGACTCGTCGCATCAATTCGCTGGCATCGGGCTTCCCGGGAACAATCGCGACCTTTCCGGACTCGGCGGGTTTCACAGCCTCCGCTCGCAGGTCGAGCCGGAGACCTGCCTGCCGATCCGCTTCGTCGGGCCCATGACAGACAAAGCAGTTGTCGGAAAGAATCGGCCGGATGTCACGATCAAAGCTGACGGGCTTCGCTGGTGCGGCACGATCGGGTTCCGCCGCGAATACCGCGGACGTTGAGAGCAGAAGCAATGCAATCGCCCTCATCCAGACAGAACTAATATTCAGCGGCAAGAACATCACGAATCTCCAGACGATGCAGAGTCAGCGGCAGTCCGAATTATTGTGGCGGAATTGATATGGAAGAACAAACGGAGCTTCGTTGGGATCCCAGAAAACAAGAGGAGGTTTCACGCGAAGCCGCGGAGAAGCAAAGAAAAAGGATTGCGTGTGGCAGACTATCTCATTCGCGATACCATTGATCGGGCTGCTGCCACACTTCATTTCGGATCAGGAGTACACCGACATGCGCATCACGGTGGTTCTGTTGGTCGGAATACTTTGCGGTCACATCGTTTCTGATGGGCGAGCGATCGCGCAAGAGAAGCGTGGCGTCACTCTGGTGACGCCGTTTGCTCCGGGTGAGCGACCGACTGTTGCCAACTTTTACTACGATGGTCGTGCTATCGGCAGTGGTCGCGAGGCCTTTCAAGAGATCCTCGGCCAGGTGGCAAAGTTGCCGGCGGGGACGTCGATCGTGTGGGGGCCGAATTATGCTCGTTGCGGTGCCTGCAGTGGCCGCGAACCGGCATGCCTGCCGAAGCATCTGCATCCGGATCTCTGGAAAGAGCTGCTTGAGATCGTCGCAGAACGGAAGTTGACGTTGTCCAGCGACTACCCTGGCCCTTCAATCGGGGGTAAGGGGTCTGCTAAGGGTGGTGAATTTCCAACCCAGGTCTTTGCTGAATCTCCACCCGCGGATCAGACATTCGCCAGCGTACTGGATTGGGAGATCGATCTGAAAATAGAATATCGAAATCGCCACGTGATCACGTCGAATGCCGTCGTCCTTGATCGATTCAACCTGGATCTGCACCTGCAAAAGCTTCCGGAAGGGTCTCGGGTTCTCGTCCGACTGAAAGCCGATGATGACGAGCTGCGCGATGGTGAAGCGCAACGCAAGTACGCCAATCGAGTGTACGGGGAGTGGCCTGTTGCGCTGGGGAGTCATTTGCGTCGTTGCAATTTGACGGCGTCCCTGGTCGCGCCGGCGGTGCTGGTTCCGCATTTAAAGGACCGAACCGATGCCCAGCTCAAAGTGCTGAGCATCGACTGGAAGAACTTCCATGGACCGGGGACACCTCACGGCGAAGTCTTGTATCTGGTCAATGGCCGTTATGCGGGGCGCGGAGATCAGGGAATCGATCAAATCATCTCTCAGATCGAAAAATTAGAGCCCGGATGGAAGGTTCAGGTGCCTCACTACAGCTTGGCTGGTCGATATGCCACAGAGCGCTTCAGTCGTGACGAACTTCGTCGCCGTAATGAAAAGCTCAGCCATCTCGTTCCTTTCGCCGATCGCCAAAAGGAATTGATCGATAAGATTATTTCAAAGACTGGCGAAGTGATCGCTGGTTCCAAGCGGGGAGGAACAGACGGGGGAACAGTCCTCAACTGGTCCGGAGGAGACCGCTACGCGTCCAGGATCGCTTCGTTCGGACGGATCATTTACCACGATCAAACGCCGAAACCGACCGCTCTGAAGCTGGCCTGGACTGGCTACAACGCTGGTCAGGGGCGAGATCGTAAGCTGGAAACGTCGGCTCGATATACTGTGAACGACGAAGAGGTCGGTGAAGGTGTCGAGGGATTTGCGAAGGCGATGCAGCGAGTTGAAGCCCTGCCCGAGGGGTCTGTCGTTCAAGTCAAGGTTTGCTTGCGGACCTCGGGGCCGTTCCGGTGTCCCCTGATTTACAGTGGTCAGCGTCACTTCGAGCGAACCGGCTACGAACCTTACTTTGGTATGTTCGACTGGCTGATTGACGTCGCGGAAAAGAGGAAGCTCGAAATTGAATGGCTGCCTGATGAGGCAGGAGGTTGCGACGACTGCGAATTGAATAAGTGAGGAGCCGGCGCGATTGTATTTCGCCAATGTGGGCATCCTATGTTATCGCTCGACATGATTGTTCTGTCGTCCCTTGCGGGACTTTCGCAATTCGCAATGTGCGCACCCACCACTGGAAGTGGTGGGCTATTATCGGCCGTCCCTGACTACCGAACTGCTTTCAGGCTTTTCTAACGACGGCGCGTCAATCGTCGCGTGCAGGATCTTGAGTTGGATGTTGATCTTCATGCCATCGCAGCGCTGGTGAATGATTTCGGGGAGGTTGTTGAACAGCAGCGAGGAGTTTTCCTGGGTGTAGTAGCCACTGACGGAGCTGACCAGGCCGAGGAGGTCGCTGCAGAGGCTCAGGTAGAGCAAGTTGTCTCGGCGGCGTTCGGGGTCGGTCACGCCCAGGACGTCTTTCGAGCTTTGATGCATACTGATCAAGCTGATCAGCGAGTTCAGTTCGTGGAAGCGCTTGCGGTAGGTCAGCATCTCGATTCCCAGCAGGGCCAGGAAGGCCAGTACGATGTTGATGAGGATGCCCATCAGGGCTTCGACGCCCTGGAAGATCTCGCTGGTTTCGCTGATTGTGCCATCGAAGCTGCCGGTCGTGATCGACGGCGGGCGACCTTCGATCAGGATGCTGGCGACCGCAAGTAAGCGAGGGGTCAGGTTCGGGCGAGCGACCAGGTAGGTGGCCACGCTGTACGTCGGAACTGCTTCCGGCGGGAACGAGGGAATACTGAGTAGGTAGCCGGCGGGGATAGTCGTCGGCTTCAGGTAATCCAACTGAGTTGCTCGGGCACCCAGATCGGGCGAGCCCATCACGAAGCCACCTTTGGCCAAGCGTTCACTCGCCCGCAGGGTTCGTTCGTCGGCGGGGTCTTTCACGACGAAGACGGCATCGATGTCATCGGGGATCGTATAGGGTTCCTCGTCCGAGAGTCCCTTCCAATCGTGAACATATTCAATGTGCGAGTCCTGTTTCCAAGCCTTCATGAACGCTTGGGCGACCGAATGGCTCCCTTCGCCCGACAGTGATGTCAGCACGCGTTTCACGTCAGCGAATGGTTTTCCGCTTCGCACGAACCACAATACGATCTCTGGTTGTTGCGTTTCCAGGCGAGGCAGGTCGGCTGACATTGGCAGACCACCCTGCACGAAGGCCAGATCGACCTTGCCCTCGGCGACCATTTCCGCGGCTTCGCGCGATCCACGTACGATCACGGGTTTGAAGAGCAGCCGATGAGCGCGCGAGACTTTCGTGCGCAGTTCTTGAGCGTCTCGGTCGGGTAGGGCGATCGTCAGCACTGAGACGCCCCAAAAGTGCATGTACACCCAGCCGACGAACAGCACCAGGGCCACGGCCAGAAAGACGACGGGGAGCCGATGCAGGCCGAAGGGTTTGTTGAGGTCTCGTGAGACTGTTTCGGCTTCTCGCGCGGCGTTGGCGACGCGTTCTGCCAACGCGGGGAGGCCTTGATGAGTCGGTAGTTGGCGCAGGATCTCGGCGCGCAGACGTTCGGCGCTGTCGATCAGCGGTTTAATCTCCAGTCGCAGCCTGGTCACTGTCCGGTCCTTTAAGGGAGATTCCTTGAGACTCGAGTCCTTTGACCGCCATAAGATAGTGATGTACGTTGCTTCCTGCTCGCGACTGCGGGCATGATTCTGGATGTGGATGGCAGAGTTCGTATGCTGCGTGAGCGATTTGCTGTCTTTAAGTAGCCTTCTCGTTCCGCGAGAATTAAGCCGATCAATGTGACGACGTGATGGCCGTGCCGATGCGGCAATATTCTCGGATTCGCTGTTGGCCTACTTCTCGCGGAACGAGAAGGCTACTTAAAGAACGTTGTTGTTTGTTAGTCGGCTCACGGAAATCACCGCCAGCCGATCGAATAGGGCCGAGAAATCATGCGAAGTTACCGAAGCTACGAATCGAGAACTCCAGTGCCGGTTGGGCCGCGTCGTCGCCGAAGCTTGGCGTGCGGCCTGATCTTCTGTCTGTCATTGGCGGTGGCGGGATTCAGTAGCGCTCAGGAGGCGAAGCCGGATAAGCTGCCGAAGATCATCGTGGCGATCCCGCTGGCGATTGAGACTGGTGTTCCCGTCAAGCTGACTCTGCGGGGGCACTTGCTGGATCAGATCACCGAAGTCAAAGTTGGTTCGGGCGACTTGAAGGCTGAGATCGTGTCGAAGGGGAAGGCTGCTGTTCCACAGAACTATGAGGCCAAGCGAGTCGGGGAGACTCAGGCGGAACTCAAATTCACGTTACCCGCGGAGACTCCGTCGGGTCGATTGTCGCTGATCGCGGTGAATGCCGAGGGGGTGAGTGTTCCGTATGAAATCATCATCGCTAAGGCCGACGAACTGATTCAGGAGAAAGAACCGAACGACGGGTTCAAGACCTCTCAACAGATCAGCATCGGCAAGACACTCGTCGGCACGATCCATGATCAACGCAATGTCGACGTGTTTGAGATCAAAGGGGAAGCGGGGCAGAAGCTGATGATCAGCGTGGTGGCTCAGCAGGCCGGTTCATCGATGGACCCGTTCCTGACGCTGTATGACGGTACCGGGCAGGTTGTGGTCGGAGTCGACGACAACGATGGTCGCGACGCGAAGTTGGAAGTGACGCTGGCGAAGTCGGGTTCGTACTACATCACCGTGCAAGATGCGAACGACGCCGGTGGTCCGCACTTTGTTTATTTGCTGAAGGTGACGCAGTGATTGCGTCCAGGTGAGCCGCGCTGCGTGAGCACGCGGATAACTTCGCCTTGAATTCCTGCGACGCTCAGCATCAGCATGTCCCCATCTTCCACTGAACGTATCCAACGAATGCAGTTATCCGCGTGCTCACGCAGCACGGCTCACCTGGAGAGAAAGAGCTTGTTCTTCTTCATTAGGTGAGCGATTTCATCGGTGAACTGGCTGACACTTCGATGAAAAACTTGCCAGTTTCTTCAGGTTTCCACGTCTCGCAAAACGGCGTCGGACAGGGGATAGTCCTTGCCGGGATGGATTGGGTGGCTATAGTGTCAGGAAGAATGGGCGTCCCTGCCGTCGTGTGGATGCCGCCGGATCGTTAGTTCCAAGGAGAGAGCCTCGATGAAGAAGACCCTGATGGCGTGTGTCATGCTGGTTGTTGCGTCAGTCGGCCTGGCCGTCGCCGCAGAAAAGGTTCAGTCGGGATTGGAAAAGGGTGCGAAGGTTCCGGCCTTCAACGTAAAAGACATCACTGGTCCAGCTAAGGACGGCGATGAACTGTGCTACCGCTGCCGATATGGCAATCAGCCAGTCGTGACCATTTTCGCGAAGGAAATGACCGACGAAGTTGCTGCTCTGACAAAAGAACTGGACGGAATCGTCGCTAAGAATCGTGACCAGAAGATGGCTGGTTTTGTCGTTCTGCTGTCCAATGATCCAGCCAAGGCCGCTCCTTCGCTGACGAAAACCGCCGAGAAGATGAAGATCCAGCAGTTGCCGCTGACCACCTTCGACGGTGTCGCCGGTCCTAAAGGTTACAAGATCAACGAAAAGGCCGACGTCACCGTGATGATGTGGGTCGAAGGAACCGTCAAGGTTAGCGAAGCCTTCAACAAGGGCGACCTGACCAAGGACGCGATCGCCAAGGTTTCCGCCGAAACCAAGCAGATCCTTGAGTAGTTAGTCTGAGCGTTCACGACGCAGCACCCCGCGCTTCCAGCGAAGCGCGGGGTGATTCTTTTGGTAGCATGAAGACGGGGATGGAATCACGGAATACACTGAACGTACGAAATGAAGAGACTGAAATCCTGCTTTGTGTCAGAGTCTGAGATGTTCACCTGTGTTCGTCGTCTAAGTGTCTGGTGGAGAAGCAAGAAGAGATTTGAAACACAGAGGCACAGAGAAACACGGAGAATGTAAATACACTTCGTTGTTTCATGATGTCCTTTTGTGCGCTCAATTCGTCTTCTGCCGATTTCTCTGTGCCTCTGTGTTTCAAATTCTTGTCTGGTTACCCAGGAATCGTTGAGTGAGTCCGTTTCGTCGAGCCCCTGTGACGGCTGAGTGCCTGATTATCTGCACCGCGATGTGGGTGATCTGTGCGACTCGATCATTTGAAGGGATGCGCTATGGCGATGCGCAGCGGCAGTGGGGGGCCGCGGTCAGTCTGGAAATTACCAGTTACGATGACGCACCCGATATGGTTCATCGGCAGTTGAAAGGCCCGTTTGATCTGTGGGCAGGCGAGTGGTGGCGGATGCCGGTCAGTGCTTTTCATCACGGCGACCTGGTCCATCTGTTGTTGAACTGCTCGGCCGCTTGGATGCTGGGCCGGCGCCTGGAACATCGCTGGGGCAGCCTGCGCTACGCTCTGTTTTTAGGGCCGGCGATCCTGATCCCGATGGTGGCAGAGACCATCAGCGGCAATGCGGCTGTCGGGTTTTCGGGAGCGATTTGTGCCATGCTGGGGGCATTGATGGTCTTGCAGCCGCAGGATCCTCGAACGGACGATCTGCCGCAGGAAGTGATTCTGTTTTCGCTGGGGTTCATTCTGTTGGGAATCCCCTTCAATGCTCTGGAACTGGCCCCCATTCGGGTGGCCAATACCGCTCACTTTACAGGTCTGGCCTATGGGGGAGTGACCGCCTGGAGTTGTTGCGGACCGGTCTCGCGATTCCTGATCGTGCGAGCCGCGTTTGTCGCATCGCACGTGTTGATCTTGCCTGCCATCTGGCTGGCGACGCATCCGATCATGAACGGACGTTACCTGTGGTATCTGGCCGATCGCGACCAGCGAGTGGCACCTCAAGAACGCGAGGCGTTGCTCAAGTTGGCGGTGGAGGCAGATCCGTCGTTAACGGCGATCTGGCTGCGGCTGGCTGACTATCGCCTGGCAGAGGGGAAGACTCAGGCCGCATGGACGGTCATCATGGAAGGGTTGCTGCAGAACCCGACCGACACCGATCTGTTCGACGCGGCCCGCGCAATTTGGCGACGCCTTCCACAAGGACCGGAACGCGAAACCGCCGAAGCCGAGTTGAAGCGCGTCTTTGGTGATCAAGCCGAAGCCTGGTCGCGACAGATTCGCAATACTCGCATGATCGCAAAGGGGCCTCGCAAGTCGGAGCCGAAGACGCGGGAACTCGATCCGAAGGACTTCCCGCTCAATCAATCGATCGATTTGCAGTGGTCGCCGAAGCCAAGGGTGGAACCGAAGTCGCCTGTCCTTGATCCCGATCAACCGAATAGTGCCAGCGAAGGGACGACGCTGTAGCGATAGTTGCCTCACTTGACCGCGTGGGCATCGCCGTATCGCTCCGCGCGTCGGATGATGTGAGTGCCGTCAACGCAGATACGCGCAGGGCGTTGCCCGTGCGGTTAAACGAAGAGGCTATACGATGCAACAAAGCTGGTTGGTGTTCGCGCTGGGTTCGGCGTTTTTCGCGGGCTTGACGGCGATCCTGGGCAAGGTTGGCGTGACGCAGATCAATTCGAATCTGGCGACGTTGATTCGCACGATTGTGATTCTGATTGTGACTGCGGCGATTGTCTCGTGGCGCAGTGAGTGGGAGCCATTGAATCGTCTGTCGAGTCGCGGACTGCTGTTTCTGGTGTTGTCGGGCCTGGCGACCGGCGCGTCGTGGCTTTGTTATTACAGAGCACTGCAGTTGGGGCCGGCGTCGCAGGTCGCACCGATCGACAAGCTCAGCGTCGTGTTCGTGCTGCTAGTCGCGTGGCTCTGTCTGGGCGAGCAGATGACATGGCGCGTTGCTGCGGGTGGCCTGCTGATTGTCGCCGGCGCAGTCACCCTGGCGACGAAGTAAGCAAATCGTTTACAGCATTTGCGGCATGCCCATGGGCAGCCCGCGCGAGAATTGCGCAGTGACGCTTCGCGCGATGTACGCCGGAGCACCGACGATTTTCGGCGGCGCTTCGGGGTGTCGGACAAATGAGACGATTGCCCCGACTTCGATTTGAGTGACCAGCGGGTTGCCGCATGGTTCCAGCATCACGGCAATGCGCTCCGCATCGTCGATAATCAGTCCCGTGCCACGCCCGTCGCAATAGCCGAGTTCGTCATAGTGCGAAAGCTGGATGAGGGCCGCATCTTCGTGGAGCACATGCATGTATTCTCGAGCGTCCATTTTGATCAGCTCCCGTTTCGGGGTCAGGGCTAGCACAGCGTCAGGTGATGCTGTGGCAAATTAGCATTTCGCGTGCCGATCTTTGGACGATGCGTCGAGGTGGATTAGAATGTTTGTAGCGGAGCTTGGTTGATCTTCAAAAAGCCAGTTCGGGCGTTTTGCTGGCAGACCCGGGGGCCGTTGCCAGAGAACGGGTCGCTCAGATCTCGTTCTGTGCGGACAACCGTGATTCCATCCAATCCAGCATTTCTTGCCGATCTTCTGGACACAGGCCCAACCAGATCCGGATCACAGCCGCGTAAGGCTCGCGACTGGAGCGTGGTGGCTCGCAGCCTTGTCTAACGATATCATGGAACCGGCGTCTAGCCGTTGAGGACGCCAGAGTCCATCGGTCCTTCAACTCGATCGTTGCGTCCGATTGCACTAACATGGGGATTCCTTCCCGCCAAGAAGTGGTTATTCCATTGCCATTGTCTATCGGCGTATCCTCAGTCAGCTCTTCTGTGGTTAATGCTTAACCACGTAAAGTCGCCGCAATTGGCACCGGTAGCAGCATCCTGGCTGACTGCCGCGGGGATTTCAGAGACTGCTCAACTGTTCACGAGAACCGACTGAACGGCCGTCTCCAATGCGACTCTCGACGACTCGATGAATTCAGTTCGGCCAAGTTGGCGACGATCAATTCGATCGGTTGCGGCTTACCGAAGAAGTAGCCTTGGACCAGGTCAAAGCCGATTTCCTGGCAGGCGTCACGTTCGTCGCGGGTCTCCACTCCTTCTGCGATAGTCATGATGCCGATATCTCGAGCCATCTGCACCAGGGATCGCAGCATCTGCTGTCGCGCCCTGGGGGCTTGATCGATCCCGCGAATCACTTCGATGTCGAATTTCAAAAAATCGGATGGCGCATCGATGAGCTCCAGGATCTTCGACGGACCCTGGCCGAAGTCATCGTAGGCCAACCCGATATCCAGTTGACGCAGTTGCCTGGCAAAGTCTTTGATGACCGCGGGATTGCAGATCGAGCTTTCATGGATCTCCAGCACAATGGGAACCTGCGTATTCTCTTCGCGCAGTTGCTCCAGCGTGCGGATCAAGTTCGGGCTGACAATTTCGGAAGGATGCGCATTCAAGAATCGCACGGCGTTGTTCGGCAGAAATTGCCCATGCCGCATGCCTTCGCTGCGGCTCAGTTCGCTCAGTCCGCATTCCATGCCGGCACGCGTTGCGGCACCGAACAGTTCGTTCGCGCTGCGAAAGCCGTCGCGAGCCGATCGGACCAGCACCTCGTAGCCGATTGTCGTGCCTGAAGACACATTAACGATTGGCTGGTAGTTCGGAGTGATCGCCCGATCGACCATCAACTGCTTGAACTCGATCGCACTCGCAAACAGCGAGTTCCCCGGCAGGTTCATCGTTTCCAGCGGTGATGCATCCACATGCTGCGCGACGCGCCATTCGTAGCTGCCGAATTGAACGATATCGTCCGCGTGAAGCTGCCGACGACCGTGAATGCGAATGCCGTTGATGAATGTGCCGTTCGTGCTGCCGTTATCCTCGAGATAGAGGTCTCGACCGTAGACCAGAAATTCGGCGTGTTTTCGGGAGACGTGCTGACACTGAATCAGCAGATCGCGAGGCCCGGTTCGGCCCACTTCGAACGGAGACTTACCGAGCGGGATCGCTGCCAATTCGCCGACTGAATTCTCAGCGCGCGGAATCAGTTCCCAGCGTTTCCTGACAGGGGGATCCAAGTTCGAGAATTTCACGATAGTCCTTGCGCAGTTGCATCAATGGCGAGACTTCGATTGCCGTCGTCTCGCAGACCTTGGCCGCACGGGAATCGTGGCGCTTTTCCCCGCGAGTTATGGTTAACTCTTAGCCAAAATTTATGCCGTGCAAGCGGATCGATCGATTCTTGAACGCACCGGCTTACCGCAAGGATCAGAATGCGGATTGTGAGGATTAGTCCAGGGTGTCCTGGCATCTCGCCGCGAGTTTCCTCTGCTCCCGACTGTCAGTTCGACCATTCCAGACCGCCGTTCTTGTCGCTCTTCAAGAACCGAGGCAGTTCTTGAAGTCGTCTTTCCACAAGCTGACGACATCCAGGCCAATCAGCCACCAGCCGCTCCACCAACGATAGATCGTCTTGTTCGGTGATGCAGTTGGCTGCAACATTCAGGCGATCGTGGATGAAATCCACTGAGAGCGTGTCGCGCAAGAATTGGATGTTCTCGTCGAGCCAGCCGCTGTCGTAGATGTCACTGTCGTTTAGCCACAGCGGTGGTACGGAGTTGTACTTTGGAATCGAACCGTCTCGCGGAAGATAGAGGATGTTCAGCCAATCGACATACATGAGGGTGGAGCAGAATTTGAGCACGGCAATCGATCGCCCGACTGTGTCGCAACTCCACCACGGATTCCACAAGAGATCAATCCGCGGCAGCGTTACTCCAAGCGAGTTGAAACGCAGCAGCCATCTGTCGTCATAGCGCATTTCGGACTCGTCGTCAGGGCTGAGCTTTTGTTGTGTATCCAATCGGATCAGGAAACTATCGCGAAAGAATTCGTAGATCGCTTCCTTACGTTCGGCGGTCACCAGGCGATTCAATGCCCCGCCACGGTGTAGTGCAAGGTGAAATTCCGAATCACCGTGAGTACAGCCCACATTTTTCATCAACGATTCGTGCCAGTCCATCAGACAGACAGGAAACAGATAGTTGAAAACTTCGGGCTGTAATTCGACATAAGCGAGGTCCAAGTAATAGTAGTGGAGATCATTGAAATCGAAGTCCTCGTAGCGAGTTCTCGCGATCCGGTGAAGGGCGTCGTCCGAATAGTCAAACTGCCGTTCCCAAACCGTTACTGGTGGGACCGGATCGTTGAACATCTTGCGAACGCGTTCCCAAGTGATCGGTGCCGGTACTACTCGCTGTTCAAACATCGTTCGGCTTCTCGCACGCTGTTCCGGAGCATGGAATTCTGCGGTGTATCCTACAACGCTCAGCCAAGTTCGGTAGGTTATCTTCCGGCATGACTTCCCGCAGGAAAGAGTTATGCTGAAGCATAACCTACGAATGGACCGACAGGTGAATCATGGATGCATTGACGGTGCGACCGGGTGAAGCGAATTCGGCTCGGGTTGAGCAAATTGATGAGCCTGCCATAGAGTCTGGTTCCGTGCTGGTCCAGACGCTGGCCGTGGGCATTTGCGGGACGGATCTGGAGATCATTGCTGGCGAATACGGCTGGGCCCCGCCAAACCGTGATCGGCTGGTGCTGGGGCACGAGTCGATTGGTCGCGTGCTGGAAGCTCCTGCGGATTGCGGTCTGATGGTGGGTGACTTCGTCGCCGGGATCGTGCGACACCCGGATCCTGTTCCGTGCGCGAACTGTGCTGTCGGCGAATGGGACATGTGCCGCAACGGTCTGTACACCGAGCGAGGGATTAAAGAGATCGACGGTTTTTGTCGCGAGCGGTATCGGTCGGACCCGCATTTTCTGGTGAAGGCACCGACCTCGCTGGGGATTGAAGGGGTGCTGATCGAACCGACCAGTGTCGTTGCCAAAGCGTGGGATCACATCGAGCGCATCGGGGCTCGTTCGGTCTGGAAGCCAAAGGTCGTGCTGATCACAGGTGCCGGCCCGATTGGGCTGCTGGCCGCGATGTTGGGGCGGCAGCGTGAGTTGGAAGTGCATGTCCTCGACATTGTCACGGACGGGCCCAAGCCGGGTTTGGTGGCTGACCTGGGGGCTCACTATCATTCGACCGGCATCAAGGAACTGGCGAGCAAGGCCGACATCGTGATCGAATGCACGGGGATCGGGCAACTGGTCTTCGACATCTTGTCAACCACGCCTGCGGGGGCCATCACCTGCCTCGCCGGAATCTCCAGCGGCGGTCGAACGATCTCGGCCGACTTCGGCACGCTCAACAAGTCGATGGTCCTGGAAAACGATGTTGTCTTCGGCTCGGTCAACGCGAATCGCCGCCACTACGAAATGGCGGTCACTGCACTCGCTCAGACCGATCACGCCTGGCTGCAGCGCGTCGCCAATCGACGCGTTCCGCTGCAGCAATGGCACGACGCCACCACCCGCGGTCCCAATGATGTGAAGACGCTGATTCAGTTGGCGGAACTCTGATGCAAGAAGGGGATTGAACCACGGAATACACTGAACACACGGAATGAAAACCAGGAAGGAAGAGTTTGAAACACAGAGGCACAGAGCTCACGGAAAATTGAGATCAGATCAAGATTCAGTACCAAATCTTCTTCATTCCGTGTTTTTCATGTGTTCCGTGGTTCACTACTTCTCGGACTGTGTTTCTCCGTGTCCTCTGTGCCTCTGTGTTTCAAATCTCTTTCTCTCGATCGCAATCTCCAACTGCGAAATCATTTGGTACGATGTTTCATCACCTGCGACGGATGCCTCATTGATTCCCCGCCGAGATTGCTCACCATGACTTTCCGCCTGATTCAGCCAGCTTGCTTGTTGATGCTTTTGTCCACAGGCGCGTTGGCCGACTTGCCGTCACCGCAGTTGCATCGCATCACGCCCCTGGGGATCAACGCCCCGGGAGAGGTCGAAATTACGATGCTCGGGGCCGACCTCGAAGGTGTCGATTCGCTGCTGTTCGATCATCCCGGACTGAAAGCCACCTTCGTCAAAGAGAAGGTCTTCAAGATCACGGTCCCCGCGGATATCCCTGCCGGGACCTATGACGTGCGTGCGGTCGGTCGATTTGGTGTGACCAATCCGCGGCTGCTTTCGATCACGCACGGCCTGCAGGATGTCACCGAAGTTGAACCGAACAATGCCGCCGACAAGGCGCAGGCGATCGCAGTGAATAATGCGATCAATGGCGAGTCCGATGGCAACAACCAGGATCTGTATCGACTGCCATTGAAGCAGGGGCAACGAGTCGTCATAGATTGCCAGTCGGCTCGATTGGACACCGAGATGGACCCGGAACTGGTGCTGTTCTCGGCAACCGGCCAGCCCCTGCAGAGTAACCGCGATTACTATGGTCGCGATCCGATGCTTGATTTTCTGGCTCCGGCGGACGGCGATTACCTGATTGAAGTTCGCGACCTGACCTATCGAGGTGGCTATCCCTATCGATTGATCGTCACGAACAAGCCGCATATCGAGAATGTATTTCCTCGAGCTGTGCAGGCCGGACAGACTGTCGAACTCACCGTGCTCGGTCAGAACCTGGGGGCGGGTTCGCAGCCGTCACCGTGGAACGTGGGTGATCTCACCTTGGACATGGTGAAGCTGCCCGTCACTGCTTCGAACAATATCACGCCGACGGGGGCGTATCGATTTATCGAGCATGCGTCACAGCATTCGGTGCTGCCGACTGCGGCGACCTGCACGCTGGTCGGCGAACAGATCTCGCTGCTGAATGCGAACCCTCAAATCCTGCTGGTCAGCGACACGCCGACGACAATCGAGGGCGAACCGAATGATACGCGCGAGCAAGCGCAATCGTTGAGCTTGCCCGCCGTCGTCAGTGCTCGCTTTGACAAGCCGCGCGACGTCGACTGGTACACGTTCGAAACCGACGACCAGGGTGGGGCCTATGGATTCGATGTGTATTGCGAACGCATCGCTGGTCGTGCCGATCCTGCGCTGACTGTGATGGACGAGAAGGGGAACATCGCCGGTTCATTGGACGACTTTGGTCACCGCATCTCCTCGTTCGATGGTCACCTGCGAGATCCCTCAGGTTCGATCAACCTGGCTCCCAAGACGAAGTACCGCGTCATGGTCAAGGAGGCTTACGGATACGGCGGGGCCCGGTATCAATATGTGCTCAGCGTCCGCAAGCCGCAGCCCGACTTCTTTGTGGCGTCGATTCAGTCGACCAACAACATGGCCGGAACCACGATCTGGCAAGGTGGAGCCGAGCACCTGGATATTGTGATGCATGCCAAAGACGGCTTTACCGATTCGGTCACGATTACGGCAGAAGGACTGCCCCCCGGACTGCATGCGGGTCCGTTGACGATCACCAACAATTCACGCGGGACGCTGGTATTGTGGGCGGATGACAATGCGGCCCCGTGGACGGGACCGGTCAAACTGTTCGCGACCGGCAAGGTCGGCGATACAACTCTGCGACGCGAAGTCCGCGCCTTCTGTCGCGTCTATAATCAAGTTGGCAGCCGGGAGACTCGCGAGCATGTCTTCGCGATCCGCGAAAAGACACCGTTCAGTCTGGCGATCGAGCCGGATCGAATCCAAGTCGAATCCGGCAAGAAGGCGGAACTGAAGTTGCGACTGGTGCGACACTGGCCCGATTTCAAGACCGCGGTGAACTACCAGCCGCTCAACTTTCCGGGCGGGTTCCAACTCGGCAACGGCACGATCAACGCCGATCAAACCGAAGTCACGATCACGATCGATGTGCAGGGGGGGCTGAAACCAGCCGACTACACGCTGGTGCTCCTCGGTCAGGGCCAGGTCCCTTTCAATAAGGACGCTTCTAAGCCGGAGAAGCCGAATACGCTGGTCTCCATTCCGAGTCGTCCGTTGACGATCACGGTGACGGAACCACCCAAAAAATGAGGCATTGTCTTTCACTGGTGGCGTAGTGCATAGGCCCGAATCCATCGAGGCAAGCTCGAAGGGGGGCGTAAAATCGCAGACCGATCACTCGGCAGGAGTCCCCCTCGCTGGCATGGTCGAATATTGCGGCACACGGAGTGTGCCGTCTACATTGAAACACCGCGCCTGCGATCATCGTCTGGAATCGTTTGTCACGGCACTTTCTTCATCAACTCGTCGAGATCGCGCGGATTGATCGGCTTGATGTAATGCAGGTCGAATCCGGCTTCGGCTGATCGGCGGCGATCTTCGTCCTGCCCATAACCTGTCACAGCGACGATCATGATGTCGGTCAATTTCAGGTCTTGCCGAAGCCGGCGGGCGACTTCATAACCGTCCATGTGAGGCAGACCGATGTCGAGCAGCACCAGATCCGGCCGTCTGTCGGCGGCCATCGCCAAAGCCTCTTGACCGTCATAGGCCACATCGACTTCGTGGCCTGCGGCGTTGAGCAGCATTGACAGTGTCAGGGCCGCATCGCGATTGTCATCGACAACCAGCACCGCTTTAGATTGCTTCTTCTGGTCTTCGCTTTTGCCATGTGCCGTGGCCGACGCATCGCTGCGGGTTTCGCTCTCGACTCGAGGTAATCGCACCACGAAGGTGCTTCCAGTCCCTTCCCCTGCGCTGATCGCTTCGACCGTGCCGGAGTGCAAGTTGACGAGATTCTTGACCAGTGACAGCCCGATTCCCAATCCCCCTTGCGAACGATCGATCGAGCGATCCGCTTGAGTGAACAGGTCGAAGACACGCTGCAACAATTCCGGCGAAATCCCAACACCCGTGTCGCTGACCTTAACGGAAACGAAACCCTCGTCAGACGCCGCCGCAATTTGAATCCGGCCTCCGGTATCCGTGTACTTCGCTGCGTTGTTCAACAAGTTACAGAAGACCTGTTCCAGTCGAGCGGGATCGGCGACCAGGTAGATCGGCTCGTCTGGAAGCGAAACTTCCAGTTGATGAGCGCGGCTTTCGATCAAGTATTGGGAGCTTTCGACAGCGCGACGGATGACATCCTGAATAATCAGCAGCTCTTTGCGGAGTTGGATTTTCCCGCGATTGATGCGTGCGATGTCCAGCAGATCATCGAGTAATCGAGACATCTGGCTGATCTGTCGGTCCGACATTTCCAGGGCCTGGTCAACCAGCGGATCGCCCTTAAAGCGATGTTGCAGGATGTAGAACGAATTGCGGATCGGGGCCAGTGGGTTCCGCAGTTCGTGCGCCAGCATGGCCAGGAATTCATCCTTCAGCCGGTTCTGGGCTTCGGCCTCGGCTCGTGCGGACTGTTCGCGGGCCAATAGCGTCGCCTGCTCCTGATCTCGTTTGCGATTCGTGATGTCTTCGATCGCCATCAGGATCATCTGCGTTCCGCTTCCCTCCCAGAAGATGCGGTGCGCATTCAGAAGCACTGTTCGAGTGCCGAGCTTGGAAAATACCGCTTCCAGTTCGAAGTCCGGTAGACGCCTATTGTCAGGAATCACCTGACGTAGCTTGGCAAGCAATGTCGGGTGATTCCAAGCACCACCTTCCAACTCGGCGAAGGCTTGTCCGTCGACGGTGGCAGCATCAATCTGAAAGACGCGATAGAACGCGGCATTGGCGCGCTGCACGCGCAGGTTCTGGTCGAGAACGACCAGCGGCTCCCAGACGGTTTCGACAATCGTTTCGGCATTGTCTCGAGAAATCGCCAGATCTTCAGCCGTCCGCTTCAAGGTATCGATATCGATGAATGCCAGCGCGGCACCGTCGATCTTGTTCTCGGTCGTGATGTAGGGTCGTATGCGGAGCGAGTACCAGCGTCCCTTGTGATCGCGGACATCGCACTCGGCGGTATGGACAGTCTCGATGACCTCGGCAATCAGCTTGGGGAAATCAGGGATATCGATATTGGGCCGCAAGTCGCTGATGCGTCGGCCGACATCGCTGGGGATCAGATTGAACAGCGCTTCGGCCGGGGGAGTGAACCGGCGAATCCGCAGATCGCGGCTGACCATGATGACGGGAATGTCCAGCCCGCCGAACAGGTTCAGTAAGTCGTCGTTCAACTGGTTCAATTCGCGATTGCGATGCTTCAGTTCGTCGTTGACGGTCGCCAATTCCTCATTGGTCGACTGCATTTCCTCCTTGGCCGTCTGCAATTCTTCGTTTGTACTTTGCAGTTCTTCGTTGCTGGAAAGAATCTCTTCGTTAGCGGCCTTCAATTCCTCATTGGTGGCTTCATTCTCTTCGAGGATCGATTGCATATACTCGCGCGTGGAATTTAGCTCGCGTTCCAATGAAGCGAGGCGTATTTCTGCCGTTTGACCCTCGGTATCGTCGGTCGGAATTCCGTTTGAAGTTGGCGACATTGCTGCAGGCGCCTTTTCTTCGAACACGATCAGAATTAGCTGTGGATAGTTGCGGATCGAAAGTGGCATGATTTCCACCGAGACTGTCGTCGGTTCGCCGCCATCTTCAATTTGAAATTGTTCGGTTCGACTTCGAATTCTGTCGGTCTTGGCCTTCTCGATGAGCGATCGCAACTCGGCGACCAAGTCCGTCCGCAACAGCCTTAGTAAATCCTGCGAAGGCTGTCCGATGGGGGCATTCAAGTAGGGAGCGGTATTGCCACGAGAAAACTGAATGACATAGTTCTCATCGACGACGATGGCCGCGGGCGCGAAGCCGCGCAGCAACTGATCGATCTCTCTCTGCAATTCCACAGGTTTCTTCGTTTCCGCAAGGGGAGACGCCGAATGAGCGGAGGGGACGAGAGTTCAATCCGAAACCGGGAATTCAATCGGGACGCGTGTCGACGAAAACTTCTTGCAATAAACCCGGCTCTCTTTATCGACCACTTCAAACAGGTTGGCCGACGATCCGACTGTTTCGGATGTCCCCAACATCAGGTAGCCGCCCGGTTTCAGGGCATAATGGAAATAAGGCAACACCCGTTTCTGCAGGGGAAGGTCAAGATAGATCAGCAGGTTTCGGCAACTGATCAGATCAAGACCGGCAAACGGTGTGTCGCGGGTGATATTGTGAGTCGAAAAGACGCACAGATCGCGCACGGATTTACTGATCTGGTAGTGCGAATTCGTCTGGTTGAAGAATCGCCGCAGGCGATCGGGCGAGACATCGAGGGCGATGTTGTCGATGTAAGTTCCCGCTCGAGCTTTCTCTAAAGCGGCCTCGTTGATGTCCGTCGCCAGGATTTTCACTGGCATGGTGTTAATCATGTCACCCATGATTTCCAGCAAAGCGATGGCAATCGAATAGACCTCTTCACCTGTGGAGCACCCGGCCACCCAGATCCGAATCGGGTTCTCTACCGAACGGTTGCGAAGCAGGTTCGGAAAGACCGTCGACTGCAGCACGTCGAAAGTGGTCGGATCGCGGAAGAAGCGGGTCACCCGGATCAAGAAATCCTGATAAAGCGCATACTGCTCGTCAGGGCGTTGCTGCAACAGTGTGACGTAGTCTTCGATTCGATCGATCGCGCACAGAGCCATTCGCCTGGCGATCCGACGGCGGATCGTGGGACGTTTATAATGTGTGAAATCGGCCCCGGTCCGTTGACGCAGCAAGTGAAAGATTTTTGGAAAGGTGATGATCTCATCCTGTTCCTGTTCCCTCTCGCGATCGCTGATCGGCAGGAACGCGCCATGATCTTTCAGACGAATCAGCTCGCGCGCAATCTGATCGGGAGGCAATACGAAATCCGCGCAGCCAGTCGCGTCGGCGCTGCGCGGCATGGCGCTATGTCGCGCCGACCGCTCGTCCTGAACAATCGTCACGCCGCCGACGGCTTTGATTTCTTGCAGACCCAACGCTCCATCGGTGCCGCCACCCGACAGAACGACTGCGACCGCCATCCGTCCGCAGTGCTGAGCGAGCGATCGAAAGAAGAGATCGATCGGCATGAACAGACCATCGGAAAGTCCGCGCGGGCTGAGGTGCAACTGGTAGTCGGAAATCGTGAGCGCACAATTGGGCGGGATGACGTAGACATGATCAGGCTCAACTGGCATCCCCTCCGTCGCCTGCACCACTTTCAGAGATGTTTCCCGCGCAAGGATCTCACTGAGCAGGCTGGGATGATTCGGATCGAGGTGCTGAATCAGTACGAATACCAGACCTGGTGCCGGCGGAAGACTTCGCAGCAGTTCGCTAAACGCTTCCAATCCCCCGGCGGACGCGCCGACCCCGATGACGGGGAATTCCATCGTGCTATCATCGAGCGGGTGACCTTCGTTGATTTGGGGGGAAGGGTCGAGGACCGACATAGCGATGCTTCTGGCGAAGTGTGACATTCGGCGATTTCATGAAGCCGCAAGGCCATCAACGACCCTGCCGGAACCATATCGCAACTCAATCGTAACGAAGGCCCTTCGGCGGCAGCAATCAACAACGCGCGAAGTTGATTTGTTTTCGCGATTCCGGGCATCAAGACATCGCTTTTCGCAGACGAAATCACCACCAATCGAGACGAAATTAGCCACTTTGGTGATACTTTAGCCGATACCGATACCGCGACCTGCGAGCCTCATAGCTTGTGCTTCAACAGACACCCCTAGTGGATGAACGCCACGCGATCGGGGCGAACGTCGTGTCCGAATCAGGCGCTGAAGCAGAACCTACGGTGAAGATACCCACCGCCCTATTCGTCGGCGGGTTCGTCGTCCGTGTCGGTCTCTTTTTTCTGGCGGCGCTTCTTCGTGACGGGGGCTTCAGCACGGCGAAAGACGGCGACGACATCTTCGATCGGCACAACATACAGCAGGTTGTCCGATTCGAAGTCGACGGGGATCGCATTCTTGGGATGGAACAGCACCTTGTCGTACTTGCGGACCGGAAAATCGCTATCACGTTCGATCTGCACGCTGATTTCGACAACACGACCGGTAATCGTCGGAATCTCGGCCTGATCCGGCAACACAATGCCTCCACGCGTCTTCTGGCGCGCTTCGTCCTTGCGGATCAGGATGCGTTTGCCAAGCGGTTCCACATAGTCGGTCACGACGGTCTCCGGTTCGATCTCTGACAGATTTCCCTACGCCATGATTCTAGGCGGGTGGTAAAGAGGAAGAAAGGCTCTTCGGGAACCGAGGAAAAGCGGGCGTCGAGCCGGAGCACTCCAAAGGGCGGAACTTTGGCGTGCGGTGGCTCGACGGAAGGCTGACTCAAGTCCCAGTTCGCTCTTATTGTTCCAGCGGTGCGTCCGTCAGTCGCTGAAGATTCGCAATCCGATACGCTTCGGCATCTTCCATCATCGTGAACGTCATCGTCTTGCCGTCTTCCCATTTTTCGTCTCTCGACCAGGCGGCCTGATATTTCTTCGGCGTCGTGGTCCCGCCAATGAGGCCTTCCACGCCTCGATCCGCCGATTCCACTCCGATCGCCAGGATCCAGCAACCAGGTGCCAATTCGAAGGGTTCGATGTCCATTTCCAGAGATCCTGTCTGCGGGATATTGTCGACCGGCTCCAGGTTGGAGGCACGACCGCGACGATGATCGATTCAGTTGGTTATCGAGCAGCAAATACCAAGCCGCGGTAGGACAAAGGAGGCCGCCAGATTCTGCGCAGCCAATCTCGCCTAAGAGATTGGGTGCAGTCGAAGTGCGACCAGCGTCCAATGACGCTCGCCCAAGGTCTTGGTGACCTTGGCTATGGGAGGAGTCCTTCCTTCGCCTTTCCGCATCACTTGGTCTATCTGTCGTTGTCGAGTACAAACGCATTTCGGCCCTGTCCGCACTTCGCCGCCACCCAGGAAGGCATTCATGACGATTCAGCAGTTATCTGAGGACCAGATTCGCGATTGGACAGTCGAGCAAAAGGACAAGTGGTGGTTTGAGAATGTTTACCGCGGGAACATGCCCCAGTTAACGATTCGCTCCGCCTTGATGGGTTTCATCCTCGGCGGCCTGCTGTCGGCCACAAACCTGTATATCGGTGCTAAGACCGGCTGGTCGCTGGGAGTGGGGATCACCTCGGTCATCCTGGCGTTTGCCTTCTTCAAGGTCTTACAGCAACTCGGGATGAAAGAGTTCACGATCCTTGAGAACAACGCGATGCAATCGATCGCGACATCGGCCGGCTACATGACCGCCCCGCTGATCTCATCGCTGACCGCTTACATGATCGTCAACAAGGTGATGATTCCGTGGTGGCAGATCATCTTGTGGAACATTTCTCTGTCGATCCTGGGGGTGCTATTCGCCTTTCCAATGAAGCGGCGGTTTATCAATGACGAACAGCATCCGTTCCCCGAAGGCCGCGCGGCCGGGGTGGTGATGGATACGCTGCACTCGTCGGATGCGTCGGTCGGACTGCTGAAGGCGAAGATCCTGGGTGTTGCTGCGGGGACGGCTGCCTTCATTAAGTTCCTGCAGTCTGAAGGGATCCAAACGTGGATCCAAATGAAAATGGGTATTGCTAAAGATAAGGTGCTGCATCTGCACGAGGATCTGTTTCAGTTGTTCGGACTAACGGGTCCGAATGCTCCCAAACTGCGTGGCGTCGAACTGAGTCAACTGACTGTTTCACCGACGGTAGATGTCGCCTTGATTGGGGCAGGGGGGTTGATGGGGATTCGAGCAGGAGTTTCGCTCCTGATCGGTGCCGTCCTGAACTACCTGATCCTGGCCCCGTGGATGATCGAAATCGGTGAGATCAAACCGAAGGCGGACGGCATCACTTACGGAATGAGGCAAATCACGATCTGGGCCTTGTGGCCCGGCGTTGCCGCGATGGTCGTGGCGTCGTTCGTCTCGTTCTTTTCCAAGCCCGACGTGATCACGAGTGCGTTCCGGGGGCTGACCGGGAAACGCACCGGCGACGATGTGCTCAAGAATATCGAGTTTCCGTTGTGGATCTCGATCGTTGGCATCCCCATCATGAGTCTGATTACCGCCTGGATGGGTCTGGCCTTCTTCGATGTGCCGATCTGGGCCTCGCTGATCGGACTGCCGCTGACGTTTATTCTGTCACTGGTCGCCGCCAATTCGACGGCCCTGACCAGCACGACGCCTGTCGGTGCCACCAGCAAGATCACTCAGTTGTTCTACGGCATCATACGCCCGGGCGACATCAAGTCGAACCTGGCCACGGCCGGGATCACTGCCGAAGTCGTCAGCAATTCGTCCAACCTGCTGATGGATATCAAGCCTGGTTACATGCTGGGTGCCAAACCGCGTCAGCAGGCGATCGGCCATATCATCGGCATCTTCAGCGGAGCAATTGCCAGCACGTTCCTGTTCTTCGCGCTGTTCACCAAGGGACTGGACCCGAACAATCCGGAGACAATCGCCAACCTGCAGAACGACCAATTCCCGATGCCCGCCGTCACGATCTGGGTCGGTGTCGCGCAGGTTCTGAAAGAAGGGCTGCACAAGTTGCCCGGTTCAATCCAGATGGCCGTGATCATTGCTTCGGTCGTCGCCTTGGCGTTGGAAGTCACCCGGATCGCCACGAAGAATCGATTTCCTCTCTCCCCCGTGGCGATGGGCCTGGCCTTCGTGATCGACTTCCGGTCATCGCTGTGCATGTTTACCGGAGCGCTCTTGTTCTGGCTATTGGGTGTGGGTCGAGTGAAAGAAGAGCACGCTGCGAACAACCTGTGGGTGCAAAATCACGAACCGATCTGCGCAGGGATCATTGCCGGGGCGAGCCTGATGGGGATCGCCGATACGATGGTCACTGTCTTCCTGCTGTAACTTCATTGAGACACCGATATGACAACTTTGCTTTCTCGTTTCCTGCGCTACGTGAAGATTGATACTCAGGCGGATGAGACGAGTACCACTTATCCCAGTACCGCGAAGCAACTGACGCTCAGCCACATGCTGGCCGAGGAATGTCGGTCGCTGGGGCTGACCGAGATTACGTGCGACGAGTTTGGAATCGTGATGGCCACGGTGCCTGCGACCGTGGCGGGAACCGTGCCGGCGATTGCTTATGTCGCGCATGTCGATACGTCACCGGAGTACTCGTCGATCGATGTCAATCCGCTGCTGCACGAGAACTATCAGGGGAACGACATCGTCTTGCCGAAGGATGGCAAGGTGCTGCGAGTCAGCGAGAATCCCGATCTGAAGAACTGCATTGGCCAGACAGTCATCACGACGGATGGTTCGACGCTGCTGGGTTCCGATGATAAGTCGGGCGTCGCCGTCATCATGTCAGCCGCGGCAGAGTTGATGCGACGCGCCAAGGAACTGAAGCACGGCCCGGTGCGACTCTGCTTCACCTGTGATGAAGAGATCGGACGCGGCACCGACAAGCTGGATTTGAAGAAGCTGGGGGCTCATGTCGCGTATACACTCGACGGGGGCGGACGTGACGAGATCGATTCGGAAACGTTCTCGGCCGATGGAGCCAAGGTCACCGTCAAAGGGATCAACACGCATCCGTCTGTTGGCAAAGGAGCAATGGTCAATGCGGTTCGCATCCTCAGTACGTTCATCTCGCGTCTGCCGACTGCCGGGCTGAGTCCCGAAATGACCGATGGCCGTGACGGGTTTATTCATCCGTACCACATCGAAGGGGGCGTGGCCGAAGCGAGTGCCCGCCTGATCCTGCGCGACTTCGAAACCGAGAAACTGACTTCGCAAGCCGCCTTGCTGGAATCGATCGCCGCATCACTGCGAGCGGAGTATCCTCGGGCCGAGATCCTGGTCGAGGTTCGTCCGCAATACCGCAACATGCGCGAAGGCCTGGTGCCGGAACCGCGAGCGATCTCGAAAGCGGTCGATGCGATGAAGTCACTCGGTCGCGTTCCCAAGCTCACTATCATCCGCGGCGGGACGGACGGCTCGATGCTGACTGCGAAGGGATTGCCGACGCCGAACCTGTCGACGGGCGAACACAACCCGCATTCGCCGTTGGAATGGACCTGCCTGGAAGAGATGCAAGCGGCGGTTGATGTGCTGGTGCAACTGGCGGTGGAGTGGGGTAAGTGACTGTAGGTTATGCTTTAGCATAACGGACGGTGAGAAGAGTTATGCTGAAGCATAACCTACGAAGAGAACGAGGCGACGATGGATCTGCAGCTTGCTGGCAAAGTGGGGATTGTGACCGGGGCCAGTCGTGGAATCGGCCGCGCGATTGCTCAATCGCTGGCTGCGGAAGGGATGCGGCTGACGTTGGTCGCTCGATCCGGTGAGCAACTCGCGGATCTCGCCAAGAGCCTGCCGACACCGAGTCTGGTTCATATTGCCGATCTGCGAGAACCCAACGCGGCCGAAGCGCTGCTCGCTGCGACGACCAAGCAATTCGGTCAACTGGATCTGCTGGTGAATAACGCCGGAGCCACCGTGCGTGGCGACTTTCTAAAGCTGACCGATGCCGAATGGGACGATGGATTCGCGCTGAAGTTCTTCGGAGCCATGCGCTGTTGCCGGGCGGCGTGGCCATATCTGCAGCAATCGCAGGGTTCGATCGTCAACATCGTTGGTATTGGCGGTCGCACGGGATCGGCAGAATTTGCCATTGGTGGCTCGGTCAATGCCGCAGTTCTAAATCTGACCAAGGTGCTGGCTGATCGAGGCATCAGCGATGGTGTTCGCGTGAACGCGATCAACCCGGGTGCCATTTCCACAGATCGACTGCAAACTCGCATCGATAAGGCGGCTAGCGATCAAGGAATCACGAAAGAGGAAGCTGCCGCACATCTTGCTCGCGAGATGAAGATTGCTCGATTCGGAACGCCGACGGAGATCGGTGATGCGGTCGCGTTTTTGGCGTCATTCCGAGCGGCGTATTGCCAGGGGGCGATCATCGATATCGATGGTGGCCAAACGAGGACGCTTTAACGTAGTAGGCACACTCCGTGTGCCGTGCGCTTGCCCGCGACTGGAAAGACAACGGCACACGGAGTGTGCCTTCTACATTGGGCTACCACACGAATGAGTGAACCGAGCGGCTTCGACGCTTGTCTCTGACATCTCTCTCTCTGCCGACAACTCGTGAAAGGTTTCGCGATGTTGGCTGTAGATGGGGGTAGATGCAGCTTTGCATGTCGTGGAGCGGTGTCGACGGAACGCTCGAACGAAGTCGCAGGGGATCATGTTAGACGGCAGTCGCAACTCGAAAATAGCATTCAACTTCTGTTGTATTTGCATCATTTGGGGTTCGACGTTTCTGGCAGTCAAGTATGCCATCGAGACCATCCCGCCGTTCGTTGTGACGGCCCTGCGCTATGTGATGGCCAGCCTGGTGTTGGCCATGATCAGCCGCATGCGAAAAGAAACTTGGCTGACCGCCGCCAATCTGCGATTGGCAGCCATCAGTGGATTCTTATTGAGTCTCGGTAACGCCTTGGTCTGTTACTCCGTGACATCGCTCCCGACAGGCTTGGTGGCAGTGGTGATTGGATCGCTGCCCGCTTGGATCATTCTGTTTGACTGGCAACTGTTCCGCGGCAAGCCACCTCAGTGGGGCCAGGTTGCCGGGATTGTGTTGTCGCTGATCGGGGTTGGTGCGCTCACCAGTTCACACTCAGAACACCTGGACATGCGAAATCTGCTGGTCTGGATCGCGCTGTTCTCATCGATTGCGGTCTGGGCGATGGGGACGCTGGTTCAACGTCAGGCTTCGGTGCGGGGTTCGATCTTCCTGTTCTCGTCGGTGCAGTCGCTGGTCGGTGGTGTGATGATTGGAGCCACCACCGCCTGGGATGGTAGTTTGGCTTTCCCTTGGGATCAGATCACGACTGCGTCGGTGCTGGCTCTGCTGTATCTCACGTTGGTGGGAACCGTGGCGGCGGGGACATCCTATGTTTGGCTCAGCCAGAACGCGGAACCTCGTCTGGTGAGTACCTACGCGTTAATCACTCCGGTCGTTGCCGTGTGGCTGGGCTGGTTGGTCGCGGGTGAAGCGGTAACAGGATCGACGCTGAGTAACTCGATGATCGTGCTGGCTGGCGTGGGATTGATTGCCTTAAGTGGTCATGCCTGGCGAACCAAAACAGTTGTTCGTCGAACTCCCGTGAGCGTCGCTGATCGAGTCACGGCGACACTGCGTTCTCCGGTCGAGGTGTGATGATCTATCTGGCTTTCCGGAGCGGTGATGTCAGCCCCCCGGCCTCTTCATCGCGGTGATGAGCCCCCTTCCCAGTCGAGTTCCTAAGAGGCCGCAATTGCCGACGGTGGTGCGCGACTTTCAAGGAAATCGCTGCGAATGGGAGGGCGACGGGCTGGAAGCCAGCCCACGCAGGAATGTTGAGTGAAAGTCGATCACAATCCCGCCTCGGCGCGCAGCTCGTCGGCCGTCTTTGGGCGCGCTTTGTCGGCCTGGATGCGGTCGTAAACCTCGCTGCGATGAACCTCTATCTCAGGCGGCGCGGCAAACCCCAGTCGCACGCCGCCGTTTGACACTGACACGACGCGCACCAGAATGTTGTCGCCGATCTGCACTGATTCGCCTCGTCGTCGTTTGAAAACCAGCATTCGAATTCTCCTTAGTTTGTCATTCGGTTTGAAACGTTGATTGCTCTCAACGCAGTCGCGTCCTAACGCCGAGCGGCTACCTGAGCGGGTGAGCCTGGTCGGTCGATCGAGGGGTCTAACATGCCACCTCCACATCGGCGATCTCATAGGTCACTCGTCGCGGAGCCTTCAGGGTCAGCATCACGTCCTCGCCGTTCACGATGCGACGCACTTGCAGCCGCGACGGAATCCAATCGTCTTCCACGTCGAGCACCACCGCCTCCTGGTCCACCGAGAACGCCGCCAGCAGGGATTCCTTTTCGCAACGGTGATGCGTGAATGTGATCTGATCGGCCAGCCAGTCACCGATGTTTCGCTTGAGTTCGACGAGCGACCACCATTCGCGGGCGTCGCCGCTGACCTGATCGACCGTCGTCTGCAGACGCGCGACCTGCTGCTTCAGCGACGTGTTCTCGGCCCTCAGTGCGGCGAGGGGAGACTCAGTAGTCATGCCACTTTCGTTCGTAAAAACAGGCTCTATTTGCGTGGGCATCAGCTGGGCACCTCTGTGTGTGGCGTTGTTTGTTGCGTTCCCCAAGCATACCCATCATTCCGCTCTGTGTAAACTAAGAATATTCTGACGCAAACAGAGAAATTACACTAGGGAGACGGAAACAATTGACGCGGATACAGTTCCAGCCGCGGAGAATTTTCCACGAGCTGCTGTTTCGAGGTGAGACATGGGCAAGAAACTAGAAATCAGGACGATTTCCGAGGTGCAATCGACCGCTGAGGCCCTGGTCAAAGCGGCCGGTCGGCTGACCGCCGTCTGCCTGGACATGAAGCGTCTGAAGATGGACGAAATCGTCCTCTACTGGGCTCAACGCCAGTGGACCGCGTTCGACATCGTGACGGAAATGTGCAAAGACGCCGAACTGATGTCGGAAGCTCAGTTCACCGCGTTCCAGCAAGGCCGCAAATCGGTCTACGCCGCCACCATGGAACGGACCGCCCGGGACACCGCCAAGAAAAAAGCCAAAGCCACGCCCGCCGCCAAGGCGACGAAGAAAGCCGTGGGAAGGCCGAAGAAGAAGTTGTAAACTGCGGGTGAGCGTTTACTTCTTTCCAGGACGAGGTGAATCAAGGTGGCCAAGTGGACTTGTTTTATTTGCGGCCATAAGACGCTCGATAGCCGCTGCGATTGGGACATCTGTCCGGTCTGTTTCTGGGAGGACGATACCTACGTCGATGAGAATCAGGACGAGAGCAGTCCGGCAAATGGTGACATGCGAGTGTCCGAGGCTCAGGCCAACTATATCGTTCATGGATGCTGCTGTCTGGCTGTCCTTTCCCACGTCAGGGCCCCAAAACGCGACGAGGCACTCGATCCCGATTGGCATTCCCATCCAAACGCCATCATCCTCGCACATCAAATGCGACCGATGACCGATACAGAGTCGTAGACAAGTACGCCTCAACAATCTGCCAATTGTTTTGCAAACTTTCCCAAAGCTGGGCTTCTTTGAGTCACACGAGTTGATCTATACTCTCGCTCGGCCCACCTGATTCGTCAGGTCGGGCCTGACACCGATGTGGCACTGTAACCAACAGGCCGCAGTCTCGTTCATCACGAGATTGCGGCCTTTTTTTGTCTTTGGAGGCTGCCCCGATGGATGTGCGCAATCAATCTCTGATGTCTGGAGTCACCTACGGCCAACGTCGACGCGATGGAGGCCAAGTCGACTGGACCGCTCCCAACCGGGGCAAATATCCGGTCAGTCATGTCGACACCTTCCTCAATCGGTACACGTCGCTCGCGTCGGTCTATCGCGACTATGACGAGGCACTGCTTGATGATCGGTCCAATGCCCGCTTCATGCGGAATGATGTCGGCATCCGCGAATGCCTGGATTCACGACAGCGATCCGTCGCACTACTGAACTGGCATATTGAGCCTGAAAACAGCTCGTCGGCCGATCAGCGTGAGTTCTGTTCGCTGCTGGAAGCGATCTGCCGGCGGATTAGTCACTTCACCGAGTACCGGCGTAACTGTCAGCACGCGATCTGGTACGGCAAGTACGGCATCCAGCATCGCTGGGGAGTTCAGATTGTTAACAACAAGTCGGTCTGGATGCCAACGCCGCGACATCAGGATGACTGGGGCTGGAAACCGCTCAACGGTGACAAGCTGGTGTTCCGTCAACAACGCCCTGATCGACCGCTGCAACCGGGTGAATACGAAGGCCAGGTCGGTATCCGTGTGGGCAGTCGCTACAGCGTGGGCGATGTGATCAATGGTCGCTGGAAGGTGCAGCCGACCGACTATGGCCTGGGCTACTTCCTGTCTCCTAACGAACGACGGTTGCTGCTGATCCACAAGCATCACATCGAAGACGCCGACTATGCCGACGGCGTGCGAGCGGGATCGATCTACGGCGTCGGGATTCGCTCGGTCATCTACTGGGAATGGTTTCAAAAACAGGAGACCATGGCGTTCCTGATGGAGTTTCTGGAACGGATGGCGGGTGGCATCCAGGTCTGGAAGTATCCGCAGGGAAACCAGCAGGCTCACGACGAAGCGAAGTCCGCGGCGGAGGGCTACAACAGCGGCGAGCAACATATCCTGCTGGTCCCCGTCCCCGTCGGCGATACCGGCCAGTACGGCGTCGAGATCATCGATCCCGGCTTCCAGGGAGTCGAAACGCTGCATCAGTTGCTGACGCAGTACTTCGGCCATCGCATCAAGCGGTACATCCTGGGTCAGGTGCTGTCGTCCGAATCAGAAGCGACAGGCATGGGATCGGGTGTTGCCGAACTGCACGCCGACACACTGCTGCAAATCCTGCAGAGTGACTCGGCCAACCTGGAAGAAACGCTGACCAGCGACCTGCTCGGCTCGATCATCCAGATCAACGTGCAAAAGGGACTCTGGTCCGAGCCCGGTTTTCGTCCGCGGTTCGTGATCCAGACCGAACAGGCCGACATCGACAAACAGCTACAGGCCTGGACATCGCTACTCGATCGCGGCTTGTCGTTCCGCAAACGCGACCTCTACCAACTCGTCGGAGCCGCCATCCCCGGCCCCGGCGATGACGTGTTGGATCCGAAAGGCCAGTCAGCCCAAAAAGGTGATCCGCATGGTCAGCATCCAGGCGCAAAGCCAGCCATCACTTCGGGAGCCACCAGTGTCTTCCAAGAGTGAAACAGCTCCGACAACACCATCAGCCCAACCCAACGCAAATGCGGCCCAGCGACACAATCGCTCGCTGACTCATCAATCCTGAACAGACTACCAGATCACCAACGGAGGCACCCTTTAATGACCTCAACCAAACGCCATGCCGGATCAGCACCACCCATGACACGCGTCGAATGGGCCATCGCCCGGTACAACTGGTACCGCGCCTGCGGCAAGCTGAGTGATTCGCCACAGAACACCGTCCCACCAACTTACGAGCGATCAGCAGACCCGCCGCCACCGAAACCGCATCTCAAGTGGTACCCGCTGAGCAAGCTAGACGACGACGTGGCGACAACATACCAGCCGCCTGCCGCGTCAGCTCAACGGCATCGCTACTCACAACGAATCGACGCCGCGCGGTATCAGGCAGAGCACGGAGAGCAGGCAAAAGGAGACGATCCACGCGCCTGGTCGCGCGTCGACTGGGCGATCGCCCGATACAACTGGTACCGCGCCTGCGGTCTGTTGGCAGATTCACCAAGAACGGCAGAGATCGCCCGCTACCACAGGTCCCCAGATCCACCGCCACCAAAGCCACACCTCAAGTGGTACCCGCTCAGTAAACCAGACGACAACGTGCCGACGACATACCAGCGGTCCGTCCAGGCAACTCCTCCAGCAACCCGCCGCCGTTACTGTCAACGTGTCGAGCACGCTCGTGCTCGGGCGATGATTGCTCGTTATCAGGCCGAGCAACAAAAAACCGCGAAGGGAACCGGACCACGTCCGCCGTTCGTCGAATCGGACCACAATCGCGTTGCTAAAGGATCGTCGCACGGAGGTGAATTTGCCTCGATGGCCTCTGTCTCCCAGACAACTGAGGGCAAACACGCCCCCGTCTCGACGGAAAAACAACAGCCTGCTCCTGCCGATGCCGAGCGATTCGCCAAGATCCTCAAACGCATGAAAGCACTCCACCCCAATCAGTATGCCTACTTCGTGGCAAACAGGGGAAGTTTAGCTGACGACGGCAAAACCTGGAACAACTGGGATCAACCGCTCTCTTGGGGAGAGGACAATTCTGTACGCATTCGTAGCGGTGCCAAGAGCGATTTTGAGATTCTGCGGTTCGTCATCAACTCCATCAATAAGGCTCCGGGCTACCGACGTTGGCTTGAAGCGAAAATCAAGTCGGGAGCGATCAAGCCGCCACCCGAGCAGCCTCCAGAACTTTGGCGTAGCAATGCCACTCAGGCAAAAGCACAGCGTGAGCAACAGTATCAGTACATGGCGTTGGCTGGCGCAACACCAAACGAGATTGCGACGCTCCAGAACGATGTCCTGCGTCATGAATGGTTCGGCCCAGGGGATACGTCGAAAACGGCGTGATGCTTGCCGGCAGTGTGACCTCGGCATTAAATGTCAAAGTAGGCGGCACCGGCGGGCCGCTGATGTTCAAGTCGAAGAGTGATCCAACGAATGCCGCTGCAAAGAAAAGCGGAAGTGATACTCTTGGCTCGAAATCGAATGTGCAAGCCAATAAAGCCGCTGGCGATGCGTGGGAGGGAGAGCTTCTTCAAAACCAATTGCCAAAGGCGCAAAACGAGCTGCAACCACAAATTACCCTCAAATCGCGTGGTCCATCAGGAAAGAAGGTACGAGTAGACGCAATGGGAAAGGATTTAAAAACGGGAGAAATTAGACTTACGGACGGGAAGGCGTCCCCCACTGCACCACACACTCCTAATCAGAAAGTTGTCTATCCCGAACTGGAAACCCACGGCGGTATGGTCGTAGGCAAAGGCAAGCCGCCGTATTCAGGTGGGACGCTCATTCCACCCACAAAGGTAGATATAATAAGGAAACCATAAGAATGGGTCTTGACAACATTAAAGTCATCGATGCGATTGGCATTGAGAAGAATTCACATTGCGCGATCTTGTCGCTTTTTGATTCATGGGACTGGGACGACGACGAACCCGCACACCTTTTAGCGATTCAAGACAAGTTTAATTCGTACCTTGAATTTATTGAAAACGGACAGATTTTTGAAGATTATCCGCCTGCGAGGAATAAGGATCTTGTCATTGACGTCATCTTCAGATTCCCTCCCCCAAGCTCTGCGATCAACTTACTGACACTGGCGTCATCTGTTGCATCGGAGTTAAACGTTCGCGTACGCCATCAAACGGTTCCAGATGCCAACTCATAAACTTGGCGCGGGTCCCACTTCGTGTCCCCTAGTAGTGGAACTACCTCAATCTAACGCCGCAAGAACAAGCGGATGCGCTGCGTCAGGCGTTGCATGCTGTCAAAGAGATCGGCAAGCCGACCAACCTGGGGACACTGGGGACGCACGATACCCGAAATGCGAGCGGCACGCCGTATTGGAAGGCGTGGGCTCAGGCGACAGCCTTGCGACGTCAGTTCCTCAACGAAATCTACACGGATCTCAAGTGGCAACTTATTCTCGGCGGAGCGGGGAAGGCACTCGGTCACGTCGATGATCTTGCGGCGGCCTGGCTGCTCTAGGGAAACAAGCGAGAGCGGCAGCTAGGCGGCGATTTCCGATTTTTATTGGCAAAATTGTCAAGTTCACATCCAAATCAGGAAGGAAACTCGGTCCCGCAGAAATCAAGGAATTGCAGGAGTATTGCAATACGTTTAACCTGAAGATTGTGGTGGATCCCGCCAGGGTCAAGGAAATCAGCGAGAAATCTAAGAAGGATGTTGCAGCTTTCTTTGATGGTCATACAGGTGAAATTGTATTAGGCGAGAATCCGACGTTGTACGAGTTCCTGCACGAATTCTGCCACTTCGATCAGTGGGATGGAATGGGGCGCGACATGACTCGCTACCATCACCCGAAGCTGAACACGGAGTGGCATCGCGAGAAATATGTTCGTGATCTCTTAATGAAAGAATTTCAGGAGCATTTGACCGACGATGACCTCAAACATGCAGAAGGTTACTTCAAGTCAGTCGCTGAAGAAGTATCTAGAAGATTTTACGGGCTCCCCGACTAGCTTGCGTTTCGCACCAAGGATGACGCATATCGATGTTCTACTCGTCTCCTCACGCGATCTTGAGGACCATTACTCTCTACAGGAACGACAGTACCCCTACCAAGCAACAGAGGTGCGATATAACGTTTCCTGGACTTTGCACGGAGATTCGAGGTTTTGGCAAGTTACGTACATCTGTGAACCACAACCCGACAGCAGGAACCCCGACGATCTGTTTCTTCTCTACCTAGTGAATGATGCAACGGGTCAGCTCTACCCGTTTCCGCCGTTGCCCAACGGAAACGACCTTGTGAGCAAGCTTCGCACAGATAAAACATCGAACACACACGAGCCCGCTTCGATTCAATCGCTGAAGAAAAGCGTCGAAAGCTGTACGTACTACCCTGGGGGATTGCTGTTTGTGCCACGGATGACACCCGTCGATGCCTTGCTAGCGACTGTGCCAGATATGGAAGGAAGGCTTTCACAACAGCACCCATGCCCATGTGAAGCATCAAAGGTCGAATTTTTCGCTTGTTGGAACTCGAGCGGGCATTCGACATATTGGCACGTGACGTACGATTGTAAAGTGGAACCAGACAATCAGACAGACCCGGACGGTTCGCATCCTTGGTACGTGGTCAATGACGATACGGGACAGGCTTACCCGTTCCCGACTCTGTAGCTGGTGGCAACGAGACGTATGACGACGTTGACCGTCCATCCCAGTGTTGCGATGTTGTGGGGCGTCAAAAAAGTGCGTTATAAATTCGAAACCGTAACGCCATGGTAGCTAGCAGGTGCTGCAAGCTCCTTAATGATGGGTCACAGGTCAAGCTCCCTCAAGACAATGACAAGGGTGTATCGTGGATCCCGAAACGGAATATTGGCTTCAGTCGTCGGGTTTGATGGTGATCGTGGCGGTCGCGGCGCTGTGTGGCATCCATCACCTGATGAAGGTGGCGGGAATCCGGACGCGTCAAGATCTGACGGATGTCGAAAAGATCGTTCAGGTCATCTTGATGTTGATGACTGGCGCGCTGGCGTGGGGCGCTGGGCTCTTGGGAACCATGGGAAGTCTAGTGATGGTTATGTTTTGCGATAACGCGCCAGCTGCCGCCTGTTTGTCCCTCGCCCTCGTGGTGCTGCTCGTCGGTGGTTTCGTCGCGGCTCTTGCTATGTTCGCATTCAAGGCATGCTTCGAAAAGATGATCGAGCCGTCTGGTACCTCTATTTTTATCCAATCCCGCTATTTACGTTCGCCAACGTCATGCATCGTGATGATGCCCGATGTAGACTTTGTTTGGTTTGGGGTGATGAGCATGAGCCTGCTGGCGATGATCTATGCACTCGCCATTCGAAAACCTCGCCTCCCTATCGCCGCTGCGAGGCCACACTCCGTCCCAGGAGACGAGCAGCGATGAACGATGTCAATGACCATCACAATCGTCGAAAAATAGCGGCACTGATCCTTGCGGGCTGTGCGGTCCCTTTGGCTTTCGTGTTAGTCTTTCTGGGGTTTTGTTATGGCTTTGTCTTCGGATTTGGCCTTTATATGCTCTCGGTGGTCATTGCGATGTGCTTGATCGCATTCGCTGTCTGGGTCGTAGTTCGCTGCGGAACTCCACGGTCTGAGTCCGACGACGATTAGTGAGAACGATCGATGTCGCTCCGTTCAATCAATTTGCACAGCGGAGTCGGCAGAGTGTTGAATCGCTATTCCGTCACATTCCTGCTGAGCGGCATCGCTCTGGCCCGCGTCGCGATCCATCGTGGCGCGTCCGAGCCTTGGATGCTGGTTTTCATTTACCCAAGCCTGTCATTCTTTGTACTGAGCGTCGCCTACGCGGGCGCGGGACCGGCACTCTTGGGAAAGAGGCCTGACGGTCATCGAGCCTGGTGGGCGATCGCGTGGTCGCTTCCGTACTCTCTGCTCGCCGAATGCGTTTGGAGACTGACGATCCTGCGTGGCCGTGAACCAGCGATCGCCCACGTCACCGACAACCTCTACTGTGGGCGACGCCTGACGCGGCGAGACCAGGCCGTGTTCGCCCGGCACTCGATTCAAGGCTGTCTGGATCTGACGGCAGAGTTCACTGAAGCCTCGTACTTAAGATCACTACCACACTATCGCAGCGCACCAATCCTGGACGGAACCGCACCGACCGTCGAACACTTGCAGGAACTTGTCGATTGGTTGGCGACGACAACCGCTGCTAACTCGATCTACGTCCATTGCGCACTAGGACACGGAAGAACATCCACCGTCGTCGTGGCGTTCTTGATTCGCAATGGCTTCGAACAGGACATCGATTCCGCTTTGTCACGACTGCGAGCGCTCAGATCTGGTGTCGACATCAACGCCGCTCAGCGAGAACTGTTGAACGCGTATCTCATGAAGCAGGGTAAAGCGTATCCGACAACCAAGTCACATCAAGAATGAACTGCGCTAAGAGGGATGCGACAAGAGAGGCACTCGCCATGGCATTGTACTATTCATTGTGTACATTGTTACTATCATATTCAATATACTACTTGTGTTCTCTGTGACACTCTGTGCCTCTGTGTTTCAAACTCTTCTTCATGCATCTGATTGGCGGCCCATCAACCGTCACGGTCCAGTCTCACGCTTCGCGACTTCGCTTGAATCGCTCTTCTTCCCATTCGTGTGCATTTGTGAGATTCGTGGTCCCTCTTTCGCGTCAACGAGTTAAGTCCGCGTCACCTACAATTTGCGAGAAACTTACCAAAATCGTCGAAGACACGTATTGACATTTCTCTGTTTCAAGGCACAATCATACCCGTCTGAAACAACCGTGGACCGTAACCAACGGCCACACCCTGTTCGCCAAAAGTGCGTAACGAGGTGTGGCCGTTTTTTTGTTTCCTGTCGCCATTTTGTCGGAACTCGCCATGCCCAAACGCAAGCCAACATCTTCCGCACTCCCGCAAGCAGACACTTCGTCTATTGAAAGCAAAGTCATCAAGGCGAAAGCACCTAAACGTGCCGTAAATACCGTATCAATTTATGTTAATAAGACATCTCAGAAGACACATCACGCAACGCCGACGGATTCGCATAAAGTCTCTCCCGTCGTGCAGTTGGCTCAAGTCGCTGGCGTGATTCCGGCAGAGAACCTGCAACAACTCGCCACCGCAGTTCAGTCCGGTCGATGGCTCTTCGCCGTCTGGCACGTCGCCGATGGCCGTCTGCACCTCGAACGAACTGCCACGAACTTCCCCACAGTCGATCTCGACAAATCTGTCGCCATGCTCACAGAGAACCTGAAAGAACTCAGTACTTCAAGCTAATGCTCTTCTCCGTCGCTTAGCCCTCGCCCCTTAGCTCGCTTCCGGCATCGCCATGAAAAAGCCACCACGAAAACTAATCCTCTGCTGCCCCCTCTGCCCAGGCGACATCATGACCATGACCGTCGCCGTCCACTCCCTGCACGAAACCTACCCCGGCCAATACCTCACCGACATCCGCACCCCCTGCCCTGACATCTGGCAAAACAACCCCTGGATCACCCCCATCCCCGACAACGACCCCGAAGCCACGCGAATCCAGATGGAATATCCCCAGATCAATCGCTCGAATCAGACGCCGATCAACTTCATCTCGTGCTACACAGAGTTCCTTGGCGAGAAACTGGGCCGACCGCTCTACGCCCGTTCAAACCGGCCACTTATCAATTTGACGGATGAAGAAAAGGGCTGGTTGACGATGTTGCAGGAGCATTTCACGCACGGTCGCAGAACCCCTTATGGCATATTGGTCGCGGGTTCGAAGTGCGACTACACGATCAAGCAATGGCCGATCGAGTACTACCAGGAGGTAATCGACCGGACGCTAGGCTTGTTCCAATGGGTGCAAATTGGCGAGACCGGGCATAACCATCAAGGGTTGGAGCGCTGCATCTCGCTGTTGGGCGAGACCACCCATCGCATGCTGCATCGCCTCGTCTATCACTCTGCTATTGGGTTGGGGCCAGTGACCTACCTGATGCACCTGTGTGCCGCCTTCGAGAAGCCGTACGTCTATCTGGCCGGCGGTCGCGAACCGGTGACATTTCTGTGTTACCCCAAGATGCACACGTTGCACACGATCGGCGCTTTGCCTTGCTGTCAACAAAATGCCTGCTGGAAATCGCGAGTCGTCCCGCTGGGCGATGGCGACGCCAAAGACAAGCAACTCTGTGAACACCCCGTCATCGGCCTGACCACCCCGGTCGCCAAATGCATGGCGATGATCCAGCCCGATGATGTGATCCGCATCATTCAACGATACGCGAGGTTAGCCGTATGAACAATTTTGAGAATCAACCGGCGTCGCCACTGCCATCGCCCCTGTCTGTGGCGGCCAGGGTCGCGGATGAGGTGGCGACGCCGGCACCAATCACGGTCTTCACCAACGGCTGCTTCGACCTGTTCCACTACGGCCACGTCGATTTCCTGCGTCGCTGCAGGGCGATGGGGACCAGACTGATTGTTGGCCTCAACACCGACGCTTCAATCCAACGATTGAAAGGCCCCGAGCGGCCGATCATTTCGCAGCGCTGGCGACAAGGAATCGTCGCCGCCTGCCGTTACGTCGACGAAGTCCATCTGTTCGAGGACGACACGCCAAGCAACCTGATCGAACGTCTGCGTCCCGACATCATCGTGAAAGGCCCAGGCTACTCAGCAGCCAAAATGCCCGAAGCCGCACTCGCCCAAACTTACGGCGCCAAAGTGGTGATCCTCGACGGACTCCCCATCAGCACGACGGGCATCATCACAAGGATTCTCGCCAATGCCTGATTTGAAACTGAAATTCGACCGTCACGGCCTTGGCGACGTGTGCCATTTCTCCCACGCCCTGCAGCTTTATAAGCGGCGCGGCTATGACATTACGGTCCAGGTCGAAGAGAACAAGAAATTCCTCTGGCAAATCGCTGGCGTCCACATCGTTCAAGGTGACAATCTGCCGGATCATTCGTACCACTACCCGAGCGGGTTCGATGATCTCTCGCAGCCGGACCATGCGACGAACAAAGTCGCATTCGGCCTGCGCCACGATGTGATGCCGAAGGTCGAAGATCTCGGCTTGACGCAAGAGCACGCGTGGGACGAGCTCTGCGCGGTCCGACTGTCCGCTCACGATTACATTCCTTCAGAAGCCCATGCCGAAGCGGAAACCTTCCTGGAAGGTCTGCCCCGGCCCATCATCTGTTTCCATAGTCGAGGGACCAACTGGCACGAACGAAAATCGCTATCAACCGAAGTGGCGTTCGATGTCATTCTGAAGCTGATCGACCAAACTGGCGGATCGGTGGTGGTCTTAGACTACGACCGTCGGGCCCCCATGGTCGGCGATGCCAGGTGCAAAGGGATCAAGCCAAGCTGGGGGCACATCGGCATCGATCGACTGTGCGCGTTGTACGAGCGATGTGACCTGATGATTGGAGTCGACAGCGGCCCGTTGCATGTCGCCGCCTTGACCTCAATCAAGACTCTCGGCGTCTTCCGATCACTAAAGCCGCCGCGAGTTTGCCTACCGAGCCCGCAGGCCGTGTATCTGGTCGACGGCAAAGATCACGACCATTGGACCAGTCGCCCCAACTGGAACTTCGCCGAATACTCCGGCCCCGAACCAACCGCCGCCGACATTGTGATGTGCGCCACGAAGCTGCTCGGCTCTCCGTCCGTTACTCAGATTTCCCGAGGATCTCGCATGCCCAAGAAATTGCCGTCCATCCCAGGCAGATACACATATGACCGCGTTGGCTATGACCAGCGAGAAGTCGAACTTCTGGCCGATGGGACGATCGGCGAAGGGGCAGGCGATTGCGAAAAAGTCTGGAGTATTGAGCCGACGCCGATCGGCGAAGTCGTCACGATCTATGGGATTCATGGCGGCCCGACATGTCATCTCTCACTGAACGATGACGGAGTGTTCCGCGGCCGGTGGCTGGCGTATGAAAAAATGCCGATTGAACTGCGGCCGATTGTGAGCGCTGTGGCACCAATCGCATTTCGAAGAAATGACGGGCTGGAAGCCCATCCTACGAAAGAGCCCAAGCAATCGGTCGGGCATCCTTCGGATTCCATTCCTGACGCCAATCCGGCGTTTTTCTTCGGCGTTCTGACATACAACCGATTCGATTTGCTCGAACTCGCCATTGAGGCGGTTCTCAAATCGACTGTTCTTCCGGCCAAAATCTATGTCGTTGACAACAGCGGCGGCAAGTGGACCGGCCATCCGTCTCGCCGAATCGAGATCATTCGAGCGCCTTACAATCTGGGGGTCTCAGGCGGATTCAATGTCTTGCAGCATCTCTGCCAGCCCGCCCCACTGATCGTCGGGGCTGACGATGTGGAGGTTGGCCCTGATCTGTTCGAAAAGATGCTGGAGTGTAAGACGCCCCTCGTGTTCGCCGATGGCAGCATGGCCTATACCGTTCACATGATTCGCAGTGAAGCATGGAAAGCGATCGGTCCCTGGGATGCCGAATTTTACCCGGCTTATCACGAAGACAACGACTATGCGATGCGAGCGAAGCTGGCGGCGATGGCCGCTGGTTGCCCGCTGAGTTCGGGATTCAAGAACAACGGTCCCAGTGCAACAAAGGCGGCGATGAGTCCCGAAGAGCAAGGGGCTCTGAACAACTGGTTCAGCAAAGGGCGCGAGCGATATGTCAATAAGTGGGGAGGGACTCCCCACTGCGAAACATTCTCGAAGCCATTCAATGGAGCGAAGTGATGCTGATTCGTGAAATGTGCGATTCGTGTCGCGGCCCACTGCGTGATGTGTTTTCGATGGGGTCGATGCCGCTGGCGAACAGCTTGTTAAAAGCGAACGACCTCGCATCTCCGGGGGAAGCCTATCCGCTGGTCGTGGCAGAATGTACGGCATGCTCCCTGGTCCAGTTGCGGTACGTCGTCGAGCCGGAAGTGATGTATTCGGATTACCGATTCTTCACGGGGGCCAGTGCTCCGAATACCGCCTTGTTCCGATCGCTCGCTAAGTCGATCAAGCGGCGAGTGAGGGGTGGCCTAGCCATCGAAATCGGCAGCAACGATGGCACATTGCTGGAGTCGTTGGAAGCAGAGGGCTTCGATGTTGTGGGGGTTGATCCAGCTAAGGCTCATTGTGAGATTGCCAGGAAGCGGTTAGTTCGCGGCACGGCGATCAATGCCTATTGGTCGGAGTCAGTCGCCGCCGAATTAACCGGACGAGCCGATGTTGTCGTGGCCTGCAATGTTCTCGGGCACAGCGACAATCTGAATGATTTCATAAGCGGCGTAAGCAGGGCACTCAAGCCGAATGGCGTCTTTGTGGTGGAGGTTCAATATTTGCGATCTCTACTCGAGGAAGCAGGCTTCGAGATGATGTACCACGAGCATGTCAGTTACTTCGACGAATGGTCACTCGGTGCGCTGCTGGCTCGTCATGGCTTCGCGGTCGAAGGCTGCGAGGTCATCGATGCCCAGTGCGGAACGCTCAGGATGTGGGCCTCCAAAACAGCGGCTTCTGTTCTGATCGAACCCTGCAAACACGACTGGCAGAAGTTCCGATCCGATCTGGAATCGCGACGAGAATCCGTGATGTCGCGAATCGAAGACGCGATCAGTAACCGACGCTCGGTCTGCTTTTATGGGGCACCAGCCAAGGCCACGCAGTTGGCCAATTACTGGAAGCTCGGGACGGACACGATTGAATTCGCGACGGACACGACGCCAGCCAAGCAAGGGCTGTGGATCCCAGGGGCACTGATCCCAATTGTGCCGCGACACAACTTGACTCCTGACTATACGGCCATCGTGGCGGCCTGGAACTTCTACCGACAGATCGTGGACCGTGAAGCAGAATTTCTCGCGGCTGGTGGTGAACTGATCTGCCCGACATTGAAAGGTGAACCGTGCATTACTCCAAGACCATGATCGTGATCCCTTGTGATGGGAATGATGACTTTCTGGATGTATCTAGTCGTCTGTGGTTGGCGCAGGATGGCGAGCCGTCGCTGCTGGTGATCGACACATTTGGTCGTCTTGACGGCAATCCCGAACTCAAATCCAAGCTTCGCGACAACCCACGGGTTGAGCTTGCAAGTTTGAACCTAAAACATCCGACTTGCTCTGGCCATGTGTCAGATCCTGTTGCCTATGCTCACGATTATGCTTTCGCACGATGCCACACTAAATATCTTCTGGCGACTCATGTCGACGTGTTCCCGCTGCACCGCGGCGTTGTGACGTATATGGAATCGCAGATGAATTATGGCGGGGTTGCCGGATGGGGCATGTCGCCGCGCGGCCCGGAAGCCAAGCACGCTTGGGAGAATGGTCTGCCGTATCCAGAGATGAACCCATTTTCAGACGCCGTGATGGGGATGGTCTGCACGATTTACGACATCCCGACGCTGGATAGATCTGGCGCATCATGGTCCATTCGTCGCGGTCATCATGAGTTTGCGCTGCCGCGTGTGCAGTCTGAATGGGGTTGGCCGGACACTGAGACGACATTCGCGAAGATCATGGCTCATCAGGGAGTGACCATGCGCTTTCTTGGGCGAGAAACGAACTTCGAGAATCAGGAAACGGAGCACTGGTTGCATGCGCGATCGGTCAGGATCGGGATGCAAGAACGGCACGTTGCGGCGCTGAACCGCGCGGCGGCGCTCGCTGCCTCGTGGGGGTGTAGGAACGCTAATGGCCGCGCTGTCACGGATTCTTGTGCTGATGGTGGTATATGATCGCTGGAGAAATACAGATCGCTGGAAGCGGATCTGGCGTTCCGTGAACCGATCAGATGAGCTGCGCATCGTGCGCAATATCGATAGCGCAACTGTCCGTGTTGCTGAAACCGAGCCGCTCGTCATCGAGCGTGAGAATGTCGGCGCCGATGTCGGAGTATATCAAGACGCGATCTGCGGCCGACTACCGTTGCCGGAATGGGACTGGCTGCTTTGTGCGCCGGATGATTTTCTTCCGATGCGAGTGGACTTCGTAGATGTGTTTCGAAGCTATATCAGTGGGCCAGATGTCGGCCTGATTGTATCCAAAACCAATGAAGGCGTAGATGTGGGCATCCCATTCCACAGTCGCTCGGCCGCGTTCATGATTCGAAGAGATATTGCCAAGCGGTTGACATTTCCCTGCGATCCAGTGGCGTCAATAGCGGACTGCCGAGCGTTTGAATTCGGATCGCACAATTTTCTGCGACAGGTGCAGGACATGGGCGTGGCCGTGCAGTATACGAGCGATGCCGATTCTGATGTGTTTTGGGACCAAGAACACGAGCATTATCGCCATCGATTTCCGGAGTTTCCAGCGCGTGATATCTGTGACATCATGCATTACTCAGGTACTGACAAGAGCGCGGTCTATAGCTACTGCGATGCATACGGTCCGTTGATCGAACCGTTTCGGAACACCCGTTTTCCGATACTGGAAATCGGAGTTCATGCCGGCAATTCGCTCCGGGCGTGGCGCGACTTTTTTCCGAACGCGCACATTCATGGGATCGACATCAACCCGTCGTTCATGGTGCGAGGGGAGGATCGCATCTCAACACATCTGATGGATGCGAGGGATGTTCGATCACTGACGCAATGGGCGAAAGACAATGGGCCATTCCAGTTAATTGTGGATGACGGAAGTCACGTCTTGGAAGACATGGTGCTTGCTTTTGCCGTGCTGGCCCATCTCCTCGTTGATGACGGACTTTATGTTATTGAAGGTGTGCAGTCTGATGGTGACATGGAAGCCCTGAGCCACCTTCCTGGTGCAATAGTCCTTGACCGTCGCAATATCAAGGGACGATCTGACGACATTATGGTTGTTTTTCGGAGACTAATTCAGCGCGACCATTCCGCTACGAAATAGATCCTGTCGCCAGCACTGTTATCAACGAACCCTTTAACGGGCGGATAAAAGGCCAACCAGTTTGATTTCGGCGCGTTTGATAGTTTCGCTTTTTGCATCATTACAGACTTGCCATTCACCCAAAGCCAATTCCCTTCTTCCACCTCGTCGGACGCCCCAATCCAAACGGCACGATCGCAGCCAGAACACAATTGAGCAATAAACTCTTCCTCTTCTCGGGACTCAATACAAACCAAATGCCCGCCCATCTCCTCACACCGCAGCTTCGCCACATGCCAGGTTGCGGGCTCCTTGATGAGCGCATAGGTATGTCCACCGAACTTCACTGTGTCCTTCGGCCGCGGGCGTTTGCTGGGTTTTTCGGGTTTGTGGGATTCGCCTTCGGGGTCGTTTTCCAGTTGTGTGATGCGGGCTTTGACTTGTTGGGCTTTGTCGAAGTCGCCGGTTTTGGTGATTTCGGCGAGTTTGTCCTTGTAGGCTTTCAGACGGATCTCGGCGGCGGCTTTTTTGGCTTTGGAGGCTTCTTGCTCGGCCTTGGCGGTGGCCGCGTCGGCTCGTGCGGCTTCGGTGGCGAATTTCTCTTCGACTGAGGGAAGCAGGAACGGGGCGATATCGGGGATGGCTGCGGCCGGGGCGGTGGGGGCCGGCGTGGCAGCGGGCTTGGTGTCGTCGCCCATGAGCGAGCTGGTGGAGAACAGGATGGCGATGGCGGCGAATCGAGAGTTGATGCGGAAGTTCATTCGGGCATCCCTTGTTGAGCACTGCTCGTGTTGAGCACTTCTATGGAATGGTGGCCTTACGTGACGAACAGACTAACGTGCCGAACAGATCAAAATCAACGTCCGCGAATTGCCGTCGTGGGGGACATCATGGTGGATGTCGATCTGCACTGTTCTTGCGAGCGGATAGCGCAGGAGGGGCCGTGGGGGGTGTTTGGGATTGAGCGGACGCAGCGGCGGTTGGGCGGGGCCGGGAATGTCGCGTTGATGCTTCAGGCGTTCGAGGTGCAGGTCGAGGTGTACGGGGCTGTGGGACGGGATGGGTGCGGCGAGGTCGTAGCGGCCGGGTTTCGGCATCGCGTGGTCATGGTCCACGGGCGGACGACGAGTAAGACTCGGCTCTGGGTCCAGGGGCGGATGACGGGGCCTCGGCTGGATGACGATCTGCGTCAACCGATCAGCCAAGGCGATGCAGAGATGCTCGTTCGACTGATCGCCGAATCTGCTCCGGATGCCATCATCGTGGCGGATCATGGTAAAGGAGTCGTGACCAGGGATCTGATGCGGCAACTGGGTCGGTCGAGGATCCCCGTCTATGTCGATCCGATCAAGACCACGCCTGGGGGCGATTTCGTTCCGGCGGCCATGGCAGGGGGACCTCATGAACTGCCGGGATGGTGTCGTGCGAACTGTGTGATCACCAAACGGGGTGCGGACGGGCTGCACTGGCGTGACGGGGAGCGAGAAGGGACGTTGTTGTCGACCTGCCGGAACCTGGTCGATCCGCTGGGGGCGGGAGATCAATTCATTGCGGGATTGGCGTATCAGAGATGCCTCGGGCGGGACTGGCCCCAGGCGATTGAATGGGCCAACGCCGCGGCGGGATTGCAGTGCGAACAGGCGGGTTGTCACCCGGTCTCCGTAGCAGAAGTGGAGCAACGCGTCGAAACCAAGCTGGCGATGTCTGAGGAGTTACGTTGAGGGAAAATGCGGTGATTTCTCGAAATCATCGGGTTTCTTCACATTGGTTCACAGAGTTAGGTCGCGCGTTCTGACCCCATTCAAAAATAGTTGAAAATCGCAACCTCAAGAGCGGTAGAACGATCTGAATACGATCGTATTCAAAAATAGGATTTTGCTTCAAAACAGCGCACTTTTTTATTGACGGATTGGCGCTGGGGAAGGTAATCTTCCCCTGTCAGACGACCGTGACTCTTCACGGGTGCTTCGCCGAGATTCGTGCTGATCTCGCCCCGGATCGAAGCAAGCCGCCGAACGTTTTTCGTGTTTTGGTGCGTCCTCAATCCGCACTCTTCCAAACGGTGCTGCGCCCAGGTGTTGGTACGCCTGGCCTCATCGCGGCATTTTCGAAAGGGTTGTCGAAATGCTAGTTCTGTCTCGTGGTTTGCATGATGAGATCAAGATTGGTGATGACATTGTCGTGACCGTGCTGAGGGTCAGCGGCGGGAACGTCAAAATCGGCATCACGGCACCTCGGTCTGTGCGCGTGATGCGTGGCGAGTTCACCGTCGACCATGAAGAGGTGTCCGAGGGAGTTGTCGCGGCAGATATCGGATTGGCGGACATTATGTCCTGCGTCGGTCTGTCGGTCGCCAGCCTGTCCGCGACGTCGGGTCATTCAGCGGAAGCGACACGTGTGGACGTAAGGATGCCCGAAGCCGTTTCCTCGTCGGATGGGGGGCGTCGTTCGCCCAGCCTGAAGTCGTAACATGCGCCACTTACTGTCGCGGGCTCGGGAGGGGCCGCGTTTGTCTGGTGGGCGCCGGCGGAGTTAGGAACCCGCCGCCCGCGATCGCCCACTGCTCCTTTGATTGGAGTCGTTCGGTGACCAAGACTCGTTTGAAAGCAGGGAGTGCCTATTCATTTTTCTATCCACGACACAACTATGCCGGGATCCGCTCGCAACTGGAACAGCGGTGCGTGTTGGTGATCAGTGTGCGAGACACCCGGAAGGAACGGTTGGACCCAACAACCAAACGGAATAACCCCCGGCTGAACCGCGGCCGGTGGCTGATGATCGGCCAGGATCTGGATAAAGGGTCCGAAAGGTCGTTCTACGTTTCGTCGATGACAGACATCCAGCCCGTGCAACGCGATCTACAACCTCTGGCATCGAATCGCTTCGCAGTGATCGATCGCAATCGAGTCGCGTTCTCGGGCGGATCGCTCGGGGAAGCGTTGGCATATGTCCTGGGATCCGGTCGGGGGGTACTCTGCGGAGTGCTGCAGGATCACCGGGGCGAAGATTGAGGTGTCGTTGCAGCAGGGCGTTGGCAAGCGGCGGGTGGCACAAGGCCCCCGGCCGGCCACGCCCGATTCTTTTCTTTGCCCGCGACTCCGAGGCGAAGCGATTCGGCCGACAATCAATGCCGAATCTTAATCGGGAAGTTCAAGTCCCGCTCGCCGGGCCAAGATTTCCAGAGCCGCAGTAAATGACAAGTGGTCTCGTTTCATGAGGTACGAGAAACAATCGCCTCCCTCCCCGCAAACCCAGCACTTGTAGGATTGGCGGCTGGGATTGACGCTAAACGAAGCGCTGCGATCGTCGTCATGGAACGGACACAGGCCCTTCAAGACTTGGTTGGTCCGTTCAAGCTCCAATGTGACGGATTCTGAGGTCAGTTGAACAAGGTCCGTCCGCGAACGAACCAGTTCAATGAATCGGAGTGGAAGACTTGCATTCATTGGTAATCTCACCAGTGCCCATGAGTCGCACGAACCTAGGTTATCTCGGCTGCGACATGAATTTGCAAAGCGTTTTTCGTTTCGCCCGACTCGAATGAATGCGTCACCGTCACGGCCTGTTTGCGTCGGCACTGCGTTGTCCGCAGCGGCCAATGCAGTGGCACGGCTGTCGTTTTAGGGAGCGTCCCTTGCGGCCGCAAATCGGGAGTATGCGATACAGGCGTTACGGTCGGCGTTGTTGAATGTCCTGAATCAGATCGTTGGCCCAGAGTGAGTGCGCGTGGAATCAATTTGATTTCAATTGGTGAGGTGGTGGGGCGATTCTTCGCTGTTTGTTGCGGGTGTCGAAGTGGTGTTTTTGACCAACTGGCGAGCGTCGCGACAGAAGGTTCAGGCCTGAAAATAAGACTTTTTGTGACTGGGCGGTCATTTCGAAAAGGTGTTGTCGGTGAGGCTCGGTTGTGCCCTCAAATTGCGAACTTGAGCGGATTTTTGGATTTGGCACAGTCTCTGCGTTCGTACTTGTTCCGTGTCCTTGAGACAAATTCAAAGCAAGTTCGAATAGGAAAGAGAGAACATCATGTTCCGTCGCACACTGTTGGGAATGGTTGCTGTTGCTGGTTTGTTGGTTGTGGGAGGCGGTTCGGCCTTCGCGAATGGTGGATGGGGTGGTGGTCATGGCCATGGTCACAATCACGGGGGTGGATACGGTGGCGGTTACCGTGGTGGCTATGGGTATGGGGGCGGTTACGGATACCGACCTGTCGTTGTTGCTCCACGACCAATCATTGTCGCACCTCCCGTTTATCCAGGTATGGGATGTAACACCGGCTACGGTTATGGAGCTGGTTACAACACTGGTTACGGGGGAGGCTATGGCGGTGGATACGGTGGTGGCTATGGGTACGGCGGATATGGTCAAAGCGTCGGGATCTCGACCCCAGGCTTTGGGATGTACCTGAATCGGTAGTCCTGACCATCACGACGCCCGGCTGATCTCAGCCATCGTTTAGCAAACCAAATCAAGTCGGCCCCCGCTTATCACGGGGGCTGTTTGCTTTGAAGAACTCGGAATGAGAAGCAAGCCGGTTAGCTAGCGGCGGCGCCACAGGCCGCGATGGATCGCGCAGCCCATTTTCTTGCGGCTGCGGTGGAACCCTGTCAGGTAATCGAGGTCGTCTTTGCCTTCGGGTTCTTCCGGCGGCGTCATCGGTTCGAAGTCGGAGTGATTGTTCATCAGGGCCGAGATGACTTTGAAATATTCTTCGACATCTGACCACGAATGGACGTGACCGCCGTGCATCACCACTTGAGACAGCAGGTTCGCGAATTCATCGGTGAACAGTCGTCGCCTGCGGTGCTTGGTCTTCCACCAGGGATCCGGAAAATAGACTCGTGCTGCTGCGACAGAATGAGGAGCGATTTTCTTTGCGAGCAAGTCCTTGGCATCTCCGCCAATGACGCGACCGTTCGGCAGGGCTCGCTTGGCGATCCGCAGGGCTCCGCGTCGACCTTCCTTGAAGTCGAGCTCCGCACCCAGCCAGTTTGTTTCGGGATGAGCCAACGTCGACTCGAACAGAAACTTGCCGCGACCGCAGCCAATATCCAGTTCAACCGGATGATCGTTCCCGAAGAACGTCTTCCAATCGATAACCCCTTCGACTTCGTCGTAGGTGATGAAATAGGGATGCAGATCAACGACTGGTAACGGCATGGCTCTATCTGAGGTCTTCAACATGGTCACTCCATCGGTGGAGTGAGCCGCCCTTGCAGGGCTTGTGGATTTGGATGGGCCCAAACCCCGGGTGGTGCCCGGGGCTGATTTGTCGGTGCCCCTGCGGGGCGAAAACCGAATCAAGAGTAAGTCATGGCCTGACGGTAAAACAAGCCACAAGTTCCATCGCTTCGGCGAGAAGAGCGCCGGTAGGGATGCAAAACCCTCGGCATGGATATCCTCTATTCTGGGACAGCGCTGACGGTCTGGCGATCGATATGAATCGGCACTCCGATCATCTGCCCGCTGTAGACCATCTTCCCTTTGACGTAGCCCTGGAAATTGAATTCGGCTCGCTGGCCGGCTCGGATGCGGTGCAGTCGGGCCATGATGATCAGGCGATCGCCGACGAATACCGGGCTGCGGAACCGGACATCTTCCATCCCGCCGAAGGCCAGGAAGTCGCCACCCAGTAGCTTGTACTTGCGAGCATAGAAACCAGCGAGTTGAGCAGCACACTCACACAGCACCACCCCGGGCATCAATGGGAAAGCGGGCATGTGGCCGCGAACCCAGAACTCGTTCTCGGTAATGTCTTTGTATCCGACCAGTCCGTGGGCTTCGCGATCGACGGTCAGGATGCCGGTCAGTTGCTCCATCTCGAATCGCTGCGGATTGATCTCACGAATATCCTCGATCGTGAACAGCGGTTTGCTCTCGTCGAAGGAGTTGAAATCATAAAGTGTCTGCGGGGGCATCAAGCATCTCCTATGCATTCAAATATCTGGTCGCGAAGGATGAAGGAAGCTGCTCGAAAGTTCAAGCGGGCAGCGGTTCCTGTCTCCCTTTACACTCCCAGCAGATCGCGAATCTGAGTCAATTCCGTGATCAGGCGATCTGGTTTCGTGGCGGAATCTTTCAGGTCTTCCGGGGCCGCCTGCAGCCCCAGCTTTTCCGACGCATACAGCGCCGTGCGCATCCCGAGCGATTTGGCGATGGCCAGGTCGTCATGCACTTTCGAGCTGACATGCAGAATCTGTTCCGGCTGAATGCCCGCTTTCACAAATCGGTCGACAGCCCGTAAATACAGCGTTTTCGCGGGCTTTCGCACTCCTTCTTCATAGGAGAACGTGTTCAGTGACGGTGTAAAAAGTACATCGGGACGGGGAATCGCCCCCTGTTCGAGCAGTGCTCGGAAGAGCTGCACCAGCGTGAACGGCTGGGCATCCGTCAGCAATGCTTGTCGCAGTCCCGCCGCCTGAACGGCCTGAAGTGCGGGAAAGGCTCCGGGGGCGGCTTCCACTCCTTGCAGCGAACTGTGAAAGAAATAGGCAACTTTCTCGGACAACTCATCCATATCGCCGTAGAACGCGGTGTCGTACTCGTAGTCCTTCTTGTCGAGCATCGACAGCAGCTTCTTCCAGACGTGGGCCGAATTCACCTCGGTCGCATCCCCTTTTCGGCCGGACGAGGCCATTTTTAGTTCATCGACCGCCTGCAGATACTTCTGCTGCATGTACTCCCAGGGCTTGCCCGGCTTACGAGTCATGCTGTTCCACATGTTGAATTCCTGGATGGTCTTATCCAGGGCAATCTCCATGCGGATGGCTTGAGGGTGCTGAAACAGCAATTCGCCATCGGTGATTCGCAGCAGCGTTCCGTAGACGTTCCAGGTAATCGCGCGAATGCCAGTGAGAGGCTTGAGATACGCCGTCGCCTTGGCGGACTCGATCTTCGGTGCCGCTGGCCATCGCAATTTTCGTTCGGCCAACCATTCGGCATATTCGAGTAGCGATTTCGCCATGCGGAGGTGACTCTGTTTTTCAAAGGTGATGATCGAGAGCAAACTTCATCAGACGATGGCATCCTAACCCAATCATAACCATAAACGTGAACCAACAAATCCCAATTTGGCCTAAGGGACTGGCGGCATGGAACTGCGCTGGCTCGCGAACCAAGGCGACGCTAGTTGTCGATAGCGCAGCGTAATGCAGCGAAATTGCTGGCATTCGCCATGTCTGTTAGCATCTTTATCGCGCCGCGGCACAATCTTCATTTCCCCGAGGCGGTGATCAAGATCGTAATTTCGGGAGCTAGCGAATGCAGGTCAACAGTATGAGCGCTCGCGTTTGGTCTATGTATTTGGCCATCGTTGGCCTCGCCCTGCTCGCCGGCACAGTCTCGGCAGCCGAAAAATCTGCGATCGATACAGCCATCAAAGACGTTCTCAAAGCTAGCAAAAAGGCGAACGTCGATACCGACTTCAAGCCACTAGTCGAGCAGTTGCTAAAGATCACAGATGACGCGATCGACGAAGACAACTATCCAGACGCAGCTCGCGCCATGACCATGGCTGCGGACATGGCGCGAAAGGCCGGGAACAATCAATTGGCTTATCGAGCAAGTCAGAAGTCGGAAGAAGTCAAGATTCTAGCGAAGGAATACAAGCAGCTCGCACCTGCACTCAAGAAGTTGGCGAGCGACGAGAACGACGTGAAGGCCAATCGAGCCGTTGGACTTTTTCGATGTCTAGGCCAACGGCGCTGGGGTGAAGGTGCCGACTTACTGAGCAAAACGAATGATGATCGACTGAAAGAAATTGGTCGCCAAGAGGTTGCACCGCCAGCCAGTCCTCAAGATGAATTTGCGTTAGCCACAGAGTGGCAAGAGGCGGCCGTAGCTGATAACGGCTGGTTGCAGCAAAGTATGCTGCGTCGAGCTCATCATTGGGCGGCCAAGGCGTTTCGACAAACTCCGTCCGGTGCAGAACACGACAAAATATATGAGGTGATGAGCACGCTGCCAATCATGTATCTGACAGATATGCGCGAGGTCATCGTCAAATCCGGTCCGTGGGGGCTTGGCAAGTACGGCGACAATGGTACTGGCCGTCGGATTACCGTGGACGATATCAAGTACGATTTAGCCTTCGGGGTTCATCCACCCAGCGATGACTCCTTCGTCATCAGATACAAGATCAATGGTCAATATCGCACGCTGAATGCAGGTTGTGGATTATGTGACAGCGAGGGGGAGTTCGGTGGGACGATCGCCTTCTCAATTGTTGGTGACGGTCGACAATTGTGGAGCTCGCAGGCGGTGAAGAAACGCCGGGATGCTCAATTCGCAACCGTGAATGTTAAAGGGATCCAGACGCTAGAACTCCGCTGTGAAGCGAAGGGCAATTCGGTCGGAGGTCACGGCGTGTGGCTGGATCCTTGTCTGTCCAAATAGCAATCAGGATCGCAATCAATTGCCTGTGAAACCCGCGGCAGATTGTTTAGAAGTCGGAAGTATCGGAACTCCTGCAACGATTGAACGGCCTTGTTGAAGCAAACAATGCTGCACAGTTGCAGTTCCATGAACCTCGCCCGACAATCCGTGTCCACTGTGTGACCGATTTCTGCTCTCGAAAGTCCGCGTCCCGATGAGCCTGTTTCGACCTGAGATTGATCGTATTGCCGGATATGTTCCCGGCGAGCAGCCGCAAGATGCCGGCTGGACCAAGCTGAACACCAATGAGAACCCGTATCCGCCGTCGCCACGCGTTGTCGAGGCGGTGACGGCGGCTGCTGAGGGGAAACTGAATCTGTACCCCGATCCGCTGGGGACGAAGTTCCGCAAAGCCGCCGCGGAAGTCGTTGGGTTTGACCCCGATTGGATCCTGCCCGGGAACGGTAGTGACGAGATCCTGACGATTCTGACTCGATCGTTCGCTGGCCCGACCGACATGATTGCCTATCCGTATCCCAGTTACATCCTGTACGAAACCCTGTCCGATCTGCAGGGAGCCAAACACGAACGTCTGTTGTTGGAACCCGATTGGTCGTGGAACTTCGATAAAATCGGTGACCAGATCGCTCGCAGCAAGCTGATTTTCGTTCCGAATCCGAATTCGCCATCTGGCAATCGCTGGACGTGGGACGACTTACTCTCGCTAACGCCACCTCGCGGCATGCTGGTGCTCGACGAAGCGTACGGCGATTTTTGTGACGCTCCTCATCGCGGTGAACTGCTCAACAGCGATGTCGGCAAGCAGGTGGTCATCACGCGGACGTTCAGCAAAAGCTACAGCCTGGCAGGAGTTCGCTTCGGATTCGCGATCGCTCACCCCGACGTGATCGGCGGACTCCGCAAGATGAAAGACAGTTACAACTGCGATTCGCTGTCACTTGCGGCCGCAACGGCGGCGATCGAGGACCAGGACTGGATGCAGCAAAATACCGCTCGTATTCGGACGACTCGCGAACGTCTGTCGGCGGCGCTCACGGAACTTGGATTCAATGTCGTCCCCAGCCAGACGAACTTCGTGTGGGCAACGCATCCGACGGGTGAACATCGGATGCAGTATGAAGCGCTCAAGATGAGAAAGATCCTGGTTCGTTACATGTCCTTCCCCGATGTCGATTGGGCAGCCGGTCACAAGCTGGACGGCCTGCGAATCACTGTCGGGACGGACCCAGAAATCGACAGATTGCTGGCGGCGTTGCGAGAGATTGTTTAGACAGAAGATCCACGAGAAGAGTTTGAAACACAGAGGCACAGAGAACACGGAGAGAGAAACAGAGATGAACCACGGAACGCGCTGAGAACACGAAATGAGGAATGTAGTTCTTCTCATTTCTCTGTTGTCTCTGTGCTTCTGTGTTTCAAGACTTCTTTCGTCGGGAATGTGTCAGCAGAAAGACCAAGATGACCCGTATCGCGAAGATTGAACGCAACACCGCCGAAACGCAGATCGTGCTGTCGCTGAACCTGGATGGCACGGGCGTCGCCAAGATCGAAACCGGGGTCGGGTTCCTCGATCACATGCTGACGCTATTCGCCAAACACGGCTTGTTCGATCTGGAGGTTGAAGCCAAAGGCGACCTGCACATCGACGCGCATCACACAACGGAAGATGTTGGCATCTGCCTGGGTAAAGCGCTGCTGCAAGCCTTGGGAACGAAGCAAGGTCTAACTCGCTACGGCTCGATGACGCTGCCAATGGAAGAGACTTTGGTCACGTCGGCACTCGATCTGAGCGGCCGGATGAAGTTCGTTTACAAGGTCGAATTCCCCACCGAGAAGATTGGTGAATTCGATGCCGAGCTGGTTGAAGAGTTCTGGCAGGCGGTGGCCTCGAACGGCCTGATGAACCTGCACCTCGTGCTGCATCACGGCACGAACAGTCACCACATTTCCGAAGGTCTGTTCAAAGCCACCGCACGAGCATTGCGAATTGCGACGACGATCGATCCGCGCCAGACGGGGATCCCTTCGTCAAAGGGAACGTTGTGACCGCCATCTTGTCATTCCCGCAGGCGGGGATTAAGAAGGTGTCGGCGCGAGAACCTCGGAAATTCGTTCGATTCCTAGTGTCAGTGTGATTCGGTGCCGATGATCTGGATTCCCGCCTGCGCGGGAATGACGACTAGAAAGTTCACAGAGAACTCCCCAGTTCCACCGGTGTGAGCGGGGCACCGAACGCAATCAGCAGCAGCAGGTGATCGAGACGGTCGAGGAGATCGTCAACATCCGCCAGATCATTCTTGTGCAGCTTCGTTTCCAAATCACGGGCCGCGTCTGTCAGGATCGGGAAGCCGGCAGAACCCCCGGCACCGGCTAGCCAGTGGGCCAGTTCGGCCATCGTCTGCCAGTCTTCGGAGGCACGCGCCTGATGCATCTCAGTCAACTTCGATCGGAATCGATCGACGAACTCGGTCACGATGTCGGCGAATTCTTGATCATCGACCGGCAGTTCCGAGACGACCGCGTCGTGCAGTAGTCGCTTCGACTCTGCCCTGGGAACGGCGACGGGAACCGGGTTGATTTCGCACAGGATCGTGGAGATCTTCTCGATCAGCTTCTCGGGGTTGATCGGCTTGGTCAGGTAGTCCGAGCAGCCCGCTTCGATGCATCGTTCGGCATCGCCGCGCATCGCGTGAGCCGTCAATGCCACGATGGGAACTCGGCAGCCATGTTCGCGCAGTCGACCGGCGGCGGTGTAACCGTCCATCAACGGCATCTGCATATCCATCAGGATCAGATCGAAGTGATAGGCCAGCCCCAGTTCGACCGCTTCGAGTCCATTTTCAGCCATGCGCGTCGTCGCACCGGCTCGATCCAGCACCAGTCGAATCAGTTTGCGATTCGTTTCGCCGTCGTCGACCACCAGGACCGACAATCCATCCAGCCGATTGCGCGGTGGCGTGGGCTGAGGCCGCGCCACGGTCATGATGTCTGAGACCGGATGATCCAACAGGCGGACTTCCGACAATGGTCCGGTCGCAATCGTCACAGAGAACGTGCTTCCCTTGCCGACTTCGCTTTGGACCGAGATGCGTCCCCCCAGCCCTGTCGCCAGGTGGCGGCTGATCGACAGACCCAAACCTGTTCCGCCGAATCGTCGCGTGACCGAGCTATCGGCCTGCGTGAACGGTTTGAAGATCGATTCGCACACGCCGGCGGGAATACCGATCCCCGTGTCGATGACATCCACGGTCAATTCACCGCGTTCCGTATCCAAACGTGCTACGGCCTGAACGCCGCCTCGTTCGGTAAATTTGATCGCGTTACCGATCAGGTTCAGCAGTAGTTGACGGAAACGAGCCGAGTCGCTGGTAATGAATTCGGGAATCGATCCGTACCAGTGATAATCCAGAGCCAGCCCTTTCCCGTGAGCTCGTGCGCGCATGACCGACATGACTTCGGCGATCACCTGATGGGGCGAGAACTGCAGTTGTTCGTAGTCCATCTGTCCCGCTTCGATCTTGGTCAGATCGAGGATGTCATTGACCAGCGTCAACAAATGTTCGCCGCTGCGATGAATCGTCTCGAGGAAATCCTGGCGTTCCGCCTCATTGTTGCGGTCGCCACCGACGCGCAACAGATCGGCAAATCCCAAGATCGCGTTCAGCGGAGTTCGAATCTCGTGACTCATGTTCGCCAGGAAGCTGCTTTTGGCCTGGCTGGCGGCTTCGGCACGCTCTTTGGCTTTGACCAGTTCCGACTGAATGCGCGTCCGGTGTTCGATTTCTTCCTGTAGCAGGAACGTGCGGTCGGCGATGCGGCGTTCCAGTTGCTTCTGGCCCAGTTCCAACTCGTTCCGTGAGGACTGCACCTGTTCAACCATGCGATTGAACGAGTTGTACAGAATGCCCAGTTCGTCGCGAGAATCGGAATGGACGCGAATCGAGTAATCGTCGTTTGAAGTAATTTTCTGAGCGGCAGCGGCCAGTTCCAGGATCGGCTTCGATACCGTGTTCTGCATGACCGAGCCGAACAGCGTGGCGACCCCCAGCGCCAGGACCATCACCAGCAGCGACACGCGCGAGTAGCTGCTCATTTGCTCCCACAAATCGCGCATACTGGTCCGCAGATAGACGGTCCCGACGCGTGTCTCTTGCTCCATGATCGGTTGAAAGACTTCCAGATAGCCCGTCGCAGTGATCCGCACGCCATCCCGCATCGGCACTTTGCTCGGCACGACGAATGAAATATTCGGCGCGTAGGAGGCGACTCGCCGATCATTGGCGTCATACAGACCGGCCATTTCAATAGTCGGCTGCGAACGCAGCGACGCCAGCAGTTCCTCGGCTTGATGCCGCTGCCCCATCGACACGACCACGGAACTACTGAAGCTCAGCAGTTCGGCCTGCATCTTCAAGTGGCGCAGCTTCGAATCGCGCAATAGCCTCAGGTCATTCAGCAGAAAACCGGCGCACGCCAACACCAGGGCCAGTCCCACGGTGATCGCGGACAGCAGAATCAGCTTCGTTCGCAAGTGCAAGTTGCGGATCCAGCCTGCGGCGGGCATCAGCGACCTCGATCCTCGTCCACGAGGACAGAGACGTTGACCAATCGAACGTCGACCTTCAATCGTTGCTTGGCCGCGGCCCGCTGACTGAGTTCCAACAGTGAACTATCGCCACTCTTCACGATGCTCAACACACCCCCGGCTTTGGCGAAAGTGCTGGTCTCGCCAATCGTGAGCACCGACTTACCCTCAACGATTTCCAGCGCTCGACTCGCCAGTTTCTGCGGGTACGATTCGGCCACCAGCAGCACATGGCTATTGGCAACTTCATCGGGTGAGTCATATTTGCGAATCTCGACGATGCGCCCGTGGATGCGTTTTTTTCCGTCCAGATAAGGGGCCTGCAACTTTTCATGAGCCGATGACACTTTGCCAAGCACCGCCATCACGAAGGGTGAATTATCGGCCTCGAACGATTCCTTCGGCCAGGTGATGTACGACAAGGCCGAGTAGGCCAGCGACGAATCACCTCGGGCAATCATCTTGGAAGTTGTTCGCGCATCGTTGCCACGACAGGCCGCCAAAGTCGAGAATCCGATCATCAACGTGGCGGCGGCCATCAAGACGGACTTGGCCGGCCAGGACAGTTCCTGCATGTGCGGGCTGACCGTTTTTGGCTTTGACGACTTCTCGATCCGGTTGCCAAAGAGTTGCTCCATCTCGACGGGATGAATGACGGACGACATCTTCACTCCAATGAACAACGAGTTCGGGCCCAAGGATGTAGACAAAACTTAGCACGCCTTTGGGTACGGGGGAGTTATTTCTGGTGCGGACTGCGGGTCTCGACGGAGTCGTCGTTTTGGTGATTGCGGCGGCGCGAAGAGAGGTCGCTGATTTCGCCAGAAATCCGGAGTCGTCGGACGCGATTCCATCACGTGATCGACCCAAATCCCTGGCGAGATGAGCGACAAAAGCGAGCGAGCCGGCGTTCGGCGAGGCCCAATCCATTCCTCTGGATCACTCGGTATCGGCGAGTTCCAGTTGAGTTCGCACGACATCATCGCGGCGTGAGAAAAAGGCTTCAATCACTTTGGGATCGAAGTGCGTGCCGCTTTCGCTACGCAGAATGTTAAAGCACTTGTCAATCGGATAGGACGGCTTGTAGGGACGCACACTGCTGAGCGCGTCGAACACGTCGGCCACCGCAGTGATTCGACCTTCGATCGGAATGTCTTCGCCAGCCAATCCCAGCGGATAGCCCGACCCATCCCAGCGTTCGTGATGGGTCAACGCGATCCGTGAGGCCATCGTGAGCAACGGCGATCTGGGCGCGTCGAGGATTCGACAACCGATCTGCACATGCTGACGCAGCTTTTCCCATTCCCGCTCGCTCATCTGTTCGACGATCTTTCGACCGAACAGTGTATGCTTCTGCATCCGCTCGTACTCTTCCGGAGTCAACCGGCCCGGCTTCAGCAGGATGTCGTCGGGAACTCCGATCTTGCCAACGTCATGCAGTTGCGACGCCAGTTCGATCATCGAGCTGGTCGTCGGGTCCATCCCCAGCGTCCGCGCAATCATTCCCGAATAGCGACCGACTCGTTCGACATGTCGACCGGTATGGTCATCGCGATATTCCACCGCCCTGGCCAGGCAGTGAATGACATCCATGCGAGACGACTCAAGTTCGGCGGTCCGCTGACGAACGGCCTCTTCCAGAGCTTGTGCATGGTTGCGCAGCGAATCGTGATACCGCTTGACCGACAGGACGTTGCGGACTCGCGGGGCCATTTCACTGGGATCGATCGGCTTCGTCAAGAAGTCGGTCGCCCCCAGGTTCAGGACAGTCAACTTCGTCGTACGGTCGGCAGAGGCGGTCAGGATCAGGACGGGCAGATGAGCCAGTTCATCGTGTCGACGAATCAGCTTCAAGACATCCACGCCACTGACGATCGGCATCATCACGTCCAGGATGATCACATCCGGACGCTCATCCAGAATCACGGCAATTGTTCGTGTCGAGTCCGTCAGGCCGATGCACTTCTTATAGCCCAATTCGTGCAGGTACTTTTGACAGACCTTCACGTTGATCGGTTCGTCATCGACGATCAGGATCTTGGCATTTAGTAGCGACTCGTCTTGTTCACGGGGTGGCATTCCCGTGATCGATGTTCGACTCGCGCCTCCATCAACCCGAGCGACCATTGAGGGATCGGACCCGAATTGGGTTCGAACCTCATTGAGTACGGACTCGATTTGTGGAGCAGCTTCTGTGCTCATGGCAGTGATCCATGTTTCGGGCGCGACTGCAATGCAGCCGAAACTGTTGGTAGGTCCGCAGTGGACGTAATCACTGTTGAATCTAGTTCGCAGTTCCTGATGTCAGGTCTGGACGCTCGGGATTTTTGGCAACGAGTCGTACACGGATCACAGTCTGCCCGACTGGCGCGATTACGTGGAATCTACTGACTTATTCGCCTGCAACGCGTGTTGCGACAAAGCCGAATTTGCGGCCTGTCATAGTAACGGTTCCCGCCATCTGTGACTTGTCCTTCGTCCACAGAAAGCCATCCACGGACAATTGTGTATTCGCCAGAAAGACTTCCAGCTTCACGTTATGTGGCGTGCTTCCAAGCTGTCCGGTGACCTCGTAAGAGTTCTTTGACTCGTCGGAGGTGAATGATCCGGTCGCTTTGCCGCCATCGGTCACTTTCAGTTCAAGCTCGCCCAGCCAGCGCCCGTCGGCGTTCAATTTCCAAGTTCCCGTGAAATCTTCACCAAGGACTCCTTCATGATCCTGCGGGTCGCGGCGAGCGGCTTTGTCGGCTGGCGGCAACTGCGTGCCATTCAAGATCACCAGCTTGGCGTGGTCAGCCGGGATCAACTCACCGTCTGCGGTGAAGATAATGTCGCCTCCTTGCCCTTCAGGAACGACCTGCCCGATATCCAGGTTGAACGCGAAGCCGGGGAACAGCATCACGTCTTTGCCGGTCGCCGAAGTCAGGTCCAGCCGATCACCCCGATAAACCACGTATCGCTCGATCAACAACACCGGCATCGGCTTCTCGGTATTCTTCCCCTTTTTCAAGCCCCACGAGACCAGCAGCTTCGCGTAGCTCCCTTCGTCAGTCTTGGCGACAAAGCACGGCGAACCGATTGTCGGGGCGAGTGGCTTAATCTTGGACGCATCCTGCATCGTCACCAGTTTGACCGCCTCACCGTTCTCAGCCAGACGCTTGACCAAGGGGGCCGTATGTCGTTCGAAGACATCTGCCGCCTGCAAATCGACCGCACTGATCGCAACAAAGCAGACACACAGACACGAACGAGCAAACCAGGTGCGAATCATCGAAGGCCCCGCGAATGAATGAGATCGGTCAATCCTGCGAGGCACAATCTGTTGCCCCGGACATTCATTGTGGTTCTGCGACGACCATGAATCAATCTTCGCCATGATTTAGGGATTCTGACAGCCGCTTTTTGGAGGGCGATGCGGCAAAGCTCCTGCCCCGCTCAAAAAAAGATGGCAGGGACTGAAGAGCAAGAACGATGGATGGGATACTCGTCCTACTAAAGACCGCTCGGCGAGATCACGCTGCGACGCCTAGCGGCGATGAAGAGCAGTAGCTCGTGAGCGACGAACAACAACGCCGCCAGGGCCATCGCGAATTGAGCGACCACTTCCAGGCCGAGCTTTTCGGCGAACAGGCCGGCCAAGCCGGGGACTAGGGCCGCGCCCAACATCCCCGAGCTGACTTGGAAGCCGACCGCATGCGTCGCGATTCCGGCTCCTAATCGAACGGGAGTCATCGTCATCAGGCAGGGAAAGATCGGGGCCAGGCCCAGGCCGATGATCACCAGACCCGCCGAACCGACTTCCACCGGCTTGCCGAACGCGAACAGCAGCACTCCGACCAGCACGATCAACATCGCCACTCGCAGCAGTCGATCCAGGCCGACTCGGGATGCGATCAGGCCAGAGAGGACTCGTCCGACACCAATCGCGCCGTAATAGCTGCTGGCCAGCGTGCCGGCGATGTCGGGCCGTACCCCGCGCGATTCCGTCAGCACGGTGAAGCTCCATTGACCGACGGTGAACTCAAGTCCCACGTACAGAAAGAAGATCACGATCTGTAGCCAGACCATCGGCTCTTGCAAGGCGGTCTTCATCGAGACGGGTTGATCAGCGGGCCCCTCTGCGGCTCGCGGCGAATCGTTCCAGCGTTCGCGAGTGACGAAGAACAGCACCGCCATCGCCAGCAGGATGCCACCGACCAGTTCATAGCCCAGTCGCCACGATCCTCCTCGTACCAGCACGGCGGTCATCAGCAGCGGGCCCAGCGTCGCACCCACGCTGTAACAGGCATGCAACCAGTTCATGTGGCGAGCCGAGAAATGAGTTGAAACATAAGCGTTCAACCCGGCATCAATCCCGCCGGAGCCAAGTCCCCAGATCACGCCGCACGCGACGAAGAACGGCCACGCTGGAGCAACGCCGCTTCCCAGCATCGCCATCGCGACCAGACCACTGCTGATCCACAGCAGATTGCCCAGCCCCAGGACCGTGGTCAGCTTGCCACCAAAGAACCCCGACGCGCAGTACCCACAACCCAGAGCGATAAAGACCAGCCCGAAGCCACTTTGATGCAGCGAAAACGCCTGCCGCACCGAAGGCCACGCCACTCCCGCGACAGGGTCCGGAAACCCCAAGCTGATAAAGCCCAGGTACGCAATCGCCAGCAGCAATCCTTGGCTCAACGCACGAGTGCCAGTTGAAGTGGATGTCGTCCCGGTCGCAGAATTCTCGTCCATTCGTATCAGCCATCCCTGGTAAAAGGCGTGTGTGCAAGAAGCGGTTGATTATGGACAAAGCAAAGTGCAATCAACATGCCGCGGAGAGAATGTATCAAAGAGTACGAAGGAGATTGGGATTGATCCCAAATGGACCCTGCGGATACACCCGAGTTTGTTCGTTTCCGCAGAGGGCAATCACATGGATGGATGGCGACGAGAAGCAACCTGCATCCTCGCTGCATTGCTGTGTTTGTCGGGTGCCTGCGTCAGCAGTTCGAAGAACGCCGCCGAAGTTCGGTTCTCCGAGGACCTGCAGACGGATGGCTTCTCGATAGCACTTCTTGACGAGAACGGGGAACCAAGCCAGGAGATTCCCAACATCATTGTGACGGATGCGGATTCGATCGATCGGCTGCTGCAGTGGTTTCATCACCGGCCGAAGGGAACTCCGGAATCCGAAGTCGTGGGCACAATGATGCTGCAGATGTTAACTCTTCCGGGCATGCAGATTCCCACCCTTTCCATAAGGACACCGCGTTGCCGGATTCACTTTGACGTCTTCCTAGTGGTCCTTGAAACACGATCTTCCACCGAGGCAACCTGGACACGAGTTTCGTGGGCACTGCGAGAAGAAGACAATGAGTTGCGAAATTGGGTGACCTCATTGATGAAAGGGGAGTACAAACGCAGCTTGCAGGAACGCGGCCTGTTACCGGCCGATGAGGATCTGCCGATTGATCCTGAGAATGCCATCGAACTGACTCCTGAGCCAGCACAAAGCTAAGATAGCACTGCAAGCGTCTATAACTCGTTGCTCGAAGGCCTTGGCATGAAGTCTGTCATCAGGATCGCTGCGACCATCCTGGCACCGTGCGTGCCATTTATCGTGGGCGTGTTCCTAATGCTCCTGGCAGGGGTGGCCGAAGGCTATGTCCGCAGCCTGGCGAGAAAGCCCATTCCAGTTATCATCCAGGATGATCTGCACGCGGTGATCACGGCGGATGTCGCACCAGATTTCTTGTGGATCGGACAAGCGTGGCGAGTCAACGTCGACTGCGACACTTCCGTGCTATTGGAGTTCAACAGCGACTGGACAGCCTCGCTGCCGCCGGGAAGGCATCAGATCTACTCCGATCATGACAACGACAACACGGCAGACTACGGATCCAAAGCGGGGTTTCGACAGAAGCCACCCACAGTCATCACAGTGCGAGCCGCGGAGTACTGATGTGCAATCGTGTCAGGCTTTCTCGTTCCACCCGCCGGCTTCCAGTCAACCGCAGGATGTCGGTTCTTGCTCTTAGTCCTGGTAGGGACGACCGACAATAGCCCACCACTTTCCAGTGGTGGGTAAGCCGATTGTTAATGATCGCCCGTCCCGTCAGGGACGACAGAAGAGCTCGATAGCGGGTCCCTCGTAAGCCCAGAAGCAAGGCGATGCCCACCGCTATTTCTGGAGCCTATTGATCGAAGGCGACTGGAAGTAGGTAAGATACAACCGTGAGGCCTCATGTCCCGCCCCAGACCGGAACCACCTCCATGACCACCGATCAACTGATCCGCAACATCTTAGAACGCGCCATCAGTGATGGGCTCGTGCTCCCGGCCACGAACCGCTTCGCTGACCCCGACCCGCAGCGACGAACTTATGAGGAGCTGAAAGAGTTGGCACAGATGGTCGTGCGATGGCAAAAGGGCCGAATGGTGGCTTTCAACGCAGATCAGAGTGATATCCGTTATGACTGAACGACGCGCTTCCGTGATGGGACCAGGATCAGATAGGCGGAAAGCAGCGCGAGAGGCAGCACGACAAACCAGTAGGGGATCAAACAGATCCAGAACTTGGAGCCAACGACATCTCCTGTTCCGAATTGAAAGCCAAGTCCTTTCAGCCTCCACTCCCAGTCAATCCCTATTCCTCCATAGACTGGCATCAGGGTTTCGTCGTCGGTCAGGTATCTGCTCTTCATCGAGAATGAATACCGCGGCGGGACCGGGTGCAGAAAACCGAGGCTGCTGAAATCGCCCATGGGTGGCGGCGGGGGGGAGATGGTTCGAAGCCACTTCAATTCCCCCTGAAACGAGGCAATAAAGTCGCACGTCGTCGTGCCTCGGTTGACCGTCACGGAATCGCCATATATCAGACTGCGCCCCCACAAGATCGCCAACGCGCACGCCATGGCCAGCGTGACGACGCCAACCTTCCGCCTCCAGCCTCGAAAGAACTCACGCATGGGTCTGGCTCGTGGTTGTTGGTTGCTTTCGAGATGGGACCAGGATCAGGTAGGCGGATAGCATGGTTAGAGGAACTGTACAGAACCAATGCGGTATGACGTAGCACGTTGTCTCTGAGATGCCGTCAATCCAAGTGCGTTTTCCAGAGGCGAAACCGAAAAGTCGCGACGACTCGTTGAACCCGTGCATCAAATAGTTGATGTCATCCACGGAATACGAATACCACAGATACTTCGGAGGAAATTGTTCCTGAAACCGTGATTGCTCCCAGCGATAACCTTCGGGCGTCACCAAAACCCAAGTGGATGCATGTTCGCCTTGAATCAGGCCGAAGTGGTCGACGATGCGAAGGGATCGTAGCCACATGCCCGTGACCAAACACGCCACCGTCAGCGTGACGCACCCAGCCTTCCGCCTCCAGCCTCGAAAGAAGTCACGCATGGGGTTGGCTCGCGGTTGGTGGTCGCGTGCGTGACGGGACCAGGATCAGATAGGCCGACAGCAGTGCCAGAGGCGGAACGATCGACCAATACGGAAAGACGCAGAAGGCGGTCTGGAGGTTGGAGCGGGGATATTGCCCGGCACCCGCGTGAAAGTCATAAAAGTCCCATCTCCAGTCGACATCAATCCCGTACCAGGGATCACGGCTCTGACCAGGCTGATACGGCAAAAGCTCTTCCAGCTTGCCTGTGTCCCAACTCACGAGTTGCGGTGAATTCGTCGGGCCCTGCGTGATGAACCTCAGTTGGCCGCCGTGAGTTCCCAGGCGGTAGGTCATGCCTTGGATGTTCAAGTCAAAGAAGTCGTACTGAAACCCTCCACGCAGCCATGCCGCCATCAGGACGCACGCCGTCACCAGGAAGACGCATCCCGCCTTTCGTCGCCAGCCGTGGAAGAAAGTGTGCATAGGGGGAATGCCTTAAACGGTCAAATCGCCATATCATCGGGCGGGGGCGAGTGCCTGTCAAAGAGACCGTCTCGCGGGGAGCGGGTCAGTTCGAATCAGTATTTGAATTCGCGGGTTTCTGCTTTCGCCGCGGCTAAAGAATCATAGCGATCGCGGTGATGGCAAAAGGCGTGGAGATTGTGGAACAGGAGGTACGCCACTTCTCGAAGCTGATATGTGGCTCATCGTACAGACCATCCCAAGCTGCTGGCGAGAACCTCCAGAAGTCCGGCGTCACTGGAGTAGCAGACCAGCCCCAAAACAGCCCCGAATCCCGATTCCATCCGCCCCATTCGATAACGCCGTCGGACATCATAATCTCATGCTGTCGATTGCCGATTGAGAACTGAATGTCGTCCATCACAACGCGGCTTCTGAGCCGCCACCACGAGCGCAACAGATCCCACCTTTCGTCGCCAGCCGCGGAAGAAGTCACGCATCGCCGCTTACCCGCTTCCGTGGCTTCCAGAGAATCAGGTAGGCGGAGAGCAAGCCGAGGGGGCCTGCGATCAACCAATGGGGCATGGCTGGTCCGGGGTGTCTCCATCGCATCGGATAGGTCTCAATCACTTTTCCGTTCACGTCCATGTACGTGATCACGTCGGTCAATCTGCCAGTGGACAGGTCGAATGCGAAAGGCCCCGTATTGCCACCAATCGAGATTTCACCGCACTGAGACACGGCGCTCACATAGCCGAACGCCAACAGATCGCAGTAAAACTGGCTACGCACCCACATCACCATCAACACACACGCCAGCGCCAGCATGACAATCCCCGCCTTTCGTCGCCGGCTGTGAAAGAAGGTGTCGCTGGCGAGTTGGTGACCCGTAGTGTGGCATTCATCGTCGAATCGCCATCGCAAGATCGACAGCCGCTGAAAATGATCCAGCACGTGAAGCAGAATGTCGATCGAGCACTCTGGATCGGCCACATAAAACTGCGAGAGTCCTGCGTGATCGTTTGTATCGATCAGAAACGAATGCCCCTGATAGTGAAATGTCAGACTCCAGATCAGCCACGAATCGGTCTGCCCATCACTGATGACAAGCTCATCAAGTTTCAGGGCATGGGATCTGGCTTGCTTCAGGTTCGGCAACGCCATCGCCTCAAAGAAATGGCGCGAACCAGGGCCAAGTGAAGACTCCTGGATTGAGCATTCCACTTCATCGACCGCGATCGGCATCGGCTGTCGTTTTAAGATCCCAGAACAATCAACTGCTCCCTTCAATCGCAGAGATCATCGACTTGCCAGCTCGGTTCACTGGCCACTCTGCCGCTCCTCGACAACGACCCGCTTCCGTGGCTTCCAGAGTATTAGATATACCGAGATCAAAGTGGGTACTGACCAGCTACTTTGGGGGTGAAGATTAGCTGTCTGTCGCTCGTTTGCGCGGCCGGAGGGCGCGATTTCAGTACTTCACTTCTTCAAAATACAACGTTCCACCTAGGTACTCGGCCTTCTTGTGGTATTCACGCTCCGGCTCGTCAATGACATATAGCCTCGCATTCTGTCGGCTCGCGTCGGGGAACCCCATTCGTCGGGCAAAGCGGTCGAACTCATCCTGCGTGATATTGTCAGCTTCCAGCTTATATGAGAAGTCCGGCAAGAATCCGCTGATGGATTCTACTTCCTTAATGTTGACAGCACGGAAAGGCAGTGCTTGCCTCGCTGACGGGAAGAAAAGGCACCCGCCGATCGACGGGAGGGCGCAGGTCGCCATGCCGATCACGAAACCGGCGAGCGCTGATTTTTTGTTATTCATCTTTCCTCGTCCCATATTGTCGGTCGTCCTTACCGGGACTAAGGCAACTCCGCAGCCGAGCTTTGTGGTGGTCCTGAATCCCGCTTCCGTGGCTTCCAGAGTATCAGGTACGCAGCGAGCAGCGCGAGAGGCAGCACGACGGACCAGTAAGGGATCAAACAGGTCCAGAATCGGAAACCGCTGACAGTCCCTGTGCCGTATTGAAAACCAAGGACTTTCTGCCTCCAATCCCATTCGATCTGTGATCCTCCAAAGATCGGCATCAGCGTTTCGTCCCCGTCAACGTATCTGAAGTCCATTGACAAGACATAGCGAGGTGTCACAGGTGTTGGGATGCCGTTGAGTAAGCTTGAGCTTGGAGGTGCGGAAGCGGTGGATCGAATCCACTTCAGCTCACCTTGGAAAGAGGCAACAAAGTCGCAAGTCATCGTGCCTCGATTGACCGTCACGGAATCGCCGTAGACCAGACTGCGTCCCCACATGGTTGCCAACACGCACGCCAGCACGAGCGTTAAGCAGCCAACCTTTCGTCGCCAACCTCGGAAGAACTCACGCATGGGACTGACTCGCGCTGGGAAGTCGCTTTCGTGATGGGACGAGCAGCAGGTAGGCGGAGAGAAGAGTCAGGGGAACGGCAATTGACCAATAGGGAAACGTGAAGAACTGAAACTTATTCCTTGCATACCCAAAACCGCCCCACTGAAAACTCCACTTCGTGTCCTCGGGAAGCAGTTCGTCGAGCGGTACAGACTTTTCCGTTTCCCAGATCAATCGCGATGAGTCGAACGTGTTCCAGGCAATTGGGATCTCCGCGATGATGCCGCAAGTGCCACTCACCGAAACGAACCACATCGGTAAAGCAGGAGCAGAATTCGCCCAGCCGAACGAGTCATATACCAAGAAGCTGCGTATCCACCCTCCACTCACGACCAACGCCATGAGCAGCGTGACTATGCCCGCTTTCCGCCGCCAGCCGTGAAAGAAATTGTGCATGGGCATCTCAAATCGTAGGGTATGCGGTTTTCGGAACACACCATCATGTCGCATCCGGGGTGCGTTTCGAAGACTGCACGCACCCTACATCTGGAACGTATGATATCATGTCCCCATGCGTACTTTCTTCCACGGTTGGCGACGAAAAACAGGCGTAGTCACGTTGGTGGTGTCGTGCGCGCTGATGGGATTGTGGATGCGGAGTCAACTGGTCGGCGACACGTGGTGCTGGTCCGTCGGTCATGAAACCGAAGTCGTGATCTCTGAGGACGGAATGCTGTCCTGGTGGAGATTGGCGACGCAGCGCCCGGTCGCTCGCTTCTGGAACCCCGGATTCGTCAGTCAATCACCCGACGGTACACGCTATGCGACAATCGGAGACTGGGGCGTGGAGCTTGGTTTGTCCGACTCATTGACAGTCCCTTACTGGCCCTTCGTGATCCCGCTGACGCTGCTCTCCGGTTACCTGATGCTCTGGAAGCCGCGGAAGGGAGATCCCGGACCGACACCACAATAGCTTCGTGGGATGGGCTTCCAGCCCGTCGCTCTGGCTTTCGGTCTGCTTCTCAGTCCCGGTAGGGACGGCCGACAATAGCCCACCACTTTCAGTGGTGGGTGAGTCGACGATCGAGGACCGCAGTCCCGTGAGGGACGACAGAAGGCTTCGATAACATTTCCCTGACGAGCTCAGAAACTAGGTAGCCTGCATGTCCCGACCAACTTGCACGTCAGGCAAATGAACTTCTGTCGTCCCTCCGGGACTGGAAAGAAAAGGCAACAGCCAAGGCGACGGGCTGGAAGCCCATCCCACGAAAGAACAGGGATCGATGTCAGCCGACTTGACCAGCAGTCGCTGGCGATTCAATGTGTTGCGGTGTTGTTCGAAAGCTTGTCGTCAATCGCAGACGCGTCCGATTCCACATTAACCGCATCGAGCACTCCCTGTGAACTCGACCGTCACTCTGTCATTCCGCTACCTGGAGCGCGACTACGTTCGCGCGATGCGTGCCCACTACGCGACGCGGTGTCGTTTGCCGTGGGACATTGTCGCCGCGGTCGTTCTCGTCAGCATCGGCGCTTACCTCTGCTGGTCACAGGGGCCCGACTGGCTTGGCATTGGGTGTCTTGTCGTGGGAATCGCGTTCGCCCTGATGCTGGTTGGCGCATTCATGGTGATCCCGCCGCTGGCCTTCCGTCGGGAGCCGAAGTTCCGCGACGACTATACGGTGACGTTCTCACCGGACGGGATTCACTTCCGCACGACGCACATTGATTCGCAGTTGCAGTGGAGTCTGTATTCACGAGCGCTCGTTGATGCTCATTCCTACATGCTCTACTACGGCAACCATCAGTTCACCGTGATTCCGAAACGCGTCCTCCAGAATGTCGAGCAGCAACAGGCGTTCGAACTGCTGCTGAGCCAGCATATTGCAAAGATCGTCTGGAGACGCTGAAAGGTGGTCCGGTCTTTTTCAAAAAGGAAATTTCAATGAGTGAATCAGCGATGTCTTGTCCGAAGTGCCAAGGTGAGATGGTTCAGGGATATGTCCTGGATTTCACCCCCATTGGTTTGAGTGTCAGTCAATGGAATGCTGGTTCTCCAAAGAGGGCTGGTTTGAACTCCATCCTGGACTCCACTTCACAAATCCCCATCGGCACATTCCGTTGCCGGTCGTGTGGCTTCCTCGAATCGTATGCTCGTGAAGAATTTGCGGCGAAGTGATTGGAATGCTGGCGACCAGCGACCACGCACCCTACACCTTGACCACTTGGTATCATGCCCCCATGCATGCATTCTTCCACGGTTGGCGACGAAAGTGGGCCTGCGTCACACTGGTGATGGCAGTCGCGCTGACGGGCATGTGGGTACGAAGCTTGATAGTTCGAGACGAAATCACGTTTCCCAATCCAGGATCCCGGCGTCAACTGGCGTCGGATGCGGGAACACTGCGGCTGGGGTATGTGACTTGGGTCAGTCGCCGCAAAAGGGAACAGACATCATTCAGTTTTTTGATCTCGGAACGGCTCTCGGACAACGACAATAATGAGTTCTGGACGGGATGCGACATGCAATGGCGGTGGAGCTTCGCAGGATTCGACTTCGGCAAGGGCGTCGACGACCGTATGCTGCCACAGCAGATTGAGCGATGGGTCATCCCCTATTGGTCCGTCGCGATTCCCTTCACGATGCTTTCGGCGTACCTGTTTCTCGGGAAGCCACGGAAGCGAGTTATGACCTGATGCGAGAATTCTTCCACGGTTGGCGACGAAAACTGGGCTGCGTCACGTTGATGCTGGCCTGCCTTGCCACATTGTTCTGGGTCCGGAGCTTTCGCCACAACGATGAAATGAACTTCTGGACCGGCACGCTGGCGATTGATTCCTTGAACTCTTCTCCCATGGGCTTGTGCTGGATGAGCCGAGACAAACTCGCTCCAAACGTGCCGATGCTCTCGGGCCGGTTTGGGTGGGTCGCGACTCAGACATTTGCCAATGACATCTGCGACCCGTTTCGCTGGTCGACGACGAGCTATCACTTCCGTTGGTGCGGTTTTCAAGTCGCAGAAGCGACGATCAACCCGCCTGATCGCGGTGAACTGAAGATTTGGATCATCCCGCACTGGGCGCTGGCGCTTCCCCTGACCCTGCTGTCGGCCGGCCTGATTCTCTGGCAGCCACGGAAGCGAACATGATTCGATGTCTCAGGAAGTACGGTCTGCGGATGGTCATTGGCGCGGTCCTGCTGATCATCGCGTTCGGATCGATCAGCATCTTTACCGGTTATCAGCAGTACCAGCGCGAACTGCGGATCGCGACAAAGTTTTGGTCTACGTCCGGAAGCGTCAGCTTTCAATACATCGGGCCGAAAGGGATTTCGAAATCATTGCAGGGCAGGTTTCTTTTCTGGCATCGAATCTGTCGCGCCGCCTTCCGCTCGCGCAATAACTCGACCGAACAGCTCATTGAGTCATTAAAAGAGTTGCCGTACCTCGAAGAACTCTCGTTCGATTCCATGGAAATAACCGACGCCGATCTGGAGCGACTGCGGGATTTAACTGAGCTGAAAAGCCTCTGGCTGTACCACACGTCGATCAGCGACGCGGGACTGGAACATCTCGGTCGGCTCAAGAAACTCCAGTCGCTGCATATCTTCGGTTCGGACATCTATGGTAGTGGGCTGACGTTTCTCGGTGAACTGACGAATTTGGAGGAGCTCAATTTGAGTCAAACTCGCGTCGGGTCGGACGGCCTGCAGCACATCAGCAAACTGGCCAAGCTGCGAGTGCTCCGTATTGACCACACGCGAGTCGACGACGCCGGGATGGTTCACGTGCGAGGCTTGACAAACCTGGAGACCCTCGACGTGAATCGCAAACTTACTACAGACACCGGCCTTGAATCACTGCAAGGGCTAAGCCGCCTGGTCGCCCTCAATCTCGACAACACCCAAGTCACCGACATCGGCTTGAGCCATTTGAAAGGGCTGACGAGTCTGACCCGGCTCAGTCTCTCGAATACCTCAGTCACGAATGCCGGTCTGGAGCATCTTCAACGGATGACGAATTTGACTGACCTCAATCTGAAGCGAACACAGGTCACCGGTGTCGGCTTAATCCATCTGCAACAGATGAGGCACCTCCAACAACTGGACCTCGAAGATTGTCGAGTCGCAGACGACGGACTGGACAACCTGAAAGGATTAACGAGCCTCAAATGGCTTGATCTGTTTCGTACCGACACCACCCCCGCAGGCCACGACAGACTGCGGACTGAATTACCAGGCTGCCGAATCGAACCCAATCCTTGATCGGTAGGGTGTGTGCAGTCGTCGGAACACATCATCACTCGTCCACGCAGCCAGTTCGCCGCAATCACTCCTTGACGAATGCTATTGGGGCCGCGTTCAGCCTTCGACTCAGTTGCCACAGCGATCCCGCCTGGATCAGAACCGTGACTGACAAGGCAAACTTGACGAACGAGACTAGGCTGTTCGCGACGGACTCCGAAATAAGCAGCCATCGCGCCGCCTGTTTCAACAGAAGCAGTAAGACCAATAGCACGATGATCGCGTGCAGGTTCTGTCTGATTCTTTTGGAGATGCCGGGACTTCCCGTCTTGCGAGCGATCTTAAAGCCCGCCACCAGATGCCCCAGAAAGATGACGATTGCTGCCACCGCGGCGAGAAACACCATTCCCTCAGTTTGAATTCCTGCACAGAGAAGCGGGATGAGCAGTATCGACCCCACAGCAACGTATCGAGCCACAGTTTCTAAAGGAGTGAATGGCTGTTGCGTGATCTTCCAGGTTCCCACGATCAGCAGGCCGTAACCGAGAATCGCAATCACCGCTCCACAGAACGTCACGATACGAAGAGTCTGCATTTCCCGGTACTGAGCTTCCAACTGCTCCGTTGCGATTCGAAGATGCTCCACATCACGATTCTTGATCGCCGCGTCGCTCTGGCGATTGATATCGGCGACCTGCACATCGACCGCGGCAACGGAACTCTTCACATACTGCACGAAGACAGAAGCGAGCGTCGACCCGACGTAGAAGATCACCAGATATTGCAACCCGACCTGCCACGCGATCGGCCAGCGTCGGTCATCAGATTGAGCGTTCAAACATCGCCTCCGCCGTGATCGGATCTTACTGTCGAGATCAAGTCTTGTCGGGTGTGTGCAGTCTTCGGAACACACCACGAACGCAACGTGAAGATCCGATGGTGTGTTGCGAAGACTCCACAGACCCTAAATTGTGACTATACTAGCCGCCTCACTGAACGCGCGACCATTCGAGATATTTTGTTCGGAGTACCCGTCATGAGACACGTTGTCGGCTGGTTGTTCTTGATCGTCGGGACCTTCGCGGCCTTCGCGGAACCGCACAGCGGAACTGGTTGCATCGCCATCGCCGGTGCGATCCTGCTCGCCGCCGAACGAATCGCTGTCTCACTGTCTCAACGCATCCCGAGTTAAAGAGGCCCCATGCACACAGTCTTCCACGGTTGGCGACGAAAGCTGGGTTGCGTCACGCTGCTGATGGCACTCGCGCTAACAGGTCTGTGGATTCGGAGTCGTTCCACCTTGGATGAGTACCACCTCTGGAAGCAGCAGCAAACATCAGTGATCGTCGCCTCAGAGAAAGCTTGCCTGGTCTTAGGGAGATTGTGGAACGCGAGCCCCAGCGTCATCCTCGGCCCTTACATTGAAATGGATCGCGAGCGAATCATCTCGGGCGGACGGATTGTGCATGCGGCGGATCTCGACATCGAGTCGCGCTGGCAAGGCGGTGGCATCGAACTGGTAAAGCGATATCAGCAACCGCCACTCAGCTTGAAGAACATCAAGCTGGATTTGTTCATCATCCCATACTGGTGCGTCGTCTGGCCCCTGACTTTGCTCTCGGCCTGGCTACTGCTATCCAAGCCGCGAACCAGAGCACCAGCCAAGATCGGAGACAGACTGTTTCAGGAGCATGATCACTCATGAACTTCCTGCGGCGGCTCTACAGCTTCGTCCAACCGAAACCAACGAAGTACCTTAGCGATTCCGATTGGGCAGTAGAGCACTTCCCGGCGGAGCAGCATGAACTTGCCATCTGCGTTGTCCACGTCCTGATCGAATACTTGCATGTCAGGCTTGATGACATCAAGGCGACGACACGGTTTATCCAAGATCTGCAGATGGACGACCTAGAACCGATGGAGGTCTTGACCGCCCTCGAAGCCGCATTCGCGATCTCCATACCTGTCAACGAGACATGGAATCTCGAGACCGTTTCGGATCTCGTTCAGTATTTGCACGCGAAAGTCCGGGCAGACGAGTCTTAGTGTCGTAGGGTGGGTGTGCAGTCTTCGGAACACACCATCGGACTTCACCTCTCGTTCGTGGTGCGTTCCGAAGACTCCATGCACCGTACGGCAAGCCGAACTTCACTCCCCCCAGCCTCATCACGTGTTGATTCGTTGATTAGAGCAGCTGAGCGTATATCACGCCCTGTGAACGAAGTGTTGCACGGTCATAATGAGGTGGCGCGCCCGGATCCTCGTTTGATCGAGCCTATGCTTTCGGAGAGGCGGTGACATGCAATCACAATTGGCAACGATCCAAATGCGGGTATTCAGTGCCGTCATCGCCAGCATGTTGATGCTGCCCGGTTGGTGTCAGGCCGCCGAGTGGTACTGTGATCCCGTCAATGGCACGAAGTCTGGCGACGGTACGAAGGCGCATCCGTGGGGTGCGTTCGGGGAGGTTGTCGCGGCTCATACAGTCGGCCCCACCATCAAGTCGGGCGATACCGTCTTTCTACTGGATGGGCAGCATGGCAACGTCACGCTGTATCCCAAGTTCGGCAACGTGAAAAACACGTCACACATCACTGTTCAGGCAATGCCGGGACACAAGCCGCTAGTGAGCCAACTGGCGGTTCGTGGTGCGGCGTTCTGGACGTTTCGCGAGATCACATTCGCCTTTGATCAGCCCCTTCCCAGATACGCACCGCTGGTTAAGATCGAGGCCGACGATATCGTGTTTGAGCGGAATACGATCTATACCGTGGAAGATGCGTCCAAGTGGTCGCCTGAGGACTGGGCGGCCAAGTCCATCACGGCCATGTCCTACGACGGAAGCCGGTGCGTGATCCGCGACAACACCATCAAGAACGTACGACACGGACTGTACGTCGGCGGCGATACGATTGAGGTGACCGGGAATACCCTTGAGCAATTCGCCGACGACGGCCTCCGCTTTTCGGGCAGCAACATCACGATCAAAAACAATTCCATCACTGACAACTACTGCCTGCTCGACGACAAGAATCACAATGACGGAATCCAAGGCTGGAATCTCACCAAGAGCGACATGGAAAACGTCGTGATCGACAGCAACACCATCATTGCCAGCACGGGGAAGTATCCGAACCTGCCGCTGATTCGCAGCGGAGTCGATTCGCAAGTCCTGCAAGGGATCGTGGTCTTCGACGGCGGTTGGAAGAATATTACTGTCACCAACAACATCGTGATCACGGCGGCGTATCACGGCATCTCGTTCTATGGTGTCGACGGGCTGAAGATCTCGAACAACACAGTGATCACCAGCTGTTCGACTCCGAAGATTCAAGCGTGGATTGGTGTCTTCAATCGTAAGAACGGAAACCCGTCAAAGTCTGTGGTCGTTCGCGACAACATTGCGGCCCGGTTCTCGCTGGCAGGTGATGTCAAGGCGACGCACAATCTGTCTCTCATTCCGTCAAAAGGCCAGGCTCCCGTTGATCCCAGCAAGATCTTCAAGGTGTGGAAACCAGCTGAAAATGTGTTCGATTTGACCGTGATTGGCGGTAGTTCGCATGGGGAGATCGGGGCGAAGCGGTAAGTGAGCTGGACGTTCCACTCTTCCGTAAGATCGGCTTCCGTCGCTGAAGGCCTCTCCTACGGAAGAGCAGACAATCGGGTGGTCGCTCGATATCCTGTGTCTGTTTCGAACGAAGTCAAAATCAACCACGGTGAGGCGACTGGGGTGGAAGAACAGGCTGGCGACGACGAACCGATGAACCTGGAGATGATTCTGGAGGCGCTCAAGGTCTCCAAGAGCTATCAGGATTCGTTTGAGGAACTGGCCGGCAATCTCCGCACGATGGATCCGTCGAAGATGACCACGGCCCAGGTCCGCAGCCTGTTCGACATGCTCGCCAACTTCTTCGAGGCGGTGGCCCAGAACGATCGGCAATCTCGCAAGCTGGTCGACGAAGCGTTGCGGTATGTGAAGATGTCTCAAGAGGGACAGTGACCTCGAAAAATGAAGAGGATTCTCAGGCGAAACCGCGGAGAGGGCAGGAGTAGAATCACAAGTGATAATTGGTGATCCTGTTACTTTCGCGGTCGAATCCCGAATTGAAGTCGCCTACGAAGAACAAGGGCTGCTCGCACTTGGTCTGTTCGTGATTCATGTCGGTGGCTTTCGATACGGCGTTTATCAGCACGACGCTTCTGCACTTGCGGTTTCGTTTGACGAAGTCGGGCGGCGTATCGCGCGGCGGGGCCAACATACCGCGCCCTTCGCTGATTCCGATGCTGCCGCAATTGCGGATGCCTATCGAGGTGCCATCTACGGCGAAGTTCAAGAGGATCACTATCTTGGACTGCCTCGGCAGGATTTTGAAGATCTGATCCATGATCATCGGATTGATTGGGCACCGGATGGTGATGAATGCTTTGACGACGGTAGCTATGTCCTTCAGTTTGATTCCGGCGATCGCGTTCGACTCATCGCATTTCGGACAGACAGTTGGCCGCACGACCCCGACACATTGCGAGATGTCTGGCTTGCCGCAGACGACTACTACGGCATCCTCATTCGTTGGCGCGAGGCGTTTCAAGCCGAGTGGGAATCGATGCCACACAAGCACCGAGGCTTGATATAGTGAGCCCATCTGAATGAAGGGGCTCAACATGTCCGACGAACAACCACGCACCTACAGCATCTTGGAATTGTTTAAGCCGGTTGTGTTGCTGGTGCTGATCGCGACCAGCGGTATTGTGGTTTGGTCCTTTTATCATTTCGAGTGGTCCGGCTTCCTGGTGTATCTGGTCGTGGCCTTCGTCGCGGGAAGCATGGCCGGGGCGATTGTTCGCGTGCCTTTGATTTCGACCTGGGGAGTGATGGGAACGGCCGGTGGTCTGTTCGCGGGTGTGTCTCAGGGCTGGCGATACGGTGGTTGGTTCGGCGTCGTTCCCGGCGGCGTGATCGGCGTTTCTTGCGGCCTGGTCATCGCCATGCTGCTTTCGATGTGCCTGTCGTTTGTCCTAGTGATGTGTGGCATCAATCCGTTTGTGTGTGCCGACGGAGAGGGCGAAACAAAGTCGAATGTGGCTTGAGACTAGTCACCTCCAACAGACTCATTAATCGCACCCGAGCGATGCCGCAAGCGGTGAAGCTCACTCAGGTTATTTCCAACGAAAACAGCCGCTTGACCTCGAGAGGTCAAGCGGCTGCATAGACGTCATCCGTGACGATAACCGAGCGGCTCGCTTTGCAGCGGACCGCTCAGATTACTTTCACGTCGGCATTAGCGTGGCTGTCGTGGCAGATCTTCATTGCGGTGATACAGCCAGCCGCGGCGGATCGCTTCGCGGCGGCGTTCCCATTCGTTCTTGTCGGCCCACTCGGCCTGCATCTCTGATTCCGTCGTGTCGTCCCATTCGCGGTCGGCGTAGTGGCGGCTGGCGGCATAGCCGTAACGATAGGCTGGTTCATCGGCGTCGTTGTACGCTTCGAGTTGCCCAGTCTTGTTGTGCGGTGTCTTGGCGTTGCCAGGTGGAATTGGCTTGGACCCGGTGGCTTGAGAAATTGTATCGCCCACCTGCTGATCCAGGTTCGGCTCATTGCCACCCATGTCGTGCTTCGTCTGGGTCCAGTCGCGTTGGAACGCGGCTTTGACTTTCGACCAAGCAGTATCATCTTCTTCTGTGTACCACGCAGGACGCACTGGTTGTACGGTCGCCATAGTAGTCGTTCCTTAGTTGAGTAAAGAGACGCCGTCACCGCGCCAGATTAGTCGCAGTCGGTCGTGTCTCAGAAAGAGACTTTTGAACACTACGCAGATCGCGTGCCATGGCAGAGCGATTTCGAGGGGAAGCGGGACCGCGAATCTCATACAGGAAGCGTGGTCCTCACCTTCGATTTCATCCCGTCGCGCTGGTGATGGCTCGATGCAGCGCTTCCTTGACTCCCATCGGGTGGATTGCGAAGACCTTGTTGCATCGTTTGTCTCGCACGATCGTGGGATTCTTGAGACCTTCGATCAAATGTCGACCAATCGCGTATGTATTCGGTGTGACCACTGCCAGCCACAAGCCTGACAGATACGGTGTCAGCACAGGAACGAAAATCAATAGTCTTCGCAGACACTTTTGATGAGCGTATTCGCGGATCAGGTCAGCGTAAGTGACGATTTCTGTGCCACCTATTTCGAAAACTCGATCCCGACCTGGCGGAAGTTGTCTGGCGGCAAGTAAATAGGCCAGCACATCGTCGACGGCAATTGGCTGCGTTGCAGTGGTCAGCCAGCGCGGACAGAGCATCACCGGCAGACGATCGGTCAGTGACTTCAGCAGCTTGTACGAAAGACTGCCAGCACCGATCACCATTCCCGCTCGGAATTCGACCGTGTCGATCCCTGACGAATTCAGGATCTGGCCGACTTGGTGGCGGCTGCGCAAGTGTGGCGACAGCTTCGGATCGTGGTCATCTCCCAAACCACCTAGGTAGATGATCCGTTGGACCCCGGCTTTGCTGGCAGCGTCGGCAAAGTTCTTCGCGGCTTGCCGATCCTGCTCTTCGAAGTCGCTTGAATCCGACATCAAATGGACAAGGTAATAGGCGGTATGCACTCCCTTTAACGCTTCACCCAGCGAGGCTGCATCGAGCACATCGCCCTGAACGATCTGCGTGGTCCCCTTTACATGCCGCCGCAATTTGTCTGGAGTTCGAGCCAGACATCGCAACTGAATCGGCAGTTGTTCGAGCAGCGGGAGCAGTCGCCCGCCGACCTAGCCGGAAGCGCCGGTGAGCAACACAATGGGATGATTTGCCGGTTCGTGATCGTCCGGCTGCGATGATGACATGGTGTTCGCCGATTTTGTGGTGAAGTCGCGTATGCTATTTGCGAATAGGGTGCCGCAGCGAGATTATCGCTCGGTCTATGGCGACTGGGGCTCGGCGACGGGCAGGGATTGAAGGTGAAACTTGTTTCTTCAAAAGCCGTCAGCCGAAGCCGTCGATCGTTTCCTGGCCACTCAAGTCGATCTTCCGTTCACCTATCCCGATGTGGGCGCGTCTGCGAGTACGCCTCCGGTCGGTTATGACGTGGATCGGACACGCATCAAGCTGGGGGAAGGTGAAGCGGTGTATTTAGCAGCGGCCTCCGCGATTAATCGCTGGCAGCAATTTCGACTCGGCTGGGTCGACGTGTGGCCTCGTGATACTGCGATTCGAGAAGGGGCAATTGTGGCGGTGATGGGTCAAGCGATCGGCGTCTGGTGGCTGAATGCGTGCCGGATTATTTACGTCGTTAACGAGACCGGTCCGATCAGCCGCTTCGGGTTCGGGTACGGGTCGTTGCCCGGACACGTGGAAAGCGGCGAAGAACGATTCCTGATCGAATTCAATCGAGCCGACAATTCAGTCTGGTACGACATCCTGGCTTTCTCTCGGCCGAATCACTATCTGACGCGTCTCGGTTATCCAGTCGTCCGCCGCCTGCAAAAGCGCTTCGGCCGCCATTCCAGTGCGGCGATGCTGAAGGTCTGTTCGCTGATCGAGTGACGTCGCGGGAATGAGGCCGAAGAGTTCACGCAAAGCCTCGGAGAGATCACGAGCGTCTTGCTAATCGCAACTGAACGTGCCGGGGCTAACCTGACATCAATGTGGTGTCCTGTCGCAGATTGGGAGCGACCCATAAAAAATTGTTGACGATTGAATCGCCGCGCATTAGCATCATTCCCCTCATGTCTTCGGGCCAGATCTGGTCTTTATTTTTTCGGTTCCTCCTCGTCTCTCGTTTGGAAGGGAACACATGTCACATCGACTCGCCTGTCGGAAATCTCGTGGGTTTACTCTGATCGAACTGTTAGTGGTGATCGCGATTATCGCGGTCCTCATCGCATTGTTGCTGCCCGCCGTGCAGCAGGCGCGTGAGGCGGCCAGGCGCAGCCAGTGCAAGAACAACATGAAGCAGCTGGGGCTAGCACTGCACAATTATCATGACACGTTCTCGGCATTCCCCATTACGTATTTCGATACCTCAACTGGTTTGGGAGGTCCCATCCAGGGACGATCGACGAGTTGGATGATTGGGATCATGCCCTATATCGATCAGGCACCGCTGTTCAATCTGATTAACACCGGAGTCGGCCTGACGACCGATCCTCGATGCAGTTATCCGGCCACAAATCCGCCGACCAATCCCAGTAACCCCTGGGCGGCGACTCAAAGTCTTTCGGTCTTCAAATGTCCCACCGATACCAGCCCCGACAAGCTGGCAGGCCGGTCCGATAGCGCTGGTCCGGCGGCGATGGGCGTCACCAGCTACAAAGCCTGCGCGGGTTCGAACTGGGCCTGGGGAACCTGGCAATCGGGATCGACCGGCGTTTACGCTCAGACACGCTGGGGGGCTGACGCCAATGGACTGGATCGAGGCAACGGCTTCATGTTCCGCGGCTGGGGCTTCCCCTATACAACCAAGATGAAAGACATCAGTGACGGGACCTCGACCACTTTTGCGGTGGGTGAAGCGATTCCGAGCTATTCGCAATGGAATTGGTGGTGGCTGCACAATGCCACGACAGCGACCTGCTCTATCCCGCTGAACGCAGCCCCTCAGTGCGGCGGAGCGGCCGGTTTGAGCAATGACAGCGGCCTGAAAGCGTGTGCTGGTGACTGGCCGAACAACTATTCGTTCATGAGTCAACATACCGGTGGTGGTCACTTCATGATGGCGGACGGGTCGGTGACGTTCGTGTCGAAAAACATCGACTACAACACCTATCGCAGCCTCTCGACGATTCAGGGCGGGGAAATCGCCTCCAACCAGTAATCCGGCCCGTGCCTTCGCACAGTCCGGCGACCAGCGTCGTCGCCGGACATCTTGTCTTCAAGGCGATCGCCCTATCTCACATCTCCTTCAACCAGAGGATTGCGCCCGATGCGTATGCGTTTGTTCGTTGTCATCATTCTCGCCGGTGGCTTATGCGGTTGTTCCAGCGGTGAGAAACCAATCAAAACAGCCTCTCTCACGGGTGAAGTCAAGCGGATGTCGGGCGAGCCGGTTGGCAAGGTCAAAGTCGTATTTCATCCGAAGACGGGGCCGACCGCGGTCGCCACGACCGACGATGCGGGCAAGTTCACCGCGACCGTGCCTTTGGGCGAATGCCGTGTCGCTGTCGTTTCGGGTGGGGAAGCCAAGTCGGCCGACATGTCTCCTGAAGCGACGGCCAAAGCCGCGGTTGGAGACGCCCGAGTAGAACCGCAATTTGCCAGTCCTGAATCATCAGGTTTGACTGTGAAAGTCGAACCGAAACAAGCCGAAAAGGTCGTGTTCATTGTCAAATAAGAGCGGCGGATGAACGAGACTTCTCGTTGTCGTTCCTCTGTCCGTCTGCGATTCACTCTTGTCGGCCTGATCTGTGACGGAAGTCCCTCGACGTTCGCGGGACGTCGGGTGCTTCGTGCGCCAAGTCATCCTGAGGAGGCGTACTTGTTTAGCCTGCTGCCTCCACCTGAGAAATCTGCGTCCTCTTTCGAAATCCTCGAAAACCAAGTGGAAAAACAGGGGAGGCGCCAGCAGTGATGCTCTTGTTGAAAATTCTTGGCGAGTTTCCAAAATCGTGGTTGCGATTTGGAGAAGTGCGATTATCTTAGTGAGTGTCTTCGACGCACGTCATTCAAACGATGTTGAAGACGGGTTGACGATCGCGACGCGACAGGAATTGACAGTCGCTCGTGATTGGTCCCCTGGGATGCGGCGGATGGCTTCGCCCTTCATTTCCATGCTGTCATTACGTCAGCTCGATCTTCCGGCAGTGTGATGCCCGAACGCTGACGAAAGTGAACATCGACACATGCGAGCGACGACGATTCACACGGACACGACCGAACAGAACCTCGACCTGGCCATCGACCGATTGGAAGTGGATGCGGCCGATTACTCTCAGCGACGCGTGCATGGTGAGATCACCGTGCGGCTGCGATTCGTTGATGGAGTCGCCGTGCAGTGGGGCGTCTGTCATGAAGAAATTCACAAGACGGGTCGCGATTCGTTGCCGAATAGCGGTCTGACGGAAGCGAGGGTGAGACGGTCGTAGTCCCATTGTAGACCGCACACTCCGTGTGCGGAGAACGGCACACGGAGTGTGCCTGCTACATTGAGACTACCATTTAAGACAATTCGATTTCGGGACTGTAACCAACAGCCCGGCAATTCTTCCGCGAATCGCGGTTGAGCTGCCGGGCTGTTTTGTTTTGACGTTGTTGTGTTCTTCCTCGCTAAAAGGCAGATCCATGTTTACGAAACCTGTCACGTTTGACCTTGCCGGCCTGTTCCACAGTTCCTTCCTGCTGCGATTGGTCGCTCTGATCCTCGGTGCTTGCGGTGTCTATGGAGCGGTCGACTCGGTGCCGAAGATGGCGAGTGCTGCGGGGGCTCCGATTAATGACGTGCTCAACACGCTCTTGCCGACCTTGGGTGCGGTCGCTACGTGGTTCGCGTCGAACTGGTTCCAGGTGAAGCCCGATCTGATCCAGGCGGTGACGACGGTGATCGCCAACCCCAAGGATCCTGTCGCCGATCTGCAACTGGCCGCGAAATTACTCGGTTACCTGCAACAGCAGTGGCCTAACGAGCCCGAAATGCTGCGGAGTTTTAGCGACGGCGTGAAGAAGCTGACCGATGCCGTGGTGAGTGACCTTTCAAAGCAGCAGGGGGCGACCACTTCGTGATTCCAGCGGATGCAGAAACAGAGCGAGCTTTGTCGCGATTGTGTGTTCGATTACAGCAAGCGTTTGAACGGCGAGTGAAAAAGCATGAAGTCCCTATTGCGAACAAGTCAGATGATCGTCGCTGCGATGCTGCTGTGGTGCAGCGGGTGCCAAGTCCAGTGGGATCAACTGTTGAAGGTCGATCACACGACAATCGATCCCGCACCGCCTGCCGTCGTCATACAGCCGCAGTTTCGGCTACTGATCATTGAAGAGACGGCCGATCGACCGACGTTGCCCGCCGAGCAACTCAGCATTTTCACGTCGACAACGGTCCGGGACTACCTCGACGAGCATTGCGTGACGCTGGCGGATGGATCGCACGGCTATCGCATTGTCGATCAGGACGATGTCGCCAACCTTCCCGCGGAATTTCAAGCGACCGCAAAGCTGAAACGAGAAGCCACGCCCTGGCTGTATTGCACGGATGGAACTCGGGGATTGAGCGCGCCGCTGCCGGACAGCGTTGATGAGTTGTTGGCGAAGATCGGGACCTATGCCGAGGGGAAGTAGGACGAAGAGTTAGCCACGGATGGACACTGATCAACACGGATAAGGGATCAATACGGATCAAGTCAACGGCGAGAAAACCAAGGTCCTGGTGACCCTGCCTACGAGGAGAGGAAGAATGCTCTACATCAATGAACCGATCATCAATGAAACGACGATCGATCAGCATCTGGGTAATGACACGGATCGTCGCTGCGGGACGAGGCCGCGGATCTGTGCGGTGGGGTCGATGACGTACGCTCCGCAGATTCCCGCAGATTTCAAGGTGATTCCGCGAGATCAATGGCGGACGCGCATTCAACAGATGGATGGTGAAAAGTCGCGGCTCTCGGACTTCATTCTGCATCAACAGATCCCGTGTAAGTCTCAAGAACAGACGTTGTATTGCCACGGCAACTCGCCGGCCGCCGCGATCGAATACCTGCGTGCGATGGAGGGCCAGCAATATGTGCCGCTATCCCCAGCTTCGATCGCGGGGCCGACGGTCGGTTTTCAGAACTCCGGTGGCTACATCTCCGATGACCTGAAACAGGTGACCGATGTCGGGGCGGCGTCCGAGTACTTTGTCCCCGCGAATCAGGTCGGCGAACGAGGCTTTCGAACGGGCTGGCAGCAGGATGCGGCGAACTACAAAGCGAAGGAATGGTGGGACCTGGGCCATCGCTCGCGGTACTCATTCGATCTCTTGATGACGCTGATGTTCGCTCGGATCCCGGTTTGTGTCGCCTACAACTGGTGGGGCCATGCCGTGACGATGACCGATCCGGTGCTGATGCCCAACGGACGCTATGGAGTTCGCGGCCGCAATTCGTGGGGCGATGGCTATGGAGCTCACGGGTTCTTCGTTGTCGAGGAATCTTATGCGGCCCCCGACGAGGCGTATGCGTTGCGATCGATCACGCAGTCGCACGTGACGTACGACGGGACGCACGTTCTTGGGTGATGAAGGGCATCTGAGATCTCTGGGAGGGCGAGGCTCCTGCCGAGCCGTCTGAGTGATTGTGATCCCATCGACATTTGCGGCTCGACAGGAGCCTCGCCCTCCCAGAAGCATGACCAACGAATAGAAGAGGACTGACTGTGAATCGAATCTGGTTGACAAGCTTGTTGATCCTGAGTGCGGTGTCTTCTGGTTGTCGCGAACAGCAGTCGCGTGCGTTTGCGATCACATCGCATGAATCTCGCTCGGCAGAGACTCCGGAGTCCTCTGGCGGAAATGCTCCGCAGCCGACAGAAGCGGCCGAGCGAGATTCTCTGTTGAACTACGCCTGCTCGATCAAGCCGAATCGCGGCAGCGGGGTGAACACAACGTCCGGCGTGGTGACGTGTTGGCATTGTGTCAGCAACGTGGCCGGGCCCGTCCAGGTGAACTGTCATGGCGAAACGGCTGCAGGTCGTGTGATCGCTTTTGATGTGGAACAGGATCTCGCCCTGATCGCGGTGACGTGGCAACAGCAGCATCGGGCAGCAGTCGTTTCAACCGATGCCGTGACCACCGGCGAGGTCCTGTTCAGCGCGGGTCGAATGCGAGACGGCCGCGTGGGACTGGATCGCTATCGCGTGGTCGATTCGCCGTTCCACGACGCGGGGACTTCGATCTACACCGACAACCCGTTTGTCAGCGGTCAATCAGGCTCGGGCCTGTTTAATGCCGCGGGGCAGTTGGTCGGGATCGTCAAAGCGGTCGACATGACCGACGAACCTTATCGCGGCTTGTCGACTAGTACGGCGGCGATCACCAAGTTACTACGCGCGGCAGCGGCAGCGAATGGCTCATCGACGACAACGAAGCCGCAACCACGCCAACGACGTCGAGCAGTCATCGGGGCCGCGGCCTGGTGCGAACCGTGTCGCGTGTTTCGATCGCGGAATGGCAGCGGCAATGGCGAGTTGGAACTCGTGTATGTCGACATCGAACAGCCATGCCCCGCGACAGTGACTCACGAGGAGTGGGATCGGTTGGTGTCGACGACACGCGGCTTGTACGGGCCACAGGTTGAGCAAGCGATCCCGCTGGCATTGTGGCAGGCCGAGAACGGCAAGTGGTACTGCAAAACAGTCGGTGGCTGGTCGGCTGATTCGCTGGCGGCCTGGGTGCGCTGAAGACATCGGAATACGGATTGTGCCTGCTACCTTGGGAGTACATTGACGTGAATATGCCTGCTTCGACATCGCCGATTGGGCCGCAAGTCCGGCTCATCCTCGATGGGTGTGTTCGAGCGATTGGCGTGGGGAATCGGGTGGCGTTGCGGTGGGATCGGACCGGGGCCGCGACTGTCGATTTGATCGGTGGCGTGCCGGAACAATGGTCGGCTGAAAGGATCTATGGGCGGCTGGGGCGGTTCTCGGCCGAGTGTTCGAATCTGGCGGTGGCGGTTAACAGTCCGTACCTGCAATACGAACTTTGCGGGGCGAATAGCAGCGATCTGCGACTGACGGCCGGAGCTGAACTGCCAGGGTTTGCCGAGCGGTTATCGCCGGTCAGTCCGCAGGCAGTCGGTGCGAGCCAGATGGGATCTCCGGTAGGGGCCATTGGGCTGACGACCGTATTCAGCGTGTTGTCCCTGGTGTGGATGCTGCTGCATCCCCGAGCCACGTTGAACCTGCCGGGCACGATGGAACTGGATGCCGTTCTGACTGATGCCAACACGTTGCAGGTCACGTTCAAAACGCCGCCGACAGTCACTGTGGCCTGGGGACTGCAGTTCAGTTGTGCCCCGAATCAACTGACGCTGACCGAGCGGTCGGCTGTCGTGCAGTACAAGGCGGGTTGGTTTGCTCGAACAAAAGAATGGAGCTGGTCGTGATGACATTCGCGATTGTGATTGATGACAACTACGTCAACTGGCTATTGGGGCTGATTGCCGTTGCGCTCCCCACCATCGGGACCACGATTGTGCTGCTCTGGAAGAAGTTTCTGGCGTACATCACCCCCAAGGTGACGGAGGCGTTTAACGCTCACACCGGCCTGGTCAACGAGATGAAACTTCAGATCCCGATCGTCGGGGAAACGCTGAAGAAACTTGGCGATACGCAGGAGAAACAGTGTGACACGCTGGAACGACACAGCAAGTGGCACGAACAGCACGCCGAGAAGCTGAACAAGCTGATGACCAGTTGGTCTGACAATCATCAGGTGCAGCCATGACAGTTATCACAGTTGTGCTGACGCTCGTCTGCCTGGGACTGGCGACCCTGTGGCAATGCTCGTTGCGATGCAGTCGGCAGCGCGGGCTGCGGCTGGCACTGCTCGCCACCGAATTGCGACGAAGCGAACAGTGTGAGCGATCTCAACTACAGGTCGTTCGCGAGTTCAAAGTGACTATCGCCGAACAGACTGAGCAGATCGAAGAGTTGGAGCAATCACTGAGTCAGTGGCGTCAGCGACACACTGCGGAGGTTCAGCATCGCCAGGCCCTGCTGGCCAGTCGCACCACCCACGAACAGGAGGACTAACCATGCCTACGCCGGAAGTCGTTTACTGTTTTGTCACATCAAGTACTCGAGGCAATCACCTCGCCAGGACCGAACGTGTTCGCGAAGAGGACGGGGCGGCCACGCAGCATCGACATAACAGCTTGACGCTGTGCGGAGCGAAGATCGAGAAGTTGTATCCCTTCTTTTCGGCCGATTGGGCTTGCGAGAAACGAGTCGGCGGAATCTGCCCGGACTGCTCTGCCAAGTGGCTGAAAGATCGACGTGGTCGCCACAACCAATCCGTCGCCCGGGCGGTGCTGCCATGAATCAAATCAAACTGACCGCGGTCAAGCTGGCCGTCTGTGCAGACGCCGGAGATGACATCCTGCTGCCGTTCACAGCAGCGGACATCGACACGACTGGCTGGACGCTCGACTTTACGTTGCATGTGGCGAACCCGTCGCGCGATGGACCGCAGGGGGATGCAGTGGGAAGCGCGACGGTGACAAATACGCCCGGGTCACCCGATTCCTCGCTCGTGGTCCGCATCGCCGGAAGCGTGACCACGGTCTACCAGAACGTGCCGCTGTGGGGCGTGTTCCGGCGGACGAACGCGGGAAGCGAACGAACGCTGGTCAAAGCTCTGTTCAGCCTGGAATGAGGCCCCTTCATGTCAGTCACAGATTGCCGCGAAATCGATTTGCGATGGGGGGCGGTTGAGCCGATCCAGTTGGCGATCCTTTCCCAATCGATCGAACTGCGAATGGCTGCCGTACCGATCGAGCTGGAAGTTGTGCCGACTCCGATCGACCTGTCGATCGCAGCACAGCCGATCCGGCTCGAGATCACTGGCGTCGGCGTGCAGGGGCCGCCCGGGCCAGCAGGATCGGGAACGGGTGGCAGCGCTGTCGGCCTGGTTCAAGTGCGCTGGGGAGCACCAACGACCGAATCGGGCAACGTGATTGAGATTGCGGGCAGTGTGCTGGATTACGACGGCCAGCCGCTGGCGTCGTCGGTCGCGGATATCGAAGTCCGCGTGACCGATGGAGCGGTCGATGGGGAACCTTCGGCGACAGCCGTTCTGACGGCAGCGGGGACTCCCATCGGAACGGTACTGGCAGGCAGCGGCACGGCGTCGCTGGTGATTCGGTCGGACAGTGGATCACTGGCGATTGCCGTACATGAGTCGACAGCGAACTGCCACCGCTATTTGTGGATCAGGGCGGCCGGCCACGAGCGGTTGTGGGTTCGTGCGGCCGATGGCGTTCAAGAATTGATATTTGCATAGGGACAACAATGGCAACGAAAAAACTTGGCAGTACGAAGGCGACGGACACGATCCTGGTGACATCGGTGAACCTCGCCAGCGAAGTCACCGGCAACCTGTCGGTCTCTAATCTGAACGGAGGAACTGGGGCCAGCAGCACAACGTTCTGGTGTGGTGACGGAACCTGGAAGGCGGTGGCGGCAGATCTGACGACCGCCACCGGCACATTGGGCGTGACTCACGGCGGCACGGGCCTGACCGCGGGAACCAGTGGCGGGATTCCCTATTTCTCATCGACGACAACGATCGCGAGTTCAGCACTGCTGACGGCGAATGCTCTTGTATTGGGTGGTGGAGCGGGTGTGGCTCCGACTGCTCTAGGGTCGCTCGGCACGACATCGACTGTGCTGCATGGCAACGCCGCTGGAGCGCCAACGTTTGGGGCGGTGGCGGCAGCTGACTTGACGGCAGCGCTGCAGGATATGCTCGCGTCAATCGCCTGGGGAACGGCGGGGGCTCAGGCGTCACGCACGATCGAGATTCAAGCGACGGCCAACGATGCTACCGGTACCGCGATCGCCGCAGCAACAACGGACGTCACCGTGACAGTGTCCGACAGTTCGACCGATGGCGAACCTTCCGCGACCGCGACTTTGGCGGCAGCGGGAACACCGATCGGGACGGTCCTGGCCGGATCGGGGACCGCCACGATCTCAATGAGGACCAACGCCAGCGGCTTGTTCTCAATCGCCATCACCGAGCCCTCCGCCGGAAGCCGCTACCTGAATGTGCGGCAAGGCCCCAACAGCAGGCGTTCGTTCGTGCGACCGCGGCCGCGAAACAAGTGACCTTTACGTGACAGGAGCATTTCAATGTTGAAGCAGAAACAGCGTGATTCGAAGCGGAAGCCCACCAGTGCAGCAACCTCATCCGAGGCACCTCCAATCGTCGCCACCGAATTGACCGATGACGAGAAGAAAGCGAAGACCGAAGCCGTCGCCGCCGAGATCAAAGCCTCATTGGAACGACACGGATGCGCGTTATCGGTCAGTCGCTGGATCGACGACGAAGGCCGCATTCAAGCCGGCATGACGATCACCGTCAAATAAAAGTAGTAGGCACACTCCGTGTGCCGAAGGCTTGGGAGGGCGAGGCGGGCGAGGCTCTCGCCGAGCCGCGCACGTCGATGAGCTCACAATAACATGCGCGGCTCGGCAGGAGCCTCGCCCTCCCAAAGATGTAGTCCATTTCATTTCAAAGGCAATCTCGTGGCGACCAAGAAGCTGGGGAGCGTGAAGAACATCGACACCGTGCTGGTGACGAGCGTGAATCTCGCCGCCGATGTCGGAGCGACGATTCTACCGGTGGCCAATGGCGGGACGGGAAACGGATCGTTCACCGACGGCCAATTACTGATTGGCAATACTACCGGCAACACGCTGGCCAAGGCGACTCTGACGGGCACCGCGAATCAAGTGATCGTGACGAACGGCGGCGGGTCGATCACTCTGTCGACGCCGCAAGGTATCGCAACCACCAGCAGCCCGACGTTTGCAGGACTGACGCTGACAGCGGCGCTGTCGATCGCCAACGGCGGCACGGGGCAGACCACTGGCTATGCCGCGTTGGACGCTTTGACTCTGAAAGGCTCCGACATTGCCTCGGCCAGTACAACGAACCTGGCGTCGGCCACCGGCTGCTACGTCAACATCACCGGTACCACGACCATCACCGCGCTGGGTACCGCCGCGGCAGGGGTCGAGCGTGCCTGTCAGTTTGCGAGTTCGTTAACACTGACTCACAACGCCACATCGCTGATTTTGCCGGGGGCGGCGAACATCACGACGAACGCCGGCGATGTGGCGACGTTCGTGTCGTTGGGATCGGGCAATTGGATCTGCACGGGGTTGACCCGCAACGTCCAGCCGTGGGGCGGCCAGATGGTTCTGCTGGCGACGGCGACCGCCTCAGCCTCTGCCACAGTCGATTTCGTCTGGGCTGCTGGACAGGCATATCAAGAGTATCTCGTGATTTTCAGCAACCTGCTTCCGGCAACAACATCTGTCGCATTGCAGGCTCTCACAAGTCCGGACGGCAGTTCATGGGATTCGGGGGCGAGTAACTATAGCTGGGCCGTGACGCAGTATCTGTCGGGCACCTTTTCAAGTGCCGATGTGAAACTCCAACTGGCAGGGGGTACGGTCGCGTGGACAACAACTGCGAATCGTGAAGCCAGCGGGGAAGTGAGGATCATTGATCCGGGTGCGTCAAAGAACTGCAAATTGAGCTGGCACATCTCCAGCGCGGCCGACGGAACGTCACGGCCAGAGGTGGGGGCGGGAGCCCGGTTGTCTGCGGCGGCAGTGCGCGGGATTCGCTTCAAATTCTCCAGTGGCAACATCGCGACTGGCGACTTTCGTCTGTACGGAATCACGAGGTCTTGAATGGAACAGCCAACTCACAAGATCGTGAATGGCATCGCGATCACACTTTCGCCCGATGAAATCGCTGCGACAGTTGTCGAATGGGAAGCCAACGAAAACGCGCCACAGATCGTCTTCGCGGACAAAGTTGCCGCGGGATACGACACGGGTCAGGGATGGCTCCTGCCAATTGACGATGCCAGCCGGGCATCGCTTGGCGAATTACGAGTGCAGATTCGCGAAGGATTGGAACTAGGGGCCTGGATGTCGGATTCGCTATGCCCCGTGCAGATCCTCGCGATGGATGGCAGCTTGCAACCACTGACCATTGGCCAGGTCCGCGAGCTGATCTTTCAGGCTGGAAACTACTACGCCCAGCTTGTTGCCGAACTGCAGATCGCGCGGGCGGCACTAGCCAGCTGACAACCACAACCCTCAGAGGAGATTCACATGCAGACAGCAGGTCCGATTATTCATGGAGCCCTTGGTTCGATCGGGGCGACAGCGTTGCAGCTCACAACGAACACCTCGCCGTTGAACTCGGGTGTGCGAATCAAGGCCCTCGCCGGTAACACCAACAAGGTCTATGTCGGCCTGACCGGGGTGACGACGGCAACAGGTTATGAGCTGTCGGCGGGCAACGATGTGCTGGTGCCGTGCAAGGACGCGTCCACGATCTTCGTGATCGGCGGTGCGACGGGCCAGGAAGTGCGGTTCATCGCGAACTGACAGAGATCGCGTTCCCAAAAGCGCACGGCCATGTCGAAGACTCCAAGTCCGTGGCACCCGGGTTGGACATCCAGCCCACGTAGAGCAAAAACACAACTCGACTCAGATTACTCCCCTCCACTTCGAAACACGGAGCCAACACCACAATGCCAGGTTCAACACCAGTGACACAGTCAATTCTTCAAGCGGTCGACGAGCTATTGCGTCGCGTAATCGCATGGACCCAGGATTCACACGGCACGCCGATCACGCCTCCTGCCGTCGCGACCCAGATTCAAGTTGTTGACGAGCTTTGTCAGTCCCGCATGCTTCCCGAACTGTTCATGCCGCTGCACACCGCCAGCGGTCGTATCATGGTCGAGTACGAAGGCTATCTGATCCACGAACTTGGCAAGTATCGTCCTGAGAACGGATCGCCCGGTCCTGGATTCTGGGCGTCGATTAAAGAGCTGGCGGTGGCTCGTCAGGAGGCCGATCAACCGCCAATCGAACGACTCGAACCAGTCAGCACGTTGTTGCAAGCGGGGGTCTCACATGCCCAGATTGGTCTGCAGATCTATGGCCGACGCGGTGTCGGCCCGTTCATACAGTCCAACGGCGATGTCGATGTCGCACTGATCGAACTGGAAGCTCGTGAGCCTGGATCGGTGATCGCTGACGATTGGGTCCCGCCTTGGCATCTGGAAGCGATTGATCGGCGACGACAACAGCTCGAACAACAGACGGCAATCCTTTCCAAGATGGAGACAGCTCGTCACTACGATGACCCTTGCACCGTAGAAGAGATGTTGCAGCAGGGAGCGTTCGTGCAACAGGTGCAGCGAGCCAAAGGGGTGAGTCGAGCGAAGGTGCTCGTAGCGGCCCAGCGGATCGGCGTTACTCCAGTCGACGGGCCGGGCTATCAGCAGTCTCATCCCGGGGGAGAGGTGTCCGCGGCGACACTTGAACCAGACGATGATGAACAGTCGGAACGTGAGACGGTGCGCAGCCTGGTGATTGAAACATACCAGCAGTCGAACGGTGAGAAGACCGCCGCCGAGATCGTGCAGGAGCTTCGTTCGTGGGGCCACGATGTCAGTGTCAACGTGGTGTCCGGTTTCATCGGCCACTGGAAACGCCGCCAGAAATTAGAAGCGGCCGGAGCGGTGTGAGGCGCGGGGAAGAGAAGGCAGGTTCTCACGCGAAGGCGCGGAGGCGCGAAGAAGCGAGCGAGGAAAAAGAGAAGGAGGCATGTGGACAACACGACTGTCAATTTTCGCTTTCGTCTCTTTTCGCTTTCCCCCTCCGCGACTTCGCGTCTTCGCGTGAAACATGCATTCGTCTTCGCCTGAACGAAGTCATCGCGTGCTGACGCAGCGCGGCTCACCTGGGGCTATTGGGGCGTCCCTCTGATCACTATTGAGAAGGAGCAATCTTGAAAAAACTAACGAAAGCAAAGGCCGATGATCGGCCGAATGAGCGTGATCTGGGCTGGTATCACCAGTGGGGGGTATTGCATCGGCGGTTGGGAGCGATCGCGGCCGAGGCCAATGCTGAACTGCTCGAGGTGCGGCAAGCGGTGGACAAGGTCGATGCGTGGATGCGGACGCGGGTGATTGAAGATGTTCCTTCGCTGAGGCGACGGCATTCAGAGACGCTGGAACAGCTCACCTCCGATTGTCTGCGTAAATGGAATGGCTCCGACCAGGTGGGCATGGCCGAACAGGCTCGCAAGTTCCTCGCCGATCTCCGTCGGCTATGGAATGTCGATGTTCAGGCCGAGTCTGAATCTGACGAAGAGAGCGAACCAATGGATTGGCCGCCAGGAATGACGCGGAACGAAGCCATTCAACATCAGATCGACTTGTTGCAAAAGGCCCTCCATGAGAACAACGACGAGAGTCAGGCAACAGCTCGGCCGGGGCAATCAAGCTTGCTTTCAATTTACAGCGAGACGTGATCAACCGCAGCGACACGATCAACAGCGTTCGTTCTTCGAATCAAAGCACCCGGGCGTGACGTTCTTGCTTGGCGGGAACGGTGCCGGAACGACGACGCTGGCCCTGCGCAAGGCGGCCGATTTCGTGCTGACGACGCAACCTCCTCGCAAAGACACTCCATTCTGGATTATCGCGGAATCGTTTGAGCAGACGATGAATGTCTGCTGGAAAGAGAAGCTGCATCAACAGGGGCACTTGCCACGCGGAAACATCGATTGGGATCGCATTCGCTGGTACAAGCCCAATAACGACTGGCCGTTTGCCGTGCCGCTGAAGCCCTGGTCGGACGGCCGCAACTGGCAACTAGTCTTCAAGTCGTACGATCAAGGCCGATCGAAGATGCAGGGGGAATCGATCGGTGGCTTTCTGTTTGTGGAACAGTTTCCGTGGGGGATCCTCGAAGAAGTCTTACGCGGCTGTCGCGAGTACGCCTTCACGGGCAACAAGCTGGCCGAGTTCACGCCGGTCGACCCGTCGCTGTCGCTCGCATTGCAGGAGATGGAAGAGAACAACTCGCTGCCACCGGGCTGGGCGATCTATCGAGCCAACACCGAATGCGCAGTGGAGGCGGGCCACGTCTCGCGGCAATGGTTCGAACAGTTCTTCGGCATGATCCCCGACGCCATGCGTGATGTCCGCATGAAAGGCTTGTGGGGCGGCTTCGAAGGTTCGATCTACCCCGAGTTCGATTCTGCGTTGCACTGCCTGCCGCCGCATTGGACTGTGCCGCCAGGATTCCACCATCGCCGCATGATCGACTGGGGCTTCGGCGTCGACAACGCGTTTTGTTGCCTGTTCGCCTGTCGCAACGGTGTTGGTCAGTGGTTTGTCTACGACGAGTACTATTCAACCGACACTCGGTACACGGTTGTCGAACATCTCAAGGCGATCAGTAATCGGCATCCGTGGCCGCTGCGTAATCCCTACTACGGCACGACATGGGCCGATCCCAGCAACATCAACTGCCATCGCATCGCGTCGAAGTTCAGCATGTACGCTCCAGGCTACGAAGCGATCCACTGCCAGCCCGCTAACAACTCGGTCGAAGAAGGAATCGAACACGTCAAGTGGCTACTCCGGCCTGACCCGGCCCTCGCTATGGAAGACGGTCAGCCGCAACCGAGACTGTTCATCGTTCGCGACCGCTGCCCCAACCTGGTCCGCCAATTACGAACCTATCGACGAATGCTCAGCGAACGATCCGGCTTGAACCCGCGAGACGCCATCGACGTGCCTCTGAAGTCTGACGATCACGCGGTGGATGCGTTGCGTTACGGCCTGTTCTCTGAAGCGGCAATGCAAGGCCTGAGTCCGTCCGTCATCGCGCGGCAACATCGCCCACAGCAGCACGGCGTGCAGATCAACTCGTCGAGGTCGCGGGGGAGGCGCTGACGTAGGTTATGCTTCAGCATAACTTTGATCATGCAGCGACGAGTTCTAGAACCGTCCGGCGGTAGCGTCTTCAGTCCCGGCAGGGACGACCGACAATAGCCCACCGATTTATCGGTGGGTATTCGATCGGTCACGGGTCCGCAGTCCCGGAGGGACGACAGATATTCCGTTGAAACCAAAGATCCTTCCACCTGTTTCAACGTTCATCCATGTCGTATGACGTCAACATCGTTCTGCCGTCGCTACCGGGACTAGGCCGGTGTCGGTTATCCTTCAACATCATTCTTCGTCGCGAGGACGACCCATGATGCTCAAGCGACTTGTCAGCATCTTAAGAAAGCACTGGCGGCTGTTCGCATTGCAGTTCCTTTGGATCGTCGGCATCTGGCTGCTGAGAGATGCCCGAGACTGGATGATCGCCGATCATGTGGAGTTGAAGCTGGTGGTTGTCGTGCCGGCGGGTGTTCCCGAGTCGGTGGAGGTAAAGACCAAAGCCCACGAGTCGATGACGCTGAAGCCACGAGATGGCTATCCTCATCATTTCGTTCAAGGATGGAGTGAATGCCTCGAGAGCTTCCTCAAACCACAGCATCCAGGCTTCAACCCGTATCCGGTTGACCCGTTCGATGAATCAAGCAAGCCAAGGCTCAAGCAAATCTACGGCTTCTCCTACATGCACCAGACCGATGGTTACACGGATTGCCGGAAGCAGTTGGCGGCATTATCTCAGGTCTACGGGACGGCCACCGTTCGCCGTATTCTTCGTCGGAAGTATGGATTCGAGTGGAAAGCAATCGAGCAAAGCGTCGACCGATTGAAAGAGGCAACATAAGTCCGAATACAGAGACTTCTGGTTCTCTCTTCGCGTGAAAAACGCATTTCGTCTTTTGTTGTCTGCGAATGCGTCCCAAATCATCGCGGGCGAAAAACGTTATGCTGAAGCATAACCTACGAAAGAACGACGAAGTCGGGGGGGTTATTGCTCGCCGCTGTACCGCACGCCCAGCCACACGGTCGGCTCATCTGGTGTCGTCCATTCGACCCGGTGCTTTTTGAATGCGGGGATGTTGATGAAGTCGCCAGGCTTCATCTCAACCATGCAATCCTCGAACTGCAATATCGCTGCTCCTTTCAGAACGATCACCCATTCGGCCTGCGGTTGGTCGTACCAGAAGTCTAGTGCCGAAGCATGGCCGCGCGAGACGATTCGCTCAATGCGCATGTCGGCCGCCTGGATGAGTGTCTGGACCACTTCCTTGGGCAGGTTCTGCGGGAGGTCATCAAAGATGTTGGCCGTCATGACTATTTCACTTTCGCATCCAGAGACTCAGGCAGGCTTACCCTTCCCGAATCAGATCCATGATGTCAGGCCATCGCGTGAACGCTACCCATCCGACATAGCCTATGAGAAGACACCACGCCACCACCAGCGTGATTGCTCCCGCCTTTCGTCGCCAGCCGTGGAAGTAGGTGTGCATGGTTTACGGCTTGATAGGCGATCTCTTCAACGCCCAGCCACAAAGCTAGGACGGACCCGTTTCTTGTTGAACGCGAATGCTGTCACATCGCCGCGGGCGAAAAAAGTTATGCTGAAGCATAACCTACGAAAGACAACGCGCGGTCACACTTTCACAGCAGATGGGTCATCTGGCGGGGCCATGGCTTTTTCGAGTTCGGCCAGCAGCAGATCGAGGCGGAAGGGTTTGTAGAGGGCCAGGCGGAAGCCCATTTGGCGGGCTTTCACCATGCGGTGGGCTCCGTCGTAGCCGAAGCCTTTCATCAGCACGACTGGCAGATGCGGGTGGATGTCGCGGATCTGCGTGAGGGCTTCGATCAGGTGCATGTCGGGCATTTCGGCATCGAACAGCACAACATCGTAGTGGAAGCTGCGAATCATCAGCAGCGTCTCTTCGCCGTTGTGAGACGTCTCGACTTCGCAGCCGTAACGAGCCAGCAGTTCGTGAGCGGCTTGCCTCACTGATTCATCGCCGTCGGCGACCAGCACGCGTTTCAGACGCAGCTTGGGCCGGGGAGGGTTCTGGTGCATGACCGGGGTCGTCGCCTTGGGAGCGACCTTTTCGCCTACCCCGTGAATCAACTGGCGAATTGTTCGCGTTTGTTTCAGCATCCGCTGCAGGCGACTGGCCGCTTCCGGATCGAAGCCGACATACTTCGTCTGCAGCCAGGCAATGTCGTTCAGAATCTCATCGACCGGCTTGGCGGCGTCTCGCAGCAGGACGATCGAACTTTCCGAGGCCGTGGTCGCTCGTTCGAACACCAGCAGTTCGAGCGTGTTCAACGCGACAGCCAGGTCTCGACAGAATAGTTCCAGGAACTGCTGATCCTGTTCCGAGAACGCGTTCGGCTTGGTGCTTTCGACGTTGAACGTTCCCAGCACGCGATCGTGATGCAGCAGCGGGACTGTCAGCGAACTGCAGGCTCCGACGGCCCCTTGCAGATACAGGACATCGCTGGACGTGTCGCGACAGAGATAGCTTTTGCCCGTCGCCGCCACAAAGCCGGTCACGCCATTCCCCTGGGGTTCGGCATACAGTTCGCGTTCGGCTGCTTCGGTTGTCATGCCGACGTTCAGCAGTGGCTGCAGCCGGTTCGTCCGTTCGCTCAGCAGGCGGACTTCGATCGTTTCAAAGTTCAGCACATCTTTGGTGTGTTGAACGATCTTCTGTTTCAGTAGCTCAATTCGTTCGTCGACGTTCATCGACGCCAGGTCTTCGGGAGCGAGGTCGCCCAGGTCTTCGCCCGCCTGGTGAATCGCCTTCAGTTTTTCGACCTGCAACTGTTCGGCAGAGATATCTCGCACGGTGACGACCAGCAGCGACGGGTATTCCGCGTTGTCAGCGTAGACCGGAGTGGCCAGCACATCGAAGTAAACCTTTTCGCCGGCGCGATACGTCGTGCGAGCCAGGCTGCCTGCGCCGAGCGCCGTGTGAAACGGTGAGAAGTCGGGACCGATAATCTGTGGTGAGCCGAACGCATCGTGAAAAGTCAGTCCCACGGGTGAGACCGAATCGGGTTCCGTGCGGCCGGTCAAATCAAAGAAGCGATTGTTGCACCAGCGGATCTGCAGATTCGTGTCCAGAACCGCCACGCCTTCTGGCAGATGCTTCAAGACATTTTCAAAGGCCAGCAGGGCCGGTAACCGGCGCGCAGGTTCGCCTAGGACAACCGCACCCGAATATTCCTGGTCGGTGTCGAACGTATCGGAAGGCCAGCCATCGTCGGGAGCAGTACACAACGTACACGCCAGCGACTGGATCGCCTCCAGCAGCGAACGATCCGCTTCTTCGCCGGAGCCAACGACTAGTAATCGAGGACGATTTGGCAACTGAACCCGCTTTCCCTGTTGTGACCAAAGTTCGTGGCCAAATTATAGGCGGTAGGCAAGAGCAGGAGCAACACGGCTTCGCCTCTGGGGAGTTTTATTACGGGAATTGCCCCGACCAGATGAAGATGTGAATTCCCTTGCGATTCCTCAGTTTGAGCCGCGTCACTGCAGTTACGTTGATGTTGTACAACTTCTGACCTGGGCCCGACATCGGCTGTCTCTGCCGTTTGCGCGTGATTTGAGACAGGTTAATCGAGATGCACGATCAGAGTGCGAAAAGGATAACTTGGTTAAACTCGAAAATACGACGACATCAGTATTCGGGTCGCGTCTTAGCCATGATCTATTCTGAAGTGACGTGTGGGAGTAGCCGACGTGGCACATGAAATCCGTGTTCACCCGGACGATACTGATGTTCTGCGATCTGAACTCCGTTTCATGATCCAGTATTTCTTGAAGCTCGGACAGACGGAATGCGATCTCGTATTTGGCTGGCATTGGGGTGTGAATTATCCACCGGGACGTCCCTGGGGAATAAATCTGACCTCACTGTCAGATGTCGAGGCCGCAATTGGACAGCCGGAACTCGCTGGCCTGGGAAAGCTTGGCCATGATGATGTTCAGATCCTATATCCTTTGCTCCACTTGGATTTTCAATTCTGTCATCATTGTGGCATTCATTTGACGTTCGTCACGGAAGATCAGGTCTCACGTGATTTCTTTAAACAGTGGTCGGACGCGGAACTTGGCCCGATCGAACGTGAAGTCTTCGACAACGAATCGGGACACTAAACGAGTGTGATCCACCCCCACCCGCCAGGGGCGACAGAATAGCGGCGGTTCAATTAGCGGTAGACCGACTCAACGCCGAAATCGAGAATCAGCTTCTCGCGCACTTCCTCTGGCAACATAGTGAATTGCGAGCCGGCAACGAATGGGACTGAATGCCCTTGCTCTGTAAGCGTCGTGAGAATACGGTGCAATGCGAGTCTGGTTTGGTGTCAGGCTCAACCCCAACCGGGGGCCAATCGGTCGAATGTTCAGGTGGGAGCGCAGACAGATGTCATCGGGCCAGACATTAATCGCAGACGTTGATCGACTTTGTAAAGGCCGTTCGGACCATGTCGAGCACCGCACACGACCTTTCATCAATTTCGCTGCCTGGCGAGCTGTCGGCGGATCGTTACGTCGCCTTGTCGCGGCGTGTGCGTTCTTCATCGCGCTCGTGATCTCGATCCCGTCGTTTGGTCAACCGCCCGAAACTAAACCCGCGGCTCCTGCGGACGCCGCTTCGAAGGAGGTCGCGAGCACGGAAAAGTTGACGCTTCAGCAAACGATTGACCAGTTGAAGACTCAGGGCAAAACGGAAGAAGCCACTTTCTTGACCAAACAGCAGGAGAGAGCCACTAGCTATGGGAAGATGGCCTGGCCTGAGAAATGGGGGGTGATCTTTGGACGGCTGGTCGCTTCCGAGTCCGACAATCCGCAGTTGTGCGATGCCCAGATGGCGATCCATCCGTCCGGTTGGTTTGCCGGAGATGTGGGCGATATCGAGAAGCCCGTCGAGTTCCGTATGTGGGGCTATCACCCCGTGTTGATCAAGCATGGCGGTATTGGTGAAACAACCGTGAATGTGGGCGACATCGTGTTGAAGCCGTTCCTGTTCGACGAACTGGCAACCGTTCGCGCTGAACTTCTGTTTGAAGGCAAGGTCGATCCCGCCGCGGTCTCTGTCAGCGTCATCATGGAACATCCGCGGGTCAACAGCCGGTCCAACGGCACGGACGGCAACATTCCCTGGCCTAAGAAGGAACGAATCGCGATCGGCCCGGACTTTCGCATCCAACGCACAGGCCTGAATCCGATTCCGCACTACTTCGTGATCAAGGCACCGGGTCATCCCGTTCTATCGAGAATTCAAGCTGGAACCTGGAGGAACCGCGGACCTGGGCGTCCTGAGAATCGCGGCATCACCGGCGTTTGAAGTGGAGTTTGCGATTGCTGACGGTCTGGAGTTTACTAAGGCCGAACGTCGCACGCAGACAGTTCACGCTGGCGATCCGTTCCAGACGAACCCCGCAGGTAAAGAATGGGTTGAAGCGGGAACTCTTGAGTTCCAGGAAAAGAAGAGGGTCTACACGTTTCGCTGTCGCCTGGCATCACTGATCGTCACCGACCTGGGCGAAGGGACACTGGACGATCACTTGAAGCCGGTTCACCGCGAGCGCCAGCGAGGCGAGGCGGTTGAGCTGCCGGCGATTATGGACGGCCATGTCTATCTGATCACTCACGACATGAACAAGATGTGGAAGCACTGCACCTTGATGCGAGTGAAAATGCAGTCAGGCCAGTAAGCCGACGCGAAGTGCATGCTGTTCCTCTGGTGGTTAGCAAGATCCACTCACAACAGGATTGTCATGTCGCAATATTTTTTAGCCGGAAACGCCTGGTCAATCTTCGCTGTCTTGGCCTTCATCGGCTGTAAAGAGGAGCGGTATCAGCCAACGATGTACTCCTTCTTCGGTGTCAGCGGATGGCTGTCTCCCGAACAATACACCAGATTTCAATCAGGTCTGATCATCGTGGCGATCGCCTGCTTTGTGCTGCACTGGTGGCCACGTCGTACTGCGGCTTCCCGGCAGAATGATCAAGGCGTCACGGAGTGACCGGCAAACCCATGGCTTCGCCCATCGTCAGGATCTCCAGTTGCGACACGATCTGAGCGTCGTTGCCGGCGCGGGCGTAGGGTTCCTTTAGCAGACCGGCCTGAAGTGCTTCCCGGCGGCAGATTTGATAGACATCGCCGAACTCGGTGAAGCGGTCCTTCGACGTGGCCACTCGCAGGACAGCTCGATTGATGATCCACGCGGGGAACGTCGCCAGGCCGGCGTACCATGTTAGGACCTGGATATCGGTGAACTCACTGGTTCGTTTCAAGGCGCACAGGTGGGCCATCGCCTTTGCGAACTCGGCCTTCGTCACCGGCTGCGAAGCGCTGGAGCGCACTGAGATTGGATTCGAGGCTGGTTTGCTTTCGCCCTTGAGTTCGTTCGGCATGATCTCGTTTCTCCCAATTGCGCAGGGCGGCCTTCCAGTCTTTCATCTTAGCGGCACCCACCAGCCACCCCTTGGACTCGTAGAAATCCCGGAACTGTTCCGGGTCGACGGTGCTGTTGCGAGCGGTGCAGTAGTCCCGAATCTCTTCCACCGTAGGTGGTCGAAAAGAGGGAGCGTTCTCTTCTTTCTTAGAAACCTTCTTCTCTTCTCTTTTCTTCTCTTCTCTGGGAACGCGGGTGGCCTTCGTCGAGCGTTCCCGCAACCCTTGCTTGCGATTGTTGGCAAGTGCCCGCTTCTTCGAGCTTTCCGACAAATGGCGGTCGAAATTGGTCACGCGAATTCGCCCGTATCGCGTCGTCATCCAACCGACCTTCACGAGCGCTTCGCAAAACCCCTGGTGCCCCAGCAGCGCATCGAGCGTCTGATAGGTCACGCTCATCGCGTCACCATTTGTCATCTGATCATCGCACCAGCACCAGAACTGCACGCACAGTCCAAAGGCATGAGTGGGATGGACATGCAGCAACTCGGCAATTCGCAGGACTTCGGGTTTGCCCCCCGATGCCTTTTCCACTTTGATCCAATCGCCAGCCATTGAGCACCTCCCCATTTCCGCGAACCGCGCCGAAAAGTTCGCGACGCTTGACGTGAATGTTGAAAACAACTATGCCGCAAGGGACATCCTCTTCGGCGCCGTCAAGCATATCGCAATTGGCGTCACTGTAAACAGAGAATATTCTGACGCAATCTCACATTACACTGTGGAGAGACGGAACTGATTGACTGTGAGGCATTTCCGGCCACGCGATTTGTTCGTGAATTACCGGTTTACCTCGACCTCGTATCCGCCATAGTCCCGCCAGGGACTCGAAGGCATCTTCCTGATGCGACTAAGACGCGGGAGTTCGGCCGCGGCGGCACAATGCCGGAGCTGGAACGCTTCGCGAAATCCGGGTTTTGTTCAGGTCGCCGTTTCTATCAATGTTGATCTCCCATCGCTTGACGCAATTCGCGACGATTTACTACATGGTCGTCTTCGTATCAATGGAGCACAATAGATGGCAATAATTTACGAATGTCGAACGTCGCTCGAGGAAGATCGACCAGAAATCGACTTCAGAGATCCAATAAACCGGCGGAATGATTGGTTGTTAATCGGCGATGTGATCGACGGATCACGCCCGCTCAGTGACTTCCCTGTGAACGTAAAAGTCCGAGTTGCATACCCTGACGCAACGCATTGGGACTTCTATCAAGACGGCGGAATGCGAGGACTGATTTCACAGAGATTCGTGAACTCAGTAGGAGTAGACTCGTTTCTTGGATTATGTTTAGTACCGACGAGCCTGAACGGCGCGCAATACTACTTGTTGCGCCTCGACTATTCCATTGACTGTTTTGATAGAGCCGCATCCAGGTTCAAGACATTTCGCTCTGATCCGACCGCAATCCAAAGTGTAAGCCATTATTCATTTCGTGAAGAGCGCCTGCCAACAGACGGTTGTTCTTTGTATACCTGAAGTCCCATATTTCCTACTCACGGAGTCGGTTGCCCAACGTTTGCGATCCGCGAATCTTAAAGGGTTTCGGATTTTGCCACTTCCTTGATAGAGCGACCGGGTGGCCGGCCGGTGCGTTGGACATTAGCTTCTTTCTGTCGTCCCGGCGGGACTCATTTTCTTATCGGCTACTTCACCCTCCGATGAATCGGTGGACTATTGTCGGTCGTCCCTATCGGGACCAAAACAACAACGGTACCCCGACTTGAATTCGAAGCTTATGCTCGAACATTTTCGTCGCATGTTGCCAGAGCGACTCTCTCGCGTGATACTTGTTGGTTCGGCTGGCGGCGAGGTGCCGCGGCGTGATTGGAAGGACCGGAACGCGTATGTCACGGACGGCGGCTGCTGCGGCAGGCATTGATGCTCTTTTGGCGGACCTGAACCCGCAGCAGCGGGCGGCGGCTTTGCATGGTGATGGGCCGTTGCTGATTGTGGCCGGGGCCGGGACGGGCAAGACGACGACGCTGGCTCATCGTGTGGCCAGCCTGGTCGCTCGCGGAGTCGAACCGGGCCGCATTCTGCTGCTGACGTTTACCCGTCGGTCGGCGGCCGAGATGCTGCGACGAGTCGATGCACTGCTGGTGCATTGGCGAAAGCTGGCGGGTGATGGGTTGTTCATTTCTCCGTCGGCCTCGCGCGAAGTCTGGGGGGGCACGTTTCACTCGGTCGCCTCGCGATTGCTGAAGCAGCATGGGGCGCTGATCGGATTGGAGCCCGACTTCACGATCCTGGATCGCAGCGATGCCGAAGATCTGATGAACGTGATTCGGGCCGAGCTGGAACTTTCGAAGGCCGACAAGCGGTTCCCGCTGAAGGGGTCATGCCTGGATGTGTACAGTCGCGCCGTCAACACGCAGCAGCCGCTGGAGCTGGTTCTGAAAGAATCGTTTCCGTGGGTCGTCGATCAACTGGATGGGCTGAAGAAACTGTTCGCCGCGTACACCGAACGAAAGGAACAGCAGCAGACCTTGGACTACGACGACCTGCTGTTGTTCTGGCATCACTTGATGACCGAGCCTTCCGTCGGCGGCATCGTGCGGCAGAAGTTTGATTGCGTGCTGGTCGACGAATACCAGGACACGAACACGCTGCAGGCCGAGATCGTCAAGGGGCTGTCTCCCGAAGGGAAGGGGCTGACGGCGGTTGGCGATGACGCTCAATCGATCTACTCATTCCGCGCCGCCACCGTCCGCAATATTCTTGATTTTCCCACGATGTTCCCCGGCACGACGGTACAGCCGCTGGAGCAGAACTATCGCAGTACGCAGCCGATCCTCGAAGCGACTAATCGTGTGATCGCGATGGCGGCCGAAGGGCATCGCAAGACTCTGTGGTCGACGCGACTGGAAGGGAACCGGCCGAATCTGGTGTCGTGTCTGGATGAGACCGAGCAGACGGACGCCGTGATTGAACGAATCATCGCTCACCGTGAAAGCGGGATCGAACTGAAGAAGCAGGCGGTCCTGTTCCGGGCGAGTCATCACAGCTTGTCGCTAGAACTGGAGCTATCGCGGCGAAACATTCCGTTCCATAAGTTTGGCGGCTTGAAGTTCGTCGAAGCGGCGCATGTGAAGGATATGCTCGCGTTCCTGCGACTGGCTGAAAACCCGCGCGATTCGGTGTCGGCCCTGCGAATCCTGCTGCTGTTGCCCGGCATCGGTCCGAAGAAGGCGACGCAACTGGTCGAGCAACTTGTTACGAACAAAGGCGACTTCAGTGCGTGGAGCAGCTTCAAGCCACCCGAGGCGACGGCGACACATTGGCCATTGTTCATGGCGTTGCTGAAGGCTTTGTCCGGTCGACACGGAACGCCGCTGACGTTGCAGGTCGAGATCCATTACGCTCGCACATTCTATGCGCCGCTGCTCGAACAGAAGTTTGATGATGCCTTCACGCGGCAGCGGGACCTCGAGCAACTCGAACAGATGGCGGCTCGATTTGAATCGCGTTCGCAGTTCCTGAACGACATGACGCTGGATCCGCCGTCTTCCACTCAGGACTTCGCCGCCGATCCGCTGCTCGATGATGACTATCTGATCCTCAGCACGATGCATTCGGCGAAGGGCCTGGAATGGGAATCGGTCTACATCCTGCACGCCGCCGACGGCAACATCCCGGCTGACCTGGCGACATCGTCGACGGCCGAGATCGAAGAAGAGCGCCGCCTGTTCTATGTCGGACTGACACGAGCCCGATCGAACCTGTACGTGATGCATCCGCAGCACTACTACTTCCACCCGCACCACAAGAGCGACCGGCATTCATTCTCGCAACGAACGCGGTTCATCCCCGATGAACTGTTGCCGCACTTCGCCCAGGTGAACGCCGGGAAGTCAAAGCAGGATTCCGCGCAAGACGCAACCGCCAGCCACATCACGACCGCCGACGTGCGACACAAGATCGGCCGGATGTGGGCGTAGGTGGGGGCTTGTTATCTAGTCCTTACCGGGGCTAAGACATGGACGAATGTGCCCAACTCTCTGGGTCGAACAGGGTTGCTGACCATGCACGAAGCGCATGTGAACAGATGCAAATGGCCCTTCCCCAACTCTTTCGAATGAAGTTCCAAAAAACCTCAAATGTCATATTGACCCGCGCACCGAAAACGGATTTATTAGCTCTCGCCAACGACGTGATCCACATCAATGATCACTGCGATTGGTGATCGGACAATTGGTGTGGCACTGTAACCAACAGGCCGCGGCTCTTCATGGAGACGCGGCCTTTTTCTTTTTTATGGGCTGAACGATGACAACACAGGTTCTATCGAAGACGCCGGGTGGCTTGAAGAGGTTCGCAGCGCCGGGACAGGCGGGTGGAACTGCGACGCCGGATGTGAAGAGACAGGGTCAGAGGGCTTTGGTGCCGATGGCCGGGGAGACTCAGCCGCAGTTCTTCGCTCGTGCGTCGCGCGCTTTGCAGCGGCAGATTCCGTCGGTGAATCGACGCACCATCGAGATCCTGCGGATCTGGAAGTTATCTTCCAACGATAAGGATCTGCGCGACAAAGCCGCGGCCATGTTTCCGAAGGCGAAGTTCGTTCACTTCGGGCCGCGTTGCATCTTCCTCGAACACACTGTCCCTGCGAGTGTCGATACGCAGCAACCGGAGATCACATACGGGCAGCAGGAACTGCAGCAGTTAGTCGATTGGGCGAACTATCGCATTCGCAACAGCGATAACTTCGCGGTGATCAGTGACGGTCACACGCCTTCGCAGGATGAGAAGGCTAAGGGGGCAGGGATGCCTTCGCCACTGGGTTACTCGGGCCCGTTCTATCTGGGGCAGCTTGGTGATGTCGATCCGTTATGGGCGATCTACGCCGATGAGTGGGTGCATCGGGACGATGTGCCGCGATTTGAAAAGTTGCAGCGTCGTTCGCCCGAAGTCTGGGCGAGCGAGCCGATGTCGCAGCGGACTTTGGATCCCATCGCCGCCTTGGGGGCTGAGACTCCCAAGCTCGACTGCGGCATGAATCTTTACGCTCGTGCGAGCGATGGGCAGTTGGTGATGCGGTATTCCGCGGCGACGTTGCCCGGACCGACAAACAGTTTCGTTCCGTCTGCTGAAAGGCGGACCAGGCAACATTACTCCGGAGAACCTCGGATGGATGGCGACAACATGAATGCGACACCCGACCTGACGACCGCCGTGGGTCAGGCCCTGCAGGACTTACTGCCCAGCATCGTCCAGGCGGTGGTCGCGCAGGTGGCGAGTCAGACAGAAGGACCAAGCGATGACGACGTGAATTTGCAGCCTCAAGTTCCTGAGGATGACGATGGACCAGATGAGCCCACGGCCGAGCCCGAAGCGGCTGAAGTACCGGACGATGATGATCCTGAAGCAGACAAGTACAAGGCGATGGGGCCGGATTGCCATGCCGCTTACTTGGCGGGTCGACGCGGCGCGACCAAGTATTCTCGAATGGCCGATGATGGGTTGACGGGAATCATCAGTCGCCAGGTGGCGCGGATCAGGATGCTGGAAGTGACATCCGCAGCCGATCGACGGGATGTGGCGCGTTATCAGCGATTGGGGAATCTCAGCCGCGAATATGCGTTTGATCCGAATGAGGAACTGCAGACGTGCCGGGACATGACGGACGTTCAGTTTGAACGGCATTGTGCAGCGACGGTCACCAAGTATTCGCGTCGCGGTGACATCACGAGCGTCGAACTGTTCGAAGATCCTGGCTTTGAACCCGACCGTTATTCACGAGGCGGTCTATCGCGAGTGAGCCCCGATCAGGTCGAGCGCTATTCGCGTCAGGCGGCTCTGGCAGCGGCACATAAGAACGCGATGAAGAAGGGTTCGACGACGTTTGAGCAAGAGTTCGATGCGATCTGTCAGAAGCATGGTATGACCTTGTGAATCGCCACTAAGCCGCCATGTAGACCGCACACTCCGTTTGCGGAAAGTCATCCGCAAACGCGAAGAACGGCACACGGGGTGTGCCTGCTACTAAAAGAGATTCGTTACGAAGATCCCACTTTGAGAGGAATGTTTGCATGAGCACTTTGATGAACGCCCGGGCGGGTGGCACGATCAATACCTGCCGCTTTGTGGTGCCCGACACCAGTCACGCGAACGGCGCGATCCAGGCGAGCGATGGGACGCATCTACCGCTGGGGATCGCTCAGCAGGCAGGTCGGTTGCGACCCGATCCCGCTTTCACGTCGACGCAGGTCCTGGAAGCGGCCGAAGTCGGTGAAGTGATTGGAATCTATCCGCCGGGCAGTGTTGGTGTCGGCCTGTTGTGCAATGCGGCGTGGAGTGCCGGTGACCTGCTGATGGCGGACAGCACGGGTCAGGGAGTCGTCGCGACAACTGGCAAGTTCTATGGGGCTCGCGCGGAAGGGCCGGGGACCGTCGGTGCGATCTGTCCTGTCATGGTGGTCACCGGTTTGCTCCCCTGATCCCCGCTGTTCGTTCTGTGTTTGAGATTTGAATGACCTTCCTGGCGGACGTCCGCCTTCTGGAGAAATGCTCATGCCGAAAGTTCTGCCAGGTGCTTACAACACCTTTGTTCCGAATGCGAAGTCGAGCGGGAATCTGTTCGTCGACTTCTCGCGCAACGTTAACGATTTTGCCTGCCTGCGATATTGCCAGCCGGTCCCCGTCCAGCAGACAGTGGGGATCTGGTATCAGATGGGCCTCGATCAGCGAGCTCGCGTCACCGAGGACGACAGTGCGAAACAACTGTGGGCCGATGGAACCCCGCGACCGAAGGACAACGGCAACGACGAATACTTTGAAGAGAAGTCATTTCGTTGCAGTCGCCGCAGTTACTCCAGCACACTCGGGAAGATGACGTCCGAGCAGGCGGCGTGGGACGAACGCGATCGTCGCAGTCGCATGCTGGCTCAACAGGCGATGACGGTTCGCACGAACATGATCCTGGCGAAGATGTCGGATCCATCACAGTACGATACGTCGCACGTAGCGGACCTCAGCAGCCCAGGAGCGATCACCGGCGTGACCGGGAACTGGGCCGCCTCGACATCAGCTCGGTTGGCGATTCGTCGTTCGCTGAACCATATCAAGAACCGCATCACACTCGACACCCGAGCGGCGGTGAACTCGGATGACCTGGTGCTGGTGATGTCGCCCGACACGGCCGAACAGATTGCGGTCAGCCAGGAGATTGTCGAGCTGATCAAGCAAAACGTCGGCGGTCTGAAGTTCCTACGAGCAGACGATGACTTCCCGAAGGACACCTATGGTCTTCCCCCACGGCTCTATAACACCGATGTCGTCATCGAGAAGACGGTGAAGGTGACGAGCCAGAAAGGGCTGGTCACGCAGACGGCGAGTTACTGTCTGCCGTTCGGCACGGTCATCGTCGCTCACAAGCCCGATTCGCTGGAAGGTGTCGAAGGAGGCCGATCGTTCTCGACCTGCTCGATCCATATCTATCGCGACGACGACCTGGCTGTGGAAACCGATGACATCCGCTGGGACCGCCTGACCAACATCGCAGTCACCGACAACTTTGACATCAGCATGACGGCACCGGTCACGGGCTACCTGCTCGAGAATGTTTGTTAACGATCAAGTAACGAGTGACGAGATGAAAGTGACGAGGGAAGAAAGGCATGTTGGTATCTGATGCCGAAAGCCTGGCTCTTTCTTTCTTCCCTCGTGACTCGCCACTTGTCTCTCGTCACTCCCTCCTTTATTTGGCTTGCTATGCCCTATTCAACTCCGTCCGACATGCTGCAGCGATATGACGCTCGACTGATTGGTGATCTGGTCAGTGACAATGGTGTGCAGGTCGCTGCGGGTGACTTGCCGGCCAATGCCGTTCTGTTGTCTGTACTGGAGGATGCCAGCGCCGCGATCGATGCGGCGGTGTATGTCGGCAATCGATATACGCCGACTCAGATGTCTGCGTTGTCGACGACGGCCGCGGCATTTGTGCGGAGACTGGCGTGCGACCTGGGGCTGATCTACCTGAAGCGTCGTCGCGGTCGATTCGATCCCGAGAAGGATGGAGCCCTGCTGACTGAGATCAACTCGACGTTGGACGCCTTGCGCGACGGCAAAGACTTGTTACTGATGAGCGACACAGTGTCGACAGCAGGCACGATGGAACTGGTGCAGCCGCATCTGGTTCGCGTCCCGACACGGCAGACGATTCGCAATCGAACTCAGAACTATTATCCCGACAGTCCCAACGACGCGAACCGTTAGCACGGCGACGGTCGTTTCCATGAACAATAAAGAGGTGCATAGATGACGATTGCCCCTGGCAGTCCCCCCGCGGTTTGTGCGGTGGTCGCCGGTCCCATTGAGATCTGGGTCGGTACCGGAACGTCCGAAGCTCTGGAGTTTCTAGGTTGGACGGTGAACGGCGTTTCAATTCAAGAACGTCCTTTCATCACCCCCATTGTCAGCGACGAATACGGCGGCTCCGGCGGACCACCTGCCGATTATCAGTTGATGGGAGTGCAGCATCGGATCTCGATGGAACTTTCCAAGTATCAGGCCGGCGTGTTTGCAAAGCTGGACCGGTTCTACAATTCCATTGCGCTCGGCAGCGGTGCGGCTGGTGTCGGCATGCTACTGGGTTGTGGGGGCCTTACGACACGATTGTTGATGCGATCCGGGCCAGCAGGCGCGTCGACTTTTGTCAGAAACTACAGCCAGGCATTCGTGATCGATCCGGTCGAACTCGCCCCCATCGGCGCTCAAGCGACGCGAGCTCGAGTCAACTTCGTGGTGAATGCCAAAGCGGGCGTCATTCCCTGGGACACGAGCGAGACGTAGACCGCGCCATGTTCAGACGCACGCGATGCGCGAAGTCACGCGTCTTAGTCCCGGTAGGGACGGCCGACAATAGCCCACCGATTTATCGGTGGGTCGGGTGATCGATAAGAACGTGAGTCCCGTCAGGGACGACAGAAAAGGATGTTCAACGGGTGGAACATCCAAGTACGCGAGCTTGAGAGTGGACAGCGTTCTTTCGTCCCTATCGGGACTACGGGAGATGGTGGGCGTCAAACCCACCGATAAATCGGTGGGCTATTGTCGGCCGTCCCTACCGGGACTACGGCGGAAGTGTCACCGCTAGCGCCCGCTCAATCGCGGGTGCGGCTTCCTAGGAGGTCGCTGTCATCAGTGGGGCTCATGGCCCCAAGAAGAGGCCAGGGGGCTTACGCCGCCCCGCTCAGAAAGAGAAATCAAAGACGGCGGTGTCTTTTCATCACGACAACTTCATCAATACGAGAATGAGTATCTATGTGGACTCGATTTGTCTGTTGGGTCTTGACGATTCTGGGGCGGGATCCGCGCGGGTTGTTCTGCTTTCATGATGGCCGTCGCTGGCGTGTGGTCGATCCGCTGGAAGTTGCTCGCGCTTTCTGGACGCATCCGACGTTCGATTGGGATGAGACGCCATTGTTGCTGCAGTCGGGCAACTCGTCCGTGCAACTGCAGGCTTTTCAATCGATCGCGGGTGCTGTCCGAGACGTGTTCTGCGTGAAAGACATCTCGCACGGCGGGCTGTCCGAACAAGAGTGCCTCGACCTTCTCAGTTCCTTCCGTCAGTACCTGGGAGACGTAAAAAAAAATGGCAGCCTCTTTCCGATCTCTGTGGAACCCACGGAGTCGCCGCCCTGGGACGACTTGCCGATACCCACGAGGCCCGGCTCGGTCTCTGGCTCAATGGTGACCGAGCCATTGCCCGGGCCGCCTGGATCGCCAGTGGAGCCGACATCCGCCGCCTGAGCCAATGGATGTGTCGAGCGCTCGCTGAAACAGACGCTCGCGGAGACTTGGATCACTGGCGGCTGGAAGGCGAATTGAAGAGCCAGGTGATCGGCTAGTGCGGGTCGCACTTACATGTCGCGTTGAAGCATGGGTGAGACCAAGCGGTTTTCTGCTCGCGGGACGCCACAATTAAGTGGGACGCACTCCAAATGCTCTGGGGACTGCAAAGCCGATCACTGGAAGACGCGAAAGGATCAGATCGTTATGAAATCTCGTCGAACTGAGGCCAAGTCCACGAAGGTCGAAGACCGCAAGAAGGCATCGACTTCGAAACAGCAATTGAGTCTTTGGCGATCGGTCAGGAACTTCGTCAAGGCAATACCGAGAGCACTCGGAATACGTTCGACGCGCTCAGCAAAAAGTGCCGGCGGCCGTGCTGAGCAGTCGGCCTCGCGACTCACCAATCCCCAATCGAAACGTGGTCGTCGACCGGCAGCGCCGGTCTCAAAGTACCCGAATTTGCAAGGTCCGCGTTTGATTGATCGCGTCTTGAAGGACCTCAGCGGGAACTCTCGCAAACCACCTGCTGGTGGAAGCCGTACCTCAAAATTGTCCCGAAACTCAGCCAAGAGGAATCGCACTGCGCCGAATTCCATTCACTCGGGGAAACGGAGTGGCATCCCACCATCAACCAAGAGCAAGATCGGTCCAAAAACTGTCTTGAAGGAGAGGACTGCCCGACCATTCTCTGCCAAAAATCCTCGCGTTCAAAAACACGAGGGGTCGCCATCGAATCAGTCCAATGGACCACGTGCCAAACCTGGCAAACGACCGCAGAAGCAAAACGAAGGGTCTTCGTTCTGGAAGTTCCTGCAACAGTCGGTATCTCGCTTTTTCCCGCCTGCGGGTCCGATTATGGGATTCGCAGCCAGCCTGATACCTGGAGGCAAAGGCCAGCGAGATTCATTCGGCAATAAAGGACAACGACCCGACCAAGGGCCGCCTTCCCAAATGCAAGACGCGAATGGAACAACGACAGAATCGTCGGATCTCGACACGCAATCAGATCATCAACAGTTCGACGAGCCAGCCACCGGCCAATCTGGTGGCTGGCCGACATCGACACACTCCATCACGGACGCGCGGTTCAACAACGTCCCGAAACGGCCCCTCCAGCCGATTCGATAATCAGAACGGATCAAGCCCATGCCCAATGGCCAGACCTGCATTCAATACGGAACTGTTCATCTGTATCACTGCCAGACCAGGCGAATTGAACAGCGTCCCGTGATGGACAAGGCAGGGGTGAATCTGAAGTGCTGGCGATTCACCATCCGCGTGATGGGCTACCTTCACGGATTTCCCAACGATTGTGCCTACTCAAGCGTGAATGACTTCGACAGCGGAACGGTGTTGCCCGCGCAGACATCCGCCGCGGGGGCCCATCAGCAAGCGCGATGGCGATTGCTGCCGCGACAAGCCTTTGCGATGGCAGTCGGTTGCACAAGTTCCGACATCAATTCGGGAACGGTAATCCTGGCTGCGAATCCGATGACGTTCGTGGCTGTTCCCGCCGATCTTGCTGCGACCGGGCTTTCCAACTACGACGTCAATGATGGGCCGCGCTGCACCCAGTTTGATGTTGTTCACGTCTCGTCAAACAATATCTTTCGTGTGGAGGCTTCGTTCGTGATCCATCTGGTGCAGTTCAATGACGACGGCACTGCCTTCGAAAATGTGACCGGTGTGTTGGCTCATCGTTGGGCTTGCACGGATACGCTCGATCACAATTTGCGGTTGACGCGGACGTATCGCGGATTGCTGGAATTGGCGACATCGAATTTCAGCCCGCATTGGTTCCGTTACCTGGTCGTGCCACCTCTGCAACCGGGGATGCGTCGTGATCAGATGGACTTCATCGCGACGGAAGATGGCAAGCGATTGCAGTACAGGATTCGCGATTCGGAAGTGGCCGTGTCGGCACCGTCTCCCGCGCGACGCTGGTCCGTTGAACACAGCGAGCAAACGTTAAGTCAAGACGGACTGAAGGTGACGTCTCAATGTACGGTTTTGCTGGAAGGGGACAGGACGTCTGATAAAGGTCAGCTGATCATGCTGGGCTTGGCGATCGTCGTCGCCAAAGTTCAGGGTGTGGCACCAGATGCTGAGCCCGATCCTCCGGGAACGGTTGTCTTCAATGATATCTGCATTACGGACCATACCGGAGATGTCAACGTCGTCCGTGTGACCGCCTCGTGCTGGCGACCGCCCAACGTGCTGCAGGGGCTAACGATTCGCACGAAAGGCTTCAACAAACAGATCTCGGAGAGCGATCTGCCCGCTTTCGCCAGCAACTACGACCCCACTCGTTCGGCCGGTGGCTATGACGATGACTCCACGGCGTATGAGGGGCCGCTGTCATTGATGGGAATCTTTCGAGGCTTCTTGCAGGGCGCCATGGCTGTCATCGGCGGCATCAACGACGACAATCAGTTGACTGACGAGAACGGTACAGCGAGCGGCCTGCCGAAGGCGACGGTCACGGCCGCGACAGCAGCGTCCCTGGATGAGGACGATGTTCCCTGGTTCAGCGACGGCCATCGCGTGAACATGTACACAACATGGCAGATGGAGTCGATCTATCAGACGCGGACGATGCGAGCGGCCATGCCAATTGCGTCGATCCCCTTTGGCGGCGACGGGATCGATACACGGCCGAAGACTTCTATGATTGCACTGAGTGACGGACAGACGCGCCGCATCGTGCGAATTCGAGCCGAACGAGCAGGTGCCTGGCCCGCATTTCCGGATCCGGAAACGATGGATGGTCGAACTGCGACCGTTAGTGGAATTCCACTGTCAAATTCTGTGAGAACACAATAAAGCAATTTCAGGTTGACATCAGCAACGATCAGAAGAAACTAACCAAAGGACAACGTGTCCCAGATCTTCCACAGCTCAAGCAGAATGGACCGCGCGCTGTTGATGGAGGCGAAATAACGACCTGGGATCAAATTGAAAACGCTGAACGAATGGCATGGCTGGCGGAAGCATCTTATGAGAACACCGAGTTGTCAGACGATGCGTCAGCCGAGGGATGGGAGATTGTTGACAAATACAAAAGTAAGAAAACAGGATTTCATGCGGTACTATTCGAAAATAAGGTAACGGGAGAGCATGTCCTCGGATTCGCTGGTACCGATCCGAGCTTTCACGACTATTATACGGATGTTGTCCAAGGACTCGGCGTCTGGACTGGCCAATACAAACAAGCCATCGATCTTGCCGCCAAACTGAAGCAACAGTATCCGAATCTGCGACTAACTGGTCATTCGCTCGGTGGAGGTCTCGCTTCGGCCGCTTCAATCATCAACAGGATCGCCGGAACAGTGACGTTCAATGCGGCTGGGGTCCATCCCTGGACGGTCAGTCGTTATAACAGTATGCCATTGGGCGACGCACCAGGGTTGATCACGGCATTTCGGGTTAAAGGGGAGTTTCTTAGCTCCAGCCAAGATGGATGGTGGTTATTCGGTCTGCCGATTGTCGAACCTGATGGCGTCGGTACGACGTTTTGGCTTGATGGAACAATGTGGGATCCCTTCACTAAACACGGCATGGACAATATTCATAAAGGGCTAAAATCTATTTACATGCACAAGGAACTAAAGTTGTGAACAGAAAAGTGCGCACTTTAAAGCCGCATCTGGAAATGAGCAATCTCTTGAAACGCCGACTTCAACTAATCGTGTCTTGTGTCATTGTCGCTTGTTCACTGGGTTGCGGTGACACAAGGTTGAACAGTTTGATCCGAAAAGGTGACTCAAATGCTGTCAAAAAACTGCTCGCACAAGGAAAAGACGCACATGTGAATGTGAAGGGTACTAAGGGCAGAACGGGGTTGCATACGGCGATTCTCGCCGGCAACAAGGATCTGTACTCTTTACTCTTGTCTCACAAGGCCGATCCGAACATCTGCGATAGTGAAGGTTATTCTGTGCTTCATCTCGCCGCCGAACTGGAAGACGCGTCTTGGATACGCGAAGCTCTATCTCATGGCGGCAATCCCGACCAACTCAATGTGGGCAGTCGATTTTTTCGTGGTGAGACGCCTATATTCTACGCCCTCTCGGAACGGCGAACTGCCACTGCGCTGGCGTTGATCGAGGCCGGCGCAGATGTCAACCACAAGAGCGAATCTGGAATGCGGCCGATCTACGAGGCATACGTCAGCCATCGATTTGAAGTGATGTACAAGCTGTTGGACGAGGGGGCAGACCCGAATTTGACCCGAGTTCTAATCGAATGCGGGTGGGACGAAGAGGGCGACGCGTCGCTGGCAAAGATGGTCGATTGCATCGAAGAGGAAAAAGAGAAACAGTGGTATGCAAAAGTGAACGCACGACTCCACGAAGAGGGATATCTAAAAGAGAATGCGGCACGCCGAAAGCGGTATCAGCCATCCGGTGACGCAGTCCGATATCGACAGCAGCACTTTCCGGAAAAAAAATAATCTGCAACGGCGAGCCGCGAGGGCGTAGCTCGCGATGCCAATGGCAGCTCGCGAGATTCTAAGCTGGTTACTTCAGTGGCTCGAACTTCCACTCCGGCAGATCTCGCACCGACTTCATCGCCTCGTCCGATGCGCCGAATTTCCAGTATTCATAGAACGGGCCCAGGTTCTTGTTCGTTGCTTTCGACATCCGCACCAGCCACTGATCTTTCTTTTCTTGAAGTGATTTCGGCTTCTGATTGTCGGGGAGCTCGCGGTATTCAGCAAAGACCTTCATGTACGGCTGCCAACCGAAGGCTCGGTAGAGTTGGATATAAGGCATGAGCTGTGGGAACGGACCATCCAGTTTTCCCTTTTGTTCAAACTCATGAATCATCTTTTGCAGGCCGGCTGGTTGAATTGCTTCGTGATGCGGTGCCCCTGGATTCAGCGTGTCGAGCAGGTACATCGAGAACAGGTTGACAGTCACCTCACCCAAGCCATCCCAAGTCCATTCCGGCCGCTGATGATTGTGGCCAAGTTCGTGATAGTAGCCCCAGTTCCCTTTTGTGCTAAGCGTCTTCAAGTCGAGCAGTTCGCGTGTCGTCGATAGTGGCCCCATGATCGGATAGCCCGCATGCAGGTAACCGGCCGAGATCTGCGCATCCAACACGATCCGCTCGGGCGAAGATCGCTCTGTCGAGATCGTGGCGAGGTCCGCGCACGCATCCAGCACGCGATCCCAGTACTCCATCAATCCTGCAGGGTCTTCGTAGTCGCGAATGGCTTCCGACTGAATCGTGATGATCAGCTTGTCCGATCCAATCTCGGCCCAGGGTCCGGGTCGATTTCGAATCGTCTTCCAGTCCGCATTCGTCGTCTTGCCTCGCACGAATCGTGGGGCAGGGACGCCGCCGCTGATCTTGGCTTCGAACTCGCCGACGGCACACTCTTTCGGCACATCGATATAGATCAGCCCTCCGAACCCCGACGTGGCTTTGGTCGATGGGGACGTGATCAGAAAACTGCGCGCGATCTCGGGGGCCCGTTTCCATTCGTCTTTAGACCACAGCACATCCGTATGGCAGCCAATGCGGATGCTGATCTTCTTGTTGACCGCCTTCGGTGGCACGGAGACTTCAATAATGGAGCCCGGCCGCGCGTACAGGCCCGTGCTGTGCCAGCGAGGCCGCTTGGTATCGATATGGATCTTCTCTTCAACCGGCTTCGCCGATACGGGCGGCACACCGGGGAATGTCGTCGCCAGCGGACTGGCGACGGGACTATCAGCAGTCGACTGCAGAGCTTGACCCGTCTCCATGCCGACATACAGCCGAGCGAACACGTCCGCCTCCTTCAAGGGCCTCGCCGGGCCGGGGCTCACGTTGCTGCCCCCCAGGGACTCGCAAACCTTCTTCAGTTCTGGAAGGAACAGCTTGTCGTTACTCGCGATCGCACTGATCGCCAGCTCGACCGTCTTGCCCGCCTGCAGTCCCTCGCGGTCCTGCTTACTGAGTTTGGGATGATCTTTCAGATAGGCCAGCGCGGCCGGGGCAGTGACCAGCGACCCGCCCCCATCCGCGACAGCGATCAGGCCATCCTGCCCTTTCACTGTGGACGCGGCCCAACTGATTCCAAAGGGGCGAGCCAGTTGATTCCCCGCGAAGTCTCGAACCAGATTCTCACCCGGCTGTGCTTCATAGCCACTCCAGATCCAGCCCGCGTCGGCCATCATCAAGCCGCCGCCACGCTTCAGAAAATCCGCAATCTTGGAGACATCTCGCTTCTGAATCTTCGACGGCCGCGCGAGCAACACATCACAACTGCCGAGCGATTCGACAAGTTGAGCCGCCGCGACACTCTGAGTCCGATAGCCATTCTTCGCCAGCGCTTCCGCCAGCGGCTTGTTGTCGAGCAGCACCAGTCGAAGCGGTTTGGTCTGCTTGGGCTGAACGTGTCCGACCCACAGCAGCAGATTGTTCATCAAGCGACCGGTCTCGGCCTCTTTCATCACATCAACCGAGAGATAGCCGGGGTGACCCGCACAAACGAGACGGCCCTTGCCCGCACTGCCGACGGCAACGACGGCTGCGAATTCGCCATCCTCCAGCGGAGCGGCCGCGATCGTGAACGCATCCGGCCCATACACACTGAGCGCACCGACTAGCCCCGGCAGCTTGATCTGGCTCACTCCTTCCCGCAGTTCAGCAGGAAGGTCGGCCGCGGCCGGGAATGCTCGCTGAGGAATCGCCGCACAGATGACTAACGCGACCAACCACCGGATCAACATCACACGAAGTCTCTCGATCAGAACTCGTCAAGGTGACGGGGACGCGACTGCGCTTCGGGATGCAATCCTCTTCATACGAAGTCCCCGACTCGGTTCTAGCCCGCAACTGGCTGGTGATCAAGTTGATATCGCGGAACGCCAGGTAACGTTACGGAAAACTCTGGTTGCGTGTTGGTGATTGGGAGGGCGAGGCTCCTGCCGAGCCGCGCATATTATTGTGCGTCCTTCGACACGCGCGGCTCGGCAGGAGCCTCGCCCTCCCAAATACAGAATCGCGCACGCTCATTTAGCCATCTGCTTCCAGACGTCCCCCGAAAACAGATCGATCATCTTGGCCAGTCCGGCTGCGACGAATTCTTCGCCCGTAACAAATCGGCCGGGATTGCTCCACGTGCGAATGACTTCGGGCGAGCAATCAAACAATCGCGAGAGCAGGGCGTCATGATCGGCTTCCATCACCCGAAAGTGCCGCGCCCATTCGGCCGCTTCTTCGATCCGCACCTGCTCTTCACTTTGCCAGCGAATCGGATGAAACAGCAGCGAAGTATGCGGCGTCACGTATCGCTCGATACACGCCGCGAACGGCATCAGCGCCGCCGAACTGCATTCGCCTGCCACAACGCCAACCGCTTTCAGCCCGCGCAGCCGAATCAGGCTGGCCAGTGCCAGGCCTACATACGCACTACCGCCACTGGAATCGAAGAAGATCGTCCCGCGCGAGTTACGAGGCAGGTCAAGCAACTTCTCATGAAGTTGTCCATCTTTGTCGACCAACTCGCCACTGATCACAATCTCCCAGTGACGTGCTTCCAGATCATAGTCCGAAGGCCGTCGGCCACTTTGAACCGGTGGGTACGGTCGCAGTGGATGGGGGATCGGTTTGGCTTCTTTCTTTTTTCCGCGTTGCGGAACACCGCGTGGCATGAATCGTCCTTATCTCAGCTTCTCGTCGAGCGCATTGGCACGATGTCCTGTGCAAAAGAACATTGGCCCCGTTCGCTTTTATCCACCGGGACACTCGACTGCAAGAAACCGATGCCGGTACGATTGTTCGCCGACCCCCTAGTGCGTTGTCAACACTTCGAGTTCGGGTCGGGTGGCCGGGGTTGGACTGAGGCTTTGCGAAGGAAACCCCGGGGTTTCGCCCAAAGCGGCTCCAACCCCGGCCACCCGAAGATTTAGATTGGACAACGCACTAGACCCACCTGCCTTCTCTGCCTACCACAGGAGATGCTCCATGACACGTCTGCTGCCGACCTTGATGATTCTCCTGGCCAGCAGTGCCATTCTCTGGTCGAACGCGGTGAACGCTCAATCGACCGACAAGGTCACATTCAAAGAAGCTGACGGCGGGCTGGCCGTGATGATCGGCAGCGAGAACTTTACATTCCTGCATACTGGTCCTGAATGGGCCAAGCCGTTTCTGTCGCCAGTTCATGCGGCTGGCGGGGCGGTAGTGACTCGGCCGCTGAGTGATCCGAAGGATAAAGATCATCCTCATCATAAGGGAATCTGGTTCTCGGTCGATGAAGTCAACGAGGTGAAGTTCTGGGCCGAAGCGGGCAAGATCCTGAATGTAAAAGTCGAAGCGATCGATGGCAATCCTGCTCAGATCAAGCTGAAGAATCACTGGCTCGGCAAAGACGAACTGCCGATCCTCGTGGAAACCACGACGATCTCGATTTTTCCATCGCGACTCGTGATCTACGATGCGACGCTCACAGCCAGCGGAGAGAAGGTGACGTTCGACGATACAAAGGAAGGCCTGTTCGGCATTCGCGTCGCTACCACGATGCGAGAAGTTGTGGGCGGTATCGTCACGAACGCCGAAGGGAAAAAAGCAACGAAGGAATGTTGGGGCCAGCGGTCCAAATGGGTCGATTACTCGGGGCCGGTCGATGGCAAGATCTACGGCGTGGCGATCATGGATCATCCCGCCAACTTCCGTCCCTCGCGTTACCACGTCCGTGATTACGGTTTGTTCTCAGTCAGCCCGTTCGGTGAAGGGGCCTATCAAAACGACAAAGCCCTCGCGCAACCGTTCGTGCTCGAACCAGGCAAATCAGCTCGACTGCGCTACGGCCTGCAAGTTCACACAGGTGATGCCGCCGAAGGTAACGTCGCCGGAGCGTACGAACGGTTCGTCGACCTGACCAAATAGTTCTTCTGCTGGGAGCCACTGGCGGCATTGAGCCGCCAGTGCTCTTCTCGTTGCGGGAATAACCTCTCAAAGTGATGAGATCTCATGTTCCGTTCGGCCCTCTTGTTATTGCCTTGCCTGATCATCACTCTTTCCGCGACAGGCCTCGCCCAAGGGACACGATCTGACTACGAGCGATCTGCGAAACTGTCCGAGCAGACTCGCAATAAGGTCGCACACGCCAAGGTCGAACCACATTGGTTCGGAACCGACAACAATCACTTCTGGTATCGCCGCGAGCTGACTGCGAAGACGCACGAGTTCGTCGTGATCGACGCTGCCCAGGGATCACGGCAGCCTGCGTTTGATCACGAACAACTCGCCGCGGCCTTGTCGCAAAAGCTCGGCAAGAAGATCGAATCCGATCGTCTGGATCTGCAGCAGATGGAGTTTGCCGAGGACGGTGAGTCGATTCGCTTCAATGCAGGTGGCAAAGGTTGGCGATACGCCATCAAGTCCAACGAACTCGCCGATGCCGAGTTGTTGAAGTCAGACGATGCACAACCTCAAGATCGACCTCGACGTGGCGGTGGTGGACGCGCGCGATCTCGCGGCGAAGAATCGCCTGACGGACAGAAAGCGGTTGCGATTCGCAATCACAACCTGGTGCTGCGATACAAGCCGTCCGGCAACGAAATAACTCTTAGCACCGATGGAACCGCCGACGATCCTTACGAATCCGGCGTCGTCTGGTCGCCCGACTCATTGCACTTCGTCGCCTTGAAGACACGCAGGCCCGAGACGCACACGGTCTATCTGGTCGAGTCGTCTCCGAAAGACCAGTTGCAGCCGAAACTGCATTCGTTCGACTACTTGAAGCCGGGCGATCGAATCGCCCACCCGCGAGTCTGCCTGTTCGATGTCCCGACTGAGTCCGAAGAAGTGGCGTCGGCCAGCAGTCCGAGTAACCAGCCTAACGCCATCAACGACCAGTTGTTCCCGAATCCGTGGAGCATCGACGAGATCCGCTGGGCCAGCGATTCTAGTCGCTTCACGTTCGCCTATAATCAGCGTGGTCACCAAGTCCTGCGGATCATTGCGGTCGACGCACAGTCGCGCGCGGCGACTTCAATCATCAACGAGGAAAGCCCGACGTTCATCGACTACGCCGGAAAGCGATTCGTGGACTATGTCGACGACGCTCACGAGATCATCTGGATGTCTGAGCGGAGTGGCTGGAACCATTTGTATCTGTACGATTCCGCGACTGGCAGTGTTAAGAACCCGATCACTCAAGGGGAGTGGGTGGTTCGTGGAGTCGACCACGTCGACGAGGACCATCGCCAGATCACGTTCAAAGCCAGCGGCGTCTTTACCGGGCAGGATCCGTATTACATCCATGTAGGACGCATCAATTTCGATGGCAGTGGTCTGACGTGGCTTACTGCGGGCGATGGAACTCATACAATCGACTATTCGCCCGATCGGCAATACCTGGTCGATACCTATTCGCGAGTTGACCAGCCGCCGATCACCGAACTGCGCAAGGTCGCGGACGGGTCTTTGATCTGCGAAGTCGATCGAGGTGATTGGTCCGAATTACTCGCCACGGGCTGGAAGGCTCCCGAACGATTCACTGCCAAAGGCCGTGACGGGACCACGGATATCTTCGGAGTGATCTGGCGGCCCACCAACTTTGACGAGGCGAAGAAGTACCCGGTCATCGAGTACATCTACGCTGGGCCACACAGCGCCTTCACCCCGAAGTCATTCGTGGCGTATCACGGCGTGCAGTCGATGGCCGAATTGGGCTTTGTCGTCGTCCAGTTGGATGGCATGGGAACGTCGCATCGTTCCAAAGCGTTTCACGATGTCTGCTGGAAGAACCTTGGTGATTCGGGCTTCCCCGATCGCATCAAATGGATCAAAGCCGCCGCCGAGAAGTATCCGCAACTCGACATCAAGCGCGTTGGCATCTACGGCGGATCGGCGGGAGGCCAAAGCTCCACACGAGCGGTGTTGGCACATGGAGATTTCTACAAAGCAGCGGTCTCGGACTGCGGTTGTCATGACAATCGGATGGATAAGATCTGGTGGAACGAACTGTGGATGGGCTACCCGATCGGCGACCACTACGCTGCTCAATCGAACGTCACCAATGCGGACAAGCTGACAGGCAAGCTGATGCTGGTCGTTGGAGAACTCGATCGCAACGTCGACCCGGCCTCAACCATGCAGGTCGCCAACGCGCTGATCAAAGCGGACAAAGATTTCGATCTGCTGATCATCCCCGGTGCCGGTCACGGCGCGGCCGAATCCCCGTACGGAAAACGCCGCCGGATGGACTTCTTCGTCCGACACTTGCTTGACGTGGAGCCACGTTCGACGCCGTAATACCCGATGTTCAGGTTGCTTGAACATTCGAGAGATACGCTGTGAAACGATTCCGACTCGCCGAGTATTCGATCGCCGCCGCGATTCTGTTGATCAGCGGTTGGGAGTGGTCGCACCTGTGGGCAAGCGTGATCTCACCCGCGCGAGAAACTGCGCGACGGACTCGCTGCCACAACGATTTGTTTCAACATTCGGGTTGCCATCCGTGTGATCTGGCACGGCTTGATCAGGATCACCATGTGGTTTCGGTTGGCAGTTGCCCACTCTGCACAGGCACAATAGCTCGAATCGACTACGTGCTACCAGATGGCACGAATGTCGATGAAGCCATGTTGCCATTTGAGACGGTCTTCCACGCCAGACAGAAATTGTTGTCGTACAAATCCAAACCTCGATATCGACAGATCAGTGATGCGAGGAGATCTGATAGAGAGACGATGCTGTCGATTCGGAAATGACAGCAGTATTTAGAGCCGTATGCAAGAAGGTCTGTCACATGACAAACGATGAACAAGAAATCCGTCAACTCGTTGCAACCTGGATGAGTGCCACCAAGGCGGGCGACATTGATACCGTTCTCGGTCTAATGACCGAAGATGTCGTCTTCCTGATCGCAGGCTGCCCTCCCATGCGGGGGCGAGACGCCTATGCCGCCGCCGCACGACCAAAGCCCGGCCAGGCCGCGCCGAAGTTTGACGGCACCAGCGAGATTCAAGAGATCACCGTCTGCGGCGACCTCGCCTACATGTGGACGAATCTGACAGTCGTCGTGACGCCCCCCGGCAGCGACCAGACGATCACTCGGACCGGCAACACACTGACGATCTTGAAAAAGCAGTACGGCCGTTGGCTGCTGGCTCGCGATGCCAACCTGCTGGTGACTGTGCCTAAACCGACCACTTGAAGAGGCAGCAAGTTAGTATTCAGGCACACCTGCTTCCTCGACAGCGACATGTTCAGATCATCTAGGGCAGGCCGTATCTTTGTGCCTTCGGGCACCCTTCGATACCGACTTGCGAAGCCGCCGGACACTCCCGTAGAACTTGCCTTATATCCCGATTGACAATCGTTACTGCGGACTTGCTCGGCGAAGTCCCGTGCGAGACTGGAGCACTGTATGAACTGGCGCTTTGCATCGTTTCTTGGCCTCCTCTTTATCGCTGCCAGCATCGTGATGGGGTCGGGCGGGCCGACGACAGAGCATCCAGAGATCGCCAATCTCAAGAAGCAGTTTCAGGCGGATATGGAACCGGTCCGAAAGAAATTCCGCACCCGACTCGAGAACTTGCAAAAGGAACTGACCCGGAAAGGTGATCTGGACGGTGCTTTAGCGGTCAAGACTGAACTTGAATCCATCGGAACACCAGAAAAGCCCGTCCCGAAGAATCCCGTCACGCTCAAGGGAAATTGGACAGTCACGTATTCTCCCTCGGGCAATGTCCGCAAATATTCGATCCGCGACGACGGACGCGTCGAAATGGTAGGCGACAAGCTGTTCGGCCAAATCACGAAGAATGGTGACGATTGGCTGCTTGATTTCAATGACGGCAAGCTTGAGAAACTCGCCATCAAGGAAGTGCTTTTTATCGAACACTTCGAACCCAAGACCGGGTACGCAATGGGAGACAAACCACGGCAAACGGCGACGGGTGACAAGGGCGTGGGGAAGTAGCCGGCAGCCACGGCCCGGGAGATCGTGTGTGTGTACATGTTGCGATTTGGCAACGCATCGACTCAATCGGCATTGTCTGGCAGTTGCGCCCGTTGTACTTGAAAAGAGTCTGCCGCCGAATTCGCGAATTGACCTGTCACTTCGGCGAGTCCCATAATTGAGAAGCGTGCGCAGCCAAACTTTTGCAGCAGGTGAATCATGTCTCGTCTTCGGTGGATGGCATTGGCCGTCGTCGTTAGTAGTCCGCTGTCTGCGATGGCACAACCCGAGTTCAGCCCCGTGCCGACGCAAGCCGTATACGAATACCAACTCAACTATCAACTTCCCTGGCAGCGTTGGTGGGGCGGTCCCGGCTTGTCACTTGGGGGGACGATGCCAACGCAAGGGGCGTTCGGTTATTCCTCATTGAACGGAATCCCATTACCCGCACCTCTCGGCGCAGGTGTCTATGTGAATTCCAATGCGCCACCGCCACACGCCGTGAATATGCCATTCGGTCCCGGCCCGATGGGAATGCCAGGTTATCCGGCTGGTCCAGGAATGAATGGTGGCGGACCGAACGTCATTCCCGGATCGTTTCAAACTCAATCACAGCCGGGGTTCAATCAGGGCCAGGCACCGCAGCGAACAGCCAAGCGAGCCGCCACGGTCTCGGCCCCCGGAGCACGACGAGCCAGCGCTGAACAACAAAACCAAGGCGACCTGAAGCTGCGCCAGAACCTGTGGGCGCAGGCTTACGTCAACTACAAAAACGCCGTCGATCTCGCTCCCGAACGACCGGAAGCTCACTTCCGCATGGCGCTGACCTTCACCGCGCTCAAGCAGTACTCGTCGGCCGTTCGAGAATTCAAAAAGAGCATCGACCTTGATCCCACACTACCGCAATCGGGCGACACCCTGTCGACGATCTTCGGCGGTGATGTGAAGACCTGGGAATCGCAAGTGATGCCGGTCGTCGCGGCGTGGACTCAAGAAGACCTGCGAGACACCGACCGCCTGTTCCTGCTGGGCCTGTTGCTCTACTTCAACGAAGACCCTCGCGGCAGCGAAATGATGGAGGCCGCTAAACGCACACCCGGCGTGAACGACTACGTCCTCGCCTTCACCAACCCGGCCGCCACACCCTTGGCCGACGCCCGCCCCACAGGCCCACGCCGCCGCCGAGACCCCATGCCACCACAAGCCGACCCCAGCGAATCAACGATCGAGGTCGCACCCGACGAAGCGACTCAGGGTGACTTACCGCTGCCGCCGGCCCCCGCTCCGATGGACGAAGTCGTGCCCGAGCCTTACCCATTGCCGCCACCGACCTGATGAGTTAAGTCGCTGCTGATGGCAGTCGGTGCGTGGTCGAAACTTCCCGTCTACGGCGTTCAAATTTCACTTGGGAAAGTTCTCGCCCCAGTTGATGGTTGGTACGAACTCCAAAAACTGAGCGTGTTGCGGGTCGCTGCTGAAAAACCACTCGCAGTAACCGTAGTTGTATTCCGTCTTCGTATGCCACAGATACGCCCAGGCCCCGTCATGGCAATGGGATGAATCAATCATACAAGTCCGATACTCAGAACTCTCGTCGTAGCATTCACCACGAGGTGACCCAAATCTCTGCCAGCACCATCGATTGGCGTAGTCCATCTCGGCAAATGACAATTTCAACATCACCGCGAATGGAAAACGCAATAGCCATTCATTTCGATATTGAACTTCCGAACCTCGATAGTCCGCGAGAGTTGCCTCCGCGTCGTCGTATTCGGTTGTGAGGTACTCCTCGAAACTAGAGAGGACAACTGTCTGGTAGGTCATAGTTACCTCAGATCATTGCGACAAACTCAGCGAATGACTCTGCCACTTCTTCCAGGACCACAATCTGATCATCGCAAAGGATCGCCTCATGGTCGAGCCTTACGATCGGGCTCTCACCATTCGATTGCGATCGGCGAATATCGAAGCAGATCGGATCGTAGGATCCTGTATCAGGAACTGCAAAATGAATCAGTCCAGTGCTAAGCAAACATTGCGACAGTATTTCATCGCGAAAAATGCGATCGCGCAATTCATCGTATACCCCGACTGACGTGTTCGCCAAAAGGAATAACGGACCAACCTCGAACGCTGGAAACTGATAGCGCGCTACGAGCGAACGAAACGAGACCGGAAAGCGAGTTCCCAGTTTGGCTTCGAGCGGTTCGATCCAATTGATGCCGTCTGTCGCTTTGATATGCCAGTCCCACCAACCCCCAGCATCTCTGCTGATTCTTAGCTCAGGTGGCACGTCTTCGTCGAATATACCCTCACGAGGCGAGGAATTGATCCGTTCGACAAAGCGATCGATGAGTTCATCCAGTGCCATTTAAGATTACTCTCGTCGGATTCTGTTGCGATGTTTCACGCAGGCAACTGGGCGCGTCGTCGTCCTGTGACAGATCATCATTGAGCATGGTGATGCGCATCGTCGCCAATTCGTTTCAGTCTTCTGTCGGGCAGATCAGGAGAAGTTCCTGGTTATTTTCCGCCGTTCGGCGTCAAGTTGCGATTCTCATTCAAGACATCCGTCACCTCTTTGATGCGCTTGTTCTCGTTCTGCTTGGTTGTGGGGGACGCAGGTTCCTTCGTTGGAACTGGCACATCCTTCTCTTCGAGAATCTCTTTCAGAAGTCCCTGCAGTTTCTCAGCCGATCCGAAATAGCAGGCCGACATATTCGGTTCCGCGCGGATCAGAAGCCAGTACTCTCCGCCATTGTTGTAGTCGACAGAGTAGCAGTAGTCGTCAATAAAGACGTAACCGCAGGCGATCTCTGTCGATTCTATGGAAAATAGCACAGCCGACTTTTTGTCGCCGACCCAATCGAGGATCGGCTGGACCCCATCGACCTCTTTGCGGATCAAGTGTTTGAACGACATGGTCCGAATCTTCTGCCCCTTCAAGGTTTCAACAACCTCATAGACAATCACCCCCTTTTGCGAGTCGTGTTTACTGACGCGAAGCGCGCGGATATGGGTGGAGTGCTTGCACATCTTCGGCATAGTCATCGGCGGGAAATGGATATACGCCCGCAAGGGCGAAGCCGCGAAAGCCAACGCCAACACGACAACGATCAATCGAACCAGCAAGCGACTCTGCATCCGATCCTCCTGCGTTGTCTTCAGCATAAACTTCGGCTCTGGTTGTCGAATCTGCGACAAGCACCCCGCAAACGCCATCCATTCACTGTCGAGATTCGAAGTGGCCCCGTCGAACGAGTCGTCATTCGTGCGGCCAGATCCCGGCAAAACGCTCTGGCGACCAGCCCACCAAGTCTGATACCTGACCATCACCAAGTTCCACGATTCGGCAACGATTGTCGACTGTCATTGCGATGTCCACAGTAAAGAAATGACTCGCAATTCGCTCAGCAGCAACATGCACGGCCTTGGGAATCGGGGATTCATCAGGCGTATGCGGTACTCCATTGAGCACAAAGTAACGGCGCTCTGATTCGGGGACGAATGATTCCACTCGTCGGATGCAGATGCCTCCTTCGACTTCATCACGATACTCGATCATTTTGGCCAGCCATCGCGAGGCGTCGGCGTCCGAGCGAACAATCGATCCCCCGGCCACCTTGAGTGACTTCACGAAGTCCTTCAGGAAATAGCTGCCCCAACCCAGCCGCCGCAGAGTCGTTAGTAACTCGTCGGCTTCCTCAATCACGACCGTTTCGGCGGTGAACTCAGTCAGCGTCGCATACCAGTTCGGAAGGTGATGAGTCAGCAGGTAAGTCTCTGGATCCGTCAAAAGATCAGCACCAGCGCGTCGAACAGCGCTGTTGAGTCCCTGATATTCGTGAGCTTTCAGCATCCATCCACGATAAACGACAGTGGCCTCCTTGGGGATTCCGCGCAACTCGGCCTCACCACGGATCACGGCAGCGGAAACCAGGCTGACGTCATAACGCCGCTGCCGAAGGTGATCCGCCTGTGGACGAAACAAGGCGTCGACTTGGCGAGGCTCGATGCTGTCTGGCGGCATAATGAAGTGATACATAGTATTCGAATCCACGAGCTACCCTTGCTGCAAGTCACGCACGCGATCGGTATACAGCTTCTGATGTCGGATTTGGGCTTCGGCCCAACTGGTGGGGAATTCGTAGTGGCCCAGGACAACGTGCTCGATGGCCGCTCGAACCTGAGCAGCACATCGTTCCGGATCGACGCCGCCGACGCCGGTCCCCATTCCTGGGAACGCGATCGATTGAATTCCGTCCGCGATGGCCTCACCCGCCAGATGCCCGCCCGGAAAACGACCGTGCTTGATCAATAACAAGGTGGCTCGCGCGGCAAGATACGGATGAACAGTCTCTCGCAGGATCATCGGCACACGCATCGTGGGGGCTGCGATCAGAAACGGGATGTTGGAATCATCGGTATCGACAACTTCGGCTGCACCCACTAGCAACTCGCCGTGATGAACGGTCTTGATCAGGTGCTGAAGTCGATCCTGGACGCACCAGCCAAAATGGTGGCTGTAAAGACGATCAATGCCTCCGTCCATAAACCCGAAGCTATTCGCCGGACTGACGATGGCATCAATGCGCAGATCCAGAATCGACCCGCGATGAATCGTGACAAAGTCCAGATCGCCGCAGTACCGCTCCCATGCGGCGGCAAGTGAGTCTTCCTTCGCGGCCAGAACGATTCGCATCTGATTTGTCGCTTCCTATTCTCATGCGGCGTGGATGTTGTACGCATGTGATGATGAAAGAGGCCACAGCGGCGAATAGGTTCACTGGATGCTAACGCCTCATTGAGGGTCTTTTGTGGCCGTTCCACTCGGCCGTTCGACGAACAATGTTGCATGACCTGTCAGATCGATCTCGTCCTCAGCGCCAACTTCGACGACTTCGATCACTTCCGGACTCTCCGGCGACCAGCCGATCCCGCGAAATGTCTCAAGCAACTTGTTTCCTGATCGGTTATTGCCACTGATCGTGAGCCAGATGCAATCGACCTCGCCACCAGTACCAAGATTGACGGACACCTCAATCGAATTGTTCGACCACGAACCGCAGCGGTTTGACTGCTGCGGTTCTAATACTTTTCGAACGAGAGGCGAGATCTCGACGCCTTTTGATTCCAGAGCAGTCCGTTTCTCAGCACCGCTCGAGGTCCATTCAAATGAAATCCCGGGTAGGAGAGATGCTAGAGTCTTTTCGACAGACTCAATGGTGCCGAGAGCAATTTGCGAGGAGCTACGAATGACGCCTTGAAATTCCATGCGAATTACCTCGACGGCGAGTGGAGTCTTGTCGGTCATACTTCAACGCCATTATTTGCGCTAAATTCGTGAGTCTGAGCTAAAGCATGACGTACAAAACTACAAGGTCGATGCTATTTGCGCCGCTGGGCGAATGAAAGTTATGCTGAAGCATAACCTACGATTTTAGAATAACTCGACGAGCGGGTTGGCACCGTAGAGTTGATACGGGCGGCTCAGCGTGTCGTGTAGCTTGGTGGCAGGGTCGAAGCCGAACGCGTGGTACATCGTCGCGGTCAGGTTCTGAGGTGCGATGGGCTTCTCGGCGGGGTACTCGCCAATCCGGTCGCTGACGCCGTAGATCTGACCGCCGCGGATTCCGCCGCCGGCCATCAGGCCTGTGTAGCAGCGGGGATGGTGTTCGCGACCCGCACTGCCGTTGATCTTGGGGCCGCGACCAAATTCGCCGACCCAGACGATCAGTGTCTCATCGAGTTTCCCCGACTGCGACAAATCTTCAAGCAAGGCCGACAAGGCTCGGTCGGCAGGTGGGATCAGATCGTTCTGCAACCGGTTAAAATTGTTGCCGTGGGTGTCCCAGAAGTTCTGGCCGTCGTTATGCCAGTTCACTGTGACGAACGGGACGCCGTGATCAATCAACCGACGAGCGAGCAATGCACATTGGCCGTGGATGTGTCGGCCATAGCGATTTCGAGTCTCTGCACTCTCTTGCTGCAGATCGAATGCTCCGCGAACGGTGGCTGAAGTCAGCAGGCCGAAGGCTTTCTGTTGCTGAGATGCCTGCTGATCGATCAGACCTGCTTGTTCCGCCAGCCGTTGCTGCAGGTTCATCGCCTGCAACAGTGCCTGTCGAGATCCCAGTCGCTCGGGCGATTGGCCGTCGATTAGCGAGAGGCCGGGGACTTTCCAGCCGGGCTGATTGGGATCGCCCGTGACGAGAAACGGGTCGTGTTGATGACCGAACCAACCGGAATGCTGCCCCGGTGCCATTCCTCCCGGTGCTGCCGGATGCGAGACGATCCAGGGCATCGTGATGCATGATGGGATCGCCGAGGGGCTCGGTCGAAACTTACCAATGACACATCCCAGGTGCGGCGTGTCGCGATCGCTGGGTGGCACCGCGTCGGATTTGTTCGTCGGTGGCAGATGCCCCGTCAATACAGTGTGAACGCTCGACAGATGAGCGGGATCGTCATGCGTCAGCGAGCGGATCACGCAGAGCTTATCGGCATGCTTGGCCGTGCGGTGAAAGTGTTCGGTGAACTCGATCCCTGGCACATTCGTTGGAATCGTCGCAAACGGACCGCGAACTTCTTTGGGAGCGTTGGGCTTCGGGTCAAACGTGTCGATATGACTCGGCCCGCCCCACATGAACAAAAAGATGCACTGCTTCGCTCGCCCAAACCCCGGCCCCGCACCTTCCGTTGAATTGCCCTGAGCCTGCAAGAGTTGAGGCCAGTTCATTCCCGCCAGGCCTAACGCCCCTGCCTGCAACAGTGATCGACGGCCGATCGAATGCGGCAAACTCCATCGCCGGGAGTCGGGATGTTGCATAGCGGGATGATCCAAAGGCGGGCGAACAGGCGGGAAGGCATGCAGGCAAGTTTATCTATCGGCATTCTCGCTGAAGAAAATAGAAGCCGTCAAGGCGAATCGGGAAAGTGAGGGTGAGATGGAAGCAAAGATGTGGCCAGACTCGTGAGCCTCAACGAGTGTGACAGGTCCTCATGATGACTCCCAATCTGCATACTTCTGCGAAATCTGCGGACAAGAATCGTACTCCGCAGATGACGCAGATTACACAGATTTGAAACCGAACGGACAGCCGCGTCGTTTGGACTCAATTCGGCAACGACACCTGTTCAATCGACATCAGGTAGCCGAACAGATCTCGGATTTGTTCTGGACTCAGATTTTGCAACAGTCCATCTGGCATGATCGACAACGAAGTCTGCTTGATCTCATCGATCTGTTTGCGATCGAGCGTCACTGGTTCTTGAGCTGTTTGCAGAGTCAGTGTTCGTTCATTCTGCTCGCTGATCACACCGTTCAGAACGCGGCCACTCTCCAGGACCACGGTGACGGCTCGGAAGTCGGCTCCGACACTGGCACTCGGGTCGACGATGTTTTCCAGCAGGTAGTCGATGTTCTTTCTGTTCGAACCTGTGATGTCGGGGCCCAGCTTGCGACCGACTCCATAGAGGACGTGGCAATTGGCGCAGGTCTTCTGGAAGACGGCGCGTCCGGCACTGAGGTTCGGGTGAGCCGAGGCCGACGACGTCAACTGAGTCTTCAACTGCTCCATGAGCAGCCGCTTCTCGGTCGCCGTCACACGGACTTCGCCCCAGAGTTCGGTCAGTTCCTTCGTGAGGGCCTCGTCTTCAAACGCACGAATCTGACGTGCGTGAAACGCCGTGATCTCGCTGGTCGCAACGTGCTTGTTTCGCAGTGCTGCGAGCAATGCCTTCGCATAGGCGGGTCGTGACACCAGGGTATTGATCATCTCGGCCCGTTCGGGAACGCCATAAATCCCGAGGCGATTCAGAATCTGCTTGGGTGTGTCGGCATTGTCATATTGAGCCAATCCGCGCAGCGCTTCTAGATTCACCGCTCGATCGCCCAGCAGATTGAACAGCGTCGGTACATAATCGGCAGGCTTACCAGTCAACAGAGCTCGCAAGGCCTGCCGCCGAGATTCAGCTTCGGCACCGCCGTCTGTCACCAGCTTGCGGAGTTCATCGAGGGCGCGGCCATCGCCGAAGACGACTCCCAGTCCTTGCAGATGTCGCTTCAGATCGGCCGAGTCGGCCTTGGCGAACTTGTCCGCTGCTTGCGCCCAACCGGCGGGGGCCTTCGCCTTTTGCCAGCCGTTCAACGCCAAAGCCATTCCGGCGATTATTGACGGTCCGAACGTCGCCTCGTTCGCCACGGCCAGTTCCACCAGCTTGTCGACCGTCGCGGGGTCTCGTTCGATCTCCAGCGTCAGTCGTCGAGCGATACACTCAGTGAGCAGAGGGATCTTGGAACTTTTCGCGAGTGCCACAGCCTTGGCAGGATCGCGTGGCACTGCGGCTTCGATCCCGTACCAGACCATTAATGGGTACATGCGATCATTCGCGAAGTCCGCTTTCAGAGCCAGTTCGTCGGCGATCGCCCAACGTCTGTCGACCGGCAGTCGCTGCAATGCGGAAGCGACATACAACTGCACCAGGCCCGACGGATCAGACTTGGCGGTCTGCAGCAGCAATTGCTCCAACAGCTTTTCTTGATTGACGAGGTCATCGTTGCAGACTTCGATCAGCATCCGCAGTCGAACAGTATTTTCATGTTCATCTTTGGAAGCAGACAGGCCCTGCAGTTCGGCTGCGGTGGCCCCCAGGGCATACAGCACTTCCATCAGTCGCAATCGTTGTTCGCGTTTGATATCACTCGTATTCACCTTGATCGTCTGCTCCCGAAACGTCTCGGTCGGTCGTAGTCGTTGTTCGAGTTTGATGTCGCCCTTGATCAGCTTGATCGTCTGTTCCCGAGCCGCCACGATTTCGGGTTGATTGCGACCCTTTGCGGTTCGTTCGGCCAGGATGCGTCGAGCCTGTCGAGGCCACCAGACGTTGGTCTGCAGTTGCTGCTTGACCAAGTCTTCGGTCGACTGCTTCGTCAGATCCAGTTTCGTCACTGGTTTCGGCTGACCATACGTCAGCTTGTAGATGCGTCCGCTGGTGCGATGCACACCGTCATGATCATGGCATTCACCTGTGTCGCTCCAGTCCGCAATGAACACGCCGCCGTCCGGTCCCGTGATCAGATCCATCCCGCGGAACCAAGGGTCGCGCAGGAAGCACAGGTCGGGACCATGGTGAGCCGTATAGCCTGCCCCCTGGCGTTCCAGTACGTCACTGTTGATTCGCATCCCGTGCAGATTCAGCGTGTAGACGCGATTGCGATATTGCTCGGGCCAGTTGTCGCCCTGATAGATCATCAATCCGATATGAGCGTGCCCTCCGCCGGCAGCACTAGTCTTATCGGTCACTCCTTTTCGAACGTCCCCCCACGATTCGCCAGTGTCCCAATGAACATGGTTGGCCGCCTGTTCGACCAGGTGATACGTGTGCGGGTTCAAATCAACCCCGTACATGCGGCGCGTATGCGACCCCGGTACCAGATGCCACAAATGGCCGATGACCGTGTTGATCACGAACTGCTCGCCATTCTGATCGAAATCGTGGCCCCACGAATTCGTCATCCCATGCATCACGGTTTCGACCGCGCCGCGACTCGGATGATAGCGCCATACGCCGGTGTTGATCTTGATCCGCTGCGACTCGCCCGAGCCCGGTTTGCCGATGCTGCTGGTCGCCTGGATCCCATGCCGACCATACAGCCAACCGTCGGGACCCCACTTCAAACCGTTGGCGGGGGTGTGGCCGACAGACCCCTCGTTCATTCCATCAAGCACAATTTGCGGAGCACTATCGGGGACATCGTCACGATTCGCATCGGGGATGAACAGCAGGTTCGGCAGACAGATCGCCCACACGCCACCAAAGCCCACTTCAACGCTTGTCAGTTTTTTTGCCGAATCCCAGAAGACTGTTCGCTTGTCGTGCTTGCCGTCGCCATCCGAATCTTCCAGAACGACGATCCGATCGCGTTGCTCGCCATCAAATCCACCCGCCCCGCCGCCGGCCCAGCTATAGTTCTCAGCGACCCACAACCGACCTCGTTCGTCGGTCGTAATCGCGATCGGATTCTGCACGTCTGGTTCGGCCGCAAACACCGACAGCACAAAACCAGGCGGCAACTTAGCCGTCTTCACGACCTCATCCGGTGCCATCGGCGATGTCGTCGCCTTCTCGGTGTTCTTCGGAGTCGGAAAGTCGTCAGCTCGCAGCAGGCCTGCGGAGAGCACCGTTGCCAGCGATAGCGGCAGAACCAATGAGAAAGTGATAGGTCGGCTCACGAAATACGACTCCATGGAAATCAAGAGGTCAATCATCAACAGCAAACAAGCCGACTCGCGGCCATCATGCGATGCGACGGATACAATAGGGGAGGCACACGGACCTCGGCAACCATGCCATCAAGATTGGCAGGGCCGTTATCTTCGCGATGAGTCGCGCCGCATCGAAGCCAGGACTACACCGCAATATCATGTTCCACACTATTGGCCGCTGGTCGTCGAGTCATGCGAGACCAATAGCGATGCGGCACACTTCCTTTGACCATGACACTGGCTTATGTCGGTCGAGATCTAAACTGATGTGCATGATGGCCATCCCCACGAAGATGCCGATGTTGACCGCAAAGCCCATCCCGACAACTACGAGCAGATATTTTGCCCAACCATGCCCGCGCCACAGCAGAATGCCACCCACGACAACGAACAGACCGAGTACGACTTGGCCAATTCCGGGGATCAACATCGCTCTCGGAGATTTGGGTCCCATCACGATCACCAACGAGAACATCGATCCACCCATCATCAGCGCGACGCCGACAGTCATTGCAATCAGTCCGGCAGTGAATTCTTTTTTGGTCATCAGCATTACCAGGAGAGAGTTTGGTCGACTGAAGAACAAAAAATGGTGTGGCTAACTCTCGGGCGGAGTTCGAGACGCGATGACACCTTTCCGGTGTCCAACCCAGCCGTCTTCGACCTCGACATGATAGCCATCGTACACCGACGACTGCAGCCATCCTTTGCATTCTTCAACATCGACGATCGTCCAGTCTGGCAGCTGACAGGGAACATCGCGACGCTGTCCGATGATGTCATAGAGTTTGTTCCAAGCGTCGACCCATCGCATCTCGATCTCGGAATTGGACGCCACGTCGAGATCCTCGATCACTTTGGTATCGCTTCCCACGACAGTAAAAACAACGCCTTATTGGATACTTTGGTCGTTTTTTTGGCTGAGAAAAACAGCGGTCCGATAACCGGGATGTCTCCCAAGTATGGATAGGTCGAAATCTCAGTCGAATATCCGTGCGACGTTGGTCCAGCGACGACTAGTGTTTCATTCTCTCGCAGATCTGCCTTGGACTCGTTTGGAATGGTCTGTTCGGTATTAGGCTTGTCTTGGGGCGCGACAAATGAAACCTGAACGAGCCCGTCGGATCCCATCGTCACGGTGACAGTCACGCCGGCGATGGCGCCTCCATTTGAATCCCAATCTCCGGTCTGCCCGCTGGCGACTTCGAGATCCGCCCAAGCGCGGCCTCGCGCCATTCCTGTTTTTTCGGCTTCAACGACCGCCGCCTGGATTTCGTCCGTGGAGAAAACACTCGAGGTTTCCTTCGAGGTCCACAGATCCGGCAACTCTTTCGGAAAGGGGCCACGGCTATGAATTTCGACCATTGTCAGATGAATACGAACACGAGGTTCATCCGACGCGACTTCATGGCGAACCGGAACCACAACGGATTTCACCTGCACCGATTCTGATCCTGGCACCGGGGCGAGCACTGCGGTCGGTGGCAGCGGGTCTGCTCGATTGCAACCCGTGAAAGCACTCGCCACAGCCAGGAAACAACGACAGATCCAACGCGATTGCATGACGAATCCCTTCGAGGGAGCTTTGGGTTTAGTCACCAAAGAGCCAAAACGTAAAGAGAAAAAGATTTAGAAACACAGAGGCACAGAGATAACAGAGAACGGCAGGACGAATAAACAAGGCTTCTTGCTTGGAGCAGCGTTTTCTAATCTCTGTTTCCTCTGTGCCTCTGTGTTTCTAATTCTGTTCGAGTTCGACTCAATGAACTGGAAGCTTCATACATCGCACCCAGCGTTCCGTACAGATCTAACTCTCCACCCTGACACACCGTCCATAGATCGAGTTCGCCGAGACCCAGCCGTTGATTCGACCGCGGTTGTTGCCGATCTGGAATCGCGGTCCTTGAATGGCTTTGATCAGGTGCAGGTATTCAGTGCCGTTGACTTTGCAGAGCACAATGTCGCCCACGCATAGAGCGTCCGCCTCCACGGGTTCGACAGTGCAAAGCTGTCCGGATTCGATCTTGCCGGTCATCGAATTACCACGAGGCCGAAATGAAACCGTCTCGCCCGCCCGCAGCTTTTCAATGTAGGTCGATGCCCAACCCATTCATTCCCTCTCCTTAAGTAGCCTTCTCGCTCCGCGAGAAATTAGCTAACTGCAAATCCGTGTCCTCTAATACATCGAAACGAGATGGCAATCATAGTGCCGCGTTCATCGGCTTACTTCTCGCTGAGAGAAGGCTACTTGAAACGCCTCCGCCTGTTACGCCCCAGTTCTGCGTTGCCTCCGCCTCTCGACCTTCCAGCCAATGGCAAGACCCACAAATCCGCCAAGGGCAGCAGAGATCACATGCTGGAACAATGTGGTTATCACCCCGGAAGGACCTCTGGCACCTGATCCCAGCGGTTGTGCCGCGAACATCTTGGGAAGTCGCAGTTCGTAGTACTGCCAGAGGCTGATTTGAACGACACCGCGGCCGGAGGGAAGCAGATCGTAGGTTTTCGCGAACAGCAGCATTCCCACAAACACGATTAGAAAGCCTGCCAGGAACCACACCCAGAGGCGTCCGGGACGAGTGGCGGCTGATAGTTGCTGAGGATTTGGTGAGGTCATAGCAAGACAAGATCTTTTGTTTACTGGAGCGGAACTGCGGAAGTAGCGAAATTCATGCTGCTGAAGCATAACCTGTGCTATGGTCCAAGAGCGAGTTGTAACTGTGCGAGTAGTCCCGGCGAAACATCCGCAGGCCCCGACCCCACGATCGTCAGCAACGATTCCATCAGTGGACGGTCCTCGGCGAGTGCGACTCCGGCCGCAGCAATACAGACCGAACGGTTCATCCCTCCGGAGCAACAGACCAGAACTGGTACTTGGGCGCGGAGAAAAGTGGCAACCGTCTCCGCCGCCATTCGCAGCAGCCAAAGCGGGTTTTCGCCACCGTCCGACAATGGAAACCGGCATCGGATCAGTTCGCGCGGAAGAACCGCGAGTGGTTCGTTGTCCGCCAGCTCAACGACCGCTTCGATGCCGGCTTCAAGCACGGTCCGAGCATCTCGGGTGTCACTTGGATTGCCGAGCCACAACGCGCGTCCCGCAACTTGCCGCATTCTGGTATCTCCTTGAACTCGTCTTTATTTCAGCGACAAGATACACAATTCCGAGCGAAAGCCTGGCAAACAGAGGCCTCGGGATCGGTTTGACGAGTCGGGCGCGGAACCGGCTGCGGGAGCTTGTCGAACTTGGTTTTAGCGGTCTTCAGGTTGCATTCACGTGTGGATCGTTAGAAATAAGTCGCTTTTCGAGCGAGAGTTATCTCGTTTGCAGGTCGATGAATCTGGTAAGATTGGTGGTTGCCGATCGTCTCCGGCGATTTTGGCGTCGTTTAAGGCGACCGACGCGGCTTCCATTCGAGCGGGTTATGAATCGCAATCTCGGGAAACATTCGCAGCGCGCTGTTGGCGGCGGGTCGTCGATACGATCCGGTCGCGGCGGTTATACGTTGATGGAAATGCTGCTGGTGCTGACTGTGGTGGCGGTGATCGTGGCTGTGGCCTGGCCGAATATTATGCGGATGAGTGGCCAGCAGAAGCTGACCGAGGCGGCCGAGAAGGTGCGATCGGTGGCCGCGAGTGCTCGCGTGCATGCGATCGAAAGCGGGCTGGTTTATCAGTTTCGATATGAACCGGGGGGCCGGCACTTTTTGACGGTCCCATTTGAACGTGAATTCGAAAGTGTCAGCCCGAACGCTCGGGGAACCGGGACGGCGTTGGGACGATTCAGTAAGGCGTCGGGTGTTCTGCCGACAGGGGTCACGTTTGCCGCGCCCACTCTGACTGGCACCGGCGGCTCGAATACCGCAGCGATGGGGACGGGACAGAAACTGCCTCCCACGGCTTTGGATGGATTGCCGGATGCGGGGACGCTGGGTTCGCTCTCGTGGTCGGGGCCGATCCAGTTTCAGCCCGACGGATCCTCGATGGATATGTCGCTGGATCTGGTCGACAAACGCGATCAGCGGATCACGTTGCGCATTCGGGGTGTGACCGGCTCGATCGGGGTGAGTCGTCTCCATCAGGGAGTGCGACCATGATCAGACTGGCTCCGCAACGGTTGTTGAAGCAGGAGCGATCATCGGATCGTAACGGCCTGACGCTGTTGGAAATCATCCTGTCGCTGTCGATCTTTTTTGGCGCGTTGGCGATCTTGTCGCAATTGGGCTGGAACGGGGCGCGAGCGGGAATCCAGGCGCGCCTGAAGACGCAGGCAATCATTCGCTGTGAGGCCAAGCTGGCGGAAGTGCTGGCGGGGGCCGAGTCATTGTCGCCCAAATCGCGAGTTCCGTTTCCTGACAATTCGGCTTGGAATTACAGTGTGACCATCGCCGAAACGCAGTTTCCCGATTTGTTGCAGATCGATGTCACGGTGTCTCACAGCGGCGGATCGAAACTGGCGAATAGCGATTTCACTTTGCGACGCTGGATGCGCGATCCCAGCCTGTTCATGAACGCGGCGCTGCAGAAACAACAGGCTGAATCTCAAACAAGTCAGACGAAATGAACATGCACATTCCACAAACAAGCGCGATGCTTCGAAGCGACCGGGGTTGGACAATCCCCGTCGCTTTGCCGCGCGCACCTCATTCGTCCGACCAGCGAGCTGCGTTTACTCTATTGGAAGTCGTGCTGGCGTTGTCATTGGCCGTGATCTTGCTCGGTGCGATCTTCACCGCGATGGATCAGTCGTGGAAAATGACGTCGCGCGGTCGCGAAGAAATGGAACGATCGCAGTTAGCTCGCGCGCTGATGCGCAAGATCGCCATCGATATCCGATCGATCGCGTATGTTCCGCCACCCGTGACTGACAGCGATTCGACGAGCAGTAGCACTGGCAGCAGTAGCAGCAGCACCACTAGTAGTAGTGGATCGTCGGGAAGCACAACTGCGGCGTCTGCTTCTTCTACAGCGTCCTCGGCTGCGTCGACTGCTTCATCATCAGGTTCTACATCCTCAGCGACCGGTAGCTCTTCGACAACAGATTCTGATGAGCCGTCGGCACGTAGTATCGGCATTCGTGGCAACACGCAGCGAATGGAGATGCATATTTCGCGAGCCCGCCGCGATCTGGAATTCTCGGCCAATCTCGACGGTGCGAAGATGCACTCGCATACCAGCGATCTGCGAGTGGTCACATACCAACTGGCGATGGCAGGTGTCTCCATGCCTGGTGGCGCAATGATGCAGGGGTTGGTTCGCACGGAAGGGGACCGGATGGCGACTCAACTGGTCGAAGAGAAGGGGGCCGCTCCGACATCTCTCTCTTTGCCGCAGGCACTAGCTCCTGAAGTCGCAACAGTGCAGTTTCGCTTCTTCGATGGTGTCACCTGGTTCACGGTCTGGGACAGTGAAGAGGCGGGGCGATTGCCGCGTGCCGTCGAAGTGATCATCACGTTTGCTCCCTCACAGGCTAAGACCGGACCGGCACTGCGGGTGAACGTCAGCCAGTCGACGAACACGTTCCGTTCGGTCGTGTTGATTCCAATTTCTGACCCCTTGCCAGCGGAGTTTGCACCGTGAAACTGCAGGCAAAACTGAATTTGTCCGCCAACACTCGACGCGGCAGCGTGCTGCTGATCGTGCTGGTGATTGTGGCGCTGCTGACACTGGCCGCCTACAACTACACGCAGATGATGATGACCGAGAACGAAGCGACGACGATGTACGGCAGCGACATCCAGGCGCGCGAAGCGGCGGATTCGGGAATCGAATATGTCGCCACGATATTGGGGAATCGAACCGATCCCGCACTGGAGAATCTGCAACACAATCCCGCGCTGTTCATGGGTAAGACTGTGGTGCCATCGCCCCGCGCGCGTGGCACTGCCAGGTTCTCGGTGATCGCTCCGGTCGAGCAGGCGACGCACAGCAATGCGATTCGTTACGGGTTGATGGACGAGTCGGCCAAGCTGAATTTGAACTTACTGCTGACGATGAAGCTGGAAGACGACGAAATCCACACCTTGTTGCTGAACATCCCGGGCATGACGATTGAGGCCGCCGATTGCATTCTCGACTGGATCGATACCGACGATACCAAGCGGCCCTATGGGGCAGAGTCGGAGATTTACGAAGCGATGAGCCCCCCTTATCGCGCGAAGAACGGGCCGTTGGAATCGCTGGACGAACTGTTGATGGTCCAGGGGGTGACTCCCGCGCTGCTCTACGGTGAAGACGCCAACCGCAACGGGCTGCTCGATCCGAACGAGAACGACGGCGATGCCAGTCCGCCTTTGGATAATCACAACGGCGTTCTCGATCACGGCTGGGTTTCTTTTCTGACGGCCTATGGTCGCGAATCGAACTTGCGAGCCGATGGCCGTCCGAAGATTCACTTGAACAATGGTTTGCTCACCGACTTGTACGATGAACTCGAAGACGAATTCGGCGAGACCACTGCCAAATTCATCATCGCGATTCGCTTGAACGGCCCTAAAACGACAGCCCCTGCCAGTACCAGCAGCAAGAGTGGCTCCAGCAGCAGCACTAGCGGTAGCAGCGGCAGTTCGAGCAAAAGCAGTGGCTCTTCAGGATCTTCCAGCGGCAGCAAGACTGGTAGTAGTGGCAGTTCTTCCACCGGCGGTAAGAGTGGTAGTAGTGGCAGCAGCGCATCGAGCGGGGGGAAGTCCACCAGTGGCAGTTCGTCACAGGCAGGCCAGCAACAGCAGCAGCAACAAGCAATTCAGGGGCTGACGAAGGCGATTGCCTCGGCGGCACTCAGCCCCGGTGGCAAGGTGACTCGCGGAAATATTGATATCTCGGCCGGTGGCTCCTACAACATCACATCCATGTGGGTCTTGTTCGGGGCGACGGCGAATGCTCTGGTGGGCGGTACCTCGACCGACATCCCCAGTCCCTGGCCCGCTGAGCCGAACCAGTTGAAGGCCGCGCTGCCCAAGCTGATGGACACACTGTCGACCAGCAACGACGAGTATCTCGATGGCCGCATCAACATCAATCAGGCTCGGCGTGAAATCCTGCTGGGGATCCCCGTGCTGACGGAGGAGTTGGTAGACAAGATTATTCTGGCGCAGAAACTGGATTCCAATGGCCAGCCATCACCCGATGTGATTCAGCAGCACAACACCACCGGCTGGCTGTTCTTTGAAGGACTGGTCGATATCCCGACAATGGTGACGCTGGATCCCTACTTCACGGCTCGCGGTGACGTCTATCGCGCTCAGATTTTCGGATTCTACGACGGGGGAGGGCCGATCACGCGATTGGAAGCAATGGTCGACGGAACACAGAAGCCACCGCGCATCATCTTCCAACGCGACTTGAACGATCTGGGCCACGGCTATTCACGCATGCAGATCTTTCCGGTGATCAGGTAGTAGCGAAGCAACGATTCACTGATCCTTCAGCAGTTTTTCGAGCTGCGCGATATGCTCGGCTCGCTTGGGAAAGAACTGCCCTACAACTTTTCCCTCCCGATCGAGCAGAATCAGGGTGGGATACCCGATCACTCCATAAAGTGCGGCGATCGGAGACGCTGCTTTACGTGTCTCAATGGCAGTGCCGTATGACGTTCGTTTGCCGGTGATAAGAGCAACCGGGTACGGCACGTCTTGCCCTTTCCAGAGATCCTTGCGAATGTCCGTCAGCCGATGGTCCAGCTTTTCGACCGTATCGACTGGTTCTTTTTCGTGTTCACCCAAGTCGACGTGGACACCAATAATCTCTAACCCCTGGTCATGATACTTGGCGTGCAGTTTGAAGAGTTCTGGCATCTGGCCAACACAGGGGCCGCACCAGTATCCCCAGAAGTCGAGTATGACGCATTTGCCTTTAAGATCCGCCACATTCACTCCGGGGCTATTCTTCCAGCATTTGACCCCTGAAAACTCTGGTGCTGGCTCGCCGATGAGTAAAGCGAGACGTGTCGCAGGTTGTTCAATCGACCCAAGGTCGAGTTCGCGTTGGCCTGGTTTGATCTGCACGCCTGTTTTGACGATGTGGAGGTTCGCTCCATGCGATTGCAATTCGTAATCGCCCGGCGGTGCGAAGAATTGAAATGTCTGGTCAGTCGAAAAACAAGTAAGTGCTCTTCCTCCTCCGAAACTCAAAATCGCAGTCGTCCCGCCGATAGGGCGATTCCGGTCAGTGAGATCGCGACACACGAGTTTGCCAGAGACTCGGCAGGCAAGATGCAGCACGATCGTCTCAGCGGTCTTTGCCGAATTCAGCTTGCCTGAGTCGATCTTCCAGACAGCAGTCAGTTGACGCCCCGTGTGCCGCGCGACAACGCAGGCCAGATCCATTCCGATTGCACCGTCGGACAATGTGGCGATTCCATCAGCATCCGAAGTGGCACCATACATGTAATGCCATCCAATGCCGTCGTCTATTGTTAGTGCAGACCCTTTTTCTCCAATGTAGGGAAATACTCCTACCGTCGCTCCCTCCACCGGCTTACCGTCCTCGTCCACCAACTTGACCGAGAAAGGATGCTTGGCCTCTTCTTTGTCTTCTGCAGCGAATCCGACACCGGTCAAGGTGCAAACCGTCAATATCAGGCCAAACACCACATGCGGTTTGAGGAACATCGCAACTCCTGCAATCAGATATCCGGGTTCAAAATGTGCCGCGCCCACAGATAGGCGACCACATTCAGCACGATCGAAGCGCACAAAAACAATTGCCCGATGACGGTTGTGAACAACTTCTCGGTGTTGATCGGATCGACGACGAAGTAGTAGAGGGCCAGGATCGCGAACGGGACGAGGGCCATGTAAAACGCAGAAGTTCTAGCCTGCGCCGTGTCGGCGATGACTTTGCGTTCGAGTCGCTGCATCTCGCGTACAGAGACAGCGATTCGTTCGACGGTCTCGTTCAGCTTTCCACCGCTCTCGCGACTCGCCTGCATAGCAGCTGAGAAGAGAGCGAAGTTCTCGCTGCGCAGTCGTTCGCGAGCTTCGTCCAGACAGCGTTCCATCGTCTTGCCCATCTGGTATTCGGCGATGATTTGCCCGAATTCCTGGCTGATCGGTTTCGGGCTTTGCTTGGCCAGGATCTCAAGCGCCTGCGCCAGCGACAGTCCTGCTTTGATGGCACTGGACAGTGAGACCATCGAATCGGCCAGTTGATCTTCAATCAGTTCGCGTCGTTTTTCGGTCCACCGTTTCAGAAAGTACCACGGCACGCCCAACAGCAACAGCGATAGGACCAGCCCGATCACGGGGACATCAAAGACGAGAGACATCAACAAGAAATGAGCCAGCACGAGTGCGCACCACACAATGATGGTCACTCGTAGTCGCTTGGGATAGATGCGCAATCGCTTCAGCTTGTCGCGAAAAGCAGCTTCGGTACGATCCAGGTAGTGCGTGAAAAATGGTTCGCCGGCCCAGGCCGCCATCGCGACGGCCGATCCGAATAACACCGAACTGATCAGGAATTCGATCGGCACGTTATCGTCCTTCGTCACCGTAAAGGAATTCCAGCTTCAACAGGTTCTTGGCAATCAGCGAATCGATGAACGTCGGTAGATAGCCCGTCGGATGCAGCAACTGTCCGTCGCGGAAGTTGTAGATGTCTCGGACAATCAACGCCCCGCGATCCGTGTCGTAGCCCGCGATCTCGCTGATCTGCGAAACCTTGCGCTTCCCTCCAGGAAGACGAGTAATCTGCACGACGACATCGATTGCGCTGGAGATCTGTCGATGAATCGATACGACCGGCAGATCGACCGCCATCAACACCAAGACCTCCAGGCGCTTGATCACGTCTTCAGTGTTGTTGGCGTGAACAGTTGTCATCGAACCGTCGTGACCGGTATTCATCGCCTGCAGCATGTCCAGTGCCTCCGCTCCGCGACATTCCCCGACGATGATGCGATCAGGCCGCATTCGCAGAGCATTCTTCACGAGGTCGCGAATCGAGTATCCGCCTGCTCCTTCGACGTTGGCCGGTTTGCTTTCCAACGTGACCACATGGTCCTGATGCAGCTGCAATTCCGTCGTGTCTTCAATCGTGACGACGCGTTCTTTGATCGGGATGAAGCTGGACAGGATGTTCAGCATCGTCGTTTTACCGGTTCCCGTTCCGCCGCTGACCAGGATGTTGCGATGATCGATCACGCAGGCACGCAGAAACATTGCCGCTGATGATGTCAGCGATCCGCGTTCGATCAGGTCGTCGACCGTAAATCGATGAGCGGGAAACTTTCGAATTGTCAGGCAAGGGCCTTTAATCGCCAGCGGCGGGATGATCGCATTCACACGCGAGCCGTCTGCTAACCGGGCGTCGACAAGCGGTTGACTCTTATCGATGCGGCGACCGACTTGAGCCACGATTCGTTCGACGATGCTCTCGGTCACTTTGTCCGAGATGAAGCGGCGACCAGATAGCTCCAGCACGCCGTCCTTTTCGACGAAGATTTGATCGCTTTTGACGACCATGATTTCGCTGATCGTGGGGGCCCGCAGCAAATCCTGCAGGGGACCGTAACCGAAGACGGTGTCTTTCAGATCTTTCTTCAGCGTCCGCAGGATCACATACTTCCGCATCTCGCGATGCAGGTGCGGGCGAACGAGCGGAAAGATTTCCGCAAAGGTCGCTTCCACGCGACTGATCCGAGCGCTCAAGTCCGGCTCATCTTCGATCTTCATCTTCTCGCGAGCGAACGTCAGCAGATTGTGCAGCTCGGTTTCGCGCTCGGGGACCAGTGTGGCCGGCAGATCGAACTCGTTGTACGTCAGGTGAGTCAGCAGGTCGATTCCCTGATTGCCCCCTTCCAGGATCAACTGATTGATCAGCAGATCGCGCAGCGTCAGTCCGACGATCTCTTCCAGCAGCGGTTCGTTCTCGGCCCCAAACAAATTCAGTTCGCGACACACATCCTCAATGTTGCGTTCCAGCAGCAAGATCGTGTCCGCATCGCCAGTCCGTTCGTTCTCAATCTCGTATAGATCGAGTCGTTCGAGCAGCTTGCGATGGACTCGCTGATTCAGGTCCCCCATGATGGATCGCAGATGCGCTTCCAGTTCGTTCCGGCTGATCGCCGAAACTTCTTCGGATTCGAAAGTCAGCGAATACGGCCAGATCCGAACGGTCTCGCCCGCTTTGAACAGGACCGAGTTTCCGCCGAGGATCTCTTGATCGCCTACCAGGCAACCGTTAACTCCGACGTTCTCCAGCTTCAGCTTGCCATTCTCACGCGAGACCACTGCGTGCCGCTTCGAGACGAGCGGGCTATTCAGAACGACGGTATTGCTGGGATCGCGACCAATCCGGATCTCAGGCGAATCCGATTCGATCAAGACTCGCTTGGCTTCGTGAACCTTGTTGAACCAGATTTTCATAGGGAAAGATTGCAGTAGGCGATGAGAGAGGATCGATGCGACGCGGCGATCCGCGAGTCTATCACAATACCCGCCGCCAAGATCACTTCCTACCCCGGCATCGCTTCCGAAAAGGTGTGGACTATTCACGGGCGGGTCAGGTGCTTGCTTGGTCTTCTCCTCCCGTCATTCCCGCGCAGGCGGGAATCCAGTCGGTCCACATCGAATCATCACCAACACTTCGAACCGGACGAGAATTCTCATTCGTGTATCGATACCGTCCCATCATTTGCCTGGATTCCCGCCTGCGCGGGAATGACGGAGGCATTCGAACTGAAACGGCCCCCGGATTGGCTAAAGTTGTTCGGCGATCCCGAGTGAATGATCTCCAGTAGCGACATTTCCAACCGCAATCGACAGAATTCGCATTGGCGGCGCAATCCGAACGGCGACCGATTTCGTTCTTCGATGTCTGGTTCAGAGCGCATCCCACCCAACTGTGGCGTCCCGCGAGCAAAAACCCACTGTGTCTAACCCATGTTTCAACGCGACACGTAAGTGCGACTCGCACTAGGAAACCAAGTTCGAGTGCTCGATCCCCCGAGTTGTTCCATGCAGACAATACTTCACAACATCTTGACCGATTTGGAGTTGCCATACTTCTTATTGATGTACACCGGCATTGGCCTCGTGGGGCTGACCGCGGGAGCGGTCGCGATTTGGCTCTGCGATGGAACTCGCGATGTCGATTTGCCGGACGATGACGACGCGATCGACCCTTATCAGATTGCGTTCTTGAAAGGTGGAGCGAATCGAGTCGCGCAGCTCGTGATCTTTGATTTGATCGCGCTCGGTTACTTGGAACGCTGGTCGCCGAAGGGCTTCCGCCTGTTTGGTGCTCCGAAGATGGTGCGCCGCAATGCAACGATATTCGACGTGAGCACACTGTCCACAATTCAACGAGCCGCCTGGGACTGGTGTTCACGAGCGCGACTGTTGTCGGAGGTGCATCATCGCAATGTCGGCTTGTCGAAGATGATCGCCACTCGGTGCGATGCTCTGCAAGCCGCTTTGACCACGCAACGTTACCTGGAAACGCCTCGACGCCAACTGGCCTGCAAGTTGACGAAAGGGACATTGTCGACCGCGTTGGTCACGTTGGGCCTCTACAAACTGGTGGCCATGGCGATCATCGGTCGCGGTGAAAGTGTTGGACTAATTCTGTTGATGGCAATCGGCCTGTTGGGGGCCGCGATCATTTGTCGACGAGTTCGACTCAGCGACTTGGGACACCGCTACTTGATCCATTTGGAATTGCGCGATCAGGATGTCGCCGCCGACGCACTAGCCTGCGATCGACCTACGGACCGCCTGTTGCGAATGGCGCTGTATGGTACCAGTGAACCGCATCACATCACGAGTCGTCTCGACAAGTGCATCGAAGAACCAGAACTGAGCCACGGATGAAACACAGATTGAACACAGATTGAACACGGATAAGAAAATGGTGAAGAGTGGAGGTCCGGTGACCACATCTCGAGATGTCCCTCTGCAAGACTATTCATATTTCCTATCCGTGTTTCATCCGTGTTCAATCCGTGGCTAATTCTGAATTGTTTTCTCAGAAAGTCATAAGCAATGAACAAGGCGTTTGTTCGTGAACCCGATCAGGTCGATAGCCGCTGTCCGCGTTGCGACTCCGCCGGCCATCGCGTGGGTCCACAGACACTGGCCGCTTGGGTTCCCGAGGAAGCACGTAAGATCCTGGCCGAGTCGGCCTACTTCTGCCCTGACGGTCAATGTGGCGTCGTCTATTACGACGACTTCGGTGGCGTGGTGAATCGCTCATTCATTCCTGGACCGATTCCAATCAAAGACATCGACGCACCGTTGTGTGCGTGCTTTGGCCTGACACGCGAAGAGATCGAACAGGACATCGATGAAGGTGGCGTCGCGCGAACGCGAGCCGCCGTCTTGCGAGCCCAATCGCCCGAAGCCCGTTGCGTGACGTTGGCTCCCAATGGTCGCAGTTGCGTTCCCGATGTTCAGGGCTATTACCTGAAGTGCAAACAGCGAGGCTGAATCGCCGATGAATCGACTGCGGGCCTGCCATTGTTGTGGTCTGATTCATGAACTGGCCGACGTTCGGCTGGGGCAGGTCTGCGCGTGTACTCGTTGTGGAGCGGTGATCCAAAGGTCTGGCTCGGCGCAAGTGGTAGCAACTCGAACGGCCGCGCTCGCTCTGGGAGCGTTTATTCTCTACTGGCCCGCAGTCTTGTTACCGATCATCGAAGTGGAACGGTTGGGGCATCGGTACGCCAGCAGCTTGTTGATGGGAACGATCGATCTCTTTCAGCATGGCAGTTGGTTTGTCGGGACGATTGTCCTGGTGTTTTCGATCATCCTGCCACTGGCCAAGCTGGTGATGCTGCTGGAACTCAGCTTGTTCAGCCTGCTGCATCGCCGGCACAAGGCGGCGACCTATCGACTGATGGAGCATGCCGGTCGTTGGGGAATGATGGATGTTCTGCTGCTCGCGTTTCTGGTGATGCTGGTCAAACTCGGCAGCGTGGTGACGTTTCACCTCGGCCCGGCGATTGTGGCGTTTGTCTTGTGTGTGGTCCTCAGCATGGCGGCTTCGCTCTGCTTCGATCCGCACACGATCTGGGAAGATGAGGCTTCGACATGACTGCCAACATGACTCCGCCGACAACCGTCGAATCGGCTCGTTCCGAACCGACGCCGGCAGCGACACCGTTTCCGAAGGCGGTTGTTGTGTCATCATCTCCCCAGCGAATGGTGTCGAAGCTGTGGCTGTTGACGGGACTCTGCCTGATCATCGCGATTGGCCTGGTGATCAGTTCTCAACGCCGCTACGGTCCGCAGATTTCGATTCACTTTGACGAAGGCCACGGCCTGAAGGCGGGCGACACGCTCCGTTATCGCGGCATCGTAGTCGGTGAAGTAACCGACGTCGCGCTGACACCGAAACTCGGCGGAGTCGCCGTCAGCGTAATCCTCGATCAAAAGGCCGAAGCGCTCGCTCGCCGAGGCTCTGAATTCTGGATCGAGCGACCACGCGTCAGCCTCTCGCGAGTCAGCGGCCTCGAGACGGTCGTGGGTGCGAAGTATCTGGGTGTCCGACCCGCACCGGCCGACGCACCTCCCGCCCATCAGTTCGAGGGGATCGAAACACCTCCGACGATCAACGAGACCGAATACTCCGACATCGCCGTGCGATTCGGTGAAGGCTACGGCCTGCAGGCCGGTGACCCCGTTCGTCACCGCGGGATCATGATCGGCGAAGTGACCAAGGTCGATCTCGATCAGGATCTCTCGGGAGTCTCCGTCCAGATCCGGCTGAGCGGCATGGGACGGCAGGTTGCTCGCGAAGGAAGCCTGTTCTGGGTCGAACGTCCTCGAGTCAGCGTCACCGAAGTCCGTGGCCTGGAGACTTTAGTCGGTGGCCGCTATGTCGCGGTGTCACCTGCCACAGCCGATGCCGCCACGTGCGAATCATTCGCTGGATTGGAAACCGCACCCGTTGCGCTGGTCCCTCCCGGTGGAATCGAGATCGTGCTGCATGCCCCTCAGCGCTGGGGGATCGACCAAGGCGTACCAGTAACCTATCGAGGTCTCAAAGTGGGCCAGGTGCATTCTGTCGGATTGTCGTCCGATGGGACACGAGTCGAAGCGCGAGCCACAATCGACGCCTACTATCGTCCACTCGTTCGTCGCAACAGCGTCTTCTGGAGCACCAGCGGGATCGACATGAACCTGGGCTTCACCGGACTGCAACTCACCGCCGAAACCCTGGCGACAATTGCTCAAGGCGGCATCGCCTTCGCCACACCCGAACAACCCGGTGAACTTGCCAGCTCCGGCCAACGCTTTGCCTACGAACGTTCGGTCCGAGACGAGTGGACCACCTGGCGACCCCACGTCGATCTGCTGGCATCGCAGCGTCTCGGAAACGGCAGACTCCCCGAACCGCAACGCGCCGTGGTGCGCTGGACCGAAAAGATGTTCGGCTTCAACCGCAACTACGACCGCAGCGGCTGGGTCCTCCTGCTCGACAACCAACGCCTGCTCGGCCCAGCAGATCTGCTCCTCCCCACGGAACGACCCGTCGGCGACATCCTCCTCGAAGTGGCGGGCCTGCAGCAGAAACTCGATCCAAAACAGATCGAGCGTTCAGGCGACGTCGCCACAGTATCTCTGACCGCAGCCGCCGAAGGAGTCGCAACCTGGCCACAGCAGCGAGTCCGCAAACCGACCGAACCCGAAGACATGCTGATCATCATCGACCCACAAATGTCACCTCATCCCCTGGCCGCCTCAAACGTCAAACCGCAGTCCGCCATCTGGGAAATCGCCGCCACGAACAAGATGAACCCCACCTGGAACGGAGCCCCCGTCGTCGCCGTCAAAGACGGCCAATTGATCGGAACGCTGATCTTTCAACAAAGCCGCCCCGTCATCGCGCCGTTACGTTGAATCTGGCAGAAAGAGTGATCAGTTCGGGTCGGGAAAATTTCTCGAATCGTTTTCCTAAATCACCGCAAAATGATATTCCTCAAGTCACACGAAACGGGTTAAATTCCCTCCTGACCGCCGCTGACTGAGTCGCGTTGATTCTGGCAGCGATGTGGCACTGTAACCAACAGGCCGCAATCTCGTTTTCACGAGGTTGCGGCCTGTTTTCGTTACTCGAGCCGCCAGCGTTTCCTTTCGCGGGATGAGTTTCCAACCCGTCACTGTTCCAATCACCACGAAGGCCCGACCCCAGCACTCCAACAACGAAAGCAAAGTTCAAAACTTGACACACCAGCCCCGAGATACGGGGAAACAGCGAGCAAAGGCAAGTTGCAACCTTCATTGCGGTTGCGACTTGCCAAATTGCCGTCTCATAGCACGGTCCAGCCTTTCGCACGGGGTTCCTGCCTACCGAGCCCAGGCAATAGAATGAAGATGGCGGTAAGGATGAATCGCCTTACCCAATTTTGTGGAACCAGCAAACAGGAGCGTGATTAGACACCGGATGGACTTGCCGTTTGTGCAAAATTGGTAAGAGCGACTATGTCCTGTCGGGGTGGAGTTCCGAACAGCCTTCGATACTCCCTGCCGAACTGGGACGGGCTTTCGTACCCGACCCGAAACGCCGCCTCAGCCGCGTCGAGCCCATCGCTGAGCATCAGTCGCCTCGCCTCTTGGAGGCGGAACCGCTTCTGATATTGAAGTGGGCTAAGGCCCGTCACCGCCTTGAAGTGCAGGTGGAATGCAGACGGGCTTAGGGCTACGTACTTTGCTAGTTCCTCGACGCGTGCGGGCTCCGCGTAGTGCTCCTTAAGCCATCCAATGGCACGAGCGATCCGCTGGGCAGGTGTTCCGGGGGCGATGATCTGTCGCAGTCTCGCACCTTGCGGACCGGTGAGGACACGGTGGATGATCTCCCGTATTATCAATGGTGAGAGCGCTCTAATGTCGTGCGCGGTGTCAAGCAGGGCAACGAGTCGCGTCACGGCATTCAAGAGCTGCGGCTCAACTGGCGTGACTCCGATGCCACGCGCAGGATGACCGAGCGGTGGAACAGTCGTGCCATCAGCTAAGAGTTCACCCACAACTGCGGAGTCAATTCCAACCCGAACGGCAAGACATGGCCGGTTTGGGGAGGCTTCGACGATACGCGTTGCAGCAGGCATGTCGACCGAGACGAGGAGAGACTGCGCTCGGTCATATCGGTACGCCCGACCTGTCACAACCACTTCCTTGGCACCCTGAGCGATGACGCACAGGCTCGGCATGTATACCACGGCGTCGTGGACCGTGGGTTCAGAGGATCGGTATAGCGCAAGCCCAGGCACCTTTGTGTCGAATGAACCGTCCCTGTCTGCGTGTCGCAGGACTGTCGCCGTGAGCTGTTTCAGTTCGATTTCACTCAAATGATGACTCCTTTCCACATATCCTCCAGTCTACTCATTTTGATTTCTTCCGTCATCAACGAAGCCAAGGCTCGTGGAGGATTAGGCTAGTTTCCAGGAAGATCGCGATACCGGTCAACAAGCTATCCGTCGTAGGATGATTTCGTTGGGTGGCGACGTCATTTCTCGTCCATGACGACTTGAAAACGAAATCGGAGCAGATCATGGCGGCAAACGGAATGGGAACTTTCGCGGGTAAGGTGGCATTTGTGACGGGCGGGGCAAGTGGCATCGGCCGGGCAGCGGCACTCGCTTTTGCCCGCGAGGGTGCAAGCGTGGTAGTTGCCGACGTGTCCGAGCAGGGCAACCAGGAAACGCTGCGCCTAGTCGAAGGGCTCGGCGGGCGGGCGCTCGCCGTCCTCTGCGACGTGACGAATGCCGCTGAGGTGAAAGCGGCCCTGACCAAAACGGTCGAGGCCTTCGGCCGCTTGGATTTCGCTTTCAACAACGCGGGCATCGAGCCCAGAAAAGCGGTCCCAACCGCAGACTACGACGAGGAAGAGTGGAACCGGATTATCGACATTAATCTGCGCGGAGTCTTTCTGTGTATGAAGCACGAGATCCCGCTGATCTTGAAACAAGGTGGCGGGGCAATCGTCAACACGTCCTCGGGGGCCGGGATCATCGGCATCAAGGGCAGCCCGGCATATACCGCCGCCAAGCACGGGGTAATCGGCCTCACAAAAGCGGCGGCTCTCGATTACGCCGCGCAGAATCTCCGCATCAATGCCGTCTGCCCAGGCTACATAGAAACTCCAATGATGCACCGTTTCACTGGAGGCACCCCTGAAGGGCGCGCGAAGGTGATTGGGGAGGAGCCGATCGGGAGGATGGGCAAGCCCGAAGAGATCGCCGCCGCCGTCGTCTGGCTGTGCTCGGCCGCCGCCACCTTCATGGTCGGTCATGCAATGGTGATCGACGGTGGCCAGACGATTCAATGAATCTGATTCTCAGACACGATGACTTGAGACCAACTCAAATGATTGGCCATGAACCCAAGCAACGCACCCACTTTAAAAGAAGCGAAAGATGAAAACCAGTACCCTATTGTTTCGAACCCTCCGCCTACTCGTGCTGCCGATGCTCGGCGCGATATTATCCCCGACCGGCCTTGCATTCGCAGAGGACAAGCTCGCTTGGGACAAGACCTTCCCGCAGAGCGACAAGGTGACTCATCAGAAGGTCACGTTCAAGAACCGATACGGCATCACTCTGGCCGCCGATCTGTATCAGCCGAAGGAACGTGGCGACAAACGCATGGCGGCGATTGCCGTCAGCGGCCCCTTTGGCGCGGTAAAGGAGCAGTCGTCGGGCCTGTATGCACAAACGATGGCGGATCGCGGATTCGTCACCCTGGCTTTCGATCCGTCCTACACCGGGGAGAGCGGCGGCGAGCCGCGCCACGTCGCCTCACCAGACATCAACACCGAGGATTTCAGCGCGGCCGTGGACTTTCTCGGCCTTCAACCGTCCGTTGACCGCGAACGTATCGGCATCATAGGCGTTTGCGGCTTCGGGGGCATGGCGTTGAACGCCGCCGCCGTGGACAAGCGAATCAAAGCCGTCGCGACCAGCACGATGTATGACATGACGCGGGTGATGTCCAAGGGTTACAACGACAGCACGACTAAGAAGGAGCGCGAGAAAACGCTGGAGAAACTGAGCCAGCAGCGATGGAAGGATGCGGAAAAAGGCGAACCAGAGCTTGGCCCCATCTTCAACGAACTCAAGGGAGGTGAGCCCCAATTCATGGTGGATTATGCCGATTACTACAAGAAGCCGCGCGGCTTCCACCCGAGAGCAATCAACTCGAATAGCTCTTGGACAGTAACCAATCCGCTGTCCTTCATGAACATGCCACTTCTCACCTACATTGATGAGATTTCACCTCGGCCGATCCTCTTTATTCACGGCGAAAAGGCTCACTCACGTTATTTCAGCGAAACCGCCTACAAGGCTGCCGCAGAGCCGAAGGAACTGCTCATCGTCAAGGGTGCCAACCATGTTGATCTTTACGACCGGGTGGATGTGATCCCATTCGACAAGCTGATGTCTTTTTTTACCAACAACCTGAAGTAGCGGGGGCTTCTTGGCGGCATTGATTGGCGGGCACGGGAGAGGGCGCTAGAGATATTGGGAGTTCAGCACATGGAAAACCCGAGCAGCAATTTGGTGGCGCGCCGCGCCTTCATGAAGGTTGGCGCGGCTGCCATACTCGCCGGTTCCTCGATTGATCGCGTGCGTGCAGATGTTCATACAGGCAAAACATCGGAGGTAATCATGGAAATCCAACGAGCAGGTTCACAGCCATCGACCAAGGGACCAGCGGACTGGTTCACTGGAACCGTCCGTATCGACCCGTTGTTTTCTGCACACGCCCCGGCCAGCGCGGCTGGGGCCAGCGTCACATTCGAGCCGGGCGCTCGGACCGTCTGGCATACTCATCCGCTGGGCCAGACCCTAATCGTCATGACGGGTTGCGGCCGAGTCCAACGCTCGGGCGGGCCGGTCGAGGAAATCCGGCCGGGGGACGTGGTCTGGATTCCGCCTGGGGAGAAGCACTGGCATGGGGCTGCCCCGACCACGGCCATGACCCACATCGCAATCCAGGAGAAACTCGATGGTAAAATGGTCGAGTGGATGGAGAAGGTCACCGACGAGCAATACAACTGATGAAAAAAACGAAGGAGAAGGTCATGCCTCATGTCATTGTAAAACTATGGCCTGGAAAGTCCGAGAAGCAGAAGGCCCAGCTCGCTGAAGCGATCACCAAAGACGTGATGGACGTGCTGGGTTACGGAGAGGAGTCTGTCTCCGTCTCGATGGAAGAAGTCGAAGCGCGGAACTGGGCAGAAAAGGTCTACGAGCCTGATATCCAAAGCAAACCGACACAACTCTATAAGAAGCCGGGCTACGACCTTTCAGAATTGCCATAACGAGGATATTCAACAACCAGGAGATACAGCATGAGAGGAACCGTGCTTTACGGACCGGGTGATATCCGGTTTGAGGACCGAGAAACACCAAGAATTGAACAACCGACTGATGCCGTCATTCGCATCTCGGCGACATGCGTGTGCGGGTCAGACCTGTGGCCATATCGGGGACTTCAGCCCCTCAACGGGCCGACGCCGATGGGGCACGAATACTGTGGTGTAGTCGAGGCGATCGGTAGCGCGGTCAAGTCCGTGAAGCCAGGGCAATTCGTCATCGGGTCGTTCGCCACGTCCGACAACGTATGTCCTAACTGCCAATACGGCTATCAGTCCTCCTGTAATCAGCGCGAGTTTATCACCAGGGCGCAGGCCCCGATGCTTCGCGTGCCTCTTGCGGATGGAACGCTGGTGCCGACACCCGATATGCCTTCGGACGACCTCGTGCCCAGTCTGCTTACGACCTCAGATGTACTCGGCACTGGCTGGTTCGCCGCTGATGCAGCCAATGTGAAGCCGGGTTCGACAGTTGTAGTCGTCGGTGACGGCGCGGTTGGCCTGCTCGGCGTTCTGTCGGCCAGGCAGATGGGAGCCGAGCGTATCATAGCCATGAGTCGGCACGAACAGCGACAGAATCTCGCCAGAGAGTTCGGCGCGACCGATATTGTGACCGAGCGTGGCGATGACGGCGTGAAGCGCATCGTAGACATGACCAATGGGATCGGCGCAGATTCAGTTCTGGAGTGCGTCGGGACACAACAGTCGATGATGCAGGCAATTCGCTGCACGCGCAAGGGAGGCTATGCTTCCTTCGTCGGCGTTCCGCACGGCGTGGAGTTAAGCGGGGAGGAATCGTTCTTCGCCCATGTTCACCTTCATGGCGGACCTGCTCCCGTGCGACGCTACTTGCCGAAACTGATCGAGCTGGTTTTAGATAAGAAGATCAATCCAGGACAAGTTTTCGACCTGACCCTGCCGCTAGAGAAAGTTGCCGAAGGTTATAAGGCGATGGATGAACGCCGAGCAATAAAAACGCTGCTCCGCCCGTGACGCTCAAAACGAAGTCACAAGTCTAACTCGCCCTATGGGTTAGCCGCCTTCAGTCGTTGCCGGAATCCTACTTCCCAGCCCGGACCCCAAACACGAAAAGTTCAACTGGCGTCCTCTTGCCTCCGCTTACTGGGCCTTGAGTAGCAACCCGACAGCTTCTCTGACGGCTCGCGCGCGTGTCCATCCATTCTTCGTGGCGACCGCGTCAAGTCGTTCGACAAGCTCTGGGCGGAAGGCTTCGCCGCATCCCAAGGCCGCGATATTCAGCCGCTCGCCTTCCGCATCATTCCCCAGTTCTTAATTCGTGCGAATTGATCCTATTCGTGGTCCACTCTTATTCTTTTCCGTCCATTCAGTCTCTTCCGTGGTCAAACCTCTGCTCTGCATCTTTCCTCGTCACTCGCTACTTTCATCTCGTCACTCTTCCTGGACATGCCGTGGTTTCCCGTCTTCTCTGCGCCCTTCGCGTCTCGCGGCAGGGTGGCCAGCGTTGGAGCGTCTTCGCGAAACCCCGGTTTGCCCACGCAGTACCTTTGATCGACGTCGATCGACTTTCAACCGGCGCTTCCCGTTGGTCCAGCCCGCCCTGCCGTTGCAGAGACAGCGCCAATGAGTAGCGCTTCGACAGTCCTAACTGAGCAGGGCACTCGCAAACAGAATGATGTTTCGATTGGCTGATGCTGTCGAGACGCTGAACTGACAAGGTGGACATTCGCCAATCATCGATCGCGATGGTGCGATATTCGGACTCTAGTGGTGCGGTTCACGTGAGCCACCGCTTCGGCTGCCGCGCTGAATGCGATGTGTCACAAAACACCCGCTTTTTTGAGGAAAACTGCCGAAAACAGGCCTTTTTTGTCACCCAATGTCAAAAATTGTCCTGGGGTGTCAAAATCTGTCAGTGACTGTCGGCTTCGCTGAACGAGCACCGTCCCGAGAGACGAGACATTTCACTCAAAGAGGCAAAATATCCAGAAGTTCGTCTAGCTCGACTCACGCGAGATATGGCATAACAGAGATCCAGCAGGAACTGAAATTCAGTGGACCGTAACCACCGGCCACACGTGTCGACCGCCAAATCGGGGTCAACATGTGTGGCCGTTTTTTGTAGGAGACTGATCTATGCGTCACGTTCAACACCGTCATTCTCAAAGTCCGGCTCGACGTCGCGATGCCAAAATCGAAGACACCCCCAAAACCCTGCCATGGACTGACAAACTCTGCCATTTCGTAAGGTTCGTGTGCTCGTGGGAAGCCACAACGGGAGAATGTTTGAAATCATTCGCTTCCGGCAATTCGATGAGCGAGATACTCGTTCACCCGAGCGAACGCAGTCTTGCGGCGGTCGGCGCGAATACCTCAATGTTGATTTGGGCGATGCCGGATTGATCGCGACGGCAAACCTAGTGCTGCGTCAGCGCTTAAAAGACGGATGCTCCCAAAGCTTCTCCTGTGGGACATACCGAGTTACGGAAACTCGAACCCTCCTTTTTAGCTGTGACGCAGCACTAGTGGGGCGAGATGGTGTTTATTCTGAAGACTGTAGCCCACACTCTCACAGGGTTGTGATGATCTCAATCGTTCGGCAGGAGGGTATATGACTGGGAAACATCGAATTTTCACGACGAGCTTTGCGAGCGTCTATCCGCACTACATCGCCAAGGCTGAAAAAAAAGGCCGCACAAAAGCGGAGGTCGATACCATCATTCGCTGGCTGACCGGCTATACCCAGAAGGCCCTGGAGAAAAGGTTGAGTCAGCAGGTGGACTTCGAAACGTTCTTCCGGGAAGCTCCTCAGCTCAATCCGTCACGCCAATTGATCAAAGGTGTCATCTGCGGTGTCCGGCTGGAAGAGATTCAACAGCCGACGATGCGGGAAATTCGGTATCTGGATAAGTTGGTCGACGAATTGGCGAAAGGAAAGGCGATGGACAAGATCTTGAGAGCCGAACCAGGTGGGCCGAATTAACCCATGCACTCCTTCTTCCGCGGCTGGCGACGAAAATGTGGCGTGGCGATGCTGGTGATAGCGTTGGCATTCTGGTGTCTCTGGGTGAGAAGCCTAATCGTCATTGATATGTTCGACTTCGCGTTCTGGGGTTGTTCCCACCGAGTTGTCGTCATGGACGGAAGTCTCGCCTGGGATCGAGCGTATCCGTATACGGCTGAACAAGCAGCATTTCAAGGCCCATCTGGAATAGTGGTCTCGAGCTGGGTTTCGGTCCGTTCTGGCGGCATTATTTCTATCTTCGACTTGTGTCGTGACGTGAAGTGGAAATGGCGCGGGCTGGGCTTTGCCCACGGCAACGACCAGGCGTGGGGAGGGATCACAATCGCCGTCACCCTCATCCCCTACTGGTTCCTCGCCATCCCCCTGACCTTTCTTTCCGCCTACCTGATCCTCTGGAAGCCACGGAAGCGGGAGGGATCGCGCCCGGCTGCACTATTGCGTTGAATCGAGCGGAGGCAGCCGACTTCGAGCTCCAAGAATTTCTCGAATCGTTTTCCCAAATCATCGCCAGCTGATCTTCCTCGAGTCACACGAAACGGGTTAAATCCCCTGCTGACCGCCGCTGACTGAGTCGCGTTGATTCCGCCAACGATGTGGCACTGTAACCAACAGGCCGCAGTCTCGTTTTCACGAGATTGCGGCCTGTTTTCGTTACCCGAGCCGCCAGCGTCCCCTTTTCGTGGGATGGGCTTCCAGCCCGTCACTCTTCAAGCCACGACAAAGGACCGACCCCAGCACTCCGACAACGAAAGCAAAGTTCAGGAGGACGGCATGAAGTCGACTTCAATGGGGATGGGATTCCATTAGTGGAGACGAACACTAATGACCACGACGAGCGGCCAAAGCAATCTCAGTGCACGACCAATGTCGCGCGTGGAATGGGCGATCGCTCGGTACAACTGGTACCGCGCTTGCGGTCTGCTGGATGACCTGCCACAGCAGACTACAGAGGTCGCCAACGACCAGCGGTCGCCCGATCCGCCGCCGCCCATGCAACATCTCAAGTGGTATCCGCTGAGCAAACCGGACGACGACATTGCCGGGACATACCAGCAGCCGGTTGCTGCAACGCAACGGCACCGGTATTCCCAGCGAGTCGACAATGCTCACCCGCAGACCTTTCCCACTCGTGGTTACGCAGAGAAGGCACTGCACGACGATTCCAGCAAATGGTCGCGCGTGGACTGGGCCATCGCCCGGTACAACTGGTATCGCGCCTGCGGCCTGCTGGAGGACTTGGCGCCGCCGACCGCCGAGACCACTCGATACCAGAAGTCATCAGATCCACCGACACCAAAGCCACACCTCAAGTGGTACCCGCTCAGCAAGTCCGACGACGACGCTGCGACGGCATATCAGCGGTCTGTCATTGAGAGCCCTCCAGAGCCTCAGCGTCGTTATTGCCAGCGAGTCGAACACGCTCGCGCCTGGGCAATGCTCGCCCGTTATCAGGCAGAAAAGGAAGCTGGTTCCGGCAACAACTTCGATCCCTCCAAGCACCCCCGAGCTGACGCGGGACAGCCGAATGGTGGCCAGTTTATCGATAGCAACACAAGAGTCTTCCGGACTGGCGAGGGGAAACACTTCGTCGTCTCGTCGGATGACAAGTGGCGTCACAAACCGAGCGCCGGTCTGCACATTCCAGGTCTCTCTCACGGGCAAGCCGAGAACTTCCTGGATCTGGTGGAGCAAGGGAGCGCGCTCCGAGAGGAGATGTCAGAGAACGATCAGAAGATTGCCGAAGCCGAAGATGCCATCCGTAGGCATGGGTGGAACCCATTCGGCTCCAAGGCACATCTGCAGTCACTGAAGGCCCAGCTGGCAGAATTAGAACGAGATGGAGTCGCCCTGCAGCGAGAGTGGGCGAAGCTGGAAGCCGAGTACAAGCAAGCAGGCTTCCACGAACATGAAGTCACTGGCTACCGCTCTGGAGCGAACGCCGAATACCAGCAGGACTCGACAGGCGGCAAAGGCTTCAAGAACGCCGTGCGGGCCTATCGCAAATCGCAGGAAGAAGACCTCCGAGGAGGTCAAGGTGTCGAACCGACCTACGACGAGATGTCCATCATCTCAGCCCCTGCCGACGCCGCCTTCCGGCTTGGTGCTGCTGTTCTTCGTGGTGGATACCACGTCGTCAAGCAAGGCGGGCGGTATGTATTACAAAGGCACGCCGCAAGGCAAGCTGCGAAGACTCTGGGCCGCAAGGTGGTAAAATCAAAAGCGAGCCTAGCTTCGCGAGTTGTTGGGAAAGCGGCTGATCGGGAATTCCGAGAACAGATGTTTGATAAGATGCGGCAACTCGGCGCCACAATTGACAAATCGAAAGCAGCACAAAAGGAGCTTGCTGAACAATCTGCTGAGGCGATGGTCAAGGTTACCGAAGATGCGGCCGGTAATCGGACGCTGACAGCAATGTTCGGCCCAGCGCCGACGAGATCAGCATTGTTGGAAGAGCATATCCACTTGATCCAGCTCAAAAAAGGTGGACGTTACGATCAATTTGTCAGACAATACGGTGAAGAACAAGCGCTCATCAGGATCGAGATTGAAGCGAAAGAGGAAATTGTTCGAACTGCAAGGCAATGGAAAATCCCGTACGACGAAATTGACCGACTTCGTCAGCAAATAGCTGATGAAAATCGAAAACTAGCAACGCTCAACATGAAGGAGTAATTACGTTGTCTTATCGTTACCGCATCAAATCGATTATCGAATCATTCCAAACAGAGACAGAAACCGTTCTCAGCGGCGAATTGCTGGAAGGAGAAATACCCGAGGGTATTCACGTCAGTCATGTCCAATTCGGTGACAGGCGAATCGCGTTGCAGGTAAAACGGGCCGTCATCCTGGTGAACTACAAACCGAATGTTTCCCCAGAGCAGAAAAGTACCTTTATTTCCGTAGTCGATCCATCTTTTGATTGCGCACTTCTGAAACACTTGATCCTTGCGAACGATGATCTCTACGTTCCAAAGCCAGAAAGAAAATGCACCCCCGCGGAATTGGAACAAAGCTTTGAAGAGGGCCGGCAATACCTCGCCGAGGCACTTAAAGATTTTAAGATCCCTGATTAACTGCCTCCCGCAGGATGGGCCACGCCGCAGGCAGGGTGGCATTGCGTAACGCTTGGAAGTCGCTGTGCCGTGCCACTGGTTGGCCGCTTTGGGACAACCAGTGCCAATGCGAATAGACGAGCCAGATAGCACGGCCTTCAAGAGCGCATCCCACCTCACTGTGGCGTCCCGCGAGCGAAAACCCACTATGTCTAACCCATGTTTCAACGCGACACGGAAGTGCGACCCGCACTAACTCTCCTCAACTCTCAACTCACTCCGATCCACTCTCTCGCGGCCCCGCCGCGTGCCGGGCTTTGATCCTTGGATAACAGTTTCAGTTGCCGACAGCACGAGCAGGTCAGGAATGAGGCTCGCCGTTGCCATAATGCTTCAGCTTCTTGAGCGGCGGGTGATCGGAATTTATAGACACGGCAGCGCAGCTCACTCAACGCACCGGACGAGTCCGTTCGTCATTGAACTCCAATCACATGACGATGGCAATTCGAATGGTACGAGAGACTTCGACGATCATCTACAGTATAAAAGAATACTGCTCGTCTCAAAGCAGCCAAGCAGTCGCATGGCACATCGACTAGAGCCACGCGATGCCACCCGCCACCGTTGCCCGGTCCCTGATATGCGATGATTAGTCGCGAAATCGGATCCGAAGCTTACGATTCGACGAACCATCCCGTTGCGCGGCTCAATTCGAACTGAGCGATGTTGTAATCGATGACCGCATTCAAGTAGGTCTTCTGCGCGTTCGCAAGTGCTTGAATCGATTGCAAAACTTCGATTGGAAGTCCTTGGGCGTTGGCAATGCGTTGTTGGTTCAGATCGTACGATCGTTCTGCCGCGACGATCCCTTTTTTTGCAATCTCAAGTCGTTGCTTCCGTTGAACGACTTGAGTGTGGGCCTCCACGACTTCGCGGGCCACACGATCCAGAATGGCAAGTTCCCGTATCTGGGCCTGACGCGCTGCTGAAGCTGTTTCGCCGCGAGCGGCCTGATCACCGAAGCCGAGATTTCTCAACTCCCAATAGGCGACGGCATCCGCGTCCCAACGCTGGTTAGAGTTGACGATGTTGTTTCCCAACCCGCCACCCATCCCGCCGTAGCTCATGCCGAGTAATACGCTGGGAATCAGCGGAGCGTACTTCTCTCGATTCAATCGCTGGACAGCCTCGCAGACCAAGTGTTTCTGCTCAGACAACTCGGGGCGACGGGACAAACCCAGCACCACGTAAGACGCCGCGGTGCCTTCGACCGTCATGATATCGAGCGAGGTCACGACTGGTTCGTTCGTCGCAATCTGGACGGAAGGATCGGCATGCAGCAATTGGGCCAACCTGGCCGAAGCGACCTGGATCTGTTCCTGCTGATTCACGACCCCGTCGCTGCGCAAAGCTAACTCGGCTTCCATTCGCTGGTGATCGGCCTGTAATCCCTGACCAGTCTCGGCGTACTGCCGCGTCAATTCGGTCAACTTCTGCGTATTGTCCAATGCCACTTTCGCGATCACCATTCCCTGTTCGGCGCGGACCAATTCCAGATAACCAACAGCCGCATCGCGCAGTACGTCGTTACGAGCCGCAATGGCTCCGAACTGGCGTGACGCGGCCTGATGGGCTGCGATCTTTGGCTGGAAGATCGCATCGCTGAGATGGAACTGAGCGATCAAGCCCGGAACGGTCGGCGAAGCGGCTCCATACATGCCAGCTCCCAAACCGCCACCAAACGCGCTGCGATTCGTCTGAAAAACATCGCCTGCAACACTTTGTATTGCGCCTTCGTGATGGTTGTAGTTCAGGCCGGTACGCAGCGACGGCAGCCATAGTGCTTCCGCACGATCCACACGTGCATACGCTTCGTTGATTCGCTCGCGTGCGAAAGCAACGTTAGGGTTTTGGGCATCCGCTAGATGCAGAATGTCGCCCAGATTCAGGGGGTAGGGGGCGGGAGGTTGCTGTGTTGCTGTTTGTGATCCCTGTGGATCATAGTCCTCGGTCAATTCTGCCGATTGCGAAGTGGCCGCGATTAGAGGCTCATCGTTGGTCGTGGCACTCGTTTGAATGATTGCGTCTTCAGATCCATCATCCTCATGAGGCCCCGAAGTGGCGGGCGTCGATTCGGATCGATGTTTGGGCGCAAGTTTTGACTTTGCTGAGGCAATTGCGGGTTTGGAAGCGACCGCCGAATCTGCGGCAGACCGACGCGCGACGGCATCCCTCGATGCTCGCATCCCTGCGCAGCCTGTCGCAATAATAGTGAGAAGCACCACCCAAGGGTGCGATCGGCGCGTCAAGATCACCGTCCTTGGTGCTCAGTCGCGGAAACGTAACGTCCGTGCCCATCGGATCAGTTCGACCTCGGATAGCATCGGTCTACAGGCGAACGGTCCCGCGGTCGACCTATGCACGCCTTCTTATTCAAATTTACTAATCAGGTAGACTTTAACGTCACAGCTGAGCGAGGGCGCAGGGCCTGTCGATTATTTGGTTGGCGGCGGTGGCGCTACGGCTTCTACGGTTTGGCCTTCACGGAACGTGTTTGAGTTGACGCTGATCACCTTTTCGTTGCCTGTTAGACCTTCGCGAATTTCGAATTCCGAGCCCGCTTGCAGACCGATCGAGATCGGTCGCCGTTCGACTTTGGACTCTGCATTGACTGTATAGCAGTAAGTTTGCTTGTCCTGAGTGATAATGGCCGCCTTCGGCAGGCTGAACACATCGTTCAGTTCAGCCACGGTGATCTTCGCCTGCACATACAATCCGGGCCTCCAAAAGCCATCCGCGTTTGGCACGTCGATTTCCGCACTCAGCGTGCGAGATGTCGTGTTGAGCGACCAACTGGTTCGAGTCACCGTGCCGACGTACGGCTTGCCTGGCATGGAGGGAACCCGCAATTCCACTTTGCTCCCTTTCGAGACATGTACGGCATCGTCCTCGGGAATGTCGACGAAGATGCGCACGGGGTCGACCCGCATCACGGACAATAACGGCTTCTGACTGGTTCCCCCTCCCGCTTGGACCAGGTGCCCCGTGTGGACATTTCGCTCGACAACAACTCCGTCGAACGGTGCCCGCAGGATCGAATAGTCGAGCATCGTTTCGGTCCGCCGCCGTTCCGCTTCCGCCACGTCAAGATGAGCCCGAATCGCGACTGCGTCGGCGCGCGCCTTCTCGACTCGCGCGGCTGCTTCCTGACGCATGGCCTGGACCGCCGCAATCTTCGCGGTGACCTCTTTCCGGCCTGCATCGGCCGCTTCAAGTTCCGACTTGGTTTCGTCTGCGACCTTGCGAGTGACGGCACCGTTTTCCGCGAGTTGCGCCACGCGCTGATACTCGGACTTCCAACGCGAATATCGCGACTCTTCTTTCGCGGCCAGGGCTTCTGTCTCGCCAATGTGTGCTTCTGCCGACGCCAGCGCCGCTTCGGCGACTTTAACGCCCGCGTCCGCCTGCAAGACCTCGGCCTTCGTCTGAGCAATCGTCGCGATCTTCTCGGACAGTTCCTCATTCAGTTCTGGAACCAGCAATTCGCACAAAACTGTCCCGAGTTTTCCGTCCTTCGGGCCTTCGATCCGATCACCGATATCGACAAGAACCTTTTGGACGAAACCGGTCACCTTGGCGCAGAGCGGAGCAAACTCGAAGGCTTCGGCGCGCCCTGGCAGTTCTACCGTTCGAACCAACATCTTTCGTTGTGACTGAATAACAGTGGCTCGAATCGGAGGCAGCGCACCACTTGAAGCCGCATCATGGGCGGCAGGGCGGTGACATCCCGTCAGCAGGCTCGCTACGAGCAGCACCGCCAGCGAATCAAATCGAAACATGCGAATTGGAATAACAGGTTGCACAACTTACTCCGATGTCATCAGTGAGGCGGCTTCTTCGCGGAACTGGGGACTTTGCGGATCCAGTGGATCGAGTGATGCCGATTGAATAGAGGCTGATCGTTGCATCAACGCAAAGACGGCGGGTAGGACCAGCAGTGTGGCGAGCGTTGCCGCGAACAACCCGCCGATTACGGCCCGACCCAATGGAGCGGTCTGCGATCCTTCTTCACCCAAGCCAAGGGCCATTGGCACCATCCCAATTCCCATTGCCAGGCTGGTCATTAGAATCGCTCGTAGACGGCGTTCGGCTCCTTCGATCGCAGCCTTGCAGGAATCGCCCCCAGCTCGTCGCGACTTCTCGGCAAATGTGACCAGCAGAATCGCATTCGCCATTGCGACGCCGATCGCCATGATCGCACCGATGAACGACTGAATGTTCAGTGTCGATCGCGTCAACCACAGTGCGACCACGACGCCTGCCAGGACGGCCGGTGCCGTGGAGATAGTGGCCAACGACAGCCGCAGCGATTGAAAGTTGGCAGTCAACATCAAGAAGATCACCACAATTGCCAGGAATAGACCGACTCCCAGTCCGCTCAGAATCTGACGCAACGGAGGAATCTGGCCTCGGATCTCCATCGTGACGCTTTTGGGCTTCTTTCCCCCGGCTTCTAGTTTTGAGAGTGTTCGACGAACCTCGGTCGCCACCGATCCAAGGTCTTGGCCGCTGATGTTGGCTGTCAATGTGAGTTCGCGTTTCATGTTGTACCGATCAAATTGACCGGGCATCTTGTCCGCCGAGATACGAGCCACATCGCGCAATAGCAACGCCTGCCCGCCGCGATAGTCTATCGGGAGCGATGCCAGATCTTCCGGCTGAGTCATCGTCGGCTGTGGAATCTCGACCTGGACCTGATAGCCGATGCCGGTCTTCGGGTCTGGCCAGTAATTTTGTACCACAAAGCGAGTTGACGACGTCGCGGCCACGACCGAGCGAGCGATCTGAGCAGTAGACGTACCTGACAGCGAAGCTTTTTCGCGACTGACCTGAATGTTGACGGTGGGATAGTCGAGCGACTGCGCGATTTGCACGTCGCGCAGCGCGGGGATCGAGGCCAGTTGCTGTTGAACTTCCAGCATGTAGGCGCGGGCCTCTTCGAGATTGGCGCTTCGCGCTGCAATCTCGATCGGCGTTGGTGAGCCGAAGCTCATGACCTCACTGACGATATCGGCAGGCTCGAACGAAAATCGCAGTTCTGGGAACCGCAGAGCCAGGATCTTCCGCAACTCATCTTTCGCCCGCTCGGTATCAACGCCGCTTCCTTGTCGCAGCGCGATTCGCAGCAGCCCTTCTTCCGGTCCGCGCGACCATTGGTAGACCGCGTTGATCGGGAAACTCGAAGGAATTGTGCCGACATAACCGAGCGTGATCTGAACTTTCTCTGGCCCCACTTGCTCACTCACGGCATCGAGTACCGACAGGGCGTAGCGTTCTGTCGTATCGAAGTGCGTACCGTCGGGAGCGCGGAATCGAAGGCGAAACTCATTGACCCCTGCGCTGGGAAAGATCTCCAGTCCCAAGTTCAATCCTACCCCAATCACGATCAACACCGTCGACACCAGATACGCTGGCACAACGATCCAACGCAATGCGACCAGCCAGCCGCTCAACCCTGCATAGACGCTGGTCACTCGATCGAACATCGAACGCGGGTGTTTGACATCGGCAGAGCCGGTGGCGACGTGACCTCGGTGCCGCAACAACCAGACCGACAGTACGGGAACGAAGGTACTCGACAGAATGTAGGACGCAATCATTGAAAAACCGACCGCCAGCGACAGCGGGATAAATAGCGATCGCGCCGCGCCTTGCATGAAGAACGAGGGCACAAACACTGCCAGCACGCACAGCATCGCCAACAGACGTGGAATCGCGGTCTGTGCATTGCCCAGACGGACGGCCAGCGAAATCGAATCGGTCTTTTCGAACTGCGTGTGAATGTTCTCGATTTCGACAGTCGCCTCATCGACCAGAATCCCCACGGCGAGCGCGAGCCCGCCGAGAGTCATCAGGTTGATGGTATGTCCGCACATCCAGAGCCCAAGCGTCGCGGACATGATCGCCAGCGGAATGTTCAGAATCACCACTAGTGCGCTACGCCAGTCTCTCAGGAAGAGCAGCACCATGAGACCCGTGAGCAATGCTCCCAGCACTCCTTCTGCGAACAGGCTATTGATTGCCCGCGAAACATAGGGGGATTGATCGAACTCGAACGCCACTTTAATGTCGCTGGGAAGCTCGGCCTGCATTGTCGGGAGGGCGCGCTTGATCTCTTCGATCACGCTCATTGTCGATGCTTCGGCTCGCTTGGTCGCCAGGATGTACACCGCACGTCGACCGTTTACGAGCGCGTACCCAGTCGGCTGGTCGGTCGAATCTTCAATCGTCCCAATGTCGCGGATATAGACCGGCGGCCCCTTGCTCGTTCGAATCGGAATCGTTCCCAAATCCTGGATGTCTTTGACTACCGCGTTTGTGGGAACCGCGGGATACATCGTGCCGACGTGCAGGTTGCCTGACGGGCTGATGGCGTTCCCTGATGTCAGAGCCAGAATGACCTCATCCGGCGAAATGCTATACGAACGCAGGCGCTCAGGATTCGCTCGGATCACAATCGTCCGCGCACTTCCCCCAAACGGCGGAGGAGCGGACACGCCTGGCAACGCGGTGAACATCGGCCGGACTTTGAATAGCGCCTGATCTTGGATCTCTCCGATGGTCTTGGTAGCACTGGAGAGCACTAAGTAACCCACCGGGACGCTGCCTGTGTCGAACCGCATCACGAACGGAGACACGGTGCCGGGGGGCATGAACGCGCGCGACCGATTGACGTAGTTGATCGTCTCGGCCATTGCCTGGGCCATGTCGGTGCCGCCGTGAAAGTACAGCTTCATCAGCGACATCCCCTGGATGTTCTTGCTCTCCACGTGGTGGATGTTGCTGATGTACAGGAAGTGATACTCGTAGTAGTTGGTCAGCAGCCCTTCCATCTGCGCCGGGTCCATGCCGCCGTACGGCTGGCAGACGTAAATCACCGGCAAATTCAGCGCGGGGAAGATGTCGACTTTCATCGTTTGCAGAGGCAATTCGACGCCGACGGACTGCAAGGTCTGGTCAACAATCTTTGGTCGCAGCGCAACGGCAAACGTCAGTGTGACGGCGAGAATCCCCACCATCACTGTCCAGGGACGGCGCAAGGCAAATGCGATCGGGTTCATGAGATTGTTTTGCATCTTTTGAATAATGCGTCGGTAGTCGAATTCCTGCTTAGTATGTGCTCCGCGTTTCAAATTTGCCTCCCTCGTCACTGCAAAAAACCTGGGAGTAAATTCCCAAAATCTGTGAAATTGGGCTTGGTCGAGTCACCTGCTTTATGGCACAAGAGAGCACACAATTTGTGTGCCAATAGTCCCTCGCGATTGAGGCTTGGTCAACGCCGAAAAACCTGCGTCCGAAGCCCGC